>NZ_WNDO01000009.1 GCF_009912395.1 Luteibacter sp. | reverse complement strand
AGGCCGCGACGCGATAACCGATTGCACCGCGCTGGGTTCCAGCGTGCGCTGGAACGACGGATCGCGAGCTCGTCGTTCCTGTGAAAACAGGAACCCAGCGTCTCGGTTCACCAGCATGGCGAGGGCGTCGCATCGGCTTGTGCGTAGGAGGCCGCGAGGCGATAACCGGCCGCCTAGTGCTGGGTTCCAGCGTTCGCTGGAACGACACATCACCTCACGTCGTTCCTGTGAAAACAGGAACCCAGCGCCCCGGTTCGCCAGCATCGAGAGGGCGCTGCATCGGCTTTTACGTAGGAGGCCGCGACGCGACAACCGATTGCCCCGCGCTGGGTTCCTGCGTGCGCAGAAACGACGAGTCTGGGTCAGGTAGCGCGATACGTGCCTGGCGACATGCCAGTGATGCGGGCGAAGATTTTCCGGAACGAACCAGTGTCCTCGTAGCCGACAAGGTAGGCGATCCGGTCGATGGACCATCGCGTACTCGAGAGCATCGCGCAGGCTTCCGCCACGCGCAGATGTTGGCAATACGCGGTGGGCTTCATCCCCGTCGCTTTCTGGAACCGACGCAGGAAGGTCCGCTCACCGAGCCCTGCCTCGGCCGCCATCGTCGCGACATCGATGCCGCGCGTCCCTGCACGATGCAACCGATGCTGCACGTGAAGGATGGCTGTGTCGCCATGATCGAAATCCGGCGAGAAAACATATGCCGTCGGTGTCATCATCCCCGGCGGATCCACCTGCATGTATCGCGCGGTATCGAGCATCGCCTGAGCGCCGAGCAAGCGCTCGACCAGACGCAACCCGACAGCCGTCCATGACATGAGACCGGCACCGGTCACGACGGGGCCATCGTCGAGGAGGCCGCGATCGGCATCCACGCGAACGTCAGGATGCCGCCGCGATAACTCCCTCGCGTACATCCCATGCGCCGTGACCAACCGGCCGCCTAGCGCACCCGAGGACGCCAGCGCGAACACCCCGGAACACACACCAGCCAGCAACGCACCCTCGGCATGCCGCGCATGCAGCCACGTTGCCATGGGCGGATGGAACCGCGCGGCCAGCGGATCGTCCACGCTGGGCGGCAGCACAAGTGCCTGGGGCGTGCCTCGCGCTCCGGGCGACGAATCGAACACCCGCCGCGCATCGGCGTCGTAATGGCTGACCCGCAGCATGGTCGGTGCGTCGCCGTCGTCCCGGCGCACGAGCCGGTCGGCAATCTGGAACAGGTCGGTCAGGCCGCGGATGGCCGCTTCCTGGGCGCCCGGGTAGAGCACCAGGCCGACCTCCAGCGCGACGTTGTCAGTTTTGCCATGCATGGCGTCAGTTTAGCCAACTGCGCGCGGCCATAGGCGTGGCTACCTTGGTGGCCGGTCATCTCACCTGGAGTCACCCATGAGCGAATCCCTCACCGTCACCACGTCCGACGGTTCCTTCCACGCCTACGTTGCCCGCCCCGCCGTGACACCCGCGCCGATCGTAATCGTCGTCCAGGAGATCTTCGGCCTTACGGAAGGCATCCGCAGCATCGCCGACGGATGGGCGCGTGAAGGCTACCTCGCGGTGGCCCCGGACCTGTTCTGGCGCTTCCGCCCCGGCATCGTGCTGTCCGAGCACAGCGAAGACGACTGGAAGCAGGCACTCGACTATTATCTCCGCCTCGACCTGGACAAGGCCGTCGACGACATCGAAGCCACGCTCGCCGCCGCGCGCGACCTGCCGGAGGCTGGCGACCGTGCCGGTGTGACGGGCTACTGCCTCGGTGGCCTGCTCACCTTCCTCACGGCCGCGCGCGGCAACGTGGACGCCGCCGCCGAGTACTACGGCAGCCGTACCGACGAATTCGTCGCCCGGGCCGTGCATTCGAAGACGCCGTTGCTGATTCATCTGGCCGGCGAGGACAAGTTCATGGACCGGACGGCCATCGACACGGTCGTCAATGGCCTGCGCGACAACCCGCATGCCGAGGTGCATGTGTACGAAGGGCGCGACCACGCCTTCGCCCGGCCCAACGGCGCGCACTTCCATGCGGACGACGCGGCGCGGGCCAATGCGCGCACGCGGGCGTTCTTCCGCGAAACGCTGCGCGACTGACGCATGAAAAAACGCCCCGGTCTGGGGCCGGGGCGCTTCTCCTGTCACTCGGTGCGATTCGAGCTATACGCGCGGACCTCGGCGGAAACCGCCGAACAGCAGCGAAAGCACGAACAGGATCAGGAACACGACGAACAGGATCTTCGCGATGCTGGCGGCGCCGGCGGCGATGCCAGTGAAGCCGAAGATCGCGGCGATGATCGCGATCACGAAGAAAATAACGGCCCAATGCAGCATGGCGATGGTCTCCGAATGGGTGGTGGGGCGGCCCGGCTTTCGTTCGTCCGGGTTCGGGGGCCATTCGAGCATCGCTGTGTTGAAGGTCGTGTCTGTAGGCGGTGAGACGGGATCTCACCCGGCCTATGCGGCTCCCTCACAAAACGGCATCGCGACTGAAGGATATTGCGAGGTCGCCTTCAGAGGAGGATCGTTGCCGGACTTTTCCGAAGGAGTGCGACCCATGTCCGTGCAACGTTTCCGGGAACTGCATCGCGGCGACCGCCTGCTCGTCCTGCCCAACGCGTGGGACGCCGGCAGCGCCGTGGCGATCCAGCATGCCGGGGCCTCCGCCATCGCCACCACCAGCGCGGGTGTCGCTTGGGCCTGCGGCTGGGCCGACGGTAACCACCTGCCGGCCGACGAGATGCTCGCAGCGGTGAAGCGCATCGCCCGCGTGGCGAAGCTGCCGCTCACCGTGGATATCGAGGAGGGTGGCTCGGACGACGCAGCCAGCGTCGGGCGCTTCGTGGCATCGCTGGTCGATGCGGGCGTGGCGGGGATCAACATCGAGGATGGCGCGGGTAAGCCGGAGGCGCTGGTGGTCAAGCTGAAGGCGATCCGCGCTGCATTGGGCGGGCGCGATCTGTATATCAACGCCCGTACGGACGTCTATCTGCGCGGTCTCGCCTCGGGCGACGCGGCGGTGGATGAGGTGGTACGTCGGGCGGCGCTGTATCGCGAGGCGGGTGCCGATGGTTTGTTCGCGCCGGGGATCAAGGCCGTGGACGATATCCGTCGCGTGGTGGCGGCCATCGGCGACATGCCGCTGAATGTGATGCTGGTGCCGGGGTTGCCGTTACGAGAGGAACTGTTCGCTGCGGGCGTACGGCGGCTGAGCGCGGGCATCGCGCTGTCGATCGACGCGTACGCCGGCGCGGCGAAGGGTGCGGCGGTGTTGCTGGGTGTCGAGCAGCCGAAGGCTTTGGACTACGGCACCCTAAACGGCCTCCTCGCCCTGTAGGAGCGCGCTTGCGCGCGATCGCGCGCAAGCGCGCTCCTACAGGTGTAGAGCCGCAAAGAAAAAAGGCGCGGCCGAAGCCGCGCCTTTTTTGCATCCCGCAAGAGCGGAAGGCTTACTTCTTCTTGACCTCGAAGGCCTCGTTGCCGACGGCCTGGCCGTTCAGCGAGATGACGACCTTGTACTTGCCTTCCGGCCACTCGTTCGGGTTCTGGATCTTGAACGTGGTGACGGCCGGGCCATCCGTGCTGATCGACTGGCTGATGTCGCTCACCGTGGTGGCGGTGTCGCCGTCCTGGAAGGTCCACTTGGCGGCCAGGGTGGCGCCGGCGGTGCTGCCTTCGGTGGCGACCGAGGCGTAGATCGTCTTGTCGTTCGGGGCGAAGGCGTTCTTGGCCTTGGCGACCTTCTTGTCGGCGCCGACGGCATTGCCGAGGGTGACCGAACCGACCTTCAGCGACTCGCTGGCGGTCGGAGCGGCGGGAGCCGGAGCGGCAGCCGGCTGGGCGGCCGGGGCAGCGGCGGCGGTACCGGCGGCAGCCGGGGCGGCGGGCGCGGTGGACGCCGGAGCCGGCGCAGTGGCTGCCGGAGCGGTGGAGGCCGGGGCCGGAGCGGCGTTCTGCTGTTCGTCCTTCTTGCCGCAGGCGGTGAGGACCAGCAGACCGGCGATGGTGGCCGAGGCGAGGACGGACGAACGCATGGAAAGCTTCATGTCTGGATTCCGGAGAGTACTTGTCGGTATGAGGGACGCGCGTGGGGCCGATCCCCTTCGACGCGGCAGGTTACAGGCTACACAACTAAAGGCAAGACCAATGAAGATGGCATGAATGCGCCATTCATCATTGACGGGCGCCGCGCGGGTTTTCCGGGCGCAGGGACGCGTCGGTGCTGCGGAACGGATTGATATCCAGGCCGCCGCGACGGGTGTAACGCGCGTACACGGTCAGCGCTTCCGGAGCGCAACGTGCCTGGATATCCATGAAGATGCGCTCGACGCACTGCTCATGGAATTCCGTGTGGCTACGGAAGGACACCAGGTAACGCAGCAGGCCCGCGCGGTCGAGCGGGCGGCCGGTGTAGGCGATCTGCACGCTGCCCCAGTCGGGCTGGCCGGTCACCGGGCAGTTGGAGCGAAGCAGGTGCGACACCAGCGTCTCGCGCACGTCACCCTCGCCGGTGGCGAGGAAGTCGGCGCGCGGCGGGCCGTAGCTGTCGAAATCCAGCGTCATCGTGTCGAGCAGGATGCCTTCGGGCTCGCCGATCGGGGTACCGCGCAGCGCTTCAGGGGTATGCAGGGTGATTTCGACAGGACCGCCGGAGGCGGCGGAGAGGTCGCGGACGAGCGTCTCGCGCAGCGCCTCGATGGAGGCCACCGTCTCCTGGGCGAAGCTGTTCAGGTATAGCTTGAACGACTTGGATTCGACGATGTTCGGCGTGGTGGCAGGAAAGCGGAACTCGGCCACGGCCACCATCGGCTTGCCGCGAGCATCCAGCCACGACAACTCGTAGCCGTTCCACAGGTCCACGCCGTGGAACGGCAGCGGACCGGCGGCGACGCCGATCTCGTCGCGCTTGCCCTGGCGGGGGATGGGGAAAAGCAGGCTGGGGTCGTAGCGGTCGGCGTAGACCGTGGTCTTGCCCAGGGGCGAATGTTCGGGAGACGACATGGCGGTTTGCTGCTGGCAACAAACCGCCATTATAGGTCGCCGGGGCTCAAGCGTTGATCGAGCCCATCATGTGCGGCAGGTAACGTGAACCGGCGGCGGCATCGGCCGGGAACACCGCGTCGATCTCGGCCACCTCGGCGGCGCTGAGCGTCACGTCGGCGGCGCCAGCGTTTTCCTCCAGGTACTTCACGCGCTTGGTGCCGGGAATCGGCACGATGTCGTCGCCCTTGGCCAGCACCCACGCCAGCGCCAGCTGGCCGGGCGTGCAGCCCTTGTCGGCGGCGAACTGCTTCACCTTTTCCACGATGGCGAGGTTCTTCGTGAAATTCTCGCCGGTGAAGCGTGGATTGCTGCGGCGGTAGTCGTCTTCCGCGAAATCCTCCGGCCGGGTGATCGCGCCGGTGAGGAAACCACGGCCCAGGGGGCTATAGGCGACCAGGGCGATGCCGTTGTCGCGACAGGCGGCCAGCGAGCCGGTGGTTTCCGGATCGCGCGTCCACAGGGAGTATTCGCTTTGCAGCGCGGTGATCGGATGCACCTTCGCCGCGCGGCGGATGGTCTCGGCGCCGGCCTCGGACAGGCCGAGATGGCGCACCTTGCCCTCCTTCACCAGATCAGCCATCGCGCCGACGGTTTCCTCGATCGGCACGCTGCGATCCACGCGGTGCTGGTAGTAGAGATCGACATGGTCGGTTTTCAGGCGGCGCAGGCTGGCGTCGATCGACTTGCGCACATAGTCCGGATGGCCGTTGGCGCCGCGCACGGTGGGGTCGTTGGGATCGCGCACGATGCCGAACTTGGTGGCAAGAAACACTTTGTCGCGACGGCCCTGGAGTACGCGGCCGAGCAGTTCCTCGTTGGTGTGCGGTCCGTAGACGTCGGAGGTGTCCCAGAAGGTGATGCCCAGGTCGAGCGCGCGTTCCAGCGTGGCGATGCTTTCCTTCTCGTCACCGGGGCCGTAGAACTCGCTCATGCCTATGCAGCCGAGGCCGAGGATCGAAACCTCGGGGCCGTGCTTGCCGAGTTTGCGGGTCTTCATGCGTTTCTCCTTCGTTTCGAGGGGATCTTGCCGGTGGTCTGGCAGGAGGAAGACGGGGCCTCATCGGTGACATAGCGTGCACGGTACCTCGCGATCTTCGCGTCGAGGCGGTCGATCGTTTCCGTGAGCAGGACCAGTTCCGAGCGCAGGTGCGTGGCATGGCGACCGAGCAGTTCGCCGCGCAGCCGGATGCTGTCCTGCGTGTCGCCGAGACGGCGCAGGCGCATGTATTCCTGGATGTCGCGCATGGGCATGCCGGTGGCGCGAAGGCACTGCACGAAGCCGATCAGGCGCATGTCGGTGTCGCCGTAGACGCGCTGCCCGCTGCGTCGAGGCACCGGGTCGATCAGGCCGATCTGCTCGTAGTAGCGCAGCGTGTACGCGGTGAGGCCGCTGGTCTGCGCGGCCTCGGCGATGGTCAGGGCGATGGGCATGCCCGAAAGCGTACGCCTTCGAGCGCGCTCTAAGTCAACAGGGGGATCAGGCCTGCGGCGGGTCGATCGGGGCCGGCTTGTGGTCCGGGCCAAGCGCGATCATCACGAAGGTGCCGCGGGTGCACAGTTCGCGTGCGCCGGTGATGAGGTCTTCGGTGTACATGGCCACGTCGACCTTCATCGACGTGCGGCCCACGGAAAGCACCGTGGCGATCAGCTCGACCATCTGGCCCTTGTGCACAGGCACGTGGAAATCGACCTGCTCGGAGCGGGCGGTGACCACGACCTTGCGCGAGTAGCGGGAGGCGGCGAGAAAGGCCGCCTTGTCCATCCATGCCAGCGCCTGGCCGCCGAACAGCGTGCCGAGGTGGTTGGTGTGGTCGGGGAAGACGATCTCGAGGACGCGGGCCTCGGTGGGGCGGGAGATGGGGAGCATGGGGAGGCGAATGAGCGTGGGGAGAGGCCCATTCTATCGCGGATGCTGCACCGCCGCATAAGTTGTAGGAGCGCGCTTGCGCGCGACCCGCGGCAGCGGCAACCTGGCCGCCACGGCCGGATCGCGCGCAAGCGCGCTCCTACAAGAGCTATCCCGCAACAAGCGGGACAGGATCAGAACGACTGGTCGAACGAGACCTCGCCCTGCACGCCCACCTGGTACGACGAGACGCGGCGCTCGAAGAAGTTGGTGAGTTCCTGGACGTCCTGCAGGTCCATGAAGTCGAACGGATTCTTTGCGCCGTACTTCTTCGGCATGTCCAGCTGAACCAGGCGCTGGTCGGCGCAGTACTCGAGGTACTGGCGCATGTCGTTCACCGAGAGGCCGGCCACGCCGCCCGAGAGGACGTCCTGGGCGAACTGCGTCTCGCAGGCGATGGCGTCTTCCAACATCTCCTCAACCTGCATGCGCATCTCTTCGTCGAAGAGATCCGGCTCTTCCTCGCGCACGGTGCGCACGACGTCGAAGGCGAAGGCCATGTGGCCGGACTCGTCACGGAACACCCAGTTGGTGCCCGAGGCGAGGCCGTGCAGCAGGCCGCGCGAACGCAGGTAGTACACGTAGGCGAAGGCGGCGAAGAAGAACAGGCCTTCGATGCACGCGGCGAAGCAGATCAGGTTCAGCAGGAACTGACGGCGGTGTTCGCGAGTTTCCAGGCGGTTGATGTCCTGGATGGAGTCGATCCACTTGAAGCAGAACTCGCCCTTCTGGCGGATCGAGGGGATGCTCTCGATGGCGGCGAAGGCCTTGTTGCGCTCCGACGGTTCCGGAATGTAGGTGTCGAGCAGGGTCAGGTAGAACTGCACGTGCAGCGCTTCTTCATACAGCTGGCGCGAGAGGAACATGCGCGCTTCGGGCGAGTTCACGTGCTGGTACAGGTTGAGCACCAGGTTGTTCGACACGATCGTGTCGCCGGTGGCGAAGAAGGCCACGAGGCGATGGATGAGGTGGCGGTCGGCATCGGACATCTTCGACTTCAGGTCGGTGACGTCGAGCGAGAAGTCCACTTCTTCCACCGTCCAGGTGTTGCGGATCGCGGCGCGATACATCTCGTAGAACTTCGGATAACGCATCGGACGCAGCGTCAGTTCGAAGCCGGGATCGAGCAGGTGGGCATCGCGGGTGATGGGGGCGGCGGACATCGGGGTACCTCTTTCAGCGGGTGAGCGGCGCGCTACGCGCCAGCATCGAAATGGAGCGGGACGGCCGCACGGCCGTCCCGCGGGTGGTGCGTGTTACTGGCAGGCTTCGCAGTACTCGGGGTTTTCGAGCGAGCAGAACACTGCGGCGGTGGCTTCTTCCTGGGCGTCAACGACCGGGGCGACCGGTGCGGAAACCGAGGCGCTGACCGTGGTCTTGGCGATACGGGTAGCCGGACGCGAACGCAGGTAGTAGGTGGTTTTCACACCCGACTTCCAGGCGTACATGTACATCGACGACAGCTGACCGATGTTCGGGTTTTCCATGAACAGGTTCAGCGACTGGCTCTGGTCGATGTACGCACCGCGAGCGGCGGCGAGGTCGATCAGCGCCTTCTGCGGCAGCTCCCACACGGTGCGGTACACCAGGCGCAGCTGGGCGGGGATGGCGGTCACGCCCTGCACCGAACCTTCGGCCAGCTTGATCTGGTCACGCACTTCGGCGGTCCACAGGCCCAGCGTCTTCAGTTCGTCGACGAGGTAGCGGTTCACCACCAGGAAGTCGCCCGAGAGCGTTTCGCGCTTGAATAGGTTGGACACCTGCGGCTCGATGCACTCGTAGCAACCGGCGATCGAGGCGATGGTGGCGGTCGGCGCGATCGCGATGAGCAGCGAGTTGCGCAGGCCGTGCTGCTTGATCTTCGCGCGCAGCTCGGCCCAGCGTTCGTCCTTGCCATTCGGGGTAGCGGCCGGCCAGTAGTCGAACTGCAGCTCGCCGTTGGCGGCGCGGCTTTCGTCGAAGCCCGGGTGGGCGCCGTCACGCTCGGCGATCTCGTTGGACTGCGACAGCGCGTGGAAGTAGATCTCTTCCTGGATGCGCGTGGACAGCGTACGGGCTTCGTCGGAGTCGAACGGCAGGCGCAGCTTGAAGAAGACGTCCTGCAGGCCCATCACGCCGAGGCCGACCGGGCGCCACTTCACGTTCGCCGTCTTCGCGGTGGCGATCGGGTAGAAGTTGAGGTCGATCACGCGGTTGAGCTGGCGCACCGCCGTACGGACGGTGGTGGAGAGCTTCTCGAAGTCGAACACGCCGTCCACGACGTGGCGGGCGAGGTTCACCGAGCCGAGGTTGCACACCGCGGTCTCGTTCTCGTTGGTGACTTCGAGGATCTCGGTGCAGAGGTTCGACAGATGGATGACGTTTTCCGGACGCGCGGTCTGGTTGCTGGTCGCGTTGGAGCGATCCTTGAAAGTCATCCAGCCGTTGCCTGTCTGCGCCAGCGAACGCAGCATGCGGGCGTACAGCTCGCGCGCCTTGATCGACTTGACGGCGAGGCCCTCGGCCTCGGCCTTCTCGTAGGCTGCGTCGAAGGTGGCACCCCAGGTGTCGACGAAGTGCGGCACGATCTTCGGATCGAACAGCGACCAGTCGCCGTCCGTCTCCACGCGACGCATGAAGAGGTCCGGCACCCAGTTGGCGAGGTTCAGGTTGTGCGTGCGGCGGGCGTCGTCGCCGGTGTTCTCGCGCAGCTCGAGGAATTCCTCGATGTCGGCGTGCCAGCTTTCGAGGTACACGCAGGCGGCGCCCTTGCGCTTGCCGCCCTGGTTCACGGCGGCGACCGAGGCGTCGAGCGTCTTCAGCCACGGCACGAGGCCGTTGGAGTGGCCGTTGGTGCCCTTGATCAGCGAGCCGCGCGAACGGATGCGTGAGTAGGCCAGGCCGATGCCGCCGGCGAACTTCGACAGCTGGGCCACGTCGCCGTACTTGGCGTAGATGGATTCCAGCGCGTCCTGCGGCGAGTCGAGCAGGAAGCACGACGATAGCTGCTCGTGCGCCGTACCGGCATTGAACAGGGTCGGCGAGCTGGCGAGGTATTCCAGCGACGAGAGCATGCGGTACAGCTCGAGCGTCTCGGTCACGTCGTTGCCGCCGAGCGCGCAGGCGATGCGCATGAAGAAGTACTGCGGCGTCTCGATGACGAAGCGCTTGGTCGGGTGGCGCAGCAGGTAGCGGTCGTAGACCGTACGCAGGCCGAAGTACTCGAAGCGGCGCGAGGCGGTGGTGTCGATCGCGTCGTTGAGCTTGCGCGAGTTGGTCTGCACGAAGTCGCGCAGACGCTCGTTCAGGATGCCCAGCTCGGAGCCCGTCGCGATGGACTGCGAGAACGACTGGATTTCCTGGCCGGCCACTTCCTTGTCGATGAACGCCGAGAGCAGGCGCGCGGCGAGCTGGCCGTATTCCGGTTCCTCGGCGGTGAGCGCCGCGGAGGTGCGGATCGACAGCTGGTCGAGTTCCTGGGTGGTGGCGCCGTCGTACAGGCCGCCGATCGTCTTCAGCGCAACGCGCATCGGATCGACCGCGAACAGGCCATCGGCGCTGCGAGTCACCGCGCGCACGATCTTGTTGACGTCAACGGTTTCCTGGCCGCCGTTGCGCTTCTTCACGCGCATCTGGCCGGGGCTATGGGGAGGAGTCAGGGTGAACGCCGGCGGGGCGTCGTTGCGGTAGCCGGCAGCGGGCGCCTTCTCGGCGGCAGGGTTGGGGGTGGCGGTCGTCTCGGCGGCCGTCTCGGTGCGCTCGCGCGCTGCGGAATCCATCGTGGTCATGTGTGGCGTGCCCCAGGGCCTGTATCCAAACACCCGTTCCCTCGAAACGGGGCTCGACGCGGTAGCGCGTCGCGGAAAGGCCGGGGATGGGAGCGTTCAGGGACTCCCGTCCGCGACGTACCTCCCCGCGGAAGCCGCCACCACATTCATCGATGCCGGCGTGGCACCGACCGCTGGGAGGTACTCGGACTCGTGGACAGGGGCTTTTCGACCCGGCCATCCCGCCTCTCGCCGCCTCCCGAAGGGGCGATGCGATCCACGGGACCGTCTCCACTTACCGTTGCGGGGCAGTTCCGGATTTGCACCGGATTCCCTCACATCCGACGGTCATTTTCTGACCAGTTCGGACACCAGCGAGACACACGATATAGGCGGGGAGAGGGTAGGTCAACACAATATGTAGGGTCAGTTCGTATGTCCTTGATCGGCGGGGCCGACACGCTGCCAGCCGGCCGGAAGGGGGCTTCCGACGGCCTCTAGCACCGATAGACGTCAATAAGATGTGAAGATCGTCTACACAAAGTTGGCCTTGCAACGAAGCTAGACTTCGCGGTCGCCAACCGTTCCGCCACAAGGATTCCAAGCTAGATGCCCTCTTCTTTCGAGTTGCAGGACCACTCACTGCTTGCCCAATCGCTCGACGCCGTGCCTTTCGGCGTCGTGGCCCTCACCCCGACCGGGGATTTGCTGTACGCCAACGCCTGGGCGCGGGGGCGGCTGGGTGTGGCCGGGTTCCTGGGACTGTGGAGCCCCGGCGACGCCGACCGCCTTCGGGCGGCTCTGGTGGCCGATGACGGCCCTCGGGAGCTGGAACTGCGGACGGCCGACGGTTCGATCTGGCGCGTGGCCCTGGAGCCCTGGGGGACGGGCAGCGTGATCGGCACCTTGCGCTCGCTCGACGCCGTGCGCCTGGACCCGTCCATCGACATGACCCAGGACCAGCTGCGCCAGGCCCAGAAGATGGACGCCATCGGCAAGCTGACCGGTGGTGTCGCCCACGACTTCAACAACCTGCTCCAGGTGATCAGCGGCAACCTCCAGCTGCTGACCGCTGACGTCAACGGCAACACCCGGGCCGAGCGCCGCGTGGCCAACGCCATGGCGGGCGTCACCCGGGGTGCCCGTCTGGCCGCCCAGCTGTTGGCCTTCGGTCGTCGCCAGCCGCTGGCGCCCAAGGTGGTCAACATCGGCCGCTTCGTCCGCGACATGGACGAACTGCTGCGCCGCGCCCTGGGTGAGGCCATCGAGGTCGAGACCGTGATCGCGGGCGGCCTGTGGAACACCCTGATCGACCCGACCAATGTCGAGAACGCCCTGCTCAACCTCGCGATCAACGCGCGCGACGCCATGGACGGGCAGGGCAAGCTGACCATCGAGGCCGGCAACGCCCTGCTCGACGACGCCTATGCCACGGCCCACGGCGACCTGCGCCCCGGCCAGTACGTGATGCTGGCGGTGACCGACACCGGCGGCGGCATCCCGGCCGCGATCCTGCCGCATGTGTTCGAGCCCTTCTTCACCACCAAGCCCGAGGGCCAGGGCACTGGCCTGGGCCTGTCGATGGTCTACGGCTTCGTGAAGCAGTCCGGCGGCCACGTGAAGATCTACAGCGAGCCCGGCCACGGTACGACGGTGCGGATCTACCTGCCGCGCTCCACGCAGACCGAAGACCGCATCGTCGACCTGGACGGCGGCGAGGTCCGTGGTGGCGACGAGACCATCCTGGTGGCCGAGGACGACGACGCCGTGCGCGAGACCGTGGTCGGCATGCTGGCCGACCTGGGCTACCGCGTACTGCGGGCGCGTGACGCCGAGAGCGCGTTGTCCATCATCGAGAGCGGCATCGCGATCGACATGCTGTTCACCGACGTGGTGATGCCCGGTCCGTTGCGCAGCCCCGAGCTGGCGCGCAAGGCGGTGGAACGCCAGCCGGGCATCGCTGTGCTGTTCACCTCGGGCTACACCGAGAACGCCATCGTCCACGGCGGCCGCCTGGATGAGGGCGTGGAGCTGCTGAGCAAGCCCTACACCCGCGAGGCCCTGGCCCGTCGCGTGCGCCACGTGCTGTCCGGTCGCGTGCCGCGCACGGCGTCGAGCGAGGCGCCCGCGCCCGCGATGCCGGTACCACCGCGTCATGGCCCATTGCGCGTGCTGGTGCTGGAAGACGACGCGCTGATCCGCCTGTCGATCGCCGAGATGCTGGAAAGCCGCGGGCACACCGTGTTCGAGGCGGGCGACGGCAACGAGGCGCTGCGCGTCTACGCTACCGAAGTCATCGACGTGATGCTGGCCGACGTGGGCCTGCCGGGCCTGAGCGGCGTGGAGGTGGTGGAGCGGGCCCGCGAGACCCGTCCCGACCTGCCGGTGATTTACGCCACGGGCGACCACGCGGCCAACGAGATCCACCGCGACGCCCGCACGGCGATCATCGTGAAACCCTATGGCGTGGCGGAATTGACGGAAGCGCTGGCGCGCGATCGGGCATGCCGCGGCACCCCAACAGGCGCGTCATCACATCCCGACCCACTTCTTGCCCTGCTTCAACACCGTGTCGCAGACCTTGCGGGTGAGCTGGGCCTTCAGGTCGCCGGCCTGGCCCTGGCTTTGTTTGTTCTCCTTGCCCAGGTCCAGGATCGTCTTGCCCTTGTCGTCGTTGAGCAGGCCGCGCTGGCCTTCGACGAAGCCCATGTCCTGCTTCTGCTTGGACTCGCCGCCGAGCTTGGAGATGAGCTGGTCCTTCACGCCGCTGGCGCCGCTGTCGCCGCCCAGATAGTTGTTGCTGACGCAGTACTGGATGATGCCGGCGGCATTGCCCATGCTGCCCGACGCGAATGAATCGCCACCGCCGCCCTTGCCCAGCAGGCCGCCGAGCTTGTCCAGTTGCATGGCGGAGGCACCGCCTCCGGTCAGAGTCAGTGCCAAGGCGAGGCCGGCAACGAGGGTGCTCTTCATAAGGTGGGCTCCTCTGGGTTGGGGTGCGTGAAGGAATACCCCCCGGCACGTTAGGAAGATGTGTGCCGAGACGCCTCGGTCGTGATCGAAAGTCATTGAAGACGTACCGCTGCGTCGCTTCAGTCATGGATCGCGGATGCCTAACCTTTCTCCATCCCCCACGGAGAAACGCCATGTACGCCATCACCGGTATCACCGGCCAGGTCGGAGCCTCGCTTGCCGAGGCCCTGTTCGCCGCCGGCCGTCCCTTCCGCGCCGTCGTGCGCAGCCCTGAGAAAGCCCGGGGTTTCGTCGAGCGTGGCGCCACGCTGGCGGTCGCCGAACTGGACGATACCGTCGCCCTGACCGACGCCTTCCGCGGCTGCGATGCCGTATTCGTGCTGTTGCCTCCGCAGTTCGACCCCTCGGAGGGCTTTCCGGAATCCAACCGCACCATCGCCTCGATCCGTGACGCGCTGGCCGTGGCGAAGCCGAAGCGTGTCGTGGTGCTGTCCACCATCGGCGCGGAGGCGGCGGAAGAAAACCTGCTGTCGCAGCTGGGTCGCATGGAGGCCGTGCTGGGTGCGTTGCCGATGCCGGTGGCGTTTCTCCGTGCCGGCTGGTTCTTCGAAAACTCGCAGTGGGACGTGTCGTCGGCCCGCGAGCACGGTGTGATCGAAAGCTACCTCCAGCCGCTGGATCGCCCCATCGCGATGGTGGCGACGAAGGATATCGGCCGCCTCGCGGCGAAGCTGCTCGATGAATCGTGGGATGGCGTACGCGTGGTCGAGCTCGAAGGCCCCGTGCGCACCAGCCCCAACGACATCGCCGCCGCGTTCGCGCGCGCGCTGGGTCGCGACGTCGTGGCTCGCGTCGTGCCGCGCGATACCTGGGAGGCGCGCTTCCAGGCGCAGGGCATGCGCCATCCGACACCGCGCATGCGGATGATCGATGGCTTCAACGAGGGTTGGATCGATTTCGGCACGACGTCGGTCAAGGGTGAGACCGGGTTGGACGATGTCATCGCCGAGCTGGTGTCGCGCTGAGGCCATCGCGCGCAAGCACGCTTCTGTAGGAGCACGCTTGCGCGCGATCCCGTATGGTCGAAGGCCTCCCGAAGCACGAGGCCCCGCATGCCCCCCACCCCCAGCTACGTCCACGGCGCGAGCGCGACGCCCCTGCTCGGCGAGACCGTCGGCGAACTGCTCGACCGCGTCGCCGCCCGCTGGCCCGACCGTCCCGCCCTCGTGGTACGCCAGCAGGGCGTGCGCTGGACGTACCGGCAGTTCCATGCCGAAGTGGAACGTGTCGCAGCCGGCTTGCTGGCGCTGGGGCTGGAGCCGGGCGATCGCGTCGGTATCTGGGCGCCAAATCGCGCCGAGTGGGTGGTGACGCAGTTCGCCGCGCCGAAGGCCGGCCTCGTACTGGTCAACATCAACCCCGCCTACCGTTCGCATGAGCTGACCTACGCGTTGAACAAGGTCGGCTGCCGTGCGCTGATCCTGCCGCGGGCATTCAAGAGTTCGCATTACCTGGAGATCCTCGCCTCGGTACGCGCGGAGCTTGCCGGCCTTCGTCATGTGATCCTGCTCGACGACATCGCCGAGCCGGGGACCTTGCGCTGGTCCGACATCGTCGCCGACGACGCATCGCGCGCCACGCTGGCGGTGGTCGAAAAGCGCCTGTCGTTCGACGATCCGGCGAACATCCAGTTCACCTCTGGCACCACGGGCGCGCCGAAGGGTGCCACGCTCACGCACCACAACATCGTCAACAACGGTTTCTTTATCGGCGAGGCCATGCGTCTTACCGAGGTCGATCGCCTGTGCATTCCCGTGCCTTTCTATCACTGCTTCGGCATGGTGCTGGGCAACCTCGCCTGCGTGACGCATGGCGCCTGCATGGTGATTCCGGGGGAGGGCTTCGATCCGCTGGCGACGCTGGAAACTGTGGCAGAGGAACGTTGCACGGGCCTGCACGGCGTGCCGACGATGTTCATCGCCGAACTGGAGCATCCGCGCTTCGGCGAGTTCGACCTGTCGAGCCTGCGCACCGGCATCATGGCCGGCTCGCCATGCCCCATCGAGGTGACGCGGCGCGTGGTCGACGAGATGCACATGGCGGAGGTGACCATCGCCTACGGCATGACGGAAACGAGCCCGGTGAGTTTCCAGACCGTCACCGACGATCCGTTGGAACTGCGTGTCTCCACGGTGGGTCGTGTGCATCCGCACGTGGAAGTGAAGGTCGTGGACGATGTGGGCCATATCGTGCCGCGTGGCGAGACGGGCGAACTGCTCACCCGGGGCTATTCGGTGATGCGCGGCTACTGGGGTGACGAACTGGCGACGCGGACGGCGCTGGACGCCGCTCGCTGGATGCATACGGGCGACCTGGCGACTCTCGATGAGGACGGCTACTGCCGCATCGTCGGCCGGCTCAAGGACATGATCATCCGCGGCGGCGAGAACATCTATCCGCGCGAGATCGAGGAATTCCTCTACGGTCATCCGGACATCCAGGAAGTGCAGGTCTTCGGCGTGCCCGATCCCCGGCTGGGCGAGCAGGTCGCCGCCTGGGTTCGCCTGCGCGAGGGTGCGACCTTGACCGAGGAGGCCATCCGCGAGCATTGCCGTCGCCAGCTAGCCTATTTCAAGGTGCCGCAGCACGTGCGTTTCGTGGACGCCTTCCCCATGACGGTGACCGGCAAGGTGCAGAAATACCTTATGCGTGAGGCGATGATCGCCGAACTGGCCGGAAACGCCACGGACTGAGCTTTCGCGTCTCCACCTGGGATTCACGCCCCCACGGCCAACCTTTCATCCGTCCAGGGGCGGTCGTTCCAAGGTGAGGCCATGAATCGAACCAGGAGTTTCCATCCGGCGACGCTGTTCACCGCGCTCGTCTTCGCACTGTACGGTGCCGCGCTGGTGTGGGGAGGGATCGAACTTGTCCGGTTGGGCGGGTCGGTTTATTACCTGGTCGCGGGTGTCATCACCGTGCTGGTGGCTCTGCTGCTCCTGCTCAGGCAACGCTCGGCGGTGACGATCTACGCCTTGTTGCTGATCGCCACCACCGGCTGGGCATTCTGGGAAGTGGGGCTGGACTGGTGGCAGCTGCTGACCCGCCTCGACGTCTGGTTCGCCCTGGGCCTCTGGTTGCTACTGCCCTGGCCGCGTCGTGGCCTCAACCGGGAGCGTTTCTACGCCAGCGCACGCGGTACGGGTGGCGGCATCCTGTTTCTGGGCCTGCTCGTCATGGCGGCGGTGGGCGTGGCGGGTGTGCTGCATCCGGAACGGGACATTCCCGGCGAACTGCCGATGGCCGATGTCACCGGTCCGCAGGGCGACCGCGCGATGCGCCCCGACGGCGACTGGACCGACTACGGCGGCTCGCCTTACGGACAGCGCTATTCCCCGCTGACCCAGATCACCCCGGACAACGTCGGCCAGTTGCAGGTGGCCTGGAAGATCCAGACCGGCGATGTGCCGGGGCCGGACGATCCGACCGAGACCACGGCGGAAAACACGCCGCTGAAGATTGGCGACACGGTCTATCTCTGCACGCCGCATAGCCGCGTGATCGCGGTGGATGCCGCGACGGGCCAGAAGCGCTGGGAGTTCGATCCGAAGTTGCAGAGCCCGGTGGGCTTCAAGCACTGGGAACACATGACCTGCCGTGGCGTTTCGTACCACGACGACATGAAATACGCCTCGGCGGTGATTCCGGCCCCGGCCACGACGGCCGCGGGCGTACCGGCTCCCGCATCGACGGCACCGCTGCCGGCACCGGCCAATGTATCCGCGACCTGCCCGCGTCGCCTGTTCCTGCCGACCGCCGATGCGCGCCTGATCGCGTTGGACGCCGATAGCGGCAAGCCGTGCACGGACTTCGGCAAGGACGGCACGGTGGACCTGCGCGCGAACATCGGTCCGTTCACGCCGGGCGGTTACTACTCCACCTCGCCGCCGGCCGTGACCCGCGACCTGGTCATCATCGGCGGCCATGTCACCGATAACGAATCCACCAACGAGCCGTCGGGCGTGATCCGCGCCTACGACGTGCACGATGGTCATCTCGTGTGGAACTGGGATCCGGGCAAACCGGACGACACCGCACCGATCGCGACCGGCGAAACGTATACACGCAACTCGCCGAACGTCTGGTCGGTTTTCAGTGTCGACGAAGACCTGGGCATGGTCTACCTGCCGATGGGCAACCAGACGCCGGACCAGTTCGCCGGGGATCGCACACCCACGTCGGAGAAGTACGGCGCGGGCATCGTGGCGCTGGATATCGCGACGGGCAAGGTGAAGTGGAATTACCAGTTCACCCACCACGACCTGTGGGACATGGATATCGGCGGCCAGCCGACCCTGATAGATCTCAAGACCAACGACGGAATGAAGCCCGCGCTGATCGCGTCGACGAAGCAGGGCAGCGTGTATGTGCTGGATCGTCGCGATGGTACGGCGATCGTGCCCATTCGCGAGGTGGAGCGTCCGCAGGGTGCGGTGGCGGGCGACCATACGTCGCCGACGCAGCCGATGTCCGATCTGAATTTCGCGCCGCCGGACGTGCGCGAGAAGGATATGTGGGGCACCACGCCACTCGACCAGTTGTGGTGCCGCGTGCGTTACCGTTCGCTGCGTTACGAAGGCATGTTCACGCCGCCGTCGTTGCAGGGTTCGCTGGTGTTCCCGGGTAACTTCGGCGTGTTCGACTGGGGTGGCGTGTCGGTTGATCCCACGCGGCAGTTGATGCTGATCAATCCGAGCTACATGGCCTTCCAGTCGAAGCTGATTCCGAAGGAGGAGTTGGCGAACGTGGAGGTGAAGGAATCCAAGAGCGAGACGGAAGGCATCAAGCTGGCCAAGGGTGCGCCGTACGCCATCGAGTTGTCGCCGTTCCTTTCGCCGCTGGGCATTCCCTGCCAGGCGCCGCCGTGGGGTTATGTCGCGGGCGTGGATCTGGGCACCGGTCGGATGATGTGGCGTCACCGGAATGGCACCATCGTGGACAGCGCGCCGCTGCCGATTCCGATGCCGCTGGGTGTACCGAGTCTCGGCGGCATGCTGACCACGGGTGGTGGCGTCACCTTCCTGAGCGGCACGCTGGATTACTACGTGCGTGGCTACGACGTGCGCACGGGCCGCAAGGTGTGGGAGGCGCGCCTGCCGGCCGGTGGGCAGGCGACGCCGATGAGCTATGCCGATGCGAGCGGTCGTCAGTACATCCTCGTGACGGCGGGCGGACATGGTTCGCTGGGTACGAAGCAGGGCGATTGGGTGATCGCTTACGCCTTGCCGAAGTAAGCGGTTAGCTGCTGCGCAGCTCGTGTTTTTAGCGGCTGCTTCGTAGGGGGTGGCTCGCCTGCGGCGTCGCGCGCGGCGCTCGGGCGTGGCGGTGGAGCCGTCGGGCCACCGCCGGGGCGCGCCGGCTCCGCCGTCCCTCGGGAAAGGTTGGCCGCTACGCGGCCCATGTCTTGTGGCTGCGCCCCTTCGGGCTCGGGCAGGTGGTCGAGGTTCCTCGACTCGGCATCCTGCCTCGGCGAGGAATGGCGGTCATCCTGACCGCCACCGCTGCGCGGCCTTCTTCGACCACCTACCCTCGGCTCCTCAAGTCGCGCCCCGGCGGCGGCCCGACGGCTTCCGAACGTTACGGTGGCCTTGTAGGAGCGCGCTTGCGCGCGACCCGCGGCAGCGGCAATCTGGCCCGCTTCGCGGGATCGCGTGCAAGCACGCTCCTACAGATCAGCCGGGCTCTGCTTTTGTAGGAGCGCGCTTGCGCGCGATGGGGCTCGCGGTAACG
Organism: Luteibacter sp.; assembly: GCF_009912395.1. Classification (GTDB taxonomy): domain Bacteria; phylum Pseudomonadota; class Gammaproteobacteria; order Xanthomonadales; family Rhodanobacteraceae; genus Luteibacter. The sequence continues at coordinate 152,010 of NZ_WNDO01000009.1, read as the reverse complement.
TTGCATCGCGTGCAAGCACGCTCCTACAAGAAAGCTTGATGCCGTCATTAGCCGATACCAAGCCGCGTGGCGGATCGGCGCAGGTTAGCTCGGTCGATGCCCAGTTCACGTGCGGCGGCAGCCCAGTTGCCTTCGCCGCGTTGCAGCGCGTCTTCGATGCGGCGACGCTCGTAGAGCGCGAGTGCTGCGCGCAAGGGAAGCGCATTGGCTTCGCGCGGAGCTTCTGCGATCGCGGGTTCCGCTGGCGCGATAGACAGATCGAGGTCGGCCGTGTCGATCGTCACCGCTTTGTCGCGACCCATGCGTGCCAGCGCCTTGAGCGCCGCGCGACCGATGGTGTGCTCCAGTTCGCGTACATTACCTGGCCACGACCAGGCCTGGATCGCTATCTGCCCTTCAGGCGACAGGCGCAGGCCGGTGAGGCCGAGGCGTGCGCGGTTTTCTTCGAGGAAGCCACCGGCGAGCAACAGCACGTCGGTGTCGCGTTCGCGCAGCGCGGGGACGGTGAGCGGGTAGGCGCTGATGCGGTGGTAGAAGTCGGCGCGGCAGCGGCCGGCGCGGACTTCGTCGGCGAGGTCGCGATTGCTGGCGGCGATGATGCGTACGTCCACGCGATGCTCGCGATCCGACCCCACGCGTTGCAGCTGACCGCTTTGCATGACGCGCAGCAGGGCGGCTTGTGCGGCGAGGGAGAGGTCGGCGACTTCGTCGAGGAAGAGCGTGCCGTGGTCGGCCAGCTCGAACTTGCCGCGACGGTCGGTCATCGCGCCGGAGAACGCGCCGCGCACATGGCCGAACAGTTCGCTTTCCAGCAGGTGTTCCGGCAGCGCGGCGCAGTTCACGGCGATCAGCGGTCGGTTGGCGCGCGAGGATGCGGCATGGATCGCCTGCGCGACCAGTTCCTTGCCCGTGCCGGTCTCGCCGCGGATCAGCACGGTGAGATCGCTGTGCGCGACGGTGGCGATGTCGTCGACGAGGCGGCGGAAGGCGGAACTGCGTCCGGTCAGTCGACGCACGGGGGCCTGTCCGGCGGCGAGGCGGAAGCTTTCGGCGTCGCGTTGCAGGCCGTGCATGCGTTCGCTGGCGGCGACCGTCGCGGCCGCGAGGCTGGCGAAGGCGCGCAGGATGGATAGGTCGGCGGTGTCGAAGCGGCCGGCTTCCAAAGCGTCAAGCGTAACGAGACCCCAGGGCTTGCCGTCGACATGCAGTGGGCAGCCCATGCAGTCGTGTACGTCCAAGTGCGGTTCGGCGGTGACCAGGCCGTCGTAGGGATCGGGCAGCGGACTGTCGGCGGGGAACAGCGTGGGTTCGTCGCTGGCGAGCAGCGTCGCGAAGCGCGGATGGTCCGCGACGCGGAAGCGGCGGCCGAGCGTGTCGGGGCTGAGACCGTCCACGGCCAGCGGCACGAGTTCGTCGCCTTCCAGACGAAGCAGCGCGCTGGCGTCGCAGGCGACCAGGCCGCGCAGGGCTTCGAGCAGGCGGCGATAACGCTCGGCTTCGGGCAAGTCGCGGGAGAGGTCGTCCACGAGGGGAAGCAGGGACGCGAGGATGTGGGTGGATGTCGTCATTCTGACCTCGGTGCGAGTCGTTACGACCCGGTCCGGATGGAAGTCATTATGACTCGGTCGATGAATAACGTATTGATCCAAAAGGTCGCAGGGGGCTGGCACGGGATGTGGATGGAAGAGAGCATCCCACGACCACACGAAGGTACGTCCATGCTCTCCCACGAACACAAGGCCATCGTCCGCGCCACGGTGCCGCTGCTGGAAACCGGCGGCGAGGCGCTTACCACGCACTTCTACGGCATCATGCTCGGCGAGTATCCCGAGGTGCGTCCGTACTTCAACCAGGCCAACCAGCTATCCGGCGACCAGCCGCGCGCGCTGGCCAACGGCGTGCTGATGTACGCGAAACATATCGACCACCTCGACGCGCTGGGCGACATGGTCGGCATGATCGTGAGCAAGCACGTGTCGCTGCGTATCCGCCGCGAGCATTACCCCATCGTCGGTGCGTGCCTGTTGCGTGCGATCCGCGAGGTGTTGGGCCCTGAGATCGCCACCGAGGCGGTGATTGACGCGTGGGCCGCGGCGTATGGCCAACTTGCCGATATCCTCGCGAATGCCGAAGAGGCGGTGTACGATCAGCAAGCGAGCGCGCCGGGTGGCTGGCGCGACGGTCGCGCCTTCCGCGTGGTGGCGAAGACGCGGGAGAGCGACGAGATCACGTCGTTCCGCCTGGAGCCAGAAGACGGTGGTGCCGTCATGGCGCATGTGCCAGGCCAGTACATCGGCCTGCGATTGAGCGTCGATGGACAAGATCTTCGCCGCAACTATTCGCTGTCGGCAGCGGCCGATGGCAAGGGCTATCGGATCAGCGTCAAGCGCCAGCCGGGTGGCGTCGTGTCCAACCATCTGCACGATCGCGTGCACGTGGGCGATACGGTGGAGCTGTTTCCGCCGGCCGGTCATTTCACACTGGAAGACAGCGAGCGCGATCTCGTGCTGATCAGCGGTGGCGTGGGTATTACGCCGACGCTGGCGATGCTGGAACAGGCGTTGGCGACCCAGCGGCGGATCCATTTCATCCATGCGGCGCGCCACGGTGGCGCGCATGCCTTCCGCGACACCATCGATGCGCTGGCCGCGCGCCATTCGAACCTGAAGCGTTACTACTGCTACGAGACGCTGCGCGATGGCGATCCGGAGCCTAACGCCTCGGGCTTCCTCGATCGTGCGTTGCTTGCCGCATGGTTGCCGCATCCCGATGCCATGGATGCGTACTTCCTTGGACCCAAGGCATTCATGCGCAACGTGCGCGACGCGTTGCGCGAACTGGGCGTGCCGGATGCGCGTGCGAAATACGAGTTCTTCGGGCCGGCGGCGTCGCTGGACTGACCTGCCATGGGAAAGCGGCCGCAGGCGCGGCCGCTTTCATGGTCAGGCGGTCTTTCGCTTCGGGTTGGGCAGGAAGGCGGCGAGCAGGCCGATCAGCGGCAGGAACGCGCAGACCTGGTAGACGGCTTCGATGCCGATATGGTCCGCGAGTTCGCCCAGGCCAGCGGCACCGAGGCCGCCCATGCCGAACGAGAAGCCAAAGAACAGGCCGGAGATCATGCCGACCTTGCCGGGCACCAGCTCCTGCGCGAAGACGACGATGGCCGGGAACGCAGAGGCGAGGATGAGGCCGATCGCGACGGTTAGCGGTGCCGTCCAGAACAGGTTCGCGTGGGGCAGCAGCAGGGTGAATGGCAGCGCGCCGAGGATCGAGAACCAGATGACGTGCTTGCGGCCGAAGCGGTCGCCCATCGGACCACCGAGGATCGTGCCGACGGCTACCGCGCCGAGGAAGACGAACAGGTGCAGCTGCGCGTTTTCCACCGACACGCCAAAGCGGTGGATGAGATAGAAGGTGAAGTAGCTGGTGAGGCTGGCGAGGTACACGTACTTCGAGAAGATCAACGCCAGCAGCACCGTGATGCCACGGCGTGCTTCCGCGCTGGTCGGCGGCGCGACGTCGTGTGCACCGCCGCCGCTCTTCAGGCGCACGAGGCCGTGGTGGCGATACCACTGACCTACGTTCCACAGCACGGCGCCGGAGAGCAGGGCGAGCAGGGCGAAGAAGGCCAGGCTCGACTGGCCCCAGCGCACCACGACCACGGCGGCGGCGAGCGGACCGAGCGCCTGGCCGGCGTTGCCGCCCACCTGGAACAACGACTGCGCGAGGCCGTGACGGCCGCCGGCGGCCATGCGCACCACGCGCGACGACTCGGGATGGAACACCGACGAACCCATGCCCAGCAGCGACGCGCCGACCAGCAGCATCGGATAGGAGTGGGCCACCGACAGCACGAGCAGGCCAGCCAGCGAGAACAGCGTGCCGCCGGGCAGCGCGAGCGGCGTCGGGCGACGGTCGGCGTATAGGCCGACCAGAGGCTGCAGGATCGAGGCCGTGATCTGGTAGGTGAGGGTGATCAGGCCGATCTGGCCGAAGTCCAGATGAAAACCCTCTTTCAATCCCGGATAGATGGCCGGCAGCAGCGACTGCATCATGTCGTTGAGCAGGTGGCAGAAGCTGATCGCGAAGATCACGCCATAGACGGTGGGCGTGGCGGCGCGGGGTGTTTCCACCGGGGCGTCGGTGGTCGGGGCTTGCATGGACGTTCCTGGGGTAGCGTGGAAGGTCTATGAGAACATGCTCAGGGTTCGTCCCGCGCTAGAATATGGGTCACAAGCCTTCGAGAATGGGACAGGGCATGACCGAGCGCGATCCGGACAGCTTCGAGGCCGTGGCCCGGCCCGTCGTCGCGCGGGCCAACGTCTATCCGGCCTCTTTCGAGCTGGCGACCCATCATCATCGTCGGGCCCAGTTGCTCTATGCCTCGCAGGGCACCGTGGCGGTCACCACGCCAGACGGGGCGTGGATCGCGCCGCCGGAGCGGGCGGTGTGGATTCCGCCGACGATGCCGCATTCGGTGCGCATGATCGGCGTGGTGTTCACCTGTGGCGTCTATATCGAGCCGGGAGCGATCGGTCCGGTGGACGAAGGCTGCCGCGTGCTCGCCGTTTCGCCGTTGCTGCGTGCCTTGTTGGTGGAGGCGCAGCAGGTGCCACGCGAGTACGAGCCGACGGGGCGCGATGGCTTGCTGATGGCCTTGCTGGTCGCCGAGATCGGCCGCGCGCCGACCGTGCCTCTCGCCTTGCCGTTGCCGACGCACGCTGCGTTGGCCGAGCGCTGTACGCGCTTCCTGGAACGTCCGACGATCACCGAGCCCATCGACGCGTGGGCCGACGACCTGGCGATGCACCGGCGCAGCTTCACTCGCCTGTTCCGTCACGAGACCGGCATGAGCTTCGCGCAGTGGCGCCAGCAGGCCTGCCTGCTACATGCGCTGCCACGCCTGTCGGCGGGCGAGTCGGTGACCGAGATCGCGCTGGACCTGGGCTACGAGAACCCGACGGGTTTCTCCACGATGTTCCGTCGTGCGCTCGGTCGCGCGCCCACCAGCTATCGCGACGCGGCGCCGCGTGCCTGAGCGCAGCCGCTGCGGATCACCGTCTCGATGGTGTCGGTGGGCGAATCGCCGATGTCGACCCAGAAGGCTTCGTCGCGCGAGGGTTCTTCGAGCGTCGCCAGCTGGCTGTCGAGCAGGGCGGGGTTGAAGAAATGCCCGCTGCGGTGACCCAATCGGGCGGCCAGTAAGTCGCGCGATCCGTGCAGGTAGACGAAGCGCACGTCATCGTGACCCTGGCGCAGGAAATCGCGATAGCGCTTCTTTAGCGCCGAACAGGCCAGCACCAGCGACCGTCCATCGGCGCGATGACGATCCATCTCGGCGACGATCGCTTCCAGCCAGGGCTGGCGGTCGGTGTCGTCGAGGGGGATGCCTTGGGCCATCTTGTCGCGATTGGCCTGGGGATGGAGGCTGTCGCCATCGATGAAGGGAATGCCCAGCCGCGTGGCCAGCCCTTCGCCGATCGTGCTCTTGCCGCTGCCGGAGACGCCCATGACGATGGTGATCATGGGAACAAATGATGCACCGGGATGTGTGAAGGCGAAAGCGTGGATTAGGATGGGGGACCACTACCCGCCAACAAGCCCATGACTCCCGTCGATCTGCGCAGCGATACCGTGACCCGACCCACCCAGGCGATGCGCGAGGCCATGCTTCGGGCGGAGGTCGGTGACGATGTCTACGGGGAAGACCCCACGGTCAACGCGCTGCAAGAGCGCCTGGCGGCCGATCTCGGTTTCGAGGCGGGGTTGTTCGTGCCGTCAGGCACGCAGAGCAACCTGCTCGCGTTGATGTCGCATTGCGAGCGCGGCGACGAGTACATCGTGGGTGCCGATGCGCATACCTACCGTTTCGAAGGTGGCGGCGCAGCGGTACTCGGTTCGATCCAGCCGCAGCCGATTCCGCAGGACGCCGACGGCAGCTTGCCGCTGGACAAAGTGGAGGCCGTGATCAAGCCGATCGATCCCCATTTCGCGCGGACGCGGTTGCTCACGCTGGAAAACACGTGGATGGGGCGCACGATCGAGTTTGGTTATCTTGCGCGTGCTCGCGAGCTGGCGACGCGACGTGGGCTGGGCCTGCATCTGGATGGCGCGCGTCTGTTCAACGCGGCCGTCGCGTACGGGCGGCCGGTGCGCGAGGTCGTCGCCGGTTTCGACAGCGTGTCCATCTGTCTGTCGAAGGGATTGGGTGCGCCGGTGGGTTCCGTCCTGGTGGGCAGCGCGTCGCTGATCGAGCGTGCGCGTCGCTGGCGCAAGGTCACCGGCGGTGGCTGGCGCCAGGCCGGCATGCTGGCGGCCGCCGCGACGTACGCGCTGGATCACCATGTGGAGCGATTGGCGGAGGATCACGCCCGCGCGGCACGCCTCGCCGAAGGACTCGGCCGCATCGACGGGCTGGCGGTGAAGGGCTGCCACACCAATATGGTTTTCGTGGACGTGCCTGCGGAACGGCTAAAGGATCTTGCTGCGCACATGTCGAAGGCGGGCGTGCTGTTGAGCATCGGTTATCTGCCGCAGGTGCGGATGGTCACGCATATCGACGTGGACGATGAAGGCGTCGAGCGGACGATCGCGGCGTTTGCTTCGTTTTCATACTAACCCTACCTACCGTCGTTCCTGTGAAAACAGGAACCCAACGCCCCGGTTTGCCAGCATGGCGAGGGCGTTGCATCGGCTTTGCGTAGGAGGCCACGTCGCGATAATCGATCGCCTCGCGCTGGGTTCCAGCGTTCGCTGGAACGACGGTCTCCCAGCCTCGTCGTTCCTGTGAAAACAGGAACCCAGCGCCCCGGTTCGCCAGCACGGCGAGGGCATCGCATCGGCTTTACGTAGGAGGCCGCGTCGCGATAACCGATCGCCTCGCGCTGGGTTCCAGCGTGCGCTGGAACGACGGTGGGTCAGCGCGGTGCCATCAGCTTGCGCTGCAACGCATACAGAATCGACGCATCCGTGTTGTCCAGCGTGTCGCTCTCCATCGCGCGATAGTGCCGATGGAAGGCGATGATCGCGGCACGCGGATTGGACACGTCGTAGCCCACCAGGCGCATCGCGGCGAGGCTGTCGAAGCCGGGCGGTGCGGGGATCAGTGGCTGGTCGGGCCACAGGCCGAAGCCGTAGCTCGCCAGCGTGGACCACGGAAACCGCACGCTGGGATCGTTCTTGCGCCCCGGCGCGATATCGCCATGACCGATCACGGCCTGCTTCGGAATGCCTAGCCGTGTCGTGAGATCGTTGAGCAGGTTGATGAGCGCCTGGATCTGCGGCTGGGTGAAGGGCGACACGCCGTCGTTGTCCAGTTCGATGCCGATGGACGATGAGTTGAGGTCGGTCATGTCGCCCCAGCGCGCGGCACCGGCATGCCAGGCGCGGGCGCCATCGTCGACCAGTTGGTCGATGCGGCCATCGGCTTCAACGAGGTAATGCGCGCTCACCGGGCCACCGCTGTTGCGGCTCTTCAGCACCTTGAGCGCTTCGGCGGCGTTCGTGGTGGACGTGTGGTGCAGCACGATGAACTGCGCCTTGCGCGCGTTGAAGTTGGGCGAGGGCGACCATTGGGCCAGGGCGCTGCGTTGCGGCGCTACGGCGGGCGTGCTGGCGCAGCCGGCCAGCGCGAGCATCAGCGCGGCGGCGACGCCGAAGCGCGGCAGCGAGACAAACGCCATGGCCCGTGGATTCATTCCTCGACCTTGAAGTCGCTGCTGGCGATGACCCATTCGATCTCGTCGCCCACGTCGCCGGCATCTTCCTGGGAGGCGACGACCACCTGCAGGTCGACGCAGTCGCGCCCTTCGGACAACCACTGGGTTTTTTCCAAGTCCATGCCGGTCTTCTTCAGTGCGGCCTTGAGGGCGTGGACATTGGTGTCCTTCAGCTCGATGCCTTCGTGGCCGAGGCGGCCGCCGCGAACCTCGATGTCGCAGAGCTTGTCGTCGAGGAAGCGCAGCAGCAGCCAGTCGTTGCCGTGGCTGTCGGCGTATTCGTCCTCGTCGTCCCACATGTTCTCGCTGGCGGGCTTATAGCCGAGTGCGTCACGCAGTGCCTTGCGGCGCATGCCGAAGAAGATATCGGTGTCGCCCCGGCGGATGCCGCGGCCGGGAATCAGTTCGCAATGTTCCATGGCGTACCTCGTGGGATGGTGCGGGTTGACCGCCCGCCAAGCATGCCCGCAATCGGGGGCGCACGACCAGCCGTCCTCCCGCTATTCGGTTCAAGGTTTGTGGTCACGACCCAGGTAGTCCTCGCTCTGCATTTCGATCAGGCGGGATTCGGTGCGACCGAACTCGGCGCGTACTTTCGCGCCGTCGTACAACTCGGTGATCGGCGCGGCGGCGGAGAGTACGAGTTTCACGTGACGATCGTAGAACTCGTCCACCAGCAGCACGAAACGCTTGGCTTCGTTCTCCGAGTAGACGGTGAACTGCGGCACGTTGGAGACGATGACCGCGGGAAAGGTCTTGGCCAGTTCGATGTAGTCGGCGACGGCGCGCGGTCCTTCGCAAAGGGCCTCGAAGTCGAACCAGACGATGTTCTCGGCACGACGACGCACGGGGATGTCGCGTGCGTTGATGTGCAGGCCGCCCCCTTCGACGATATCGCCCTGCGCCTGTCCGGCGAAGATCTTCGCCAGCGAGCGCTCGGCTTCCTGGCCCGGTGGTACCAGGTACACCGAGGCCTGGCTCAGTGCACGCAGGCGCCAGTCGCGCGGCGAGACCATCTCATGCACCACGCAGTGTTTCTCGATGGCAGCGATCGCCGGCAGGAAGCGGGCGCGCTGCAGGCCATCCTTGTAGAGATTGGACGGCGGCGTGTTCGAGGTGGTGACCAGCACGACGCCGCGCTGGAACAGGCCATCCATCAGGCCGGCCAGGATCATCGCGTCGCCGATGTCGGTAACCAGGAATTCGTCGAGGCAGAGCACGCGACACTTTGCGGCCAGTCGCGCGGCGACTTCGTCGAGCGGATTCTGGCGCTCGCCCAGTTCGCGCAACGTGGCGTGGATTTCCTGCATGAAGCGATGGAAGTGTCGACGCAGTGCAAGCCCCGGCGAGAGGCTGGAGACGAAGAGGTCCATCAGGAAGGTCTTGCCGCGACCGACGCTACCCCAGAGGTACAGGCCTTGCACCGTCTTGCGTTGTTCACCGCCAAGCATGGTGCGTAGCCGGCCGAACAGGCCGCCGTTGGCGGGCTCGGCCGTGCACAGTGCCGCATGGAGGCGGTCGAACTCGGCGACGACGCCGAGCTGGGCCGGGTCGGATTCCCAGCGGTGTCCGGCGACGCCATCGCGATAGCGCTCGCCCGGGGTGGATTCGCTGCAGGTCATGCGTGTTCCGGGTGTGGCGGCCAGTTCTTGACGGCGTGCTTGATGACGCCACGCAGGTCCATGAGGCGACGGTGGAAGAAATGGCTGGTCTCTTCCATCTTCACCAGGGTCGGCTTATGACCTTCGGGCAGGCTGGCGACCCAGTCGTATACGGCCTTCGGTTCCACGATTTCGTCCGCGTCGCCCATGACGACCAGCCAGGGGCAGGACGGCAGCTTGATCGGCGAGAAGTCCCAGCCACGGCCAGCGGCCGGCGGCGCGATGCTGATGAGGGCATCGGCCTGAAGGGCGACGGCGTTGCGCAGGCTGACGTAGCTGCCGAACGAAAAGCCGGCGAGCCACAGCTTGGCGCCGGGGCGGACCTGGCGGGCCCAGGCCACGACGGCCGCGAGGTCGTCGCTTTCGCCATTGCCGTGGTCGAAGGCACCTTCGGAGCGGCCGACACTGCGGAAATTGAAGATGACGGTGTCGAGGCCGGACTCGCGCAGCGAGCGCTCGACCATGGTCACCACCTTGTTGTGCATGCTGCCGCCGTCGGTGGACAGCGGATGGCAGATGACGGCGACGGCGTCGCGGCGTCCCTCGGTGGCGGGCTTCGCCTCGCATTCGAGCTTGCCCGCGGGGCCGGCGAGCGCGAAGCTCGTCGTTTCGGCCGGGAACTGTCCCGGCGCATCAGGTAGTAGATCGCTCATGCCCTCCATGATACCCGTTGCCTCCCGCTGTCGCCCCGGACACGCGCCATGAACGTGCTGGCCCATGCCCTGCTGGCGGGTGACGACGCGGCCCTGCGCCTGGGCGGCATCCTCGGCGACTTCACCCACGGCACGCCCGACGAGGCTCTGCCGGCGCGGGTCCGCGATGGGATTTACCTGCATCGCGCCATCGACGGCTTCACCGACAGCCACGACGAGGTGCGTGCGGCACGAGAGCGCATGCCGCCCCCGTTCCGGCGTTACGCGGGCATCCTGCTCGATGTGTGGTTCGACCATTGTCTGGCCCGGGACTTCGCCCGCTGGAGTGACGAACCGCTGGGCACGTTCTCGGATCGCTACCGCGCCGAGCTGCACGAGGCGATGCCGTTGCTGCCGGAGCGACTGCGCCGCTTCCTTATATATATGGACAGGTACGACCTGCCCGCGGGCTACGAGCGGCTGGAACGGGTAGAGCACGCTCTGGCGGGCCTGTCGACCCGATTGTCCCGGGCCAACCCCATCGCGGAGGCCGTGCCGGTGCTGCTCGCCGACGAGGCAGCCCTGCACGGCACTTTCGAGCGATTCTTCCCCGACCTGCAGGCCTTTGCGGCCGACTGGATCCGCCAACACCCGTAGGAGCGCGCTTGCGCGCGATGACAGGTCGCGACGAGCTCCCATCGCGCGCAAGCGCGCTCCTACAGGAGCTTTTTCGCCACGAAAAAGGCCGCGATCGCTCGCGGCCTTTCGCTTTTTTCGGCAAGGCAACCTTCCCGCAATGTCCGCGTGCGTTACTTCGCCTGGTCGATCATCCACTTGACCGTGTTGCCCACCTGCTCGTCGGTGAGGGACGGATTGCCGCCCTTGGCCGGCATGTGGTTGCCGTCGGGGCCCGTATAGCCCTCGATGGCGTGCTTGACCAGGACGGCGGTGCCTTCGGCGATGCGCGAGCCCCAGGCGCCCTTGTCGCCCAGTTTCGGCGCACCGGCCACGCCGGCCGTGTGGCAGCTGTGGCACAGGTTGTCGTAGATGGTCTTGCCGTCGGTGCTGCCACCGTAGGCGACCTGGGCGGCGGCGGCCTTGGCCGCGGCTTCCTGGGCAGCCTGCATGGCGGCGCGGCCGGTGTCGCCCGCGTACACGCCACCCACGGGAGCGATGCGGGCCTCGGTGCGCTTGGCGACGGCCGGGTCCTGCTCTTTCGGAATGTGGCTGTAGATGGTGTATGCGAGCACCATCAAGGCGATGGCCAGGATGCTCAGGCCGGCGGTAAGCCAGGAAAACTGGCGCATGAAGTTCTGGTCGGACTTGCTTGGAGAACCGCTCACGCATTCACTCCACTGGGTTTGGGTTTGCCGTCCCCCTCCCCGGGGACCGGCGTGCCTGCAAGCCGCGATGCGGCGTCTAACCTTCCCGAGTATAGCGGAACCTCGGCGTGCGTCAGTGGTCTGCGAAACACGGGCCGGTCAGGGGGCTTGCGATCCGGGGGAGGCATGCCGTCAGTCATGGTGCACCCCTGTCAACCGGCATTGTTCAATCCCGTTCCCCTACACCTATATTGGCGCCGTGGATTCTTAACGTATTACGGGTATAAACCCTTGGCGCCCGGCGCGCCCGGTTCCCCACCGTCCGCCGCGTTCGACCGGTTATTCATCTGGGAGTGTTTCATGTCGCGTTTCTGGAAAATCGCGCTGGCCGTCATCGTGGTACTGGTGATCGCGGGCTTCTTCATCGTTCCACGCCTGCATGGCGGCAAGGGCGGTGAGGGTGCTGCGGCGGCCGGAGCCCGTGCCAACGGCGAAGGGCAGGGCAAGGATCAGCCACCGGTACCGGTCACCGTCGTCCCGGCCGTGAGCCAGGATGTTCCGGTCTATCTCACGGCGCTGGGTACCGTGCAGGCGCGCAACACCGTCACGGTGAAGCCGCAGGTGGGCGGCCAGCTGATGAAGCTGAACTTCAAGGAAGGCCAGGAAGTAAAGGCCGGTGACGTGATCGCGGAGATCGACCCGCGCACGATCCAGTCGCAGTACGACCAGTCGGTGGCCAAGCTCAAGCAGGACCAGGCCGCCGCCGCCACCGCCAAGAACAACCTCGACCGTTCGCAGAACCTGGTCAGCAAGGGCGGCCAGCAGTACGTCTCGAAGCAGGACCTGGACAACCTGAAGAACACGCTTGACCAGGCCACCGCCACGGTCATCGCCGATCAGGCCGCGATCCGCGCTTCGCAGGTGCAACTGGGCTTCACCAAGGTGATCTCGCCGATCGACGGCCTCGCGGGCATCCGCGCGGTGGACGTGGGCAACATCGTGGCCACCACCGATTCCATCGTGACGCTCACGGAGTTGCATCCGATCTACGTCATGTTCTACCTGCCGGAGAAGAACCTCGACATGGTTCGTTCCTCCACGCAGGGTGACGAGCAGTCGCTGTCCTCGCTGGAAGTGCAGGCGCTCGATCGCGTCGATGCGCACGTGATGGCCACCGGCCACCTCGACGTGATCGACAACACCATCGACACCACCACCGGCACCTTCCGCCTGCGTTCGCTGTTCGACAACGAGAAGACCCAGCTGTGGCCGGGCCAGTTCGTGAACGTGCAGCTGCGCGTGCGCACGGTCAAGGGCGGTCTCGTGGTGCCGGCGCAGGCCGTGCAGCGCGGCCCCGATGGCGACTACGTGTATCTCGTGCAGGGCGACAACACGGTCAAGATGCAGACCGTGGAGACCGCCACCGAGGTCGGCGACAGCCACGTCATGATCAGCAAGGGCCTCAAGCTGGGTGACAAGGTCGTCACCGAAGGTCAGTTCCGTCTGAAGCCGGGTTCGAAGATCCAGCCGCTGGCGCCGGGCCAGGTGCCCGCCGCGCCGACTGCCGAGGAACTGCAGAAGGCGAAGGATGGCCAGAAGGGTCGCCAGGGCGGCCGCCGAGGCGGCTGATAGCGCGCGGCGCGTCCACGACGGGCGCGCCGCCCACGGGCCTTACGGCTCCGCCACACCAGGATCAGAACGTGGGTTTCTCGACACTCTTCATTCGCCGACCGATCGCGACCTCGCTGCTGATGGTGGCGGTGCTGCTGCTCGGCATCCTCGGCTACCGCCAGCTGCCCGTGTCGGCACTGCCGGAGATCGACGCGCCGAGCCTCGTCGTCACCACCCAGTACCCCGGTGCCAGCGCCACGACCATGGCGGCGCTGGTCACCACGCCGCTCGAGCGCAACTTCGGCCAGATTTCCGGCCTGAGCATGATGAGCTCGGACTCGTCAGCCGGCCTGTCGACGATCGTGCTCCAGTTCAATATGGACCGCGACATCGACATCGCGGCGCAGGACGTGCAGGCGGCGATCAACCAGGCGCGCGGCACGCTGCCGAACAACCTGCCGTATCCGCCGGTCTACAACCGCGTCAATCCGGCCGATGCGCCGATCATGACGCTGATGCTCACCTCGGACAGCCTGCCGCTGCGTGACGTCAACAACTACGCGGATTCGATCCTCGCGCAGAAGCTCTCGCAGGTGCAGGGCGTGGGCCTGGTGTCCATCGCCGGCAACGTGCGTCCGGCCGTGCGCATCCAGGTGAACCCGGCGCAGCTGGCCAACCTCGGCCTCACCATGGAGGACGTGCGCAGCTCGCTCACCCAGGCCAACGTCAACGCGCCCAAGGGCACGTTGAACGGCAAGACCCAGTCGTACTCGATCGGCACCAACGACCAGCTCGCGGACGCCGCCGACTACAAGGGCACCATCATTAGCTACAAGAACGGCGCGCCGGTGCGTCTGTCCGACGTCGCCAACGTGATCGACGGCGTGGAGAACGACCAGCTCGCCGCGTGGGCCAACGGTAAACCCGCCGTGCTGCTCGACATCCGCCGCCAGCCCGGCGCGAACATCGTGCAGACGGTCAAGCAGATCCGCGCGACCATCCCCGACCTGCAGAAGGTGCTGCCGGCCGACGTGCACTTGAACGTGTTCGCCGACCGCACCATCACCATCCGCGCCTCGGTCGAGGACGTGCAGTTTACCCTGATCCTCACGGTCTGCCTCGTGGTGGCGGTGATCTTCGTCTTCCTGCGTCGCCTGTGGGCCACGGTGATCCCTTCGGTGGCGGTGCCGCTGTCGCTGATGGGCACCTTCGGCGTGATGGCCTTCGCGGGGATGTCGCTGGACAACCTCTCGCTCATGGCGCTCGCGGTGGCCACCGGCTTCGTGGTGGACGACGCGATCGTGATGATCGAGAACATCGTCCGCTATATCGAGCAAGGCCACGACGGCAAGATGGTGGCGGAAATCGGTGCGAAGGAAATCGGCTTCACGGTGCTCTCGCTGACCGTCTCGCTGATCGCCGTGTTCCTGCCGCTGCTGCTGATGCCGGGTGTCACCGGTCGCCTGTTCCACGAATTCGCGTGGGTGCTGACGATCGCCGTGGCGATCTCGATGCTGGTCTCGCTGACCCTCACCCCGATGATGTGCGCCTACCTGCTCAAGGCCGATGAGCTGCCGGATGCGGAAGACGCGCACGAGCATGCCATCGCCGCCGGCAAGCACACCACCTGGTCGCGCATCGTCGAGGGCTATGGCCGCAGCCTGGACTGGGTGCTGGATCACCGTCCGCTCACCATGCTGGTGGCGGCGTTGACTGTGGCGCTCACCGTCGTGCTGTACATCGTGATCCCGAAGGGACTGCTGCCCGAACAGGACACCGGCCTCATCACCGCCGTGGTCCAGGCCGACCAGAACGTCGCCTTCCCGCAGATGGAGCAGCGCACCAAGGCCGTGGCCGACGCGCTGCAGAAGGATCCCGACGTGGCGGGCGTCGCCGCGTTCATCGGTGCCGGCTCGGTCAATCCCACGCTCAATCAGGGTCAGATCTCGCTGGTGCTGAAGGATCGCAGTGACCGCGACGGCCTCGACAAGGTGCTGCCGCGCCTGCAGAACGCCGTGAGCGGCATCGCCGGTGTCGTGCTGTACCTGAAGCCGGTGCAGGACGTGACGCTGGACAGCCAGGTCTCCGCCACCGAGTACCAGTACTCGCTGTCCGACGTGAATTCGACGGAGCTGGCCGGCTACGCGCAGCAGATGACCTCCGCGATGCGCAAGCGCAAGGAACTGGCCGACGTCGACAACAACCTCGCCGACCAGGGCACCGCGCTCAAGCTCACCATCGACCGCGACAGCGCCAGCCGCCTCGGCGTGCCGGTGCAGACCATCGACGACACGCTGTACGACGCCTTCGGCCAGCGCCAGATCTCGACGATCTTCACCCAGCTCAACCAGTACCGCGTGGTGCTGGAGGTGTCGCCGGAGTTCCGCACCAGCGCCGACCTGCTCAACAAGCTGACCGTGCGCGGCAACGGCAACGGCGCCCTCACCGGTTCCAACGCCACCAGCTTCGGCCAGCTCGCGTCGAGCAACTCGGCGACCCCGGCCGGCATCGGCAGCACGGGTAACGTCGGCTTCCAGGTCGGCGCGGGCGGCACGATCCCCATCGCGTCGCTGGCCAGCGCCAAGGTCACCACGGCACCGCTGGTGGTGAGCCACCTGCAGCAGCTGCCGGCCGTCACGATCTCGTTCAACCTCGCCCAGGGCTATTCGCTGTCCGAGGCCGTTGCCGCGATCCACGACGTGGAGTCGGAACTGAGCTTCCCGCCGCAGGTGCGCGGCCAGTTCATCGGCAAGGCCGCCGAGTTCTCCACCTCGGTGGGTGACGAGGTGCTCCTGCTGCTGGCGGCGATCATCGTGATCTACATCGTGCTGGGCGTGCTCTACGAGAGCTACATCCACCCGCTGACGATCATCTCGACCCTGCCGCCGGCGGGCGTGGGTGCGCTGCTCGCGCTGCTGATGTGCGGCATGACGCTCTCGGTGGACGGCATCGTCGGCATCGTGCTGCTGATCGGCATCGTGAAGAAGAACGCGATCATGATGATCGACTTCGCCATCGAGGCGAAGCGCACCGGCATGAACGCCACCGACGCCATCCGCCGCGCGTGCCTGCTGCGCTTCCGTCCGATCATGATGACCACCGCGGCGGCGCTGCTGGGCGCATTGCCCCTGGCGCTCGGCAACGGCATCGGTTCGGAGCTGCGCAAGCCGTTGGGCGTGTCCATCGTGGGCGGCCTGCTGTTGTCGCAGCTGGTCACGCTGTACACCACGCCGGTGATCTACCTGTACATGGAACGGTTCTCCGACTGGCTCGCCGAACGCAAGCGCCAACGCGCGCTGGCCCACGGCGCGCCACGGACGGCGGGCTGATGGCGCTGGGCGCCAGGGCCTTTGTTCCGACCTCATCGCCGGGCGCGCAAGCGCCCGGCGAAACCTTTTTCCGGCTGGCGCGTTCGTAAGGAAATGATCCGCGCCATCCCGCTCCCGACTTTATTTCCCCGATGAATATTTCCGGCCCCTTCATCCGCCGCCCGATCGGCACATCCCTGCTGGCGATCGGTATCTTCGTCGTGGGCCTCATCTGCTACTCGTTGCTTGGCGTCACCGCGCTGCCAGGCATCCAGTTCCCGGCTATCTTTGTGCAGGCCCAGCAGTCGGGCGCGGATGCCAGCACCATGGCGTCCACGGTGGCCGCGCCACTGGAACGCCATCTCGGCCAGGTGCCGGGCGTGGAGTCGATGCGTTCGAACAGCTCCGAGGGTTCGACCTTCGTGCTGTTGTTCTTCCAGAACGGCGTGAACATCGACGCCGCCGCACGCGACGTGCAGTCGGCGATCAACTCGGCACAGCCCGACCTGCCCACCGGCTTGCTCAACGCGCCGTCGTACACCAAGGCCAATCCGAACGACGATCCGATCATCGTGCTGGCGCTCACCTCGGACACGATGGCGCGTACCGCGCTCTACAACGTGGCCGACTCGATCCTCGCGCAGCGCCTGCGCCAGCAGGAAGGCATCGCCACGGTGGACATCGCCGGCAGCGCGACGCCGGCCATCCGCGTGGACGTGAACCTGCGCGCGCTCAACGCCATGGGCCTGTCGCCCGACCAGCTGCGCAACGCGCTCACGGCCGCCAACGTCACCTCGCCGCAGGGCTTCCTCACCGACGGCAACACCAATATCGCCGTCACCGCCAACGACTCGCTGCACACGGCCGAAGAGTTCGCGAAGCTGGTGATCGCCAACAAGAACGGCGTGCCGGTGCGCTTGTCGGATATCGCCAAGGTCTACGACGGCCAGCAGGACGCCTACCAGGCGGCCTGGTTCAACGGCAAGCCCGGCATCCTGATGTACGTGTACCGCAAGTCGAACGCGAACATCATCGCTACGGTGGATCGCGTGAAGGCGCTGATGCCCACCATGCAGAGCTGGTTGCCCGCGGGCGCCGAGCTGCACTCGTTCTTCGACGGCACGCCGACCATTCGCGCGTCGCTGCATGAGGTGCAGGCCACGCTGTTGATCAGCCTGGCCATGGTCATCATGACCATGGCGCTGTTCCTGCGTCGCCTGGCCCCCACCGTGATCGCCGGCCTCGCCGTGCCGTTGTCGCTGGCCGGCGCGTTCGTGGTGATGTACGCCTTCGGGTACACGCTGAACAACCTGACCCTCCTGGCACTGGTCATCGCCATCGGCTTCGTCGTGGACGATGCGATCGTGGTGATCGAGAACGTCATCCGTCACATGGATGAAGGTGTGCCGCGATTCGAAGCGGCATTGCTGGGTGCACGCGAGATCGGCTTCACCATCGTCTCGATCACCGGCTCGCTGATCGCCGTCTTTATCCCGATGCTGCTCGCCCCGGGCATCATCGGCATGTTCTTCAAGGAGTTCACGGTCACGCTGATCGCGGCGATCGTGGTCTCGGCCGTGGTCTCCCTGACCCTCACGCCGTCGCTGTGCGGCCACTTCCTCACTTCGCACAAGAGCGACGAGCCGGAATCGAAGCTGGGTCGTGCGCTGGAGCGCATGCACGAGCGCATGGTCTCCGCGTATGCCCGCGCGCTGGATTGGACGCTACGCCACGCGTTGCTCATGGCGCTCACGCCGCTGGGCCTGATCATCATCACCTTCTTCCTGTTCGGCATGGTGAAGGGCAGCTTCTTCCCGCCGCAGGACACCGGCCTGATCGCCGCGCGTGCCACGGCCAGCTCCACGGTATCGTTCGGCGAGATGATGACGCGCCAGGCGCGCCTCACCGAGATGTTGCTCGCCGATCCCGACGTGAAGGCGGTCGGTTCGCGCCTGGGCACTAGCCGTACCGGTTCCACGGGCAGCTTCAATATCGAGCTGAAGACGGTAGCGGATGGGCGCAAGGACACCACCTTCGATGCGCTGGCCCGCCTGTCCGCCAAGGCCAATCGCTATCCCGACCTCAACCTGCGCCTGCGCCCGATCCAGGACCTGCTCACGGGCGGCGGTGGTGGTTCCTCGCAGGGCGGCCAGTACTCCGTATCGCTGAAGGGCAACGACGTCGGCGAATTGCAGATATGGCTGCCTAAGCTCGTCGACGCGCTGAAGAAGAGCCCGGTGCTCAAGGACGTGGGCAGCGACATCGACGCAGCCGGCCTGCGCCAGAACATGGTGATCGACCGCGATACGGCAGGCCGTCTCGGCGTGGGCATCGGCGATATCGACGGTGCCCTCTACAACGCGTTCGGCCAGCGTGCGGTGTCCACCATCTATTCAGACATCAACCAGTACCGCGTCATCGTCAATTCGCTGCCGCAGATGGCCGCGACGCCGGAGGCGCTGAACGAGATCTACGTGCGCTCCAGCGCAGGCAAGATGGTGCCGATGTCGGCACTGACCCGCCAGGAGCCCGGCCTGGCCCCCGTGCAGATCGTGCACGAAGACCAGTACACGACGATGGACGTAAGCTTCAACCTCGCGCCGGACGCGAGCATGAGCGAGGCCATGGTGGTCATCCAGAAGACCATCGACGGCATGCGCATGCCGGGCGACATCCGCTTGGAGGCGGGCGGTGACTTCCGTCGCTTCCAGCAGTCGCAGAGCGACATGCCTCTGCTGATCCTCGCCGCGATCGTCACCGTATACCTGCTGATGGGCATGCTCTACGAGAGCCTGATCCACCCGGTGACCATTCTCTCGACCCTACCGGCGGCCGGTGTTGGTGCGCTGGCAGCGCTGGTGATCACCGACACCGAGCTGTCGGTGGTGGCGATGATCGCGCTGGTGCTCTTGATCGGCATCGTAAAGAAGAACGCGATCATGATGATCGACTTCGCCCTGGTCGCGCAGCGCGAGCATCACCTGACCTCGAAGGAAGCCATCCGCGAGGCGTGCCTAGTGCGCTTCCGCCCGATCATGATGACCACCATGGTCGCCATCCTCGCGGCGCTCCCCCTGGCCATCGGCCTGGGCGAAGGCTCCGAACTGCGCCGTCCGCTGGGTATCGCCATGATCGGCGGCCTGCTGATCTCGCAGAGCCTGACGCTGCTCTCCACTCCGGCGCTGTACGTGATTTTCGCCTGCCTCTCCGAACGCTGGAAGGCACGCAAGGCCCGTCGCAAGGAACGCAAGGCGTTGCGCGCTTCGCAGGCCTGATCGCGTCGTGGTTGGGGGCGCTCGTACTTAGCGGCTACGAAGTAACTGTAGGAGCGCGCTTGCGCGCGATTGGGCTCCATCGCGAGCACCCATCGCGCGCAAGCGCGCTCCTACATGTCTGTCGTACTCCGTGAGATGGGTAGGCGCTGGCGGGTGCGTCCTGGGGCGCGACTTGACGGAGGTGAGGGGAGCGGGCGGACAAGGCCCGCAGGGGGCGGGTCAGGATGAACCGTCTTTTCCGCCGAGGCAGGAGCCGAGTCGGAAAACCCCGCCCGCTCACCGGGCCCGAAGGGGCGCAGCCATAAGACACGAGCTGCGCAGCAGCTCTCCTTTCCCGAGGGACACCGCAGGCCGGCGCGCCCCAGGGCGCACCCGCCAGCGCCTGGGCGACCGCGCACGAGCGCCGAACGCAATGCCGTAAGGCGAGCCGCCGGCCGAAGCGCCATTGCCCCAGCGGCAAAAGTCTCATGCTGCACCCTCGCTTTCCCCGTCCGGGCCATCCGGGCCACAATGGAGAGGTTGTCTGGCCGCCGGCCCGCCCTTGAGGCGCCTGCCTGCCGGCCCCATGACCTGGCCCACTCAAGCACAAGGCTCGCCGCATCATGTCCAAGTCGCCCAAGATCATCTACACGCTCACCGACGAAGCCCCGTTCCTCGCCACGGCTTCGTTCCTGCCGATCATCGAGGCCTTCGCGGGTACCGCCGGCGTAGCGGTGGAGACGCGCGACATCTCGCTCGCCGGCCGCATCCTCGCTCAGTTTCCCGAGCGTCTGACCGACGCGCAGCGTATCGGCGACCACCTCGCCGAGCTGGGCGAGCTGGCCACCACGCCGGAAGCCAACATCATCAAGCTGCCCAACATCAGCGCCTCCGTGCCGCAGATGAAGGCCGCCATCCGTGAGCTCCAGTCGCAGGGCTACGATCTTCCGGATTACGTGGACGCCCCGTCCACCGACGCCGAGAAGGAAAGCAACGCCCGCTACGGCAAGGCCATGGGCAGCGCCGTGAACCCGGTGCTGCGCGAAGGCAACTCCGATCGCCGCGCGCCGCTGTCGGTGAAGAACTATGCCCGCAAGCACCCGCATCGCATGGGCAAGTGGTCGTCGGAATCGAAGTCGCATGTGTCGCACATGGATGGCGGCGATTTCTACGGTAGCGAGAAGTCCACCACGATCGAGAAGGCCGGCAACCTCCGCATCGAGTTCACCGGCAAGGACGGTGCCGTCAAGGTGCTGAAGGAAAAGGTCGCGGTGAAGGCCGGCGAGATCGTCGACGCCGCCGTGATGAGCAAGAACAAGCTGGCCGCCTTCATCGACGCGCAGATCGCCGATGCCCAGGCCAAGGGCGTGCTGTTCTCGCTGCACCTGAAGGCCACCATGATGAAGGTCTCCGATCCCATCATGTTCGGCATCGTGGTGCGCGAGTTCTACAAGGACGTGCTCGCCAAGCACGCCGACGCGCTGGCGAAGGTCGGCTTTGATGCCAACAACGGCATCGGCGATCTCTACGCCCGTCTCGACAAGCTCGACGCGGCGACCCGCGACGCCATCGAAGCCGACCTCAAGGCCGAATACGCCAAGCGCCCGGCGCTGGCCATGGTCAATTCCGACAAGGGCATCACCAACCTGCATGTGCCCAGCGACGTCATCGTCGACGCCTCCATGCCGGCGATGATTCGCGACTCGGGTGGCATGTGGAACGCCGAAGGCAAGCTGCAGGACGCCAAGGCCGTCATTCCCGATCGTTCCTACGCTGGCGTGTACCAGGCGGTGATCGAGGATTGCATCACCCATGGCGCCTTCGACCCAGCCACCATGGGCAGCGTGCCCAACGTGGGCCTGATGGCGCAGAAGGCCGAGGAATACGGGTCGCACGACAAGACCTTCCAGATTCCGGCCGACGGCATCGTGCGCGTGCTCGCCGAGGACGGCTCGGTGGTATTCGAGCATGCGGTGGAGCAGGGCGACATCTGGCGCATGTGCCAGACCAAGGACGCCCCGATCCAGGATTGGGTGAAGCTCGCCGTGCAGCGTGCGCGCCTGTCGGAAACCCCGGCCGTGTTCTGGCTCGACAAGGCGCGTGCCCACGACGCCCAGGTGATCGCCAAGGTCGAGCGCTACCTCAAGGACCACGATACCTCGGGTCTGGACATCCGTATCCTCGCGCCGGTCGACGCCACGACGTTCTCGCTGGAGCGCATCCGCAAGGGCCAGGACACGATCTCGGTCACTGGCAACGTGCTGCGCGACTACCTCACCGACCTGTTCCCGATCATGGAGCTGGGCACCTCGGCCAAGATGCTCTCCATCGTGCCGCTGATGGCCGGTGGCGGCCTGTTCGAGACCGGTGCGGGCGGTTCGGCGCCGAAGCATGTGCAGCAGTTCGTCGAAGAGGATTACCTGCGCTGGGATTCGCTGGGTGAGTTCCTCGCCCTGGCCGCCTCGCTGGAACACCTCGCCGAGCGTTACGACAACCGGCATGCCCGCGTGCTGGCCAAGACGCTCGACCAGGCCAACGGCCGCTTCCTCGACAGCAACAAGTCACCGGCCCGCAAGGTGGGCGAGATCGACAACCGCGGTAGCCACTTCTACCTCACCATGTACTGGGCCGAGGCGCTGGCCGGGCAGGACGACGATGCCGACCTCAAGGCGAAGTTTGTTCCGGTGGCGAAGGCGCTGAGCGAGAACGAGGCGAAGATCATCGGCGAGCTCAACGGTGCGCAGGGCAAGCCGGTGGAGATCAAGGGCTATTACCACCCGGACGTGGCTCTGGTCAGCGCCGCCATGCGTCCCAGCACCACGTTCAACACGGTGATCGACGGCCTGCGTTGATCCATCGCGTTTCGTGACATGAAAAGGGCCGCTCCACGGAGCGGCCCTTTTTTGTTACTTGAGCTTCCAGTCGGGCGCCGCGTAATCGGTGGCCCAGCGTGACATCACCTCGTGCATCTTCGTCGACGGGTGCAGCGTGTCCCAGAACAGGAAGCGATCGGCCACGCAGTGCGTGCGCGGCTGAGGCGTCTTCAGGTAATTGAGGAAGTTGTTCGAATCGATCTTCCGGCACGACTCGGTGACGTTGTCGAAACCATAGCTGGCCGGCGAATTCAACACCTGGTCGAACTTCGCATAGGCAGGCACCTTGCGGATTTCCAGGTTGTCGATGCCCTGATCCTTGGCACGTTTCTTCACGTTGGCGATGATGCCGTCCAGCCCACTGTTGTAGGTATAAACACGCTGGTGGACCTGTTCCCTGTCCGTTCGTCCCATACGGAAGACAGGAGCCACACTGACATTGGGCAGTTCGACGACCAGGATCTTGCGCGCACCGCCATCGACGAGCTTGTTGAGGGCATCACGCTGTAGCCTGACGATGTTCGTGGCGTATTTACTGTCGTTGACGAAATCGTTGCCGGCCACCAGGAAGGTAAACAACGTGCGGTCGAGCTTGTGATCGGGGATCACGGCGACGCTATCGAAGTAGCTCTTGATCTGCGATTCGATGCCATTGATCAGGCCGAATTGTGCATCTTCGGTTTGCGCGCCGCCGACCGCCCAGTTGTTGTGTGTGATGCCGTTGCGCGTGGCGAGGTATTCGACCCAGCTCGGTCCGTTGCTGAAGCGACCGGCGAACCAGGTCGAGCTGGGCAGCGCGCCGCCGAAGACACTGAGGAAGGTTTGCGACACCGTGGACATGTTGCCGGTGTCGGTCAGGCTGTCACCGAACGAGACGATACGTTCAATGGGCTCGCCCGGTCGTACATCGCCGGTGTACCAGATCTGGTACGAAAGCTGGAGAAGACCGGTGCCGGCGACGCGGGCCTGGACATAGCGCGCGTCGGGCACGGTGGCGACGGTTCGCTCGCACAAGGCATCCACCTCGGCTTCGGGACGGTAGGTGGTGAAGAACTTGCTCCAGGACCATACCTTCGGATATCGCCAGGTGCCGGCGATGGGCTCGGCGGCCTCGACCTCGCCGGTGCGCGCGCCTGTCGGATCGATGAGATCCTGGTAAAGGCAGCGGAGTGTCGCGATGTGAGTGTCTGCGTACGGCGCCTGGGCGAGCGCCGTCGTGGTGGCGAACAGGGATGCGGCGCATGCGAGTGCGGCCGACAGGGTGCGTCCTTTCCTGGACATGGTGAGCCTCCTTGGGGATCGGGGCCGGAGTCGTTCCGGCCTGACTATCTTCGTCGGAGGTGTCACCGACAACAGCCGGACGAGGTCCGGCTGTTGCGTCAGTCAAAGGCGCGGCCTGTGTAGGGCATGCCCGATGGGGTTAGCCATGCGATCTCATCGCAGATCCCACGTCGAGGGCAGGTCGGCGAGCACCCAACGTGACATCAGTTCGTGCATGCGCGTGGTGGGATGGACCATGTCCCAGAAGACGTAGCGCTCGGGGGTGCAATCGCTCCTGACCTGCTGCGTACCGAGGTAGACCTGCGAGCCTTGCGAGCGCAACGCGAGGCAGGGTCGCGTCACTTCCGAGAATCCATAGGCACCAGGATCGGCCAGCACACTGTCAAAGTGCTTTGCGGCGTCGATCCACACGACGTCGGCCCCCGTTCTCGTCGCAACGTCCCGGGCCAGCCTGGGCAGTGCCTCGTTGAGTGCGCTGACCGTGGCGTACACCTCGTCGGTGTCGTGCCGCCCCGTGCCTTCCTTGCCCTCGATCGGGCGGAAGGCGGGTGCACGGGTGAGATCGGGTAGCCCCATGAGGACGATCTTGCGTGCTCCCCGATCCACCAGGGCGTTGAGGGCCTTGTCCAGGTCGGCGATGACGTCGCCGGCCTTTCTTCCGTTCATGGCGTCGTTGCCTCCGATCCATACCGTGAACAAGGTGCGGCTGACATCGTACCGGTTGGTATTCAACCGGATGTAGCGCAGGAACGAATCCACCTGTGCCTTGACGCCGTTGATCACGCCGTAGGCGTTATCCGATTGCGCGCCGCCGGTAGCCCAGGTGTTGAGTGGCAGTCCGGTGCGCCGGGCGAGGTATTCCGTCCATACCGGTCCGTTGCTGAAGCGTCCGAGGAACCACGAGGTGTGGATCGGAAAGGTCTGCTGCAGTTCGTTATAGATGTTGCCGGTGTCGCTGAGGCTGTCGCCGAACGAGACGATGCGCTCCACGGGGTTGCCACGGCGTGCCGCGACATCGCCGTCATACCATATCTGGAAGTTCTTTCCCCACGAACCGCTGGCTGCGCTTGCCTGGACAAGCAGGCCCTTACCCTTGCGATCCAGGGCCCGACGGCAGGCGTCGGTCACGTCCTCTGGCTCCTGTAGCGTAAAGAACAGGGCGCCTTCGTTGAGCGCGCTGAGGCTTCGCCAATGGCCGCGCAGGGTGAAGTCGCTGGCGTCGACATACCCGGTTTTCAGGTCGGTCTGGCTGGATGAATCCTTGTACCAGCAGCGAAGCTGGGCGACGGTGGGGCGGTCGAAGGGATTCTCATACTGTTGCGCCGAGGCGATCGACGCCGATAACGGCGTCGCCAGGGCCAGCGCGGAAAAAACGAAACGCTTGGTGATCGTGCGCATAGACATTCCTTGTCTGCTTTTGGGGTGCGCCGGAGCGGTTCCGGCCCGACTATCTTCGTCGGCGGCGCCGGTGATGGCAGCCGGATTATCCCGGCTGCCGCGTCAGATACGGCCGCGCGCGTTGTAAGGCTTTATGCGGCGCTCGCGTCACGCAGGGAGTGAAGCTCGGCGTCGCTGAGTTTGAGCGTGGCCGACTTTGCGATATCCGCCAGTTGTTCCACCGTGGTCGCGCTGGCGATCGCCGCGGCGATGGAAGGCTGCGCCATCACCCAGGCCAGCGAGACTTGCGCAGGCGTCGCGTTGTGGTTTTTCGCCACGATATCCAGCGCGTCGAGCACGCGATGGCCGCGATCGTTGAGGTAGTTCTTCACCTTCGCGCCGCGGGCCTTGCTCTTGTCGAGGTCGGCTTCGCTGCGGTACTTGCCGCTCAAGAAACCGCTCGCCAGCGAGTAGTAGCTGATCACGCTCACGTTGTCCTTCACGCAAAGCGGTTGCAGCGCGTCCTCGAAGCCCTTGCGATCCATGAGGTTGTATTCGGGCTGGAGGGATTCATAGCGTGCCAGTCCCTTCGACGCGCTGATGTCCAGCGCGTCGCCCAGTCGCGTGGCGTCGTAGTTGGACGCGCCAATCACGCGTACCTTGCCCGCGGTCACCAGGTCGTCGAAAGCGCGCAGGGTTTCTTCCAGCGGCACCTTCGGATCATCCTGATGCGACTGGTAGAGATCGATGCGGTCGGTTTGCAGGCGACGCAGCGAAGCTTCCACGGCTTCGCGGATGTTCGTGGGCGACAGGCCCGGATAGCGCGCCCATTTGCCGACCTTGGTGGCGATCAGCACCTTGTCGCGCTTGCCGGACTGCTTCAGCCATTTGCCGATGATGGCCTCGGATTCGCCGCCTTCGTTGCCCGGTACCCAGGCTTCGTAGACATCGGCGGTGTCGACCAGGTTGAAGCCGTGGTCGACGAAGGCGTCGAGCAGCTCGAACGAACGAGCCTCGTCGGCGCTCCAGCCGAACACATTGCCGCCGAAGGCGAGCGGGGCCACCTGTAGCGGGGAGCGGCCGAGTGGACGAAGGTTCATGCGAAGGTCTCCGGAAGGATCAAATGCCTATGATCGCTTCCGGAGGGTTGCCATCGTGTGAGGCGTCAGCAGCAGGCGCCGCTGGCACAACGGGCTGGCGCCGTCCTGAAGCGCCATAGCGGCTTGCGTACGGCCTTTGGCACGGTCTTGCGAGCGCCTGCGCCGCGGTCGACCTGCGGCTCCTCCCTGCCCAGGCGCTGGATCAGTTCGCGGTCCACGATATGGCCATGCATGAAGGCAAGGCCGGTGAAGATCGAAGCCATGACACCCTCCCGTGAAAGTTAAGGGTCGCGATACCCTGCGACTTTCGGTGAGCTAAAGGGTGCGCCTTCCCCAGGCCCCGTAAAAGCGATATGTTTGCAAGCAGGACTTGAGGAATTTTCATATGTCCCGCTTGCCGCTCGGCCTGCTTCAGGGGTTCGTACTGGTTGCCCGTTCGGGCAAGTTCTCGCGCGCCGCCGAGCAGCTCAACCTCACCGTGAGCGCCCTGAGCCACCAGATCCGCAATCTGGAGGGCCGGCTGGGCCGCACCCTGTTTGATCGCGGACCGCGCGGCGTGACGCTGACGGCCGAGGGCAGCCAGTTGCTTGACGCCATCGGCCATCATTTCGAGGGCATCGAGCACGCCTTTGGCCGCTACCAGAGCCGCCACCAGGATTCGATCACCCTCAGCATGATGCCCTCCGTGGCGTCCAGCTGGCTGGTGCCGCGCCTGCCTCGCCTCATCGCCAAGTACCCGGAGCTGGAGCTGAGCCAGCATTCCTCGACCGAGGTGATCGACTTCGATAGGGAGCCCACGATCGACTGCGCCATGCGTTATGGCCTGGGCGTGTGGCCGCGTACGCGGGCGGAGCGTCTTTTCGGCGAATACATCGTGCCCATCGCCAGCCCGTCACTGGTGCGTCGCATGGGCGGCCTGCCCGATGTGTCGCTGAAGGGCTGGCCGCTGCTGGGCGATCCCTCCGGGCGCTGGAGCGACTGGGCGGCCGAATTCGGCATGCCGTTGCCGTCGCGCTACGTGGCCCGCTTCGACAACACCGAAAGCCTCCAGCGCGCGGTGCTCGAAGGCCTGGGCGTGGCCCTGGGACGTCTGGTGATGGCCCGCTCGCTGATCGAATGCGGGGCCCTCACGGTGCTGTGCAAGGAGCGCATGCGGGTCACCGAGGCCTATTACCTCGTCTACCCCAAGCGCTCCGAGTCCCACTGCGGCGTGACCAAGTTCCGCGAATGGCTGCTCGCCGAGGCGGCGGAGTACGAGGCCGGCCTGTCCCTTCCCGGGCCGGTCGAATCCGAGCTTCCAAAGGCTTGACCCATCTACGCTGCGGCGCGACAATTCCCCGGCTACCCAGGCGGCTCTTCTGCCCGGGCGGCACCCTCCTTAGCTTATCCAGGCATATGGACGTTCACCCTAGTCGACGCGCCGGCATCCGCAAGCATCGGGTACCGGCGTTGAAAAATAAAATCGCCCGCGGCGACCGCTCACGGTCGGCCGGCGCTTTCCTTCACTAGGGAAAGTCCGGCTCACCTCGACGGAAGCCGTGAGCTTCCGTTATTCGAGGATTGAGCCATGAACCTCCAGCTCGAAAAGACCGGTCCGCTCATGTTCGGCCGCCGTCTCGCGTTCGCCATCGCCCGTCGTCGCAACACCGCCATCGTGCCGGTCAAGCGCACCATCACGGTGCCGCGTTCCCTGGACACGACTGAAAGCTCCCTGAAACAGGCGAGCGGCAAACTGCAACAGTCATGAAAAGCGACATAGACAGTACGGCGCGGCCTGCGCCGCCCGTCGTCACGACCACCCGGATTACCGTCCGTCGGCCTTTGCCGGCGCGCCTGGTCTCAGCCCCTCGCTGATACCCGCTCGCGCCGCCGGAGCCTGCGTCCGGAAAGGCAGCGAGCCATGAAGAAGCACACCTCGCAGGCGGCCGTCGCCGCCAAGACCTTCACCAACGCCACCGCGGACGCCTATCGTCCCGCGGACGACCTGCTGCGTTCGCTCGATTCCCGCACGGACGGCCTCGACGAGGCCGCCATCGCCGAGCGGCTGGATCGGGACGGCGTCAACGAGGTAGGTCACGAGAAACCGGCGCACTGGTCGATCCAGCTCCTGCGCGCCTTCCGCAACCCGTTCATCATCGTGCTGCTCGTGCTGGCGGTGGTGCAGCTGTTCACCGAGCCCGACGACCTCACCGGCCCGACGATCATCGGTGTGATGGTCGGTATCAGCGTGCTGCTCTCCTTCACCCAGGAGTACCGCTCCTCGATGGCGGCGGAGAAGCTGAAGGCGATGGTCCGCAACACGGCCACGGTCACGCGCCGCGCCGACGACGGCCACGCCGAGCGCATCGAGGTGCCGGTGGAAGAACTGGTGGTGGGCGACATCATCCACCTCGGCGCGGGCGACATGATTCCCGCCGACCTGCGCCTGCTGGCGACGAAGGACCTCTTCATCAGCCAGGCCATCCTCACCGGCGAATCCCTCCCGGTGGAGAAGGCCGCGCCGAACGGCCATGCCCAGGCAGCCTCCGACGCCAGCGGCCCGCTCGACCTGCCGACCGTCTGCTACATGGGCACCAACGTGGTGTCCGGTACCGCCACCGCCGTGGTGCTGGCGACCGGTCCGCGCACCTACCTGGGCTCGCTGGCGCGCACGCTGTCCGGCGAGCGCGTGCAGACAAGCTTCGACCGCGGCATCTCCTCGGTGAGCTGGCTGCTGATCCGCTTCATGGCGGTGATGGTGCCGGTCGTCTTCCTGATCAACGGCTTCGACAAGCACGACTGGCTCGGTGCCTTCATGTTCGGCCTGTCGGTGGCGGTGGGCCTCACGCCCGAGATGCTGCCGCTGATCGTCACCGCCAACCTCGGCAAGGGCGCCATCGCCATGTCGAAGCGTAAGGTGGTGGTGAAGCGTCTGAACGCGATCCAGAACTTCGGCGCGATGGACGTGCTCTGCACGGACAAGACCGGCACCCTCACGCTCGACAAGATCGTGCTGGAGCGCCATGTCGACCTGGCCGGTGAGGACTCGGACGAAGCGCTGGAGTGGGGCTACCTCAACAGCCGCTTCCAGACCGGCCTGCGCAACCTCATGGACAAGGCCGTGCTTACCCACCGCGACCTCGAGGCCGTGGCGGGGCGTTACCGCATCGTCGACGAGATTCCCTTCGACTTCCAGCGCCGCCGCATGTCGGTGGTGGTGACCGACGGCCGCGACGAACAGCTGCTGGTCTGCAAGGGCGCCGTGGAGGAAATGCTCTCCATCTGCACCGAGGCGCGCACTGGCGACATCGTCGAGCCGATGACGGACGAGAAGCGCCGCGAGATCCGCGCGATGACCCGCCGCCTCAACGAGGATGGCCTGCGCGTGCTGGTGGTGGCGGTGCGCCGTGACCCGACCGGCGACCGCGCCTACGGCGTCGCCGACGAAGCCGGCCTCACGGCCGTGGGCTGCCTCGCTTTCCTCGATCCGCCGAAGGATTCCGCTGCCACGGCGATCCGCGCGCTCAACCACCACGGCGTGGCGGTGAAGGTCATCACCGGCGACAACGAGGCCGTGACCCGCAAGATCTGCGCGGAAGTGGGCTTCGATGTCACGGCCTCGGCGCAGGGACGCGACATCGAGCAGCTCGACGACGACGCGCTCGACGCGATGGTGGAGAAGACCACCGTGTTCGCGAAGATGTCGCCCGTGCAGAAGGCCCGCGTGGTCAAGGCGCTGCAGCGTCGCGGCCACACCGTGGGCTTCCTCGGCGACGGCATCAACGACGCACCCGCGTTGCGCGATGCCGACGTGGGTATCTCGGTGGATACCGCCACCGATATCGCGAAGGAATCGGCGGACATCATCCTGCTCGAGAAGAACCTGATGGTGCTGGAGGAGGGCGTGCTGGAAGGCCGCGTCACCTTCGGCAACATCATGAAGTACATCAAGATGACGGCCAGCTCGAACTTCGGCAACGTGTTCAGCGTGCTGGTGGCGAGCGCGTTCCTACCGTTCCTGCCGATGATGCCGTTGCAGATCCTCGTGCAGAACCTGCTCTACGACCTCTCCCAGCTGTCGATCCCGTTCGACCGCATGGACGAGGAATACCTGCGCGCGCCGCAGAAGTGGGACGCGGGCGACATCGGTCGCTTCATGGTCTGGATCGGTCCCGTCAGCTCGGTGTTCGACATCACCACGTTCTGGCTGATGTGGCACTACTTCGGCGCCAACTCGCCCGAGCACCAGTTGCTGTTCCAGTCCGGCTGGTTCATCGAGGGCCTGCTCTCGCAGACGCTGATCGTCCATATGATCCGCACGCGTCGTATCCCGTTCCTGCGCAGCGTCGCCTCGGCGCCGGTGCTGGCGTTGACCAGCGCGATCATGATCGTCGGCATGTACATCCCGTACACGGCCCTGGGCGCACGTATCGGCATGCAGCCGTTGCCGGGCATCTACTTCGCCTGGCTGGCGCTGACGCTCGCCTGCTACTGCGTGCTGACCCAGGTGATGAAGACGATCTACATCCGTCGTTACGGGCGCTGGCTATAAGCCGGGGCGCCTAGCGACTACACGATGCTTTCGGCGCCACGGGACAGACCCGTGGCGCCGCAGACGGTGAGATAGCGGCTCCACAACAAAGGAGCCACATCATGGTTCGAAGCACTCTCGTCGCCGCCCTGTTCGCCGTTTCCGCCACCGCCTTCGCACAAACCGCGCCGACCCCGGTCCCCGCGCCTGCCCGCTACGTCGACGTCATCGACTGGCCGGCTTCTGAAGCGGGCATGGATCGTTTCTTCAACGCCGAGGTCCGCCTCAACGCGGCCTTCGACAAGGTCTGTGGCGACACCTTCTGCGAAGGCGAGTACGCCAACCTCCGTCCGCTGCAGCTGCGCTGTTCGGTCGATGCCACCAAGAGCACCGTCAAGCAGTGTGTGTGGACCTTCTCCGGCAGCCATGCCGGGGTGAACGGCAAGACCGGCGCCGTGCAGGTCGCCGCCAAGCTCTACAAGTGCAAGCTGCCGCTCGCCAAGGACACGCCGGTGGATGCCTTCTATGCGCTCCTCGAAGGCGAGACACCGCTTGATGGCAAGCTGCCGATGTCGCGTGCATCGATCTACGACGGCCTGGTGGGCTGCCTCTAACGCCACCGGTTCATCGCTGGACGACCACGGCCCGCCGCATCCTGCTATGCGGCGGGCCTTCGCTTTGGTGTTCTTGGGCTCCCTTGGTCAACGGAGTCTTCCCATGAACCTTCGTCGCTACCTGCTCGCCGTCGCCCTTCTACTGCCGCTGCCGATCCTCGCCGACGAGGCCGCCGAAGCGGACATCCGCAAGGTCGTCGAGACCTTCCAGACGTCGCTCAAGGCGCACGATGCCAAGACGCTGGGCTCGCTCTTCGTGGCCGACAGCACGGCCTGGTACACCACGCTGGGCCAGGCCTCCCTGGACAAGGTGCGCAAGGAGCACCCCGATAAGCCGGTCCCGCGCTACAAGCAGGGCACCTGGCAGCAATTCGCCGACTACGTGGGCAAGCCGGGTGGCGCCATCGAGGAGCGCTTCCACGATGTGCGTATCCATACCGATGGCAGCGTCGCCACCGTGTACTTCGATTTCGAGTTCGTCAGCGACGGCAAGGTCAACAACCACGGCGCCGAAACCTGGCAGATGCTGCGTACCGATGATGGCTGGAAGATCGTCGCGATGCTCTATTCCAGCAACTTCTGACGGTCGCCCGCGTTTGGCCATCTTTCCACCCCGGCCGCGTCATCGGCGCGGCCCAGATTTCCATGATCCATCCCAAGGACGTTCCATGGATCGTCAGCCCGGCCTCGACACCCTGCGCGCCATCGCCATCGCGTGGGTGATGCTTTTCCATAGCTATCTCGTCGGCGGGCTCGGCGAAGGCTTCGGTCAACTCGAACGCTCGGGCTGGATGGGTGTGGACCTGTTCTTCGTGCTTAGCGGCTTCCTGATCGGCCGCCAGGTGCTGGCATCGTTGCAGCGGACGGGAAGCGTCGATTTCCCTGCCTTTTATAAGCGGCGAGCGATCCGCATCCTGCCTGCGTTCTTCGTCGTGCTGACGCTTTACGCCTTCTGGCCTGCGTGGCGCGAAACGCAAGGCATGCAGCCGCTATGGCAGTTCCCGACCTTCACGTTCAACCTGCTTTACGACAACGGCGACAACTACGCCTTCTCGCATGTCTGGTCGCTCTGCGTTGAGGAGCAGTTCTATCTCGTCTTCCCGTTCCTGGCGTTGCTGCTGTCGCGGCGATCCTCGGTACGGGCGTTCGTCGCCGTCTGCACGTTCATGCTGATCGGTGGCATTGCGTTGCGTGCGGGGCTTTGGTGGCACTACATCGAGCCGATCGTCAAGGCCGGTGGCAGGCCGGGGCTGCCGTACCTGCGCTACCTGTATTACCCGACATGGTCGCGTTGCGACGGTCTGTTGGCTGGTGTGCTGATCGCGGCGATCACGGTCTACCGCCCGACGATGATGGCCCGGATGCATGCCCACGCCGGCAAGATCCTGGTCGGTGGCTTGGCCTGCCTCGGGGCGTCCATCGTGCTGTTCGATGGCGCCCGTGTCGATTTCTGGCCATGCGTGCTGGGCTATCCGCTCGTGGCGCTGTCGATGGCGATGTTCGTCACCGCAGCCTCCGGGCCGACGCGGCTCGGTCGTCTTCGCATCCCCGGCGCAGGTTGGCTGGCCCGCGCTTCGTACAGTCTCTACCTGAGCCACAAAGGCGTGTTCACGCTCGTGGACACCGCCATCGGCGACTCGCTGGACGACCATCGCTTCGTCCGCTTCGCGATCTTCGCCGCGGCAACCCTGGCCGGCGGCGCCGTGCTCCATTACGCGGTAGAGCGCCCCTTCCTAAGCTGGCGCGACCGTCATGCTCCTGTAGGAGCGCCAACGAAACCCGGGCACCGTTTTTGTAGGAGCGCGCTTGCGCGCGAACCCTCAACGGATCCTTTAAAACGATGAAGCCTCGCGATGATCAAGCGAGCTGTTACAGCTCGCCAGATCAACGCAAGGCCTCATTCGCTATGGCTGCCCTGAGGGTTCGCGCGCAAGCGCGCTCCTACAGGGAAACGGCGCCCTGGGCGTCGTTTTTTTCTCAGTAACGCGGAACGGTCGGGTCGACTTCGCGTGCCCACGCGTCCATGCCGCCTTCGACATTGAAGAGGCTGGTGAAGCCGTGCGCGGCGAAGCGCTCGGCTGCCGCGCGGCTGGAGATGCCGTGGTGGCAGATGAAGGCGATCGGCGTGTCCTTCGGCAGCGAGGCCAGGGCCTCGTAGCCTTCGTCTTCAAGGATGCGCGCGCCGGCCAGCGGGGCGGCCACGGCGCGGCCGTGCGACGGACGCACGTCCACGAGCACGATGTCGCCGGCGGTGAGGCGGTCCTTCAGCTGGTGCACCGAGAGCGTGCCGATCTCGACCGCGCCCGGGAACTTCAGGCTGAGGCCTTCGCCCTGCACCGTGGTCACCCAGTCGATCACGATGCCCTTGGCGCGCTGGGCGCTGCCCGGATCGAAATGCACTTCGATACCGTTGGCGACGGTGACGATGTCGAAATCGCCGGCCGGAGCGAGCTGGAAGCCGGCGCTGTGGTCGGGGCCAATTTCCAGGTGCAGGGCCATGCCGTCGGCGTTGGCCATGCCGCCACGGATAGCCTCGGCGGCCTTCTCGGTGATGGTGATCTCCGGCGGGGTGCGATCCGGCGGGGTCGAACCGAACAGGGTGTACAGCTCACCGCTGGTGTAGAGCTGGCGAATGATGTCCGAGCCACCGACCAGTTCGCCCTTCACATAGAGCTGCGGAATCGTCGGCCACTGGC
The DNA here is from genome assembly GCF_009912395.1 of Luteibacter sp. GTDB lineage: Bacteria > Pseudomonadota > Gammaproteobacteria > Xanthomonadales > Rhodanobacteraceae > Luteibacter. The sequence goes on along the minus strand of NZ_WNDO01000009.1, from coordinate 118,053 downwards.
CGTACTCCTTGATGCCCTCGCGGATTTCCGGGTCTTCCAGCACGTTCACGGTGTGGTACTGGTCGACCACGTCGTTGAGCGTGTTGGTGGCGGCGGCGGAAAAGCCGCACATCGGCTGCTGGCGCGTGCCCTTCATGAACAGCACGACCTCGTGCTGGGCGAGCAGGGCTTCGATGCGCTCGCGGGTGGGGGTATCAAGGGCCATGGAGGGTCACCGCGGAAGGGGGAAAGAACCCATTTTACATGGGCGCGCCCCTGTCCGTTTCAACCCGCTACCGACACCTCGGCGCGGAGGCCAGAAAGGTCGGCCCGGCAGTCCGCCAGCGGAGCGAAGCTCAACACCGCCTCGGGGGAGGGCAGCACCGTCTCGCGGCTGGCCCGGCCCAGCGGGGTGTAGCGCTCGGTCCAGTGGATCAGCTCCATGGCCCCGGTGAAATCCTCGACCAGCGCGGTGCAGTGCTCCACCCAGTCGCCGTCGTTGAGGTACAGGATGTCGTCGATGGGGCGCATGTGGCCGAAGTGGATATGGCCACAGATATGCCCGTCGAGGCCGCGTTCCTTCGCATCCTTCGCCACCCGCTGCTCGTAGCCGCGGATGTACTCCATGGCGAGGCGGATGTGTGACTTGATGATGATCGACAGCGGCAGGTAGGGCATGTCGAGGCGGCGGCGCACCGCATGCATGCGCCGGTTGGCCCAGCAGATCACCCGGTGCATGGCGTCGCCCAGCACGGTGAGCCAGCGCTTGCCGATGTGCTCCGGATCGAATTCGTCGCCGTGGCTCACCCGGTAGCGGCGGCCGTCGGCGCCTTCGTGCAGGGCGTCCAGTTCGACACGGATGCCGGCGATGGTGGAACCCGCCATGCCGCGCATCTGGAAGTCGTGGTTGCCGGGAATGTAGATCACCTCGACGCCGCGCGCGGCGATGGCGACCAGTTCCGCGATCACGGCGCTGTGGTCCGGATGCCACCAGTGGCGCTTCGCCAGGGCTTCCAGGTCGACGATGTCGCCGACGAGGTACAGGCGCTCGCAATCCAGGTGACGGAGGAAGTCGAGAAGATAGGCGGCCTTGCAGTCAGGCGTGCCAAGGTGCACGTCGGAGATGAAGGCGCTGCGGCAGGTGAGCTTGGCCATGGCGTCGGTTTCCGGGGCTGTCCCGGGAAACCAGTATCGGCCCGGGAGGTAACCGGGCCGTGGCGAGGGTGTTTCAATGAGGTTTCGGCGATAAGCCCATGTTTCAGCTGATGAGCCCGGCTTGCGGAAGCCGCTGTAGGAGCGCGCTTGCGCGCGACCCCGGCGCTAACGAGACGACGGCAACTCCCGCAACGCCGCCCGGGCCTCCGGGAGGATGACGTCGACCCAGCGCCCATACTGCTTCGCCGAAGGGTGCAGGCCATCGTCCACCAGCATGTCGTGCTTGGCGCCGGCTTCGCGCGAGGCCGGCGTCACGTCGGCCCAGCGTGCATGGGCGCGCAGGGTCTCGTCCTTCGCGATGGCGTTGAACGTATCGATGTCCCGACCGATCGCCGTGCGGTCGCGGCCCTCGGCGAAGGCGGTGACGCCCCAGTCGGGGATCGACACCACGACCACGCGTCGCGCGTCGCCGGCAAGGCCGATGGCGCGCTGGAGCAGGGCAAGGAACTGTTCGCGATATTCCGTGGCCGGGCGGCCCCGGTATTGGTTGTTGACGCCGATCAGCAGCGTCACCAGGCCATGGCCGGGATGCAGATGGGCCTGGTCCATCGCCGCCGACAGTTCGTCGGTGGTCCAGCCGGTGGTCGCCACGATGCGCGGATCGCCCACCACCACGCCCTCGGCATGCAGCCGGGCGACGAGTTGCACCGGCCAGCGACCGGCTTCCGGAACGCCCTCGCCGATGGTGTACGAATCGCCCAGGGCGAGGAAGGTCGGTGCCGCCATGGATCAGGCGACCGCGCTGGCGAGCGGACGGCTGTCGGCCACCATGCGACCCAGCACGCGGTCCATGCGGGCGAATACTTCGCTCAGCTGGGACAGTTCGGGCAGCAGGGTGAGACGCAGGTGGCGGCTGGCCGGCAGGTTGAAGCTCGTGCCCGGCACGACCAGCACGTTCTCTTCGTCCAGCAGGCGCAGGGCGAACGCGGTGTCGTCGAAGTGCGGCACCGCGTCGGCGCGGATCCAGGGGAAGGCGTAGATGGCCCCACCGGGTGCGACCACGTCGAAGTACGGGCTGGCCTTCACCTGATCGAGGATCAGACGGCGCGCCTCGTGCAGGCGGCCGCCCGGCGAGGTGAGGTCGACGATGGTGGGCTTGTCGAGCAGCGCGGGTTTCACCGCCCACTGTGCGGTGACGTTGGCGCACAGGCGCAGCGCGGCCAGCAACTGGAGCGCGTCGCGATACTCGGCCGTGCGCTTCGCATCGCCGGACAGGCTCATCCAGCCGACGCGGTAGCCGCAGGCGCGATGCACCTTGGACAGGCCGCCGAAGCTCACGCAGGGATGGTCGCCGGCGACGGCGGCGAGCGGCTGGAACGGCGTGCCGTCGTAGAGGATCTCGTCGTAGATCTCGTCGCAGAGCAGCAGCAGGTTGTGCTTGCGGGCCACGGCGACGATGCGCTCCAGCAGCGCCTTCGGATAGACGGCGCCGGTGGGGTTGTTCGGGTTGATCAGCACCAGCGCGCGGGTGCGCGGGCCGATCAGGGATTCCATTTCGTCCGGGTCTGGCAGGTGGCCGTTCTCGGCGAGGCAGCGGTAGTAGCGCGGATGGCCGTTGTTGAGGATCGTCGCCGCGCTCCACAGCGGATAGTCCGGGCTGGGTAGCAGTACTTCCTCGCCTGGCTGGAGCAGGGCGCGCAGGGACAGGTCGATCAGCTCGCTGACGCCGTTGCCGATGAACACCCGTTCCACGTCCACGCCGAAGGCGCCGCGGGCGCGCTGCTGGGTGACGATGGCCTCGCGGGCTTCTTCCAGGCCCTGCTCGTGGCCGTAGGCCTCGCTGTCGACCAGGTGGCTGGCGATGGCTTCGCGCAGGTGCGTCGGGGTGGTGAACCCGTAGCGGCCCGGGTTGCCGATGTTGAGCTTGATGATCGGCCGGCCGGCGGCCTCCAGTTCGCGCGCGCGTCGGGTGAGGGCGCCGCGGATTTCATAGCGCACTTCCGCCAGGTGCGCACTGGGCTTGATCGAGGACACGTCACGGACTTCCGGTAGGTACCGCCAGGCCCTTTCCCGGCGGTCTGTCCCGATCCTATCAGCGTCGCCGTGGTGTCGCGAGGCGGAATTCGGTCGCCGAGCGGGCATAATCGCGGCCATGACCGACCCTGCGGACCTGGCGCGCCTGCGCCGAATCGGCTGGCGCGAGCCCGCCTTGCCCGACGATCCACGCCGACTCGCCCGCGTGGTGGCGCAGCATCGCGCCGGCTACGAGGTGCACGACGGCGCGTCCGCGTTCAACGCGCAGCCGGCCGGCCAGTTCCTCAAGCGAGGACTCGATCCGTCGCTGCGCCCCGCCGTCGGCGACTTCGTCTTCCTGGACCACGCCTCGCATCCGGTGATCGAAGCGGTACTTCCCCGGCGCAGCGTGCTGACCCGCGCGGCGGCCGGCGAGCGCTACGAACGGCAGATCATCGCCACCAACATCGACTACGTGTTGGTGCTCACCGGACTCGATGGCGACTTCAACCCGGCGCGCATCGAGCGTTACCTGACCCTGGTCGAGGGGTCAGGCGCACGTCCCGTGGTGCTGTTGAGCAAGGCGGATACGGGCGTCGATGTCGACGCGGCCGTAGACGCATTGCGCGCGCGCCTGCCTGCCGAGGCGGCGGTGCATGCGATCAATGGCAAGGATTCCTCCACCGTCGCGTTGCTGGAGCCCTACTTGGGTCCGGGTTCCAGCGCGGTGCTGGTCGGGTCGTCGGGCGCGGGCAAGTCCACCTTGACCAATACGCTGCTGGGCGAGGAGCGCATGGCCACCAGCGCCGTGCGTTCGCACGACAGCCGCGGTCGCCACACCACCACGCATCGTGCCTTGCTCAGCCTGCCGACCGGCGGTTGCCTGATCGATACGCCGGGCATGCGTGAGCTGAAGCTCACCGGCGAGGAAAACCTCGATCTCTTCGCGGACATCGAGGCGCTGGCCGCGCAGTGCCGTTTCGCCGATTGCGGGCACGGCAACGAGCCCGGTTGCGCGATCCAGGCCGCGCTGGCGTCTGGCGAACTGTCCATGCAGCGCTGGCGCAACTACCTGAAGCTGCACGACGAGCGCGAGGAACAGGCGGCGACGCTCGAGGCGAAGCTGCGCCGAAAGGGCGGCCCGAAGCCCCCGGGCAAGCCGCGCCGAGGCGGCTGGTCGCACGGCGACGATTGAGTCGGGTGGTCGCCATGGCACGTCGCGACCAAAGCCCAGGTAGCTCTTGTAGGAGCGCGCTTGCGCGCGATGCCGGGTTGCCGCGAGCACCCATCGCGCGCAAGCGCGCTCCTACAGGTGGGTTTTGATCCCGGCGATGGCCGTCACCTGCGCGCGTTTCATCGCCTCGCCGATCGCGGGGCCTTGCAGCCCTTCGTCGACGAACGGCTTCGAGCTGACCGCCGCCGCCGCGTCGCGGCAGGCGCGCAGGTAATCCGCCTGCGGGTAGTCGGCCTCGTCGCTACCCAACCGGCCGCGCTTGTCGGCAATACAGGCGAGCAGGAAGGTCTCCAGCCGCTCCGGGCGACGGAGCGCGCCCAGATCTTCCAGTAATTTCAGCACGGTCGCTGGACGCAGTTCGAAGGCCATGTGCGCGTTGAGATGCTGTCGACAGACGATCTCCGCCATCGCCGCATAGTCGGTCGGCACCTTCAGTCGTGCCGACAACGCGCGCACCGGAGCGACGCCGCGTTGCTCGTGCATGATGTGGCGCGGCAGGACATCCGCAGGGGTGAGCGCCTTGCCCAGGTCGTGGGTGAGCGCGCACCAGCCGACCAGCGCGTCGCCGGGGGCGAGCTTCGCTGCCGCCTGCAACACCAGCTCGACATGGATGCCCGTATCCACTTCCGGATGGAACTCGGGTCGTTGCGGTACGCCGTAGAGCGCGTCCACTTCGGGAAACAGCACACGCAGCGCGCCACTTTCCCGGAGCACCTGCACGAAGACCTGCGGCATCGGTTCGGCCAGCGCCTTGCGCGTTTCCGCCCAGACGCGTTCCGGCACCAGATGGTCGATCTCTCCGTCGTCGACCATCCGCCGCATGAGCGCCATGGTCTCGTCGGCGACGGTAAAGCCCAGTGGCGCGTAGCGCGCGGCGAAGCGCGCCACGCGCAGCAGGCGCACGGGATCTTCGGCGAAGGCCGGCGAGACGTGGCGTAGTGTGCGCGTTTCGATATCGCCGACACCGCCGAACGGATCGACGAGATGACCGTCATCTGCCTCCGCGATGGCATTGATGGTGAGGTCGCGACGTTCGAGGTCCTGTTCGACCGTCACGCTTGGATCGGCGTGAAAGGCGAAGCCGTGATAGCCGCGGCCCGTCTTCCGTTCGGTGCGCGCGAGCGCGTATTCCTCTTTCGTGTCGCCATGCAGGAAGACGGGGAAATCCTTGCCCACGGGTTTGTAGCCGGCGGCGAGCATGTCCTCGGGCGTGGCGCCGACCACGACCCAGTCGCGATCGACGACGGGGCGGCCAAGCAGTTTGTCGCGGACCGCGCCGCCGACGAGGTAGATATCCATGATGTCCTTCAGGCGCGGCGCTTGGCGCGCGCCTCGTCGAGGCGGCGCTGGCGCTCGGGCTTGCCGAGCAGGCGTGGCAGCCACGCCGATAGCGATTGCGGCGTGATACCCAACTGCGCAAGGCCGTCGACCTTGCCGACGGAGTCGGTGCGCAGGGTGCGGAAATTATCCGGTGTGAATGGCTTGCCCGGTGCGAACTGTGCGAGTTCGGCCTGGAGACGACCGAGGGCGTCCGGCATGGGCAACACGAGGCGACGGCGGCCACGCGCGTCGCGGATGGCACGCACCAGGTCGAGCAGGGTCCAGGTCTCGCGGCCATACAGTTCGAAGGTATGCAGCAGCGAGGCCGAAGGATTCGCGACGGCACGGGCGATCGCCTCGGCGACATCGCCGAGGAAGACGGGCGCCATCTTCGCGTTCGGGCGCGGCAACGGCATGACGAGCGCCAGGCGCAGCAGCGCGTCGAACCGCGAGACGAGGCCGTCACCGTGGCCGAAGATGGTGCTGGGCTGGTAGATCGTCCAGTCCAGCGTCGACGATTTCACCAGTGCCTCGGCTTCGCCGCGCGTGCGCAGGTACTTCGACAGGCCCTGGCCGGCCTTCAGCGCGCTCATCTGGTGCAGTCGATGCACGCCGGTATCGCGGCAGGCGTCCACCACCAATCGGGTCAGCGTGACGTGGACCCGCTCGAAGGTATCGCGCCGCGTCTCGTTGAGGATGCCGACGAGGTTGATCACCGCGTCGGCGCCGGCGATGTGCCGCCGCAGGGTCGGCGGATCGTAGACGTCGGCAGTCGCGACGCTGACGTTGCGGCCGACCGCGGCATGTCGACGGGCCTGTCGGTTGCGCGACAGCAGCAGGATCGAATGGCCATCCGCCGCGAGGCGGGGCACGAGGCCGCCGCCGACGAAACCGGTGCCACCGAGGATGACGATGCGTTGGGCTTTCATGGGCGTCCCCTGTGACGGCGCTAGGGTCGAGCGTAGGCGCTGCGACCCGTGTCGCCAAGCGTCAGCGCTGGGGTTCCTCCGGTGTCGGTGCGGACGATGCCTCGGCGGGAGCGGGTTCGTTCGCGGCGGCCGGTGCGGGCGGGGTTGGCTTGCTGACGACCGGGGCCGGGCAGCTGACCGGCTTGCGCACCGCTCCCGATGACGGCAGCGAGTACGTGCTGCCGATGCGGGTCATGCGCGAGCCGATCGGCAAGGCGTTGCCGTTGAGGCGCCAGTCGTAGATCACGGCGAAGGCCATCACGCGCGCCACGTACTCGCGGGTCTCCTTGTACGGGATGCTCGCCACGAAGAGGTCGGGATCGAGCGTGCCGCGGGCGCCTAGCCACTGGTCGACCTTGTTCGGGCCGGCGTTATAGGCCGCGCTGGCGAGCCATGGGGCACCGTTGAAGCGTGCCGCCATCTGCGAGAGGTAACGCGTGCCGAGCACGATGTTCGTGGCCGGCTCGTAGAGGCTTTCGCCGCCGCCCCACGACAGGCCGTTGCGCTTGGCGACGGTCGCGGCCGTGGAGGGCAGCAACTGCATGAGGCCACGCGCATCGGCACCGGAGCGGGCGTCGCTCATCCATGCGCTCTCGGCGCGGATGATGGCGTAGGCCCACGGGGCTTCGATGCCGGCCTGGCTCGACTGCTCCACCACGCCGTCCTGGCGGGCGAGCGGGAAGCGCTGTTCGTACAGGCGCAGCGATTCGCCGGACGACAGGCCGAACACCGCGCGGTCGTACCAGCCCTTGCGGAAGGCGAGGTCGGCGGCGAGGCGCTGGGTATCCGCGTCGCGACCCGCGAGCGCGGCGGCCCATTCGCGTCGCGCGTACTTCTGCAGGCCCACCGCATACAGTTCGAACGCGCGATCAAGGCCAGCGTCGTTCAACAGCGCGGCTTCGCGACGTTCGTCCGAGGGCATGGTCGAGGGGCAGATCGAATACGACGTATTGATACGGTCGGCGGAGAGGAAGCCGAAGTAGGTGGCCTCCTGCGAGACGGACTGGTACAGCCGCTTCGCCTCGTCGTTGCGACCCAGCTTGCCGAGCACGAGGGCGCGGAAGTAACGCCACTCACCGTCGTCCTTCTGCGTGGGCGTCAGCGCGTCGAGTGCGGACAGCGCAGCGGACCAGTCCTGGCGAGCCAGTGCCACGCGCACGCGCCATTCGCGGCTGGCGTCGGTCTGCGCTGCCGCTGGCAGGGCGGCGAGTCGATCGAGCGCCGACTCGTCGAAGTCGGTGGCGTGGAACAGCGCCAGCGCGTTCAGCACGGCGCCCTTTTGCTGTTCGCTGAGGGTGAACTTCGGCGACAGCGTGGTCCACGCGCTGTCGGCCGCGGTGGACTGGCGGCGAGCCATGCGTTGCAGGGCCAGCGTGACGGCCTGACGGTGGCGCGGCGTATCCGGCCAGTCAGCGGCCTGGCGCAGCGCGGTGGTCGGATCGTTGAGCGCGAGCGCGATGCGTTGCGCGGCAGGGGCGTCGGACGGCGGTAGCCAGGGTGCCAGCGAGGCGATGGTGCCGCCCTTGCCGGCGTCGGCCGCCACCTGGATGCGCGCCCACAGGCGTTCGCCCGTCAACAGGCCCTGGTCGTGCGCGGCCGCCAGCACGGGGTCGCAGCTGTTGGGCAGGCTCGGCTTCTTCCACAGATCGGCGAGGTCGCGCTCGAACACCAGCGGTTCGTTGCGCGAGAGCTTTGCCTGCAAGGCGTAGCAGGCGAGCGAATCGCCCATGCCCGTCTGGTACATCGCGGTGAACGTGGTCCAGTCCTTGCGGCGGGCCAGCTCGCCGAGGAAATCGCGGCGCAGGTCGGTCGCGGGAATCAGGCCCGGATAACGATTGACGTAAGCCTCGACCCGGGCCCGGTCCAGTGTGCGCAGGTCGTGGGTCAGCGCCGCGGCTTCCAGGTAGGGGAAGAGGACATAGCTCTCCAGGCCCGTGGCCTCGGCGCGCCAGGCGTCGCCGCCTTGCTGGCTGGCCGTGGTGTAGGCCTGGCGGAAGCGGGTGCGTTGCGCGTCGGTGCCTTCGGCGGTCGCCGTCGATGACACGACGAAGGCGCTGATGGCGAGGGCGACGCCGGCGAAAAGGCGGAACGGGCGGGGGCTGCGTCGCGATGCCTGGGAGGGGGCCATCGGGATTCCTTCACGGGGACGTATCCATGATTGTAAGAAACCTTGGCGCAGGCCGGATGAACGGCCCGTTCCGGGGGAATCGCCCTCCCGCTCGAGGGCCGCTAAGCTAGTCCGGATCGCTCTTGCGCTTTTGGCTACTGGAACGGCATGTCGCCTCTCACCCCCTACGCGCGGTTCGCGCGACCGCTCGCATGGATCGTCCTCATCGCCGCCGCTTTGTTCGGCGCGGCCTACTGGTGGCAGCTCGGTCGACCGGTGAACCTGCCGGATTCGCCCACGGCGAAGATCGCCTGCGTGTCCTATGCCCCTTTCCGGCTGAAGGGTGAAACGCCGTTCGACCTGCACGCCTTCGTATCACCCGAGCGGATCGAGGAAGACCTCAAGGCGCTATCCACCCGCTTCGACTGCGTACGTACCTATTCGATGAGCCAGGGCCTCGGCACGGTGCCGGACATCGCGGGTCGCTACGGCATGAAGGTGCTGATGGGCATCTGGCTGGGGCGCGATCCGGTGGCCAACGAGCGTGAGATCAAGCTGGGCATCGAAGCGGCGAAGCGCGACCACGACAGCCTGCGCGGCATCGTGGTGGGCAACGAGGTGCTGCTGCGTGGCGAGTTGTCGGAGAAGGCCCTTTCCGCCTACATCCGCAAGGTCAACGATGCCACCGATGTGCCGGTGACCTACGCCGACGTGTGGGAGTTCTGGCAGAAGCATCCGGCGCTGGCCAAGGCCACGGATTACCTCACGATCCATATCCTGCCGTACTGGGAAGACGAGCCCGTCGCCCCCGAGCGCGCCGTGCACCACGTCGCGGACGTGTACCAGAAGATGAAGGCCGAGTTTCCCGGCAAGCAGATCATGATCGGCGAGACCGGCTGGCCCAGCCAGGGCCGCACCCGTCGCGACGCCAGCGCGAGCCTGGTCAACGAGGCGCGCTACATGCGCGAATTCCTCAACTACGCCGCCACGGTAGACATGCCCTACAACGTGATCGAGGCCTTCGACCAGCCGTGGAAACGCGATCTGGAAGGCACGGTGGGCGGCTATTGGGGCATCTTCGACGTGGATGCGAAGCCCAAGTTCGCGATGACCGGTCCCGTGGTGGAAGAGCCGCGTTGGACCTGGGCCATTGTCACAGGCGGCGTCGGTGCGCTGGTCTTCCTCGTTGCCGGCCTGTTCCGTCGTCGCTGGCACGGCGTCGCCGGCTGGCTGTCGCTGGCGCTGTCCGGTTTCGCCACGGGTACGGCCCTGGCTGCGCACGCGCGGTTGCTGCTGTTCTCGTGCCGCAACACCATCGAGTGGGCCACAGGTATCGCAGTCGGTGTCCTCGGCCTGCTCACGGCGCTGTCGCTGGCCCGTGCCATCGCGTCGCGACTGGCTTCGCCCGTGAATCCGGCCGCCGTCGCGCCGCCGCCGCAGGAGCGTCGACGCCTGGGCATCGCCTGGTCCGACGCGTTCACGCCGCAGCGTTTCTTCTGGATGTTCGTGCTGACGCTGTACGGCATCCTGCTCGTCTTCAACGGCCGCTACCGTGATTTCCCCATCGGCCTGTTCGCGCTGCCCTGCATCGGCTTCTTCCTGCTGGGCCTGCTGCGCACGCGTGAGGATGTGCTCATGCCGCTCGTCGAGGAGCGCCTGCTCGCCATCTGGCTCGTGCTGCTCGGTGCGGCCGTGGTGGTGCAGGAGATCGGCGCGAACGTGGTCTCCTGGGGCTGGTTGCTGTTGAACCTGGCCCTGGCGATACCGGTGCTCACGGCGTGGCGTCGGGCGCGTAACGCCTCATAGCTAGCTGTAGGAGCGCGCTTGCGCGCGATCACACGCTGCCGCGGTCCCCATCGCGCACAAGCGCGCTCCTACAACAGCGGTAGGTTCAGGCGGTGGCGGGCGCTTCCCACCGCTCGTACTGCACGCGCACCAGGCGCAGGGCGCCCATCAGCAGCGCGAGCGCGCCGCCTTCGTAGCAATAGAGCTGCAACGCGATCACGCCCAGGCAGGCGGCGAGCACGGCCGTGACGACGCCGCGCCAGAACAGGGCGACGAAGGCCATGACGATGGCGGCGTAGCCATAGGCGTAGGTCAGAAACCCCTGCACGATCAGTTCGCGCGTGGCGCACCACCACGGGCCGTCCTTACCGTCGCAGGCATGGGCTGCGTCCGCCGGCTCGATGAAGCCGTAGCGGAGCAGGGCGGCGCCGATGGCGACGATGATGATGGCGACCCAGGGAAGGGCGGCGCGCAGGCTGGGTTTCATGGATCTACCTCGATGGAGCCGCGCCAGCGGCCTCGGCAAGCGCCAGGGGCAGGCGGATTTCAGCGGCAAGCGGCAGATGATCGGAGAAGGCGCGGGGCAATGTCCACGTGCGGTCGAGGGTGATGTCGGCCGAGGTGAGGATGTGGTCGAGCGCGCGCCGGGGTTTCCAGCTGGGGAAGGTGGGCGTCGCGATCTTCGGCATCTGCAGCGCCGTGCGGTCGAACAGCAGGCGCATTTCCGGGCTGTCGGGTTCGGTGTTGAGGTCGCCCATCAGCACGGCGTGCGGATGTGGCGCGAGCAGCTCGGCGATGAAGGCCAACTGGCCCATGCGCGCGGCGGCGCCGAGCGAAAGATGGGCGATCACCACCACGAGCGCGTCGGAACCTTGGCCGAAGCGGACGAACAGGGCGCCACGGCCCTTGATCCGGCCCGGCAGGGGGTAATCGATGACTTCGCTGGGCTCGATGCGGCTGAGCAGGCCGTTGGCCGAATGCGCCACCCGGGCCATGGGCCGATTGGGCTGATGGCTCCAATACGGCATGCCGGCGGCTTCGGCGATGTAGCGGGTCTGGTTGAGAAAGCCCGAACGCAGGCTGCCCGCGTCGGCCTCCTGCAGGCCCACCACGTCGAATTCGTGGAGTAGCGCCGCCAGGGAATCCAGGTTGGCGAGCTTGGACGAGCCCGGCAACACGGCGTTGACGCTGCGGGTGAGGTAGTCGCTGTAACGCTGGACGCTGGCGCCCGCGAGGATGTTGCAGCTCAGCAGGCGCAGGGTGCGCTCGGAGGACGATGGCGGTGTGGCGCGGGTCATGACGGGCTTGAGAAGGGTCGCTTCGGGCCGAGGCGGCAGAGGATGCCCCCCGTCGCGTGAACGGGGGGCATCGGCCCGGTGGGAGGGTTACTTACCGCCCTTGAGCTCGCGATCGACCAGGAACGTGGCGACCGCGTTGAGCTGGTCGAAGTCCTTGATCTGGTTGCTGCGGTACTTGCCGTCGACCACGATGGTCGGCGTGCCGTCGATGCCCCAGGCCTGGATCAGCTTGGTGTCGGACGCGATCTGCGCCTTCACTTCCGGGCCGTTGGCGACGGCGACGAACTTGGCGCTGTCGACGTTGTAGTTCTGCTTGTACCAGTCGGCCATCTCTTCGAGGGCGTTGAGCGGCAGGTGCTGGTTCCACTTGGCGTCGAACAGCTTGCCCGTGGATTCGCTGACCTTGTCGGCCGGCAGGAGTTTCTCCGCGGCGTAGTAGGCCTGCGCGAACGGCAGCCACGCGTCGTTGAACGCGGCCGGGATGCGATGGAAGACCACGCCCTTGGGCAGGCTCTTGGACAGTTCCTCGACCTTCGGCTCGTAGTGCGCGCAGTGGATGCAGCCGAACGAGAAGACCTCGACCACTTCGACCTTGCCGTCCTTCGACAGGCGGCCCTGGTTCTTCGGCGCGATGCTTACGTATTCCGTGCCATCGGTGAAGGTGGGGGCGGTGCCTTCGGGTTGCTTGGCGCTGCACGCCGAGGCCATGGCCAGGGTGACGAGCAGCAGCGAGAGACGCTTGAACATGGATATCTCCGTGAGGTTTCGGATAGGCGGTTACTTGCCCGCGGCTTCCTTGCTGACGAGCCATTGCACGAGCTCGACCGACTGCGGATAGCCACCGGCCGAAGCCGGAGTAAGGCGATACTTGCCGTTCACCACGATGGTGGGCGTGCTATCGACCTCGTAGGCGCGGATCAGTTCATCCGCGCGCTTCATCTTGGTGTTGATGGTGAAGGAATTGGCCGTGGCGACGAAGTCTTCGGCCTTCACGCCATGCTGGGCGTAGAACTTGGCGACATCGTCGATGGTCGGCCAGCCGGACTGCGGCTTCGGCTTCTGCGTCTTCATGTCGAAGATGCCCAACTCGCCGCTCTTGAACACCGCGTCGAACATGGCGTCATGGGTCTGCTTGTCCACGCCGAGGGCCTGGGCGGTGAGGTAGGCGCGCTGCAGCAGCGGCCAGTTCTCGTCCGGGCGGAACGCCGCCGGGGTGTAGGTCATGACCGTGCCCTTGGGCAGGCTCTTGGCCAGTTCGTCGACCACGCCGTGGTACTGGAAGCAGGCCGGGCAGCCGTACGAGAAGATCTCGGTCACCTCGATCTTGCCCGGGGTGCTGGTCGGCTGGGCCGGATCGATGCGGAAGTAGTTCTTGCCTTCCACCCACTTGCCTTCGTCGACGAAGGGCTTCGCGTCCGGGCGCTTGGTGTCGTCGGCGTCCGGTGTCGGGGCCGGCGTGGCCGTGGACGCGCTGCTGCCCGAAGCGGCCGGCGCGGCGGCGGTGGATGCCGGGGTCGGCGCCGGAGCGCTCGCCGGTGCGGCCGGGGCGCTGGCGGCGGTGGAGGCCGCCGGCGGAGGCGTCGTGCCGGTGTCGCTGTTGCCGGAGCCGCAGGCCGCGAGGCCGATCAGGGCCGCGCAGAAGAGGGGGAGGCGCATACGCATCGGATTCGTATCCTTATTTTCGTGCCATCGAAATGAGAACGGGCCCGTCGAAGGGCCCGTTCGATCTCCCAACTTTACCGTCTTCAGGGCGACGCGGGTGCGACAGGCGCCGCGGGCTCGGCGCTGTGCAGTCCCTCGATGTAGCTCGCGACCGCGCTGATGTCGTCCTGCGTGAGCTTCTGCGCGATGGAGGCCATGATCTTGACGTGTGGGCCGTCCTTCGACGCGTCGCGCGAGGAATCGTTCCATGCCTTGAGTCGCGCCTCGACGTAATTGGCGTGCTGGCTAGTGAGCTGCGGGTAATGCGCGCCCGGATTGCCGCGGCCATCGGGACCGTGGCAGGCCATGCAGGCGGGGATGCCGCGATCGACGTCACCCTGGCGGTAGAGCTTCTGGCCCGCGTCGACGTACTTCTGATCGGCCACGCCCGGCAACGAGGGCTTGGTGGCGAAGTAGGCGCCGATGTCGTGCATGTCCTGGTCGGACAGCGGCGCGGCGAAGCCCACCATGATCGGGTTCGAGCGCTTGCCCGACTTGAAGTCGGCGAGCTGGGCGGCGATGTACTGCTCGCTCTGGTCCGCGAGCTTCGGGTACTGCGGATCGGTGGAGTTGCCGTCCAGCCCGTGGCAGGCACCGCAGGCGGCGGCCTTGCCCTGTCCGGCCGTGGCGTCGCCGGGCTTTGTCGCGGCGGTGCCCTCGCCCGACGGGGCGGACGCGGTGGCGGTCTCGGTCTTCGGCATGCCCGGCGTGGCGGGATCGGCAGCTGCGCTGGCGCCCGGCTTGGCAGCGGTGCCGGCTGGCGCTGGCGCGCTGGACGGCTTGGCGGGGGCGGCGGATTGAGCAACGGCGGCGCTCATGACGAGCGTCGTAAGAATGGCAGCGGCGGCGTGCCGAAACTTCATAAGTGTCTCCGTAAGGGGATACTTCTCATGATCGGGCGTGCTCCCTGCCACGCCTTATCCAAATGATTATGGCGGTGCTTTCGGAGCCCGGTCAAACGGCGCCCGCGAGCCGCCCCGGGTCATATCGCATACACTGCCGGCCCACGTTCCACCCGTAGCCACGCCATGTCCTCCAATCCGCTCAACGGCGCCCGCTTCGTGCTGGCCGCGCATGAAATCATCCAGCTGCCCTACGACCAGGGCGCGGAAGTCGCCTTCGCAGGTCGTTCCAACGCGGGCAAGTCGAGCGCGCTCAACGCGCTGACCGGGCATACGGGGCTGGCGCGCACGTCCAAGACGCCCGGCCGCACCCAGCTCATGGTGGTGTTCGACCTGCCGCCGCTGAAGGGCGCGGAAGGCACTCCGCCCCTCGACGCCCGCCTTGTCGACTTGCCCGGCTACGGCTACGCCAAGGTGCCCGAGGCCATGCGTGCGCACTGGCGCGGCGAGATCGACGCGTACCTGAAGATGCGCCGTAGCCTGCGCGGCATCGTGCTCATCGTGGACATCCGCCACGAGCTGAAGGACTTCGACCGCACGATGCTGGAGTTCTGCGCCGCGACCGACCTGCCGTGCCATGTGCTGATGACCAAGGCCGACAAGCTGTCGCGCGGCCAGGCGCTGAAGGCGCTGGACGTGCTGAAGAAGGAATTCCGCAGCGGCGGCGTTACCGGTACCGCGCAGATGTTCTCGTCGCTGGCCAAGACCGGCGTCGAGGAAGCCCGCGCGCGGGTGATGGAATTGCTGCACACCCCCCGCCCCCACGAACTGTAGGAGCGCGCTTGCGCGCGATCGCGCGCAAGCGCACTCCTACAAGAGCCGATCCGATCAGGCCGCGATGGCCTTCATGAAGGCCGCGCAAAGCGCCTCCATGCCCTTGCGGTCTTCGTCGTCGAAGCGCGCCACGAGGGGGCTGT
This sequence comes from Luteibacter sp., assembly GCF_009912395.1. Lineage (GTDB taxonomy): Bacteria > Pseudomonadota > Gammaproteobacteria > Xanthomonadales > Rhodanobacteraceae > Luteibacter. The sequence goes on along the minus strand of NZ_WNDO01000009.1, from coordinate 102,674 downwards.
CCACGTCCCACACGCCGAACAGGCTGCCGTCGGTATTCACCAGCGGCACCACGATTTCGGAGTTCGACGCGGCGTCGCAGGCGATATGCCCAGCGAATTCATGCACATCGCGTACGAGCTGGGTCTGGCGGTCCTGCGCGGCCGTGCCGCAGACACCGCGTCCCAGGGCAATGCGAATGCAGGCCGGCTTGCCCTGGAAGGGGCCCACCACCAGCTCCGTGCCGTCGAACAGATAGAAGCCCGCCCAGTTGAGATCGGGCAGCACGTCGTACACCAAGGCGGCGAAGTTGGCGGCATTGGCGATGACATTGCTCTCGCCATGCATCAGGCCTTCGGCCTGCTGGATCAGTTCGGCGTAGAGGGTGGCCTTGTCGTCGGTGGCGATGGCCTTCGCTTCGTACATGGCGTTTTCCGCGGCGGATTCGGGAGGGGGAAGCCGTGTATGGTGCCACGTTCCCACCCATGCAAGGCCGCTCCATGTCCCGTCACCTCTTCGTCGCCGGTACCGACACCGGCATCGGCAAGACCCACGGTGCCCAGGCCCTGGTCCATGCCTTCCGCCAGACGGGCGAGCGCGTGGCGGGCATGAAGCCGGTGGCCAGTGGGTCGGCGCGTACGCCCGAAGGCCTGCGCAACGAGGATGCCCTGGCCCTCATCGCGGCCAGCGATCCCACGCCTCCCTACGACCTGGTGAATCCGTTGGCGATGGAGGCGGCCGTCGCACCGCACCTGGCCGCCGTGAATGAGGGCGTGGCATTGCGCTGGGAACCGCTCGATGCGGCCTTCGAGGCACTGAAGGGCAGCCATGACCGGGTCGTCGTGGAGGGCGTGGGTGGCTGGCTGGTACCGCTGGCCGACAACATGTCCGCCGAGGACATCCCGCGTCGCTGAACGCTTCCGGTGATCCTGGTCGTGGGCGTGCGCCTGGGCTGCATCAACCACGCGCGGCTTACGGTACGGGCCATCGAAGCCGACGGTTGCACGCTGGCCGGCTGGATCGCCAACCGCGTGGATCCTGAGATGCCGCTGGCCGACGAGAACATCGCCACGCTTCGCCAGCATATCGGCGCCCCGTTGCTGGGCGTGCTGCCCCATGGGCTGGCGCCTGCCGAAGCCGCGCGCCTGCTCGACCTCGCCCCACTCGCCTGACAGGGCCTTCACGGCCATCGACGTAAAGGACACGGCATGACTACCTACTTTCTCTCCGTCAAGGACATGAGCCAGGCCAAGGGCCCGGATCCCGAGCTCTCGTTCGAGGGCATCGGCCCGGAAAAGCTCGCTGCCGATATCGGTGAGGCGATGCGCGGCGATAGCCTGTTCCAACGCTGGCGCGCGAAGCAGCCCGAGCCGGATGAGGTCGACCCGAGCCTGGGCGTCACCGATCCCGGTGCCCGCGCCACGGGCGAGCTGTCCAACGATCGCACCGACGTGAAGCTCACCACGAGCCTGCCCATGCGCATCGTGAAACACCGCCTCAACCTGTTGATCGGCAACAGCTGGCAGCTGCGCGACACCCGCTGAATCTTAGGAGCGCGCTTGCGCGCGATCGCGCGCAAGCGCGCTCCTACGGCGCGTAACGTTACTTCCGATGGTTGTCCCCGACCTCGGACCACCGCTAGAGTCCCTCTTTTGTCAGTCACCAGGGGACGTCTCGCCCATGAAGGTCCGCACGCTCGTGATCGCCACCTCGATCGCCCTCACCGCCGCCTGCTCGTCGTCGAACGACGCCGACAAGGGCGCGGCTCCCGCCGCCAGCAGCACCGCGGCTCCCGCGCCGGCCACCACGGCCGCCGCCGCACCGGCCGCCCATGTGAATCCCCTGCTGACCAAGAGCGAACTGCCGTTCGAGGCGCCGCCCTTCGACAAGATCGTCGACGCCGACTTCCAGCCCGCCATCGAAGAGGGCATGAAGCAGGAACTGGCCGAAATCGACGCCATCGCCAACTCGACGGAAGAGCCGACCTTCGACAACACCATCGTTGCGATGGAGAAGTCGGGCGCGCTGCTCACCCGTGCGATGAACGTGTTCAGCTCGCTGACCAGCGCCAACACCAACGACGCGCTGCAGAAGGTCGAGGAAGACGAGTCGCCGAAGCTCGCCGCCCACGACGACGCGATCTACCTCAACGACAAGCTCTTCCAGCGCGTGCAGACCCTGTACGACAAGCGTGATTCGCTGAAGCTGGATCCGGAATCGGCTCGCCTGCTCGAAGTGAAGTACAAGCGTTTCGTGCACGCCGGCGCGAAGCTCTCCGAGGCCGACAAGACCAAGCTCAAGGACCTCAACAAGGAGCTGTCGACGCTCAGCACCAAGTTCACCAACCAGCTGCTCGCCGCCACCAAGGCCGGCGCGCTGGTGGTCGACGACGCCAAGGCGCTCGACGGTCTTTCGGACGCCGACCTTCAGGCCGCCACGCAAGCCGCCAAGGATCGCAAGCTCGACGGCAAGTACGTCGTGACCCTGCAGAACACCACCCAGCAGCCGGCGCTGCAGGGCATGAACAACCGTGACACCCGCGAGAAGCTGTTCAAGGCCTCGTGGGAGCGTGCTGAGCACGGCGACGCCAATGACACGCGTGAGACGATCGAGCGCATCGCCCAGCTGCGCGCCGAGCGCGCCAAGCTGCTCGGCTTCCCGAATTACGCCGCCTGGTCGCTCGACAACCAGATGGCGAAGACGCCGGAAGCCGCCGAGAAGTTCATGGAGCGTCTCGTCCCGGCCGCCGTCGCTCGCGCGAAGGCCGAGTCGAAGGACATCCAGGCCGTCATCGACCAGGAAAAGGGCGGCTTCCAGGTGCAGGCCTGGGATTGGGACCACTACGCCGAGAAGGTGCGCAAGGCCAAGTACGACCTCGACGAATCGCAGATCCGTCCGTACTTCGAGCTGGACAACGTGCTGCAGAACGGCGTGTTCTACGCCGCCAACCAGCTCTACGGCATCACCTTCAAGGAGCGCAAGGACATCCCGGTGTACCAGCCGGACGTCCGCGTGTTCGAGGTCTTCGACAAGGACGGCACCTCGATGGCGCTGTTCTATGTCGATTACTTCAAGCGTGACAACAAGAACGGCGGCGCGTGGATGAGCAACTTCGTCGACCAGTCGAAGCTGCTGGGCACGAAGCCGGTCGTCTACAACGTGGCCAACTTCACCAAGCCGGCCGCCGGCCAGCCCGCGCTGCTGTCGTTCGACGACGTGGTGACAATGTTCCACGAGTTCGGCCACGCGCTGCACGGTATGTTCGCCGCCTCGCAGTATCCGTCGCTGTCGGGCACGAGCACCGCGCGCGACTTCGTGGAGTTCCCGTCGCAGTTCAACGAACAGTGGGCATCGGATCCGAAGGTCTTCGCCAACTACGCCAAGCACTACCAGACCGGCGCGCCGATGCCGGAAGAACTGGTCACGAAGATCAAGAAGGCCAAGAGCTTCAACCAGGGCTACGCGATGAGCGAGCTGATCTCGGCCGCTCTGCTCGACATGCAGTGGCACATGCTGCCGGCCGACGCGCCCAAGCAGGACGCCGACAAGTTCGAGGCCGACGCGCTGAAGAAGGCCGGCTTCACCCTGGCCCAGGTGCCGCCGCGCTACCATTCCAGCTACTTCCAGCACATCTGGGGTAACGGTTACGCTGCCGGCTACTACGCCTACCTGTGGACGCAGATGCTCGATTCCGACGCGTTCGAGTGGTTCAAGGAGCACGGTGGCCTGACCCGCGAAAATGGTCAGATCTTCCGCGACAAGATCCTCTCGCGCGGCAACACGGAAGAATTGGGCAAGCTCTACCACGACTTCCGCGGCAAGGAACCCAGCATCGAGCCGATGCTGAAGGATCGCGGCTTGAAGTAATCGTCTCCGACGACGATCCGCAGAAAAAGGGCCGCTATGAAGCGGCCCTTTTTTTTGCGATGTCGGTCTCGGGCAACCCCGTCAGGGGATGAGCGTGATACTCGACAATCGAAGCGACCCTCCGCGCCAGGTCAGTCCCTGGATCTCATTGAGCGGACTGGCCCGGTACTCCAGATGCGTCCATAACGCACCGCCGCCGTCGTGACCTACGTGGCGGGGGCGAGAAAAGCTGAAGGACTGCACTTCCTTCAATGATCGACTCTCGATGAGGCCGATATGCGTATCTGTCGTGAGTCGGTCCACGCCGAGTCGGCAGACCATGCGTCCGTAAGCATGACGAAACAGGATGCGGCAATCGATGTGGTGGCCGCCGCGGCCCGTCAATACACGTTCGTCATCGAGTTGCTCGATAAGCAGGTCGGTGCCCCGGGTGTCGATGATGAGTTCGCCCAGGTCGTAAATGCCGTTCTTCTCGAACGATCGACATGTCATGTCATTGAAATTGATGTCGACGCTTTGTGCGCCGAGGAGTCCACGCCCATCTGCGAGCAGGGTTCGAGCGCAAGATTCCTTGCCGTCCCGATTTCGCTCTGTGGGGGCCGCCCTGGAGCGACGAGGCGACGCTTTGGGGCGCCCCACGACGGACTTGGCGCCGGATGAATGCGTGGGAAAGGACGGGTGAAGCGGAGCAATGCTTGTAGCCGGTAGCGACGTCATGTCGCAGTCCTCCCTGAGGGGGTGGACGTCGGGTACCGGCCGACGCGTTGAATTGAGTTTTAACTGTCTTCCTGATCGAAGTGAATTGCAATAGGCCGGTTGGCCGCAGGCATGAAAAAAGCCGCGTTCCTCACGGAACGCGGCTTTAGGGACGTCGCTGCCGAATCGACTTAGCGATTATTCGCCGATGGTCAGCAGCGAGGCGTTGCCGCCGGCAGCCGTGGTGTTCACGGTGAGCGTGCGCTCACCAGCGAAGCGGAGCAGGTAGTGCGGGCCACCGGCCTTGGGGCCGGTGCCGGACAGGCCTTCGCCGCCGAACGGCTGCACGCCGACGACCGCGCCGATCTGGTTGCGGTTGACGTAGCAGTTACCCACGCGTGCGCGGCTCGAGATGAACTCGATGGTGTCGTCGATACGGCTGTGGATGCCCAGCGTCAGGCCGTAGCCGGTAGCGTTGATCTGGTCGACCACCTTCTCCAGGTCGGCGGCCTTCCAGCGGATCACGTGCAGCACCGGTCCGAACACTTCGCGAGTGAGCACGTCCAGCGACGGGATCTCATAGGCGCGCGGTGCGAAGAAGGTGCCGTTCGCGGTGGCTTCCGGCAACGCGACCTCGGCGATCTTCTTCGCCTCACGGTCCATGCGGGCCGCATGGTCGACCAGGATTTTGCGAGCATCCTCGTCGATGACGGGGCCGACATCCGTGGACAGCAGGCCCGGATCGCCGATCTTCAGTTCGGCCATGGCACCGGCGAGCATCGCGATCACCTTGTCGGCGATGTCTTCCTGCACGAACAGGATGCGCGCGGCGGAGCAGCGCTGGCCGGCCGACTGGAAAGCGGAGGCGACGACATCTTTGACGATCTGCTCGGGCAGGGCCGAGGAGTCGGCGATCATCGCGTTCTGGCCGCCGGTCTCGGCGATCAGGGCGGCGATCGGGGCGTTGCGGGCGGCGAGGGCGCGGTTGATCGCCCAGGCGGTGTCGGTGGAGCCGGTGAAGGCCACGCCGGCCACGCGCGGGTCGCGGGTGAGGGCGGCGCCGACCGTGGCGCCGTCGCCCGGCAGGTACTGGAGCACGTCGACCGGCACGCCGGCCTCGTGCAGCAGCTTCACGGCGAGGTGGCCGATGAGCGAGGTCTGCTCGGCGGGCTTGGCGATGACAGCATTGCCGGCGGCCAGCGCGGCCGCGACCTGGCCCAGGAAGATGGCCAGCGGGAAGTTCCACGGGCTGATGCAGACGAACACGCCGCGGCCGTTGAGGAACAGCTGGTTGCTCTCGCCGGTGGGGCCGGGGAGCTGTTCCGGCTGACCGAACAGGCGGCGGGCCATCGTGGCGTAGTAGCGCAGGAAGTCGGCGGCCTCGCGGATTTCCGCGATGGCGTCGGGAAGGCTCTTGCCGGCTTCGCGCACGCACAGCGCGATGAACTCGGCGCGACGGTGCTCGAGCTGCTCGGCGGCGTGTTCCAGGATGGCGGCGCGGCTGGCGGCCGGCAGGCGATCCCAGCCGTGCTGGGCGGCGACGGCGGCGGACAGGGCGCGCTCGACCAGGGCCTGGTCGGCGTTTTCCACCGTACCGACGATGCGGCGGCGGTCGGACGGATCGGTGACCTCGACCTTGGCACCCGAAGCGGTGGCGCCCGCGACCAGCGGGGCGGCCTGCCACGGACCGCTGTGGCGGTTGACGGCGTCGGCGAGTTCGTTGAGCTCGTTGTCGTTTGCGAAGTTCATGCCCATGGAATTCTTCCGAAGTTCGCCGTAGAGATTGACCGGCAGGGGAATGCGGGGGTGGGGAATGGAGGCGAAGGCGCGGACCGTCTCGCAGGGATCGGCCACGAGGTCGCGCACGGGCACCGACTCGTCGACCACGCGGTTGACGAAGCTGGTGTTGGCGCCGTTCTCAAGCAGGCGGCGGACCAGGTAGGGCAGCAGGTCTTCATGGCTGCCGACCGGCGCGTAGACGCGGCAGGGGACGTTGAGCTTGTCCTTGCCGATCACTTCCGCGTAGAGGTCGGCGCCCATGCCGTGCAGGCGCTGGTGCTCGTACGGGCGACCCTTGGCGATGTGGTGGATCGCGGCGATCGTGTGCGCGTTGTGCGTGGCGAACTGCGGGTAGATCAGGTCGCTGCCGGCGGTGAACAGCCGATGGGCGCAGGCCAGGTAGCTGACGTCGGTGTTGGGCTTGCGCGTGTACACCGGATAGCCCGACAGGCCGTTCTCCTGGGCGCGTTTGACCTCGGCGTCCCAGTAGGCGCCCTTCACCAGGCGCACGAACCAGCGGCGGCCGGTGGCGCGGGCCTTCTCGGTCACCCAGTCGATCACGAACGGCGCGCGCTTCTGGTAGGCCTGGATCACGATGCCCAGACCGTTCCAGCCTTCCAGCGACGGGTGCTCGAAGACGTCGCCGATGATGTCCAGCGACAGTTCCAGGCGGTCGGCTTCCTCGGCGTCCACCGACAGGGCGATGCCGTTCTTGAAGGCCAACTGCGAGAGTTCGAGCAGCTTGGCGCCCAGCTCAGCGCGCGCACGGGCGCGGTTGGGCACTTCGTAGCGCGGGTGCAGCGCCGAGAGCTTCACCGAGATCGACGGCGCCTCGAGGTTGCTCGTGAACGGACCGCGGCCACCGAGCGCGTTGATCGCGTCGCGGTAGTCCTGCTGGTAGCGCTCGGCCGTGGCCTGGGTGAGGGCCGATTCGCCGAGCATGTCGTACGAATAGCGGTAGACGGCGTGTTCTTTTTCCTCGGCGCGATCGAGGGCTTCCTTGATCGTGCGTCCCATCACGAACTGGTGGCCCATGATCCGCATCGCCTGGCGCACCGCGAGGCGCACCACCGGCTCACCGGCGCGACCGACCAGGCGACGCAGGCCGGAGGTGAAGTCCTTGCGGGTTTCCTCGGCGAGGTTGACCAGGTGGCCAGTGAGCATCAGGCCCCAGGTGGAGGCGTTGACGAAGACCGACTCGCTCTGGCCCAGGTGTTTCTTCCAGTTGGCGTCGCCGAGCTTGTCGCGGATGAGCTTGTCCGCCGTGCCCTTGTCGGGGATGCGCAACAACGCCTCGGCCACGCACATCAGCAACACGCCTTCCTCGGAGGAAAGGTCGTACTGGCGCATGAAGGATTCGACGGCGCTCTGGTCCTTGGCACGCGCGCGGACGCGGGTAACCAGGCCGGCAGCCACGTCGATGACGTGCTCGCGTTCGGTCGGAGGCAGGCTGGCCTGCGCGAGCAGGTCGTTCACGGCCTCGGTTTCGTCGCGCAGCCAGGCGGCCGTGATGCGCGCACGCGCCGGCTCGGCGCCGGTCGGGAGTTCGGGACGGAGGATGGAGGGGTTCACTTGGGTGGCTTGGGGGGACTGGGAGACCGGTCATTGTAGGGTAGGGCGCAGCATCTTGTGTGCTGCTTTGCAGGGTGAATCGTGAAGCGTAAGCGGCGGCCCCGCCGCCTTGTGAACCGTGCGCTCCCGTATGCGACTTACGGTCAGCGCTTCACCCTTCACCAAGGGCTGCCTTGGCACTTCCGTCAGGCGTCACCTCCACGCTGTCGACATTCCCTGCGACATTCCGTCACGTGACAACCTTGCCGCATCCTGTTGGGCGCCCTATCATCCGAGCGTTCCAGGCACGCCAGGATGTCCATGATCGTGCTTCGACAGACCGCCGCGGGTCAGCCGCGCGTGTTGTGGCTCAAGCCCAACCGTGCGCTGGACAAACGCGGCCTGTGGAGGCTCATCATCGCCCTGTCGGCGATAGCCCTGGCGACGGCGCTGTTCGGCGCATGGCAGGGGAACGTCTTCGCTCCCGTGTTCGCGCTGGTCGAGGCCTTCGTCGTGGGGTTCGCGCTTGGCGCGGCCTGGCGGGCCGGCGACAGGGGTGAACGCATCGCGATCGACCGGGATACGCTGGAGGTTCGGGTGGTACCCGGTCGCCGGGTTTCGCACTTCCAGACATACTGGGTCAGGGTGGGGCTGGTCCAACGCAACGGGCGGCAGCGCCTGTTGCTTACATCGCACGGCAATGAGCTCGAAATCGGCGCGTTCCTTGGGGAAGAGGAACGGGTCGACGCCTCAAGGAAACTCATGGTGCTGCTATCCGAAGCCATCCGGACAGACGCGCAGGTAGGTTCAACAAAGGTGCAAACATGACATCTGGCGGCATCGGACGATCGGTTTCGACGTGGGCTGCGGGGGCCGCAGCTTTGCTGGGAGGGACGGCGGCATGGGCCAACCCGGTACCCAACCAGCTGAACATGACCAAGGGCGTCAGCGAATGGTCGCCCTACGCGATGCACATGGTGGCGCTGTGGGTCTGCGTGGTCATTGGCGTCGTCGTCTTCGGCGCGATGTTCATCGCGATGTTCCGCTTCCGCAAATCGCGCGGCGCCGTCGCCGAGAAGTGGTCGCACAGCACCAAGCTCGAAATCGTCTGGACGGTCGTCCCCGTCATCATCCTCATTTTCCTGGCGCACCTGGCCACGGGTGGTCTCACCACCTTCGCCGACACCACGGGCTCCGAGATGACCATCAAGGTCACCGGCTACCAGTGGAAATGGCGCTACGACTACGTCGACTACAAGGGTAAGGGCGTCAACCAGGTGGGCTTCATGTCCAAGCTGGAAGAAACCTCCGACCGCACCCGCCAGCTTCGCTCCAACCTCGACCCGGAGAAGATCCAGGTCGACGGCTACCCCACCTACTTGCTCGACGTGGACAAGCCCCTCGTCGTACCGGTAGGGGTCAAGATCCGCTTCATCATCGTCGGCGGCGACGTCATCCACTCGTGGTGGGTACCGGCGCTGGGCTGGAAGATGGACGCCATTCCGGGCATCGCCAATTCCGCCTGGACCAAGATCAAGGAACCGGGCGTCTATCGCGGCCAGTGCGCCGAATTGTGCGGCCAGGACCACGGCTTCATGCCGATCGTGGTCAAGGCGGTGCCCCGGGCCGAATTCGAGCAGTGGCTGGCCTCCCAGGAGGACGCGGCCAAGGTCGAGAAAGCCGCCCAGACCGCACAGGCCGCTCCCGCCCCGGCTCCCCAGGGTTAACCGAATCCACGCAGCATTAGTGTAGAGGTGCAAGTCCATGGCGCATGAAGCCACCCACGACCACCACGATCACCACGGTGCCCCTTCCGGATTCTTCCAGCGATGGGTGATGTCCACGAACCACAAGGACATCGGCACGCTTTACCTGATCTTCTCGCTGACGATGTTCTTCATCGGCGGCGCGTTCGCGATGGTGATCCGCGCGGAGCTGTTCAAGCCGGGCATGCAGCTCGTGCAGCCGTATTTCTTCAACGAAATGACGACGATGCACGCGCTGGTGATGATCTTCGGCGCGATCATGCCCTCCTTCGTGGGCCTGGCGAACTGGATGATCCCGCTCATGGTCGGCGCGCCGGACATGGCGCTGCCGCGCATGAACAACCTGTCGTTCTGGATCATGCCGTTCGCCTTCATCCTGCTGCTGTCTACCCTCTTCATGCCGGGCGGCGGCCCCGCCGGTGGCTGGACGATGTACCCGCCGCTTTCGCTGCAGGGTGAATCGATCGCCTACACGATCTTCGCGATCCACCTGATGGGTATCAGCTCGATCATGGGCGCGATCAACATCATCGCCACCATCCTCAATATGCGCGCTCCAGGCATGGACCTGCTGAAGATGCCGGTCTTCGTGTGGAGCTGGCTGATCACGGCCTTCCTGCTGATCGCGGTGATGCCGGTGCTGGCCGGTGCGGTGACGATGCTGCTCACCGACAAGTACTTCCACACCAACTTCTTCAATGCCGCCGGCGGCGGCGACCCGGTGCTGTTCCAGCACATCTTCTGGTTCTTCGGGCATCCCGAGGTGTACATCATGATCCTGCCGGCGTTCGGGATCATCTCGGAGATCATCCCCACCTTCGCCCGCAAGCCGATCTTCGGCTACCGCGCGATGGTGTTCGCCATCGCCTCCATCGCCTTCCTCTCGTTCATCGTCTGGGCGCACCACATGTTCGCCGTGGGCCTGCCGATGGGTGCCGAGATCTTCTTCATGTACGCCACCATGCTCATCGCGGTGCCGACGGGCGTGAAGGTGTTCAACTGGGTGTCCACGATGTGGGGCGGCTCGATGACCTTCGAGACGCCGATGCTGTTCTCGATCGCCTTCGTGATCCTGTTCACCATCGGTGGCTTCTCGGGCCTGATGCTCGCCCTGGCCCCGGCCGACTTCCAGTACCACGACACGTACTTCGTGGTGGCGCACTTCCACTACGTGCTGGTGACCGGCGCGGCCTTCTCGATCATGGCCGCCGCGTACTACTGGCTGCCGAAGTGGTCGGGCCACATGTACAGCGAGACCTGGGGCAAGATCCACTTCTGGTCGAGCGTCATCTCGGTCAACGTGCTCTTCTTCCCGCAGCACTTCCTCGGCCTCGCCGGCATGCCCCGTCGCATCCCGGACTACAACGTGGCCTTCGCCAACTTCAACATGATCAGCTCGATCGGCGGCTTCTGGTTCGGCGCCTCGCAGCTGATCTTCCTGGGCGTGGTGATCCACTGCGTGTTCTTCTCGAAGAAGAAGGCCGCGGATCGCTCCTGGGAAGGTGCCAAGGGCCTGGAGTGGACCGTGCCGTCGCCGGCGCCGTTCCACACCTTCGACGTGCCGCCGGTCATCCATGACGATGAGCTGGCCCACGGCAACACGGAGCACTGATCGATGACGACGATGTCCACCGACGAGCTTGCCACGCGCCGCCGCCAGGCCAAGCGCACCGCCATGATCGCGGGCGGCGTCGCGCTGGGCATCTTCGTGATGTCGATCGTGCAGATGCTGAAGATCTAGGCCGCCAACGAACAGAACATCCACGGGAAGACACCATGGGTCAGCAGCAACACGACGTCTATTTCGTACCGAGCAAGAGCTATTGGCCGATCGTCGCGGCCGTCTCGATGTTCGTCACCGTGTTCGGCGCCGCGCACTGGCTCAATGCCCAGCCCGGTGACGCCGGTTTCGGCAAGACCGTGTTCTGGGTCGGCGTGGTGGCCATCCTCGGCATGTTCTTCGGATGGTTTCGCTCCGTCATCCGCGAGTCGATGAGCGGCAGCTACAACGACCAGGTGGACCGCTCGTTCCGCATGGGCATGATGTGGTTCATCTTCTCCGAGGTGATGTTCTTCGGGGCCTTCTTCGGCGCGCTGTTCTACGCCCGCATCTTCTCGGTGCCCTGGCTGGGCGGCGAAGGCCACGGCGTGCTCACCCACCAGTTCATCTGGGAAAACTACAACGCGGCCTGGGGCGCGTCAGGCGGCGGTGGTCCGGGCAAGATCGGCGGTTCCTTCCAGACGATCGCGGCGTGGGGCCTGCCGCTGCTCAACACCCTGATCCTGCTGTCGTCGGGCGTCACCATCACCATCGCCCATCACGCGCTCAAGGCGGGACACCGCAAGGCGCTGTTGATCGGCCTGGGTGCCACCGTGCTGCTCGGCTGCCTGTTCCTGTTCTGCCAGGCCCACGAGTACGCCGAGGCGTACGAGCACTTCAACCTGACCCTGGGTAGCGGCGTGTACGGCGCCACGTTCTTCATGCTCACGGGCTTCCACGGCATGCACGTGACCCTGGGCACGATCATGCTGGCGATCATCTGGCTGCGTTGCGCCAAGGGACACTTCACCAAGGACGACCACTTTGGCTTCGAAGCCGTCGCCTGGTACTGGCATTTCGTGGACGTGGTCTGGCTGGGATTGTTCCTGTTCGTCTACGTGCTTTGACGATGCCGGCTCCCCATGGGAGCCGCGATGCCTGACGGCCAGCTAAAGATTTGGCATCCGAATGCTGAATGACGCAGGGATGCGTCAAGCTCTATTGAGGTATTTCGCACGATACTGCGGCCATCCCCCGGTGATGGCCCGAAACCAGCGTGTCGCCACCGTCGCGTCCCCGACTGGTCCAGGAATCGCGCCCCATGATGGAGTCGCTCAAGCCCCTTCTGTTCGCCGCCGTCGCGGCGGCCTCGCTCTCCCTTGCCGGCTGTACGGAATGGGTGCGTCCCGGCACCGATCCGCAGACCCGCGACGCGGACCTCGCCAGTTGCAAGGCGTACGGCTACAACCGCGTGGCACCGAACATGGTCACCTACATGTCGAGCGAGGGTTACTACGAGAAGGGCGAGACCAAGTGCAAGACGCGCGACGACGGCACGCAGGTCTGCAAGGAGAAGAGCGGCACGTACCACGATCCGATCTATTCGGATAAGGACCTCAATGGCGACGCGCGCGACGCCTTCATCGACGACTGCATGTATCGCCGCGGATACGTGCAACAGCAGAAATAACCGCGTCGTCCGAGCCCTACGAAAATGAAGGGATATCGCCTGCCATGATGCGCGAGGCGATCTTTCGACGGGTATCGGATACCGCCAGGGGCTGCCTCATCTCCGCTTGATACGATCATCCCTGGCCTTCGGCCGAAGGTCAGGGATGCTGTATTTACAAGGAGATGTTCGATGATACGGAGAGTCGATGCGCGCCTGTCGCGCTGGTCGTTTGCGTTGGTGTCGCTGGGTTACGGCCTGGCCGCAGTCGCTGGCGAGGCGAGCCTGCTGCCATCGTCGGCGGACGCGCGCTACCACGCGGCGGGGCAATTGGTCGCTTCGAGCCATTGCACGGCATCGCTCGTTGCCGGATCCGCCACACCCGACCCGGATCGATCGGCCCTGCTGCTTACCTCGGCGCATTGCGTTCTTGACGACGCCTTCGTCGATGGCGCAAACGAGGTGCAGGTCGATACCCCTGCGGGGGAAGGCTGGCGCTTCACGCCGGGTTACTTCCAGGACAATCAGGCGAACCATCGCGCTTTCGACGTGCGGCGTGTCCGCTACGCCAAGATGAAGGGCGTGGACATGGCGGTCGTGGAGCTGGATGCCACCTATGGCGACCTGGCGGCGGCCGGTGTGCAGCCCCTTGTGGCGGCATCGCCGCACATCGTTGGCGACCTGCCCATCGAGCTGGTCCATGTGCCGGTGGATGGCGTGGCGGAGGACGACCAGTTCCTGCGCCTGTCGACCTGCGAGGCGGGCGAACCGCTGCGCCTGTTCGAAGGCCCTCGATTCTGGACGCAGGCGTCGCGCACGGATTGCGCGGGTGTGGCGGGCGGCAGCTCCGGCTCGGCGGCCCTGCGCGCAGGCACGTCGGAGGTGGTGGGTGTGATGGGCACCAAGGTCGATGCGCGGTTCGCCGGTTGCGGCGTCCATCGTCCCTGTGAGCTGACCGAAAGGGCGCCGGTGTCCCGCGAGGGCGCGAGCTATCTCAGTCTGGTGGCGCCATTCATGGCGGCGTTTCGCGCGGACGGAAGCTGGGACGGTACCGCGCTCGATCCCGGCGACGGCGTGAAACTGGGGCGTGTCGTGCCGCAGTTCACCCGTGGCGACATCCCCGGCGAGGACGGCGCGATGCCTGCCCCGTGGGGTGTGATCGTGGACGACTACACACGGTGGGTGCGCTACAAGCAGGGGGACGCCGCATCGATCGATTGCGCCGACCCGCAGGGCTACAGCGTGCCGGTCTATGCGGCGGATCGCCCGTGGGAGGCCCAGCCGCTGGAGCGCGCGGAGGGTGCCTATGCGTTGTGCGTGCTGGGCCAGAAGGGCATCGACAACGACTGGCAGGCGCCGGAGCACGCCAGCGTGCTGCTGCGCGTCATCGACGATACGCCACCGAGCGTCGCGCCGGAGGTGGACATCCGGGAGGAATCCGCCGATACGTGGACGGTACAGCTCGTTGCAGGCTACCAGCCGCCGTATCTGCTCAAGGTGGGCAGGCTGGGGGCCACGGATTGTGGCGATGACCAGAAGTACCGGAGCGTGGCATCCCCGTTCATCGTGCTACCCAAGGCCAAGGCGCCGTTCCGTGTCTGCGTGAAGGCGATGGATCAGGCGGGCAACGTGTCGCCGGCGGGTTCCAGGGACTTCGAGGCCCCCGTGGCGGAATGACGGGTTGGATCGGTGTCGCCGGGCGCGGCGGCACCGATTGCCGCACCGCGCCTTGGCGCCCCCTGAGGCCGCGCTAGAATTGACCGACTCCGTGCGGGTGGAGCCAGCCCATGAAGATGCCCAGCGCCACCATGGCGATGAGCAGCAGCGACAGGCCGATACGGCGGGTGAGGGCCCACACGGTGCGTTTACTCTGACCCTTGTCGGTCATCATGAAGAACAGGGCCTGTCCAAGGTTGAACAGAACCACCAGCAGCAGGATCACCAGCGCGTATTTATAGATGGTTTCCACGTGACCGTTCCGCCCCATTGCGACAATCCGAGTATAGCGGCGGCTACGAGGCTCATTGCATGAGCTTTCTGCGCCGTCCGACGTGGTTCGCTGTCGCACTGACCGTGGCGGGCGTGCTCGTGTTCGCTCGCCTGGGCCTGTGGCAGCTGGATCGCGCCTCGGAGAAGGAGGAACTGCTGCGGCGGTATGCCGCGGCGGCGTCGGCAGGTGTGGAGGAGTTCGGCCTGATTCCCGAGGTGCCGCCGCCGGACCGCTATCCGCGTCTGGCCTTGCGCGGCCACTACATCGAGGGACGCTACTACCTGCTCGACGACCAGTCGCACGGCGGCCAGGTTGGCATGCACGTCTATGTGCCGTTCACGGCCAAGGGCCACGACCGCGACGTGCTGGTGGATCTCGGCTTCCTGCCGAAGGAGGGCGGGGCTACGCCGCGCCTTCCGCCGTTGCCGGCCGGCGAGACGACGATACACGGCCTCTACGTACCACCGCCGGGTGTTGGCGTGCGGCTGGGAGGCGATCGCCTTCCCGAGCAGAAGGGGCCTGAAAAGACGATGGTCTACGTCGAGCTCAAGGATATCGCCGCGGATCTCGGGCACACGTTGTATCCGCGCGTCCTGCTGCTCGATGCGGATCCCGGCAGCATTTACGCGCGCGACTGGACGCCTGCCGTGATGCCTCCGGCGCGCCATCGCGCCTACGCTTTCCAATGGTTCACCTTCGCGCTCGCCGCGCTGGTGATTTTCGTGCTCCTGCACCGCAAACGACGACGATAAGGGACGGCCCCGATCCATGACCGAACCGAAAGCCAAGACCGGCAACGGCCGCTTCAAGCTGGTGCTCATCATGCTCGTTTTCCTCGCACCGATCGTCGCGGCGGGCCTGCTCACGCTGAGCGGCTGGCAGCCGGACGGCAAGGGCAACGGCCAGCCGATTGTGCCGCAGCGCAGCCTTGCGCAGGTGCGCGTGGACGTGGCCGGCAAATCCTGGGCCTGGCGTGACGAGGAACCGCGCCTCACGCTGGTCGTCCTGCCGGGTCCCGGTTGCGCGGCGCATTGCGTGGAGACGCTGGGGTTGATGCGCAACGCGCGCATCGTGCTCAACCGCAACGCCGACCGTCTGCGGCTGCTGTATCTGGGTGAACCGGCGGCCAACGCCACGGGCGTGATGGGCGATTACGCTGTCGGCACCGATCCGGCCGACGCCTTCGCCGAATTCCGTCCGACCCAGCCCGACAGCGTCGCCGCCGTTCTGGTCGAATCCAACGCCACCGCGCTCGCCTGGTACCCCGCCGGATTCGATCCGAACGGCTTGCGCAAGGACCTCCAGAAGGTGATCCGCTGATGTCGCCCCGTGCCGTGAAAGCCCTGCGCACCCTCGCGCTGCTCGCCGCGATCTTCGCGTTCTGCGTGGTGATGTTCGGTGCCTTCGTGCGCCTGTCCAACGCAGGCCTGTCGTGCCCCGACTGGCCCACCTGCTACGGCAAGGCCACGTGGCCGGGCCATGCGCAGGACATCGCCCAGGCGAACGAGGCGTTCCCCGATCGCCCTTACGAGACGCACAAGGCCTGGCGCGAGCAGGTGCATCGCTTCCTCGCCGGCAGCCTCGGCGTGATGGTGCTGGCGATCGCGCTGATCGCCGCGTGGCGCAGGCGCATGGCCGTGGTCGCCGTGCTGCTGGCCGCGGTGTTCGCGGCCGTCGGTGTGGTGATGTACATGCGCGGCGAGCACGTGGTGTCGTCGGTGCTGTCGGCGCTGGCCATCGCCCTGCCGCTGATCGCCGCCGCCCGGCTGGATCGTCCTGGCGCGTGGAAGGTCGGCGTGATTGCGTTGGCGGTCATCATCTTCCAGGCCATGCTCGGCATGTGGACGGTGACCCTGTTGCTGAAGCCGATCGTGGTGATGGGCCACCTGCTCGGTGGCCTCGCCACATTCGCGCTGCTGGCCTGGGCCGCGTTGCGCTGGTGGCGGGTGGGTTCGCCCGACGACCGTTACCGGGCGTTGCGCGCCCCGGTGGCGATCGGCATCGCGGTGCTGGTGTGCCAGATCGCGCTTGGTGGCTGGACCAGTTCCAACTATGCCGCGCTGGCCTGCGGCGTGGATTTTCCCAAGTGCCTTGGTCAGTGGTGGCCCGAAACCGATTTCCGCGAGGCCTTCGTGCTGTGGCGCGGTGTCGGCGTGAATTACGAAGGCGGCGTGCTCGACATGTCGGCGCGTAGCGCCATCCAGATCGCCCATCGTATCGGCGCGCTGGTGACCTTCTGCTACCTGGCGTGGCTGGCCCATAAGCTGGCCCGCGCTGGCCTGCGCCGCACGGCCATCGCCATTGGCGTGGTTCTGGTCGCCCAGGTGTTGCTGGGCATCGGCAATGTCCATCTGGGCCTGCCGCTGCCGGTGGCGACGGCGCACAATGGCGTGGCCGCCCTGCTGCTGTTTACCCTGCTCATGGCGCTCGCCCGCACGCAGCGCCTGCCCAGGTCCATGGAGTCCCTGTGAACACGTTCCGCCAGTATCTCGAACTGACCAAGCCGCGCGTCGTCGCGATGCTGGTCTTCTGCGCCGTCATCGGCATGTTTCTCGCCGTGGATTCGGACGGGCAGCGCGTACTGCCGACCTGGCATGCCGGCTTGTTCGGCGCGCTGGGCATCTGGCTGGCGTCGGCTTCGGCGGCGGCGTTCAACCACCTGATCGATCAGCGCATCGACAAGCTCATGGCGCGCACGTCGCACCGTCCGCTGGCGACGGGGCAGCTGACGTCGAAGCAGGTGTTCGTGTTCGCGATGACGCTGGGCATCCTGTCGATGCTGGTGCTGGTGTTCCTGGTGAACATGCTGACGGCGGTGCTCACGTTCTTCTCGCTGATCGGCTACGCAGTGGTGTACACCGCGTACCTCAAGCGCGCCACGCCGCAGAATATCGTGATCGGCGGCCTTGCGGGCGCCGCGCCGCCGGTGCTGGGCTGGACAGCGGTTACCGATTCGCTGCATCCGTTCGCCTTGCAGCTGCTACTGATCATCTTCGTCTGGACGCCGCCGCATTTCTGGGCGCTGGCGATCTTCCGCGTCGACGATTATTCGCGCGCGCAGGTTCCGATGCTGCCGGTGACGCATGGTGTCCGCTTCACGCGCTGGCACATCTTCTTCTACACCGTGCTGCTGTTCCTGGTGACTCTGCTGCCGTACCTGACGGGCATGAGTGGGCTGATCTACCTGTTCGGTGCGGTGGTGCTGGGGTTGGGCTTCCTCTGGTACGCGGTGCAGTTGTTCAAGTCATCGGACGATTATTTCCCGATGAAGATGTTCAACTACTCCATCATCTACCTGATGGTGCTGTTCGCGTTCTTGCTGGCGGATCACTGGCTGGTTGAGCCGCCGGTGCACTTGCCGGTGCGCTTCGATCCGATCGTGTAAAGGTTGGCTGCTACGCAGCCCATGTTTTAACGGCTTGCGCCGTGCAGCCGCTTCGTAGGTTGGGCTCGCCTGCGGCATCGCGTTCGGCGCTCAGGCATGGTCGAGTGAGCCGTCGGGCCGCCGCCGGGGCGCGCCGGCTCCGCCGTCCCTCGGGAAAGGTTGGCCGCTGCGCGGCCCGTGTTTTATGGCTGCGCCCCTTCGGGCTCGGGCAGGTGGTCGAGGTTCCTCGACTCGGCATCCTGCCTCGGCGAGGAATGGCGGTCATCCTGACCGCCACCGCTGCGCGGCCTTCTTCGACCACCTACCCTCGGCTCCTCAAGTCGCGCCCCGGCGGCGGCCCGACGGCTCTCCGAACGTTACGGTGACCTTGTAGGAGCGCGCTTGCGCGCGATGGGTGCTCGCGGCAGTCTGGCATCGCGCGCAGGCGCGCTCCTACAAAAAGACGGGATGCGATAACCGGGCGCATCGCCGTGGACACCGGCCTGCGCCGGTGCGACGAGGCGCTCCGTCGTTCCGGCGCAGGCCGGAACCCACCGCCTCGGTTTGCCAGCCATGCGGTGGCGCTGCATCGGCTTTTACGTAGGTAACGTCGTCGCGACAACCTATCGCATCGCGCTGGGTTCCAGCGTTCGCTGGAACGACGTGGGCGCGCGATCACACGTTGCCGATCACCTAGCCCGCTGCGCGGGGTCGCGCGCGAGCGCGCTCCTACAGGTCGCATACCTCGCAAATGACCTCACCGTCGTTCCAGCGAACGCTGGAACGACGTGGGGCGCGATCACACGTTGCCGATCACCTGGCCCGCTGCGCGGGGGCGCGCGCGAACGCGCTCCTACAGGGGTTTTTGCGAGGTGGGGCGGCCGGACCAGTAGCCGGCGAGCATGGATCCGGAGAGGTTGTGCCATACCGAGAACAAGGCGCCGGGAAGTGCGGCGAGTGGCGAGAAGTACAGCTTGCCCAGCGTCGCCGCGAGTCCTGAGTTCTGCATGCCGACCTCGATCGCCAGCGTGCGGCAGGTGGATTCATCGAAGCGGAACAGCTTGCCGCCCCAGTAGCCGCCGAGCAGGCCGATGCCGTTGTGCAGTACCACGGCGAGGAAGGTGACGAGTCCGACGGACGCGATCGAGGCCTGGCTGCCAGCGACGACGATGCCGATCAGCACCAGCACGCAGAGCATCGAGAAGACGGGTAGCACAGACTCGATGCGCTTCACGACGCGTCCCATCGTGTGATGCACGATGAGGCCCAGCCCGATCGGCAGCGCCACGATCTGCACGATGCTGAGCAGCATGCCGAGCGTATCGGGAGCGATGCGCGTGTCCACGTACAGGCGCGTGAGCAGGGGTGTCGCGACGACGCCGACCAGCGCGGATATCGAGGATAGCGTCACCGACAGCGCGACATCGCCTTTGGCGAGATAGATGATTACGTTCGACGCGGTGCCGCTGGCGACGCTGCCCACGAGGATCATGCCGGCAGCGAGATCGGGCGGCATGCGGAACAGCTTCGCCAGCGCCCAGGCGGCGAGTGGCATCACGAGGTAATGCAGGAACGTGCCGGCCACGACGGGTGCGGGACGTAGTAGCACGCGGCGGAAGTCGTCCACGCTGAGTGTCACGCCCATGCCGAACATCACCAGCATGAGCAACTGGCTGATCCATGGCGCGGCGGGCAGGAAGACACCCGGTGCCGCATACGCGAGCAGTGAGACGAGGATCGCCCAGAGCGGGAACAGCCGCGTGACGATGCGCAGCATCAGAACGCGGCCAGCACCCAGTCGGCGACGGCCTGCGGATGTTCCAGGTGCAGGTGGTGGCCGCCGTCCATATGGGTGACGCGGATGTCGTCGACGCAGTCGATGCGTATCTGCATGGCCTCCGGTTCCAGGTAGGGCGCATGCGGCCGGGCGAGCAGCAGCGTCGTCGGCGCGGCGAGGCCGAGCAGGAGGGCCATGACCTGGGTTTCGGCGAGCCGGATGGCCGTGGTCTTCGACAGGCGCGGATCGCTGCGCCAGCTGTGGCCGCCGATCACTTCGCGCAGGCCGCGTTCGACGATGGGACGGGCGAGCGTGGCGTCGAGGCCGCTGGCGATGGCGCGGGCACGCGCGGCTTCGTCGATGTCGGTGAACTTGCGCAGCGGTCGATTACCGGACGAAGCGATGGCCATCGCTTCACGGAAACGTTCCAGCGTTCGCGAACCGTCGTCGCCCAGTGGACCGAGGCCTTCGATCAGGGCCAGACCGCGGACGCGTTCCGGTGCGGCGACCGCCAGCATCGTCGCGACACCGGCGCCCAGCGAATGGCCCAGCAGGTGGAAGCGGGGCAAGGCGAGCGCGTCGGCGGCGGCGAGGATGGCGCGCACGTAGTCCACATGCTGGTAGACGGCGCCGGGCGGCAGGTGTTGCGAGTGGCCGTGGCCGGGCAGGTCGAGCGCGATCACGTGAAAGCGTTCGGCGAGCCGTGGCGCCAGCAGGGAGAAGCTGGCCGCGTTATCCAGCCAGCCATGGATCATCACCAGCGGCGGCGCGTCCGGTTCACCCCAGGACAGGCCGGCCAGTTCCAGGCCGGGGATCTCGAAACGCAGTTCACGCATCGGAACGCACCTGGCGTGCGTGTTCGCGCGAGGTGGCCAGCTGCGTCGCCGCCTTGGCGGCGTCGTAGCCGGCAGCGGTTTCGGGCCAGCCTTGCGTGTGCCGGGTGACGAGGTCGGCCAGCGCCTGCACATGCGCGGGTTCGGCGTTGAGGCAGGGGATGTAGCTGAGCGTCTCGCCGCCGGCTTCGCGGAAGAAGTCGGCGTTCTGCATGGCGATTTCTTCCAGCGTCTCCAGGCAGTCCACGGCGAACCCGGGGCTGATCACGTCGATGCGACGGATGCCGGTGGCGCCGAGGGTGCGCACGGTCTCGTCGGTGTATGGATGCAACCAGCGCTCGCGGCCGACCCGCGACTGGAAGCTGATCGGGGCTTCCTCGTCGGTGAGGCCGAGCGCTTCGCGGAGCAGTCGCGCAGTGGCATGGCACTGGCAGAAGTACGGATCGCCGGCATGCAGGTAGCGCTCGGGGATGCCGTGGAAGCTCATCAGCAGCTTTTCGCCGCGACCGTGGCGTTCCCAGTGGGAACGCACGCTGTCGGCCAGCGCCGCGATATAGGCCGGTTCGGCATGGTAATCGTTGACCTGGCGCAGTTCGGGCGGCCAGCGCAAGGTCTTGATCGTGTCGGCCACGGCGTCGAACACGCTGCCCGTGGAGGTGGCGGAGTACTGCGGATACAGCGGCAGCACCAGCAGGCGGCGGACGCCTTCGCGTTGCAGGCGCGCGATGGTCTCGGTGACAGCGGGACGGCCGTAGCGCATGGCGAGGGCGACGGTCACCGGGCCGGGCAGGCGGCGGTCCAGTTCGGACTGGAGGGCGGCGGCCAGCGCTTCGCTGCCGACGCGCAGGGGCGAGCCCTGCTCGGTCCAGATCCGGGCGTAGGCGTGGGCGGAGCGTTTCGGCCGCACGCGCAGGATCACGCCGTGCAGAATCGCCATCCAGAGCAGTCTTGGGTACTCGATCACCCGCGGATCGCCGAGGAACTCGGCAAGATACGGACGCACCGCGGCCGCCGTGGGCGCCTCGGGTGTACCGAGATTAACCAGCAGCACGCCAGTCCGGGCGGGAATGTCATGGGAATACCCGGCAAGGCCGGTATAGTTGGGCGTACCTGGCATCGGCTTGACGGCTGTCGCGGGGATCGCAGCAGTCTGCCACAGCGTGGTGCGGCGCCGCTCGTATCCATTGCCGCAGCCTTCGATGCCCCTCGCGACCGATAGGAGCCACTGATGACCCAACGTCTCTCCCGCCTGCTCGTTCTTGGCCTGTTGGCCATGCTGCCCGCGTTTGCGGCGCAGGCCGAATCCCGTCGGGACGAAGCCCTGAAGCAGTCCAGCGACGCGGTCCAGGTGCTCAACGACATGTTCAACACCAAGGACGGCGCCCCGGACAAGCAGCTTCCGGCCGACCTGCTGAAGAATGCCAAGGCGATCGCCGTCATTCCCAGCATGATCAAGGCGGGCCTGATCTTCGGCGGACGTCACGGTAACGGCTTGATTTCCATCAAGTCGCCGGACGGTACCTGGTCCAACCCCAATTTCATCGCCATGACCGGCGGCAGCATCGGCTTCCAGGCCGGCGTCTCGTCCACCGATGTGATCCTGGTGTTCCGCACCACGCGCGGCGTGGACAACATCGTCAACGGCAAATTCACGCTGGGCGCCGACGCCTCGGCGGCGGCGGGCCCCGTGGGCCGCACGGCTACGGCGGCCACCGACGGCCAGCTGAAGGCTGAAATCTACTCGTATTCGCGCAGCAAGGGCCTGTTCGCAGGCATCGCGCTGGACGGCGCCCGCCTGGGCATCGACGACGACTACAACGAGGCCATCTACGGCAAGGGCGTCACGGCGCGGAGAATTTTTGAAAACGGCGTTGAGAATGTACCCAACGAAGTGGTGAATTTCCGGGATAAACTGGAAGAGTACACTCAGAAGTGACGGCGCCCCCGCGTCGTCCCGTCCCACCGGCCCCTACCGGGCCTTCGAGGTTCCCATGAGCATTACCCATATCGTCCTCCTGCTGCTCGTCGTCGTGCTGATCTTCGGTACGAAGAAGCTGCGTAACATCGGCTCGGATCTGGGCGGCGCCATGCGCGACTTCAAGAAGGGCATGGACGGCGACGAGGAATCCCGTCGCGAAGGCGAGAAGCTGCGCGCGGACCCGCCGCCGGCCGCCTCGTCCACCGCCCAGCGTGAGAACGCCGAGTCGCACGACCGCACTCCTTGACCCTGGCGCCACCATGATCGAGATCAGCTTCGGCAAACTGCTGCTGCTCGGGATCGTGGCGCTCATCGTCCTCGGTCCGGAGCGCCTGCCGCACGCCGCGCGTACGGCAGGCGCCCTGCTTCGCAGGGTCCGCAACGGCTGGGACAGCGTCCGCTCCGAAGTGGAGCGCGAGATCCAGGCCGAGGAGATTCGTCGCACCCTTCGCGAGACCGCCGACAGCGCCCGCGCCACCCACGACAGCGTGCGTGACGACCTGCGTGCCGCCGGTGCGGACATGCGCCAGACGAGCGAACGCGTCCGCGACACCTTCACCGAGACCCAGGTCGCCCAGGCGACCAAGGACGAGACCCCGGCCGTGACCCACGACACGCCGCCGGAGGCGCCCAGGAACGAACCGCATGACCGCAGCTGACCCCGACCCGTCCGCCGAGGACGCCGTCGAAGAGGGCCTGTTTTCCCACCTGATCGAACTGCGCTCGCGCCTGTTGCGGGCCATCGTCGTGCTGCAGCTGGTGCTGCTGGCCCTGGTGCCGGTGGCGAACCACCTGTATGCGGAGCTGGCCAAGCCGCTGGTCGAGCGCATGCCGCAGGGCGCTCACCTGATCGCGACCGAAGTGGCCAGCCCGTTCGTCACCCCGTTGAAGCTCGCCTTCTTCGTAGCGCTGTTCATCAGCATGCCGATGATCATCTACCAGCTCTGGGCCTTCGTCAGCCCGGGCCTGTACAAGCACGAGAAGCGCCTGGCCCGGCCGCTGCTGGTAGCGTCGCTGGTGCTGTTCTATTCCGGCTGCGCCTTCGCTTATTTCGTCGTGCTGCCGGCCGCGTTCAAGTTCCTCAACGCGGTCACGCCGGACGGCGTGGCGATGATGACGGACATCACGCATTACCTCGACTTCGTGATGCTGATGTTCTTCGCCTTCGGTCTCTGCTTCGAGGTGCCGGTGGCCGTGGTGATCCTCGCGGCGATCGGCATCGTGGATGCCGAGAAACTGAGCAAGGGTCGTGGCTACGCCATCGTGGGTGCGTTCGCCATCGCGGCCTTCATTACGCCACCCGACCTGCTCTCGATGGTCATGCTCGCGGTACCGATGTGCCTGCTCTACGAGTTGGGCTTACTGGCGGTGCGATTCCTGCTCAAGCCCGGCGAGCGGACGTAGGGCCGATGACCGCGCCCCTCGGCTGGCTGGCGGTAAAGGGTAAGCCGGGCGACGCGGTGTTCGCCGAGCTGGACCTGGTCGCCCACGCCGAGACCTCGACGCATGCGAAGCGCGGCTTCGCCATCGCCTTGCCGTCCGGCTGGTTCGTGGTGGTCACCCGCTTCGCTTCGCCCCTGCTCACCGAAGACACCTTGCTGCCTTTATCGAAGGGCTGCCAGGTGATCGGCGTGCAGTACGACCCGTCCAGTACGAGTTTCGCCACCTGCTACGTCGAGGGCGAAGTGGCCTGGCATGTGGAACATGGGGCGAGCGAAAGCGATGTCCGCATCCTAGTCACCAGCGGCACGCTGCCGTCGGCCTTCGACGTGCTTCATGCGCGTTTCGAAATGGAACAAGATCTCGCCGACGAGGAAGGCCACGATGTGGACTGCTTCCTCGCGCTGCCGGTGGAACTGGCGGAGACCGTCACCGGCTTCGAGTACGACCTGGCCGCCTCAGCTTACGGATTGACCGCGTTCGATGGCTGGAAGCTTGGCCAGGAGGCCATTCCGCGTGCCGCATCGCGCCGGCTGCGCCGCCGGATGGCCCGTGCGGCGCGCCCTTGGTGGAAATTCTGGTAACCCCGTTACCCGATCACTTCCGGACGAGCGACAACCCCTTCAACACATTCAACGCCTGCGACAGCGCGTAGTCCTCAAGGGCCAGCTTCCCGTCGTCGTCGGTCGTGACGGTCTTCGCATCGTCCGCGTCCGTCTTCTCATTGGCCAGATGGTTGCGCAGCTCCGCTTCCGATCCGATCAACGACGGCCCGGTGTCGCCCTTGCTCACGGCCAGGTCGGCCAGGGCGATATCCGGCTTGATGCCTTCGGCCTGGATCGAGGTGCCATTCGGCGTGTAGTAACGCGCCGTGGTGATCTTCACCGCGTGGTCCTGGTCGAGCGGCAGCACGGTCTGCACCACGCCCTTGCCGAACGTGCGCCGACCCATGATCAGCGCGCGATGGTTGTCCTTCAGCGCACCGGAGACGATCTCGGCGGCAGAGGCCGTGCCGTTGTCGACCAGCAGCACCATCGGCGCCCCGTTGAGCAGGTCGCCCGGGTGTGCATCGAAGTTGAGGTTGGCGTCCGGCAGGCGTCCCTTGGTGCTGACGATGCCGCCGCTGTTGAGGAAGGTGTCCGCCACGCCCACGGCGCTGGTCAGCAGGCCGCCGGGGTTGGAGCGCAGATCGAGCACCGCGCCCTTGGGTGCGCCGTACTTCTTGATGTAGTCGGAGAGCTTCTTGTCCAGGTCGGTGGAGGTGTCTTCCTGGAACTGGCTCAGGCGGATGTACACGTAGCCGGGTTCGAGCTGGCGTACCTTCACACTGGTGACGTTGATGCGCTCGCGCACCAGCGGCATGTCGATGGGCTTGTCCGACTTCTCATGCAGGATGGTCAGGGTGATCTTCGAGCCCGGATCGCCGCGCAGCTTCTTGAAGGCATCGTCGATGTTCTGGCCATCGACCACCATGCCGTCGACCTTGAGGATGATGTCGCCCGGCTTGATGCCGGCGCGTGAGGCGGGCGTGTCGTCGATCGGGGCGACGATCTTCAGCGAGCCGTCCACCTGGAGCACTTCGATGCCGAGGCCGCCGTACTGGCCGGTGGTGTCCTCGTCGAGTTCGGCGAGGCCGTCCTTGTCGAGGTATTCGCTGTGCGGATCGAGGTTCTGCAGCATGCCGCTGATGGCGGCCTTCATGATGGTCTTGTTGTCGAGCTTCTCGACATAGGCCTGCTGCACGATGTGGTACACCCGCGTGAAATTGCGGATGTCGTCGAGATCGACCGCGTCGTCGGCCTGGCTTGCGACCTTGGCGGCCGTCGTCGAGGACGCGGCGGGCGCGTCCGGCTGCTTCACCGGTTTCGCCGACTGCTGCGCCTGGGCGGGAAGGGTCGCCACGGCGCCGAGAACCAGCGCGAGGGCGAGGCGAAGGGGGTGCTGACGCATGCCTTTCTCCAGGATCAATGCCGTTTGCCGAGCCAGCCGCGCGCGTCGATGGGCTTGCCGCCCTGGCGCAGCTCGAAATACGCGCCGCTGTCACCGACCGGCGCCGAGGCGGTGCCGACGGCTTCGCCGGCTTCCACCATGTCGCCCACGCCGTGCAGCAGCGTTTCGTTGTTGCCGTACATGCTCATGAAACCGTTTCCGTGGTTCACGATGATCATCATGCCGTAGCCGCGCAGGAAGTTGGCGAAGACGACGCGGCCACGCGCCACGGCCTTCACCTCGCTGCCGTGTGGCGCGACGATGATCACGCCGCTGCCATAGGCATGTACCGCACCGGAGGCGGGCCACGGCAGGTTGCCGCGCAGATTGCCCAGCGGCGCGGCGGCTGGACCGCCCTTGGGCGACGGCGCGGGTTCGGCGGCCTTGGCCGCTTCGTCGATGACCTTCTGCAGGCGGGTGACCAGGGCGTTCATGTCCTGCTCGTTCTGCTTGAGGGCGGCCATGCGCTGGGCCTGGTCCTTGTATTTGGAGTTGGCCTCGGTCACCAGTTTCTGCTGCTCGCCACGCTGCTTTTCGAGTTCCGCCGCGCGCTTGCCACGCTCGGCCCGGGTCGCCTCCAGCTTCTGCTGTTCGGCGGTGATGGCGGCTTCGACCTCCTGCAGGCGCGAAAGATCCGCGAGCAGGCCCTTGATGCGCTCGAGACGGTTTTGCTGGAAGTAGCGCGAGTAGGTCAGGGCGCGCGAGATGCGGTTCACATCCTCGTCACCCAGCAGCAACTGGAGATCGGAACCGCGGCCCAGCGTATAGGTGGCGCGGAGCAGGTCGCCCAGGGCGCCATTCTGCGCATCCAGGCCGCGCTGCATCTGGTCCTTCTGTTCGCCGAGCTGGTCGAGGTCGTGCTTGCGCTGGGCCAGCTCGGCGTCAGTGTCGCGGACGGCGCGGGCGGCCGCCGAGACCTGCTCGGCCTGTTTGGCCAGGGCGGCATTGGCGCTGTCGCGGGCGTTGGCGGTATCCCGCTGCTCCTTGGTGAGCGACTCGATGTCCTTGCGCACGGTGTCCAGCTTCTGCCGGGCCTGGTCCTGCTCGGTCCGCGCCTTGCCGTCCTGGGCGGCGAGCGCGGCCGGGAGGGGGGCGAGGGCAAGGGCGGTGGCGAGCAGGGCGGACGGGATTCGGATTGGGCGCATGGCCCGGATTATGACCCATCCCGCCGCCACCCCTGTAGGAGCGCGCTTGCGCGCGACAGGGTCGAGTCATGGGCGTCCCCTTCCCGTCCCATCGCGCAGACATGCCCCCTCAGGGGTACCTGCCACGGCCGCTTTGTAACAATTCCGTTCGATTTTCATATGGACGTCCGAATGCCTTTGACGCAGCGCCGCAATTATGTCTAAAGTGGGGCGCATGCCTATCCGCGTGTACGTGAGGTTGGCCCGTCCTGGGTCGTGGGAACACGTGCGCGCACGACCCAGCACAACCCGATGCCACGAGGAGGCGGATGGTGAAGCAAGGCAATCCGCGCCTCTATGATGAGGCGTTTGAACACGACAGCTGCGGCTTTGGTATCGTCGCGCAGATAGATGGCCATGCGAGTGCGAAGCTCGTCGATACGGCCTTCGACGCATTGGCCCGTCTTTCCCATCGTGGTGGCGTGAACGCCGACGGCGTGAGCGGCGATGGTTGCGGCGTGCTATTCCGCCGTCCGGTGGAATGGCTCCGTGCATTGGCCGGCGAATCCGGTATTTCCCTCGCCACGCATTTCGCGGCCGGCGTTGTCTTTCTCGATCCATCGGGCGACGAGACATCGGTCGCGGCGTTCGAGGACGAACTCAACGCCGTGAACCTGCGTGTAGCCGGTTGGCGCGATGTTGTCGTCAATGCCGATGCCTGCGGCCCTCTCGCGGCGGCCGCCATGCCGCGCGTGCGTCAAGTGTTCGTCGATTCGCCGGGCGATCTCTCGCCCGCCGCCTTCGAGGCAGCGCTATTTCGTGCGCGACGTCGTGCCGAGCAGCGTGCGAAGGACGATCCGCACTTCTATGTCGTATCGCTTTCGGGCGAAGTGGTGGGCTACAAGGCCATGGCCGCGCCGGGCCGCCTGCGCGATGTCTACGCCGACCTTCGGCATCCCGCGCTTGTCGCCGACGCGGTGGTCTTCCACCAGCGTTTCTCCACCAACACCTCGCCGCAGTGGCGCCTCGCGCAGCCGTTCCGGTTCCTCGCCCACAACGGCGAGATCAACACGATTCGCGCCAACCGTCGCTGGATGCAGGCACGCGGCTCGGTCATGCGCTCGGACAAGGTCGATCTGTCGGACATCGGTCCGCTGGTGCGCCAGAACGGTTCGGATTCGGAAAGCCTCGACAACGCCCTCGAAGTGCTGCTCATGGGCGGCATGGACCTCATCACCGCGATGCGCGTGCTCGTGCCGCCGGCCTACGCCGCACGCGAGGACATCGACGAGGACCTCGCGGCGTTCTACGAGTACTACGCGCTGCACAGCGAACCCTGGGACGGCCCTGCCGGCCTGGTGATGTGCGACGGTCGCTATGCCGCATGCACGCTTGACCGCAACGGCCTGCGTCCGGCGCGCTGGGCGCTGTCCGACGACAACCATCTCATCGTGGGCTCCGAAGCGGGCCTGTGGGACGTACCCTCGTCGCGCATCGTCGCCAAGGGGCGTCTCGCGCCGGGCGAAATGATCGCAGTCGACTTTCGCGAACATCGCCTGCTGCGCAATGCCGATATCGATGCGATCAATCGTGCTCGTGCACCGTATCGCGACTGGCTGCGCAACGGCGTCACCTATCTGGAATCCGACCTGATCGACCCCAGCCTCGCCGCCGAGCCGCTGCCCGCCGAGGAGCTTCGTCGCTACCAGAAGCTCTACGGTCTTTCGCGCGAGGAATGCGAGTCGGTATTGAAGGTGCTGGCCGAATCCGAGGCGGAAGCCACGGGCTCGATGGGCGACGACACGCCCATGGCGGTGCTCTCGCGGCAGATTCGTCCGCTCTACGATCGCTTCCGCCAAGGCTTCGCCCAGGTCACCAACCCGCCCATCGATCCGTTGCGCGAGCGCCTGGTGATGTCGCTGGTGACGCAGATCGGCCAGGAGCGCAACATCTTCGACCTCGGGCCGGAGAACGCGAAGCAGATCCTGCTCAACTCGCCGATCCTGTCGCAGCGCAAGCTTCGCCAGATCCTCGCCAACCCCGACTACGCCAACACGCCGCGCTTCGACCTGATGTACGGCGCAGACGAGACCCTGGAACAGGCCCTCGCCCGTATCTGCGACGACGTGGAAGCGGCCGTGCGCGGTGGCGTAACCATCGTCTTCCTGAGCGACCGCTACCCGCGCCGCGACCTGCTGCCGATCCATTCGTTGCTGGCGACCGGTGCGGTGCATGCGCGCCTCGTGGATCGCGGCCTGCGATGTCAATGCAACATCATGGTCGAGACGGCGACGCCGCGCGACCCGCATCACTTCGCCTGCCTGCTCGGTTTCGGCGCCACCGCGATCTACCCCTGGCTGGCCTACCAGAGCCTGTTCGACATGGGCCGCAGCGGTCACATCCGCAACGGCGAAGGCGCCCCCCGCGAGATCGGCCGCAACTATCGCCGCGGCATCCGCAAGGGCCTGCTGAAGATTCTTTCCAAGATGGGCATCTCGACCGTCGCCGGCTACCGTGGCGCCCAGTTGTTCGAGATCGTCGGATTGTCCCGCGACGTCGTCGACGTCTGCTTCCCTGGCACGCCTTCCCGCATCAGCGGCTCCACCTTCGCCGACCTCGAGCACGAGCAACGCTTGCTCGCCGCCGAAGCCTGGGACGAAGCGCAGTCCCTGCGCGCCGGTGGCCTCTACAAGTACGTGCACGGTGGCGAGTTCCACATGTACAACCCGGATGTCATCGCCAGCCTCCAGGTGGCGGTGCGCACGGGTGAGTGGAAGGACTACGAAACGTACGCGCACTACGTCGACGCGCGTCCGCCATCGGCCCTGCGCGACCTGCTCGTGCCGCGTGAGGACACCCCGGTGCCGCTCGACGAGGTCGAGCCGGTGGAAGCGATCCTGAAGCGTTTCGACTCGGCGGGCATGTCGCTCGGCGCGTTGTCGCCGGAAGCGCACGAGGCGCTTGCCATCGCGATGAATCGCCTGGGCGCGCGAAGCAATTCGGGCGAAGGCGGCGAAGATCCCTCGCGCTACGGCACCGACAAGGCCTCGAAGATCAAGCAGGTCGCATCCGGCCGCTTTGGCGTCACGCCGGCCTACCTGGTCAACGCCGAAGTGCTGCAGATCAAGATCGCCCAGGGCGCCAAGCCCGGCGAAGGCGGCCAGCTGCCGGGCCACAAGGTGGACGCGACCATCGCCCGCCTGCGTTACGCGAAGCCCGGTATCGGCCTCATCTCGCCGCCGCCGCATCACGATATCTATTCCATCGAAGACCTCGCCCAGCTCATCCACGACCTGAAGGAAGTGAATCCGCAGGCGTTGGTGTCGGTGAAGCTGGTGTCGCACGCGGGCGTCGGCACGGTCGCTGCCGGCGTGGTCAAGGCGGGAGCGGACCTCATCACCGTATCTGGCCACGATGGCGGTACGGGTGCGAGTCCGCTCACCTCGATCAAGTACGCGGGCACGCCGTGGGAGCTTGGCCTTGCCGAGACCCAGCAGACGCTTCGTCTCAACGACCTGCGCGGTCGCGTGCGCCTGCAGACCGATGGTGGCCTGAAGACCGGCCTCGATGTGATCAAGGCCGCGATGCTCGGCGCGGAAAGCTTCGGCTTCGGCACGGGGCCGATGGTGGCGCTGGGCTGCAAGTATCTGCGTATCTGCCACCTCAACAACTGCGCCACGGGCGTGGCGACCCAGCACCCGGTGCTCCGCCAGAATCACTTCCTCGGCCTGCCCGACATGGTGATGAACTACTTCCGCTTTGTCGCGGAGGACGTGCGTCTCCACCTCGCGCGGCTGGGCGTGCGTTCGCTCGCCGAACTGATCGGCCAGGCGGATCGCCTGGAGCGCCGCGACGGCGTGACGCCGGTGCAGGATCGACTGGACCTCTCACCGCTGGTCACCGCCGATGGCCTTGGCCAGAAGGTTGATTTCGCCTGCACCTTCGCACGCAATCCGATGCGCGATCCGGCGGCGCTCGCCAGCCGTATCTCGGCAGACACGCGCCAGGCCGTCACCGATGGACTCGGCGGTACCTTCCGCTATCCGGTGGTGAACACCGATCGTGCGATCGGTGCGCGGTTGTCCGGTGACGTGGCCCGTCGCTGGGGCGATGCCGGCATGGCCGGCAAGCCGCTCAACCTGCACCTCCACGGTTCGGCGGGGCAGAGCCTGGGCGCGTGGAATGCCGGTGGCGTTCATA
This sequence comes from Luteibacter sp., assembly GCF_009912395.1. Lineage (GTDB taxonomy): Bacteria > Pseudomonadota > Gammaproteobacteria > Xanthomonadales > Rhodanobacteraceae > Luteibacter. The sequence continues at coordinate 71,134 of NZ_WNDO01000009.1, read as the reverse complement.
TCGAACTGATCGGCGAAGCCAACGATGGCGTCGGCAAAGGCATGGCGGGCGGTCGCATCGTCGTGCGTCCGCCGGACGATTCCCCGTTCCAGAGCCAGGACGCCTCGATCATCGGCAATACCTGCCTCTACGGCGCGACAGGTGGCGAACTGTTCGCCGCCGGACAGGTCGGCGAGCGGTTTGCCGTACGCAACTCCGGCGCGCTGGCAGTTGTTGAAGGCGCGGGCGACCACTGCTGCGAATACATGACCGGCGGCGTCGTCGCCGTGCTGGGCCGCACCGGACTCAACTTCGGCGCGGGCATGACCGGCGGCTTCGCCTACGTGCTCGACCTGGATCGCAATTTCGTCGATTGCTACAACCACGAACTCGTCGACATCGTGCGCATCTCGCACGAGGGCATGGAGCACTACATGCAGCACCTGCGCCAGCTCATCGCCCGCCACGCCGAACTCACGGGCAGTGCCTGGGGCCAGCGCGTGCTCGGTGATTTCCGTGGCCTGCTGCAACGCTTCTGGCTGGTGAAGCCCAAGGCTGCCAGCCTCGACGCCCTGGCCGAAGAACTGCGGAGCGCGGCATGAGCGCAAAGGACTTCCGTTTCCTCGAGGTGCCGCGGCAGACGCCGCGGACGGTGCCGATTGCCGTGCGCGTGCTCGGCTACGGCGAAATCTCCGGCGACTTCGCCTCCACGGAGGCATCGCAGCAGTCCGAGCGCTGCATCGATTGCGGCAACCCGTACTGCGAGCATGCCTGCCCGGTCCACAACTACATTCCGAACTGGCTGAAGCTGGTGCAGGACGGTCGCCTCTTCGAGGCCGCCACGCTCATGCACGAGACCAACCCGTTGCCCGAGATCTGCGGCCGTGTCTGCCCGCAGGATCGCCTATGCGAAGGTGCCTGCACCCTGGAGCAAGGCGAATTTGGCGCGGTCACCATCGGCAGCGTCGAACGCTGGGTCACCGACGAGGCGATCCGCCAGGGCTGGCGCCCTGATCTGTCGCGCGTGAAGGAAACTGGCGCGCGCGTCGCCATCGTGGGCGCGGGGCCTGCCGGCCTTGCCTGCGCCGATCGCCTGCGTCGCGCGGGCATCGCCGCCGATGTGTTCGATCGCCAGCACGAGATCGGTGGCTTGCTTACCTTCGGCATTCCGCCCTTCAAGCTCGACAAGCATGTGGTGAAGACACGTCGCATGGTGTTGGAAGGCATGGGCGTCCGTTTCCATCTTGGCGTGGACATCGGTCGCGACATCGAGTTCGATGAATTGCTCGCCGACTACGATGCCGTGTTCGTTGGCACGGGTGCCTATACCTATGTCGACGGCCAGCTCGAAGGCCGCGACCTCGTCGGTGTGCACGATGCGTTGCCCTTCCTGATCGCCAACACGGAACGCCTGCTGCGTGACGAAGCACCGTTGCCGGAGTACGACCTCGCCGGCAAGCACGTCGTCGTGCTGGGTGGCGGCGATACCGGCATGGACTGCAATCGCACCGCGATCCGTCTTGGTGCTGCGTCGGTCACTTGTGTCTATCGCCGCGACGAGCCGAGCATGCCGGGTTCGCGTCGCGAAGTCGGCTACAGCCGCGAGGAAGGTGTTCGCTTCCTGTTCCAGCGCCAGCCCATTGCACTTGTTGGCGATGCAGGCCGGGTGACATCGGTGCGCGTGGTCGAGACGCAGTTGGTGGATGACGGCGACGGGCGTCCGCGTCCACGCAATGTCGAAGGTAGCGAAACCGACCTGCGCGCCGACGTGGTGATCCAGGCCTTCGGCTTCCAGCCGAGCCCGCCGTCGTGGTGCGACGCCTTCGGCATCGCCCGCGATCGCAGCGGTCGCATCGTGACGGGTGCCGAGGGTCATCTTCCGCACCAGACCAGCCATCCGCAGGTATTCGCGGGCGGCGACAACGTGCGCGGTGCGGATCTCGTGGTGCGCGCGGTGTACGACGGTCGTGAAGCCGCCTCGTCGATCGTGCGGATGCTGGCGGCGAAGAAGTTGGGCGTGACGGTCGCCGCCTGACCTCGGCGCGATAACCGAGTGCACCGCCCTGGGTTCCTGCGAAAGCAGGAACCCAGCGCCCCGGTCTCCCAGAGGGCCGAGCCGCCCATTCGCACAACCCCACACCTCAGGCGCACAATACGGCCATGCCCCCCAAGTAAGGCCATATGTCCCCATGTGCCTGATCGCCTTTGCCTGGCGCGTCCATCCGCGCTGGCGCCTCGTGCTCGTCGGCAATCGCGACGAATTCCATGCTCGCCCCACTGCACCCTTGTCCACCTGGGACGAAGCACCGCAAATCCATGCGGGGCGCGACCTGGAAGCCGGTGGCACCTGGGTCGGCGTGGCGCCGCATGGTCGCGTTAGCGCCATCACCAACGTACGCGACCTCACGGCCGATCACAGTGGCCTGTCGCGTGGCCTTCTCGTTGCCGATTACCTCGGCTCCAACCTGACGGCGTCCGCGCATGCCGACGAACTCCTCGCCACGGCAGGCGAATACCGTCCGTTCAACCTGCTGACCTTCGACCACACGCAGGCCTTTTATCTAGGCAATCACCCCGAAGCGCGCAAACAGCAGGCTATGCCGGGCATCCACGGCCTTTCCAACGCCGACTTCAATGCGCCGTGGCCGAAGACGCGTGCGCTCGTCGGCAAGCTGGAGCAGTGGGTGTATTCCGCCGACGAGGATATCGAAGCCTTGTTCGCCATGGTTTCAGACCGGGGCCCATGGCCCGACGACGTGCTGCCGGATACGGGCATCGGCATCGAGCGCGAGCGATTCCTTTCCAGTGCTTTCATTGTCGGCGAGCACTACGGCACGCGTGCCAGCACGGTGATCCTGGTCGGTCATGACGACAGCGCGATCATCGTGGAACGCCGTTTCGGCCCCAACGGCGTGCCGGCGGGCGAGACGCGTTTCGACGTGCCGCCGGCCTGATCCTTCTCACCAAGGCAAAAGTCTTTCGCTCCGTGGACGATTGATCCGGACTGGCCGAGCCCCGACGATGGGGAAATCCACTTTTCCTTCCGGAGTTTCCATGAACATCGATCTGAGCAAGCGCAGCGCCATCGTCACCGGTTCCACGGCCGGTATCGGCCAGGCCATCGCCAAGGGCCTCGCGGCGGCGGGCGCCGCCGTGGTAATCACGGGCCGCACGCAGGCCCGTGTGGACGCCGCCATCGCGGAAATCCGCAAGGACGTTCCCGACGCGAAGCTGTCCGGCGTCGCCGCCGACCTGGGCACGGCCGAAGGTGCCGCCACCCTCATCAAGGCGGTCCCGCAGACCGATATCCTCGTGAACAACCTCGGCATCTTCGAACCGAAGGGCTTCTTCGAGATCGAGGACGCCGAATGGACGCGCTTCTTCGAAGTGAACGTCACTTCGGGTATCCGCCTGTCGCGTCATTACGCCCTGGGCATGAAGGATCGCGGCTGGGGCCGCATCCAGTTCATCTCCAGCGAATCCGCCCTGCAGATTCCGACGGAGATGATCCACTACGGCATGACCAAGACGGCGCAGCTTGCCGTCGCGCGCGGCCTGGCCGAGACCCTGGTCGGTACCGGCGTCACGGTGAACTCCGTGCTGCCTGGCCCGACCCTGTCCGAAGGCGTGAGCGAATTCTTCGGCAAGATCGCGAAGGAGCAGGGCACGTCGCTGGAAGCGGTGGAGAAGGACTTCATCGCGACCCACCGTCCGACGTCGATCATCCAGCGCCTGCTGTCGGTCGATGAAGTCGCCAATGCCTCGGTCTACCTCGCGTCGGAGCAGGCATCGGGCACGACCGGTACGGCCATGCGCGTCGACGGCGGCGTCGCCCGCCAGGTGTTCTGACCCTTAGGTCACGTCACCGTCGAGGTAGTACCAGCGTCCATCCTCGCGCACGAAGCGACTGACTTCGTGCATGCGCTGGGCGCTGCAGCCACCGATACGCATCCGCGCCACGAACTCCACGACGGCCGTGTCCGCCGTGGGGTTTTCGTGGCGTTTGACCGTCAGGCCGAGCCACACCGGCTGCGGCGACTGTGCCGCCAGGTCGAGCGAGGCTGGCCGCGCGCTCGCATGCCAGGTGGCAAGCAGATAGTCCTCCAGGCCCAGTACGTAGGCGCTATAGCGCGAGCGCATCAAGGCTTCGGCCGTGGGGGCGGGGTCGCCGGCATGCCAGCGGCCACAGCAGGCTATCGTGGTTTTCCCGCTGCCGCACGGGCAGGGGGGGCTCGTTGCCATCGTCATGCTTCAGGCCCTTCGCAAAGGGGCGAATGCTAACGCAGGTCACGTTTCCCGGGTCGGTTCCTGTCGCGGTGGGCGCAAGAACTTGCCATTCGGTCGTGCCCGCCTCTATAACAGCGGCCGGGGCATCGGGATGCTCCATGCACAGGGGATCGCTCGGCGCACGCATCAAGGACGTCGGGGGATAAGGCAACCAGGGTTGTTGCGGTAAACGGAGTTCACATGCGTGACGGGATGGTTTCGCGGGCGCCAGTGGCGCCTGCGCGCAGGAAGTGCGTGCAGGTTCTGGCGATGGCATGGGGGCTGGTGGCATGGGGAACACCCTTCCTCGTCTCGGCGCAGGACGCGGTGCGACCGCAGGACGAGTTCCGGCTGAAGGTCCGGGTCGGGCAGAATGAAGCCCCGCCGGGCGACAACCCTTTTGGCGAAAAGCTGAATCTCGCCACGGGCGACCTTTCGTTCGAGCAGGTGGATATCCACCTCACCGGTACCGGTCCCGCGATCGACGTCGCGCGCACCTTCGCCATGCGCGACATGGCGTATACGCCTTCAGGTTACGAGAGCGCGGCGTTCGGCGACTGGGAACTCTCGCTGCCAAGGATCACCACGATCGTCGCCCAGCAGCAGGACGTGCATGGCTGGGTGGTGGGGCAGTCCGGTCTGCAGGGCGGGTCGACCAACCGCTGTTCCCAGTTCGCGGCGCCACCGACCGTCGGCGCGACCAGCGGCGCCTCTTCCGCCTGGGATCCGAAGGACTGGTGGAATGGCTATCAGCTGGTGCTGCCCGGTGTGGGCAGCCAGGACCTGCTGTCTCGCGACGCAGGCAACCCGCTCGTTCCCGATGGCTCGAACATACGGATCGTGACGAAGGACCATTGGGTCGTCAGCTGCCTTCCGTCCACGGTGAACGGTGAACCGGGCGAAGCTTTTCTCGCGACCGCACCCGATGGCTCAAGGTACTGGTTCAACCAGCTTACGTACGGTTTCGCTCCGAAAATCGCGCGTGCGGGTACCCCGGCCGATACGCTCGCGCGTGCGCAGGCCTCGATGCTGGTGACGCGCGTGGAAGACCGGTTCGGCAATGCGGTGGACTATCGCTACGCCGGCAATCGCCTCACCCAGATCACGGCGTCCGATGGTCGACAGGTCACGTTCGACTATGTCGGGAACACGCCCCGGATCCAGTCGGTCAACGTCCAGCCCGACAGCTTTCCCGGTCGCACATGGCGCTACCAGTACCGCAGCAACGGCACCCAGGCGGGAGGTACCCTGGACAACGTCTCGCTGCCGGATGGATCGCGCTGGGCCTTCGATCTGGCGGCGATGCGCGACATCCGGCTCGCCGACAAATATCAGGCGGGCGATTGCAACACGCCCGCGAGCGTTCCCGGCGGTTTCAATCCCACCCAGGTCGTCAGCATGACGAACCCGTCGGGCTTGACCGGTACGTACACGCTCGCCTTCCAGGCACGCAGCCGTGCGTTCACGCCGAAGCGCTGCGACGCGAAGACGAACGCCGCCGACATTCCCTCCGCCTGGGTCACGCTCGGCCTGGCGGCCAAGCGTCTGTCTGGCGCGGGTGTGGACGCCACATGGAACTACCGTTATTCGCCGTCCACACCTAGCTGGAGCGATTGCGCGGGAAGCTGCATCGCGAATGCCTGGACGGACGTGGTCGCTCCGGATGGCCGATACGACCATCATGTTTTCAGCAGCCGTTACGACGGAACCGAAGGCCAGCGCCTGTCCGTGGAGACGCGCGATAGCCAGGGCCTGCGTCGCCTGGAAACCTACGCCTATGCGGACCCCGACGGCGGACCGTGGCCCCGGCGCGCCGGTCGCAACCTGATGTCGATGGATAACGAGGACCGGACGGCGCAACACCGCCCCCTTCGTCGTCGCGATATCGTGCAGGAAGGGGTCACCTACACCTGGAACGTGATCGAGTTCGATCCGTTCCTTTATCCCGTTCGATCGACGCGTTCCAACACGCAACCGGACCAGATCGTTCTCGACCAGAGCGACCAGGTGTTGAACCAGACCGGTCGCTGGGTGCTCGGCCTTCCGTTGCGTACCTTCAACAACACCACGAACGAGGAAGTCGATCGTCTCGTCTACGATCCATGGGCCCTGCTGCCGACGGAGCGTTATCGCTTCGGTCGTCGGACGATGGGCTATGCGTACGACGCGCGAGGCCAGATGACGCGCCAGGTCGATGGCATCGGTCGGGCCACGACGTTCGGCAATTACAAGCACGGCATTCCTGGGGCGGTGTCCTATCCCGACGGAAGATCGCTACAGGTCGATGTCGACAATCTCGGCCAGGTCATCCGGGTGGGCGACCAGACCGGCGTAAGCACGTTCTACGGCTACGATCCGATCGGGCGCCTGGCACGCATCGATTATCCGTCAGGCGATAGCGTGTCCTGGGCACCGAAGACGATCCAGTACACGTTCTCCACGGGAGGTTCCGCGCTGAACGGACCGCACTGGACACGGACGGTGAACCAGGCCAATCGATCCGAGCGTACGGAATACGACGCGATGCTGCGTCCCGCCGTGCAATCACGCTCCGATGCAAATGGCACGGTCGCGGTGTCGTCGCGTACCGACTACGACTGGCAGGGTCGGCCAATCTTCCAGTCCTATCCGTTTGACGGTTACCCCGGGTCCTGGCCCGCGTCCAACGGCACGACGCTGCGCTACGACGTGTTGGGGCGTCTCGTACGGCAGGCTCAGAGCGGGGAGCAGGGTGACGTGGTCACGACTACGGCATACCCGGATGGCGGCGCTCGCCGTGTGACGAATCCCATGGGCGCCGTGACGATCACGCGCTACCAGATGTTCGACGAGCCGTCGTATGACAAGGCCACCGCCATCGACGCACCGGAAGGTGTCCTCCAGCTCATCCAGCGCGACGTCTACGGCAACCCGGTCTCGGTGTCCCGCGGCGGAAACTTCGTGCCGTTCCTGCGTCGGACACTGAGCTATGACAGCGCACATCGCCTGTGCAGGATCTGGGAGCCGGAATCCGGCAGTGAAATCATGAGCCATGACGATGTCGGCAACCTGGTCTGGAGCGCCAGCGGGGCATCATTCAATGGCACCGGTTGCGGCGAGGACAAGGTGGCCGACGCGATGAAGGCGATGCGGTCCTACGATCCGATGAACCGTCTCCTTTCCGTCACCTATCCGGGCAGTGGCATCGCACCAACGAGCTATACATACGACCTGCGTGGCAACCTCGAAAGCGTCATGTCGGGAACCGTGGGCCGACGCTACACGCGCAACAAGCTAGGCCTGCCGACGTCGGAAATGGTGACCGTCGATAACCAGGGCTGGGTGTTCGGCTACGGTTACGATCCGACCGGCGCGTTGAGCAGCGTTGCCTATCCGGACGGTGACGTCGTCACGTACATGCCCAACGGTCTCGGTCAGCCGCAGGCCGTGGGCCGTTATGCCTCGAACGTCCGTTACTTCGCCGATGGCGAGCCGCGTACGTATGGCCTGGGAAGCGGTGCGATCTACATGGCGGACAAGAATCCGCGCCAACTGCTTCGCAATTTCACCTACGGCAACGGCATGCCGTTGATCAGCGAGGATCTGTACTACGACCCCAACGGCAATCTTCGCGTGATCAACGACCTCACGCAGGGAAGCCCGCGATCCAGGAGCATGATGTACGACCCCATCGATCGTCTTGTCTCCGTCGATGCCGGCCCTGCGGGCGGTTCGGAAAGGTACGAATACGACGCCCTGGACAACATCCGCACCCTGGTCAGCGGGAACGTCTCCAACGGTTACAGCTACGACAGCCTCAACCTGCTGCGGTCGATCGACAATAGCTCGACGCGACGAACCTTCGTCTACGACAATCGCGGCAACACCATCCGCAAGGATGACCAGGAACTGGGCTTCGACTATGCCAATCGACTGGTATCGGTAACCGGCAAGGCGTCGTACGTCTACGACGAGGCAGGACGTCGCGTGAAGAAGACGACGCCACAGGGCACCACGTACTACGCGTACAACACCGCCGGCCAGTTGCTGTGGCAGTACGATCCGGCGACCAGCCGCGGTACGAAATACGTCTACCTGGGCAAGAAACTCATCGCCAGCGCAGCGCCGAACCAAGGGGCTGTGTACTACTACACCGATCCGCAGGGCAGCGTCCTGGCGACCACCGACGACCGGGCCAACTTGACCTCCACATCCGACTGGCGTCCGTTCGGCGCACGTTCGATGGGCACGCCGGGTTCGGGGCCGGGATACATGGGTGAGCTCGAAGAGGCGGATACGGGCCTCGTCTACCTGAAGGCCCGTTACTACGATCCGACGATCGGTCGATTCATGAGCCGCGCCTCCACCGGCCCGGTGCCGGAGCGCTTCGGCGATTTCAATCGCTACGCCTATCCGGGAAACAACCCATTCGTCGGGCCCTTGGTGCCGAGCGTGACGCTGCCGACGTATCGATGGATGCCGGCGAGTCCGTGACATACCAGGAGCGGGCGCGTCGAGCGACGACGCGCCCTGTCTCTCGCGATGGGCGCATGAAGATGCGATGTTGCGCAAGAACTTGCAAAGTGCGTGAAGTCGCCGCTATAAAGCTCTTTGAAACGTAGGGGCGTTTCGGTCTTCGCGAGCATCGATCACGCTCCGCACAGGGGTCGTCTACCGCAGGCAGCCAGGGACGGTAGGCGATACGGCAACCAGGGTTGTTGTAGGTGGATGGAGTTCCATATGCGGAACGGCTTTGCCGTGCGTTCGCTTCGGGCGGACGTGCGCAGGATGCGTGGGTGGGTCGACGCCGCGTTGTGCGGCCTGATCCTGGTCATCGCGGCAGGCGGAGCATCCGCCCAGGACGCCGTGAGGCCGGAGGACGAATTCCGTCAACGGGTGCGGGTCAGCGAGGATATCCAGCCGCTGGGCGAGAATCCCTTTGGCGAACAGGTCAGCCTGTCGACGGGTGATCTCTCGTTCGAGCAGAGCGACATCCACCTCACGGGCACGGGGCCATCCATCGACATTGTCCGGACCTATACCATCCGCGACCAGTCGACTCGCGACGTGACCGTCTTCAGCGACGCATTCGGTGACTGGACGCTATCCCTACCTCGAATCACCACGCTCTCTGCCAACCAGCAGAACGTCAAGGGCTGGGTGGTCGAAGATTGGACGACGGGTATCTCTTCGACAGCGCGCTATTCGAAATTCGCGCAGCCTCCCGTCGTCGGCTCTCCGCCCAACGACAGCACCGAACCACCCTGGGACGCCTTTGAGTGGTGGAACGGGTACAAGCTGACGGTCCCTGGTGCGGGAACACAGGATCTGTTGCTACGGGATTTCAACAATCATCTCGCTCCCGCTGGGATCGACATAGTCACCCGCCAGAACTGGATCATCGCCTGCCTGCCGACCACGGCGAATGGTCAGCCGGGCGAGGCGTTTCTTGCGACCGCGCCCGATGGTACGCGCTACTGGTTCAACCATCTTGTCTATCAACCCATGACGGTGTTGGGCAAGGCCGGCGCGACCAAGCGGGGCCTGATGGCGCGTTCGATGAAACCAAGCGCCATCATCAGCACGGGAGGTAGCCTCAAGCGGCTCAGGGTATCCATGCTGGTGACTCGCGTGGAGGATCGTTTCGGCAACCATGTGGACTATCAGTACGATGGTCTACGGCTCATGCGCATCACGGCGTCGGACGGTCGCGAGGTAAGCCTGACGTATGCGGGAAACTCGATCCGTATCAGCACCGTGACAGTGCAGCCGAATGCTCCTGGCGCACGGACCTGGCGTTATAGCTACAGTAGTGACGTGAGTTCGATAGCGGCATCGCTCACGGCGGTGACGCAGCCCGATGGTAGTCAGTGGACGTTTGACCTCGGGCAGCTTGAGAGCCTTCGTATCGCAGACACTTATATCCTCGCCACATGCGATGCGCCTCCCGTGGCAGATCCATTCGCTGCGTCTTATACCGGCCGGATGACGCATCCCTCTGGACTGTCCGCCACCTTCAACCTGGGTGTCGTCGCGCGTGGACGGTCCTTCGTGAGGAAGGTATGCGATCCGGTGACCAATAATGCCGACGTGCCGCTGGGTTGGGTAACGTTTGCCCTGCACAGCAAGCGTTTTACGGGAGCAAACGTCGATTCCACCTGGAACTACCGGTACTCGCCACCCAACGCGAGCTGGAACACCTGTACAGGCTATTGTCCCACGACGGAATGGACCGATGTGACGTCACCAGACGGTCGACGGGATCGGTATACCTTCAGTAATCGCTATGACGGTACGGAAGGCCAGCAGTTGTCCCTGGACAGTTTCGACCCGCAGGGAAACCTGCTCAGAAGCGAAAGAAACACCTACGCCGAGCCTACCGCGGGTCCCTGGCCTTTTCGCATGGGCTCCAACGAACTTTACATCGACAACTACGATAGGACGTCGCAGCAACGACCGCTGCTGCGACGAGATATTCTGCAGGACGGTGTTATCTATACCTGGGCCGCGACCTCGTACGACGAGTTCGCCCAACCTGTCCGTACCTCGCGATGGAACAATGCGCCTGGGCAGCAAGGCATCGACCGCATCGATGAAACCTTCAGCGACAAGGGGCGCTGGGTACTGGGTTTGCCGTCGCGCTCGGTGAACGTCGGTAGCAATGAAGAGCTCAGTCGCAACGTCTACGATCCCAACAGCCTGACCCTGTCCGAGCGCTATCGCTTCGGTCGCAAGGTGATGGGCTACACCTTCGACGCCCAAGGCCAGCTGGCGAGTTTCACCGACGGTAACGGCCATACGACAGGGCTGGAAAACTACTACCGCGGCATTCCGCGGATCATTCGCTATCCGGATGGCACGGCGCAGACCGTGGCCGTGGATGACCTGGGTCAGATCACGGCGATTGCCGACCAGACCGGTGCGCTGACCTCGTACAGCTACGATGCGATCGGGCGCCTGGCGCGCATCGACTATCCGGCGGGCGACAGCGTGGCCTGGGCCCCGAAGACCTTCTGGTATGGCTACATCGGCGCCGCGCGAGGCGTCGGCGGCGCGCACTGGATGCGCATGGTGACCCAGGGTAACTGGAGCCAGCGGATGGACTACGACGCGATGTTGCGTCCGGTGGCCTATGGTGAGGCGGAGGCCAATACTGGTATCGGCTATCGCTCGTCCCGTACCGACTACGACTGGGCGGGCCGCAAGACCTTCCAGTCCTATACCGTCGATGGCGCGCCCGATCTGGCCGGCATGGCGCTGGGCACGGTGACCCGCTACGACGTGCTCGGCCGCCCCATCCAGTTGTTCCAGCACACCGAGTTGGGCGACCTGCTGACGAGCACGGAGTACCTGGCCGGCGGTGCACGCCGGGTGACCGATCCCAAGGGCAACGTCACGACGACGCGCTACCAGATGCTGGACCAGCCCTCGTATAACAGCGTGATCGCGGTGGAGGCGCCCGAAGGGATCAGCCAGACGATCCAGCGCGACATCTACGGCAATCCCCTGTCGATCACGCAGGGCGGGCAGGGGCTGTCGCTGACCAAGACGATGACCTACGACGGCGAGCACCGGCTGTGCCGCACGTGGGAGCCGGAATCCGGCAGCGAGATCATGGCCTATGACGGTGCCGATAACCTGGCATGGAGCGTTTCTGGCGCGTCATTCAACGGTACCGGCTGCGGCCAGGAGCAGGTGGCGGATGCGTTGAAGACGGTACGCGGCTACGACGCGATGAACCGCGTGACCTCGGTGGTGTATCCGGCCGGTACCGAGCCGAGCAGCTTCACCTACGATGCGCGTGGCAACCCCGCGACGGCGACGGCGGGCATGGCCAGCTGGACGTTTGGTCGCAACAAGATGGGTCTGTTGACGGCCGAGGTGCTGTCCATCGATGGTTGGAGCTGGGCGTTAGGCTATGGCTACGACCCCAAGGGGACGCTGAGCACCATCGCGTACCCGGATGGCACCATCGTTGGCTATGCCCCGAACGGCATGCGCCAGCCCACTCAGGTTGGCGGTTACGCTTCGGGTATCAGCTACTTCCCCGATGGCGACGTGAAGTCGTATTACCTGGGCAACGGCGCGATCTACACGTCGGACAAGAACGCCCGCCAGATGCTGCGCAACTTCACCTACGGTAAGGGCGGCGCACCGAACGTCAGCGAAGACTTCGCCTATGACGCCAACGGCAACGTGAGCCAGATCACCGACGTGTCGGGGACCAACCAGCGCAGCAAGGCGATGGGCTACGACGGCCTGAACCGCCTGGTCTCGGCGACGGCGGGCCAGCTGTGGGGCACGGAGAGCTACACCTACGACACGCTCAACAATATCCGCACACTGACCAACGGCAGCGGTACGAACACGTACAACTACGACGGAGCCAACCTGCTGCGCTCGATCGGCAACGGGGCGTCGGTGCTACACAGCTTCAACTACGACGCGCGCGGCAACACGACGGTCAAGGATAGCCAGACGCTAAACTTCGACCTGGCGAACCGCCTGACATCGATCCCGGGCAAGGGCAGTTACACCTATGACGCGGCGGGTCGCCGGGTGAAGAAGGTGACGCCACAGGGTACGACGTACTACGCGTACAACGCGGCCGGGCAGTTGATGTGGGAGTACGATCCGGCGACGACCAACGGCACGAAATACGTCTACCTCGGCAAGAAGCTGGTTGCCAATGCGAAGGCGCCGACCTCGAAAGTGATTGGTGCGTTTTACGGTCCGGCGGTCGGCGATGATGTCTACGTCGCAGGCTGGGCCTGTTCGACGGGTCTGCCTAGGTCTATCGATGTCCATATCTACATCGGCGGTGTTGCTGGCGTAGGTACACTCTTCGGCGCATATCCTGCCAATCGTGGCAGCGAACCGAGCCTGAATCAGGAGTGCAAGGCCAATGGCGATGCGTACCGGTTCCAGGTCTTGCTGCCGGACAGCCTTCGACTGTCCAGCGGCGGTCAGCCGATCTACATCTACGGCATTTCCCCGGTAGGCAATGAAAATGCGGCGTTAACAGGCTCTGGGCAAATGGTTGTGCCGCGCTCGGTCAAGGTGCCGCCAAAGCCTGCGTCGGTAACGGCAACCCTCAGCGGCGATCTGTCGACGATCCAGGTCGCGTGGAGCGCATCGGCAACCGCGACGCGTTATGAGGCCTTGCAAGTCCATGATGGCCAATGGACGACGCTTTATACCGGCGCCGGCCTGGCGGCCACGGTGGGGCAGCCGACGGATGGTGCCTATGCCTTCGATGTCCGTGCATGCAACGACAATGGGTGCAGCGACCTTGTGGAAAGCGCGATCGTCAACGTGGCGCACCTGCCGACCACGCCGGGCTCGATCAACATCCCGGCCAGCTCCACGGGCAGTGTCGCCATCAGCTGGGCCGCGGCGACTTACGCCACGTCCTATCAGGTGGAACACAGCTACGACGGCAACTGGACGCAGGTGTACAACGGTACGGCGACCTCGGCGACCATCACCGAGACGGTGTCGAGCAACTGGTACTACCGGGTCAGGGCGTGCAATGCCCATGGGTGCAGTGGCTACGCGACAAGTGGCTACGTTGCCGTTACGGTTCCACCTTCGGGAACGCCAACTCTTTATGGAGCGGGTACCAACAACAGTGGTGCCTACACCCTGAGCTGGACGGGTGTCGATGGAGCAACCCTCTATAACCTGGTCGAATCTGCCAACGGCGGTGGGTGGCAGCAGGTGCTCTACGCTGCGACGGGAAACTGGTCCGCATCGGGAAAGCCGGATGGTACGTATGTCTACCAGGTACAAGCATGCAACGCGTCGGGATGCGGTCCTTGGAGTATTCAGGCCGCGGTCCAGGTAAGGCATGTTCCGCCAACGCCTTCCGGGCTGGACTGGAGAACGCTCGTTCAGGGGAAGATCCAGAAATTCTTCGTGTTCTGGCAGGCGAGCCCCGGAGCAACTCGGTATGAGGTGGTTCGCTGGGGCACGGGAGACATCGTCTATAGCGGTCCACTACGTGAGGTCATGGTGGAAGCTGACTTCTATCCGGCGGACTTCAGCTACGGATATCAGGTGCGAGCATGCAATGACAGTGGATGCTCGGCGTTGTCTTACTCGCTTTGAAATGAATCCATGAGGAATTTTTCGTGGTCCTTGATTCGTGCGGATCGCATCCGACGGGTGCGATGTCTATGCCGGTGAAAAGCGATGGATTCTTCATTCTTAGTCGATTGGTAGATGGTTGCATGGAGGGTTTCATGCATGTGCCTGTCGGTGGCGGTTCGGGTGAATGCGTATGAACAGGGGAGTGCGCATGTGCGACGTGATGTCTTCGGATCGGCCGGCACGCCCTCGGATGCCTAGATTTCGGGGTGGGTTTGCGCTTCTCCTGTTTCTTGGCCTGACGGTGGTCGGTACGAACGTCAGGGCCCAGGAGGCTGTAACGCCCGAAGACGAGTTCCGTAAGAAGATCCGCGTGGCGGAGGATATCCAGCCGTTGGGTGAGGCGCCCTTTGGCGAGAAAGTGAACCTCTCCACGGGTGACCTCTCGTTTGAGCAAGTGGACATCCACTTGCCGGGCACCGGTCCGTCGATCGATATCGCACGCACGTTCGCGATGCGCGATATGGCCTATGCGACATCGGGCTATCAGAGTGGATCGTTTGCCGATTGGGAGTTTTCGCTGCCCAGGATCACCACGATCGTCGCCGACCAGCAGAATGTCCGTGGCTGGGTCGTTTCACCGAATGGTGCGTTCACTGGGTCGCTCAACCGGTGCTCGCAGTTCTCACCCCCACCGACGGTGCTTCCGCCGCCCCATGACAGCACCATGTCGCCGTGGGATCCCAAGAAATGGTGGAACGGCTATCAACTGGTGCTTCCCGGTGGCGGCAGTCAGGATCTGCTTTATCGTGACGCTGGAAATCCACTCGTGCCCGATGGCTCGACGAGCAAGATCGTCACGCTGGATCATTGGGTGGTCGGTTGTCTACCGGGTACCGCAAACGGTGAAAAGGGCGAGGCCTTCCTGGCGACGGCGCCAGACGGTACTCGCTACTGGTTTAACCAGCTCGTTTACGGCTTTGCGCCACAAATCGTCAAGCCCAGCGCGTCCGATGTCTCCCTGCGGGCCGGGACGCTCATGCGACCGAGCGCGATCATCGAAGGCGATTTCCTGGTGCGCGACCAGGCATCGATGTTGGTGACGCGAGTCGAAGACCGATTTGGCAATGCCGTCGACTACCAATATAGCGGTAACCGGCTCGCACGGATCGTGGCGTCCGATGGAAGGCAAGTCGGATTCGACTATGTGGGAAGCTCTTCGCGCGTCCAGTCGATTACCGTGCAGCCAGGTAGTGCCAATGCCCGTACGTGGCGTTATCAGTATCGTGCGAACGGCACAGCGTTGGGTGGGCCCTTGGATGCGGTAGTGCTTCCCGATGGATCCCGATGGACCTTCGACCTTGCTGGTCTGCGTGATATTCGCCTGTCCGACATGTACGAGGCGGGTGACTGCAGCACGCCGCCGAGCGTGCCTGGCGGATTCAGGCCCACGCAGACGGTCAGCATCACGCATCCTTCCGGGCTTACCGGCACCTTCAATCTCGGCTTCCTAGCGCGCGGGCGATCGTTCACGAGGAAAATCTGCGATCCGAAGACCTTTGCCGTCGATATTCCGTTCGGGTGGGTCACCGCCGGTCTATACAGCAAGCGCCTCTCGGGTGCCGGTGTGGATTCGACCTGGAACTACCGCTACTCGCCGCCCAACGCGAGTTGGAGCGATTGCACGGGTAATTGCCCGACGACGACCTGGACCGACGTGATTGCTCCGGACGGCAAGCGCGATCATTACACGTTCAGTAATCGCTACGACGGTACGGAAGGCCAGTTGCTTTCCGTCCAGACCGACGATGCGCAGGGTACGATGCGCAGGCTGGAGACCCACACCTACGCCGAACCGAATGGTGGTCCCTGGCCTGCCCGGGCGGGAACCAACATGATGTCGATCGACAACTACGACAAGACATCGCAGCAGCGGCCGTTGCAACGACGCGATATCGTGCAGGATGGCGTCACCTACACATGGAATGTCACGGCGTTCGATGCATTCGCTCATCCCTTGCGGTCGACTCGTTCGAATACCATGGTCGGACAGCCCGTACTGGACCAGATCGACGAGGTGGTCAACCAGACGAGTCGCTGGGTGCTGGGTTTGCCCTCGCGTTCAGTGAACGTCGGCAGCAATGAAGAGCTCAGTCGCAACGTCTACGATCCTAACAGCCTGACCCTGTCCGAGCGCTATCGCTTCGGTCGCAAGGTGATGGGCTACACCTTCGACGCCCAAGGCCAGCTGGCGAGTTTCACCGACGGTAACGGCCATACAACAGGGCTGGAAAACTACTACCGCGGCATTCCGCGGATCATTCGCTATCCGGATGGCACGGCGCAGACCGTGGCCGTGGATGACCTGGGTCAGATCACGGCGATTGCCGACCAGACCGGTGCGCTGACCTCGTACAGCTACGATGCGATCGGGCGCCTGGCGCGCATCGACTATCCGGCGGGCGACAGCGTGGCCTGGGCCCCGAAGACCTTCTGGTATGGCTACATCGGCGCCGCGCGAGGCGTCGGCGGCGCGCACTGGATGCGCATGGTGACCCAGGGTAACTGGAGCCAGCGGATGGACTACGACGCGATGTTGCGTCCGGTGGCCTATGGTGAGGCGGAGGCCAATACTGGTATCGGCTATCGCTCGTCCCGTACCGACTACGACTGGGCGGGCCGCAAGACCTTCCAGTCCTATACCGTCGATGGCGCGCCCGATCTGGCCGGCATGGCGCTGGGCACGGTGACCCGCTACGACGTGCTCGGCCGCCCCATCCAGTTGTTCCAGCACACCGAGTTGGGCGACCTGCTGACGAGCACGGAGTACCTGGCCGGCGGTGCACGCCGGGTGACCGATCCCAAGGGCAACGTCACGACGACGCGCTACCAGATGCTGGACCAGCCCTCGTATAACAGCGTGATCGCGGTGGAGGCGCCCGAAGGGATCAGCCAGACGATCCAGCGCGACATCTACGGCAATCCCCTGTCGATCACGCAGGGCGGGCAGGGGCTGTCGCTGACCAAGACGATGACCTACGACGGCGAGCACCGGCTGTGCCGCACGTGGGAGCCGGAATCCGGCAGCGAGATCATGGCCTATGACGGTGCCGATAACCTGGCATGGAGCGTTTCTGGCGCGTCATTCAACGGTACCGGCTGCGGCCAGGAGCAGGTGGCGGATGCGTTGAAGACGGTACGCGGCTACGACGCGATGAACCGGGTGACCTCGGTGGTCTATCCGGCCGGCACCGAGCCGAGTAGCTTCACCTACGATGCGCGTGGCAACCCGGCGACGGCGACGGCGGGCATGGCTAGCTGGACCTTCGGTCGTAACAAGATGGGTCTGCTGACGGCCGAAGTGTTGTCCATCGACGGTTGGCGCTGGGGCTTGGGCTATGACTACACGCCGACAGGTCGCCTCCGCGCGGTGCTGTATCCCGATGGCGTGTTTGTGGATTACGCCCCGAACGCATTGGGGCAGCCATCCCAGGCGAGCGCTTATGCATCGGGTGTCAGCTACTTTCCGGATGGCGACGTGAAGTCGTATACGCTCGGTAGCGGCGCGCTCTACGCAGCGGACAAGAACGCCCGCCAGTTGCTGCGCAACTTCACCTATGGCAAGAACGGCACGCCGAACGTCAGCGAGGACTTCGCCTATGACGCCAACGGCAACGTGAGCCAGATCACCGACGTGTCGGGGACCAACCAGCGCAGCAAGGCGATGAGCTACGACGGCCTTAACCGCCTGGTCTCGGCGACGGCGGGCCAGCTGTGGGGCACGGAGAGCTACACCTACGACACGCTCAACAACATCCGCACACTGACCAACGGCAGCGGTACGAACACGTACAACTACGACGGATCGAACCTGCTGCGCTCGATCGACAACGGTGCGTCGGTGCTACACAGCTTCAACTACGACGTGCGCGGAAACACGACGGTCAAGGATAGCCAGACGCTGAACTTCGACCTGGCGAACCGCCTGACATCGATTCCGGGCAAGGGAAGCTACACCTATGATGCGGCGGGTCGCCGGGTGAAGAAGGTGACGTCGCAGGGCACGACATACTACGCGTATAACGCGGCCGGGCAGTTGATGTGGGAGCTGGATCCAACAACGCACATGGGCAGTAAGTATGTGTATCTTGGTAAAAAGCTAATCGCTAAATCCAGCGAAAACATCGACATTCTCCAACCCTCCCAGGTAAGTACGGCACTCGGTGTCATTGGGATTCCCCAGTTGTCTACCGATGGCACGACGATCGACGTGACGTTGGATATCCTCAACCGAGGTACCCGAGCGCTAACCGCCCATAGCAATTACCCGGTGTACATGGCGTATCACTTGGTCGATGCGTCGGGTAACGAGACGGAAATTCCTTACGGTGTGGATATTCCTTCAGATATCCCGGTAGGCGGCCATGGCTCCGTTACCATGCATGTGGCCGCTGCGGCCGTACTCGGCACAGGCAAGTTGGTGCGTTTTTCCCTCGTCCAGGCTCGGGTCGGCTGGTTCAAGGACTGGCCGAACAATACAACGGTAGACATAGGGCCTTACTCGGCCTGCCCCACGGCGGGCACCGGTAATCTGTGCAACAACGTGACCGGCGTGACCCGGGAGCAGGTCAATCCCCTGCTGACGATTATCGCCGGTCCGACGCTGTCAACGGACGGACAGAACGTGCTGACCACGATTGACATTGCCAACCGAGGCTCGGTGACATTGGCATCGATCGGGCCGCATCCGATCAACCTGGGCAATCATCTGATCGATGCCGCGGGCAATATGGTGGCGAACGACGTGGCGCGCCAGGCCATTCCAGAGATCGCACCAGGCCAGCATGCCGCGGTCACCATCGCTACACCGGCGTCCCAATTGCTCGGTAGCAATCGTCGCGTTCAGTTCGAATTGGTGCAGGAAGGTCTGCACTGGTTCCGGGATTTCGGTATAGCACCCCTGGTTGCCGGCCCCTACGTAACGCTCAGCGGTAGTACCGGTAGTAGTGACGGCACCCTGTCGGTGGGATGGCAGGCGATAGCCGGAGCGACCGCCTACAACTTGCGAGAAAGCGTCAACGGTGGCAGTTGGGTAACGGTGTCTAGTTCGCAGGCGACGTCATGGTCCGGTACGGGCAAGGGCACCGGTACGTACGGGTATCAGGTACAGGCGTGTGCAGCCGGCGGCTGCGCACCCTTTGGATCAACGTGGAATGTCGATGTGCTCCTGCCACCTTCCGCGCCGGCGGGTATCAACGTACCTGGAAGCTCGTCGGGAACCGTTACCATCAGCTGGCCTTCGACAGCCACCGCGACCTCCTATCAGGTGGAACACAGCTACGACGGCAACTGGACGCAGGTGTACAACGGTACGGCGACCTCGGCGACTATCACCGAGACGGTGTCGAGCAACTGGTACTACCGGGTCAGGGCGTGTAATGCCCATGGGTGCAGCGGCTACGTTAGCAGTAGCTATGTCGTTGTGGTCGTTCCGCCGACGGGTGCGCCGACCTTGTCCGGAGGCGGCGCAAGCAACAACGGCACTTACGGTCTCAGTTGGACGGCGTCGCCCCAGGCAACAACCTACAGGGTGGTCGAAAGTGTCAATGGAGCCAACTGGACGGAAGTCCAGAACGCTGCCTCACAATCGTGGTCGACGGCGGGGCGTCCGGAAGGTAGCTATCGCTACATGGTCCAGGGTTGCAACAGCAGTGGTTGCACGAGTTGGAGTAACGAGGTCGCGGTGAACGTGGTTCTCCTGCCGTACACCCCGATCGGTTTTGCCGTGGCAGCGGGTGGAGCGACCTCAAAGCCGACGGTGACAGCGATGTGGAACGTGACGGCGCTGGCTACCCGCTATGAACTGGAAGAAATGACACCGGATGAGACGGTAAACACATATGGCGTGAACGCCACGTCCTGGAAGAGCGTCGTCTTCGCGATGGGCTACGTGAGGTATCGCGTCAGGGCGTGCAACAACTATGGGTGCTCGGGGTGGACGGGATACCAGCAGGTTTACCTTCGATCGGGGATAGATCTGTGACGCTAAGCGAAGGACGTATTGAGCCAATCATTGAGGAGTCGATGATGCGCACTTCCATCAGGAGAGGTGATCGAAATTCCAAGGGCCCCTGAGGATTGCTATAGATGGGTAGGTCGGCATACGTGTTGTTGCATGGCCATCTGATGGATGAGGAGGGGGTAGATACAAAGCTTATCGGCATATACCCCTCCCAGGAGGCAGCAGTGCTGGCTATGGGTCGAGCCAGGATGCTCCCTGGGTTTTTGGAGAGTCCGGAAGGATTTACCATCCATGAACTACCTGTGGGAGTGGCCGCATGGTCTACAGGCTTCGATGAGAACAGACAGCAAAGCATTTCATGCCGCCTGATCGATACCTCGGGTGAACTGGGTGATCCTGTGTTTATCGTGCACCACGAGTACGAGTTTCCGGAAGAAGTGGATCATGTTCGGATGATCGGGATATTTCACTCGGAAGCTGATGCCATCAGAGCTATCGATTTCCTCAAGGCCAAGCCGGGTTTTTGCGATCATCAGGATGGATTTTCTTTCGGATTCTACGGATTGGGTGAAGATCATTGGAAAGAGGGCTTTGTTACCGTCCATGGTTACGAATGACATCCTGTCTAAAAGGGGGCGTTATGG
Source organism: Luteibacter sp. (assembly GCF_009912395.1). Lineage (GTDB taxonomy): Bacteria > Pseudomonadota > Gammaproteobacteria > Xanthomonadales > Rhodanobacteraceae > Luteibacter. The sequence continues at coordinate 50,155 of NZ_WNDO01000009.1, read as the reverse complement.
TGTGATCAATGTCGGCACACTCAAGAACAATCGGTATACCAAGGGTGACATCGATGGGGCAATGATGAAGATGTCCGAGGCTGGACCTACTCGTCGGTTTGTTCATTCGCGACGATCAACCCATCGAGGTTGTAACCCATCGAATGTGCCTGCTCCTTGAGTGATTCGAAAATCGTGGTGTCAAGGGACGGTTCGCGCGACAGGATCCACAGGTACTTCCGTCCCGGCTGACCGATCATTGCCCAGTGGTAATCGTCATCGAGCGCGATGACCCAGTAATCGGCCCATACCATCGGCAACCAGTGCAGCCAGGCCGGCGCGAAGGTGACTTCGAGCTTGCCGCGTGAGAAGGATTCGGGGCGGCGCGCGATGCCGCGCGCGACCATGGGGCCTTCGGCGGAATCGCAGCGGTTCTCCACCGCGACGGTTTCGTCGGGGCGTGCCGTATAGGTCACGGTCACCGCGCCGGTGCACTTGCGCTGAAAATACATGGGCAGGCGCGCGATCTCGTGCCAGGTGCCCGCATAACGTGCCAGATCGAGGTCGGCGACGGCAGTGACGGGCGCGCTGGCGACCGGGGCGGCGGCCATGGCGTGAAGCAGGGTGGCATGGATATCGCGCATGGCTGGATTCCTGTCAGGCGACCGCCTACGATGCGGCTCAGGCGTGAACCTCGTTTGAACCGTCGCCGTTTTCGTGCTGGGGGGCACAGGACATATGCAGCGAAACGATCCTCACGGACTGGTCGGGCGGCTGCGCGAGCGGCTGACGACGCGGCCTAGCGTCCGTTTCGATGGTGTGGAACAGACCATCGTGCATGTGAACGGACCCCTAAGCGTGCGCCATGTCGCGCTGTCCACGGTACGACGGGTGGAGGCGGGGAACCGCGACGATGCGTCTTACGACACAGTGTTCCTGTTCTTTCATCTGGACGATGGGGACGTACTGGTCGTATCGGAAACCGATAAGAGTTTCGCGACCTTGGTGTTGGATCTGCGCGATCTTTTTCCGGGCGTGGAGCGCTGGCAGGACGCGGTGCCGTCGGTGCCGTACCAGCTGACCTCGGTAGATCTATGGAATCGTTTGTAGGAGCGCGCTTGCGCGCGATCGCGCGCAAGCGCGCTCCTACAGGATGACGGCGAGGGCGATGGCGTAGGATTCCAAGGCAATGGACGTCGCGCCAAACACGGTATCGCCCGCCTGCAAAGGCATTCCATCGGCGAAGCCTGCTCCGCGTACCAGATGAACGAGCGCAGCCTGATTCACATCGACCTTGCCACGCAGTACCCGCACCTCACCGCGTGCTTTCCCACGCCGCACCATCAGATTGAAATCCCGCGTGGCGCCACCAGCGAGCGTCACATCCACCTTTGCCTCGCCCGGAAAGGCGAAGGGCTCGCATGGAACGGTCAGCGCATGCTCGCGATCCCCATCCAGCGTCATCGTGAAACCGTCGCCTTCCAGCAGTACGATGGTACGGTCGATCCCGGAAAACGTTGAAAATGGCGACGCCGTATCCACATCGGCGATGCTCACGCGCCAGAGAAATTCGTCCATCCCGGCGCCTTCCGGCGACACCGCGATTTCGCGCGTGATGCCGAGGCCGTTCTTCCACGGCACGGCCTTCAGTTCGTTGAACGGAACGATCTTCATGCGACGCGCTCGATCTCTCGTGCGAAGGGAGGAAGGGCGCGGAGCATGCCGGTGCCATAGCGCTTGGTGACCACGCGACGGTCCAGCAGCACGATGCGTCCGGTATCGGTTTCGGTGCGGATGAGGCGTCCGCAGTACTGCGTGAGGATGCGCGTGGCATCCGGCACGCTCACCTCGATGAAGGGGTTACGGCCGCGCGCTTCCAGCCATTCCGCGTAGGTGGCGCCGACCGGGTCGGTGGGCACCGCGAACGGGAGCTGGGTCACCACGACGGTCTCGCAGAGCTTGCCCGGCAAGTCGAGGCCTTCACCGAAGGAGGCCAGGCCGAACAGCGTGCTGCCCTTGCCGGCCTCGATGTCGGCGCAATGCTCGGCTATGAGCTGCGCCTTCGACAGCGAGCCCTGCGCGCGGACCTTGCGCACGTATTCGATGGGCAGGATCTGCAACACGCGATCCAGCTTTGCCCGCGAGGTGAACAGCACGAGGTTGCCCGCGTCCCAGTCCAGATGCTTCGCCAGCCATTCGGAGACCTCGCGCGCATGGCCCTCGCGGTCGTCCGGCATGGTGCGTAAGGCGGGCACCGCGAGCGTCGCCTGTTTCTCCAGGTCGAACGGCGAGGGCAGGCTGATCGTCACCGCCTCGTCCGGCAGGCCGACCGAGTCGGCGAACCCGCGGAAGTTACCACCCGCGCTCAGCGTCGCCGAGGTCATCACCACGGCGGAGGCGTTGTCCCAGAGCACGCTGCGTAGCAGGCCGCCAGCCGACACCGCCGAGGCATGGCAGACCAGTTGCTGCTCCGGCGTCATGCTGACCCAGCGCGCCAGCGGCGGGGCGTTCTCGCGATCCTCCGTCGACCATGCGTACCAGGTGCGCACCTGGCGATCGAGACGTTCCAGCGCCACGCCCAGTTCGCGCGACAGCGCGTCCTGGGTGGGGCCGCCGGCCTCCATCTCCACGACGGTGCGGCGCACGGTGCGGATCCAGCGCTGGATGTCGCGGGTGAGCAGGTGCAGGTGCTCCGCGTGCCTTTTCCAGTTGTCCGGAAGCTGACCCAGCGAGGCGCGGAACACGGGCTCGGTTTCGCTGGACGACGGTGTCCAGCCCATGCGGATCTCGCGCTCGATCTCTTCCAGCGCGTTCGACAGCTCCTGCATCTTCTCGTCGCCGGCTTCCAGCGAGAGATTGCCGATGGTTTCCTTGTCGGTGAGCGAGTAGGCGGCGTGGATCTGGTTCTGCAAGCGGCCCATGCGTCGCGTCGCGGTGGCGAGGTGCACGTCGGCGGCGCCACGGTCGATGGCCTTGCCGGGCACGTGGTGCGCCTCGTCGAAAATGTACAGCGTGTCCTCGGGCTTGGGCAGGATCACGCCGCCGAAGGTGTCTTCGTCGCGCGGCATCGTGAGGTCGGCGAGCACCAGGTCCTGGTTGGCCACCACGATGTCCGCCTCGCCGATCGCGCGGCGTGCCACGAAGAACGGACACACGGCGAACGCGCCGCACTTGCGGCCCGTGCAGCCGCCGGCACTGGTGGTGACCATGCCGCGTACGAGGTCGGACAGCGGCTCGGGGCTGGTGTCGATGTCGCCGTTCCAGGTTTTTCCCTCGAAGGCCTTGCCCAGGATTTCGATGGCCTTGGTGTCCCGCTCGGCGGGCGGTCGCGACCACAGCGCCAGGTCGGCGTCGAAGTCGAACCCGGTCTGCGCCGCCGGCTCCGAACTGGCCATGCGCAAGTTGCGCGGGCACAGGTATCGGGCGCGGCCCTTGGCCAGGGCAACTTTCGCCTCCACGCCGCACAACGTCATGTACTGCGGGATATCGCGCTGGACCAACTGCTCCTGCAACGCCACGGTCGCCGTGGCGATCACCAGCTTCTTTTTCTGCGCGCGCGCCACTTCCAGGCCGGCGATCAGGTAGGCCATGGACTTGCCGGTACCGGTGGGCGCCTCGATCACGGCGGCGCCGGTCGTCTCGGCGAGCGCCTTGGCGACTTCGGCGATCATCTTCAGCTGCGAGGCGCGCCCGCGAAAGCCCGTGAGTCCGTCCTTCAGCCGCGCATAGGCGGCGCGGATCGCGGCTTTGGTGTCATCGGTGAGCATCGGGCGGATACGAAAACATCTAAAGGCAACCTTGCAAGGTTACCTTATCGCCGTCTCAGCCCGTGGCACTCAGGCGTGGTGGCCCATGCCGCTGCGCGGCATCGCGCCGCTGACGAGGCCGGCCACGACGAAGGTGTGTTCCTCCCACGTGCCGTCCGCCTGCTGCACGTGGATTTCCACGGGCAGGCCGAGGCTGTCGGAGAGGCCGGGCGCCAGTTGCTCGGCGGCGGCAATCGCCGCCGCCTGCGAGGCGTAGCGGCCAAGGGGAAGGGAAGCGCGGCGGACGATCCACGGTCCCTGTGTCGATTCGCTGTAGGGAATGAACAGTTGGGCGGAACTGGAAGCCATGGGACCCTCGCTGACGGTTGGGTGCGCTGACAAGGAAGGCCGCATGGTGCAGCCCCTGTCCATGATCCTGCGCCTGCCGGGCTAAAAAACCCGTTAATTCTTCTTTTTCAGTAACTTGCTATTCACTTGCCGGCGCCGGAAGCAGTCCGAGGCGTGGGTGTTCAGCAGGCCCGTGGCCTCCATCCAGGCAAAGACGATGGTGGGGCCCACGAAGGTGAAGCCGCGCTTGCGCAAGGCCTTGGAGACCTGGGTGGACAGCGGGCTGTTCGGCGGCACGGGGCCTTCCCAGGCCAGCGGTTCCCCGCCCACGAAGGCCCAGCAGAAGTCGGCGAAGTCCTCGTCGGCCTCGCGCATGGCGACATAGGCCCGGGCATTGCCGATGGCCGCGCCGATCTTGCTGCGCGAGCGGATGATGCCGGGGTCCGCGAGCAGGCGCTCGACCTCCCGGTCGCCGTAAGCGGCGACGATGTCCGGCTCGAAGCCCTCGAAGGCGCGCCGGAACCCATCGCGCCGGGCGAGGATGGTGCGCCACGACAATCCGGCCTGGAAACCGTCCAGCACCAGCTTCTCCCACAGCTTGCGGCCATCCCGCTCGGGTACGCCCCATTCGCGGTCGTGGTAGTCGCGCATGAGGTCGTCGGCGTCGCCCCAGGGGCAGCGGGTGATCGGTGTGTCGTGGTGCATTGGTTTTCCTCGACGGACTCCCCACACTACCATCGGCCCCCTTCTTCCCGTCCATCCGAATCCTATGACCTCGAGCGAATCGATAGCCGACGCCATCGTCTCGGTGCGTGGCCTTTCCAAGACGTACAAGAGTGGTTTCCAGGCGCTCAAGCGCGTGGACCTCGACATCCGTCGCGGCGAGATCTTCGCGCTGCTCGGCCCCAATGGCGCGGGCAAGACCACGCTGATCAGCATCATCTGCGGCATCGTCAACGGCAGCGAAGGCAGCGTCACGGTCGACGGCCACGACATCGTCCGCGACTACCGTGCGGCGCGCGGCCTGATCGGCCTGGTGCCGCAGGAGCTGTCCACCGATGCCTTCGAAAGCGTGTGGGCCACGGTGAAGTTCAGCCGCGGCTTGTTCGGCAAGGCACCCAACCCGGTGTACCTGGAGCGGATCCTGCGCGAGCTGTCGCTGTGGGAGAAGCGCGACGCGAAGATCATGACGCTCTCCGGCGGCATGAAGCGCCGCGTGTTGATCGCCAAGGCGCTTGCCCACGAACCGCGCGTGCTCTTCCTCGACGAGCCCACCGCCGGCGTCGACGTGGAATTGCGCCACGACATGTGGCAGATGGTGCATCGCCTGCGCAAGTCGGGCGTCACCATCATCCTCACCACGCACTACATCGAGGAAGCCGAGGAGATGGCCGATCGCATTGGCGTCATCACCAGCGGCGAGCTGATGCTGGTGGAAGAGAAACACAGCCTGATGCGCAAGCTGGGCAAGAAGCAGCTCTCGCTGCAATTGCAGGCGCCGCTGTCGGCCATCCCACCGGGGCTGGAAAGCTGGCCGTTGGAGCTGTCGGACAACGGCCAGACCCTCACCTACACCTTCGACACGCAAGGCGAGGACACGGGCATCGCCGAACTGCTGCGCAAGCTCGGCGAGCTGGGCGTGGATTTCAAGGACCTGCGGTCGAGCGAAAGCTCGCTCGAGGAAATCTTCGTCAGCATCGTCAGGGGACGCGCATGAACATCCACGCGATCCGCGCCATCTACCGCTTCGAGATGGCCCGCACCTTCCGCACGCTGATGCAGAGCATCGCCTCGCCGGTGCTGTCCACCTCGCTCTACTTCGTGGTGTTCGGCGCGGCCATCGGCTCGCGCATGGGCAACGTGGGCGGCGTGAGCTACGGCGCCTTCATCATCCCCGGCCTGATCATGCTGTCGTTGCTCAACGAGAGCATTTCCAATGCCGCGTTCGGCATCTACATGCCGAAGTGGGCGGGCACGATCTACGAGCTTCTCTCGGCGCCCGTGTCGTACGTGGAGGTGGTGATCGGCTACGTAGGAGCGGCGGCCACCAAGTCGGTGATCCTGGGCCTGCTGATCCTCGGCACGTCGCGGCTGTTCGTGTCTTACGAGATCATGCATCCGTTCTGGATGGTGGGCTTCCTGCTGCTCACGGCGATCACCTTCAGCCTGTTCGGTTTCATCATTGGCCTGTGGGCGGACGACTTCCAGAAACTGCAGGTGGTGCCGCTGATGGTGATCACGCCGCTCACCTTCCTGGGCGGCAGCTTCTATTCCATCTCGATGCTTCCGCCCGTGTGGCAGAAGATCACGCTGTTCAACCCGGTGGTGTACCTGGTGAACGGGTTCCGTTGGAGCTTCTACGGCAAGGCCGACGTGAACGTCGTGGTCAGCGCCGGCGCCACGGTGGGCTTCCTGCTGATCTGCCTGGGCATCGTCTGGTGGATCTTCCGCACCGGCTGGAAACTCAAGGCCTGACCGTAGGAGCACGCGCAAGCGCGCTCCTACAAGGGATCAGTGGCCCAGGAAGTCCGACTTGCCCACCACCACGCCGGCGCCGCGCAGGATCGCGTAGGCCGTGGTGCAGTGGAAGTACACGTTCGGCATCACGTATTCGAACAGGTAGGGGCGGCCAGTGAAGTGACGGTCGCCCGTGCGGCCCTTCAGCACGATGGCGCGCTCTTCGCTGCCGTCGATCTGCTCCGGCTTGAACGCCTCGAGCATGCCGATGACCTTGGCGATGCGCTGCTGGAGCTGCTCGAAGGTGGTCTCGTCGTCGGCCATGGCCGGCGGCTGCTCACCGGAGAGACGATAAGCGGCGCCCTTGGCCATGTCGGTGGCGATCTGCACCTGGCGGGCCAGCGGGAACATGTCGGGGGTGATGCGGGTGTTCAGCAGCACTTCCTCGGCGATGTTGCGAGTCTTGGCATGCTCCTCGCCCTTCTTCAGCACGGCGGACAGGTTGGTGAGCGCGCGGACGAGGACGGGGACCGAGGCCTGGTACATCGAGACGGACATGGTGTGACTCTCTGCGTAGGAGCGGCCGGCGTGGCCGCGATGCCGCGTATTGTGGGGGCTTGTTGGCGGTCCGTCGACGGCTTCCGACGGTAGGATGAGGGCATGAGCCCCGCCGATCCGAAGTCGCCGCGTTCCGACGCCATCCGCATCCTGCGACTGCGTCGCGCACAGCGTCTGCTCGACCACCTGTTCCGCGACCTGCCGCTGCGGCGGCGCGCCCGTATTGGCCTGTTCATGGCCTTCAAGACCATGGCCTCCGCCTGCCTGGCTTATGGCGTGGGCTGGTTGGCCCATCCCGGGCAGGCCTACTGGGCGGCGATCAGTGCCATCGCCGTCACCCAGCCCCACTTCGGCGACACCCGAGGCGCGGGCCACGATCGCGTCGTGGGCACGTTGTTCGGTGCCATCGCGGGCCTGGTCGGCCTGTGGGCGGGCGGCACGGGTGACCTGTTCTCGTTCTCGCTCGCGCTATGCCTGGTCACCGTGGCCTGTTGGCTGGCGGGTGCCGGCGCGGCGGCGCGTGTGGGCGGTATCACCTCGGCCATCGTGCTGCTGGTGCCGGCGGAGGGTCCGCGCTGGGAAATGGCCGCGTGGCGACTGGGTGAGGTGTTGTTCGGTACCTTGTGCGCGCTAGCCATCGGTTGGCTGGTGTCCCGTCTCGAAGAACGGGTGGAACGGAAGGAAGAGGAACAGGCATGACGGCACGACATGGCGAGGTACACCGGGTTGGTCGGCTGGGGTGGCTGCGTGCCGCCGTGCTCGGCGCCAACGACGGCATCCTGTCCACGGCGAGCCTCGTGGTGGGTGTCGCTTCGGCGGAAGCCTCCGCGGGCAGCGTCATGGTTGCGGGCGTGGCGGGCCTCGTCGCCGGGGCCATGTCGATGGCGGCCGGCGAGTACGTGTCCGTGAGTTCGCAAGCCGACAGTGAGCATGCGGAGCGGGCGTTGGAGACGCGCGAGCTGCGCGAGGATCCCAAGGGCGAACTCAAGGAACTGACGGAGATCTACGTGCACCGTGGCCTAGATCGCGAACTTGCACGCGAGGTCGCCACGCAGCTGATGGCGCATGACGCCCTGGGCGCGCACATGCGCGACGAACTGGGTATGTCGGAAGAAACCGCCGCGCGTCCCGTGCAGGCGGCGGCCGCCTCGGCGGTGAGCTTCGCCAGCGGTGCGGTGCTGCCGATCGCCGCCGCTGCGCTGGCGCCGCGCGATCACGTCACGGTCGCGATCGTGGGCGTCTCGCTGGTCGCGCTGGCGATCCTCGGCGCCGCCTCGGCGCGTATGGGCGGCGGCAGTGTGCTTCGCTCCGTCATGCGCATCGTCTTCTGGGGCGCGGGCGCGATGGCGCTCACCGCCCTGGTCGGCCGCATCTTCGGCGTCTCAGCCTAGCAAACGACTGTGTAGGAGCGCGCTTGCGCGCGATCCGCGGCAGCGGCAACCTGGCCCGCTACGCGGGATCGCGCGCAAGCGCGCTCCTACAGCGGCCGGTGTTAGCCGATGACGCAGCGATTACGGCCGCCGTTCTTCGCCGTGTATAGCGCAAGGTCCGCGCGGTCGAACACCGAGCGCGGCGTGTCGCCAGTGCGGAACTGCGCCAGGCCGATCGATGCGGTCACCCGCACCGGCTGGCGCGCGGCGTGGAAGTTCAGGTGTTGCACCTTGCCGCGCAGGCGTTCGCACACCTGCAGGGATTCGGTCTCGTCGGCACCGTCGAAGATCACGATGAACTCCTCGCCGCCGTAGCGCGCCACGAAGTCCACCGGGCGCACGTACTTCACCAGCGCCTGGCCGATGATCCGCAGCACCGCGTCGCCGGCCGTGTGGCCGTAGGTGTCGTTGATGCTCTTGAAATGGTCGATGTCGATGGCCGCGATGCTTAGCGGCCGGCCCGTGACGAGCCAGTTATCGTAGATCGACTCGATGCGCTTCTCGTAGGCCAGCCGATTGGGCATGCCGATCATCGTGTCGGTCTGCGACAGCTCGTGCTCGCGCTCCAGGGAACGTTGCAGGGCGGTGCGCTCGGTTTCCAGCTGCTCCACGCGCAGGCGCATTGCCTCCGCGCGCTCGCGGTAGGCGGTGAGTCGCGTGCCCTCGCGGTCGCGGAACTCGTGGAAGCACTCGGCGATGGTCTCGAGGCTGTGGTTCACCTGCTCGCGCAGCTCGTGCATGTCGTCCAGCTCGAGCGTCGCCTTGCCCAGCAGGCGCATTTCGTGGGCCACGGAGGCGTCGAGCGCCTGGCCGTTGGCCTCGCCGGTGGACTGGTCGGTCAGCTCGCGCGACATGTACTGGGTCATCTCGTCGAGGCGGCCGGTGACATGGCGCAGCACGGCCTGAAGCGCGTCCAGTTCGCGTTGCAGGCCGATGCGCTGCTCGTTGACGAGGTCGGCGAGGCGATCGCCGCAGGCGGCCAGTGCCACGAGGTCGCCCGCGTCGGCCACGTCGTGGCGCAGGTCGTTCGCGCGGTCGGCCAGCTTGGGCAGCACCACGATGCGATCCACCAGGCGGCTCAGGGACGACTGCACGGACGAGCCGTGCTCGGTGCGCTGCGGGCGGGTGATCGGGATCGGCGGCGCCTCGTGCACGCCGTCGCGATGGGCGCCGAGGTTGTCGATGGCGTCGGTGAGTTCGCGAACCAGCGGTTCCAGGGACTCGGGTGGTCCCTGCATCGCGCCACTCAGGCGTTCGATATGCGGATCGATACCATCGTTGGCACCCAGCGCCACGCGCGACAGGCAGCCGACCAACTGGCGAAGCAGCGTCTCGGCATCGCGCCATTGGGCTTCCTCACGGCGTAACCGCTCGACAGCCTCGACATACTTGCTTTCCCACTGCTGGTTGTCCAAACGCACGCCCCAACACCGTCGCGTTGCTATGCCGAAATCCGGCACATCTTACGCCGAAGACGGGGGATTTGGCTCGGTCGTTTGCAACGGCGCGATGTCGCCTCGGGTTGCCCGGGCGGCGACCGCGACGCCAACCGCGATGAGCACGGCGGCCACCAGGAAGGGAAATCCGGGAAGGTGGACCGTACGCTCAGGGGCGATGCAATAGGCGAAGATCTGCGCGAACAGGTAGGGGCCGAAGATGCCGGCGAAACTCCCCATGCTGGCGATGGCGCCCTGGAGCTTGCCCTGCTCGTCGTGGGCGACATGGCGAGTCATCAGCGCCTGGATCGGCGGGCCGGCGAGCCCCCAGAGCGACATGATCGGGATGCCGATGAGGAACATCCAGCCGTAGGGAGCCAGTCCGAAGACGAGGAAGGCGATCACCCCGAAGCCCATCCCGGCCAGCAGCAGGCGGCGCTCGCCGAATCGTGCGGTCAGTCGACCGGCCAGCAGCGCCTGCACGACGCCATCGCTGAGGCCGACCAGCCCGAGGATGAGTCCGACCGCCTGTGGCCCCCAGGCGTAGCGGAAGTCCGCGTACAGGACGAAGACGGTCTGCAGCACGTAGTGAGCCAGATAGAACAACAGGATGACCACGGCCAGGCCGGAGACCTCCCGATGGCGCCGAAGTATCTTCAGGGCCCCGATGGGATGGGCGCTATGCGGCTCGAAACGTTTCGCCCGCTTCTCCGGCGGTAGCGACTCGGGAAGGATGAACAGGCCGTACAGGAAGTTGAGCAAGGCCAGCGCGGCGGCTATCCAGAACGGCAGGCGCAGGTCGATGCTGCCGAGCAGGCCGCCCAGGGCCGGCCCCACGATGAAACCGATGGCGAACGCGCCGCCCATCAGGCCGAAGACGCCTGCGCGCTTTTCGGGCGGCGTGGTGTCGGCGATGTAGGCGTTGGCGGTGGTGTAGCTCGCGGAGGTGATACCGGAGATCACGCGCCCGAGCATCAGTAGCCAGATCGACGGCGCCAGCGCCATGAAGACGAAGTCGAGCCCGAGGCCGAGGTTCGACAACAGGATGACCGGCCGGCGGCCGAAGCGGTCCGACAGCGCGCCCTGGATTGGCGCGCAGATGAACTGGATCGCCGCGAACACCGTGGCGAATACGCCGACCCACCAGGCCGCGTTGGATATGCCGCCCCCCGTCATGGTCTCGATGAGGTGCGGCAGCACGGGAATGATGATCCCGAAGGCGAGGATATCGATCAGGATGGTGACGAAGATGAAGATCACCGCGGCGGGGCGGGCGGCGCGTGGCAGCGGGGTGTCCATGGGAGCCGTCGTTCCTGTCAGGGTCGTTTCAGTCGCGGTGCCACGATCGGCACCGTCAGCATCGTGCTCGCCACGGCCATCAGCAGCAGGGCGGTGAAGGTCTCGCTGGTGATCAGGTGGCGGTCGAGCAACACGTTGACGAAGATGATCATGATCAACGCCTTGGTCTGCAGCAGCCAGCCGATCGTCCAGGCGTCGCCCGGTTTCCAACCGAGCAGGCGTCCCGCGAGGCCGACCCCCGCGAGCTTGCCCGCGACCGACGCCACCAGCAGCACGCCGGCGGCGATGAACACCGCCGCGCCGCCCAGCGCCCAGTTGGTGCGCAGCCCGGTCGACAGGAAATACACCGGCATCACCGTCAGCAGCACGTTGTGGCGGAGCGCATCCAGGCCTTCCAGCCGGAACCAGTCGCGATCCATCACCGCGCCGGCCAGGAAGGCGCCGACCATGAAATGCAGGCCGCACCAGTCCGCGCCGTAGCCGCAGGCGGCGAGCCAGACCAATCCCGTGAGGTAACGATCCGATTCGCGCAACCGCACCATTATCCGGCGGAACACCACCGCCGCCAGCGCAAACACGGCAAGGAATGCGACCTGGTGACCCACGCGCTTCCAGTCGAGCAGGATCACCGCGAGTACGGCCCAGATGGCCAGGTCGTCGAGGCTGGCGTAGCGCAGCACCCGCTGGCCCAGGGGCTCGCGGAGGATGCCGAGTTTCTCCAGCAGCAGGATCAGGATCGGCAGCGCCGTCACCGCGCAGGCCATGCCGATGCCCAGCACGAACTGCCAGGTGGCGGCGGTCTCGCCCATCCAGCCGTCGCGCCAGGCCAGCAGGCCCAGTGCGGCGAGACAGCCGGTGACCAGCGGCGCACCGAGCGCGAGCGCGGCGGTGGTGCCGCACTCGCGGCGCTGTCGCCATACCTCGCGCAGGTCGAGTTCGATGCCAGCGATCCACACGAAGACCATCACGGCCCACCACGCGATACCGTTCAGCGCGGCAACGACAGGGGGCGCGAACACCGTGGCGTAATAATCCGGAAACATCCGGCCGAGCACGCCCGGCCCCAGCGCGATGCCGGCGAGGATCTGCACCACCACCAACGGTGCCCAGTAATCGGTCCGTAACACGCGCCACACCAGGTACGGCGCGCCCAGGATGATCGTCATGGCGATCAGGAACAGTTCCGTCGTGTTCATCGGCCCTCCCCAGGGAGTGGCAAGCGTAGCCGAACCGATGACCCCGCGCCTCGCTCATGCCGTTGTAGGAGCGCGCTTGCGCGCGATGGGTGCTCGCGGCACCCCCCATCGCGCGCAAGCGCGCTCCTACAACAGTCGGGGTGTATCAGCGAGGAGGGCGGGCCAGCTCCTTCGCATCCAGATACCCGTCATGGTTCAGGTCCAGCCGATGGAACTGCATGATCAGATCGTGCTGGAACGTTTCCAGCTTCACCGGCTTGCGTCCCGGCGGCATCGGCCCGTCGTTGGCGTCGATCACGCCGTCGCCGTTGATGTCCATGCGCAGGAAGCCCTGGCTCATGTAGCGCACGTACTCGGCCTCGTCGACCTTGCCATCGCCGTTGGTGTCCATCCGGGCCAGGTACTCGGCAGGCGTGCGCGGAAAATCCTGCGCCATGACCGGGGCGGTCAGCAGCAGGGCGATGGTCATCACGTATGGACGTCTATTCATATGGATACATCGAATGGGTATTTGTCGTGCGCGCCACGGTGGGAGTACCTTTGAGGCCTTGCCTTTACCCATCACGGGACACGCCCATGATCCATGAAAGCATCCTCGACACGATTGGCCGAACCCCCATCGTACGCCTGCATCGTGTCGCTCCGTCGCACGTCTCGCTCTACGCAAAGGTCGAATCGTTCAATCCCGGCGGTTCGGTCAAGGACCGCCTCGCCATCGCCGTGATACTCGATGCCGAACGCAAGGGCCTCCTGAAACCCGGCGACACCGTGATCGAGGCCACCTCGGGCAATACGGGCGTCGCCCTCGCGATGGTCTGCACGGCGAAAGGCTACAAGTTCGTGGCGACGATGGCCGAGACCTTCTCCGTGGAGCGGCGCAAGCTCATGCGTGCGTACGGAGCCAAGGTCATCCTGACGCCCGCCGCCGAGCGCGGCACGGGCATGGTCCGTCGCGCGAAGGAGCTGGCCGAGAAGCATGGCTGGTTCCTGCCGAGCCAGTTCGAGAACCCGGCGAACCCGGCCTACCACCGCAGCACCACCGCCGCCGAAATCCTCCAGGACTTCGCGGGCCGTCGTCTCGACGCCTTCGTCACGGGCTGGGGCACGGGCGGCACGCTGACCGGCGTGGGCGAGGTGCTGAAGGTCGCGCGCCCGGAGGTGAAGATCGTCGTCGCCGAGCCGGCGGCCGCGTCGATGCTGGACGGCAAGGAATGGTCCCCGCACAAGATCCAGGGCTGGACCCCGGATTTCGTCCCCGGCGTGCTCAATCGCACGGTGTTCGATATCGACCTGCCGGTGGATGAAGTGGTCGCGCGCGACACGGCCCGCCGCCTGGCTGCCGAGGAAGGCCTTTTCGTGGGCATCTCGGCCGGTGCCACCGTGGCCGCCGCGCTGGCGTTCGCGAAAACCGCGGAGGAAGGCAGCGTGATCCTCGCCATGCTCCCGGACACGGGCGAGCGCTATCTCTCCACCTTCCTCTTCGAAGGCGTGAACGAAGGCTCCGACGACGACTGGCTCGCCAGCCTCCCCTAACGTCCTGTAGGAGCGCGCTTGCGCGCGATGGGTCTTGCGACGACCTGGCATCGCGCGCAAGCGCGCTCCTACATCGGCCCGGCGCGTCGGGAACGGCGGTAGCTCTGTAGGAGCGTGCTTGCACGCGATGGGTCTTGCGGCGACCTGGCATCGCACGCAAGCGCGCTCCTACATAAAACGTTCGATGAATCGTGACATCGGGGGAACGTCTCCAACGCATTCCCATCACGAACCGGCCGTCATGGTGGTCATCGTGCATCACGGAGACCCCCACATGACCCTCTTCCGCAAAAGCCTGGCCCGCGAACTGACCGGCCGCGCGCAGCGCCTCGTCGGCGCCGTTACCCACGACCGTAAGCGTGAACTCGTTGGCGCCACGCGCCAGTACACCGGTCATGCCGGCGTCGTGGCCAGCCGAGCGGTAACGCAGGTGCGCCTTCATCCCCGTGCAGGCATCGCCATCGGCGCCGGACTCGGTGTCGCGGCGCTCACCGCCGCCTGGTTGCTGGCACGTCGTCGCGCTGCCGCTCACGACCTCTACGACGAACACGACCCCACCCGCCAGCGTCCGACCGACGCCTCGGGCAACGCGCTCGACGGCTCGGGCGAAGACAATCCTGTCCCCGCCAGAGGCGCTTACTGATCCTCAGGCCACCTCGGCCCGACGCCGTAGCACGGCGAGCGGCTGGGCCCAGGTGGCGCCGGGGCGGCGCTTGCTGGTGACCAGGGTCAGTTCCGATGGCTGGAACACGTTGACGTTGTGCGTCGCCGGGGTGGTAAGGATGTACTGCGCGCGGGTGGACTTGAGGAACGCGCCCACCTTATCGATGTTGAAGATGTCCAGGTGCGCGAACGGTTCGTCGATGAACACGAAGCCGCCGGGACGATCCTCGTCGCGCATCAGCGCCACGAGCAACAGCAGCGACTTCATGACCTGCTGGCCACCCGACGCCTCGCCGTCATCCATGCCGATCCAGCCCTTCTTGTCGAACTCGAAGCGCACATTGAGCGCGGCCGAGGCCAAGGCGAGATCGTCGTTGCTGAGTTCGGGCAAGTCGACGTCCACGCCGATGCCAGCCAGTTCCGCGAGCACCTTCAGGTTCTTCGCGTAGCGGCGCACGGTGTTGCGCAGCACCTGGATATAGGCGCCGCGCGCTTCGTGGGTGATCTTGCCGGCGCGCTCCAGATGGAGGCGGCGCTTGTCGAGGTCGAGCTTCAGGCCTTCATGGTCGGCCCAGAGCTTCTCGCGCAGGGCGACGACGCTCGGATCCTGTTCCCAATGGCCTTCTTCGAGACGACGCTCGATACGGTCGATCTCGCGGCGCACGGCCGAAGGCGACTCGAAACGCTCGCGCAATTCCGCCGTGGCGGTGCGCGTGCGTTGCGACAGCGGCACATGGACACGCTTGGCGCGGAAGGCCTTGAGACGATCGACCTGTTCGCCGCGCAACTGGTGATACTGGCGCACGGCGTCCGCGAGCTGGCCTTGCACGGAGCGCTGCTCGCGCGCGGCGTTGTCGCGCGCGTTCGACGTCTTCAGGCGCTTCTCGCGCACTTCCTCGTAATGTTGTTCGGCCGCGACATGGCTGTCGGCCGTGCGCTACACGTCTTCCTGCAAACGCGGCTGCTGTTCGCGGGCCTCGTTGAATTCGTCGGCGCGATCGGCGAGCTGGCTGCTGGCGCTGGCGCCACGCAGCACGCCTTCCGCGTCGCTGGCCTGGGCCATGGCCTGCTTGCGTTCGTCGGCGATCTCGCGCAGGCGGGTCTCGACCTGGCGCAGCTTCGCCTCGCCGTCGCGCAGCTGGCGCTCGCGCGCGGCTGCGCCGAAATACATGTCGTCCACGCCGAGATGGCGACCGCCGCGACGTTCGCGGAAGTAACCCTGCGGCGTGATCCAGTCCTGCTCGCGACCGAACTTCGAACCTTCGGCGATATCGTCGACACGGCGGATGCGGTCGAGGTTGCGCAGCAGCCAGTCCGGCGCGGCGGCGGAGAATTCCACCACCTCCAGCAGCGAACCGCGCGTGGCGGCATCGGCGGGGGCGCGGTCCGCCACCACGAAGTGCTTGTAGCGCAGCTGCTCGCCGAGCTTCCAGGCCTTCTCGCGGTCGCGTGGATCGTCGAGCAGCACGACGTGGCGATAATCCGCCAGCACGGCTTCCACGGCGGGCTGCCAGCGCGGTTCGACGATCTCGACGATCTCGCTCAGCATGCTGTGGCGGATGCCAGCCTCGTCGAGCGCGCGGCGGAACGAGGCTTCGAAATCGGGCGTGTAGCGGCGACCGCTACGCCACGCGGACAGCTGCGTGGTGAGCGTCGTCAACGACTGGCGCAGGCTGCCTTCTTCGGTCTGCAGGGCGGCGACCTTCGCGCGCGCCTCGCGGGCAAGGTCGGCCAGGCGTTCGTGGTCGGCACCACCTTGCGCGGCGATCATGTCGCGCAGGCGGGTTTCCTGGCGGATCAGCAGGTCATTCTGTGCCAGCTCGGCACGCGCGGCGTCGAGGCTCTTCTGCGTGGCCTGGCGAGCGATGTCTGCCTCGTGCTGTTCGCCGCGCAGCGCTTCGCCGGTGGCATCGAGGTCGGCCAACTGGCGGGTGAGTTCCACGTCGCGACGTTCCAGCTCGCCCACGCGGCGTTTCACGCCATTGAGCTGCGGACGCGCGCCGCGCACGCTGGCGCCGAGGTCGGCCAGTTCGGTACGGGGCAGGATGTCGGCGACCAGCGACACGCGTTCGCTCTTGAGCGCGTTCCATTCCTGGAACGAACGCGCACGGGCCTCGGCCTCCTGCAGGCTCACGCCGATCAGCGAGAGCTGGTGTTCCAGGCCGTGCTGTTCGCGGTCGGCCTCGATCTGTTCGTTGCGGGCGCGTTGGTAGTCGTCGAGCACCACCTTGTCGCCGAACACGTCGAACACGAGGTCGAGCAGGGCCTTCGGCGGCAGCTGGCAGAGCTTGTCGGTGGCACCCTGTTCCAGCGTGAGCACGCGGCGGATCGCCTGTGACAGGCCGGCGCCTTCCAGGCGTACGCGATAGTCGCGCAGACCCATGAAATCGTTGCGCGCCTCGATATCTTCCACGCTCACGTCGCCGCCGAGCACGGCGTACTGGCGCGTCCACTCGCCGCCCTTCTTCTGGATGCGGCAGGCGAGGGTGACCTCGCGGTCCATGATCGGGAAGAACGGGCGTTCGCCGTTGGGGCCGGGGATGTTGCCCACGCGGGCACGCAGCCAGGCGAACGGCTTGCCGTTGTGGCGCAGGTAGCTCTTGTAGTCGCGGTTGCCGGCGCAGTCGATCGTGAGCAGCGTGCGCAAGGCATCCAGCAGCGTGGTCTTGCCGGAGCCGTTCGGGCCCACGACGGTGACGATGTTGGTGTCCAGCGGCAGGCTGAAGCGCTGCCAGTAATCCCAATGGACAACTTCGAGGCTGCGGAAATCAAACATCGGTGTTCTCCTCCGCGTCGTTCTCGTCCTGCGGTTCGTCGTCCACGTCGTCGACCGGGGGTGCGGACGCGGCGCGCGAGGCGGCGTCGGCCAGCAGGTCGCCGAGGGCGCCATCGAGGATGCGGCGGGCGGTGCGTTCGTAGTCGAAGGCGAGGTCGAGTAGCGGACCTTCGGCCACCTCGCCCTTGCGACGCACGATGAAGCCCAGGCGGTTGAGCGTGCCCAGGTTGAAGTTCACGCGCGTCTTGCCGCCGAGCTTCTCGGCGAAGTCGGCGATGAGCGTGCGCTCGGCGATCACCGGGGACAACGTGGGATCGCGCGGAATGGGCTTCTCCTCCGCGAACATCTGGCTCTGCGAAGCGGCCGCGTCGGCGTCCTGGCGTTCGACCTGGCGCTGGCGCTTGGGCAGCACGATCAGCGCCCAGATCACCACCAGCAGCGCGACGCCGTCGCGATCGAGTTGCAGCGTGTTGGAGATCCAGCTGTCGCTGCCGCCGAACACAGCGCGCTCGCTCTTGCGGGCGACGGCGAGGCCGATGTACGCGGCGTAGGGGTGTTCGCGCAGCACCAAACCCACGGCATCCAGGCGGCGGTCGAGTTCGTCACGGAAGGCCGGATCGAGCAGGGCCTTGCGCGCCTGGACGTCGTCGCGCGGCAGCCAGCGTTGGGCGAGCAGCCGGGTGACCAGGCTGGCGGTATCGTCATGCATCGGTGGTGTCCTTCGCGCCGTCGCGCGGACGCAGGCGTCCGACGCTGATCAGCGCGATCTGGGGCAATTCGGGGTCGATCAGCACAGGCTCGATTTCCAGCGCGAGCGGCAGGCGGGCGAGGTCGGCGGTGCCGCCTTCCAGCGCCGCCGACTCGGGGTCGCCGAGCAGGCCGAGCAGGGACAGGCGATATGCCGAGAGCGCGTAGTCGTCGCCGATCAGCGTCTGCGCCAGTTCGCGCGGCGCGGCGATGGCCGCCAGTTCCGCGTGCCAGTCCTCGAGGTGGCGAAGGTCTTCCTCGCCCATGGGTAGGTCGGCCGTGTCCAGTGGTTCTTCCGCGCCCGGCAGCGTCGTCACCTCGGTGGCGAGGCGTTCGCGTTCGAGCAGTTCGAATTCCGCGACGTCGAGCGCGATCTGGTCGTGGATGAACGGTGCGGGCAGCGGCAGCAGCAGTTCGCCGTCTTCGAAGGAAGCCAGCGTCTCGGCATCCTGCGCGCGCAGCCAGCCGACCAGGTCGGACGACGACAGGCCGGTGCGGCCCAGGTGCACGCGGTGCTGGTCGATCTTGTTCAGTTCGCGCTGAAAGGTGCCGGCTTGGCGGAGCAGGGCGCTCTGCGCGCGGCCCACGGCCTGGGCGAGGCGATGCGCCATCGGCTCCAGTTCGTCGCCTTCGGTGATCGCGGCCACCACTTCGGTGCCCTTCTCAACCCAGGTCCACACCGATTCCAGGCGCTCGGCGGCGCGACGGATGCGGTGTTCGGAGCCGGACAGCACGGCGCGATCGAAGTCGTCCTTCAGCTCGGTGAGGCGCGAGAGCAGGTGGCCCAGCTCGTCGGTGGAGATGCGGCCCACGGCCTGTCCGGCGGCGAGCTGGGCGGTGAGATAGCCCAGGCCATCGTCGTCGCCGTTCTCGAACTCCAGCATCGTCGTCAGCGCGGCAAGCGCCTTGCGGCCGATCGTGCTGACCCGATAGCGCATCGTCTCGTTTTCCCACGCGATGAGCTCGTGGTCCTTGAGGCGCTGCACGACGGTTTCGAGCTTCACGGGCTCGACGTAGGCGAACTGGTCGCGGATCTCCTGCGGGGCCCAGTCGGGCGCGTTGGGCCGGTTGCCCAGCGTGCGCAGCACCAGCAGGCGCAGAAGCACCTGTTCCTCGGTGCCGTGGAACAGCGCCGAGAAGGTGCGCAGCAGCGGACGGCCGCGCAGGAGGGGAAAGAATTCGGGGACGTCTTCGGCGACGACGCCGTCGCGGAAGATATCCTGGAGGCGTTCGTCGTGGACGTGGGTGTCGGCGGGTCCGTTCAAGTTCAGCGGCGATCGACGCCGACGAACCGGAGGAATTCGCTGCGTGTGCGCGGATCTTCCCGGAAGCTGCCCAGCATCTGGCTGGTGACCATGGACACGCCGCGCTTGTGCACGCCGCGGGTGGTCATGCACTCGTGGCTTGCGTCGATCACCACGCCGACGCCGCGCGGGCGCAGGGTGTCTTCGATGCAGTGGGCGATCTGCGCGGTGAGCTTCTCCTGCACCTGGAAGCGACGGGCGAAGCCGTCGACCACGCGGGCCAGCTTGCTGATGCCGACGACACGGTCGGTGGGCACGTAGCCGACATGGGCACGACCGATGATCGGGGCCATGTGGTGCTCGCAGTGGCTTTCGAACTCGATGTCGCGCAGGACGATCATCTCGTCGTAGCCGGCCACTTCCTCGAAGGTGCGGCGCAGGTACTCGGCCGGATCCTCGTCGTAACCCCGGAACCAGTCGCCATAGGCCTTGACCACCCGCTTGGGGGTGTCGAGCAGGCCTTCCCGCTTCGGATCCTCGCCGGCCCACAAGAGCAGCGTGCGCACGGCCTCCTCGGCCTGTTCGCGGGTGACCGGACGGGACTTGGACTCGTCGCTCATCGGGGCGGGTTCCTTACTGAAGGCAATCGCGCATTGTAGCGCGGGGGGAGGGGGTGGTGGGGTCCCTGCACGGGGCACTAGCTCGTCGTTCCTGTGAAAACAGGAACCTAGCGCCCCGGTTCGCCAGCACGGCGAGGGCATCGCATCGGCTTTTGCGTAGGAGGCCGCGACGCAACAACCGGTCGCCCCGCGCTGGGTTCCAGCGTTCGCTGGAACGACGGACTACCAGCCTCGTCGTTCCTGTGAAAACAGGAACCTAGCGCCCCGGTTCGCCAGCACGGCGAGGGCGCTACATCGGCCTTTGCGTAGGGGACCTCGACGCGACAACCGGTCGCCCCGCGCTGGGTTCCAGCGTTCGCTGGAACGACGGATCGCCAGCTCGTCGTTCCTGTGAAAACAGGAACCCAGCGCCCCGGATCACCAGCACGGCGAGGGCGTCGCATCGGCTTTTGCGTAGGAGGCCGCGACGCAACAACCGGTCGCCCCGCGCTGGGTTCCAGCGTTCGCTGGAACGACGGATCGCCAGCTCGTCGTTCCTGTGAAAACAGGAACCCAGCGCCCCGGATCACCAGCACGGCGAGGGCGCCGCATCGGCTTTTGCGTAGGGGTCTGCGAGGCGACAACCGATTGCCTCGCGCTAGGTTCCAGCGTTCGCTGGAACGACGGTCAGGGGGCTTCGGCCTCGTCCTCGCCCGGCTCGTCATCCGGGGCCAGGTCGAGCAAGCGTTGGGTTTCTTCCCCGCCCAACGTCTCCACGCCACGCAGCTTGCGCTCGATGGCGCGGGTGCGGACGCCGGCGTTGTCGATGCTGTTGCGCACCGTGTCCAGCTGCTTGCGGGTCTTTTCCAGCACGACGCCGAACTTGCCGAACTCGTTCTTCACCGCGCCCAACACCTGCCAGACCTCGGACGAGCGTTTTTCGATGGCCAGGGTACGGAAGCCCATCTGCAGGCTGTTCAGCAGGGCAGTGAGGGTGGTCGGCCCCGCCACAGTGACCCGATGCTCGCGCTGGAGCTGGTCGGACAGACCCGGGCGCCGGATCACCTCGGCATACAGGCCTTCGGTGGGCAGGAACAGGATCGCGAAATCGGTGGTATGCGGTGGCGAGACATACTTGCTGCGGATGCGCTTGGCTTCCTCGCGCACGCGCACCTCCAGGGCCTTGCCAGCACTGACGATGCCGTCGGTGTCGGCGGCGTCCTGGGCGTCGAGCAGGCGCTGGTAGTCCTCCACCGGGTACTTGGCGTCGATCGGCAGCCAGACCGGCTCGCCGTCGTCGGTGCCCGGCAGGCGGATCGCGTATTCCACCCGCTCGGCGGAGCCCGGCACGGTGGCGACGTTGGCGGCGTACTGCTCCGCGATGAGGATCTGTTCGAGCAGGGCGCCCAACTGCACTTCGCCGAAGGTGCCGCGCGTCTTCACGTTGGTGAGCACGCGCTTGAGGTCGCCGACGCCGGCGGCCAGGGCCTGCATCTCGCCCAGGCCACGCTGCACGGCCTCCAGGCGTTCGGAGACGAGCTGGAACGACTGGCCCAGGCGGGTTTCGAGCGTGGACTGCAACTTTTCGTCGACCGTGGCGCGCATCTGTTCCAGCTTGGCGGCGTTGTCCTGCTGGATCGCGGCGAGGCGGGTCTCCAGCGTGCCGCGCACCTCCGCGAGGCGCTTCTCGTTGTCGGCGGTGAGATTGGCGAGGCGCTGGTCGATGCTTTCGCCGAAATGCTTCAGCGTGAGGGCGGATTCCTCGCGGGTCTTGCGGGAGTCGTCCGCGAGGCCCATGCGCAGCGATTGCAGGCCGTTGTCGGTGCGTTCGGTCAGCTGGTCGAGGCGGCGGCCGAAGCCTTCGATGCGCTCCTGTTGGAGCGTGGAAGCGGCCTGGAGCTGCTCCTGAACGTGCCCACGGAACTGGCCGAAGCTGTCGCCCAGTTCGCCACGACCGGCGCGCTGTTCCTCGCGCAGCACGGCTTCCAATCGGCGGGAGTCGTCACGCAGGGCATCGAAGCGGGCGGCACCGTTGTCGTCGCGACGGCGCGACAGCAACACGACCAGCAGGCCCAGGCAGGCCAGGGCGATAACGAGGAGGACAATAAGGAGGATGGATTCGAGCGTCATGCCGCAAGGTTACCCGTTTTGTAGGAGCGCGCTTGCGCGCGATCGCGCGCAAGCGCGCTCCTACAGGTGTCGCTTCAGATCTCGCGATTGCCCACGATCACCACGTCGGCCGGGCGTTTGGCGAACAGGCCCACGCACACCACGCCGACGATCTGGTTGAGCTTGGCTTCCAGCCCCACGGGGTCGGCGATGCGCCAGCCGTGGACATCGATGATCCAGTTGCCGTTGTCCGTGGTGACGCCGTCGCGCCACACCGGCTGGCCGCCCATGGCGACGATCTCTCGCGCCACAAGGCTACGCGCCATCGGGATGACCTCGATGGGCAGCGGGAACTTGCCGAGAACCTCCACCTGCTTGGTGGCGTCCACGATGCAGACGAACTTCTCCGACGCTGCCGCGACGATCTTCTCGCGCGTGAGCGCGGCGCCGCCGCCCTTGATCAGGTTCTTGTGCGGATCGCACTCGTCGGCGCCATCGACGTAGAGGTCGAGGCGGCCCGCCGCGTTGAGGTCGATCACGTCGAAGCCGAGCTTGCGCAGGCGTTCGCTGGAGGCCTCCGAGCTGGAAACCGCGGCCTTGATCTTGTCGCGGTACTGGGGCAGCTCGTCGATGAAGAAATTCACCGTCGAGCCGGTGCCCACGCCGATGATGCCGCCCTTGAACGCGCCGTTGCCGACGTACTTGAGCGCGGCGGTTTCCGCGGCAAGTCGCTTCTCGTTGTCCTGGCTCATGGTTTTTCCAGCGTGAGGATGAAATCCCAGTCGCCCTTGGCGACCGGCATCACGGAGAGGCGATTGCCCTTGCGTACCAGCGGCATGTCCTCCAGCGCGTCGTGGCCTTTCAGCTCTTCGAGCGAGATGGTGCGCTTGAGCTTGCGATCGAACTTCACGTCGACCAGGAACCAGCGCGGTTCCTCGCGCTTGCTCTTCTCGTCGTAATACTTCGACTTCGGGTTGAACTGGCTCTCGTCCGGATAGGCCGTGGAGGCCACCGTGGCGATGCCGACGATGCCCGGCACGTCGGTGTTGGAGTGGTAGAAGAAGATCTTGTCGCCAACCTTCATGCCATCGCGCATGAAGTTGCGCGCCTGGTAGTTGCGAACGCCGTCCCAGGGCTCAGTGCCCTTGCGTTGCAGGTCGTCGATGGAGAAGGCGTCCGGCTCGGACTTCATGAGCCAATACTTCATGCCTTCACGCCCGTGCAGTCGATCAGTTCCTTCTCGGTCGCCACGTAGTCGAGGGCGATGTCCCATTCCGCCGTCTCCAGCGTGGGAACTTCCTGGAATGAGTAGCCCACGCCCACCAGTAGCGGCTGGGCCGGGCGCTCGCGGTCGCGCAGGAATTCGAAGCTGCGGTCGTAGTAGCCGCCGCCGAAGCCCAGGCGGTTGCCGCGACGGTCGAATCCGAGCAGCGGCACGAGGACCAGTTCGAGCTTGTCGGCTTCGATGATGTGCTCCGAGGCCTTCGGCTCGGGGATGCCCAGTTCGTTGGCCTCGACATCCTCGCCCGTGGTCCACGGCGCGAAGCGCAGACGGCGCTTGCCGCCCACCTTGGTCACGATGGGCAGGTAGAACGTCTGCCCGCGTTCGGCCAGCGGCGCGATGGCGAGGTTCAGCGGCAGCTCGCCACCCGTGGCCCAGTAGCCGGCCACGTGCTTGTCGGTGAGGAATTCGGGGAGCTGTTCCAGCGAGGCACGCAGGCCCTGGGCCGCGGCGACGCGCTCGGCGGGTTTCAGCTCACGGCGCCGCTGGACGAGGTCCGCGCGCAGTTCACGTCTCTCGGGGAGCTTTGACATGGGTGGTTCAGCCGAACGGCACAGGCGGGGTTGCCGTCGAGCCGCTCCCCCCGGTGCCGCGGGGGGAACGCTGACCGGTCGCGTGGACCGGCCGGCGAAGAATAAGGAGGCGTCCTCCGCCCTGCCGCTGTACACCAAACGACCTTGATCCAAAGGATCAGGTGGGAGAACCACGCAACTTCAAGGCTTTCCGCACTCGGCGGACATGCGCAACCATCACGTACGGTCGACCCGGGGTCGTATGTAGGAACAAGGCAAATGTAAAGTGCACTGGCGAACAGCGCAGAGAACGCCCGGGGGTTATTTTATCGAGCCGTCCACGAGAGCATCAAGCTTTCGACGCAAAGCGGCGATTCCGTCGGTCAGCACCTGTTCCTGAGAGGCCTGATCCTTGCGCAGCGTGAGCAATTCATGAGCGATGCTCACCGCTGCCAGCACGGCGATCCGGTCGAAGCCGGGCACCTTCGCGTTGGACTTCAGCTCGCGCATCTTGCCGTCGAGGAATTGCGCGGCGGCGACGAGGCCGGCCCGCTCGTCGGGGGAGCAGGCGATATGGATCTCGCGATCGAGCAGGCGCAGGGCCACCGGTTCGCTGGTCATGGCGTTCATGCTTGAAATTTCAGCCTGTGTTCTCAAGCGCCTTGAGGCGCTGGATCATCGCTTCCACACGGCTGCGCGCCTGTTCGTTGCGCGCCATGAGACTGGCCCGTTCGCTGGCCAGTTGTTCCTGGCTGTGCCGCAGGCTGCGGTTTTCCTCGGTGAGGCGGCGAACGGTGTCGACGAGCCGGTCGAGCGTGGCGCTCAAGGCTTCGAATTCGGTCTTGAAGGCGTCCGGGTTCGTCATGAGGCGGACTATAACAGGGGCGGCAGGTCCGGCGCGCGGGCGGGTGGATTAGAATCCACGACCGTATCCTCCAGGAGTCCCCCCGTCATGTCGGCCAACCTGACCGTCGATCCCGAAGACATCGCCGAGCTGATCGGGCGCTGCAAGCTGGCCACCAATGTGAGCGAATTCCACGGCTCCCTGGTCGGCTTCATCAGTTCCGGTGGCATCTTCCCCGGACATTCGGTGCTCGGCGCCCTCCAGCTCGAAC
This sequence comes from Luteibacter sp., assembly GCF_009912395.1. Taxonomy (GTDB): domain Bacteria; phylum Pseudomonadota; class Gammaproteobacteria; order Xanthomonadales; family Rhodanobacteraceae; genus Luteibacter. The sequence continues at coordinate 25,126 of NZ_WNDO01000009.1, read as the reverse complement.
CCGACCCCGCGCCCAGCGCCGACGAGGTTGCGATGCTGGGCCGCCTGCGCCAGCAGACCCAGGAATGGCTGGCCGATCCCGAACTGACCTTCTCGCCCTGGCTGCCGGACGACGACGCCCCCATCGCCGAGCGCGCGGATGGCCTGACGGACTGGATCCGCGGCTTCCTGGGCGGCCTGGGCCTGGGCGGCTCGGTCATGCGCAACCAGGCCATGAGCGACGATGCGAAGGAGATTCTGAAGGACATGGCCGCCATCGCCGCCACGGAATTCGAGTTCGACGCCGATGACGACGTGAACGACGAGAGCCTGATCGAGCTGGAAGAATTCGTCCGCGCGGGTGCCATGCTCCTGCACGCCGAACTCGCCACCGGCCCGCAGCCGGCGAGCGATACGCTGCATTGATCGCGGCGGCCGAATACGCCCGGCGGCGCCGGGAGCTGATGCGCATGGTCGGCGAGGATGCGGTACTAATCCTCGCCGCCGCTCCCGAGCGGATGCGCAATGCCGACGCGCCGTGGCCGTACCGGCAGGATTCCGATTTCCATTACCTCACCGGCTTTGGCGAGCCCGAGGCCGTGCTGGCCCTGTTGCCCGGTCGCGCGCACGGTGAGACGGTGCTGTTCTGCCGCGAGCGCGATGCCGAGCGTGAACGCTGGGATGGCGAGCGCATGGGCACCGATCGCGCCGCGCGCGAACTGAAGCTCGACGATGCCTTTCCCATCGACGATATCGACGACATCCTGCCCGGGATGATCGAGGGCCGCTCGCGGGTCTATTGCCATTTCGGCCTGGAGCCGGATTTCGACGCCCGCCTGCTGGGCTGGATGCGTCGCCTGCGCACGGCGCGTGGTGGTGGCGTGGTGCCGAAGGACCTGGTCGCGCTGGGTCACCTGCTGCACGACATGCGCCTGTTCAAGTCGCGCGACGAGCTGGCGCTGATGCGCCGCTCCGCCGAGGTGGCGGGCGCCGCGCACCTGGCCGCCATGGCGATGGCTCGCCCCGGCGTGGCCGAGTACGAGATCGAAGGCGAGATCCTCCGCACGATTCGCGGGCGCGGTGCGGTTCCCGCCTTTCCGCCCACGGTGGCCGGTGGCGCGAACGCTTGCATCATGCATTACCAGCAGAACCGGGCCACCTTGAAGGATGGCGACCTGCTGCTGATCGACGCGGGTGCGGAAGTGGATTGCTACGCCTCCGACATCACCCGAACCTTCCCGGTGGGCGGTAGTTTCACGAAGGAACAGCGCGCGCTCTACGACATCGTGCACGATGCGCAGCTGGCCGCGATCGATGCCGTCCGTCCGGGGCGTTCCTTCGCCGATTCGCATGACGCCGCCGTGCGCGTGATCGCCACCGGGCTGTGTGCGCTGGGCTTCATCAAGGGCGGCGTGGAGCGCGCGATCGCCGACGGCGCGTACAAAACGTATTTCCCCAGCAAGACAGGCCACTGGCTCGGCCTGGACGTGCACGACGTGGGCGACTACCGCATCGATGGCGAGCCGCGCGTGCTGGAGGAAGGCATGGTGCTCACGGTGGAGCCGGGCATCTACGTGCCACCGAACGACCGCGCGGTGCCCGAGCGCTGGCGCGGCATCGGCATCCGCATCGAGGATGACCTGATCGTTACCAAGGGTGCGGCGGACGTGATGACGGCGATGGTGCCGAAGGCGCCCGACGCGCTGCAACGGTAGAGGCGATGCGACTCGCTCGCGGTGCTGGTAGACAGAGGCGCTGGGTTCCTGTTTTCACAGGAACGACGAGGGTGAGGTAACCGTCGTTCCTGCGCACGCAGGAACCCAGCGCGATGCAATCGATTGTCGCGATCACTTTCCTACGAAAAGGCCGCCTTACGGCGGCCTTTTCGATCACGGTCCCTCGTGCTTGGGCATCACATCCTTCCTTCGATGCGCTTCATCGTCCGAGTGCACCTCGTACCACATTGCGTTGAGGATGCCGAAGGCGCAGGCGAGGCCAAGGCCGAGGATCCAGGCGAAATACCACATGGCGTCGCTCCTTCAGTACATGCCGTGCGACTTGCGCACATGATCAAGGGTGACCCGGCCGCGCATTACGCGGAAGACCCAGCCGGTGTAGAGCAGGATGATCGGCAGGAACACCACGGTGACGCCGAGCATCAATAGCAGCGTGCCCTGGCTGGACGATGCGTCCCACACCGTGAGGCTCGACGACGGGCTGCTGGCCGATGGCATCAGGAACGGGAACAGTGCGAACCCTGCCGAGAGGATCGTGCCGGCCACCGCGAGGCTGCTGCAGAAGAAACCCAGGAAACCGCGACGGCCGATGAACAGCTGCAAGCCCAGCGCACCGACGAAGGCCAGCACCGGCGCGCCCCAGAACATCGGATGCGTGAGGTAGCCGGCGAACCAGGTACCTCCCACCGCGACGTCCTTGCCGAGCGGATTCGAGGCGGCGTCAGTCACCACCGGTCCAGCGATGGCGTAACCCGGGATACCATAGGCAAGCCAGATGCCGGCCAGCACGAACAGCACCACATACACCAGCGACGCGATACGCGAGACCTTCACGGCACGCACGGCGATGGTGTGGTCCGCCTTCATCGCAGCCCAGGCGGCACCATGGGCGAGCAACATGCTCAGGCTCACCAGGCCGCTCAGCAGCGCGAACGGGCGGAACAACTGGAAGAACGTGCCGTCCCAGGTCATGCGCAGGTCGCCGTCGAAATGGAACGGCAGACCCAGGAACAGGTTGCCGAAGGCCACGCCGCAGACCAGCATCACGATCACGCCCGAGGCCACCAGGCAGTAATCCCACACGGCCTTCCAGGTGGCGTGGTGCACCTTCTCGCGGAAGTTGAAGCCCACCGGGCGAATGATGAAAGCCACCAGCAGCACGAACATCGCCACGTACAGCCCCGAGAACGAGGCGGCGTAAAGCAGCGGCCATGCGGCGAACACCGCGCCGCCGCCAAGGATGAACCACACCTGGTTGCCTTCCCAGGTGGGCTCGATGGTTTCCAGCAGCACCACGCGCTCGTGTTCGTCCTTGCCGAGCACGCGGAGCAGGGCGGCCACGCCGAAGTCGAAGCCGTCCATGATGGCGAAGCCGATCAGCAGGATGCCGATCAGGGCCCACCAGATGATGCGCAGGGTTTCGTAATCGAACATGTCGTTCTCCTTTACGCCGTCTGCGCCGTGGTCGGGATCGCGTCGGGCTTCTTCGGCCACATGCCGAGGCCGTCCGGTCCCTTGCGCGCGAACTTCACCATCAGGTAGCCGTCGATCACGGCCAGGGCCGTGTAGAACAGAACGAAGCCACCCAGCGAGATCCACACCTGACCAGAGGTGAGCGACGAGGCACCGAGCGCCGTCGGCAACACGCCTTCGATGGCCCACGGCTGGCGACCGTACTCGGCGACGATCCAGCCCAGTTCCGCGGCCACCCACGGCAACGGTAGGCTCCACAGTGCTACGCGGAGGAAGCGACGGCCTTCCAGGCGACGCTTGCTGGCGCGCCAGAAGGCATAGCCGAACAGCACGATGAACCACAGGCCGCAGGCGACCATGATGCGGAACGACCAGAACAGCACCGGCACGTTCGGGATGGTGCTGTCGGCGGCCTTCTGGATGTCTTCCGGCGAGGCCTTGCGCGGATCGTCCATGAAACGCTTCAGCAGCAGGGCATAGCCCATGTCCTTGTCGTGCGCGGCGAGGATCGCCTTGGCCTGCGCGTCGTTCTTGTTCTCGCGCAGCACTAGCATCGCGTCGTAGGCCTTGATGCCGTCGGCGATACGTACCTTGGCGTCGTCCACGAGGTCGGCGATGCCGAGGATGGGCTCGTCGATCGAGCGCGTGCCCATCAGTCCCATCACCCAGGGGATGCGCACCGCCGCATGGGTCTCCTTAGCTTTCACGTCCGGCAGGCCGAACAGCGTGAACGAGGCGGGTGCCGGTTCGGTTTCCCACATGGCCTCGATGGCGGCCATCTTCATCTTCTGGTTTTCCGAGACGGCATAGCCCGACTCGTCGCCCAGCACCACCACCGAAAGCGCGGCGGCAAGGCCGAAGCTGGCGGCCACCGTCATGGAGCGCTTGGCGAAGTCGATGTTGCGTCCGCGCAATAGGTACCAGGCGCTGATCGACAGCACGAACATCGCACCCATCGTGTAGCCGGCGCTTACCGTGTGCACGAACTTCGACTGGGCGACGGGGTTGAAGATCACCTCCTTGAACGAGGTCACCTCCATGCGCATCGTCTGCGGGTTGAACGCAGCGCCCACCGGGTTCTGCATCCAGGCATTGGCGATGAGGATCCACAGCGCCGAGAGGCTGGTCGCCAGGGCGAGGAACCAGGTGACCAGCATGTGCTTCAGCGGCGAGATGCGATCCCAGCCGAAGAAGAACAGGCCCACCAGCGTGCCTTCGAGGAAGAACGCCATCATGCCTTCGATGGCGAGCGGGGCGCCGAAGATGTCGCCCACGTAGTGCGAGTAGTACGCCCAGTTCGTGCCGAACTGGAATTCCATGGTGACGCCGGTAGCGACGCCCATGGCGAAGTTGATGCCGAACAGCACGCCCCAGAACTGGGTCATGCGTTTCCACACTTCGCGTCGGGTCATGACATACACGCTTTCCATGATGGCAAGCATGAACGCCAGGCCCAGCGTGAGCGGGACGAAGAGGAAGTGATAAAGAGCGGTCAGCGCGAATTGCAGGCGCGATAAACCGACGACATCGGGGTCGACGATCATGGCTGGTTTCCCTGGGTGGAGGCGGAAGCGGGGGCGAGTGCGCGGCTGACGCCGGCGGGCGAGACATCGGCTCGCGGCAGCGGGCGTATGGCCACGTACCAGATGAGCATGAGCACGGCGAGTTTGGCGACGACAATCACGGAGAGCTCGAAAACGAGTCTCTTGAGTGGTTTGTCACGCCATCGGCGGCCTTTGGTCGGAATGTCGACAACCATGGGTGCGACTCCAGCAAGTCCCTTGAACATCCGCAGGCATCGTAAGCCTGACGGTTCCGACGCGAGCCATGGCCGATTGTCGCAACGGGCTGACCGCGTATCCTTCGCTTTCCCCTGCCGCCTCCAGCATACGCTTCGATGACCCAGAGTAAAGTGCGTTACGCCTCAGTCGATGTACTTCGCGGAATCACCGTCGCGGCCATGCTCCTCGTAAACGATCCGGGCGATTGGGGCCATGTCTGGTGGCCTCTGGAGCACGCGCAGTGGAATGGATTCACGCCGACCGACCTGGTCTTTCCCCTGTTCCTTTTCATCGTCGGCGTGTCGGTGTCGCTGGCCATCGTGCCGCGTGTCGAAGTCGGCGTGGCGAAGGCACCTATTCGGCATGCGGCGTTACGTCGCGCGCTGCGGATTGCCGGATTGGGGCTGCTTTTGAACATCGTGGCGTGGTTGGCGATACCCGATGCCCACCTGCGAATCCCCGGTGTGTTGCAGCGGATCGGCATCTGTTTCGCCGCGGCCTCGCTACTGGCGATCCACGCCAGCGCATGGATGCGGGACGCGCTGGTCGCGCTCTTGCTGGTGGGGTACGGGGCGTTGCTGCTGGTGGGCGGCATGGAACCGTGGACGAACGGGGTCAGCCGGGCGGATACCGCCTTGTTCGGGCCCTTCGTCTATATGACGGACCCGGCGACGGGGCGTGGGCATGATCCCGAGGGGCTGCTTGCCACCTTGCCTGCGCTGGCGTCGACCCTGCTGGGGATGCGGGCGGGGGCGTGGTTGGTTCGCGGGGATGTCCGCCGGCTGCTCGCGGCCGGGGTGGTCTTGCTGGTGCTGGGTTGGCTGGCGCAGGGGTTGTGGCCGCTGAACAAGAACCTGTGGACGCCGAGCTACGCCTTGTGGGCGGCCGGTTGGTCGTTCCTGCTGCTGGTGGCTGCGCATGTGTTGGTGGACCGTCGCGGCTGGCGCCTGCCGGGCCGCGCCTTTGGCGTGAATGCCATCGCCGCTTATGCCGGCTCCGGGTTGATGGTCTACCTGCTGATCGCGTTGGGCGTCACCGCGCCCTTGTATCAATGGGCCTTCGCATCGTGGATGACGCCGCTGCTCGGGCCTTACGTGCCATCGGCCGCCTGGGGCGTGGCCTTCGTGACGGTGTGGTGGCTGGTAGTGCGTTGGATGGACAAGCGGAGAATCTACCTCAAGGTGTGATTTCCCCGCTCGTCGTTCCTGTGAAAACAGGAACCCAGCGCCTCGGTTCGCCAGCAGGGCAAGGGCGCCACATCGGCCTTTGCGTATGAGGCCGCGACGCGATAACCAATCGCCCCGCGCTGGGTTCCAGCGTTCGCTGGAACGACGGATTGCCAGATCGTCGTTCCTGTGAAAACAGGAACCCAGCGCCTCGGTTTGCCAGCATGGCGAGAGCGTCGCATCGGCCTTTGCGTAGGAAGCCGCGAGGCGAAAACCGATTGCCCCGCGCTGGGTTCCAGCGTTCGCTGGAACGACGGATCGCCAGCTCGTCGTTCCTGTGAAAACAGGAACCCAGCGCCTCGGTTTGCCAGCACCGCGAGGGCGCCACATCGGCTTTTGCGTAGGAAGCCGCGAGGCGAAAACCGATCGCCCCGCGCTAGGTTCCAGCGTTCGCAGGAACGACGGATTGCGAGCTCGTCGTTCCTGTGAAAACAGGAACCCAGCGCCCCGGTTCGCCAGCATGGCGAGGGCGTTGCATCGGCTTTGCGTAGGAGACCGCGACGCGATAACCGATCGCCCCGCGCTGGGTTCCAGCGTTCGCTGGAACGACGGTTCGCCAGTTCGTCGTTCCTGTGAAAACAGGAACCCAGCGCCCCGGTCATCCAGCAAGGCGACCGGGGCACATCGGTCAGTTCAACGAACCGAACGCATCCCGCGTCAGGTTTTCCGGCTCGCCCGTGGTGCACACCACGTCGTCCTCGATGCGAATGCCGCCGTACTTGCGGAAACGATCCACCTTCGCCCAGTCGATGTCGCTGGCGACCGGCTTGTCCTTCAGTTCGGCCAGCAGCATGTCGATGAAGTACAGGCCCGGCTCGATCGTCACCACCATGCCCGCTTCGAGCTGGCGCGTGAGGCGCAGGTACGGGTGACCGTCCGGCTTCGCGATGGTGCCGCCGGTTTCCGCTGCCTGGAAGCCCGCCACATCGTGCACCTGCAGGCCGATGCCATGGCCCAGGCCGTGCGGGAAGAACGCGGACGACACGCCCGATTCCATCGCGCTCTCGGCGCTCATGCGGATGAAGCCATGCTCGCGCAGCACACCCGCGATGACATGGTGCGCATGCACGTGCAGTTCCGGATAGCTCTGGCCCGCGCGCACCTTCGCCACGAACGAACGCTCGGCGGCGTCCATCGCGTCGATCAGCTCCTGGAACTCGCCCGCGCCCTTGCCCGCATAGGTACGTGTGATATCGCTGGCATAGCCCGACGCGCTCGCGCCCGCATCGATCAGGAACGACCGATGTTCGGCCGGTGCGCTGCGATCGAAGTGCGTGTAGTGCAGCACCGCGCCGTGGTCGTTGAGGCAGACAATGCTGGAATAGGGCAGTTCGGCGTCGATCTGGCCCACGGCGGCGAGATACGCCTGGTGGATCCCGATCTCGCTCTGGCCTTCACGGAAGGCGCGTTCGGCGGCGAGATGACCGCGCACGCCGCGACGGCTGGCTTCGCGCATCAGTTCCAGCTCGTACGGGGTCTTGAACGAGCGGTGGTAATGCAGGTGGTCGATTACCGTGGTCGGGTTGTTCGGGTTGATCGACTCCAGCGTGCAGTCACCGATGATGGCGCAGCGCGACTGCATGGCCGGCAGCTCGGCCAGGGCGTCGGCGGGCTTGCGCACCACCACGATGTCGAAATGCTCCACCCAGTAACCGGTGGGCGCCTCGGGCACCACGTGCCAGTAGTCGCGCGGCTGCAGGAAGACCAGCTTGGGCTTGTGCCCCGGCGTGTACACCAGCCAGCTGCCCGGGGCATCCACGAGCGGCAACCAGTGCTTGAAATGCGGGTTGACCACGAACGGGTAGTCCTGGTCGTCGAGGAACTTCGTGATCGGCTTTCCGGCCGGGACCACGAGGTGGTCGAAACCGCCTCGGGCAAGCGCCGTGTCCGTACGTTCGCGCAGGGTGGCGAGGTGCTGGGGATAAAGCGCTGCCAGCGCGTCGTTCATCGGGGTTCTCCAAGGATCGATGGGGCGGGGAAAACGCCAATGGTGCGCTCATGGCCGGGATACGCCAACCCCGGCGGCCGGCTCAGGCGCGCGCGAACACCAGTACGAAGTCGCTCGCGAGGTCGCCCAATCGATGGCGCAGGGCGGTATCCGCGTGGTCCCTGCCGCCGGCCAGTCCGCGTAGGTGGGCGCCGTACAAGGTGATGGCGAAGTGGCCCACGGCGAAGTCGTGGCCGGGCGAGCGCCAGTCGACCAGCGGTGTCCAGCTGGCACAGGACGGGCAGACCACGTAGGCCGAATTGGGCGCCTCGCACCACACGGCAAGCGCTTCCTCCAGGGACTCGCTGCCGTCCTCACCCGGGGCCAGCATTTCCCGGCAGTCCGGGCAGCGGATGCGGAAGCTGCCGTTATAGGGGCTGAAGATCCCGTTTTCCGGGCCGCCGTCCACCAGATGCGCACCTTCGTCGTCGGCGACCCAGCGATGCCCGGAGGCGTGCAGGCCCAGCGCCAGGATGCCGCGTTCGCGCAGCATCGCGTCGTGCACGCGAAAACGCGGTTCGCCGGTGCCGAAAAGATGCGGACCGATGGTGCCGTCGCCGAAGAGCTGAAGGTACAGGGCCATGGCGGCCGCGTCGGCATCGTCGCGTTCGACCTGCGGGTCGACAAGAATGGTGGTGGGATCGCTCATGGGGTGATGGTGGCCTCCGCGCCCGGCCGCGTAAAGCACGTATCGCGGTTTTCGTTCAGTCGGGCTGCGGACCGACCCATTCCTCGATCAGTCGCAGGTGTTCGTCCACCACAGCGACGATGCGGTGGCCCGACCAGTACTGGCCGGCGGTGGAGGCCTGTTCGCGCCACAATTCATGAATCCCGACGACGATCTCGCGGTCGCGCTGGCGCAGGTCCGGTAGCGGAAAGCGCACCTGGCGTACCACGCCGGTCGCTGGCGCACCGGCGCCCAGCAACATGAGTCCGCCCACGGAGAGATTGCACAGCTGGCCCAGAACGTCGCCGCTCATGGCATCGATGACGGGGATAGGCCCGGTCACGCGCTTGCGCGGCGATCGTCGTTGTTCGGCGAGGTGCGTCATGCGTGATCCGTCACGTGGGCTTCGTCACGGCGCAGATGCCGTGCGACGGCCCGCCATGCGCGATCGACCAATGACGCACGTCGCTCGTTCCATTCGCGCGCCTCGCCACGAGCCATGAGGTCGGCGAGGCGGGTGAGATCCATGTCCCCGGTGCGTGCGCCACGCGCATCCACGAACAGGCAGCGTCCGGTACCTGGCGAAAACCAGGCGAGCTTGCGCCGTAGCATGCGTCCATCCGGCTGGCGGAACGCGAACCACGTGCCGAAACGCATCTGCGCAAAACCATCATGGATGACTTGCGCCGCGTCGCTCAGGGGTATCGGTTCGACGGGGACCAGCGGTTCGCCATGCGCGGTGCCCTCGCCCAGGCGAGGGCGTCTTTTCAGCCGCATGGCGATATCGACCTGCGTGGGCGAATCGTCGCCCGGCGTGTCGAAGACACCTGCCACCACCTGCGCCGCCTCGGACGCATGCATGCCCAGGTGTTCCAGGCCGCGTTCGATATCGTGACGCAGTCGCTGCGTGTCGCCCTGCTGGGTGAGCAACTGGTCGGTGACGTTGAGGCAGTGCAGGAAGGAGTCGCCCGTCTCGCCACTGCGCATAAGGTGCAACGCCAGCACGTCGGTCCATGTGCGTTCCAGCAGGATGCGCAGCACGCCGCGCGGCGCGTCGCGATCTTCCATGCGCTCGGCCATCAGTTCGGCGGCGCGCTGGCGCGCGCGATCGAGGCGGTCGCGACCTTCCATCGCTTCGATCTGCCGCCGCTCGGCGACATGCGCCTTGCGTGACAACTGGGCAAGCTGACGCTCGATATCCTCCCGCCACGTGGGATCGATGGCTTGTGCTTCGCCCGCTTCGCGGACGATGCGTTCCAGGCGGTCGAGCAGGGTGCCGTCTGGCTCGCCTTCATCGGGATCGAGCCATTGCTGGGATGCCTTGCCCACCGTATCCAGCAACTGGCGGGCCGGGTGCGAATCTTCCTCGAAGAAGCGCCGGTCGCTCATCGCCGAGCGCAGCACCGGCCATTGCAGGCCGCCAAGCACGGATGCAGCCGGCCCTTGCCGGGGCAGCTCGCGCGCGAGGCTTTCGAACAACAGGGCGGTGAGTGTCACCGTGTCTTCCTGCTCCGGGCTGAGCGTGGCGCTCGGTGAACCGGCGGGGCGGGTGCGATCCAGCTGGGCGAGCAATTCGTCGTGCAATGCGCGGGCGCTGCGGATTTCGCGACAGGCGGCATCGGTGATGTCGTTCACATGGCCTTGCAACGCATGCAGCGCCGTCTGCAATTCCGTACCCGAGGCGAGTCGCGTGCGATGGCTGGTCGCCTGGTCATGCTCCGCGCGATCGGCGAGCAGCGTACGCAGGCCTTCGAGTACGCCGATATGGCCTTCCGTCGAATGGGTGTCGTGTGGCGTCGCACTCCGATGCACGGGCGCATGGGGCGTGCGCACCGCGGGATAGACGCGGAAACCCGGCAGGATGCCGTGCGCGAGGTAATGCCCGTTCAGCGCGTCGTAGAAGGATTCACCATGGGCGAGCACCTGCGCGTCGATGGCCTGGTAAAGGACGAGCCGATGCGCCTGCGACAACGGGAGGGCACGCGCTCCTGCATCCAGCGCCGCGACCAGCGCGCGAGGGCCGACCGGCAGCGCCAGGCCTTCCAGGGGTGCGGACCCCGCGATGACCGCCATGCGATAACCCAGCTCGAACAGGCTGCCCGCGCTACGTGACTCCGCCCGGGCGGCCATGCTGGCCAGGGCACTGGCCTGTTCCTGCTCGTCGGGGTCCAGCAGGCTCAGCGCCGGGTGATCCTCGTGATGCTCCGTCGCGTCCAGCGGTTCGCCGAGACGGCGAAATCGCTCCGTGACGGCGGCGGCGAAGCGGTTGCGGAAGGCTGGCCCTTCACGTTCCAGGATCGTCCGGCTTTCGAAGCAATCCTGCTGTTCGAGGTGGTTGCGACTACTTTCGGCGATGGCGAAAAGGCGGCGGTCGGCGTCGCGCAAGGCTTCACGCAGGGGACCATCCAGCCAGGTCAGACAGAGCGACAGGCCCTGCTGCACTTCGCGCTCCACGCGCGGTGAGACCGGGGCGGCCCGGTGGGCCGTCGAATGGGCTGGCTGCGATGTCGCTGGACTCATCGATGACAGGTCCTCCCTCGCCCCTGCTGCGAGTGTGGGGCCAGCGTACGCGCGGGCTGGAAGGGCCAACTGCACACATTCGGCCAGGGCGGACGAAGCGTGGATATCTGTTTGGCGTTTGCTGTTTCACGCGCGCCAATCGCCTGTTTTTGCGATGTGAACCGCTGCACATTCTCGGCACGCATGTCGGGTTTGCGTCCAAGATTGCCGCGGATGGCCAATGCTAGTTTGGCCATGCAGTCGAGGTGGACGTGGCTGCGTAATGGCCGGAAGCCGCGTGTCCCCCCTGTCGAGCACGCCCCATGTCGAAGCGTCACTCCCCCCTGCCGGCTGACGAGCGTTCGTCGGTGATCCAGCTCGTGCCCGACGAGGCACGCCTCTACAACCTGCTGATGGAGCCGGGCCAGACCAGCCTGTCGCCCGAGCAGTTGCGCGAGCATTTCCGTCGCTCCGGCATCCTCGCCGACGATCCGCGCGCGGCGTCCATCTACGAGTACCTGGACAAGGCACGCCAGCGCAACGAGACCAGCCTGTCGGTCACGGAATTCGCCGTGGTCTTCGCGATGAACCCGAGCCTGTTCATGCGGATCGCGGAAGACTCGATGATCGTGCCCGACTGGAGCGATTTCGCGCGCTCCGTCGGTAAGATCTTCAACGAGCGTCGCTCCAACAACGGCGGCAAAGTTGCGGCCTATATTCCCGAGCTGGCCCGCGTACCCGCCGACCGCTATGGCCTGAGCATGTGCAGCATCGACGGCCAGCGCGCCCATTATGGCGATGCGCATGAGATGTTCAGTATCCAGTCGATCTCCAAGACGATCAGCTACTGCATCGCGCTGGAGGAATCGGGCAACGAGAAGCTGCACGAACGCATTGGTCGCGAACCCAGCGGCCATTCGTTCAATGCCATCACGCTCGACTCGCGTCGTCGTCCGCACAACCCGATGATCAATGCGGGCGCCATCGTCAGCTGCTCGCTCATCCGTCCGCAGGACTCCGCCTCGGCGCGTTTCTCGCACGTGTTCGACACCTGGAAGCGGCTGGCCGGTAACGGCGCGGTGTCGTTCAACAACACGGTGTTCCTGTCCGAGCGCGACTCGGCGGATCGCAATTTCGCGCTGGCGTATTTCCTGCGCGAGAACGGCGCGTTCTCCAAGGAGACCAACGTCTCGGCGACGCTGGATTTCTACTTCCAGTGCTGTTCCATCGAGATGAACTGCGATTCGATGTCCGTGGTGGCTGCGACGCTCGCCAACGGCGGCGTGAACCCGCTTACGAACGAGCGCGTGTTCTCCTCCGGCACGGTGAAGCATTGCCTGTCGCTGATGCATTCCTGCGGCATGTACGACTTCTCGGGGGAGTTCGCCTTCCTCATCGGTGTGCCCGCAAAGTCGGGTGTGGGTGGCGGCATCATGGTGGTGGTGCCCGAAAAGCTCGGCTTCTGCGTGTGGTCGCCGCCGCTGGACGAGAACGGCAACAGCGTGCGCGGCATCGAGTTCTGCAAGGGCCTTACCTCGATGTTCTCGTTCCACAATTTCGACATCGTCACCGGCCACGACGGCAGCGAGCGGATCGACCCGACCCGTCGCAATGTATCGCTGGACAACGCGCGCCACGTCGATCTCTGCTGGGCCGCGGCCCACGGGGACATCAAGGCCATGCAGCGCCTGGTTGCCAGCGGCGTGGACATCAACGGCGCCGACTACGACGGCCGTACCGCGCTGCACCTGGCTGCGTCGGAAGGCAAGCTGGAATCGGTGCGCTACATCCTGCAGAACGGTGGCCACCACGATCGCGTGGATCGCTGGGGCAATTCGCCCGTGCAGGATGCCGAGCGCGGCGAGCACGCCGATATCCTGGCCTTGTTCGAGGAATGGGCCAACGGAGGGCGCAAGGCGCGACGCAGCGCCTGAGCGTCACTCGGCCGTCGGGCCGATCTCCATGAACGCCTCGATGACATCGTTGAGGAAACGCTGACCGAGCGCGGTGGTGCGAAGCACCGCCGCGTCGCCGTCGATCCAGCCCTTGCGCAGGCATTGCGCGAGGGCCGGCTCGATGGTGGCGTGGGGCAGGCCCGTCCGCTCGGTGAAATCGGCCATCGGTACGCCGTCGATCAGGCGCAGTGCGTTGAGCATGTACTCGAACGGTAGGTCGTCGCCATCCACCACCGAATCGCCGCCGATCCGTTTCGCATCGCCGGCGGCCGCGAGATAGGCGGCCGGCAGCCGGGTCTTCCAGCGGCGGCGCACCGAGGTGGCGTCGCTGATCTTGCCGTGCGCGCCCGCGCCGATGCCCAGGTAGTCACCGAAGCGCCAGTAATTGAGGTTGTGCGCGCAACGCCGACCGGCCTGCGCATAGGCCGACACCTCGTACTGCCCGTAACCTGCTGCGGCCAGCCGCTCCTGGCAGGCTTCCTGGATGCCCCAGGCCGCGTCGTCGTCCGGTAGTGGCGGCGGATTGGCGGCGAAGGCGGTGTTCGGCTCCAGCGTGAGCTGGTAGTGCGAGATATGCGTGGGTTGCAGCGCCACGGCGCGATCCACGTCGTGCAGCGCGCCGGCCAGGTCCTGCTGCGGCAGCGCGTACATCAGGTCGATGTTGATGTTGTCGATGCCGGCGTCCTGCGCCTGGCGCACGGCGTCGGCCGCCTCGTTCGCGGAGTGGATGCGGCCGAGGCGGTGCAGCTTGTCGTTGTCGAAACTCTGCACGCCGAACGAGATACGGTTCACACCGGCCGCGAGGTAGCCGTCGAAACGACCGTGCTCCACCGTGCCGGGGTTTGTCTCCAGCGTGATCTCCGCGCCGCGCGCAAAGGGCAGGCGCTCGCGCGCGCCGTCGAGGAAGCACCCGATCAGGTCCGGCATGAACAGGCTGGGCGTGCCGCCACCGAAGAACACCGTCTCGATCTTGCGACCGCCGATGGCGTCGCCGAAGTCGCGCAGGTCGGCGTCGAGATCGGCGAGCAGCACGTCCACATAGGTCGCGTACTCGGGCGTGCCGCGCACGCCGTGCGAGTTGAAGTCGCAGTACGGGCATTTGCGCACGCACCACGGCATGTGGACGTAAAGCGACAGCGGCGGCGGGACGAGCGTCATGCCAGTTCGGCGAAACGTGCCTTGAGCACGGCCAGTGCCTGGCCGCGATGGCTCATGCGGTTCTTCAGCGCCGGCTCGATCTCGGCCGCACCGAGGTCGGAACCGTCGGGCAGGAACAGCGGGTCGTAACCGAAGCCACCCTCGCCGCGCGGGGCTTCGAGGATGCGACCGTGCCAGCGGCCTTCGGCGATCAGCGGTGCCGGATCGTCGGCATGGCGCAGCAGCACCAGCACGGCGATGAAGTATGCGGTGCGTTTCTCCATCGGCACGCCCGTGAGTTCGCGAAGCAGCTTCGCGTTGTTGGCGGGGCTGTCGCCGTGCACGCCCGAGTAGCGCACGGCGTACAGGCCCGGCGCGCCGTTCAAAGCGTCCACGCAGATGCCCGAATCGTCGGCCAGCGCCGGCAGACCCGTGGCACGCGCGGCGTGGCGGGCCTTGATCAGCGCGTTCTCGACAAAGGTGAGGCCGGTCTCGTCGGCGTCGCTGACACCGAGCGCGGTCTGCGGCACCAGCTCGACGCCGCTGCCCGCGAGCAGTTGCTCCAGTTCCACGACCTTCCCGGCATTGCCGGAGGCGAGCACGATGCGCATCACAGGCCCTCAGAGAATTCGCTGGCGTAGTCGACGCGACCGCCGTAGCCGGCGAGGCCGTCGATGGTCAGCGGCAACACCTGGAAGGCGTTGCCGCCCTCGAAGGCGTCGTGCAGGCCGTGCGCCGAGGCCTTGATGAAGCCGAAACCGTTGTAATAGGCCGGCGAGCCCAATACGAACACCGCGCGGGCGTCCGCGACGAAGCAGGCGCCGATGCCTTCCTCGATCAGCTCGCGGCCGATGCCCTGGCGCTGGTGCTCGGGGTGCACCGCAACCGGCGCCATGCCCAGGGCCTTGCCGTCGTCGCCGCTTTCCACGGTGACCGGCGAGAACAGGACATGGCCGAGTACGGTGTCGTCGTCATCCACGGCGACCAGCGAGATGCTGGCCTTGCCGCCGTCGACGAGGCGGCGCACCAGGTCGCCCTCGGCCGGACGGCCAAAGGCCGCGTGATGCAGCGCCACGATGGCGTCGAGGTCGGCGGCCGTGGCCGCGCGCACGTCGGTCACGGGGTGGCCTCCAGCGCGGCCCGCTGGGCGGCCACCAGCTCGGCGACGCCCTTGGCGGCCAAATCAAGCATGGCGTTCATCTCTTCGCGGCGGAAGGCGTGGCCCTCGGCGGTGCCCTGCACCTCGATGAGGCCGCCGCCGTCGTTCATCACGACGTTCATGTCGGTGTCGCAGTTGGAGTCCTCGGCGTAGTCGAGGTCCAGCACCGGCACGCCCTGGTAGATGCCCACCGACACGGCGGCCACGGCGCCCATGATCGGGTTGCGCTTGATCGCGTTGCGGCGGGTGAGGGTGGACACGGCGTCGACCAGCGCCACATAGGCGCCGGTGATGGCGGCCGTGCGGGTGCCGCCGTCGGCCTGGAGCACGTCGCAGTCCAGCGTGATCACGCGCTCGCCCAGGGCGCCGCGATCCACGCAGGCGCGCAGCGAGCGGCCGATCAGGCGCTGGATCTCCATCGTGCGGCCACCCTGGCCGCCACGCGCGGCTTCGCGCTGGGTGCGGTCGGTGGTGGCGCGCGGCAGCATGCCGTACTCGGCGGTGACCCAACCCTCGCCCTTGCCACGAAGCCACGGCGGCACGCGCTCTTCGATCGAGGCGGTGCAGAGCACCCGGGTGTCGCCGTAGCTCACGAGCACGGAGCCCTCGGCGTGGCGGGTGAAGTGGCGTTCGATGCTGACGGCGCGCAGCTGGTCGGCGGCGCGGCCGCTCGGACGGGAAAAGGTCATGGATGGGCCTGATTTGGGCACGGGCGGTGGGTCAGTTTACCATTGCGCCCCCTATCCCCGCGCGTGAGACGCCTCCCATGATCCGTAGCATGACCGCCTACGCTTCCGCCGAAAGCGCGGGCCCGTCCGGCACGCTGACCTGCGAACTGCGCACGGTCAACCACCGCTACCTCGAGATCAGCCCGCGCCTGCCGGAAGATCTGCGTAATTTCGAAAGCGCCCTGCGCGAGCGCATCGCCACCCGCCTGTCGCGCGGCAAGGTGGACGTGACCGTCCGCCTGCGCAGCGAATCCGGCAATAGCGACGGCCTGCGGATCAACGGCACGATGCTCTCGCGCCTGTCCGAGCTGGCCCTGGACTTGGAACAGCGCTTCCCGCGCATGTCCATCGAGTTCACCGAGCTGCTCCGCTTCCCCGGTGTGCTCCAGCAGCCCGAATCCGACGCCGACGCCCTCCAGGCCGCGCTGATCGACGTGCTCGACCGCGCTCTCGACGCCCTGGCCGACACCCGCGGCCGCGAAGGGTCGAAGCTGGGGGACATCCTCAAGGAACGCCTCGACGGCATCGACAAGATCGTGGCCGACGTGCGCGGCTGGCTCCCCGAGATCCGCACCGCCCTGCGCGCCCGCCTCGAAAACCGCCTCGCCGACATCCGCCAGCCGGTGGAACCGGGCCGCCTGGAACAGGAACTGGTGCTCCAGATCACCCGTATCGACGTGGACGAAGAACTCGACCGCCTCGCCACCCACATCTCCGAAGCCCGCCGCGTGCTGGCCCTGAAGGAACCCATCGGCCGCCGCCTCGACTTCCTCATGCAGGAATTCAACCGCGAGGCGAACACGCTGGGCTCGAAGTCGGTGGATTCGCGTACGACGAATGCCGCCGTGGAGTTGAAGGTGTTGATCGAGCAGATGCGCGAGCAGGTGCAGAACATCGAGTGATGTTCGCTTCCAGTCCGCTGGCGGTAGTCAGCGGATGATGCTGCGCACTCGTTCGCGTTCGTGGTGCTCGAACGCATCGGCGAACTGATCGAGTTCACGGGGATTCATGCCGATGGTACGGCCGACGTCGCGCCATCGGCCGGTTGCCTGCTCCACCTCGGAAAGGATTCTCACGGCGGTGTTCCGATCGATCCGGAAGTAGGAAGCAGCCGACATCAATGCATCGATGGACGCTTCAGGACCGGTATCTTCCGATATCCAGGTCTTGAGTTCGCGTGCACGTTCAGGGAATGGATTCACATCGAAAGCCGGTGCCAATACCCACTGTCCCCGTTGGTGATGCAGGAATCCATGGTTGTGCAGATGATCATCCACATTGGTGATGAGGATGGAGAAGGCGATGCGGCGCCATAGTTCCTCGATGTCGCTCTGCGCGCGTGCACCGTACTGTCGCAGGGCATCGACGATTTCGGTATAGCTATGCTCGCTGCCATCGCCGGTATCTACGCCGAGCATGGTCGCGGCGGAAATGTACATGAGACGACCGCCGTCGTCCGGGCGATCGAATCGGCGTATCAGGGCGACTGGGCTGCCATCGCTATCCACGAGGCTTGCTTGAGCCGCATCGATGCCGCTGTTTCGTGCCAGCAGCAGTGCCAGTACCTCACCCTTGGTGACCGCTCTGTCGTCCTGCACGCTCGGAAACTTGCCGATGGACAGGTGCCTTTGCTCATCGATTACGGTGCACTTCGGTCGCAGGCCGCCCAGGGTCGTGCCTCGGCCTCGCAGATAGGCCAGATCGTGTTCGGTTTCGGTATGTAGTTCTACCGCTTTCGATGCGGAAAGCAGCAGGCCTAGTTCGACCAGGGGCGGGGTAGTGCGTCGCTCAGGTTCCGCTGCCCGTTGGAATCGGCCTTCTTCGTCACGAAAGCGCAGTGCTCCGATGCGACTGTCATCATCGACGGCGAGAAGAAAATCCAGGTGGTTCAGTGCGCGCGTTTCAACGGCTTCACCGCCCTGACGGGCTTGTTGGCGTTGTTTGGCATGGTCGCGAAGGATGACCTTGCGCCCCCAGCCATCGGGTTCGGTATCCGCGATCGCTCCATGGAACAGCGAACCATCACGCGCTTGCTGGTGATATTGCATGCCTGCGACGAGAGGTAGCCCGGGTTCCAGCGCGAAGCGATCGTCGGCCGCCAGCCAGTCGGGGTGATATTCGAAGCCTGCGCTCTGGCGTGCGCCTTGGGCCTCGAATCTGAGCGTGCCGACCTGGCGCCTGCTTTCACCAAGGAATACGTCGAGTACGCGTTTCATAGCGACGTCGCTTTCTTGGTGCGTACTCGCTGCGGCAAGCGACTACTGTCCATCAATAACCCGGTGTCATCGTTTCGGCTATCGGCGATTTCCGCCAGGGCGCCGGAAAACCCCAGGGTGAACAGCGTCATCGCATAGACGCCCATCGACACGCTGGGATCGCCCTTTTCGACCTTGAGATAGGTTGCCTTGGACACGCCGACGCGCTCGGTCATCATGTCCACGGTCAGGCTGCGTTTGCGCCGGGCGTCCTTGAGGTCCTTGCCGAGCTTGGCAAGGGCGCGTCGTACCCGGGGAGGGAGGATGTCCGTCACGGCGGTGCGCATAAATAAGGTCTCATAAAATGGCCCTTAAGTGGTTTAAGGGGTAGATTATTAGACCTTATGCGCCTCTGAGACCTCCAAGTCAAGCCGCTGGAGGGGCGTTGAGCCAGGGCTTCCGTCAGCCCATATGCCCCGTCTGGTGTGCGACCAGCATCACCCCGATCATCACCATCAACACCCCCGACACTCTTCCGATCCGTCGCGCGGCCGCAGGGCGTGAACCGAGGATCGCCTTCGCGCCGTAGCCCACTGCGATATAGACGACCATGCAGGTCGCCACCTCCAACAGCCCCAGCACCATCATTTGCATGCCTGGGCCGAGTCGGCTGCCGGGGGTGACGAACTGCGGGAGCAGGGCGAGGAAAAGCAGAAAGACCTTGGGGTTGAGCGCGCTGACGCCCCAGCCCCCGACGATCCAGCGGCCGGCCGTCGTTTCGCTTGTGTCGTCTTCGGCGGCGGGGACGGGCGGATGCCGGGCGATCTTTACGCCGATCACCATGAGATAGAACGCGCCGGCATAGGTGATGGCGGCCATGGTCGAGGGATGCGCGGTGAGCATCGCGCCGGCACCGATGGCTACGACGGTCATCATGGTGAGGTGGCCCAGCACCAGGCCGGTCACGGACATCATGATGCCGCGCCCGCGAATGCCCGCCGCGATGGCGTAGGCCCAGTCGGCGCCCGGCGTGAGGATGAGAAGGATCGCCACGGCCCAGAAGGCCATGAGTGCGGTGGTCGTCATGAGGGATGCCAGGGGCTGTCGGCCGGGGCCGGTGGAGGGGCGCTGGAGGTGGCGTACCTCCGGTTCGTGAGGACTAGCTTATGCCGCCGCGCCGGGTAGTATTTACCTATTATTGATAGCCAATCCGCCCAGTTCGGGGAGGTTCTTGCGCATGGATAAGTTCGACAGGAAGATTCTTTCGGAGCTTCAATCGGACGGCCGGCTGACGGTCACCGAACTGGCCGAACGGGTCGGCTTGAGCCTGTCGCCGTGCCATCGGCGCCTGCGGGCGCTGGAAGACGACGGCGTGATCCGTGGCTACCGCGCCGACCTGGATCCGGTGGCCGTGGGCCTTCGTTTCTATGCGGTGATCTTCGTTACCTTGAAGGAAACGAGCGAAGGCACCGTGCGTGCCTTCGAGGAAGCCCTGGTCGAGGTGGACGAGGTGGTCCATGCGCAGCGGCTGTTCGGCGAGCCGGACTATTTGATGCATGTGGTCACCCACGACCTGCCGTCGTTCCAGGCACTGTGGGATCGTCGCCTGGCGACGCTGCCCGGCGTGTTGCGCCTGACCTCGACGCTGGTGATGAAGGAAGTTGTGCCGCCGCGTCCGTTGCCACTGGGCTGACGCGCGTCAGCGGCGGTTTCGGCTCGCCAGGTCCAGGCGGTCGCGCACATCACGCATCAGCGGGCCGCCGCGTACCCGGCCGATGTCGCCCCGGCCACGATCGAAGGCATCGGTCAGCTGGTCAAGCGGTCGCCATGTGCGATGCCACTGAAAGACGACGCAGAGCAGTCCGAACAGACCGAACGCCGCGATGCCGTAGAGAATGCGATAAGTCTCGGCGTCCACGGTTCGTCCGAGCTTGGCGCGCGGATCCATCACCACCCATGCGGCCTGTCCCTGGCCTGCATTGATGGGCGTGACCCATGCGTGGAGCACGAGGCTTTCGTCGCGCAGGATCACCGGACGGCCGTTCGTCGTCTTGATGTCGAGCAGGCGGCCACGTGCCTTGCCGACGAGATTGACGTAGCGAGCGTCCAGACCATTGGCGTAGAACAGCGGCGTGCGTGGCGCGATGTCGGAGACCAGTGCGACATCGCCACGTGCGAGTCGGGCTAGCTTGGTCAGCGACGTGTCGGTCACCTGCGACACGGTCAGCAGGTAACCCTGCGGCGTGCGGCCACGCATGAGCGGATGGATCACCACCCAGGACATACGGCCATTGTCCAGCCAGATGCCCCGAATCACCTTGCCCTGGCTGATCGCGGCGACGACGAGCGGATCGTGCTGGACCGCGTCGGCTGTCTTGCCGATGACGCCTACGGAGGTCACCTCCATGCCTTCCGGATCGAGCAGCGCGAGGATGTCGTCACCCTGGCGGCGATCGGTGAGCAGGCGACTGATCGACAACTTGTCCACGCTGCCGCCGAGCTTGGCGTCGGGCACCAGCGACTGGCTGACGTAATCGACGAAGGCCTGATCGTTTGCCAGCAGTTGGCCGCGCAGGTCCAGCAGCTCCCACGATTGCTCCGAGAAGTCCCGCACCACTTCACTGGATGCCTTGAGGCCGAAGCGTGCCCGTGCGCGTGCTGCATGGTCCGCCGTCCAGCCCACGCCCGCCGCGGCGAGCACCATGCAGGCGACGATCAGGATCGAACCCTTGAACAACGCGGCGGTTGAAGGCTTCACGGCTGCTCTCCCAGGTGAAGTTCGGTGGTCACGCGGGGCTTGATCGCGACGAGTCGTTGCGTGATGTCATGCGCGGGCGCCGCCACCACCTGGCTCTTGAGCACGGCGCGTGGATTCCAGAAGTAAAGCGTGCCTGCGCCGGCGGGCACGTGATGCATCGTGAAACTGCCATCGGCCGCCACCGAGGCCACGTAAGGCGTGGGCAGCACGAGCAGGTCGAATTCCATGAAATGGTGCACGTTGCAGCTCACCAGCACCGTACCCGGCGTGGTGAAGCGCCGCTCGACCACGTCGCCGACCTTCTGGAACTGGTAGTCGAACACCGAGCCGGGTGTGGACGAATAGACGTTGTGCAGCACCTGGTCGAGGTTGGCGAAGGTGATCTTGCTGCCCGCCGGCACCGCCATGGCACCGGGGCGGAAATCCATGTCGACCGAGTTGACGTTATAGGTGCCGGGCTTCACATGCGGGATGCCGGCCTTGGGTACGAAGTAAACGACGGTGTCGACCAACTCGCCCGGCGCGACGCTCTGGCCCGGATTGGGCACCAGCACCACATGGCCGGCGATATCGCCGCCCTCGGCATGCGGCACGGCGGCCATCGCCGCCTGGGCACCCATGCCCACCACGCCCCAGGCCATCGCCTGTCCCAAACGCCGAACGAACATGTGACCCCCAGCAATCACTGCAATATGGTGGAACCAGCCGGGGGCGAATCTAGCCGGGTACAGCGTGCCGGTCTTGATGGAATCAGGCCCGCTGTTTCAAGCATGCACGGAGTGGTGTCAGGCTTTTACCGCCGCCCAGACCATGCGGAAACCCAGCTCGCGATGGCGCTCGGCCTCGGCGGGGAAGCGCTCGACGTATTCGATGGTGCGGCCGGCGATGTCCTCGATTACCGAGGAAAGCAGGCCCAGAGGCGCGTCGATGAACACGCCGTCGTCGATGGCCTGTTGGATCATGCCCGCGACGTCCGCGAAGGCTTCCATCCCTTGGAGGCGGGTCGCTTCGAGGATCAATCCCGAGGCCGTAAGCCGGGCAAGCGCGGTGCGTTCCGTGCCGTGCGACAGGCCCCAATCGACGTAGCGCTGGAACACGTGCCGGGCGCGTTCCTGGTAATCCGCCTCGCGCGGATAGTCGGGCGTCATCGTGTCCGCGAGCCCTTGCTTCAGGTGCAGGTATAGCGCCTGGAGCAGGTTTTCCTTGGTCTCGAAATACGTGAACAGCGTGCCCTCGGCCACGCCGGCGCCGCGCGCGATGCTTGCCGTGCTGGCGAGCACGCCCAGATCCGCCACGGCGTTCACCGCGGACTGGAGCAGGGCCAGGCGTTTTTCGGGGCTGAGGGGGCGGGCCACGGAAGGGCTCAGTAAAGTGAGTGTCCACTCAATTATGGGGGTGGGGTGCGGCGATTGCCAGACCTGCATAAAACGTATCGATCTTCATGGAGTGAGAGGTTTTCCCTATGATCCCCGGGTCGCCGTCGTTACGGCGGTTTTGACTATCCAGGGAGAACCCATGCAGATCCGGTCCAGCGACACCCTTGCCGCCCATGTCGAGCACCTGCTCGTCGCCGCTTTCGAGGCCGTTGGCCTGGAAGGCCGAGGGGTGCGAGCCGTGCCGGCGCAGCGACCGGACCTGGCCGACCTGCAATGCAATGCCGCGATGGCCCTGGCCGGTGCGGCGAAGCGCCCGCCGCGCGCGATCGCCGACGCCGTGGCGGCTCTGCTGCGCGCCCATGCGGAATTCGCGAGCGTCGACATCGCGGGGCCGGGCTTCATCAATATGCGCCTGTCGCCGGCGCTGCTCGCCGCGCAGGCCACCCGCCAGTTGGCCGACCCGCAGGCGGGCATCGCTACCGAAGCCCAGGAAACCATCGTCATCGACTTCGGTGGCCCCAATGTCGCCAAGCCGCTACATGTCGGTCACCTGCGCTCCCTTGTGCTCGGCGAAAGCCTGCGCCGCATCCTGCTGGCGCAGGGCCATCGCGTCATCGGCGACGTGCACCTGGGCGACTGGGGCCTGCAGATGGGCATGCTGATTTCCGAGCTGCCGCGCCAGTGGCCCGAGTTGGCTGCCGATGGCGAGTGGACGGTGAACCCGCCGTTCGACATGGGCGACCTGCAAACGATCTATCCGCGCGTGGCCACCGACTGCAAGGCCGATGCCGAACGCATGGCCGTGGCTCGCGCCGCAACGGCCCGTCTCCAGTCCGGTGACGCGGATGCCATGCGCCTGTGGGAAACCATCCGTCGGGTGTCGCTCGATGCGCAGACGGCGGACTTCGGCACGCTCGACGCGCATTTCGACGAACTCAACGGCGAAAGCCTGGTGCAGCCGCTGATCCCGGGCATGGTCGAGGACCTCGCCCAGCGCGGCGTCGCCAAGCGTAGCGAAGGCGCGCTTATCGTCGAAGTCGCCGAAGAAAGCGACGATTCGCCGATGCCGCCGCTGCTGCTCGAAAAGTCCGATGGCGCCGCGCTCTATGCCACCACCGACCTCGCCACCATCCTCGAACGTCGCGACCGCCTGCATCCGCAGCGCATCGTCTACGTGGTGGACCAGCGCCAGGCGCTGCATTTCCAGCAAGTGTTCCGCGCGGCGCGCCACGCCGGTTACGCCGACGGCATCGAACTGATCCACGTCGGCTTCGGCACCGTCAACGGCCGCGATGGCAAGCCGTACAAGACCCGCGAAGGCGGCGTCGCCAAGTTGCACGAACTGCTCGACGAAGCCATTGAGCGCGCTGCCGGTCGCCTCGACGATCGCGCCGACCGCGACGAATTGGCCCACGCCATTGGCGTAGCGGCGGTGAAGTTCGCGGACCTCTCCACGTACCGCACCTCCGGTTATGTCTTCGACGCCGAGCGCATGGTCGCCACGGAAGGTCGCACCGGCCCCTACATGCAATACGCCTGCGTGCGTGTGACCTCGATCTTGGCGAAGGCCAAGGTGGAAGGATTCGCGATGGGCGCCATCGATGTCGTGGAGCCGGCCGAACGCACGCTCGTGCTGCTGTGCTCGCGCTTCCCCGAAGCCGTGCAATCCGCCGCACGTCGCTACGCACCGAACGATCTGGCCGACTACGCCTACGACCTCGCCCAGGCCTTCAGCCGCTTCTATGCGGAATGCCCGGTGCTGGCGGCGGATTCGGCCGAGGTACGCGCTTCCCGCCTCTCGCTGGTAGCACTGACCCGCCATGTGCTGGCCCACGCCCTCGACCTGCTGGGCATCCGCGTCCCAGAGCGCATGTAAAACTCACTCCGCCACACCACACCCGTCGCACCGGCGCAGGCCGGTGCCCACGGCGACGCATCCGGATATCGCATCCCGCCCTTTGTAGGAGCGCGCTTGCGCGCGACCCCGCGCAGTGGGCCAGATCATCGTCACCGTCCGATCGCGCCCCACGTCGTTCCAGCGAACGCTGGAACCCAGCGCGATGCGATAGATTGTCGCGAATGCGGTACCTACGTAAAAGCCGATGCAGCGTCGTCGCATGGCTGGCAAACCAAGGCGGTGGCTTCCGGCCTGCACCGGAACGACGAAGCACTTCGTCGCACCGGCGCAGGCCGGTGCCCACAGCGATGCATCCGGTTATTGCATCCCGCCTCTTGTAGGAGCGCGCTTGCGCGCGACCCCGCGCAGCGGGCCAGGTCATCGATAACGTGTAATCGCGCGAAAAAAAGCGCGGCACTTTTGAGAATCCTTCCATAGGCAAGCACACACGTAATTTGCTACCGTGCTCGCGTTGTTTGCTGTTTCATGTCACGTGTCGGCAAACATCCATCGCTCGTAAGCGGTAAGAAGCGCGGGCCGCAGGTGTTAGAGCACCTACGACCCGCTAACCAAA
>NZ_WNDO01000008.1 GCF_009912395.1 Luteibacter sp. | reverse complement strand
TGCCTGCTGCCTGAACTCCAGGCTGAACTCCTGCCCCTTTCTGCCTGCCTTGCTCTTGGTCATCGTCCACCTCCTATTGCGATAGTTAATCGCTTATAGGGGTGTCCGTGAAACGGGGGCAAGATCAGACATCCCCGACGACATCCTCGTAACCGTGGGTGTCCTTGTCGAAACCATCGGTTTCGACCAGATTTTCTATATCCCGTCCTCGTTCTACCTCGATCGCCAGGCACCCGGTGGATCACGACTTCCGAAACTGGAACTCCCGCTGGACCGACTGTCCATTACGCAATTGCGCAATGATCTTGATGGCAAGCTGGTTGGCGACATTGCCGATTACTACGACCAGGAGCCCGGTGACATTATTCGCATCTTCGCCCAGCCACTGGGAGGCGGCGCATCCATTCCCATCCTCGAAGTGAAGGTCTCGAGCCGCGATCAGCATACCCGCCCGGAGTTTCTGGAAGAGCATCTGGAAAAGCTGGATCCGGCTGGCACCTATGAGCTCTACTATGACGTCACGGACTTAGCTGGCAATCGCAGCATCGAGTTGCCACCCACCCAGCTCACGGTCTGGATCAAGGACGCGCCCGTCGACATGCCGCCGCCTGTCTTTCCAGGCAAGGAGGCGTTCGACGACGAGATACTTCGCGACCCGCAGATTCGACCGTTCATGGATGTCGAAATCCCGGATTTCCCTGGCGCCGCGGCTGGTCAGAGTGTTGTGCTCGTTATGCGAGGGATAGCCCTAGACAGCACGATCAGTGTCAATGTTGGCACGCTCGTGCCCGGTGATATAGGCAATGATCCCATCCTGGTAACCAAGGTTCCCTATGGAGTGGTTGCAACCCATCTGTTGCCCATATTTGGTCCAAGCTGGAACATGACGGCCTGGTACGAAGTGGAAGTGGGATCACTCCCCCGTCCTCAGTCTGACGCTGAAACGGCGACCATCGTCCCGGGCTTCTTGCCCGATCCCAGCCCCGATCCCGATCCCGATCCGGAACCGGGCAAGCCCGAAAACCCGAACAACGCATTCCAGGCGCCACTGCTAAAAGGCCTGTCCGCCACGGACGACATCATCACCGTCGGCGACAACGACAAGCCCGCAACGGTAACGGCGTATTGGGAGGACGTAGAGGGCCGCCCCGCCTTGCAAGTCGGTGATCAGATCCAGGCGGTACTCAACGGCGAGAACTACGGCGACCCCGTCGACGTGGACGACGAAGACGAGGACGTGGAGATCCCCATCGACGTAGCGAATCCTGGGCTACCCGACACGCCACTCGAAGGCGGCTACTGGCTCTACTGCGAGATCACCCGCGATGTCGAGGGCGAAGACATCACGATCGATACGCCGGCCAAGTACGTGGTGTTCCAGTCCACGGGCGACTTGCCCGGTGGCGGCACCCTGGCCAAGTCGTACTTCATCGCCGGCGAGCGCAAGGGGCCGGGGCGCTACGCCATCAATGGCTCGGATGTGGTGCAGGACAACGGCACCGATGTCCGCTGCTACGTCGACGATACCAAGGTTGTCCGGGGCATGACCGTCAACTGGCGTTTCGAGGGCTTCCTCCAGGGAGGGGCTCCGGCCCCCGGCGCTGCACTGGCAGGCAGCTTCGTCATCGACGACGGCGACCTCAGGCCACGCCCGGACGATCCGAGGGACCCAGCCAGGAATCGTGCGTTCCGGGATATCCACATCCCTCGCGCCAACCTGGAGGCCATCGGCGGCCGCGGCAGCGCGACCTTCGAGTATTGGATCACGGTGGCTGAGGGTGAGAGCAGGTCGGACAAGGACACGATCGTGGCGGATATCCGTATTCCGGATGCCGATGCCTGAGTCCTGCACATCAGTCTAATGCTCGATAGCTTGCTGTAACGAACTGCCATCGACCTGCACTTCACGGTGCAGGTCGATGGTTTCTTGCCTACACGCACCACAGGGACGTGAAGCCATGCGCAAGAAGACTCGCAAGGTGGTTGCGACACCACGCACCTATAGCGTCGCATTTCCCTCGGCCGAAATCGGACTGAGGCCCGACGTTCCGGATGCGCTCCCCGACGGCACCATTCCCGTCGACAAGCTGACCGCCCCCCTTTTAGTCAACGCCCCCCTCTGGGATCAGGCATACGCCGGCGATACCTACTGGCTGTTGCTAATCACTCCCGGCAAGGACCCCAAGGTGGTCGATACCAGGCTGCTGGAAGACCCCCTGCCCGATGTCGTCCCCCTTCACATCCCGGTGGACGAGCTGGAGAATCTGGCCGAAGGGCAGCATTTTCTGAGATTCGCGATCTATACGACCGGATTCGACCTGCTGCCTTCACTCGAATTCGTGATCATCATCGATCGCACCCCGCCCGGCGGGGATGTCCTGCCAGCCATCGTTTTCGACAGGGACATCGAAGAGAAGGGCCTCACGCTGGCCAAGCTCCTTGCCATGCCAGGTCAGAAACTACGTGGCATCGTGCCCAACTACGCCAACGGGAGCCGAGGCGATGTCCTCGCACTGAAAATGCGCTTGCGCCCGGATGGCCCGGAAGTGGATGCGGGGACATTCGTCGTCGCCGACCCCGACAGGGAAATCGTCGTTGAGTACGATCGCGCCACGCTCGAACGCATCGACGGATGGGGCACGGTCGACTTTTACTTTTATCTCAGCGACTCCGCGGGAAATCGCAGGCCCGACCCTTCCGTAGCCAAACCCATCGCCATGTGGATCAAGGGAGGTCCTGATCTCCTCCTCCCGCCGCTGATACCGGGGTTCGACACGGACGGCATCGTCACCGATCCCGACGCCCGTCCCTACCTGCGCATTCGCATTCCTGCCTACGAACCACTCCCCCTGGCGGGCGATCGCTTTATCGTACACGTGGGAAACCAGTCGATGGAGACGCCGCCCCTGGAACCAGGGGATATCGGCAACGATCCCGTACTGGACGTCGATTACCCCTATCGGCGGTTGTTCCAGTCCACCAGCGAGCCCTTGGACGAGGTGTTCGACGTGGATGTTTGGTACGACGTCGTTCGCGGGGGCGTCGAGGTACCGTCGCCCGCCAAACATGTCGACTTCGACCTGGGCATTCCCGGCGGCGTTGACCCGGACCCGGGCACGCCTGAGAACGAGGCGCTCGGCAAGGCATGGATCCAGGGAGCCAGCGGCGGCCCGATCAACGTCGTGAAACCGGGCGACACCCTGGTCGATGCCACCGTGACCGTGCCGTGGTTGAACACCCGTACGCCACCGGGCCCATCGTTCAAGGAAGGCGACACGATCCAGCTTTACCTGGACCGCGATCGTGTCGGCACCCCATACCAAGTCACGGCACAGGACGTGATCGACGGCGTCGACCTGACGCTCGTCATGCCGTCCGACGACATGCAACGACACACCGGCACACCAGACCTGTGGTACGAGGTGACGCGTGTGCTCGGCACAATGCCGCCGCAGCCTGTCACCGTGGCCGCTCCGCGTCAGTCCATCACACTGCAGGCACTCACGGACTTGCCCGGCGAAGGCAAGCCGCTCACACCCGCCAAATGGCTCGCCCCCACCCGACGCCCCGACGCCGACATCCCCGAGATCCGCCAGGAGGACGTGCTTGAAGACCGCGGAACGTATCTGCGCATCTACCGATACGCCAACATGGCCGTCGGCGATCGCGTGGACATGCTGTTCGAAGGGCATGATGGCCTAAACCCATCGAACCCCGTGTTACCGGGCACCCAACACGAGCAAACCTACATCGTCACGGAAACCGATCTCGTCGAGAAGGACGATGACAGCGAGCAACCGCCGGTCAAGGCCGTCTACATCGACATGCATGTACCCATCGAACACTTTTACCCTTTCGAGCATTTCGGGTCGGCCACATTCCTGTACGAAGTCACAAACGATGCAGGCACCGGATTCTCGGAACGGGACGATATTCGCAAGTACTACATCTACGTCGCGATTCGCGAACCCTGGCGTCTCAGGCAGCCTTAGTCCATCAGCTACCTGCCGCAGGGGTACGCCGACGCACGGCGGCGACACGCCGCACGGCACCACCTGCGTACATGGCTGCGCGAACGGTTGCGATTGCTCGAATCCATCGAGGCCGAACGAGAACAAGGAACGTAAAGGGTGGCGAGGCTCACCCGAGGCAGGCGGGATCAATAAATTATCCACCGAGTATCGACAACACGGGCGCCGCCTACAGACAATTCCGAGTTGGTTTGCTAGGGTAACGCTGCTGCCTGCGTCGTCATTTTCCTATGTCCGCAGGCAGCCTTCGCTCCCGGCCGGTGGGAGTCGCGCGCTGTGGGGATTGCAGTCCCAACACAGCGCGCTAGCCACCGAGTCCTCCTCAACTAGACCTAGCTAGCAAGGAAAAACGTCCGCATGGTTACCCACCATTGTACGTCACTCACCCGCCCGCCGCTTCCCCGCGGTGGCCCACCCTCCGGTGCCCGGGCCGTTCTGGCCTATCCCGAACGCGGTTGACGAACGGCGGCCTCGGCCGCCCCCGTGAGTTTTCTCTAGCCGTAAGCACCCGGCGCGTTACCGCGCGTCGGTTCACGGGGCCCTGAGTCCGCACCACTTTCGATATCACGCCGCCCGGCGTCCGGTCACGGACACGCCGGAGAACCCCCTCGTCCCGGAGCGATGCGTTTCAACGCGTCAACGTGAAGTTGCTTTACCCGTGGCACGTCCATGCCTGCATGGCGTGCCACACCTGGACAGACGGGAGCGGCACCGACGCAAGGAGCCTGACATGAAGGACACGAACCAACACTGGATTCTGGACGACGACGACGCATCCACCGAAGCGTTACTCAACGAAGCGACCGAATGGTTTGCCTACGCCCGCGGCACCGCGAGCCTGCTCGCCGAATGCCTGGGCAACGATCAGGTCGATGTCGACCCGCATGAACTATCACTTGCCCTGGGCGGCATCGCGGCTTTGGTCGCCGTAGGCACGCATTGCATCCAACGCGCCCATACCCAGGTCATCTTCGATCACCCGACCACCCACGAGGTGCCGCATGTTGGGGGTTGAATACGGCATGGGCATCGAACTGCTACAGGCGACGATGGCCATCGGCCTGATCGTGGTCAACGTGATGATCTTCGTCGACCGCCGCCACGGCATGACCATCGCCACGCGCGGCGCCCGCGGCTTCGCGGTGGCGGCCTTCGCCAGCGCCCTCGTCGCCCTGATGGCACTAGACCACCTCATGATCCAGGTATGGATCCACCCCTCCGACGACACCACCTTCCTGTGGTTCCGCATGGCGATGATCGGCATGGGCCTCACCACAGCAGGCGCGGTGGCCTTCTGGATCCTCTCCCGCTGGCACCCCTGAACGGTGGTAACCCACGCCCCCCGGCTGTTGTAGGAGCGCGCTTGCGCGCGATGCACGGCTGCCGCGAGCCCCCATCGCGCGCAAGCGCGCTCCTACATCAATGTCATTCCCTCGAATCTGCCGAATCAACGCAGCCACCCCTACAACGAACGACGGATACCGATCCATAGGGCGGCGGCTTAATGTCAAAGGACATCGCGTCACCCACGGAAAAGGACTTTTCCATGCAGTCGCATCACCCCACCCTGCTCGCCTCCCTGCGCGTGTTGTGCCGCGAACTGCTCGATCTGCTCGACCAGGTGAAGTCCCAGCGGGGCGCCCCGGCCAGCCCGCCGGTCATGCATGGCTCGTTGAGCAGTACGTTTCGCCCATTCGCCTCGCCATTGCCAACGCCGGAGGGTCTTGGCATTCCCTCGGCGTTGCCGGTCGACCTGACACCGGATATACCCGATACGCTTGACGACGGCACCATTCCCACCACTAAGTTGAACGAACCGCTATTAGTAAACGCACCGCTCTGGGATGAAGCAAAAACAGGCGACACCTACCTGCTGATGGTGACGCCCGCAGGGGGTCTTTCCGAGGAAGTTGACGATGTCGTTCTGACCGAACTTCTACCGGACCCCATCAAGCTCTACATTCCGCCTGAAGTTCTCAACCGACTACCCGATGGGCGTCACGATGTCAGGTTCGACATCATGACGACACCGGGCTTCGATCTCATCGAGGCGAACACCGTCTCGGTACGCATCGACCGCACGATGCCGTCACCCTGGGTCGAGAACGTCGACGCCGAAGGCGTGCTGCACCTGAATACGGTCAAGGACAACGTCGTTATTCTGGCTGAAATGCACGAAGGACGACCCGGAAGCCGTATTCGCGTGCATTGGGTGCCGGGCCGGGGTGGAGAATGGCTGTCGGAATGGCAAGCCGTCAATCGATACAACCAGACGCTCACATTCAACATGCCGGTGTCGGAAGCCAGCACGCGCGCAGGCGAGGTCTCCGTGACCTATGTCAGGGACGACGGAATCCGCATGGTGACATCGTTTCCACGCAACATCCGCGTCGAAGCGGCCGTACAGTTGTTACCTGTCGAGGTACGCGAAGCCCGCGGGAATCAGATCCGTCTATCGGATGTGCCTGGCGAAGGCGCTACGCTGATCGCCGCACGCCAGCCGGCAATTCCCGCGGGAAGCACGATCACGTTCTCCTGGGAAGGACGCGACGCCAGCGGTGCCATCGTGGAAGGCGATGCGATCGGTTACGACAACGCAAACCAACCGACACAGGTCAAGCTGCCACGCACCGACCTTCAACGCATCGCCGGCCAGATCGCTATCCGTTACGTCGCGGCGCCCGATAACCGGAACGGCTCGGGGGCACAGCCGCTGGCCGACCTGGTTTCGGATTGGGTGAACTTCGACGTCATCGCGATGACGAGCTATCCCGCGCCCACTGTCAGGGAAGCCGACAGCCAGGGCATGCTCCATCCGATTCAAGCCAAGTATGGCGCTACCGTGCGCATCGACGCCGATCTCATAGCCAGCGACCGCCTCACGGTCTATTTCGGCGACCATGTGGCGCCTACGGTCAGTGGCTCGCGCCCATTGGATGTGGTGATACCGGCGGATGTCGTCGGCGCACACATGGGCAGGACCATCGATGTCCGTTACACCGTCGAACGCAATGGCGATCAGGACGGCTCGGCGACGACACGAATCACGATCGTTTCCTTCGAGCAAGGTGACCCTTTGCTCCCGATCCCTCGCATCGACCGAGCCATCCAGGGCACGGTCGACCTCGGTGCCTTCACGGATGATCCACGGGTGCTGGTCGATCCCTGGATGCTCATGGGTGTTGGCCAGACCATGTGGGTACGGATCGACGGTGTGAAGGCGGGGCAGCCAACCAGCCTGCCTCTCTACAGTCGGGAGCTTGTCACCACCGATATGCTGGCCCGCGGCCTGGACATCGCCGCCGCCCGCGCGCAGCTGTCCCGTTGGGACAACAACTCCGATATCACCGGCGTCTGCAAAGTCAACTTCGCCGGGGGCGACGAGGCGGGCGCCATCGTGTTCCGGGCGATCACCTATCGCCTACTGGTCGGGCAAGCTGCCATCGGTGGCCGGCTGGTCGAACTGGAAGAGTTCGACGATCCTCCGGCCGTCGTCGCCAACGGCCAGGCCTATCGCTTGCGCTTCGCCACGATCCGTGCGGTAGGAGGGCGCATCCAGGCCACCAGCGGCGGCACCGCGCCTTACCTCGTCGGTCGTCAGATTCTACTCCAGGAAACCGGGGTGCCGGTGACGGCGAGGATCGCCTTCGACCATCCCGCGGCCGCGGTTCAGTTGGGCGTGATGTCGAGCAACGTCAACTTTCCCGTCACCGTGGTCGCGTACGGGCGCGACGAGCGAGAGCTGGGACGACGCTCTGCGACCACAGCGGGATGGGTCCAGTTCTCGGGCTCCGACAGCGACACGATCCTTGCTCTGGAAGTGATATCGCCACCGTCATATGCCGCGCGCTTCGACAACCTTCTCGTGACGACGGGCGATCCCTGGGATGTCCGCAGGGGAGAGGTGAGGGAAACGTTCAACGACCTGTCGCTCGGCTACAAGGGGACTCACTATGAGTTTGATCGGTGGCAGGTCACCGCCAACGGCGGAGACATCGAAATCACGCAGGCTCCCGCTGGCATGAGCGGACACGCGTTGGCGGTCCATCTGAACCCGCAGGGGCGCATCCATCACCTCACGCCCCAGTTTGCGATCTCCCCGCGCGTACGCGTCGAACTATCCGTGCGCAGCAGCGCAACGACCAATCACGGCGCGACTGTCGAACTGGTCTACCTGAACCATAGCGACAGACTGACAACCCGAACGGTCCGGAAAAACATCACGCTCAGCCAATCCACGCAACGCGTGCTTTTCAACGCCGTCAACGAGCTCGCCCGCGACAGCGAATACATCTCCCATTTCCGCGTCGTCAACACCACCAACGATACCTTGATCACCACCGTGTTCTACGACGACATCGTCATCGAATGACAAGGACGCCATCATGCGCAGGCCATACCTGTTCGCCACCAATCCTCCACCCATCGTGGACGCTGCCAGCGATGGAGTGCTCATCGTCGGATCAACGGATATCGACGTCGTCTGCGAAGGCCACGAGGCCCTGAAAGACGACCACATGATCGTTCGTTGGCGGTCCATCGCCTCGCCGCCGACGTGGACACCCTACGACACCGAGCCCCAGACGGTGCCCCGCAATCGCTATCCGATGACCTTCGCCGTGCCGGCCGCTGCGTTGAAGGACCGTCCTGGCGAGGGCGTGTTCGAATACACCGTCAACGACGACGATCTATCGGATCCGCTTCGGCTCGAAGTGCGCTCAGCGACCCGCCTGGCACCCGCGATTCTTGTCGAGGCGGAGGCCGACGATACCCTTTACCTGGCGGACCTGACGGGTGATGCCACCCTTCGCGCCGAAAACCAGCCCGAGTTGATGCCGCCCGGTAGCGCCATCGTTTTCGAGTGGGAAGGCCGCGATGCTCAGGGGGCGCCGGTCACCGGTTCGGTGACCGGCTATACCAACGGTCACGACCCAACGGACAAACCGCTACCCTATGGCGATCTCGAGCGGGTCGAGGACATCGCCGTTCGTTACAGGGTGGATACGACCCAGGCGCGTGTGCCAGCGACGCGCCGGGCGACGCGCATGGAGACGGACTGGCGTTTCTATCGCGTCGTGCCCAGGGCCATAACCTGGCCGGCACCCGGCGTCATCGAACTGACTGGCGACACGCTCGTACCGGTAGCCGCTCGCGACGGCGCCACCGTCGAGATTCTCGCCGACCTCGTGGCCTCGGATGAGGTACGCATCGTGTTCGGCGACTACACGTCGCCACCGCTGAATGGCAGTCGTCCTCTGCGTCATGTCGTGCCCCCGGGCGAAGTGGCCCGACATCTCAATAGCTCCGTCGTCGTTCAGTACAGCGTGATCCGGCAAGGACGAGAGGGAGAATCGGCACCGTTGCCTATCCATGTCGGAGGCTTCCAGCAGGACGATCCACAGCTACCGCAACCGCGCATCGATATCGAGGAAGGCGACCTCATCGACCTGCGCCACCACGACCAGGATCCTCACGTGGTGGTCGCGCCATGGATCCTCATGGCTACGCGCCAGACCGTGTGGCTGTCGATCGATGGCCTCGACAAGAACGGCGAGCTGGTCAGCATTCGCCTGCTCGTCGGCGAACCGGTGCGCGACGCCTGGCTCGGCACGGGTATCGACGTGGCGGTACCGCACGAAAAAATGCAGGCGCTACGCGACCGTTCCTCCATCGTGGTGACCTGCGAAGTGAACTTCCGCGGCGGCGACCACGCCGATGCCGTCATTTTCCGTCGGCGCACCTACACCTTGCGCACGGGTTCGGGGGTGGCGCCGGGGCGGGCCTGGGAAGCGGACGACCTGGAGGACTTCGTGGGCCCGCTGGCCAATCGCTGGTGGCACGCCCTGAAAGGCTGGCGCTGGGATACAACCGGTGTCCGCCTTCGCTTCATGACAATCCGCCAGCTGAGCGGGGATCTCTACGCGAACCGCGCCAACGCCGGTCTCGCACCCTATATCGAAGGCAATGCGGCGTACAGCTTCGAGGGTGGCGCGAAGACCAAGATCGTTCTCGATACCCCGGCACCTTACGTGCGCATCGGCGTGGGTCCCGTAGGTCCCGGTATCCCGACACATCTGGTTGCCTACGACGAATCCGGAGCACGTATCGACATCGTCGAACGTGACACCCCGGGCTGGGTGGAATTCAAGGCCCAGGCCAACGGCCGGACGGTCAGCCGCATCGAACTGTGGAGCCTCGGTCATGGTATCGCCTGGTTCGACAACATCCTGGTCGAGACCGGAGAAAACTGGTCGCTCGAACCCGAGCCGGTATTCGAGGATTTCGATCACCTTGAGCGGGGCAACTACGGTCCGCGGCTCGAGTTCGCCACGTGGTCGATCAACGCTGATCGCGTCGATATCGAAGTAGCCACCGCGCCCGGCGGCATGGTCGGCCACGCCATCGCCATCCATATGGACCCGGAGGGGCATGTCCACCAGTTTACGCCCCGCTTTGCGATCCACCCAAACCAGTCCATACAGCTGAAGATCCGCGGCAGCGCCGCCACGCCCCATTCCGCCGTGGTACGGGTGGCCTACTTCAACCGCGACGACCGCACGCTTCGAGCCGTCACGCGAACCATCAGCGTGCAACAGGGTACGCAGCTGGTCACCTTCAACCGTCCTACCGACTTGCCTCGCGAGAACGAAATCGTCTCGCACATCAGCGTCGTTCATGCCAACGGTAGCCAGCCTGTCACCGTGTTCTACGACGACCTGTCCCTCGTCTGATCGCCAAGGAGAATCACCATGAGCAAGGAACACCGCGACACTTCCCACGACGGCTGCTATGGCGGCGAAACCCGTCATGCACATCCGGACTCATCGCACCGTGACAGCGAGCATGGCGGAGCCCTGGATCGGCTCACCCGTTGCTGCGAAGCGCTGCTCGACGGGCGTCGAGCGCATCCCCACCGGCATCGCCGGCACGGCCAGGCGGGAGCAAGCATCCAAGAGGGCTCGGGCGAAGCACCGTTGGCCGACCGCGAGCCACCGTGGGTCAGGGGGACCGTGGACGACGCAGGAAAGGTGCTGCGCATCGGCGACCTGAAGGGCCAACCCGTCGAAGTCGAGGTCTATGCGCATCAGGGTGCGGTCGGCGAGCATATCCGTGTACGACTGCGCAGCCGGTCCACGCTGGCCACCCCGCCGTACGAAACCGCGTGGAAGGAAGTCACCCGCGCGGGCCAGACGCTGGTCTTCGACATTCCCAACAACGAAGCCAACGATCGCGCCGGCACTGTCTTGATCGATTATGAGCTGGCCGACGCAGGGGAGCGCTCCCCTGTCTACGAACTGCAATTCGAAGCCTCGCTCAAACCGCAGGCCGTCCAGGTCAAGGAAGCCGTCGACGGCCAGATCCGCCTGTCCGACGTACCCGCCGCCGGTGCAACCCTTTCGGCGCCGCACCAGACCCTCATCCCCGCCGGCTCCACGATCCGCTTCGAATGGGAGGGTCGCGATACCAATAATTCTCCCGTGCGAGGTTGGGAGACCGGCTACGACAACGGCCATACGGCTACCGAGGTCAAACTGCCGAAGGCCGACCTGCAGCGCATTGTCGGCCAGGTCGCCATCCGGTACACCGTCGATACGTCGGCCCGGGGCCGCCCGGAGGAACACTATGAATCCGACTGGGTGGATTTCGCCATCGTTGCCGAAGCGGTGTTTCCCAAGCCACGAGTGCTGGAAGCCGACGGCCAAGGCAACCTGCATCCGATCCAGGCGCGGAATGGCGCCACCGTGCGGATCGACGCCGACCTCGTCGCCACGGACCAAGTCACGGTCACGTTCGGCGACTACACCAGCGCGCCGGTCAGCGGCAAGCGCCCGCTTGACGTGGTGATCC
Organism: Luteibacter sp.; assembly: GCF_009912395.1. Taxonomy (GTDB): domain Bacteria; phylum Pseudomonadota; class Gammaproteobacteria; order Xanthomonadales; family Rhodanobacteraceae; genus Luteibacter. The sequence goes on along the minus strand of NZ_WNDO01000008.1, from coordinate 164,793 downwards.
CTGCCGGGATGGTCGGTGCCCATATGGGCCAAACGGTGCAGGTTGGCTACACCGTCCAGCGTGGCAGCCGCCGCAGCAGCCTCCTCGAGGCCTCCGAGTGGCTCGAGATCAAGGTCCAGATGTTGAGCGAGCAAGAGTTGCCCCAGCCGCGCATCGACCGCGCCGACATGGACACGAAGGTGCTGGATCTGGGCAGCTTCGCAGGCGACCCCGTCCTTCTGGTCGATCCCTGGAGCCTGATGGGCACCAACCAGACAGTATGGCTACGTATCGACGGTACCAAGGACGGCCAGCCCGCGCAGTTGATCATATGGAGCGGCGAGAAGGTGACCGACCCGATGATGGGCACGGGACCGCAAGTCGCCATTCCACGCGATACGCTGACGGGTTGGGACAATGCGACGAACATCACCATCACTTGCAAGGTGAACTTCAGCGGTGGTGCGGAAGCGGGCGCGTTGATCTTCCCGACGACCACCTACAAGCTGCTCGTCGGCAGTGACGCCATCACGGGGCGCATGTACGAGCTGGAGGAGTTCGAAGATCCGACGGCCGTCATTCCGAACGGCGAGATCTACCGGATGCGTTTCGCCACGATCAGGGCGATGGGCGGTCGCCTTCAGAGTGCCTCGTCAGGCAATCCATCGCCTCAGCGACCATATCTAACCGGTCGATATGCCCTGCTCAACGAAAATGGCGCCAGTGTCACTGCAGAAATCGAACTCGACCACTCAGCCGAACGTGTTCGGCTGGGTGTTATGGCAGGCAATGCCAATTTCCCGGTAAACGTCATCGCATACGATAGCCAAAGGGAGGTCATTGGCCGCGACTCCGTCGGACAGGCCAAATTCGCGACGTTCAATGCTATCGGCGCGCGTCGAATCAAGTCACTCGAGGTCGTTTCACAGGCATCCCAGCAGGCGCGTTTCGACAATATGTTGATCACTACCGGCAACCCTTGGGATGTAAGACGGACGCCGTTCACGGAAACATTCGATGAACTTCCCCTCGGGTTCAAGGGCACCCATTACGAGTTCGACAACTGGCATATCACCGCCAGCGGCGGCGAGATCGCGATTGAATTGGCTCCTGGCGGCATGAGTCGTCAAGTGCTCGCTATCCACATGAGCCCAGACGGTCGCAGTCACTACCTCACTCCACAATATGCGGTTTGCCCTCGAATTCGCACATCCCTGTACATGCGAAGCAGTTCCACGACCACCCACACTGCCGTTGTGTACCTCACCTACATCAACCATCAGGACCAGACCGATCGCACCGTGCAGAAAAATATCACCCTGAGCCAATCTGCCCAGCGTGTGGTCTTCGACGCTGTGAACGATGTCGCGAAAGATACGGAGTATGTATCGCACATCCGGGTCGTCAACAACAATGCCGCGCTAATCACCACCGTGTTCTACGATGACATCACCTTTGAGTGACTCGGGCATTCTTCATGAATCAAGCGATCGACCAGTACGTTTCGCCATGGGTCTCGGGTACCGTCGACGACGACGGTACCCGGCTCCAGCTCGATACACTGGAGGGACAGGACATCCCCGTGCTAGTGGAAGGCGAGGGCCGGCCACGAGGCACGCTGGTCCAAATCGTCTGGCTCGGCGTGGGTGATGGCACATCACCCACGCCGCCTTACCAGACAGCATGGCAAAGAGTGGAGCGCGACAACGAAACGATGAATTTCATTGTTCCGCTCGTCGAAGCCAACCTGCGCACAGGGAAGGTGCAGGTTGGTTTCGACACCCTGTCGCCCGATGCGCTGTGGAAAAGCTCGCCGTGGCGCCAACTCGAGGTGAATACGTGCACGACGCTCCTGTCGCCCGAGATACCTGACGCCGATGACGATGGTATTCATTTAGATATTTCACGACGCGGCATTGACATCAAAGCCCCCCGCCAACCCGATCTGATGCCGCCAGCCAGCCGAGTAACTTTCTTTTGGGAGAGCAGCGATTCGGCGGACGATCGCTGCCGGGGCTGGGACGAAACCTACGCCAGTGCCGACCTTCCAGCAACGGGTATGATCCCCCTGGCCGCCTTGCTTCGCCTGCAAGGGCGATCGCTCCACCTCAAGTACGCCGTGGACATATATGCGTCAGAAGGACTGCTGCTGAAACGCATCGAATCGTCCTGGCGCAGCTTTCCTGTGCTGGGTGGCTCTGCATTCATGCCGACGCCGGACATACCCGGTGCCATGGCAGGTGTGATTCGCAAGACGGACTTCGAACATGAGCTGCCGTTGCATATTCCACCATGGCCCGGCATCGCAGCAGGCCAAATGGTGTGGGCTTCGCTATCCGGGCCCGTTGACGAGGGCGACGCCACCGTAACGATAGCCGATGGCATCGAAGTGACATCCCCCATGCTCGCAACGGGCTTTACCACGGCAATCCCACTGTCCGCCCTGCCCTCCTGGCGGGATGGCGGCGTGCTGAAACTATCCTGCCATGTGGATCTGACGGGGACAGGAAAAACCGACGCGGCAACCTTCCCCGAGCGAATCTATACCTTTGTGGCAGATACGGTGGGCCTGGGGCGCGCGGTCGAGTTCGAAACGTTCGACGGGCTCACCAGTCTTCGTCCCGGGGCCTCGTTGCGCCTACGCTTCATGAATGTTGTGCAGGAGGCGGGGCAACTCACCCTTGCCACCGCTGCCAGTACGGATGCACCTTACTTCACCGGTTCCTTCGCCTCCATTGCAGCGGCATCGGGTGCGAAGACACGGCTCAGCCTGGATCGGCCGGCTGTGCGGGTACGACTTGCCGTTGGCCCCGACAGTACGGCCTTTCCAGCCCAGATCAAGGCATACGATCGATTTGACAACGTCATTATCGACAAGCACGTGGAGAAGATCAGCCAGGTACGTCTCGAAGACGCCGAACAAGGCCGTTTCATCGCAGCGATTGAGCTCTCGACGTCGGGGAATCGGGCGGCGAAGTTCGACAATCTCATTTGCGAGACAGGGCTACCATGGCGTGATATCACCGAACGCACCGTCGAAACGTTCAACGACTTGCCACCGGGCGAGCATGGCGAAACCTTCGAATTCGAACGCTGGAGCATCTCCGCACCGGGTGGCGACATCGCCGTGATCGTGGATCCCGAAACCTCCCGCGGCGCCTGCCTTTCGATACGCATGACCCCCGAGGGGCGCACCCACTACCTGACCCCGCGTGCAGGCGTTCGTCCGCGAAGCCGGATCTCGATGCGCATGCGTAGTACGGGAATGTCCGCACATACAGCGACGGTCGAGTTGACGTACATCAACACGATCGACCTCACCGTGCGCACCGTCTCGAAGCAACTGAATATCGGCCCTGCCGCAACGGTAGTCGCCTTCGAGGGCAATACGCTTCCCAAGGACACCGAGTACCTCTCGCATCTGAGGGTCATCCACAACACCGGCAATACGCTCGTCGCTGTGATGTACGACGATATCGGCTTCGAATGAAAGCACGCGGCGCTTAAGCGCGCTCCTACGAAAGCGAGTGATCGGACATCGGACGCCGCAAGCCCCCCGATGCAGGATAGTCCCTCCGCCCAGGTCGGCTAGCGCGCCTGTCGTATATGCCGAGAAGGTGCCCCCGTCTATAAAGGATCCATGCGGCGCGGGGCGTTCTGGATGCCCCGGCGCGTGACGGGGGATCGCCTGGTGATCGACGGGATGACGCAGCACGAAAGGAATCGGGTTCCGGTAGGCGAGCTAGAGGCGCCCCGCGACACCCCACTGGCCATATGGCCTATGCCGCCGTTTCGTCTCACGCGGGTCTGGGGAGTGTCGTCATGACAAGGCGAATCGCGTTCGATCCCCTGGCGGATGTGTCGGTACATGCGCGATTTTCGCGTGTTGCCGCCGCGTGTGCCCATCAGGTCGCCCTGGTCGATGACGATGCGTCGCTTACGTATGCCGAGCTGGACGCCCGCAGCGATGCCCTGGCGGGTGCCCTGCTCGCCCACGGCGTCAAGCCTGGCGACTACGTCGGCTTGCTGATGGACCGCTCGGTGGACGCCGTGGTCGCGATCCTCGGCACACTGAAGGCGGGGGCGGCCTACCTGCCGCTGGACGTGAGTTGGCCCGACGAACGTATCGCTTTCGCACTGCAGGATGCGGGGGTGCCGATCGCCCTCACCACCCCGTCGTTCCTGCGTACGCAGGAACCCAGCGCCCCAGTGTTCGAAGGGGCGATAGCGTCTCATCGGCTTTTTGTAGGGGGCGTGGTCGCGATAACCGATCGCATCGCACTGGGTTCCTGCGTGCGCAGGAACGACGGTAGGGGTGTGGTCGAATCGCATGGGGATGCGATCGCGTATGCGATGTATACCTCCGGTTCCACGGGCGTGCCCAAGGGGGTCGAGATTCGTCATCGCTCGATCCTTCGCCTTGTCCTGCATTCGGACTTCATCGACTTCGACGCGCCGCGTTTCCTTCATGCCGCGCCGCTCGGCTTCGATGCCTCTACGCTCGAGCTCTTCGCGCCAATGCTCAACGGTGGCACCTGCGTGATCCACGCCGAACGCGTGCCGACCGGGGCCGGCATCGCCGTCACGGTCGCGCGCCATGGCGCGGACTACGCCTGGCTCACCGCCGCGCTGTTCAACGCCATCGTCGACGACGACCCGATGCATCTCGCCGGATTGCGCTGCGTGCTGACCGGCGGGGAAGCACTATCGGTCCCGCACGTGCGCAAGGCCCTGGCTGCGCTTCCCAGCACGCGGCTCATCAACGGCTACGGCCCCACCGAATGCACGACCTTCGCGACGACGTTCGCGATTCCCACCCACTGGGATCGCGACGACGCGATTCCCATCGGCAAGGCCATTGGCGAAACCTCCCTGCACGTGCTCGACGCGAACGGCGACCCGGCCATGCAGGGCGAGCTGTATATCGGCGGCCAGGGTGTGGCACGCGGCTACCTCAACCGCCCCGAGCTTACCGCCGAACGTTTCGTGGCGTCCAAGCTCGGCACGCTCTACCGTACGGGCGACCTGGTACGCCTTCGCGACGACGGCAACCTCGATTTCATCGGACGCATCGACGGTCAGGTGAAGATCCGTGGCTACCGCATCGAAACCGGCGAGGTGGAACTCGCCCTGCGCGCACTGGAAGGTGTCACCGACGCCGCCGTGGCGGCCCGCGAGGATCGCGCCGGCAGCAAGCGCCTCGTCGCCTGGTACGTCGCCGATCGCGATGCCCGCGCGTTGCGCGACGCGCTCGCCAGCCGCCTGCCGGACTACATGCTGCCCACGGCGTGGAAACGTATGGAGCGCCTGCCGCTCAACGCCAACGGCAAGCTCGATCGCCAGGCCCTGCCCGATCCCTGCGGCGAACGTCCGGAACTGGCGGCGCCCTATATCGCGCCGCGGGGCGATACCGAGACGGCGCTCTGCGCGATCTTCGCCGAGGTGCTCGATCTCGACCGCGTCGGTCGGGACGACAATTTCTTCGACCTCGGCGGCCATTCGCTGCTGGCGGCACGCGTCATCGCCCAGGTTCATGCCACGCTCTCCCCTCGCCCCACGCTCGTCGCCTTCTTCGCCGGCGCCACGCCGGCCCAGGTCACGGCATCCATCGACGGGCGCGACGATGCGTCCCGTTTCGCCGGGCGTGTCATTAGCCGCCGGACCGATACCGCCGAACCGGTCGCCATCGTCGCGATGGCCGGTCGTTTCCCGGGCGCATCGGACGTGGAAGCGTTCTGGGACAACCTCTGCGCCGGGCGCGAGTCGATCCGCTTCTTCTCGCCCGACGAACTCGATCCGGCCATCGGTGGCGAACGCGACGACCCCGGCTACGTCGCCGCACGAGGCATCCTTGATGGCGTGGAGGATTTCGACGCGCCCTTCTTCGGCATGTCGCCGCGCGAGGCGGAACTCACCGACCCGCAGCAACGCCTGTTTCTCGAACTGTGCTGGGAGTGCATGGAGCGCGGCGGCTATGTGCCCGACCGCCACGACGCGCCCGTCGGCGTGTTCGGCGGCATGCACAACGCCACGTATTTCCAGCGCCATCTCGCCGGCCGGCAAGAGCTGATCGATCGCCTGGGCGCGTTCCCGGTGATGCTCGCCAACGAGAAGGACTACCTCGCCACCCGCGTGGCGCACAAGCTCAACCTCACTGGCCCCGCGGTCAGTGTCAACACGGCCTGCTCCACTTCGCTGGTCGCCATCGCACAGGCCTTCGACGCGCTGCGCGCGGGGCGCTGCGACATGGCGCTCGCGGGTGGCGTGTCCATCGCCTGCCCGACGCGCAGCGGCTATGTCGCGCAGGAAGGCTCGATGCTATCGCCCGACGGACACACGCGCAGCTTCGACATCGATGCACGCGGTACCGTCTTCAGCGACGGCGGCGCCGTGGTACTGCTCAAGCGCCTGACCGATGCGGAGCGCGACGGCGACACGATCCACGCGGTGATCCGTGGCGTGGCCGTGAACAACGACGGCGCCGATAAGGCCAGTTTCACCGCCCCCAACGCCGCCGGCCAGGCCGCCGTGGTGACCATGGCCCTGCGCGACGCGGGCGTGGATGCGCGTGACATCTCCTATGTGGAGGCGCACGGCACGGCCACGCCGCTCGGCGACCCCATCGAGATGCAAGGGCTCACCCAGGCGTTCCGCCAATACACGGGCGACACCGGCTTCTGTGCCATCGGCTCGCTCAAGAGCAATGTCGGCCACCTGGTGATGGCGGCCGGTGCGGCCGGTGTCATCAAGACCGCCATGGCGATGACCGAGCGCCGGCTACCGCCGTCGCTGCACTACACCGCCGCGAATCCTCGCCTCGACCTCGCCACGTCGCCCTTCGTGGTGAACGACACCTTGCGGCCCTGGCAGACCGCCGGCACGCCCTTGCTGGCCGGCGTCAGCTCCTTCGGGGTGGGCGGCACGAACGCCCACGTCATCCTTGAAGAGGCGCCGCGCCGCACACCGTCGGACGCGGCGACCGGCAGCCAACTCCTGGCCTTGTCCGCGCGCTCGCCCTCGGCGCTCGCCGCCAGCGCGGGCCGACTGGCCGACCACCTCGCCGCGCATCCGGAAGCCAACCTCGCGGACGCCGCATGGACCCTTGCCGTCGGGCGTAAGGCTTTCATGCAGCGCTGCCATGTGGTCGCCACCGACACGACGTACGCCGTCGCGAAGCTGCGCGATATCGCCGCCGCCGCGATCTGCCATGCCTGCCGCGATCCGCAGCCGGGTGTGGTGTTCCTCTTTCCTGGCCAGGGTTCGCAGTACGCCGGCATGGGCCGCGAATTGCACGCCACCGAGCCGGTGTTCCGTGCCGCGCTCGATGAGGTGGCGAACGCGCTGCATGACGAACTGGGTTTCGACCTGCGTCAGCGGATGTTCGACGGCGACGAGGAGGCCCTTCGCGCCACCGCGCTCACCCAGCCCGCCACCTTCGCGATGGAATACGCACTGGCCCGTCTCTGGATGGCCCTGGGCGTGCGCCCGGTGGCGATGATCGGGCACAGCATCGGCGAGTTCGCCGCGGCGGCGATCGCCGGCACGATGTCCGTCGCGGACGCCGCCCGGTTGGTCGCCCGCCGCGGTCGCCTGATGCAGGGCTTGCCGTCGGGCGCGATGCTGTCCGTACGCCTCGGCGCCGCCGAACTGCGCGCCCGCCTTCCCGAATCGCTGTCGCTCGCCGCCGAGAACGCACCCAATGCGAGCGTGGTCGCCGGCACGCACGACGCCATCGACGCGTTCCGGGCCACGCTGGAAGCGGACGGCGTCGCCTGCCGTGAACTGCACACCTCGCACGCCTTCCATTCGTCGATGATGGAACCGGTACTGGACGCTTTCCGCGCCGAGGTCGCTCGTGTCGCGCTCTCGGCACCGGCCATCGCCATCGTCTCGACGGCGACGGGACGCCCGCTCACCGCCGACAAGGCGACATCGCCCGATTACTGGACATCGCATCTGCGCCACACCGTGCGCTTCTCGCCGGCCTTGCTGCACGCGCTGGAGGAAGGCTCGCATGCCTTCCTGGAAGTGGGTCCACGTACGGCGCTCATGCAGCTGGCCCGCCAGCACGCGCAGAGCCGTGGCCGGGGCGTGGTCGCCTCGTTGTCCGCCGATGCGGCAGGCGAGCGCGCCGCGTGGCTCGACGCGGCCGGTGCGCTATGGAGCGCCGGCGTCGACCTAGACCTCGCCGCCCTGAATCAGCGTGGGAACCGCCGTCGCGTGCGTCTGCCCACCTATCCGTTCGAACGCAAGCGGCACTGGATCGACGCCCGCCCGCCGGCCTCGGTCACCGCCATCGCCAGCGCCCTGCCGGCACCGCCTTCCGTAGCACCCGACGTACCGGAGTACCCCATGCCCAACGAAACCTCCCCACGCTCCCGCCGTCTCGTCGGCGAGCTGGTCGCCCTGTTCGAGGACGTGTCCGGCAACGACCTGGCCGGCGCGAACGCCGCGGCCAGCTTCGTGGAACTCGGACTGGATTCGTTGGCGTTGACCCAGGTGGCGTTGCAGTTGCAGAAGACCTATGGGCTGAAGATCGCCTTTCGTGAGCTGATGGATGGCTGCGGTTCGTTCGACGCGTTGGCTGGGCATATCGACCGGCTGCTGCCGGCCGAGCAGGCTCCCGTACCGACGGCCCCCACGCCGGTGGCACTGCCCACTGGCAGCCTGGTGCAGGATGTGATCGCGCAACAGATGCAGATCATGCAGGCGCAGTTGGCCCTTTTGGCCGGCGGCTCCGCCACCGGGTCGCCGACACGGTCGGCTCCTACACCACCCCTACCGGAGGGGTGGGAGCGGACCGTGTCCGCGATGGGTGCTCGCGACGACACGGCCACGGAGGAAACCTCCCTCGCCCACACCACCTACGACGTCAAGAAGGCCTTCGGCGCCATCGCCCGCATCCACACCGGCGGCACCGAGCTCACCGCGCGCCAGCGCACGCGGCTCGACGCCTTCATGCGTCGCTACATCGAGCGCACGAAGGCCTCCAAGGCGTACACCACCGAGCATCGCGACCACCTCGCCGATCCTCGCGTGGTCAACGGCTTCCGTCCGTTGCTGAAGGAAATCGTCTACCAGATCGTCGTCGAACGCTCCAAAGGCTCGAAAGTCTGGGACATCGACGGCAACGAATACGTCGACGCGCTCAACGGCTTCGGCATGAATCTGTTTGGCTGGCAGCCGGATTTCATCCTCGATGCGGTGCGCTCGCAACTCGATGCCGGCTACGAGATCGGCCCGCAGCATCCGCTGGCCGGCATCGTCGCGAAGCAGGTGTGCGATCTCACCGGCTTCGACCGTGCTGCACTATGCAACACCGGCTCCGAAGCCGTGATGGGCTGCGTGCGCGTCGCGCGCACCGTGACGGGCCGCGAGACGCTGGTGATCTTCACCGGCTCCTACCACGGCATCTTCGACGAGGTGATCGTGCGTGGCACGAAGAAGCTCACCTCCGTGCCCGCCGCACCCGGCATCCTGCGCAACACCGCCGAACATGTGCTGGTGCTGGAATACGGCACACCCGAATCGCTGGCGATCATCCGCGAACGCGCCCACGAGATCGCCGCCGTGCTGGTCGAGCCGGTGCAGAGCCGTCGCCCGGATTTCCAGCTCGTGGAATTCCTGCGTGAACTGCGTGCCATCACCGAGGAAGCCGGCTCGCTACTGATCTTCGACGAGGTGGTCACCGGTTTCCGCGCGCATCCGCGCGGCGCCCAGGCCGTGCTCGGCATCGACGTGGACATGGCCTCGTACGGCAAGGTGGTCGGCGGCGGCTTCCCCATCGGCGTGATCGCGGGCAAGCGTCGTTTCATGGACGCCCTCGACGGCGGCGACTGGCGCTTCGGTGACGATTCCACGCCCACGGTGGGCGTGACCTATTTCGCTGGCACCTTCGTTCGCCATCCGCTGGCCCTGGCTGCGGCGCATGCCGTGCTGAGCCATCTCCAGGCGCAGGGCCCCGCCTTGCAGGAAGCGCTGGGCGACCGCGTGACGGCCATGGCCGCCGAACTCAACGCGTTCTGCGCCGAGGTGGGTGCACCGATCCGGATCGTCCACTTCGCGTCGGTATGGAAGACCCAGTTCACCGAAGACCATCCGTTGCAGGACCTGCTGTTCGCGATGATGCGCAGCCGCGGCATCCACATCCTGGACAACTTTCCCTGCTTCTTCACCACCGCACACGATGCCGCGGACTTCGCGGCCATCGTCGCCGCGTTCCGCGACTCGGTGCTGGAACTGCAGGAAGCCGGCTTCCTGCCGCGCCGCCTGGAAGCGCCACGCTTCGACGCGGCCGCGCCGCCGATGCCGGGCGCCCGCCTGGGCAAGGACCCGGACGGCCAGCCGGCATGGTTCGTTCCGCATCCCGATACACCGGGCAAGTACCTGAGGGTGAGCGCATGACGCCGCAAGAGCTGGCCGCCGCCACGGCGGTCGACTACGACCCGTTCGCCGGCTCGCCGCTGGCACGACTCACGCCGACGACGGCCGCACAGCGCGAGGTGTGGCTGGCATCGCGACTGGAGCCGGAGGCCTCGCTGGCCTATAACGAAGCCATCGCGATCACGTTCAAGGGCCACCTCGACATCGGCGCGCTGGAAATGGCGCTGCACGGACTCGTCGAGCGCCACGAAGCACTGCGGGCGACTTTCGCCAGCGACGGCGAGGGCATGTTCGTCGCGGGCCACGGCGGCCTGCCGCTCGCACGCCACGACCTGTCGCTGCTGGCCCCGTTCGAGTGCGAAACGAGGCTGCGCCAGGCGTGGTCGCGCATCGTCACCACGCCGTTCGACCTGGAACACGGCCCGATGGTCCGCGCCGAGCTGTTCCACCTGGGCGACGACCACCACATCCTGACCATCGCCGCACACCACATCGTGTGCGACGGCTGGTCCTTTGGCGTGATCGTGCGCGATCTCGCCGCCCTTTACGCGCAGCGGCTGGGCCAGGGCACGGGCCCTGCCCCCGCCGGCGCGTTCTCGAACTTCGCGTTGGCCGAGGCGACGTACGTCGGCACGGAAGCGGCACGGGAGGACGAAAGGTACTGGCTCGACCGCTATGCCGGCGCGGCGCCCGTACTGGACCTTCCCACCGACCGCTCGCGCCCGCGGCGGCGCACGTTCGCCTCACGGCGCGAAGACCGCACCATCGACGCGGCCGAGCTGGCGGCCATCCGCCAGCTCGGCGCCTCGCAGGGCGCCAGCCTCTATGCCACGCTGCTTACCGGCTTCGCGGTGCTGCTGCGTCGACTGACCGGGCAGGACGACATCGTCATCGGCATCCCCACCGCCGGCCAGGCGGCGGAAGGCGAGGACACCCTCGTGGGCCACGCCGTGAACGTGCTGCCACTGCGTGCCGGGGTGACCGATGCGGCCAGCTTCGCCAGCCTGCTCGGCCAGGTACGTCGCGACCTGCTGGATGCCTTCGATCACCAGCGCGTCACCCTGGGCGAACTGCTCGGCAAGCTGTCGCTGCCGCGCGATCCGTCGCGCCTGCCGCTGGTCTGCGTGCTGTTCAACCTCGATGCGAAGCTTGACGAGAGCACCGCGCGTTTCCCGGGGCTCGCCTTCGACGTGGAAGCCATTCCCCGCGAACACGAGAATTTCGAACTGTTTGTCAACGCGGTACAACTCGGCGATGGCCTGCGCCTGGAGTGCCAGTACAACGCGGACATCTTCGAAGGCGCCACGGTGCAGGGCTGGCTCGACGCCTATGTCACCCTGCTGCGCCACGCCGCTCGCGACGCGGCGATGCCGGCGGTGACGCTGCCCGTCGTCTCCGACGCCGTCTACCGCGAACTGGCGGCGATGCAGCCCGCGCCCACGCCCTTCCCCGAGCTGCGCCTCGCCCACGAATTCTTCGAACAACAGGTCGACCGCGCGCCGCAACGTGCCGCCGTGCGCCACGCCGACGCGTCGCTCAGCTATGCGCAACTGGAATCGCGGGCGAACCGCATCGGTAACGCACTGCGTGCGCGTGGCGTCGGCCATGGCTCGCTGGTCGGTCTGTGCCTCGCGCGCGGCACCGACATGCTCGCCGCTGTGCTGGGAACGCTCAAATCCGGTGCCGGCTACGTGCCGCTCGACCCGTCGTTTCCCGCGGACCGTCTCGCCTTCATGGCGAGCGACGCCAACCTGGCCGCCCTGGTCACCGACGACGCGTCGCCGTTGCCCTTCGCATTCGACAGCGCGCGGACGCTCGCACTCGACAGCACCGAGGTCGCCACCGCACCGGACGCCCGCCCCGAACGCGACCGGCGTGCCGGCACGCCGGACTCCGTCGCCTATGTGATCTTCACCTCCGGCTCCACGGGTCGGCCCAAGGGCGTGCGCGTGCCGCATCGCGCCGCCGCCAACTTCCTTACCGCCATGCAGCGCATCCCGGGCATCGCGCCGGACGATCGCCTCGTCGCGGTGACCACGCTGTCGTTCGATATCGCCTTCATGGAAATGCTGCTGCCGCTCACCAGCGGTGCGGAAGTGGTGATCGCCGGCCGCGACGACGTACGCGACGGCGCCCAGTTGCGTCGCCTCGTCGAGAACAGCGACGCCACCGTGATGCAGGCCACGCCGGCCGGCTGGCGCCTGCTCGTCGAAGCGGGCTGGCATGGCCGTCCCGCGTTCCGCGCAATCTCCGGCGGCGAGCCGCTGCCGGTGGATCTCGCCGAAGCGTTGCTCGATCGTTGCGGTGAAGTGTGGAACGGCTACGGCCCCACCGAGACGACGGTGTATTCCACCTACTGGCGCGTGTCCGATCCGCGCGAAGGCATCTACATCGGCCGTCCCGTCGCCAACACCACCGTCCACATCCTCGACGAACACGGCAACCATTGCCCGCTGGGCGTGGCAGGTGAGATCCATATCGGCGGCGCAGGCGTGACGCTGGGTTACCTTGAACGCCCCGAACTGACGGCCGAGCGCTTCGTCGTCGACCCCTGGTCGGAAACGCCCGACAGCCGCATGTACCGCACGGGCGATCGTGGGCGCTGGCTGGCGAACGGTCTCATCGAACACCTCGGCCGACTCGACTTCCAGGTGAAGGTACGCGGCTACCGCATCGAGCCCGGCGAAATCGAATGCGTGCTCACCGACGCACCGGAGGTAGCCCGCGCCGTGGTCATGGCGCGTGAAGACCGTCCAGGCGATGTGCGTCTGGTCGCGTATCTGGTGACGCACGACGGTGCGACGCTGGATGAGGACGCCCTGCGCGCACACCTTCGCACCCGCCTGCCGGACTACATGCTGCCGCAGCACCTGGTCGTGCTCGATGCGCTGCCGCTGCTGCCTAACGGCAAGACCGACCGCAAGGCGCTTCCGGCGCCGATGGGCCATTCGGCCGCGACGGCCGACGAGCGCATCGCGCCGCGCAACGACACGGAACGGCGCGTAGCCGCAGCCATGGAAGCGGTGCTCAGCCTGCCTGGCCTCGACGTGCGCGACGACTTCTTCGCACTGGGCGGCCATTCGCTGCTGGCCTCACAACTGACGGCCCGACTCAACCGCGAATTCAACATCGCGCTGTCCTTCCGCACCCTGTTCGACGCGCCCAGCATCGAGCGACTGGCGGCGACCATCGATGCCCAAGCCGGCAGTGGCGCGACCGCACCCGACCCGATTGGCCATCGCGACACCCAGGACCGCGCACCGCTGTCGCTGATGCAGCGCCGCCTCTGGGCGCTGGAAAAAATGCATCCCGGCCGGGTCACCTACAACGCGCCGTCCGCGCACCGCTTGCACGGCCGGCTCGACGAAGCGGCCTTCGACATGGCCTTCCAGGCGCTGATCCAGCGCCAGCCCAGCCTGCGGACGACCTTCGAGGACCGCGGCGACGAACTGGCCCAGGTCGTGCGGCCGCAACTGGACTATCGCCTGTTCCCCGCCGAAGACCTCAGCCTGTTCGCGCCCGCCGAACGCGAGGCGCGGCTGATGGATCGCCTGCGCCAGCTCACGGACACACCGTTCGACCTGGGCGCCGCGCCGCTGTTCAGCGCCCGCATGTTCCGTCTGGCCGACGACGAACACGTGCTGTTCTTCATGCCGCACCACATCATCTGGGACGGCTGGTCGTTCGACATCTTCTATAACGAACTGTCGGCGCTGTACCGCGCCTTCGCCAACGGCCAGCCCTCGCCGCTCGCCGCGTTGCCGGTGACCTACGGCGACTTCGCCGCATGGCATGCCCACTGGTTGCAGACGCCGGCCTTCCACTGCCAGCTGGAGCGCTGGCGCGAGCGTCTGGCGACGATGGGCGATATCCGTCCGCTGCCGACCGACCATCCGCGCCGCCCCGGCATGTCCGGCCTGGGTCGCACCGAATGGATTCATGTGGACCGCGCCACGACCGACGCGTTGCACGAGGTCGCCCGGCAGGCGGAAGCCACGCTCAACATGACCCTGCTCGCGCTGTACTTCGCGATGCTCTCCAGTTCGGCGGGCCAGCGCGACCTCGTGGTCGGCACCCCCGTGCGCGGCCGCAACCACACCGAAGTGGAATCGGTGATGGGGTACTTCAACAACCTGCTGCCGCTGCACGTGCACGTCGATCCGGCGCTGTCCTTCGTGGAATTCGTGCGTAAGGTGAAGGCCGTGGCCATCGAGGCCTTCGGCCAGCCGGACGTGCCGCTGGAATACCTGCAACGCGAGCTGCGCATCGGCCACGGCACGGGCGCCACGCTGTACCAGGCGCTGTTCTCGTTCCAGGACGCACGCCAGCGCAACGTGGACTGGGGCGGCCTGTCGCACGAGCAGATCCTGCTGTTCCAGAGCGGCGCGACCGAGGACATGGGCCTGTGGTTCCTGGAGAACCACGCGGGCATGGTCGGTGGCGTCACCTACAACGCCGACCTGCTGCGCGCAGACACGGCCCAGCTCATGCGCGATCGCTACCTGGCCATGGTCCAGGCCGTGATCCGCGATCCGTCGCTCGTCGTGGGCCGCCTTACCGCGGCCACCGACGCCGAACTGGATCGCGTGCGACAGTGGCATGCGACCACGGCGATCGACGCAAGCCATCCCGTGCCGCGCATCGACGAGCACGCGGACGCAGCGCTCATCCAGCGCAGCCATCGCTTCGCCCAGGCCCTCGCCGAGCGGGGCGCCGGTATCGGTTCGGTGGTGGGCATCTGCCTCGACGAGGGCACGGAACGCCTGGCCGCCTGGCTGGGTGTGCTCCGGCTCGGCGGCACGGTGCTCATGCTCGATCCCGCCGACCCCGCCGTCTGGCAGCGCGAAGTGCTGACCGACGCGCACGCCACGCTGTTAATCGGGGATCGCTCGCTCGAATCCCTGCTCGACTGGCCGAACGATTGCGCCGTATGGCGAGATACCTCCCTGCCCGAGGGTCACGCTCGCTTCGACATGCCGCCTGCGCGGACACCGGCGCTCGCCTATTACGCCATCGACGCGGACGGACGGCCCGCCGGCGCTTCGCTTTCCCATGCCGCCCTGACCCTCATCGTCGACGACCTGTGCCGCACGCCAAGCCGTTCGCCGGCAGGTGCCGTCGGCGCCGCATCGCCGCTGGCGGCGATCCGTTCGCTCACCGCACTGGTCGCCGGCGGCGAGGTGGACACGGGCCTGCTGCCCGCGTTGCCTCTACGCAACGAGCGTCCCATGCCGGGTTCGGAACTGTGGATCGTGGACGAGGACGGCGAACCCTGCCCGATCGGTGCCGTCGGCACGATCATGCTCAAGGGCGATCTGACGCCTCGTCCGTTCGGCGCACGCGCCAGCGCCCTTCCCGAACGCTACCGTACCGACCAACCTGCCCGCTGGCTCGCGGACGGGCGTGTGCAGTTGCTCGAACGCGACGATCGGGTGCTGAGGCGCCACGGTGTGAGCTTTCCGTTGGCTGCCATCGAGACCTCGCTACTCGCGCTGCCCGGCGTCGTACGTGCCGTCGCCGTCGCCCGCGACGAAACGGTGGACGCGTGGTTCGTCGTAGCACCGGGCGTCCGCCATGACGCGGACGGCGTGCGTGCCGCCCTGGCCGGGTGCCTGCCCGCCTGGGCCATGCCCACCCATTTGACCGGCATGGACGCGTTTCCGCTGTTGCCCGAAGGCGACATCGATCTCGATGCACTGCCCTCCCCATCCCTCGTGCGGACGGAGAACACCGTCGACGATGCTCCGGCCAGCGACAGCGAACGTCTGCTCGCCAGCGTGTGGCAGGAACTGCTCGGCATGCCACGCGTGCGTACCAGCGACAACTTCTTCGACGTGGGCGGCCACTCGTTGCTCGCGGTGGAAATGGCCCAGTGTCTACAGAAGCTGACCGGTGTGCAGATGAATCTGCTCGACATCGCCAACGGCACGCTGGGCACGCTGGCGGCCGACCTGGCGCTGGCGCGGCCGGCACCTCCACCCGTGAAGCGAAGCGGCCTGCTGGGCCGCCTGTTCGGTCGCGGCTGACGGCACGGTCACAGGGGACACGCCGACATGACGCACCTCGCATGGATCGCCTTCTGGATACCGGCCCTGCTGCTGGTCCACGTGTTCATCGGTTATCCGCTGATCGTGTGGGCGCAGGCCCGGCTACGCCCCCTGCCCGTGGCCCGCCGCCCGATCCTGCCGACGATCACGGTGGTGATGGCGGTGCACGATGGCGCCCGCCACCTGCGTGCCAAGCTGGCCCACTTACGCGCGCTCGACTACCCGGCGGATCGCATCGACATCGTGCTCGCCTGCGATGGCTGCCGCGATGACACCGTCGCCCTCGCGCAGCGCGATACCGACCCACGCCTTACCGTGCTGGTATTCGAGCAGCGTCGTGGCATGGCCGCCTGCCTCAACGACGCCGTGGCCCACGCCACGGGCGAACTGCTTCTGTTCACCGACGTGCGCCAACGCCTCTCTCCCGGCGCGGCACGCGAACTAGCTGCCAACTTCGCCGACCCGACGGTCGGCGCGGTGGGCGGCGAATTGCAGATGGAGAACGTCCAGGGCGGTTTCGCCCAGGGCGTCGATTTCTACTGGCGCTACGAGAAGGCAATCCGCCACGCGGAAAGCCTATCGGGATCGACCATCGGCGTAAGCGGCGCGCTCTACGCGATGCGCAGGGGGCTGTTCCGCCCCCTTCCCGAAGGCACGGTGCTCGACGACGTGCTGGTGCCGATGCGCGTCGCGGCGCAGGGCTACCGCGTGATCTTCGAACCCCGTGCCATCGCCTGGGACCAGCCGTCACACCTTCCTGACCAGGAACGGCGACGCAAGATCCGCACACTGGCAGGCAACTATCAGTTGATCCAGCTGGCGCCCTGGCTCGCTTCGCCCGCCGACAATTCGCTCTGGTTCCGCTTCGCCAGCCACAAGCTGCTGCGCCTGCTCGCGCCCTGGCTGATGGTGTCGATGACGCTGGCCAGCGCGGCGCTGTCCACGCGGCATCCCATGTACGCCCTCACCTTCGGCGGCATCGTCGCCGCGATGCTCATGGTGGGGCTGGCGGTGCTGGCCCCTTCGCTGGGCCGTCGTTTTCCCCTGCGCATCGCACTGGCGTTCTTCTACCTCAACCTCTTCGCGGCACAGGCCCTGCTCGCCTTCGCCCGCAACCGAAGGCTGCACCTATGGTGATCGACATGACCCGACGAGGCGCATCCGGCATCAGGGGCCGACTGGGCCAGCTGTGCTACTCCAGCGGTCTACTGCATCCGCTGCAACGCGTGCGCGCGTGGTGGCAGCGCGACCTGCGTATCCTGGCCTACCACCGCGTGATGCCGTTGCCCGATCCGGACACCTACGCCTTCGACATGGAGCTGATCAGCACGCCGCCGGAGGAATTCCGTGAGCAGATGATCCGGCTGAAGCGGCACTTCCGCCCGATCCGCCTCACCGATGTCGTGGCGGCGCTGGACGCGGGCGAGGCGTTGCCGCCAGATACCGTGGCGGTGACCTTCGACGATGGCTACGACGACAACTACCACGTTGCCGCGCCGATCCTCGCTGAACTCGGTGTGCCCGCCACGTTCTTCGTGTCCACAGGACATATCGACACCGGCCGGCCCTACGCTTACGACTGGCTGGTCCACATGATCCTGGTGACGGTGGCCCCGCGCCTCGTTCTACCCGAACTGGGCATCGACGTGCCGCTGCCGAAGGAGCGGGCACTGCGTCGCCGTCTTGCCGGACAGGTACTCCTGCGCATGAAGTGGCTCGACGCACTGGCACAGACGGCCATGACCGAGCGCCTCGAAGCGGAATGGAACATGCCGTCCGACTATGCGCGCCCGTTCGAGTGCCGCCCGATGACCTGGGACCAGGTTCGCGAGATCGAGGCGGCGGGACTGGAGATCGGCTCGCATGGCGTGCACCACCGCATGCTCGCCCGTCTGCCGCTGGACGAGATGGAGCGCGAGGTCCGCGAATCCAAGGCCACGCTCGACCGCGAGCTGGCGCAGCCGTCGATCCTCATGTCGTACCCGGTCGGCGGCGATCGCGCGTACAACGATGCGGTGATTTCTGCGACCCGACATGCCGGCTTCCAGCTGGCATGCAGCTATGTCTGTGGTACCAACCCCGAACCGTCGGAGAATCGTTACGCGCTGAACCGGCTGCCAGTCGAGAGCAACATGGGGCCGGGCTGGTTCGCCGCCATGCTGGCCCTGCCCCAGCTGATGAGCTATCCGACCGCGGCCCATGAGACGAACGGCCCGCAGGTGCAGCCATGTTCCCCCTGATCCTGCTTTACGTCGTGCTCACCATCATCCGGCCACAGGACTACGTGGCCGGACTCGATACGGTGCCCTTGCTTCCCGTCGTGCTGCTGCTTGCCTTCCTGGCCTGGGCCATCTCGCGCGACAAGACCTTCGAAGCGCCGCAGTTCATCATCCTGCCGGCCTTCCTGCTGGTGCTGATGATCTCGGAGGTGACCAACGGCTGGACCGGTGGCGCCCTCGACGAACTGGCGCGTTTCGGCCCCGTGGTGATCGCCTTCTACGTCTTCGGTGCGGCGTGCACCACGCAACGTCGCGTGGGCATCGCCATGGCTGTGTTCGTGCTGTGCGCCACGGTGCTCGCGCTGCACGGCGTCGAACAGGCGCGTACCGGCATGGGCTGGACGGGCATCCCGCTCGGCGACGGCAACCGCATCCAGTACGTCGGCATCTTCAATGACCCGAACGATCTCGGCCTGCTCTTCGCGGCGACACTGCCCATGGCGATGTACCTGGGCCGCCCCGGCAAGGGCCTCATGCGTTGTTTCTGGCTGGGCTGCGCGCTGTTGCTGCTGTACGGCACCTACCTGACCAACTCGCGCGGCGCCATGCTGGCCGTGCTGGTCATCGCCGGCTGCTACGTCTGGTACCGCCGCGGCATCGTCGTCGCCGGCATGCTCGGCGTGCTCGGCCTGGCGGCGATGAAGCTGGTCAGCTCGCGCATGGACGAACTGGACGCGGGCGAGGAATCCGCCGCCGGTCGCGTGGACGCCTGGTACGCCGGCCTGGAGATGTTTCGCGAACATCCGGCCTTCGGCGTGGGTGCCGGCAACTTCACCGAGTACAACGAACTCACGGCGCACAACTCCTTCGTGCTGGTGCTCGCCGAAACGGGCTTCATCGGCTTCGTAGCGTGGCTGGCCTTCGTCGGCTACGGCTTCTGGATGATGCTCACGGTGATCCGCCACCCGCCCGCCGAGGTCGGCCCGGCCTGGGTCGCCGAACGACAGATGGCGCTGACCCTGCTGCTGTCCCTGTGCGGCCTCTTTGCCTGCGCGTTCTTCCTCAGCCGCAGCTACATGGTGGTGCTGTACCTCATCGCCGCCATGGTCGCCGGCTACTACATCGGCGCCCGGCGGCGCTGGCCGCACCTTCCCGTCTTCCGGCTGGCCGACCATGGCTGGCGCTGGGTTCCCCTCGGCGCCGGCGGCGTGGCCTTCATCTTCGTTCTTGTCGCCGTGCTGCTGCGAACCGTATGAGCGCCTACGAAACCGCCCTCCGCCGTGTCATCTGGCCCGCCTACGAAGGCGGCCTGCGTCGTCGCGACACGCCTAGCCACATGCGCCGCTACGAGCGCGACCAGTGGCTCGCGCCCGAGGAAATCGCGGCGCTCCAGTTCGAACGGCTGCGCCGGCTCGTCCACTGGTGCCATCGCGAAGTGCCTTATTACCGGCGCCGCTGGGACGCGCTAGGTATCACGCCGTTCGACATCCGTCATCCGGAGGACATCGCGCGACTGCCCGTGCTGACCAAGGCCGACATCCGCGACAACTTCGACGATCTGAAGGCGATATCGCTGAAGGATTCGCTCGGCTACAAGAACACGGGCGGTTCCACCGGGGAGCCCCTGCGTTTCGGCTTTACCCGCGAAAGCAACGACCGCCGCGTCGCCGTGATGTGGCGCGGCTACGGCTGGGCGGGCTCGCGCATGGGGCGGCGGACGCTGTTCCTGTGGGGTGGTCCGGTGGGCGAACCGTCGCTGGCCCACCGCGTGAAGGATCGCGTCTACAACGCCGTGTTCGCACGCAAGCTGCTCGACAGCTTCCCCATGACCGAAGCGAACATGGCGGACTACGCCGACGCGATCGACCACTGGCGTCCCGAGGTGATCGTCGGCTACGTGGGCCCGCTGGTCCGTCTCGCCGAATGGCTGCTGGCCACCGGCCGAAAGATCGCCCGGCCGGCCTCGATCATCGGCGCCGCCGAGGCACTGCATCCTTTCCAGCGGACGTTGATCGAAGAAGCCTTCGGCGCGCCCGCCTACAACACCTACGGCTGTCGCGAATTCATGCTGATCGCCTCGGAATGCGAGCACCGCGACGGCCTGCACGTCAACGCCGACCATCTCATCGTAGAAACGCTGGACGCCCACGGTTCGCCCGTTCGCACCGGCAGTGGCGAAATCGCCATCACCGACCTGTTCAACTACGGCATGCCCTTCATCCGCTATGTCAACGGCGACATGGCCACGCATGGCCCGCGTCGCTGCGCCTGCGGTCGCGGCCTGCCGATGCTGGCCTCCGTGGACGGGCGCAAGCTGGACGCCATTCGCACGGCGGATGGGTACGTGCTTCCGGGGGAATTCTTCCCGCACATGCTGAAAGACGTGCCGGGCCTGGCCCGCTTCCAGCTCGTGCAGCGCCGACTCGATCGGCTCGACCTGTCCATCGTGCGTGGTCGTGGCTTCGAGGACGCCTCACTCGACTATATCCGTCGCGAAGTGGCGAAGGTGCTCGGCGACAGCGCCCAGCTGCACTGCCATTTCGTCGACGACATCCCGCTCACGCGCAGCGGCAAGCTCCGCGTCACCGTTTCGGAACTGGCACCGTGAACATCTCCCACTTCGTGGAAAACCTCAATCGCGGCGGCCTCGAGCGCATGGTGCTCGACCTGGTGAAGACCCAGCACGCGCAGGGCGAGCGGGTGCAGGTCGTGTGCCTCTACGAGGCCGGTGCGCTCGCCCACGAGCTGGAGACGCTCGGCATCCCCGTGCATGCCTGCGGCAAGCGCGATGGCCTCGATGTGCGAGCGCTCGGTCGCGCGCGTGCCTTCCTCGCCGCTCACCGCACCGAGGTGCTGCATACCCATAACGTGGTGGCGCATTACCAGGCCGTGCTCGCCAGCCTCGGCATGGGCATCCGCCAGGTGGTGAACACGCGGCACGGCATGGGTGCGCATCGCAAGCCGGGCCGCCGCGAGTGGTTGTTCCGCCGCGCGCTGCGCGCCACCGACGCCGTGGTCGCCGTCTGCGAGGCCGCCCGCCAGGACGCCATCGCGCGCGGTATCGTGCCGGCGGCGAAGACCTGCGTGGTACCTAACGGCATCGTGCTCGACCGCTTCGACATCGCATCCGACACCATGCACGAGCGCCTCGCGCGCCTGATCAACGTACCGCTGGGCACGCGCATCATCGGCACCGTGGGCCGCCTCAACTGGACCAAGGACCAGGCCTCGCTCATCCGCGCCTTTCGTATCGTTCGCCGCAACCGTCCGGATACCGCGCTGGTGCTGATCGGCGATGGCGAACTGCGCGAGACGCTGCGCGCCTGCGCCTTCGACGAAGGCGTGGCCGGCAGCGTGCATTTCCTTGGCGATCGCGACGACGTGCGCGAACTGCTCCAGGGCCTCGACCTGTTCGCGCTGTCGTCGGTGACCGAGGGGTATTCCATGGCCTTGCTGGAAGCCTGTGCGACCGGCCTGCCCATCGTCGCCACGAATGTCGGGGGCAATGCCGAGATCGTCGACGATCGCACCACGGGGCGCCTCGTGCCCGCAGGCGATCCTACCTCCCTGGCGCAGGCAATGCTTGAGGTGCTGCAAACGACGCGCCAGGCCCAGAGCCTGGGCCGTGCGGCACGACTCTGGGTGGAAACGCACGGATCGCTGGACGCCATGGCCGAGCGCTATGGCCGGCTTTACTTCGGCGGCGTGGGGTCCTTCGCATGAAAGTGCTCATCGTCACCAACCTGTTTCCCACGCCCTGGGACGCACGGCGTGGAACCTTCAATCGCCAGCAGTTCCAGAAGCTGGGCGATCGTCACGACGTGCATGTGCTCACCGCCGTGGATTTCCGCGAACGCCGTGGGCCGGCACGCGAGGACGTGCGCGTGCCCGGCATCGATGTGCGCTGGTTCACTTTCTGGCACCCGCCGGGCATCGGTCGTTTCCTAAACGCCCTGTGCTTTCTCGCCAGCGTGATGTGGCAGCACAGCAAGCGGCTGCGCGGCGAAGGCTACGACGTGCTGCTGGCCAGCTGGGCCTATCCGGACGCCGTGGCCGGCGCATGGATGGCGCGCCTGCTCGGCATACCGCATGTGGTCAAGGTGCACGGCAGCGACCTCAACGTGCAGGCCGACGCGACGCTGCGTCGCCCACAGATCCGCCAGGCCTTGCGTTCCGCCGGCATGGTGGTGGCCGTGAGCAAGGCGCTCGCGGCGAAGGCCGTGGACATCGGCGCCGATCCCGAACGCGTGCGGACCATCTACAACGGCGTGGACACTCGGCTGTTTACACCGGGCGACCGCGTCGCCGCGCGGCGGCGGTTGGACCTGCCGCCGGAGGCACCGATCGTGCTCTATGTCGGCAACCTGAAGGCCAGCAAGGGCTGCCACGATCTAGCGCGCGCTTTTCCGCACGTGACCGCCCGGCACCACGACGCACGGCTGGTCTATGTCGGCGGCGGTCCGGATCGCGAGAGCCTGGAGCGCCTGACTGGCAGCGTGTGCAGTGCGCCCGCCGTGCGCTTTGCCGGCGCCGCCGACCATGCCTCGCTGGCCGACTGGTTCCGTGCCGCCGACGTGCTCTGCCTGCCCAGCCACAACGAAGGCGTGCCCAACGTCGTGCTGGAAGCCATGGCTTGCGGTACGCCCGTCGTCGCGACCTCCGTGGGTGGCATACCCGAGGTGTTGCCGCCGTGGGCGGGCCTGCTCGTGCCACCGCACCGGCCGGACGACCTGGGCGCCGCGTTGCTGGCCTCGCTGGGCCGCCACTACGACGCCGCCGCCATCGTGGCGCACGCTGCCACCTTCCGCTGGGACGACAACATCGACCAGCTCGACCGGGCCCTGGCGCAGGCCGTGTCCGGTGCTCACGCCCACCTGGGTGCCAACGCATGATCCGCCGACCGAAAAAACACGAACTGCTGGCCCTGCTACCGGAAACCCTGGTGCTTACCCGCACGCGCGACACCGCGCTGCGCTACCTGAGCTTCGACGACGGTCCGGACCCGGAGCACACGCCGCCGTTGCTCGATACGCTCGCGCGACACGGCGTGAAAGCGAGCTTCTTCCTCGTCGGCGAAAAGATCGAAGCCCATCCGGAGATCGTCGAGCGCATCGTCGCCGAGGGGCACATGGTGGGTAATCATTCCTACAGCCACTGGTCGTTCCGCAACATGGACATCACGCACCAGCTCGACGAGGTGTATCGCACCGACGCCCTGCTGCGGCGCTTCGACGATCGGCCGCATCACCGCATGCGTCCGCCGCACGGCTATGTGGGTGCCCGCCTGCTGATGCACTTCGCGACGCAGCGGCGCAGCCTGGTCTACTGGTCGTACGACAGCCTCGACTACCAGGAACAACCGATCGAGATGCTGGTGACCCGCCTGCTCGACGCGCCGCCCGCGCCGGGCGACATCGTGCTGATGCACGACGACAGCGGCAAGGCGACCGCCGCACTGGACATCGTGTTGCCGCAATGGCTGGCACGCGGCATGCGCTTTGCCGCCCTGCCGGGGAACGCACCATGAACATCCTCTACCACCACCGGACACGCGGCCGGCATGTCGAGGGCGTGCATATCCGCGGCATCGTGCATGCGCTGCGCGAACTGGGCCATCGGGTGGACGTGATGTCCTTTCCCGGTGCCGATCCGGAGAACGAGACCGAATCGACGGGTGGTGGCAAGGGGCGCCTGGCGGGCGTCGTCACCCGTCTGCCCGGCATCGTCTTCGAGCTGTTCGAGCTGCTCTACAACCTCGTGACCCTGGCCCGGATGACCCGTGCGTGGCGTCGCGCCACGCCAGCGTTGATCTACGAGCGCTATTCGCTGTTCCTGTTCGCCACCGTCTGGCTGGCCCGGCGGCGGGGCATTCCCATCGTGCTGGAGATCAACGATTCGGCGCTGGTGGATCGCGTGCGCCCGCTGACCATGAAAGGCTTGGCGAAACGTATCGAAGGCTGGTGCCTGCGCCAGGCGACCGGGCTGGTGTTCATCTCGACCTGGTTCCGCGATCGTGCGGTCGAGGCCTATGGCGACATCGCACCGTCGGTAATTTCGCCCAATGCCGTGGACCTTCCCCGTTTCGACCCGTCGCGCTTCGACCGCGACGGGCTGCGCCGGGAACGCGGGCTGGAGGGCCGCACGGTCTGTGGCCATATCGGCGCCTTTGCGCATTGGCACGGCATGGACGCATTCGTGGAGGCCATCGCGAATCGGCTTGCCGAGGCCCCGGATCTCGCCCTGGTCTTCGTGGGCGACGGCAAGACGCTGCCTGCCGTGCGCGAGCTGGTCGCCGGCCGGGGCCTTGCCGACCGCGTGCTGCTACCGGGCCGCGTGCCGCACGACGAGGTCGCGAGCTGGATCGCCTGCATGGACTATGCCGTCCTGCCGAATTCCAATCACTACGGCTCTCCCATGAAACTGTTCGAGTTCATGGGCATGGGGGTGGCGGTGGTCGCGCCGGACTACGCGCCGGTCGCGGAGGTGATCGCCGACGGCCGCACCGGCTGGCTGTTCCCGCGCGGCGACGCAGGCGCCTGCGTGGAACGGGTACTGGCGCTGGCCGCCCATGCCGAGGAACGACGCCGGATCGGCGCCGCCGCCCGCGACTACATCGCCAGTGAACGGCAGTGGCGCAACAACGCCGAACAGCTGCTGACCCTGGTGCCTCACGGAGCCACGGCATGATCGCGTCCGCCATCGTCGTCCTTCTCGCCCTGCTGGCCGTCGCGGTCACGCTGGCGATACGCGCGCGCAATATGCAGTACTGGTTGTGGGGTTACCTGACCCGACCGAAGCCGCCGAAGGTTGATGGTCCGATCCACGTGATGTTTTGCTTTGTGGATCACTTCGAGCCCAATTGGGGACGCGTGGACATGCCGACGCAGCGCCACCGCGTGGATCGCTGGTGCAAGGAGTACCGCGCGCTAGCTTCGCGCCATCGTGATGCGGACGGCGTCATGCCGCAGCATTGCTTTTTCTATCCCGAGGAAGAGTACGTACCCGAGCATCTGGACAAGTTGCAGGCGCTTTGCGCGGAAGGCTATGGCGAGATCGAGATCCACCTGCATCACGATAACGATACGCCGGAGAACTTCGTCGCCACCCTCGACCGCTTCAACCGTCTGCTCCACGAGCGCCATGACGCCCTTCCGCGCGATCCGGTCACCGGCCAGCTGCGCTTCGCCTTTATCCACGGCAACTGGTGCCTGGACAATTCTCGGGCCGACGGACGTTGGTGCGGGATCAACAACGAACTGGTGTTGCTGCGCGAGCTGGGCTGTTATGCCGACTTCACCCTGCCCTCGGCACCCAGCGAGACGCAGACGGCGATGTCCAACGCCATTTATTACGCGACAGACGATCCCTGCTGCCCGAAGTCCCACGACAAGGGCGTGCCGATGCGGGTCGGCGGCAAGCCCAGTGGCGACCTGCTCATCATTCAGGGTGTGCTTGGCCTCAACTGGAAGAACCGTCGCTTCGGCATCATCCCGCGCATCGAAAACTCGGACATCCGCCGAGGCTATCCGCCGACGCGCGATCGCGTGGATCAGTGGGTCCGCACGGGTATCCATGTGGAGGGGCGGCCGGAGTGGATGTTCATCAAGGTCCACACGCATGGTACGCAGGAGCGTGACATGGACACCTTGCTGGGTGATCCGGTAGACGACATGCACACCTACCTGGAGTCACGCTATAACGACGGCCAGCGTTACGTACTGCACTATGTGACGGCCCGCGAGATGTACAACATCGCGAAGGCCGCCGAGGCTGGGCATGTCGGTGACCCTGGCCAATACAGGGATTTCGAACTGGGTCGCCCGGGCCGTTCGCGCGTCCAAGCCCAGAAACACGCCATGCATAGCTAGCCCCGTCGTTCCTGTGAAAACAGGAACCCAGCGCCTCGGTTCACCAGCACCGCGATGGCGTTACATCGGCTTTTGCGTAGGAGGCCGCGACGAGACAACCGATTGCCTCGCGCTGGGTTCCAGCGTTCGCAGGAACGACGCACCACCTCACGTCGTTCCTGTGAAAACAGGAACCCAGCGCCTCGGTTCACCAGCACCACGAGGGCGTCGCATCGGCTTTTGCGTAGGAGGCCGCGACGCGATAACCGACTGCACCTCGCTGGGTTCCTGCGTGCGCTGGAACGACGCATCACCTCACGTCGTTCCTGTGAAAACAGGAACCTAGCGCCCCGGTTTGCCAGCATGGCGAGGGCGGTGCATCGGCTTTTGCGTAGGAGAGCGCGACGCGACAACCGATTGCCTCGCGCTGGGTTCCAGCGTGCGCTGGAACGACGGACTACCAGCCTCGTCGTTCCTGGAAAACAGGAACCCAGCGCCCTAGCTCGCCAGCATCACGACCACACCTCATCAAAGCTCATAAGTCGCCGTAACCATATAGTTACGCGGCGCCCCATACATCCCCTGCGTATAGAACCCAATCTGCTGGTAGTACTTCTTGTTCAGCAGGTTGTCCGCATTGGCCTGGATTGAAAAACGATCGTTAAACCGATACCGTGCCAGCGCACTCACCAACGCATAGGCCGGCTGCCGCGCACGCACGTCGTTCCCCAACGGCCCCGTGATCGCCGTGTAGTTGGCACTCTGCCAGTTCACCCCGCCACCCACGGTCAGGCCATGCAGCCCACCGGGCAGGTCATACGTAGAAAACAGCTTGATCGACGTACGCGGCTGTGCCGTGTTCACGTCCACACCTGAGGCATCCTTGGCCGTGTAGTGCGACACGCCGAACGTAGCGTTCCAACCCTGCGCCAACTCCCCGCTCAGCTCCGCTTCGTAACCCTTGGTGGTCGTCCCCTTCGCCGCACGATAGGCCTGGTTGGTCGTGCCCGGCACCATGTAGTTGGGATCGGGCTGCCCCAGGTTGTCCTGCTTCACGTCGAACACGGCCACCGAACCGTTCAACTTGCCGCCGAACCAGGCAGCCTTGAGGCCCAGCTCGTAGTTCTTGCCAGTCACCGGATCGAGATAACGCCCGTTGCGATCCTGATAAGTCTGCGGGTTGAAGATGTCGGTATAGCTCAGGTAAGCCGCATACGTTTCGTTGATATCCCACACCAGCCCAGCGTACGGCGTGAATACCTTGCGGTTGAACCGGTAAGTGCTGCCGTAGGAGTACTGATCCGTCCGCCAGCCACTGTATCGACCGCCGACGATCAGCTTCAACGGATCGGCCAGCGAGAAACGCAGCGCGGTATACAGGCCCGTCTGCCGTGTCTTCATCGTGTTGGTGCGGGTCACCGCGCCCCAGCCCGGCTGGGGAAAGTTGCCGTCCCAATCGAAGTAATTACCCACCCCGGCGAGATCACCTGCCTTGTGCGAGTCCGTATAGCCCTGCTGCTGGTTCACGCTCCAGCCCACCACGGCCTCATGGTCCCTTCCCCACAACTGAAACGGTCCGCTCGCATAGAGATCGAGGCTGTTCTGCTGGCGGGAGCCGACATACCACGCGGGTACCGGCGTGAGGCCGATACCGGTCTGGCGATCCGGATAGCCGGCGAGGAACAGCAGCCTGGCATCGTAGGTATTGGTCGAATGGCTCGCGTTCGCCCGCAACGTCCAGTCGTCACTCAACGCATGCGTCAGCGTGGCAAAGGCCGTCTTCGCCGTACTCGCCCAGCTCGACCACTTCGCCGCGCTGGTCACCGACCGACGGAAGTCCGTGGCCCCGCCATCGGCATAGAAGATCGGCGTGCCACCCCAGGTGACGCCACGCGGCATCGTGCGCTGGTAGCTGTAGCCCACGCTCAACAGCGTATCGGGACCAAGATCCGCATCCAGCGTTGCGTACATCAGCTTCTTCTTGTTGCTGTAGAAGCGCATGTACGAATCCCGATCCTGGTATACGCCGACCACGCGGGCACGCACACTGCCGCTGCGGTTTAGCGGCGTGGAGGCATCGGCGGTGACGCGGCGGTTGTCCCACGAACCGTACGCTGCGGATATCGTGGCGGTGGGCTCGGTACTGGTGGCGTGCTTGCGCACCAGGTTCACCGACGCGGAAGGATTCCCCGCACCCGTCAGCAAGCCGGTGGCACCACGCACCACTTCGACACGATCGTAGATCGCCGTATCCGACGCGGCATCGCCAGCGTTATACGTGGAATCGATCGTCGTCGGAATGCCATCGTACTGATAGCTGTCGATCAGGAAGCCGCGCGAATAAAAGCTGATGCGCTCGCTGTCGAAGGTGTTCGACGAAATGCCGGTCGTGCCGTTGAGCACATCCGACAGCGACTGCATGTTGCCGTCGTCGAGTCGCTGGCGGGTGATGACACTGACCGACTGCGGCGTGTCGCGGATCGACAACGGCAGCCGGGTCGCCGCCGCAGTGATGCGCGTGGTGTACGAGCCGGTGCCCTCCGTCGTTTCCTTGTCGGCCGTCACTTCCATGCCTTCCAGGCGAGTGGCATCGCGCTTCGCCTTGCGCGCCGTGTCGTCGGTGTCGGCCGCCGGCTGTTCGCCCGCATGCGCGACACAGGGCAGCGCCAGGGCATTGAGCGCGAAGACAAAAAAGAGCCGGCGCCCGGACATCGCGTCCGGACGGGAGGAGAAAACGGCAGGCATGGGGCGACCCCGGTGGGAAAGTTACCAAATGATAACGATTCCCATTTTCAAACGAAAGTCCTTGCGATGGATCAATTTAGCCCCCTCCGCTGTCGTAGGAGCGCGCTTGCGCGCGATTCAAGGTTCCGGTGAGCACTCATCGCGCCCAAACGCCCTCCTACGACAACGCATGGCGTCGAAACCTGCCGAATCGACACAGCCACACCTACAACCAACGACACATCGCCCCACGCCAGCTAGTGGCCTATCGTAAAAGAACATCGATCCGCATACGGAAAAGGACCTTCCCATGCATCTGCGCCTGCCCACCCTGCTCGCCTCCCTGCGCACGCTGTCCCGCGAACTGCTCGGCGTGTTGGGCCAACTCGAAACGCGACTGCGTGAATCGAATGGTCTGGCGCCCCTGTCGGAACACGGCCTACGCCCGCATGCCAGCGCGCTACCGCCACCCCGAATCCCCGCCTCGGAAATCCCTGGCGGCTTGGGCATCGGTGACGTCGGGCCCGGAGTGGAACACGATGTAGCGGTAACGATCGGGCCTTGGGACGGGTTCGAAGATGGTGACCATTTGCGGCTCTACATGGGCGAGGCAGTGATTGCCGAACGCCCCATGTCCGCTGCGGATCGCTTCCGGATCATCACCCTCGAGGTGCCCGTGGCAGCGATTCGCGCCCAGGGCGATGGCGCTTACCTGTTCATGCTTGAAGTCAGCAATGTCCTGGGCGCGCCACCCATTTACTCACTGCCCCTCGCCATTTGGATCAAGACCAGCCGACCCGGCGGCCATGATCCCCAACCGGACACCGAAACGATCAACGAAAACCTCGCACCGGCGCACGTGATACCGCCCGGGCTGATCGATCTCGATCAGGCGAAGGTCGTAGTCCGGCCCCGCCCCGAGACACCAACCACGGGGCCGTGGGTCAACGCCACCGAAGGTGATCGGCTGCGCGTCTCCTGGCATGGGCGCTACGTGGATTGGGGTCCGCTGACGGCTGCTCATCTCACCGAACCCGAGGTCAACGTATCCATTCCACGAGAGCTGATCGAGGCGGTCGGGAGAGGTGAAGCGCAGGTCAGCTATCGCATCCTCGACAGGGTCAGCAACTCCTCGCTGTGGGCCCCTTATGCCACCGTCGACGTGCCTATCGACCGACCCGGCGCACCACCTGCCCCCTGGGTGCGAGACACGGTCGACGACCTTGGCTTGGTGCTACGCCTTGCCGACCTTCAGTCACGAGACGTCACGGTCGAGGTCAAGCAAGGCCATGGCGGTCAAGCCGGCGACAGGCTGCGCGTGCTGTGGAAGGGCGTGGCCGCCGACGAGCAGCCCGTCCCCCCGTACACCACCGATTGGCGCACGTTGACGACGAGCGACGCTCTCGAAATGTTCACCGTGCCCTATGCGCATGCCGAAGTGCTAGGCGAAGGCCGGGTCACGGTCACGTACGAGCTGCAGCCGACGGGTAAGGAGGTGGTCACCTCCAAGCGCCTCACCCTGCTGATCGAAGGCAAGGCGCAGTCCTTGAAGCCGCCCCTGCTGAGGGATGTCGACGACGTGCTCGATATCGCACGTTTTCCCACCGGGGCGACGATGGCCGCCCCTTGGCAACCCGACCGCATTCCGGCGGGTAGCATCGTCACTTTCCGTTGGGTTGGCCAGGTCGAGGGGCAGAGTAAGCCGGAGTACGCTGACGGGGCCAACGACACCGAAGTCACGCTCCCCTACAACGTCATGCGACAGCTGGTCGGCGGACCGGTGCGCATTCAGTACCAGGTCGAGACCTTCGCCAACGACCCTGTCGACGCAGCAAGCCTGCTCAGGTATCCACGCTATCCCCACGCGCGGCCTCGTGCGGACGGTCGCGCGATCCTGGCCATCGTCGAATCGCCCTGGATCACCCTGCAGGTGATCGAAACAGTCGAACTCGCCCCACCGATTTTCCCTTCCGCCAACCGAGCCAAGCAGATCTTGTACGCGGACCTGGTCGACGGCACGGATATCGAGATTCCCGACTACGCGAATCGACAGGCCGACGACATCATCCTCCTGATGTTCGAGTGCTTCGAGAACGACGACCCGGGCTACACCCATGATCCGCAGACGGATATACCGATCCCCAAGGGACACTTTCAGCTGGGGCCCTTCGAGCCCGGCGACGAGCCGCCTCCATGGCGGTATCACATTCCACGCGAACGCATCTTCTTTGATCGTAACGGCCACCCAAGGTACCACCTCCATGCGCGGTACTCGGTGACTGCCCGCGACAACCCATCACGCCCAATCCTATCTGAGTCGGACTTTGTCCGGATCAACCTTCTCGGACAGCCCCCCATTCGCTGATCGAAGCACAAGGAGAAGTCGATGAACATCAGCAATCTATTCGAAGGACATGCAGGTGCGCTGGCCCCCAGCTATAGGAACGTTCAAGCTCCCGTCCATGCCTTCATCAACGACATCATCGATGCACCGGTGATCTACAACAGCGCCGATGGCGTGCTCAACTACAACTTTCTGGTGGACAAGAATGTCACCCTGGGCTGTGGACACTGGACCAACCCCAACCCGAAGGACAACGTTGTCATCTTCATCGATGGTGCCATCGTCCCGTCCAACCAACCCGGCGCCGTTAACGGCTTCGCCGTCGTCGATGTCGAGGGTATCTACTTCAGCGGGCAACCCATCCCCCCGCCCAACCCTTCCGACCCGCCGGGTTCCGAACGATATCCTCTCGACGGAAAGCGCAAGGTCACCTACACCGTCATCCTCCAGAATGGCAATCGCCATGAATCCATCGAGACCGAGGTCCTGGTCAAATGCAACAAGCCCGGCGGTAACATCATCGTTCCGCCGGGTAGCACGAATACCAACCTGAAACCGGTGGCCATCAAGGTCAATGAAGATGCCAATGGACAGCTCAGTTCGCTCGACCTGACCTTCACCGCCTACCTGCATAGTTTCGAAGGGGATGTGATCACCGCGAAAATCGGCGGCGTGAATTTTCCGCTACCCCCCATCAGCCAACCAGGGCTACCCACCTACGCCTTCAAACTCACCGCTGCCGATCTGCGCGCCAAGGGATTCGTCGGCGGCAGCGATATCGATGTGACCTGGAGCGTGACCGATATCGGCCGGAACTTTTCCGGATACGCTCCCTACGCCGCAGCATCGTTCTGGCTGGATCCCCCCAGTGCCATCGAGGCGGCCGACCTGCTTTACGCAAACCACGATCCCGTCGTACCACCCTCTGGCCGTAACGCTTTCCAACCCGCAGGCTCGGGTGTCGTGAGTGTGCCGGTCATCGACCTGGAGCGCGTCAAGACCGACAACCTGATGCTCTTCCGGGTGCCGCGCTACGATGGATACAAGGATGGAGGTACGGTCGAAGGATTCATCGAAATCATCCCCGACGAGGGAGTATCCCGCGTCGAATCCATCGGCAAGAAGGATTGGGGCACCTCGCCGCCCGCCGAGTTGCTGTTCGATGTCGCCGCCTCGATCATCCTCGCCAACCAGGGCGCAACGCTGCGCTACTGGTACACCAATGCCAAGCGGGAGGTTTCGGAGAGCCGCCGTTGCCTCGTCGCCATCGAGCCGGATGTGATCCTCGATGCGCCCATCGCCAAGGGTGAAAACCTGGGGGTGCTTGACCCGGAGACCATCGTGGGGAGTTACCTCGAGATCGAGATCCCCTACCATCCGGAGTATTTCGTAAGCTTCGCCGAGATCCTTGCCAGTATTTCCGGCATCACGGATTCCGGAGAACCGCACTCCTGGACCCAGCACATCCAGATTCCCGCCAACCCTATCCCTGGGGAAAGCGAATGGATCTATTTCCCCAAGGCCAATCTCGAGGGCGTCGTACGCCTGGAGATCACTTATACGATAGACGCCAGCAGCAAGGCGCGGCCCGGCCAATCCCTATCGAAGTACCTCATCGTCGGCAAGGCCGGCGCGCCCGGCGAGCTTCCCCCGCCTATCGCCCACGATCTGGTCGATGGCGTCCTGCCGCTGCCTGCCCCCATGTTGCATATCGAAGCGCCGGCCTCCGCCGAAAGCGTCAAGGGTGCGATCGTGACGCTGGTACTGGATCCGCCCAGCGATCGTAGTTACGTCGAAAAGATCACGGAGAACCTGGCCCCCGTGGACTTCTTCGTTCGCGGTTACCCGGAAGGAAAAGACGGCCAGCAGGTCACCGCATACTACACAATCGAGCTTGCGTTGCCCGACGGATCGACGAAGTCATCAACCTCCACCTCGATCGAGTTCTACATCGGATCCAGACTGAACTTCGGCGCTCCCATCATGCCCCAGGTGAAGAACGGCGTCCTGGATCCGCTCGAAGTGCCTGACGAGGCTATCGTTCGCCCCGCCACCGATGCGAGTCTAGTCCCATCGGATACATGGTGGGCCGTCGTCATGGACGAGAACGATCTTCCCTTGTATACCAGCGACAAGGTAAAGGGCGACATCGATACCATCAACGTTCCCGTGAACGCGTTTGCGTCTCGAATCGGCAAGAAGGCTTATGTGCGCTATATGGTAGAGCGCGATGGCCGCTCCATGTCATCGGCGATCCTCGCTATCGATATCAAGCCGATGCCCTCCGAGGGAGACCCCGGATACGAGCAACTATCTCGAGTGATACCCGAGCATGCCACCTCGGACCGCACCTTGCCGATCCTCCCTGTCGAGGGCCAGCAGGTGGAGGAATACACGATCAGTCCGTGGCCATGGATCGCCGCCGGGCAGTATTACAAGGTCACGTGCAAGGCAAAGTCCAAAGGTGGCACAAACTATACGACGATCTACGATCCGCCGGCCGCGACGGTCACGCAGGCACAGGTTCGCGACGGTATTCAGGGTACGATTCCGCATGCTTCGTTGCTGCTTCTTTCCACGGAGGCCGAGCTTCGCATCGAGCTAAGGACGGCTTTCCATGGGGGGGCGGATATGTCGGACGCGTACGACCAGCGTACGAC
Organism: Luteibacter sp.; assembly: GCF_009912395.1. Taxonomy (GTDB): domain Bacteria; phylum Pseudomonadota; class Gammaproteobacteria; order Xanthomonadales; family Rhodanobacteraceae; genus Luteibacter. Next base: position 130,590 of record NZ_WNDO01000008.1, on the reverse strand, counting down.
CGTGCTTACCGTCGTTGAGGCTAGTCTTCCGCTTCCGGTACCGACGATCGATGGCATCACCGACCCAGGCCTCGAGACAGGCAGCCTGCTCAATCCGTCCCATGTGCAAACCGCTCCTCACGATGTGCTGGTCGCTGGCCGCTACTGCTGGGCTACAGTCATCAATGAAGACGGGCCGAACAGCCCAATTTTGGAGGCCCACAGGATCACGCAGAATGAACAGACCTCCGGCCTGGATGCGCCATTCGATCCGACCGATCTGAAGAACCAGGACGATTTCCCTGTGGGTTCGACGATCAAGCTGTTGGTGACCGTCAATATCACGGGCGGGCAAACACCGTATCCACCGGGCGACATGGTGACCTTCCCGGTTCGGGAGTACATCGTCGAAGCGACGCCGAGCGAATGGGACTTCGAATGGGGATTCGAGAATGCAACCGATAAAGGTCCGGTCGGGCCGGGTGAATACATCTCCGGACCGCACAACATTCGTTTTCGCTTCGACAAGGCAAACTTGCTTCCCGAAGACAACTCCATGGCGATCGAGCCATTCGAACATTCCGGCCCTGGCTACGGCGGAGATGTCCTGAGGATGGGATCTCCTGAGTCCAAGCTTCATGACAATACGTTCGCCGTTGTGTTTCTCAGAACATGCAGCAAGGCTCAGTTCGTCCTCACGTCGGTCGACAACGACGTTGAAATCAACTGGCTCGACGTGGCGGGCGACCCGATAGGAGACACCATCACGGTTCCTGGTGGCGAACCAACGGAAGGATATGTCGTTACGTCACCGGAGGCTGCCATGGATCAAAGGATCGCCAGCGTCACGATCCATGCGATCGACATCATTCGCATGGACTCCCTCAAAGTGAAGGATTGATGTGGAGACCGGGCGCCGACGAAAGTCGGCGCCCTTCAACGGCTGGAGGCCGATCCGATGTACCACGTTACGTCGATACTCTCATTCCAGCGCATGACCTGCCTTGTAGCGCTTCTGGTCGCGGGCTGTGCGCAGGTGACTCATGTGCCGCCGCCCGCGAAGCCAGCGGCTTACGCCATGCCTGCGGCAACGACACAGGTGGCGCGCACCGTCCCCATCCGTGCCGATTTCGGCACGCGGGAGTTGATCCAGCTGCGGGCCGACTACGCCGCTACCCCGGAAAATTGCGGTAGCGCTGACGAGCCCGCCTTTCTGTGCTCGGGCGTATTGATTCGCATCACCGGCGACGGCGTCGGCTATCACGCATGGAATCCCAGCCCGGGTTCGGTCACACGTGGCGGCGTATCGTTCTCGTATCTGAGAAGCGATGCGGCCCTGCTTAATCTCTTCGGGAGCGACCTGGACGGCCTCATCTTCTCGCCACCACGACTGGCCTACGTCAGTACGCTTCGCCCAGACGTCATGTGTGCCTATCCCTTGAACGCGACTACCGTCAATCGCCCTGACCGGGGATGTGGGCCGAGCAATAATTCAGCTATCAACGGCCCTTGCCAGACGACTCAGGGGGTGTACAACGATGTGCAATGGCTAGACCACTTCACAAACAAAGCCAAAGGCAGCTACGCACAGCAATGTGGTTTTACGACGATCGATATCGATAACGCCGCTCCCGCGTTTTTCGCGACCATCAAGGCCCGGCAACGCTTGTCGGATAAGGATATATCCACACACAACGAACTCATGCTGGCGACCTGGCCACAGGATGTCGGCGCAAGCCTGCCGATCCAGTTCTTCTTCTATCTCGTCGAAGGGGCTAAATCAGGCCTCACCGGCGCCCAGCGCAACCAGCTCGACCTGCTGCACACCGACGGCATCGCCGTGCCCATCGTCAAGGTCACCTTGCCCGCCGACCGAACCGGTCAGGCATCCTTCGATACCATCCCCGCCGACCAGGTCATCGAGGCCCCGGCGTTGCCTGCCTCGATCACCCAGTCGCCCTCCATCCCGCTCGCCCCCTTCGGCTATCTCGCCCTGGCCGATCTCCTCGCCCACGATACCCTGGCCGTCGTCGTGCCGCGCCCCGCCAATGCCCAGCCCGGCGATACCGTCCGTGTCCTGTGGCAATCGCCCGATCATCTCCTGGTCTCATCCGAGCAACCGTTGAGCGCCGCCGGCAGCACGACCGTCGCCCTTCCCCGTGGCGCCCTGCTCGCATCCCTCGGTCGCACCGTCCAGGTCAGCTACCGCATCACCAGTGCCGCACCCAGTGCACTCGAACGCGCCTCCGCCGCCCGCACCCTGTCCATCGAAGATGCCCCGATGCACTTGCCACCGCCCGTCGTCGGTGCAGACCAACGGCGTGTCTCCATCGACTATCCCGACATGGCCATCGGCGACGATGTGTACCTCTATTACTACGGTCGGGACCTGTCCCCGCATATCGCCCATACCCATGTCGATACCGTCCGACCGATCACCACCCTCATCGGCAGTTGGTTCGACGGCGTGCCCGGACGCATCCACTACACCGTCACCCGTGCTGGCACCACCTTGCCCTCGCCCGAGGTCACTGTCGGCATCCTGCCCCGACCCGTCATCGACGGCATGCTCGGCGGCTGGCTCTACCTGCCCGACCTGGCGACCGACCCCCATGTGCATGTGCCGCCCTGGGAAGCCATCGCCAACGGCCAGCGACTCTGGCTGGATGTCGTCGCCTATGCTCCCGATGGCACGGCCCGCACGATCCCGTTGCTTGACGGCGTCATCGTCGATGATGCCCTGCGTCGCACCGGTGCCGACGCCGTGCTTCCTCGCGCCTGGCTGAGCCAGCTCCCCGACGGCGGCACCGTGCAACTGCTTGCCGCAGCCGATACGCATGGGGGTGGCCGAGACAAAGCCACGCCCTTCACCGTGACCCGCTTCACCGTCCGTGGCACCGAGGGCCCAATGACCACCCGCCCGCTGCCGCGGCTGGTCGGTGTCGACGCCCAGGGCGTCGCCGCCACGATCGACGGCGTACTGTCTCTGTCCACCATCGATGAAGCGCTAGAAATCCGCGTCGCTCCGTGGCCCGGCATGCTCGCCGGTCAGACCGTCTGGCTACAGCTACGCAGTCGCGATGTCGAGCTGCCCGTGCTCACCGCGCACCCGGTGACCGAGGACGAACTCACCCATGGCCTGGTCCTGCCCATCGATCACGACGTGTTCAAAGGCTTGTCCGACGGGGCGCCCCTGGACATCGACATGAGGGTCGCTTTCGAGAAGGGCACAGACGAAACCCGTGCCTTGCGCTTCCCTGTAGAACACTTGGTCCTGAAAAAATAACGCGGTACATCGCCCCTGGCATAAGCGCTCTTTCGGATCGCCTTTGCGTGCGATGGACCTTCACGATCCATGCGAGTGAAGGATTGATGTGGAGACCGGGCAACGACGAAGGTCGGCGCCCTTCAACGGCTGGAGGCCGATCCGATGTACCACGTTACTTCGATACTCTCATTTCGGCGCATGACCTGCCTTCTAGCGCTTCTGGTCGCGGGCTGTGCGCAGGTAGCTCATATGCCGCCGCCCGCGAAGCCAGCGGCTTACGCCATGCCTGCGGCAACGACACAGGTGGCGCGCACCGTCCCCATCCGTGCCGATTTCGGCACGCGGGAGTTGATTCAGCTGCGGGCCGACTACGCCGCTACCCCGGAAGATTGCGGTAGCGTTGACGAGCCCGCCTTTCTTTGCTCGGGCGTATTGATTCGCATCACCGGCGACGGCGTCGGCTATCACGTATGGAATCCCAGCCCGGGTTCGGTTACACGTGGCGGCGTATCGTTCTCGTATCTGAGAAGCGATGTAGAGCTGACTAGTCTCGTCTGGAGCGACCTGGACGGACTCATCTTCTCGCCACCACGACAGGCCTACGTCAGTACGCTTCGCCCAGACGTCATGTGTGCCTATCCCGTGGACGCGGATACCTTCAATCGCCCTGACCGGGGATGCGGACAGCGGACTGGCGCAACGACCAGCGGCCCTTGCCAGACGACCCAGGGGGTATACAACGATGTGCAATGGCTAGACCACTTCACAAACAAAGTCGGCAGCAAATACGAACTGCAATGTGGCTTTACGACGATCGATATCGATAACGCCGCTCCCGCGTTTTTCGCGACCATCAAAGCCCGGCAACGCTTGGCGGATAAGGATATATACACACAGAACGAAGTCATGCTGGCGACCTGGCCACAGGATGTCGGCGCAAGCCTGCCGATCCAGTTCTTCTTCTATCTCGTCGAAGGGGATAAATCAGGCCTCACCGGCGCCCAGCGCAACCAGCTCGACCTGCTGCACACCGACGGCATCGCCATGCCCGTCGTCAAGGTCACCTTGCCCGCCGACCGAACCGGTCAGGCATCCTTCGATACCATCCCCGCCGACCAGGTCATCGAGGCCCCGGCGTTGCCTGCCTCGATCACCCAGTCGCCCTCCATCCCGCTCGCCCCCTTCGGCTATCTCGCCCTGGCCGATCTCCTCGCCCACGATACCCTGGCCGTCGTCGTGCCGCGCCCCGCCAATGCCCAGCCCGGCGATACCGTCCGTGTCCTGTGGCAATCGCCCGATCATCTCCTGGTCTCATCCGAGCAACCGTTGAGCGCCGCCGGCAGCACGACCGTCGCCCTTCCCCGTGGCGCCCTGCTCGCATCCCTCGGTCGCACCGTCCAGGTCAGCTACCGCATCACCAGTGCCGCACCCAGTGCACTCGAACGCGCCTCCGCCGCCCGCACCCTGTCCATCGAAGATGCCCCGATGCACTTGCCACCGCCCGTCGTCGGTGCAGACCAACGGCGTGTCTCCATCGACTATCCCGACATGGCCATCGGCGACGATGTGTACCTCTATTACTACGGTCGGGACCTGTCCCCGCATATCGCCCATACCCATGTCGATACCGTCCGACCGATCACCACCCTCATCGGCAGTTGGTTCGACGGCGTGCCCGGACGCATCCACTACACCGTCACCCGTGCTGGCACCACCTTGCCCTCGCCCGAGGTCACTGTCGGCATCCTGCCCCGACCCGTCATCGACGGCATGCTCGGCGGCTGGCTCTACCTGCCCGACCTGGCGACCGACCCCCATGTGCATGTGCCGCCCTGGGAAGCCATCGCCAACGGCCAGCGACTCTGGCTGGATGTCGTCGCCTATGCTCCCGATGGCACGGCCCGCACGATCCCGTTGCTTGACGGCGTCATCGTCGATGATGCCCTGCGTCGCACCGGTGCCGACGCCGTGCTTCCTCGCGCCTGGCTGAGCCAGCTCCCCGACGGCGGCACCGTGCAACTGCTTGCCGCAGCCGATACGCATGGGGGTGGCCGAGACAAAGCCACGCCCTTCACCGTGACCCGCTTCACCGTCCGTGGCACCGAGGGCCCAATGACCACCCGCCCGCTGCCGCGGCTGGTCGGTGTCGACGCCCAGGGCGTCGCCGCCACGATCGACGGCGTACTGTCTCTGTCCACCATCGATGAAGCGCTAGAAATCCGCGTCGCTCCGTGGCCCGGCATGCTCGCCGGTCAGACCGTCTGGCTACAGCTACGCAGTCGCGATGTCGAGCTGCCCGTGCTCACCGCGCACCCGGTGACCGAGGACGAACTCACCCATGGCCTGGTCCTGCCCATCGATCACGACGTGTTCAAAGGCTTGTCCGATGGGGCCCCTCTGGACATCGACATGAGGGTCGCTTTCGAGAAGGGTACAGACGAAGCCCGTGCCTTGCGCTTCCCTGTAGAACACTTGGTCCTGAAAAAATAACGCGGTATATCGCCCCTGGCATAAGCACCCTATCGGATGCCCCCCTCTTTGGGGGATTGCCGCCCCTTCATCACTATCATTACCATCTCACTATGCGTCGCCTGCGCCTCATCCGCCGTCACCGCTTCCTGTGCATCGGGCTGGCGTTGTTCTGCCTGCTGTTCCAGCAGGTGGCGATGGCCGCGTATGCGTGTGCCGCTGACGCGGGCGGCAGCATGCTGACGCGTGGCGACTGCGCGCAGATGCACGACACGCCGGGTCATGCGAAAGACCCTCGCTGCACCGAGCACTGCGCGGATCGCGCCGCGTCGTCGTCCACGGCGCAGGTTCCGTCCCTGCCCGCCTCCATCCTGGCGATGCCGCCGGTATTGGAGGGCTCCATCGCACTCGCGCCCGAACACCAGCCGCTTCCGGATCCGACCTTCCTGCGTCCCGATCCGCCACCCACGCTGCGCTTCTGTAGCCTGCTGATCTAGCCACCGGTCGTCTTCGTCCGCTGGCCGCGCCTGCGCGCGGCTTCGTCACGTTTCGACCGGAGTTTTCCATGAACACCCCCTCCCCCCGTCGCGCATGGTGCGCGGCGGTGCTGGGCTGCCTTGTCGTGCCGTTCGCCACGGCAGGCACGCTCAGTCTCGATACCGCGACCAATCTCGCGGTTCGTCGCACGCCTCTGCTCGACGCCCGTCGCGCACAGGCGGAATCCGCCCGCCAGGAAGTCCGGCGCGCGGGCGCCCTTCCCGATCCGCAGCTCACCGTCGGCATCGACAACCTGGCCGTCCAGGGCCCGGGTGCCTTCACCGCCGGTGGCGACGACATGACCATGCGAACGGTCGGCGTTACCCAGGTCCTACCGTCTTCAGCCAAGCGCGGTGCACAACGCCAGGAGGCGCGCGCCCGCGTCGAGGTCGCCGACGCCGATACGGTCGCCACCGCGCTGCTTGTACGTCGGCAGGCCGCGGAGGCCTGGATCGCCGTCTCGACCGCGCAAGACGAGATCGCCGCGCTCAATGCCATGCACCGTTCGCTCGAGGCGGATGTGGACGTGGCCCGCGCCCGGCTTCGTGGCGGCGGTAGCGCGGGCGACGTGCTGGCGGCACGCGCGAGCGTGCTCGATGTCGACAACCGCACGGAAGCTGCGCGCGGCCGACTCGCGCAGGCGCGCGCCCAACTGGCCCGCTGGCTGGGCGACGACGCTCGCGACGATCTGGCCGAGGCGCCCGACTACACGCGGCTGCTCATCGATGGCGACACGCTGTTGGGCCGTCTCGACGACCAGGCGGCGTTGCTGGGCTGGGCGCCGCGCGAACGACTCGCCGATGCGGCGCTGGCTGGCGCGCGCGCCGAACGCCACCCGGACTGGAGCATCGGTGCCAGCTATGGCTCGCGTGTACGCGGCCTGTCCGACATGGTGTCGTTACAGGTCGGCGTGAGCCTGCCGCTGTTCACGCGCAATCGCCAGGACCGCGGCGTGGCGGCACGCCTTGCCGAGGTGGACGCGATCCACGACGCGCATGAGGACGCGCGCCGAGAACAGAAGGCCATGATCCAGGCCGCGTTGGCGGACTGGCGTTCCCTGGGGGAGCAGGTACGCCGGCAACACGACGACGTACTGCCGCTCGCGGAGGATCGGGGCACCGTCGCACTCGCGGGCTGGCGAGGCGGCGGCGACATCCAGCCCCTGCTCCAGGCCCGTCGCGACGAGCTCGCCGCGCGCCTCGACGATGTACGACTACGCGCCGACCAGGCGCGCGCCTGGGCCTCCCTCGCCTTCCTGTTGCCGCAAGGAACCACGCCATGAACCGCCTGCCTCTCGTCCTCGTCGCGGGAGCGACACTCTTCGCCGCCCTTTCGGCAGGCTTCTTCGCCGGCCGCCACCACGCCGCGCCCGACATGGCGATGAGCGCAGCCTCGCCGGCGAAACAGGTCCTCTACTGGTACGACCCGATGATCCCCGACCAGCACTTCCCCAAGGCCGGCCTGTCGCCCATGGGCATGGAGATGGTGCCGCGCTACGCCGACGACGGCGGTGGCGCAGCGGGCGTGCGCATCGATCCCTCCGTGCGCCAGAACCTCGGCCTGCGCACGGCACCCGTGACCCGGCGACGTCTCGATGAGCGCATCGACGTGCCCGCGACGTTGGCCTGGGACCTGTCAGAAAGCGTCACCGTCAGCGCCCGCGCCGACGGCGTCATCGGCAGGCTTTACACGCCAGCGCCTTCCACCGCCGTGGTGAAGGGCCAGCCACTCGCCACGCTCATCGCTCCGGTCTGGGATGCCGCGCTCGCCGAACACGAAGCACTGCGCCATACGCGATCGAGCGATGCGCATGCCCTCGCCGACGCGTCGCGCCAGCGACTGGCGACACTTGGTCTGACCGATGCCGACGTGCGCACCACGGCTGGTGGCGTCGTGCTGGTCGCACCCCGCGCCGGCACGCTCGCCACGGTAGACGTACGCGAAGGCCAGCGTGTATCGGCGGGGCAGACGCTCATGACGCTCACCGGCCTCGACCAGATCTGGGTGGAAGCCTCGGTGCCGCAGGCCTCCGCGGCGCAGGTCGCGCCAGGCATGCCGGTGACGGTCCATGTGGATGGCATTGCCGACACGTTCGAGGGCCGCATCGACACCGTGATCGCGCAACTGGACACGGACACCCGCACGCGACGCGTTCGCGTGGTATTGCCCAATCCGGGAGGCCAGCTCGCGCCTGGCATGTTCGCGCACGTCGCCATCGACATCCCCGGCGCGGCAGCGCTTCCGCTCGTGCCTGACGAAGCCCTGGTGGAAACCGGCGAACAGTCGCGCGTGATCGTGGACGATGGCGCCGGCCGCTTCCATCCGCAGGAAGTCCGCACGGGCCGCTCTTCGGGTGGCTACACCGAAATCGTCGACGGCTTGCAGGGCGACGAGCGCGTGGTCGTGTCGGGCCAGTTCCTGCTCGATTCGGAAGCCAGTCTTTCGGGCAGCCTGCGACGGCTCGGCGCCACGCCGGCCGCGACCACGGAGGCCACACCATGATCGCGCGGCTCATCCGCTGGTCGATCGACCACCGCATGGCGGTGCTGCTGATCGCCGCGCTGCTCGCCATCACGGGCATCGTCGCCGTGGGCCGGACACCGCTCGACGCGTTGCCGGACCTCTCCGACACCCAGGTCATCGTGCGCACAAGCTGGGCCGGACAGGCCGCGCAGACGGTGGAGGACCAGGTCACCTACCCGCTGGTCACCACGATGCTGTCGGTGCCCGGCGCGCGTACCGTGCGCGGCTATTCGTTTTTCGGCGATTCGTACGTCTACATCCTGTTCGACGAACACACGGACCTGTATTGGGCGCGCTCGCGTGTCCTGGAATACCTCAGCCAGGTACGCGACCGCCTGCCGCCGGGCGTGAATCCCTCGCTCGGCCCCGACGCCACGGGATTGGGCTGGATCTACGAGTACGCGCTGGTCGATCGCAGCGGCCACCACGACATCGCTCAGCTGCGCGCCTTGCAGGACTGGTTCCTGCGCTACCAGCTGAAGACCGTGCCCGACGTGGCGGAAGTCGCCACCCTCGGCGGCATGGAACGGGCGTGGCAAGTCGTGCCCGATCCGGCCCGCATGGCCGCGCGCCGGATCGACACGGCCACGCTGCTCGTGGCGTTGCGCGACGCCAATGGCGCGAACGGCGGTTCCGTGATCGAACAGGGCGAGGCGGAGATGGTGGTGCGCAGCGAAGGTTACCTGCGCGAATCGAAGGACTTCGAGGAACTGCCGGTCGGACGCGACGCCAGCGGCGTGCCCATCCGTCTTGCCGATGTCGCCACGGTACGTCGCGGCCCGGTGTTCCGCCGGGGTATCGCCGAGCTGGATGGCCAGGGCGAGGTCGTCGGTGGCGTAGTGGTGCTGCGCTCGGGCAAGAACGCGCGTGCGGCCATCGAAGGCGTGCGCGACCGATTGAACCAGCTTCGTCGCAGCCTGCCGCCTGGCGTGGAGATCGTCACCACCTACGACCGTGCCGGCCTGATCGACGCCGCCGTGGACAACCTGCGCGACAAGCTCATCGAGGAGTTCCTGGTCGTCGCGCTGGTCTGCGCGCTGTTCCTGGGCCACCTGCGTTCGACACTGGTCGCCGTAGTGAGCCTGCCGCTGGGTGTGCTGGCCGCCTTCGCGGTGATGGTCGCGCAGGGCGTATCGGCCAACCTCATGTCGCTGGGAGGCATCGCCATCGCCATTGGCGCGATGGTGGACGCCGCGGTGGTGATGATCGAGAACGCGCACAAGCACCTGGAACACTGGACGGAACGCGAGGGACGCGAACCGATGGGCGAGGAACGCTGGCGACTGATCGCCGACGCGGCCATCGAAGTGGGACCGGCGCTCTTCGTCAGCCTGTTGGTGATCGCCTTGTCCTTCGTGCCCGTGTTCGCACTGGAGGCGCAGGAAGGCCGGCTGTTCAAGCCGCTGGCGTTTACCAAGACCTACGCGATGGCGACCGCGGCGGGTTTGTCGGTAACCCTCGTGCCCGTGCTGATGGGCTACCTCGTGCGCGGCCGCATCCGCCCCGAGGCGGCCAACCCACTCAACCGCTGGCTCACCGCGGCGTACCGTCCGGCGCTGAACGCCGTACTGCGTCGACCCGGCATCACGCTCGGCGTGGCGTTGCTACTGGTGCTTGGCGCCGCGTGGCCGTTGTCGCGCCTGGGTGGCGAGTTCCTGCCGCCCATCGACGAAGGCACGCTGCTTTATATGCCGACCGCGCTGCCCGGGCTATCCGCCGGCAAGGCGACGCAACTGCTGCAGCTGACCGATCGCATGATCCGCACCGTCCCCGAGGTGGAACATGTCTTCGGCAAGGCCGGTCGCGCCGAGTCGGCGACCGACCCCGCGCCATTGGAGATGTTCGAGACGACCATCACATTCAAGCCGAAGTCGCAGTGGCGTCCCGGCATGACGATGGAGAAGCTCAAGGCCGAACTGGATCGCGCAGTGAAGGTACCCGGTCTCACCAACCTGTTCGTCCCGCCGATCCGCAACCGCATCGACATGCTGGCGACCGGCATCAAGAGCCCGATCGGCATCAAGGTGCTGGGCACCGACAATGCGGCGCTCCAGGACGTGGCCGATCGCATCGAGGCGGTCGCTCGCACCGTACCGGGTGTCACCTCGGCCATCGCCGAGCGCTCGGCGAGCGGGCGCTACGTGGATGTGGATGTCCGTCGCGCCGACGCCGCGCGCTACGGTCTCACCCAGCGCGACATACAGGAGACGATCGCGACGCTGGTCGGTGGCGACGTGGTCGGACAGGTGGTGGACGGGCGCGAACGCTATCCGATCGTGGTGCGCTATCCGCGACCCGATCGCGATTCCATCGCCGCACTTCGCCGCCTGCCCATCGTCGCCCCGGGTGGTGCGCAGCTGACGCTGTCGCAGGTGGCGGACATCGCGCTGCACGCGGGTCCCGTGATGCTCAAGAGCGAGGGCGGCCAGCTCGCGAGCTATGTGTACGTCGACACCGACGGCCGCGACCTTGGCGGCACGGTAGCCGCCTTGCAAAGGACGATGGCGACGCAGATCGCGTTGCCTGCCGGCGTGACGCTCGCCTGGTCAGGGCAGTATGAGTACCTCGCCCGTGCCGCCGCCCGTCTGGCATGGGTGGTGCCGGCTGCGCTGTTGATCGTCTTCGGCCTGATCTATGCACTGTTCCGCCGCATTGGCGAAGCCGTGCTGATCATGACGAGCATCCCGCTGGCCCTGGTCGGCGGCCTCTGGCTCGTGCTCTGGCTCGGCCAGGCGATCTCGGTGGCGACCGTGATCGGCTTCGTCGCACTCGGCGGCGTCGCGGCGGAGTTCGGCGTGGTGATGCTGCTTTACCTGCGCCAGTCGTGGGAACACACGATGGCGACCGAAGCGCATCCGGACGACCACGCGCTCGACGCGGCGATCATCCGTGGTGCCGTGCAACGCGTGAGGCCCAAGGCGATGACCGTGGCGGTGATCCTCGCCGGCCTGCTGCCCATCCTGCTCGGTCATGGGGCGGGCTCGGAGGTGATGCAACGGATCGCCGCGCCGATGATCGGCGGCATGGTCACCGCGCCGCTATTGTCGATGTTCGTGTTGCCGGTGGCCTGGCGCTGGCTCATGAGGCGGCGCCTGCGTCGGTCCGCATGAACCTGCCGGCACCGTTATCGCCACGCGATGGCCGTCCACTGTTACAGTGGATGGTCACGGCCCCGATACCGGTGCCGGCTCTCCCCCACAGTGCAATCCCCGTGCATCGTCCTTTCTACCGCCGTTTTTTTCCCTACTGCCTTAGACAGATTGCAGAGGACCGGTTTGTCGTGCTTAATGTGGATGGACACCCCGTAGGCCTTCCCCAGCCGAACGGCGAACTCCGCATCGACACTGACATCGCGGTGCCCATCCATCTTCAGCTCGACGAAGCCGTGCTGCTCGAGCTGGAGGCGCTCGGAGCGCGCATCGCCATGGAGGGCATCTATTTGTTCGACGAAAGCGACGACCCCACCGCCAGCGGCCTCGGCTTCAGCGACTACGCGAATCGTCTGCACGCCCTCGCCTCCCTGGCCACCACGTACTGAAGCACGCGCATGGCTTCAAACGTGGTGTGGTGGCATCCCGAGTTGCAGTTCGCGGTGCTCGAACAGGAAAACGGCTTCGCGATCGCCAGCATTTACGATGGCACGATCGCGCTCGAAGACGTGCTGATCGGCGGCGTGCCGCGCGAAGGCGCGTGCCAGCTCACCAACCGGCGTACCGGCCTGCCGGTGTGGCTTTCGGTCGAGGGTGTCGGGCTGACCGAGGAAGAGGTCAGCGAACTGCTGGGACATCTACGCGACTAGCCACCTCGCGCACCGCATCGATGAAGGCGCGCAGCGCGGGCGCCATCTGGCGTTGTTGCGGATAACACAGGTACATGCCCGGAAAGGGCTGCGCCCAGTCCTCCAGCAAGGGCACTAGCTCGCCGCTACGGAAGCTCGGCAGCAAGGCGTATTCCACCGTGAAGCAGACACCCACGCCCTGCGCCGCCGCACGGATCGCCATGGCCTTGTCGCTGACCACCAGCGGACCGTCCGCGTTGACCTCGAACCAGGCGCCGTCCTCGAAGAACTCCCAGGGATACGGATGCGGCTGCCCCGGCCAGCGCCAGCGGATGCAACGGTGTCGCAGCAGGTCGCGCGGATGCATCGGCACGCCATGCCGCGCCAGGTAATCCGGCGAGGCGGCGGCGAGCTGCCGCATCGAGGGCCCCAACGGCACGGCAACCATGTCGCGTTCGATGACTTCGCCCAGGCGTAGCGCCGCGTCGTATCCCCCGCCGACGACATCCACCACCTCATCGTCCAGCGTGATGTCGAGCACCACGTCCGGGCACTCGCGGGCAAAGGTGCCGAGCATGGGTTCGATGTAGTTCTCGGCGGCGGAACGGAACGTATGGATACGCAGCCGTCCCGAGGGGCGACCGCCGTTGCGGCGCAAGCCGTCCATCGCCTCGCGCAGGCCCTGGATCGACGGCGCGACTTCCTGGAGCAGTCGTTCGCCGGCCGAAGTGAGCGACACGCTGCGTGTGGTGCGATGGAGCAGGCGCAGACCGACGCTGGTCTCCAGGCCGCGCAGGGTCTGGCTCAAAGCGGACGGGGTGACGCCCAGGGTTTCGGCCGCGCGGGAAAAGCTGAGGGCCTCGGCCACGGCGACAAAGGCCCGCAACTGGTTGTAGTCGGCGCTGGAAAGGGGCGAGTCCATGCCGCCAAGCAAAGCATTATTCAATTCCTCTTACAAGCCAGATTAGAAGTTTGGATATTCATTAGCCCGACTATCGGACTTATCGTTCTCCACCATCACCCACCCGGAGGACATCCATGCAAACCTGGTTCATTACCGGCATCTCCCGCGGCCTCGGCCTGGCTCTCGCCCGCGTCCTGCTGGAGCGTGGCGACCGCGTCATCGGCACCGTCCGCAGCGGCACCCCGGACCTGCCCACCGATACCGGCCGCCTGCACGTCGTTCATGCGGATTTCGCCACCCCCGGCGAGGCCGAGCGTGCCACCCGTGAAGCCTTCGACCATGCCGGCCGCATCGACGTGATCGTGAACAACGCCGGCTACGGCCTGCTCGGCGCCCTGGAGCAATCCACCGACGCCGAGATGGCCCGTCTGTTCGAAGTGGACGTGTTCACCCCGGTGCGCATCATCCGCACCGCGCTGCCGCGATTGCGGGCCCAGGGCAGCGGCCAGATCGTCAACATCACCTCCATCGCCGGGCGCGCGCCGGGTGCGGGTTCCGTGCTGTACGCCGCCGCGAAGTACGCCCTGGAAGGGCTGACGGCCGCGCTCTCGCGTGAACTCGAACCGGTGGGCATCACGATGATGGCGGTCGCGCCGGGCGCATTCCGCACCGACTTCCTCTCCGACCACTCCATCCGCCGCAGCGACAAGGAAGACGAGGCCTACGCGGAGAGCACCGGTCGCAGCGGTGCCGCCCTCGCCGCGATGGCCGGTCGCCAGGCCGGCGATCCGGTGCTTGGTGCGAAGGCGATCGTGCAGGCCGTCGATGCCGCCGAGCCGCCGCTGCATCTGCTGCTCGGTCCCGACGCCTTGCGCCGCGCCCGTGAAAAGTTGGACGCGATGATCGCGGAAATCGACGCCTGGGAAAGCGTCACCGCCAGCACGGACCACGCCTGACCCATCGGGAGCCACCTCGTTTTCGGCAAGAGACGACGGGGTGGCTCTCTCTTGGCAGGGACATGGCCTGACCATCGTTGTCATTTCAATCAAGACAGGACATCGAGTTCTCGTCGCGACGCAGCAGCACGTCGATTTCTGCCTAATGGACGTCGGACGGCAAATTTCGCCGCAAGGCAGCATTTCCTGTTCACAGCACGCGTCACAAATTGTCATGGACAATGTAGACAACGTTGTCATTCAGGGACTAAACCCCTCCCCGCTCTACAGCACAGGCAGCTCGTCACGGGGAGTGGCAGGCCATTCCCCGTACGGGTTCCATCATTCGATACGGGAGGTGTCAGATGTCCCTGAAGGTACTCGGCGGCTGTTCCGCCACGCTCGGTCTCGCCATCGCGGCGGCCCTGTCGCTCACGGTCCCCACGCAGGCGGCTCACGCCGCCACCGCGTGCGCGGCGGCCTGGAGCGCTTCGACGGTCTACAACGGCGGCAACGTCGCCAGCCAGAACGGCAACAACTACGTTGCCAACTGGTGGACCCAGGGCGACGACCCGTCCTCGCACAGCGGCGCCTCCGGCAGCGGCCAGCCATGGACCTCGCAGGGCGCCTGCTCTGGCGGCGGCAGCGACCCGGGCAACCCGCCGGACAACCCGCCGCCCAACAACCCGCCGCCGGGCGCGGGCACGTTGCTGTTCAGTCCGTACAAGGACACGTCCATCAACATGGACTGGAACACCAACATCATCTCCACCTCGGTCACCGGCACGCGGATTCCGGTGGTGGGCGCGGGTAGCCTCGTCTCGACCCAGGTGCCCAACCTCGGTGCCATCACGCTGGCCTTCGCCACCGGCGAATGCGGCAGCGAGAACTGGGGCGGCGTGCCCGGCGCGGCCTTCGCCACCGCCAACATCAAGCGGATCAACGATGCGGGGATCAACTACGTCATCTCCACCGGTGGCGCGAACGGCAGCTTCACCTGCGGCAGCGCGACCAACATGGCGGCCTTCATCTCGCGCTACAACGGCGCGCACCTGGTCGGCGTCGACTTCGACATCGAGGCCGGACAGTCACAGGCGCAGTTGCAGGCGCTGGTGAACAATGCGGTGTACGCCGCCGGCATCTACCCGAACCTGCGCTTCTCGTTCACCCTCGCCACGCTGGCCGCGTCCGATGGCAGCTACGGCGGCGTGAACAGCACGGGCGACACGGTGGTGAAGCTGGTGAAGGCCTTGGGCCTGCAGAACTACACCATCAACCTGATGACCATGGACTACGGCGGCGGCAGCCCGAGCATCTGCGTGATGAAGAACGGCGCATGCGACATGGGCCAGTCCGCGATCCAGGCGGTGCTGAACCTGCAGCATACCTACGGCATCCCGCTGAACAAGATCGAGATCACTCCGATGATCGGCGTGAACGATGTCTCCGCCAATGTGTTCCAGGTGGCGGATATCGACAAGGTGACCACGTACGCCGCGGCCAACAAGCTCGCCGGCCTGCACTTCTGGTCGCTCGACCGTGACGCACCGTGCTCGCAGGGCACCGCGTCGCCGACCTGCAACTCGCTGCCGTCCACGTCGGTGCTCCAGTACACCAAGCGCTTCCTGAGCAACCTCGGCAAGTAAGCCACACCCCGGGAGCCGACCCTCGACGGCTCCCGGGTCTCCAAGTCGCCATTTTCCTGTAGGAGCGAGCTTGCTCGCGATCCGTGTGTCGCATCCGTGCCGGCTGTCGCCGGATCGCGAGCAAGCTCGCTCCTACAGTAAAGCGGTGGCGGCCATGCCTTCGCCATAACCGCACGGTATCCTTGTCGCTCCCCACGACAAGGCCGCACGATGTTCGTCTTCGCGGTGGTGCTGCTCGGCGCCCTGCTGCACGCTACCTGGAATCTCATCGTCAAGCGCGGTGGCGACGCGATGCTCAGCGCAGTGCTGGTCGGTGCATCGGGCGCGGTCATCGCGGCGGTGGCGTTGCCCTTCCTTCCCCCGCCCGCGTCACCGAGCTGGCCCTTCATCGCCCTGTCGTCGGTGTTGCAGACCGCGTACTTCTTCCTGCTGGCCCGCAGCTACCAGCTCGCCGACATGAGCCAGGTCTATCCGGTGATGCGCGGTACGGCGCCTTTGCTGGTGACCATGGCGAACCTCGCCCTGCCCCATGGCGACCCGCTCACCCTCGGCGCCTTCGCCGGCATCGCACTAATTTGCTCGGGCGTGCTGGGCGTCGCCTTCGGCCAGACACAGGATGCGCGCGGCCTGCGCTTCGCCTTCCTCAATGCCTTCGTCATCGCGGGCTACACCATCGTGGATGGCATGGGCGTACGGCGCGCGGATTCCCCGCTGGGCTACACCCTTTGGCCGTTCCTGATTTCCGGCGTGGCGTTGGCGCTGTGGGCGCTCGCCACGCGCGGCAAGGCGCTGCTCGTCTACGCGCGCACCCACCTCGCCCTCGCGACGGTCGGCGGCCTGGGATCCATCACATCGTACGGACTCGCGCTCTGGGCGATGACGCGCGCGCCGATTCCCGTGATCGCGGCGCTGCGCGAAACCTCCATCGTGTTCGGCACCTTCCTCGCCTGGGCCGTGCTGCGCGAACGCGTCGGTCGGCGCCGAATGGTCGCCGTGAGCCTCATCGTGGCCGGTGCCGCGATGCTCAAGCTGGCCTGACACCCATCACCCGACCGGTTACCCTGCCGCCGTTACCGCACCTACAGGAAGACCCCGTGAGCTTCGCCATCCAGATCGCCGACGTCCTCTCCGCCGCCGAACAGCTGAAAGGGGCCGCCGTGCGCACCCCCTTGCTCGAATTCGACACCTTGAACGAACGCGTCGGCCGGCGCGTGATGGTGAAATTCGAAGGCGCGCAGCATACGGGCTCGTTCAAGTTTCGTGGGGCGTACAATCGTCTGTCACGCCTGGACGACACGCAACGCCAGGCGGGCGTGGTCGCCTGGTCCAGCGGCAACCATGCGCAGGGCGTGGCTGCGGCGGCGAAGCGGCTCGGCATCCGAGCCACCATCGTCATGCCCGCCGACGCCCCGGCCAACAAGCTGGCGAACACGCGTCGCCTCGGTGCCGAGGTGGTCACGTACGACCGCTTCAACGAATCGCGCGAGGCGATCGCCGCGGGCATCGCTGAGGAACGCGGCGCCGTGCGCGTACCGCCGTTCGACGACCCGTACATCATGGCGGGCCAGGGCACCGTGGGCCTGGAGATCATCGAGCAGTCCGCCGACTTAGGCGTGGATCTCGCGGCCGTGCTGGTGTGTTGTGGTGGCGGCGGCCTGACCGCTGGCGTGGCGACGGCCGTGAAGGGATTGCGTCCGCATATCGACGTCTACTGTGTCGAACCGCAAACCTTCGACGACACCGCGCGTTCGCTGGTCGCCGGCACGCGGCAGAAGGTGTCGCCGGAGGCCAGGAGCATCTGCGATGCGCTGATGTCGCCCTCGCCCGGTGAACTGACCTTTCCCATCAACCAGGCCCTGCTGAGCGGCGGACTGACGGTTTCCGAGGACGAGGTGAAGGACGCCATGCGCTTCGCCTTCCAGTCCATGAAGCTGGTGATCGAACCGGGCGGCGCGGTGGCGCTTGCGGCGTTGCTCAACGACAGGCTGCCAGTTGGAGACAGCCATGTAGCGATCGTCGTCTCCGGCGCCAATGCGGACGCCGAGCTGTACGCGGCGATCCTGCGCGGCGAAGTCTGATCCCGTCGCCACGGCACCTGTACCTTCTGTAGGAGCGAGCTTGCTCGCGATCCGGCGACAGCCGGCCCGGATGCAACGCATGGCATCAACCGCCATGGCCATCCTGAGGGATCGCGAGCAAGCTCGCTCCTACAACAGAACGACAACGGCAGTCCGTCAGCCGGGTCGGCGGATCGCCGTGTTGTCGGCGGACAGCACGCTGCCGTCGCTGGCCAGCGGCTTCATGACCGGCACCGGCTTGCCCGTGCGCGTGTCCAGCAGGCGGGTATAAGGCTCGCCACGATCGAACAAGTTCTTTTCGCCCCATTGGCGGATCGCCGTCACTACCGGAAACAGCTGCGCCCCCGTCGACGATAGCGTGTATTCCTGGTACGGGCTGCCATCGGACGCGGGCGCAAGAACCAGCACCTCCGCCTCCACCAGCCGCCGCAGGCGATCCGACAGGATGTTCTTGGCGACACCGAGGCTGCGCTGGAAATCACCGAAACGCCGCACGCCATCCAGCGCATCGCGAAGGATCAGCAACGACCAGCGGTCGCCGATGACATCGATGGCGCGCGCGACCGGACAGGTCACGCTGCTGCTGTGGACTCGTTCACTCATGCCAATGGACCTCGCTTGCAAGGTTGCATTTTAAAACCCGGTCGCCTAGCCTTCCACTAGTTTCGATTTGCAACCTCAAAGGCCCGCCATGACCTCCGGATCCCCGGTGCCGCCCTCCCACGGCGTCGCGCTGCTGTTCGCCCTCGCCTGCGGCCTGTGCGTCGCCAACATCTACTACGCGCAGCCCCTGCTCGACGCCATCGGCAAGGAATTCGGCATCCCCGACGCCCGGCTCGGCCAGGTCATGACCGCCGCGCAGGTCGGCTGCGGCATCGCCCTGCTATTCCTCGTCCCCCTCGGCGACCGCGTCGAGCGGCGCCGGCTCATGCTGATCCAGTCGCTGGGCCTCACCGCCTCGCTCGCGGCCGTGGCCTTCGCACCGAGCTGGCCGCTGCTCTTGGCCGGCATGGTGGGCATCGGCACGCTGGGCACCGCGATGACGCAGGGCCTGATCGCCTATGCGGCGAGCATCGCCCCGGCCGAGCGGCGCGGGCAGTTCGTGGGCGTAGCGCAAAGCGGCGTCCTGATGGGCCTGCTGCTCGCGCGCGTCGTCTCCGGCGCGGTCGGCGACATCGCCGGGTGGCGCGGCATGTTCGCCTGCTCCGCCGTGGCTTCCATCCTGCTGGTGCTTCTGCTTCGGCTCGCCCTGCCGCGCACGACGGTGGCACCGGTACGACTGAGCTACCTCGCCCTGCTCCGCTCCATGCCCACCCTGCTGCGCGAGGAGCGCGTGCTCCAGGTGCGCGGCGTGCTGGCCTTGCTGATGTTCGCCACCTTCAACATTTTCTGGAATGCCATGGTGCTGCCGCTCAGCGCACCGCCGCGTTCGCTGTCGCACGCGGCCATCGGTGCCTTCGGCCTGGTCGGAGCGCTTGGCGCCCTGGCAGCGGCACGCGCAGGGCGGTGGGCAGACAGTGGCCACGGCGCGCGCACCAGCGCAGGTGGTTTGCTCCTGCTGGCGCTGTCCTGGTTGCCGCTCGCCTTCATGGATCAATCCCTGGCCGCGCTGATGCTCGGCATCGTGCTGCTGGACATGGGCGGCCAGGCACTGCACGTGACCAACCAAAGCATGGTCTTCAGCGCACGGTCGGAAGCGCACAGCCGCATGGTGGGGCTCTACATGCTGTTCTACGCGGTGGGCAGCGGCACGGGGGCCGCCGCCGGTACGGCCACTTATGCCCGTTGGGGCTGGGCGGGCGTCTGCTGGCTGGGTGCGACCACCAGCCTCGTCGCGCTGGTTTTCTGGTGGGCAACCCGAGGTGTCGCGCGACGGCGTTGAGGACACCCCGTCACACGACGGACACACTCCGCGCCCATCCTGCCGCGACGAACCTGGAGTCCCCGCGTGACCGATACGCCCCAGGGCTGGGCGCACCTTCTCGTCGACAAGGGTCCCAAGCTCGCCAGTTATTTCCTGCGCCGCGTCGCCCATCGTTGGG
The DNA here is from genome assembly GCF_009912395.1 of Luteibacter sp. Classification (GTDB taxonomy): domain Bacteria; phylum Pseudomonadota; class Gammaproteobacteria; order Xanthomonadales; family Rhodanobacteraceae; genus Luteibacter. The sequence continues at coordinate 110,431 of NZ_WNDO01000008.1, read as the reverse complement.
ACGCGCAAGACCTCGTCCAGGAGGTCTACCTGCGACTGCTGCGCAACTCCGGCTCACGCGACGAGACCGTGCGCAACCCCGAGGCCTACCTGTTCACCGTGGCCGCGAACCTGGTGAAGGAGCATGCGCAGATGCGCCAGCGCGCCCCGCTGGGCGGCGAAGGCATCGACGACGTGATCGACCGGCTCGCCACGCCCTGCGAAGCCGGTGCGGACGTGGATCGCGACCTGCGCCGCCGTCGCCTCGCCACCGTGATCGCGCGCCTGACGCCCAAATGCCGCGCCGTGCTGGTGATGCACTATCGCGACGACATGCCCTATCGCGAGATCGCGGACGCGCTCGGCATCTCCACCCACATGGTCAAGAAATACATCGTCAAGGGACTGGCCGCGTGCCGGCAAGGGATGCAGAGCTATGAATGATTCGCGCCGGATCGCCGAAGAGGCCGCCCTGTGGTACCTCGACATGCGCGACGCGCCGGACGCCGGTGCGCAAGAGCGTTTCATGTCGTGGCTGCGCCATTCGCCACGGCACGTGTCGGAATACCTCGCCATCGCCCAGTTGCATGGCGACTTGCGCGCCGCCGCCGCGCTCGACGACATGCCGATGGCGGACCTCGTCGCCCGTGCCGGTAGCGAACCGCGCGTGGTGCCCCTGTTCGGCGAGCGAGTGGAAGCCCAGGCCACCCGACGCCCACGTCACCGGGCCTTGCGCTACGTCGCGGCCGCCGCCGTGCTGCTGCTCGTGGCGGGCGCCGTTGCCTTCCGACCCGCCACGCCTTCCGCGGCACCTATCCGCTACACGGCCGACGCCAGCGGCGTACGCATGCTGCAACTGCCCGACGATACACGCGTCCAGCTGTCGCCCGGCGGCATCGTGGACGTGGCGTTCGACGCCACGTCGCGGCGCATCGCGCTGGTCGCCGGGCGGGCCTCGTTCGATATCGGCCACGATCCCGCGCGTCCGCTATCCGTGGAGGTCGGCAGGCAGCGCATCGAGGACATCGGCACCGTGTTCGACGTGGATCGCGACGGCGACGGCGCGCGTGTCGCCGTCGTCAGCGGCAAGGTCTCCGTGTGGCATGCCTCGGCGTCTTGGCTCGATACCACGGCGCAACGCCTGACCGGCCACGTGGCCCGTGGCGAGCGCGTGGCGGACATCGACGGCGGTGAAACTGTGCGCGTCGACGGGGGCGGCAAGGTGCTGGAACGGAGCACGCTCGATACCGCCGTCGCTACCGCATGGCTGCCGGCGGATATCCGCTTCCATGACATGCCCGTGGCCGAGGTGGCTCGCCGATTCAATGCATACACCACGCGCCCGCTGCGCATCGACGAACCCGCACTGGCGAAACGCCGGATCAGCGGCGTGTTCCATGCGCACGATCCCGAAGCCTTCGTAAGTTACCTCACCAGTCTTCCTGGCGTGGCCGTCGAGCGCGATGCGGAGCGCATCCGCGTCGTCGCCGCTCCGCCTCGCCGCAGGCTGTAAGAAAAAATTCATCGAATCGGCGGTACCCATCCTTCCGCGCCGGGACTCATGGATGGGGTCGGACGACAACGCGCGTCCTCCCCCTCCCATCGAAGGAAGTTCCTGCATGCGTCACTCGCTCGCCCTGTGCATCGCCCTGGCCCTCGCCAGCGCGGCACCCGCCATCGCCAACGCGGCGACACCGCCGACGGCCATCGCCGCCATGCCGCTCGCGCAGGCGCTGGACCAGTTCAGCCACGACACCGGCTGGCAGGTCGTCTACGACGCGGCGATTCCGGAGGGCGTGCTCAGCCACGCCGTGCCCGCCGGCCTGGCGCCGGCGCAACGACTTGCGGCGCTGTTGCGCGATACGCACCTGGACTATCGCCTCGTCACACCCACCACCGCAAAGATCGTCCCGGGAAACGTACGGGCCGGCACCACGCCGGCCGACGCCAGCCTGCCGGCGATCGACACCCGTGATTCGGCGAAGAACCTCGCGCCGGTGAGCGTGAGCGCCAACGCCGTGGATACGCTCGCCCCCAGCGCACCGCCGCTCGACGCCGCCCAGCCTACTTCGGTGATCGACGAGCGCTTCATCCGTGACGGCCTGCGCTTCAACGCCAACTTCGACGACATCATCAAGTACGCGCCGAGCATCACCGTCACCTCGCCCGAAGGCCCGGGCCTGGGCAAGAACGAAGGCATCAGCCTGCGCGGCTTCCAGGACGGCCAGTTCAACATCACCTTCGACGGCATCCCCTTCGGCGACGCCAGCGACCTGCACCACACCACCTCGGCGTACTTCAACAACCACGTGCTCGGCCAGGCGCAGATCGATCGCGGCCCGGGCGGCGGCAGCACCATCGGCAACGCGACCTTCGGCGGCACCATCGGCCTGCGCTCGCGCGATCCGTCCGACGAACCGGGCATCACGCCCTACCTCACCATCGGCAGCTGGAACACGCGGGCCGGCGGCGTCGCCGCCGACGAGACCATCGGCAACACCAAGGTATTCGCGGATATCTCCAAGGAATCCAGCGACACCTACCTCAAGGGCACCGACGACAAGCGCCAGCACGTCTTCATCAAGACCATCAGCCAACTCGGCGACGCGACCACACTGACCTTCGTCACCAGCTACAACCGCGAACACCAGAACACGGTGCAGGGCGCCACGCTGGACGAGATCGCCCGTTACGGCTGGCGCTTCGGTCTCGGCGACGATCCCACGGTGCAGAACTACAAGGGCGCGAACAACGCCGCCTACTATTCGAGCTTCACCTACCTGGGACTGGATTCGCGTATCGGCGAATGGGACATCGAGGACTAAGGTGTACCTCAACACCTTCGACCACTGGGCGCGCAAGGCGGCGGACGCCACCGACATCAACCCGGCGGACAACGGCGTGACGTTCTACAATGCCAAGGGCAAGAAGGTCGCGACGGCCCCCAACGATCTCCCCGGCAAACAGTCCGATTCGGGTTTCCATGCGTTCGGCGACGTGCTTCGCCTCGGCCGCGATCTCGGACCGGGTCGCCTGCTTGCAGGCGCATGGCTGGAACGCAATATCGACGCGCGCTACCAGTTCCCGCTGGACCTCACCACCGGCGCGAAGACCGGCACCAAGTACGGCCCCATCCAGAACTACGAGCTGGACGACCGTACCGATACGTTCCAGCCCTACGTGCAGTACGACTGGAAGGTCACCGACAGCATCACCGTGAGCCCCGGCCTGCGTTACTCCGAAGTGACGCGTCGCATCGAGGCGCCGCTGAACAAGGTATCGCCGCCGGTGCCGCTTACCGCCGAGGCGACCTATAGCACCACCCTGCCCTCCATCAGCGTGCATGACCGTATCAGCGATTCATGGACGGCCTATGCGCAGGCGGCCAAGGGTTTCCTCGCCCCGCCGATCGACGTGATCCAGGTCAATGGTTCGCGAGGCATCGATCCAGAGTTGACGAAGAACTACCAGCTCGGCACGGCCTACGCCTCGCGCCAGCTCACCTTCGGCGCCGATGTCTATTACATCGACTTCTCCAACCTGATCGCACAGACCCAGGTCGCCACGGGCAACGGCAACGAAACGGCTTACGTCAACGGTGGTGGCGCGATCTACAAGGGTGCGGAAGCGGAAGCCACTTTCGCCCTTACCCACGACCTCAGCCTTTACGGCAACGCCAGCTACAACAAGGCCACGTACAAGGGCAGCAACGTACAGGTAGCCGGCACGCCGAAGGTCACGGCGGCGCTCGGCCTGCTGTACAGCGCCAGCAGCGGCTATTTCGGGTCGCTGATGGGCAAGTTCCTTGGTGAGCAGTACGGCGTGGACAACGTCGCCGGCAAGACTGGACAGCCTGTTTTCCAAAACGGCAATCGCATCGGTGGCTATTTCAGCGTCGATGCGGCCGCGGGCTATCGCACCGATCACGGTCCGGCGGGCACCAAGGGCTACTCGATCAGCGTCGACGTGAACAATCTCTTCAACGTGCACAAGATCACCGGTTATGCCGGCACACAGTCGGTGGGTGGCGCACCGCTGTATTTCGGCCTGCCTGGCCGAGGCGTGTTTCTCGACCTGTCGGTGAAGCTGTGAGGGCCGCGCTGCTGCTTCTCGCCCTGGGTGTCGCCACGGCTGCCCATGCTGGCGATGTCGTGCGTGCCGAGGTTGTGCTCATTCGCCATGGTGTGCGTTCGCCGACGAAGCCTGCCGAGACCTATGCGGCTTATGCGCGTGGCACGTGGCCGGCGTGGTCGGTGGCACCCGGCATGCTCACCGCGCACGGAAAGGATGGCATGCGAGCCATCGGTGCGCGCTGGCGGACGGAGCTTGTTGCCGATGGCGCGCTGGCATCCGCATGCCCCGATGCGGATCGCGTCGTGGTGATCGGCGACAGCACGCCGCGTAACCGGGAAAGCAGCGAGGCGTTCTCGGAAGGGCTCGCGCCCGGGTGCCACCTTGGCTATCTCGCCACTGCCGGCGATGAGAACAATGCGCTGTTCCACTACCGCAAGGATGATGACGACGATGCGCCGTCGACCTCCGCGCAAGCCCATGCCGCGCTGACGGCGCTGCAATCGCTGCTGCTGGACTGCGGTGCGTTGGATTGCGCATCCGTGGCGAAAAAGGACGGCAAGAAGCTCCTTCCGGAGGCGCCCGCCGAGGCGATGAAGCTCGCTGGCACGCTTAGCGAGAACCTGATGCTGGCCTATGCGGAAGGCCTGCCGATGTCGGCCGTAGCGTTCGGGCGCGGTGATCGGTCCACCCTGGAGCGGCTGATCCTGCTGCACAACGCGCAGTTCGCGGCCGGCAAGAAGGCCATGCCGGCGGCCGCCAGGGCGGGCTCCAACCTCGCTGCGCATATCCTCGGAACGTTGCAGGCGGCCGCAGGCGACAAGCCCAGCGTCGCCCCGCTGCTGGCGACGGGACGTGGCGTCGTCGTCCTCGTGGGGCATGACACCAATCTGGCGAACATCGCCGGCGTGTTCGGTCTCGACTGGCATGATGCCGCTCGTCCTGACGACTATTCGCCGGGTGGTGCGCTGTCGTTCACGCTTGTCGAGCGCGACGGTCATCCGTTCGTTCTCGTGCGTCAGTTGATGCCGTCGATGGATGATTTGCGTGCCAATCGGTACGAGGGCATGAAGCGCGGTCCTGTCCACGTGGCCGGATGTCCGACCATGGGCGAATGTCCGCTGGATACCCTTGTCACGGAAGCCCGCAAGCGACTGGATGCCAACCGTATCGACAATGCGCTGCCGTCAATGGCGAAGCAGGCGTCCATGCCGTAAATGCGATGCGGCGCTATCGCCGTACTGGCAACCCGAGGCGCTGGGTTCCTGTTTTCACAGGAACGACGTGAGGTAATGCGTCGTTCCTGCGCACGCAGGAACCCAGTGCGGGGCATTCGGTTATCGCCTCGCGGCCTCCTACGTAAAGCCGATGCAGCGCCCTCGCAGTGCTGGCAAACCGGGGCGCTAGGTTCCTGTTTTCACAGGAACGACGTGAGGTGATGCGTCGTTCCAGCGAACGCTGGAACCCAGCGCGTGGCGGTCGGTTATCGCGTCGCGGCCTCCTACGCAAAGGCCGATGTAACGCCCTCGCCATGCTGGCAAACCGGGGCGCTGGGTTCCTGTTTTCACAGGAACGACGTGAGGTGATACGTCGTTCCTGCGCACGCAGGAACCCAGCGCGGGGCAATCGGTTATCGCCTCGCGGCCTCCTACGTAAAGCCGATGCAGCGCCCTCGCAGTGCTGGCAAACCGGGGCGCTGGGTTCCTGTTTTCACAGGAACGACGAGGGTGAGGCAATCGGTTGTCGCGAGGTATCCCCGCCATGCTGACGGGTCACTGCCAGCGACTGACCACCAGCACGGCGCAGAGGCCGCCGAAGGCGAATGAATTGCTCATCGCGACGCGCAATCGTTTTTCCCGCGCGACGTTCGGCACGTAGTCGAGATCGCATTCGGGATCAGGGGCATCGAGATTGAGCGTAGGCGGCACGATGCCTTCGCGCAGGGCGCCCAGGGTCACCACCAGTTCCAGCGCACCCGCCGCACCCAAGGCATGACCATGCACCGGCTTGGTCGACGAGACCAGCACGTGCCTGGCGTGATCGCCCAGCACGTCGTGGATCGAGCGTGTCTCCACCGGGTCGTTGGCCTTGGTCCCGGTGCCATGGGCATTGATGTAATCCACGCGGTCGTACGGCACCTTCGCATCCGCCAGGGCCCGATGCATGGCGAGACGACTGCCGCCCGGATCGGGATGGACGATATCCGCCGCATCGGCGCTCATCCCCGCACCCACCAGCTCCGCGAGCACATGCGCACCGCGAGCGCGGGCATGGTCCAGCGATTCCAGCACGAACATGCCTGCCCCTTCCCCAAGCACCAACCCCGTGCGATCGGCGCTGAACGGACGGCAGGCACCCACTGCCAGCACGCGCATCGCCTCCCAGGCCTTGAGTGCGCTGAAGCTGAAGCAGGCCTCCGTACCACCGCAGATCGCCACATCGGCCATGCCACAACGAATCAGCGACATCGCCTGAGCGATCGCATGGTTGCTGGACGCACAGGCACTCGCCACGGCGAACGCCGGCCCTCGCGTGCCGTGCGCCATGCTGATCTGGCTCGCCGGGGCGTTGATCATCAGGCGGACAATGGTCAGCGGATGGATGCGACCGGAGTTCCCGGCATACAGCTGCCATGCCTGCTCGTCGTGCGTGGTGTCGCCACCCGCGCCAGTACCCACGATCACCGCGGTGCGATCCGCAAGATCGCCCTTATGCAAGTCGATACCCGACTGCTTCAACGCTTCGTCCGCCGCCACGCAGGCAAACTGCGACACCCGGTCCAGCATCGACAGGCGCCGTGCGTCGAAATGGGCGGCGGGATCCCAGTCCGGCGGCACCTGCGCCGCCAGCGGCGCGCGGATTTTCTCCGCCTCCGCATGATGCAACGGCCTCATGCCATCCCGGCCATCGCGAGCCGCCGTCCACAAAGCCTGTGCACCCACACCCAGGGCACTGATCGCCCCCATTCCCGTGATGACCACGCGGCGCATCGACATACCTCAGGAATGCTTGCCGTGCGAGGCGTCGTGGTGTGGCGGCTGTTGCTCCCGACTGCGCTCGATTGCCTTCTTCGCCGCGTTGACGAGATCTCCAACTGTCTGGCCCGCGATGTCGCTGTCAGCCAGCTCTACCTGGCTTTCCGATCTGCGCGACAATTCTTCTTCGACATCAAAAATGACGTCCATTACGTCTAATGACGATATGCCAAGCTCGTCGAACGTGGTCGAAGCGTTGATCAGCTTGGGATCTCCCTTAGTCTTTTCTGTAACCTTGTGGGCGATCACATCCAGGATATCGTCGTCGTTCATCAGCCTCTCCTCGTCGGATAACTCGATTCGGCCTCTACCCAGGCATCTACGCCGGTCGGCTTACGGGCGCCTTTCCGGCAGCACGGTATTACCAACCGGTAACAATCCGCGTCAATCGTCCAAAGGTTTGGCGGGATTTTTCACCCCTGGTCTCGACGGCGCCGCGACTGGCGTTTAGGGTGGTGGCCGTTTACGGGCAATCGCCCGTCCCCCGATGTAAGGAAGCCCGTCCCCATGCATGGATCGATTCAGTTCATCCACGACAAGCGCGTCTTCGTCTGCGGCGACACCGGTCCGACGCTTTCCAGCGAAGCGGACGGCAGCGAACTGCTGGCCCTGGCCTTGGGCGAACAAGCCGATTTGCTGGTGCTACCTGCCGCCCGCCTCGGCAAGGATTTTCTCAGCCTTCGCACGGGTGTCGCCGGGGCGGTGGTCCAAAAGTTCGTGAACTACCGCGTACACCTGGCTGTCGTGGGCGACCTCGCCGAGGCGCTGGCCCGCAGCGAGCCCCTGCGCGACTTCGTGCGCGAGGCAAACAAGGGCAAGGTGTTCTGGGTCGTCGCATCCCTGGACGACGTGGCTCGCAAGCTGGCCTGAAAGGTACCCGGGCCGGCTGCCGCCGGCCCGGCGAGTGGCTCACGGCCAGCTCATTTCCCCCTTGGCGACCTTTGCGCTCAGTTCCAGCGAGCCCACGCCACCGAGATTGGGGTAGCGCTTTTTCATGGCCTCGACCAGGGCCGACGCATCCTTCACCTTTGCCGTCTCTTCATCGAAGGCGCGGATGTAGTCGCCCGTGAAGGTCACCGTGCCGAGATCGAGTCAGGTGCCGGGGGCGTAGTGGCCCGGCACGACCTTGACGGGCTTCAGGGCCCGGATGCGGTCCAGCGTGGCGAGCCAGTCGCGGTGCGATGCCGGCGTCTGGGTATCGGCCATCCAGACGTGTTCGCCGCCCACCACCGGAATGCCGCCCACGACCGCACGAAGCGACGGGATCCAGACGAAGGTGCGATCAGGCGTGGGGCCATCGAGCCCGACGATACGCAACGCCTGGCCATCCACCGAGAGGGTGTCGCCGCTTAACGGCTCCGGCAGCACGATCGCCTTCGGCGCGTCGGCACCGAGTTTCGGCCCCCACACCTTCAGCTTTTCGTCGCTGGTGGCGCGGATATGCGCGATGGTCTGCGGCGTGGCGACGATATGCGCCTGCGGGAAGGCGCGGTGCAGCGTATCCAGGCCGAAGTAGTAATCGGGGTCGCCATGGCTGATATAGATGGTCGTCAGGGTCTTGCCCGACGCCTCGATCCGTTTCGCCAGGGTGCGGGCGTTGGCGGCCGAGAACTGCGCATCGATGAGCACGGCCTGCGTCTTGCCTTCCACGAGTACCGAAGACACCGCGAAGATCGCCTTCTCGCCGGGGTTGTACGTATCGAGCGTCAACGCCCCATCGTTCGGGGTTGCGGAGGCCGCAACGGAGGTGATCGCGATGGCGCTTGCGAGCGCGAGCCGGCGGAACATCGTCTGTCGTTTTGCGAGCACGAGATCGTCCTGATGCGAATGAAGGGAAGAAAGCCATGGTAGGCACTTCCCCGGGACGATAAAGCCAGATTCCGGGAACGGAATGTATGGCGAATCGATACAATCGCCGTCTCGCCTTGCCGATCCGTCCTATGAACGCCCCCTTGCATGACCTGATCGCCCTGCCCATCGGCCCGGACATCCTTCGCGGTGCGATCGACATCGAAACCACCACACGCGGCCTGCTCCCTCACCGCCTGCCCGCCTGGGCGCGCGCGCAGTATCCCGACCCGCAGCTGGCCATGGCCGAATCCCAGCCGTCTGGCGTTCGTCTCGTGCTGCGCACCACGGCGACCCTGCTCGAACTCGATACGCTGCCCACCCGACATGTCTACGCTGGCGTGCCACCCCGTCCGCTGGGCATGTATGACCTGCTCGTCGATGGCGAACGGGTGGCACAGACCACCGCGATTGGCGGCGATGTCGTCACCATCGACATGCGTGCCGGCACGGTCACCAAGCAGGAAGGCCCCGTCGCCACGCTACGTTTCGAGGGGTTGCCGCCACGCGACAAGCGTGTCGAGATCTGGCTTCCGTACCATGAGATCACCGAAGTGGTAGCGCTGCGCGGTAACGCACCCGCGCACCCGGTGGCGGACGATGGGCGCAGGGTTTGGCTGCACCATGGCAGTTCGATCAGCCATGGCTCGAACGGGGCCAGCCCGACCACGATCTGGACGGCGCTCGCAGCCGCGGCGGGCGGTGTTGATCTGCTCAACCTCGGTTTCAGCGGCAGCGCGCTACTCGATCCCTTCGTCGCGCGCACGATGCGCGACACGCCGGCGGATGTCCTTAGCGTGAAGATCGGCATCAACTTGGTCAACGCCGACCTGATGCGGATGCGCGCCTTCGTGCCGGCCGTGCATGGTTTTCTCGACACCCTGCGGGACGGTCACCCCGAGACGCCACTGCTGATCGTCTCGCCGATCTACTGCCCCATCCACGAAACCACGCCAGGCCCCGGCGCGTTCGACGTGGAGGCGCTGGCCGAAGGCAAGGTCATGTTCCTGGCCACGGGCAACCCTGCCGACAGCGCGGCGGGCAAGCTCACACTGGAAACGATCCGCCGTGAACTGGCGCGCATTGTCGAGCAGCGCGCGAAGCACGATCCCCACCTCCATTATCTCGACGGGCGGGAACTATACGGCCCCGCGGATCACGAAACGCTTCCGCTACCCGACCGCCTGCATCCCGATGCCGAAACGCATCGACTCATGGCCGAACGTTTCGCGGCAAAGGTATTCGCCGAATCCGGTCCGTTCACACCGTTGTAGGAGCGCGCTTGCGCGCGATGGAACTTGCCGCCAGCCCCATCGCGCGCAAGCGCGCTCCTATAGAAGTGTGACGAAGCCGGATTCGCATCCGCATGCTGAAACGTAACGACTCGTGAGCAAACGTGTTCGCCGAGTCCGATACATCCGCGCCGTTGTAGGAGCGCGCTTGCGCGCGATGGAACTTGCCGCCAGCCCCATCGCGCGCAAGCGCGCTCCTACAGAAGTGTGACGAAGCCGGATTCGCATCCGCATGCTGAAACGTAACGACTCGTGAGCAAACGTGTTCGCCGAGTCCGATACATCCGCACCGTTGTAGGAGCGCGCTTGCGCGCGATGGGACTTGCCGCGCGCTCCTACAGGGGCTTGGCGCAGCGGTCGCGAACGAAGAGGCCGTGACCTACGCCGACCCTTGGATCAGCGCGATACCAGAGGGTCTCGGCCAGGTCGGGAAGGAAAATCGTGTCCGGTGCAGGTTGCCCTGACTTGGGTATCGTTTCGAAGAAAACGTTCTTCTTCGACCACGCGAAGAAATGCATGCTGCCCAAACTGCCGCGGCCTCTCGACCCATCGCCATCGGGAGCCGTCCACCCCGGCGCCGTGACATCCTCCACCGAAATCATGTTGACGTAGCGTGCCGCCCCCCCGTCGAACAGGAACCAGTAGGAGCGGCCGCTGCCACGGATCTTCAGCTGGAGGGCGAGATCCGAGATCCAGTCCGACTGCTTGCCGACCTTGCGAAACGACACCTCGATATCCGGGTTGGCGGAGTATCGGTAATGCGCCTGCTCGAACGAGCAAGCCCATGATCCGGCGGCGGCGGTCAGGCCCACCACCAGGGCTGCCGCCCTGTAGATAACGTATCCGAATGACATCTTCCCTGCCCGAATGAAACATGCCCCGGCACACGATGTGCCGCGTGCTGCAGCCTATCGGACCGAAAGGGCAATTCCATGGCAGGCAAAGGGCGTGGCGACGCACGCCACGCCCACCACATCACGGCCCCAGGTAGTTGTTGAGCCAGATGCCTTTGAGGTACTTCAACGCCTCCATGTACACCTTGTCGTCGTTGTTGTGCTGGATGCAGATCGGGAAGATCCATACGGAATTGGATCCCTTGGGCATGGACTTGGCGGTCTTTCCACCGATCACATGACCTCCCACCAGCGAGCTGCCGCAGTTGAAGCCGTTCGAGTGATAGGAGGTGCAGATGACGGGATACTGCCCGTACTGGTTGGCCCATAGCTGGATCCAGCTCAAGCCGGCGATCTTCGGATCCGACGTGCTGCCGATCACGTTGGCGAAGGCTTCCTTGTAGTTCAAGGTGACCTCGCCGCCAAACGTCGATTCGATGGTGTAAAGCTGTTCGTTGCTGCCCAGCAGGGTATTCGCCTCGTGCACCCGGTCGAAGACGCCGTTGCGGTACACCAACATCAACTGCTCATGCACATCCGGGGAGAGCTTCGGCACTGGGCGCCGCACCTGCACGGCGATATCGGGCGTGGCTTGCAGGGCCTGGATGAGCTTCTCGTTGGTCCCCTTTACCAGCCCGTCGAAGATGTCTTCCACGCCGGGCGTCAACGGCGTCGTGTAGTTCCACATCGGATTGGCTTTCAGGTCTTGGTACCGGAAGCCGCCGCCGGACGCCCGCTGCCGGCAGATCTCCTGCGTGCCCTCGGGCCAGGTGGCGAGCGTCATGGTGTCGGGCGAATCGAAATCGCTTCCACAGACGGTGACGATCCGATCTGCCGACGACCAGGTATAGGTAAAGCTGAATTGCCCCAACAGGCGCGCGCCGCCTGCTTTGTGGACTGAGCCGAGGTCGATGATGGCCGAGGTCGCCACGTGGGTCCCCTCCTCCAGGTGGAACGATATCGCGTGCTCGTTGCTGGCAAGCGAGACAAAGCCATTGTCGTAACCGAATGGCACACCGATGTTGACGGTGACATCCATGGTGCATCCCCCTATCGTGATGGGGCGCGAGACCTCCGCGCAGGACGCCCGGCGACGCAAGGTCGCCAGGCGTAGGCAGGCTTCCCTATCGGTCAGGGGCTGTAGTTGTAATTACAGACCGTGTACCCGTAGTCATACGACTGCTTCTGCACGCTCGCGCAGTTGACCTTGACGAACCAGGTGCTTACCGACGAGGTGGAGTAGACGTACTGGAAGCTCGTCACCGGCACGTTGAGCACGGGCATCACCGAGATGAGGCCCATGATGGTGCCAAAATCCTTGGTGACCGTGCTCTTCTGGGTCTGCGCCTGGATGTCGCCCATGGTCGTGGTGAGGTAGTTCAACATCGGCGCCACATCGCCACCCAGGCCGCCCAGAATGGCGGCGAAGAACTGACCATTGATGTCGACGGCGGTGCCTTCACCCGACTGGTGTTGCTGGGCCACCTGGGTGAGACCCATGCCGGGGATGGAGTTCATCGCCTTGGTCATGGCGGGCTGTTCCAGGAGATACAGCCCGTCGACCACGGACTGTCCCGAGGTGTTCTTTACGGCTTCCTTGATCGTGGAAGACATCTTCAGTGCCGTTTCGAAGGCACTGGTGACCTTCGCCACGAGGTCCGGTGACCAGCTGTTGTCGAGGTAGGCGAAGAGGTAGTCCGAGCCGGGTGCGTGCAGCCATTTGCCAGTATCGGCGAGGATGACGGCATACGCACCGATATGCGAGTCGACGATGGCCTGGAGATCACGAACCTGTTTGCGCAGCGCAGCGTATTCGGCGTTCATACATCGGTACTCCGTGGTAATCGCTATGGGAATGCGGGTAGCCCGCGCAGGGCGGCCCAGGGGGCGTCCCCGATGCACGCGCACCGGTGGACGCCCCGATCGGGCTCCGGAATGTGTTGAACAGTGTTGCCCCCTGTGGAACTTGCCCCCTTGCGAATCATGCGACGTCGTCGTTTGTCGACTTGAGCGTGCATGACAGCGGGGCGGACGCTACGCCGGCGCGGCTACGGAATCCGCGCTATTTCGGCAGCGCGTGGCGCGCGCGTGAAAACTGCCGATTTACCCTCTATGCCCGTGGAAATACGGCTATTAGCGACAGAATGACGGTCGAAATTCGCACACTGACATGACAACATCTATCGACAATTCGGCCACTTCAAAACACGATGCCGCCTGACAAGCACGCCTACAGATCACGCATCGCGTGCGATCGCGCGCGATGTTTCCGCGACAGCGCGCACTTGCCGAATCGACAGCGAGACGTTCCTTCGAAAGTCATCGCAAGGAATTGCAGATGCGTCATACGCGACGCACCCGACTAGTGTCCGCCGCTGAGCGAGCCACCTTCCGTGCGATGCGCGCTCAGGCGTTCGATCAACGTGTCGCTGGCATCGTTGAGACCGATCACATCCACCTCGACACCTCGCACCCTGAGCTTCAACACCACGCGATCCAGCGCCGCCACCGCGCTGATGTCCCAGAAATGGGCCCGGGACAGGTCGATGCGTACGCGCTTCGGGGAATGCAGCAGGTCGAAACTGGCCGCGAACTGGCCTGATGAGGCAAAGAAGACCTGTCCGACGACAACGTAGACTCGCGAACCGTCGTCCGCGTCCACCTCGGTCACGTCGAGAAGGCGGCCCACCTTTCGCGCAAAGAACAACGCCGAAAGCAACACGCCGGTCAACACGCCCTTGGCCAGATCGTGTGTCGCCACGGTGACGACGACCGTGCTCAGCATCACGAACGACGAGCTCTTCGGATAGCGGCCGAGATTGCGGAACGACTGCCAGTCGAAGGTGCCGATGCTGACCATGATCATGACCGCCACCAGTGCGGCCATCGGAATGCGTCCGACCCAGGCCGAGCCGTAGACGACCAGCACCATCAACATCACGCCCGCCACGAAGCAGGACAGCCGCCCCCGACCGCCGGACGACACGTTGATGACCGACTGCCCGATCATCGCGCAGCCCGCCATGCCGCCGAAGCAGCCCGCGACGATATTGGCGATGCCCTGCCCCACGCATTCACGATTGCGCTGCGTCGGGGTCTCGGTGACATCCTCGACGATCTGTGCGGTCATCATGGATTCGAGCAGGCCGACCACCGCGAGCGTGCAGGAGATCGGCAACAGCAGTTTCAACGTGTCCCAGGTGAACGGCACGTCGGGAAGGAGGAAGGATGGCAGCGTATCGGGCAACTGCCCCATGTCGCCCACGGTGTGGATCGGCAGATGGAAGCCCACGGAAACGATGGTCAGTACGACGATCGCCACCAACGGTGACGGAATCACGCGAGTCACCCGAGGGAACAGATAGATGATCGCGAGCCCCGCCCCGCACATGGCGTAGACCTGCCATGGCATGCCGATCAGTTCGGGCAACTGGGCCAGAAAGATGAGGATCGCCAGCGCATTGACGAAGCCGGTGATCACCGAGCGCGAGACGAAACGCATCAACGCCCCCAGTCTCAACGCGCCAGCGACGATCTGGATGGCGCCCGTCAGCAGCGTGGCGGCAAAGAGGTACTGCAGGCCATGCTCCTTCACCAGGGTGGTCATCAGCAGCGCCATGGCACCCGTGGCCGCGGAGATCATGCCTGGCCGGCCACCGGCGATGGAGGTGATGACGGCGATGCAGGACGCCGCGTACAGGCCCACCTTGGGATCGACACCCACAATGATGGAAAAGGCGATGGCCTCGGGGATCAAGGCCAGGGCGACGACGAGACCGGAAAGGATGTCGGCACGCACGTTGCCGAGCCACTGCTCGCGCAGCGGATAGGAAGAAGACATGAAACGCTCCACGAACCGCCTGTCGACGGTTCAGTCGTGATCGAAAATCGGGACGCAAACAGCTCCCCGCGAAGGCGCGGAAGAAGAAACAGCGTTCGGCGATATCAGGGTGGCGTGATCACGACAAGAGGGAGTCAGGAACGAAACAGGCGCAAATACTAGCGGTTTCGGCATGGCCACTCAATCGCCACGGTGCCGATCGTCACCGCAGATAGCTTCGCAGTACCGCGAACACCGGCTCCAGTTCCTTCGCGGCATGCGGGTCGCTTTCCGCCACATGTTCGCGAAGGTGATCTTCGAGCATCTGGCTCATCAAGCCTTGCACCGCCCCGCGGATGGAGGCCACCTGCTGGAGGACGGCATCGCAACCCTCGTCCGTATCCAGCGCTTTTTCCAGCGCGGCCACCTGCCCCCCAATACGACGGACACGGGCGATCAGCTTCTTCTTGTTGGCGATGGTATGGGACATGACAACCTCACGAGTTCACACATAGTATAGGGGGGTACCCTATATTAGGCCAGACCCATGAACGTGCCCAATCCCTTGCCCTTCCAGCATTCGCACCGGTTCAACCAAGGCAATCCGCTCGCGGAGCGCAATACCATTATCGCCGTGGCGATCACCGCGGCGATGATGGTCGTAGAAATCATCGGTGGCTACGTCTTCCATTCCATGGCACTGCTGGCCGATGGCTGGCACATGAGCTCGCATGCACTCGCCCTGGGTATCTCCGCAGGCGCCTATGCCGTCGCCCGACGCCTCGCCAACGACCGGCGCTTCACCTTCGGCACATGGAAGATCGAGGTGCTGGGCGGCTACAGCAGCGCCCTGCTCCTGGGCGTCATCGCGGTGATGATGCTCGCGCAGTCCATTGAGCACCTGATCCATCCCGTACCGATCAGCTACAACCAGGCACTACCCATCGCCGTTGTCGGCCTGCTCGTGAACCTGCTCTGCGCATGGTTGCTGAAAGATGCGCATCACCATGGGCACACGCACGATCATGACGATCACTCTCATGGACACGATGCGCATCATCGACACGAGGACATCAACCTGAAGTCCGCCTACCTGCACGTCGTGGCGGATGCGGCCACGTCGGTACTTGCCATCCTCGCGTTGCTTGGCGGCAAGGTGTACGGCATCGCGTGGCTCGACCCTGTGATGGGCATCCTCGGCGCCCTGCTGGTCGCCCAGTGGGCGATCAGCCTGATCCGCACATCCGGTCGCATCCTGCTCGACGGCGAGATGGATCACCCGGTGGTCGATGAGATTCGCGACGTGATCGCGGAAACATGCCCCCATGCCGCCATCAGCGACCTTCACGTCTGGCGCGTCGGCGGCGATCGATTCGCCTGCATTCTCGCCCTCGTGTGCGACCGCCCCCTGGCCGCCGAGGCGGTTCGCGGCTACCTGTCCGTACACGAGGAACTGGTCCACGTCACGGTGGAAATCAGCCATTCGCAAGGCGATGCGATGATCGCGACGGCCTCGTGATCGACCACACGATTTGGCCTTCCATCCGGCGGCCACATTACAGTGTTGCAATGCGCAAGATTATCGTTGACAGGCCTGCATCCGCGTGGGTATCGTGCCCGCGCCTACGGGACTCCCGAGGCACTTGTGTGGTTACCAACCTGCGAGAAATGGACAGTTACCCTAGTAGCGGCGCCGATACCGGAACGATTCTTCCGCTGTCGGCGCGGCATGACAACTTGGATGCCAACAGCGACCGCATCCGGTCGACCGGCGCTTTCCTCATCGTCTAGGGAAGTCCGGCCGCCGCCCTGCGCCGTTGATGGCGAACAGGCGGTGAGCCATGAATACCATTCGATCCTTCGATAGCCGGACATTCGTCCGAGCCTTGACGCGCCCGGGCCATGCCCGGACGCGTCACCGCGGCATTCGCGCGGATATGCGCCCTCCATCTTGCTGAACGACGTAGCGGCTCCACCGCCACGTCGCGCGACGGCACGTCCTGTGTCGTCCTGACGACGCGTTTCCTTTTTTCCTGACGCAGGCACTCCTGTCGCTTGACCGTGCGCGCTTTTCGCACGGCGAGGCGATGTGCCCGCGCGCCCCGTCACGCCCATAGCGAGTACTCCCCATGCACAGCATCCACTTCATCGGTGAATGGCTCGGCTGCCGCACGTCCCTGGACGCGCTACGCGATCCTTCCTCCATCCGCGCCCTGTGCGTCGAGCACGTCATGCGCCACCACGTACCCATCGCGGGCGATCTGTTCACGGCGTCCAGCCAGGCCGGCGTCGTCAGCACGATCATGGGCGACGACATGCACATCGTGTTGCGCACCTTTCCTGATCGCCACGCGGTCGATGTCGATCTCTACGCGTCGTCATGCCAGAGCTCGGACATCGCCATGGTGTTCCACCTGCTCTCCGACCTCTGCGACGACTTCCGTCCCACGCGCACCGTGCTTCATCGCGTGCAGCACGGTGCCGAAGCGCAACCCGCCGGCCGCGTACCGGTAAGGCCCACGCGCAGCTCGGGATTCACGAGCTGGCGCCCCGCCTGAACCCGCTGCCCTTCGTCACGACGACACGCCCCGGCCACCGGGGCTTCCCAGAACGTATCCGGATTGACCCATGATGTTCCGCAAGCACACGAACCACGCCCTCGCCCGCCATATCCGTCTTGGCCTGCAGCTACCCGCACTGCTCATCGGCCTCACGGCCCACGCCTCGATGGCCCTGGCGCACGACACCACCGACGACAAGGACACGAAAAAGCACGCAAGCGACACGCCCGTCGCGCTGGATGGCGTCAGCGTTGCCGCACCGACGTCCGGTGCGGGACTGGCCTCCATCCAACCGACGGGCGCCAACGCCTACCAGCTCAATCGTGCCGATCTCGGCGGCGCACTCACCGGCAATAATGGTCTCGCGTTGCTGAAGAACGTACCCGGTGCGTCGTATACCGCGTCGGACGGCCTTGGCCTCGATATCTCCGCGACCAGCCTCTTCGTGCGCGGCTTCCGCATGAATGAGATGGGGGTAACCTTCGAAGGTGTGCCGCTGAACGACAGCAGCTTTCTTTCGATGACGGGCACGAGCCTGGTCAACGTGGCGGTGCCCGACGCCATCTCGGCCATCGATATCACGCCAGGTTCCGCACGCGAAAGCCTGTTCAGCAGCAGCGCCAACGGCGGTGGCCTGGCCTACTCGCTCGCCGACCCCGACCAGAAGGCGGGCGGCAAGATCAGCCAGTCGTACGGCAGTAACGCCACGTTAGTGACCACGCTATCGGGCCAGACGGGCAAGCTCGGCGCGAACGGCCCATCGATCCTCGTGGACCTGCAACGGATCACCGCCAACAAGTACCAGGCCGGTGGTACCCAGCATTTCCTTCGTGGCGACCTGAAGCTGAAGCAGGACGTGCCCTGGGGCGATTTCACGCTGTTCGTGTCCGGCAGCCACGCGGCGGTGTGGGGCTACAACAACCTGTCGTTCGACATGATCCGCACGCTCGGCTGGAAGGCGGACAGCTTCTACCCCCGTTACGAAGACGCGTACTACGCAGCCCTCCCCGAAAACGCCAACGCCTCCTGCGGCGCCCTGACCTGCGGCAAGCTCTCGGCGCTGCTGCCCTACGACACGGGCCAGACCACCCGCGACCGGATCGAGTCGCTCACCCACCACTTCCGCATCACGCCCGACCTGACCGGCAGCGTGCAGGTCTATGGTGCGAACAGCCGCACCGCCGCCACGCTCGCCGACCCCACCACGCCCTCCCTGACCGGCGCCCCCTTCTCCGAACAGGTGCAGCGCCCGCGGGTGAATCGCTTCGGCGGCATGGTCAACCTCAGCTACATCCTGGGCGACCATACCTTCACCGCCGGCATCTGGCAGGAGCGCACGCGCTCCCGTGCGATGACCTCCTGGTACAACGAACCTCTTTTGGGCGAAGGCAATCCGCTGCGCACGACGGGACCGTATACGACCTACGGCCCCGCCTTCCAGACGGCGAACGAATCCCGCTGGCGCATCCGGTCGCGCCAGTTTTACCTGCACGACGACTACGCGATCAACGACGAACTCACGCTGGGCATGGGCTTCAAGGGCGTGAACTTCTCCACCACGGGGGGTGGTGTCGGTGCAGACCAGGCACCCTACGGCACGCTGCGCGTGAAGAGCAACTTCCTTCCCCACGTGTCGGTGTTCTGGAGCCCCACCGCACAGACCGACGCCTTCGTCGACATCGCCAAGTCGGAGAACGGCTACCGGGTCGCCCAGCGCGGCAACATCGGTTACACCGCCTCGGCATGGACGGCGTCGAACCAGGAGGAATTCGACAAGGCGGTGCAGTCCATCCATCCCGAGACCGACTGGAACCTCACGGCTGGCGTCGTCCATCGCTTCGACCATGCGACGGTGACCTGGGATGCCTTCTACAGCGACATCCGCAACCGCCTGCTCTCCGCATCGGTGGGCACCCAGTTCGCCCAGGTGAACACCGTGGGCGTGATGCCGCGCATGCATATCATCGGCACCGACCTGGGCATCACGGCGGACGTGAGCAAGCATGTGCAGTTCTACCAGGGCATCGCCGTCGCTCGTTCGTTCTACGACAGGGATTTCGTCGTGGATGGCAACGTCTTTCCGATCAAGGGCAAGGCCCAGCCGGGCTACCCGATCGTATCGCTCGTGAGCGACCTTTCCATCAAGCTGCAATCCTGGCGTTTCGGCGCCACCAGCACGGAGTACCTGCGCCAGCCCTTCTCGTACGAAAACGACATCTACACGCCTAACTTCTGGCAGGTCAATGCCTATGCGGCGTACACGCTGGAGCGCAAGGGCGACCGTCCCGAGCTGACCTTCCGCTTCGATGTCAGCAACCTGCTGGACCGCAAGAACATCGGCACCTCCACCATCGCCGGATCGCCGTTCTCCGGTGATTACCAGACCCTGCAGCGCAGCGCGCCGCGGCAGGTGCTGTTCACGGTGTCGGCGAAGTACTGACCGCATGAGGAAACATGGTTGGCTGGTGATCGCCTGGCTGGTCGCCATCGCCGTGTGCGTAGGGGCCGGCAAGCTCCTGGACGACCAGGCTCCGAAAGGGAGTGGCGCATGCCGCTCCCTTTCGGGTGCCTGAACGAACAACGATCTCCATCGGGGCTCCACATTGCTTCCATCGGCCTCCCACAGGGCCTTCCTACCCTGTGGCCACACCTGAGCCGATGAACCCGCTTGTCCCCACAAGCCAGCACGACCGAGCCCCTATGCTGAAGAAGTTCCTGTCCGGGTGGAAACCCTCGGACGCTGCCACCTATCGCCGAACCTATGAGCGGTTCGGTGGGAGCGTCTGCGCGCACCCCTCGATCCTGGCGCACCTGGACGAACGTGGACCGGAAGCCGTCCGGTTCTGGCACAAGGAAGTGGACGGCGAGATCGTGGGCGCCTACTTCGCGGATGGAAAGGACGTGATCGCGCACCCGGCGAGCAACGTCCCGGTGATCTTCGAGAACATCATCCTGCCCATCGACCCCGAGCATCGCACCTGGCTTCCCGCCAAGTCCAAGCGCCTGTCCGGTCGGCACCAGGGGCAGTTCATGAACTTCGCCTACGGCGCGGTGAACCCGCGCGCCGTCTGCCTGGTGAAGGGCGATTTTTCCTCGAAGACCGACAAGAAGCGCCGCGCCGAACTGAACAAGTTCCTTAACGAGGGCGGCGAGGTCCGCGACATCGAGGGCTTCAGCGATCGCGACCTCGGCGAGATCTATGCCGAGCTGTTCACCCGCCGCTGGCATGGCGAATTGCCCTGCCAGCGTCCCGAAGACCTCGCCAGCTTCATTGGCGCGATCCGGCCGATGATGTTCGGCCACATCCTCCTGTACAAGGGCCGGCCCTGCGCCTACGACCTGATCTACGCCGCGGAATGCCCACGCTGGATCTATTTTGACGACCACAACGGCGGTATGGACCCGGATCTGAACCACTTCGGCCTGGGCAGCATCCTGCTCTGGCTGAACATCCACGCCGCGAAGGCGCATTGCGCCACGCGCGACAAGGAAATGATCTTCAGCCTGGGCAGTGCGAACGCCCGCTGGTCTTACAAGAAGCGCTGGGGCGACGAGCACGGACTCGGGCGATCGGTCATCTGACATGGCGATCACGCGACGCGCATTGCTCGGCATGGGGTTGGCGGGACTGTTCGTCGCTCGCGACGGATTTCCCACGATGGCCCCCTCGCCGGATTCCTCGTTCGACGACTGGCGGCGCCACTTCGAATCGGGCCTGCCGGCCCGCATGAAGGCCGCAGGTATTCCCGGCGTGGCGGTCGCGATCGCCTCCACCACATCGCACCATTACACCTCGGCCTTCGGCTTCGCCGATATCGGTGCCGGGCGGCGACTGTCCGTGGATACGCCGATGCACCTGGCCTCGGTCAGCAAGCTGGTCACGACCCTCGGCATGGTGCGCCTGTTCGAGCGCCACGGCTATGACCTGCATCAGGACGTCAACCACTTCCTCGATATCGTCGTGCGCAATCCGCACCACCCCGACCGACCGATCACGGTGCACCAGTTGCTGACCCATACGTCCAGCATCTCGGACGAAGGTTATGGCGATATCACGATACCCGGCGACGCGACGCAGTCGCTTGGCGATTTCCTGACGTCGTACCTGACCCGGGGCGGCGCCACGTACTCGCCCGACGAGTCCTTCCTGCGCGCCGCCCCCGGCACGCGGTGGACGTACTCCAACGTCGCCATGGCGCTGGCCGGGCATGTCGTCGAGCGCATCGCGAAACGGGATTTCGGTTCGTTCATCGAAGCCGAGGTGTTCGCGCCGCTGGCAATCCGCAACGCGCACTGGTCGATTCGCCGGTTCGCGCCGAACGTATTGGCCATCCCTTACGAATTCGACGACGGAAAGCTGGTCGCGCTACCCCAGCAAGGCTATCCCGACATCCCCGCCGGCATGCTGCGTTGCCCGGTGAACGACCTGGCGAAACTGCTCGCCACCCTGCTGGGCGCCCCGACGGCCCAGCCACCGATCGCATCCCCGCAAGCACTTCGCGCCATGCTGGAACCCCAGGTGGATCCGTCCATCGCCTCGTATCAGGGCCTGGGCTGGATCGCCGAGGAAGTGAACGGCCGCACGGTCGTCGGTCACTCCGGCAGCGATCCCGGCGCGTCGAACATGGTGGCGCTCACCGGCGACCGGAAGCAGGCGGCCGTGGTCCTGATGAACGTCGACGGCACCCGACGAAACACGCGTTTCAGGGACGAAGTGACCCGCGACCTCCTCGCCGGAGCAAGTCGCATCGCCTAAGATGCCGGAATGCCATCGACAAGGACCGTCATGAATCCCGCCGCCGTATTGTCCTGCCTGAGCTGTTCCATCGTGTCCGGTGTCGCGACGACACCTGGCGGAACCGTACTTGAAACCGATCGATTCCATGTGCACCAGGACGCACGTCACGCCATTCCCGGGTTCATGATCGTCACCACGAAGCGACACCTCGTCGCCTTCGACGAACTGGATGAAGCGGAAGCCGTGGAGCTCGCCCTTATCCTCCGACGGGTCAGGCGCGCGCAACGCGGCGTGCTGGGCACCGAACACACGCACCTGCTCGTGAACGAAGACACCCGCCATCACTTCCACGCGTGGATGCTCCCGAAGCACCCCTGGATGAACGCCTACGGCCAGGGCGCGGAGGCCATGCGCGCAGCCCTCATCCAATCGGCCTCGAGACCACCGACCCCGGCGGAACGCGAGGCCACCGTCGAGGCCTGTGCCCGCATCCGCGATACGCTCGCGGCACCGTTCCATGAATGAAGTCCCTCTCTCCATACCTCATCCATAAAACATCCACCGACGCCTGACAGAGCGCTCCTAGGATTCGTCCACCCCACAGGTCGTCCGTCATGTATTGCGGCGGATGGCCCATGAACGAATCCCAGAGCGCCCTTGATGAGCAACACCAAACGATCCGGCTGGTTGGCAGACCGAGGCATCGCCTGCCTGGTCATCATCCTGCTGATCATGCCCATGGCGGCCTTCGGCGCCTGGACGTCCGACTACCTGTGGGACCGGGGCGTCAGCTGGGAGCAAGGCGAATGGGTGCTCGCGATGCTGCCCATGGGCGCCTCCGTGATCTTCCTGTCGCTGCGCTCGGAGTCGCCGGCACCGGGAAGCCGGGAAGGCCTGGTTGCCGGCCTGACGCTGACCGCCATGGCGTCGGCGATGCTCTATGCCGCCATCAACGTCTGGTTCCTGCTTGCCGCGAGCTTTCTCTACGGCGCGGGCATCGGCTTGCACATGACCTGGCTGGCCCGTAATGCGTCCCGCCTGTTCGCCGCGCCACGCGCGCCGGTACGCGCCGCCGTCCACATGATTCCCGCGGTCGCCATGTACCTGCTCGCCGCCGACATCCTTCCCTGGTTCGAATCCATCAGCGCACCCGATGGCGGTTTCCTTGTCGGCATGGTCACCTCCGCTCTAGCGCTGCTGATATGCCTGGCGACCCGTACGCACCGCTCGCAGCCGTCCGCGCTGCGGATCGATCCGTGGCTGGCCCTGCTCGCCACCGTGTCGCTGATCTCGCTGTGCCTGGCCTTCGTACGCAACGTGGATCATCGGAAGAACGTGATGTCCTCCGTGATGCTCGTCATCGACGGCCTGGTCTTCGCCGGCCTCTATCTCGCCCGCCTCAACGCCACCCGGGGCATCCGCCTTTCCCCGCTCGCGCTGTCGTCCACGCCATTGCGCCGCTGCCTCCTGTCGCTGCTGGTGTCCTGCGCCGCTGCGCTTGCCGTGATCACTATCGTCTCGTTGGGCAACCCGGCCATCGATGAGCCCGGCTCGGCAAAACCGGAGGTTCGTCTCGGCCTCTTCGTCGTGAGCGCCCTCGTGGCCGGCCCGCTGCTCTGGGCCTATGCGCCACGCTTCCTGCGCTCCACCTTCATGCCCATGATGCTGACCCTGGCATCGGGATCGTGCTTCGGCCTGTACCTCACGGCCTCGCAACCCGCCTGGGTGGCGTTTTCGATCAGCGCCGGTGCCGGGCTGGGCGGCGCCATCACCTACGCCATGATGAGGCTGGCGAATCTCGGCCCCCATGCCATGTTCCGCAATCCGCTGCGGCTCGGTCTCGCCGCATCGTTTCTTGGCGGCACCTTCGGCCTGGTCGGCGCGTTCTCCCTGATGAACCAGATCTACATCGGCACGCTGGTGTCCGACCCGTCCGACACTCTCCAGCCGGGTCGGCCGCTGCGCCTGGCCGACGCGATGACGCTGTTGGACAAGGTCAGTCCACACGAACCGTATCCATCCACCATCGCCGTGTCCGTCGCGAACAGCATCTCCAGCTCGCTCGCCATTCTCTGCATATCGCTCGCCGTCGCCGGCATCCTCGCGTCCGTCGCGGCACCACCCCTCCACGCCAGGTTCCGCCAAGCCACGGACGCGCGACGCAAGTAGCCCGGACCGCTCCATCCCCTTACGTACAGGTACTCGATATGTCCGGCCTGGCTGGCCTGTGGCGACCCCATCGCCCGATGTCCAGGGAATCCCTGGAATCCCTTTCCGAACACATGCTGGCGTCGTTGTCCCATCGAGGCAGCGTGCGTCATGTCGCCGCGCATCCGCCCACCCAGGCGGCCATCGCGGCATGTCGTCCCGCCAACGGCCCGATCTCCGCACACATGGCGCGTTCGAGCGATGGCCGGCACATCATCGCCGTCGCGGGCGAGTTCTACGAACCGGCACCGCGAGCGTCCATGCTCGATGTGGACACGCCGGTCGAGCGCCTGCTGCGCCGCATCCAGTCGCTGGGCATCGAGCGTGCCCTGGCGCATACGCGAGGCGCCGTGTGCGTCGCGGCGCTCGATACCGTGGAAGGTACGCTGACCCTCTCCCGCGACAAGATGGGCGAGAAGTCGCTCTACGTCGCGCCCGCACCCGATGGCCTGCTGTTCGCCTCCGAACTCGATGCGATCGTCAGCATGACAGGCCCGCTGTCCATCGATCTCGACGCCGTCGGCACCCTGCTCCGGCATGGTTACATTCCCGCGCCGCATGCGATCTACAAGGGGGTCTATAAGCTTCCACCCGGTTGTCTCCTGCGTATCCACCTGCATGGCGATGCCGGCACGTCCTCGGCGATGCCGCCGATCGAGCGCTATTGGGACCTGCGCGACGTGGCAAAAGCTGGCATCGACGAGCGCCGGCCCGAGGGATGGCGTGGCACGGCGGATGTCCTGCACGACCTGTTGATGACATCGATCGATCTACGCCACGGCGGCCGTGCCGCCACGTTGTTGACTGGCGATGCGGAGTCCAGCGTCATCACCGCGCTGCTGCAGGCGAAGCAAAGTGCACCTGTACAGGCGTTCGGCATCCGCTATGACGGTGACGCAGCGGATATCGATCGCCCGGACCGCATCGCAAGTTACCTGGGCTGTCACTTCGACCAGGTGAGAGTGGCCAACCGCGATGTCCTCACCTGGGCGGAGCGGGCGGCGGCCACGTGCGGCGAACCGGTCGCCACACCGTCCTTCATTCCGTTGCTCGCGGTGGCGGATGCCGCCAGCGCATCGCACAAGCGGTTGCTGCTGGGCGACGGCGCTGACGAACTGTTCTTCGGCCACGCCGCGTATCGAAAAGCCATGCGACATGCCCGCTGGATGCTGCCGATCCCTCGCTGGGCAAGGCAGAAACTAGGCACCCTGCCCGTCGTACGTCGGGCCCATGCCTGGATCGGCAGCACGCACGACCATCTCGTGCGACTCAACGCGAA
Organism: Luteibacter sp.; assembly: GCF_009912395.1. GTDB lineage: Bacteria > Pseudomonadota > Gammaproteobacteria > Xanthomonadales > Rhodanobacteraceae > Luteibacter. The sequence continues at coordinate 84,708 of NZ_WNDO01000008.1, read as the reverse complement.
CTGTGTCGAAGAGCACTACCTGGACACGATTTCCCTGTGGCAACACCCTGCGCAAGCCGTACCAGGTGGACGCGAATACTCGACAATCTTTTCCAACCCCGACCGATGGCTGGAGGGAGGAACACCTGGCGAGCGGCTTCAATACCTCGATCAACACATGCGATTGGGCGAAGGGCAGCTCCCCATGGTCGACCGGGCCTGCCTCGCCCACGGCCTTACGCCCTGTTTCCCTCTGCTGGATGAGTCTGTCGTACGCTTTTCCTGGCAGGTGCCCCAGGCGCACAAGACGCGGAAGCTGATCCTCGGAAAGCTGGCGGAGCGCTACCTGCCGGAGAAGCTGCTCCAATCCCATCTGCCTCCCACCGGCGCGCCCATCGCGGCCTGGCTACGCGGCCCCTTGCGCGAATGGGCCGGTGACCTGCTCAATCGCCGCCGACTCCAGCAGCAAGGCATCTTCGATGCCGACGAGATCCTGCCGATCTGGGAGGCCTTCCTGGAAGGCAAGCAGCAATGGCATGCGAACCTGTGGCCGGTGCTGACGTTCCAGGCCTGGTACGAGCAACGAGGGCGACACGGCTGAGGCTCAATCCACCAGGTGTGCCGCGATCCATGTCGTGACGACGGTTTCCGGCGACGCGCGCGGGGGCACGTCCAGGGGCAGCGTCCGGGCGAATTCCATGGCGGCCTTCACGAAGGCCTGTCGCGAACGCGCGGATGCCTGGCGTGCCAGAGCCTGCTTCTGCCGCAACTGGACGATATGCGCGCTCGGCTGGCCGGGCCGGACGAATTTCTGGAACTTGCGCAGCTCGTCCGCCGCCAACTCCGTATCGTGGGCGGCGCGATTCATCGCCGCCTGCCCCTTCAGCGCCTGGACCAACCACTGGCCGGCCACGGTGAGCCCCTCGGCGTCGCGCAACGCGTCGCCCTTGCCCGCGTCGCAGGTCCGCATGACCTGGGCCAGGAAGGCGGCGTCCTCGGGGGTGTCATGGGAAGGCACATGGCTCACGGTAGCTCCGGACATCGATCAAACCCCGGATTCTAGCCTTTCCCCTCGCCCGTATCCTGTTGCAAACCGACGACCGGCGAACCTCGCGCCCCATCGATCCAGCCACACGTAGATCACCGGCGTCAGATACAGCGTAAGCAGCTGCGAGACGAGCAGCCCGCCCACGACGGTAAGTCCGAGGGGGCGACGCACCTCCGCCCCGGCACCCGCGCCGAACGCCACCGGCAAGGCGCCTGCGAGCGCGGCCATGGTGGTCATCATGATCGGGCGGAACCTGACCTCGCAGGCCTCGAGGATCGCCTCCGCGGGCGGCATCCCGTACTCGCGCTGCCGAACGAGGGCGAAGTCGATCATCATGATCGCGTTCTTCTTCACGATGCCGATCAGCATCACGATGCCCACGAAACCAAACAGGTCCAGTGGCACCTGGCACAACCGCAAGGTCACCAGCGCGCCGACGGCGGCGGCCGGCAAGCCGGACAGGATCGTCAGGGGGTGGATGAAGCTCTCGTAAAGCACGCCCAGCACGACATAGATCACCAGTACCGCCAGCAACAGCAGCATGCCGATGCCCTGCATGGATGCCTGGAACGCCTGCGCCGTACCCTGCAACCCGCCGCTGATGGTCGCCGGCAGGCCGATCTTCGCCAGCGCTCCGTGGATGGCCGACAACGCGTCACCCAACCCCACGCCCGGTGCCAACCCGAAGGACACGGTGACCGCCGGCAACTGCCCCTGGTGATTCACCGTCAACACCTGCGGACGGCGCACGAAGCTGGCTACCGTATCCAGCGGCACGAGTTTTCCCGAATCCGAGGTCACATACAGCTTGGACAATACCGCCGGATCCTGCTGCAGCTTGCGCCTCACCTCCATCACCACCCAGTACTGCGTCGCCGTGCCGTAAATGGTGGATAGCTGGTTCTGTCCGAACGACGCGCCCAGCGCCGATTGCACCTGGGCCATGCTCAACCCCAGCGGAGCCAGCTTGCGTCTGTCCACCTCCACCACGATGGATGGGCTGTCCAGGCTCAGGTCGTTGGTCACGTCCTGGAAGCCCGGCAGCGCGGCGAACGCCTGCGTCACCCTGCCCGCCCAGTCGTACAGCGCATTCGTGTCGAGCGACTGAAGGGTGAACTGATACTGCGCCTTCGAGCGTAGTCCCCCGATCTGGATCAGTGGCGGGTTGCGTACATAGGCCTTCATGCCGACCACGCTGGCGAACTTTCGCCGCAACTCCTGCGCGACCTCCCCCACGTCAAGGCGACGCTGGTCGGCGGGCTTGAGCCTGAGCAGCATCTCGCCGTCGTTGATCGTCGAGCCTCCGGCTTCGATCGATGACATCCATGCCTCGATGTTGGGATCGTTCGCGACGATCTCCGCAAGCTGCTGCTGCTTCGCCACCATGCCGCCATACGAGACATCCTGCGGACCCTCCGTGATCACCTGCAACCGCCCGCTATCGCCGGCGGGAATGAAATCCCTCGGCGTCGTGTAGAACAAGCCTCCGGTGGCGACCAGGCTGAGCAGGAACGCGGTGAACACCCAGCGCGGCCGGTCCATGCACCAGCGAAGGCTCCGCGTATAGGCCCCATGCACATACGTAAAGCCCTGGTCGAACACCCGCACGACACGATGACGTCGCGTCTCGCCCTGCGCACGGATAAAACGGCTGCACAGCATCGGCGTAAGGATGATCGACACGATGCCCGACACCAGGATGGCGATGCACAGCGTCACCGCGAACTCGTGGAACAACCTGCCGACGATGCCGCCCATGAACAACACGGGGATGAACACCGCGACCAGCGATATCGTCATCGACAGGATGGTGAACCCCACCTCGCCTGCGCCGCGAAGGGATGCTTCCCGCGGATCGAGTCCGCGCTCGACATGTCGAAGGATGTTCTCCAGCATCACGATGGCATCGTCCACCACGAAGCCGACCGCTAGCGTGAGTGCCAGCAACGAGAGGTTATCCAGGCCGTAATCCAGCAGATACATCGCGCCGAACGTACCCGTGATGGACAAGGGCAACGCCACGGCCGGAATCAGGGTGGCCGAGAGGTTGCCGAGGAACAGGTAGACCACCGCCACCACCAGTACGCCTGCGAGCAGCAGCGAGAACTGCACATCCGCCACCGACGCTCGGATCGATGGCGAACGGTCGTACAGCACGTCGAGCTTCACGGAGGGAGGCAACCCAGCGACGAAACCGGGAAGGATCGTCTTGATGCGATCGATCAACGCCATGGTATTGGTGCCCGGTTGCCGCTGAATCGCGAGGATCACCGAGCGATCGTGTCCGTACCAACTGGCGAGCTGGTCGTTCTGCACGCTATCGGAAGCCATGCCCACATCGCCCAGCCGCACGGGCGCGCCATTGCGCCAGGCCACCACGATGTCGTTGTAGGGCGCCGCACGCAGCAACTGCCCCTGATTACGCACCTGGAACTGCTGCGACGCCCCATACAGGGTGCCCGTGGCCTGGTTGACGTTGGCCTCGGTCACCGCCTTCTGCACCTGGTCGATGCCGATGCCAGCGACCGCCATCCGATCCGGGTCCAGGCTGATCCGCACGGCGTACTTCGTCGCCCCGTACGCATAGACCTGGGCCACGCCTTCCACCGTGGAGAGGCGTTGCGCCAGCTGCGTTTCCGCATACTCGTCCAGCTGCGACACCGGCAAGGTCGGCGAGGTCATGGCCAGCAGCAGCACGGGCGCATCGGCCGGATTGATCTTACGCAGGATCGGCGGTGACGGCATGTCGACAGGCAACTGGCGCTGGGCGGCGGCGATCGCCGTCTGCACGTCCTGCGCCGCGGCATCGATGTTCCGGTCGAGGGCGAAGCTCAGCACGATGCTGGTGCCGCCCGGCGAACTCGACGAGTTGATCGAATCGATGCCCGGGATGGTGGTCAGCTGCGCCTCCAGTGGCGCTGCCACCGCCGTCGCCATGACGTCGGGCGACGCGCCCGGCAGGGCCGCGAAAACACGGATGGTCGGATAGTCGACACTCGGCAGTTCGTTGACCGCCAGCTTCGGATAGGCCGCGATCCCCGCGACAAGGACCGCGAGGCTCAGCAACGTGGTCATCACGGGGCGACGAATGCACAGCGCAGGGAGGTTCATGGTGACGACTCAGGCCTTGTCCGCGAAACGCACGGCACGGCCTTCGCCCAGCAGCAGCTGACCATCGACGACGATGCGCTCGCCACCCTCCAGGCCATGGTCGACGACGATACGCCCGGCCGAGGTGACCCCGATGCCGACAAAGCGTTGATGCGCCTTGCCATCGCTTCCGACCACGAAGACGAAGTCACCCTTGTCCGAACTCTGCAAGGCTTCGGCCGGCATGCTCACCACGTTGGCGAGGTGCGCGGTGGGCAAGCTGACCTGGAGGAATTGTCCCGGCGTGAGGCGGCCATCCCTGTTCTCGAAGCGCCCCTTCAGCACGATGGTGCTCGTGGTGACATCCACGGTGTTGTCGATGAACTCGAGCCGCCCGCTCAGTGGCGCGCCCTTGTCGCCAGGCACCAGAGCCTGGACGACGACCGGACCCCGCACCTGCGCCGCCTTCACGGCATCCAGGCTGGTTTCGGGAATGCTGAAACTCACCCGGATCGGCTGCACCTGGTTCAGCACGACGATTGCCGTATCGTTGGCCGTGACCTGGGCGCCCGGCCACGCCAATGGCGTACCCGTCACGCCATCGAAGGGCGCGACGATCCGCGTGTAGCTCCATTGCAGCCTGGCGCCCGCTTCGGCTGCCAGGCTCGTCTGCAAGGTCGCGCGCGCCACTTCCACGGTGGTCCGGTACGTGTCGTAACTGGCCCGGGAGATGAAGCCCTTGTCGAGCACCTGGCGAAACCGGGTCAGGTCCGCCTGGGCCTTGTCCAACTGGGCTCGGGCACTGGCGACGTTACCGCGGGCCTGATCGAGTTGCGCCTGCAAGGGCAACGGATCGAGTCGGGCAAGCAGGTCCCCCTTCTTCACTCGCGCCCCGGGCTCGAAGTCCAGCGATTCCAGCTGCCCCGAACTGCGTGCACGTACGGATACCGTGGACCACGGTTCCGTACGTGCGACCACGCTCAACGATAGGTCGATATCTCCCCGCGTGGTCAGTGCGACATGTACGGGCACGGCGTCATCGACGACATGCCCGCTCGACGGAGGCGATGCAGGCGAACCGCCCACCGCATACGCCGCGAGCGCTACCAGGCCGAGGACGATGGTGACGACGACGAACCGGGTTCGCGCGGTACCCATGGCGATCAGCGCGGCTTGCGGAAGCGCAGGGCGAACTTGTCCGTATGCCCCTTGATCTCCGGGGCGAAAACGGACTTGTCGTGCGGATCCTGGGGGTTTGCCAGCACATCGCTGCGCGCCTCCAGCACGAACCCGGCAGCCTGCGCCTGGGCTATTACCGTCGCCGGATCGATCCGATGCAGCGTACTGGCGTCCTGTGCCGTCGCGCCGGCCTTGGCCACGTGATCCACCACCACGTAGGCACCACCCGGCTTGAGCGCCTTGAACGCAGCCGAATCGAGCGCGGCCGCCTCCTCGACACCGGTATGGCCGCTCACCGCGAACACGCTCACCGCGCCATACACGTCATGGTAGTTCTGCGAGGTCCACACCACGTCGAGCGACGACGGCGCGGCGATCATGTCGTAGGGAGCGGTTTCGACGCCCACGTTGGCGAAGGAAGGATCGGCGGCGATCGCCTTGAGCGCGTCCAGGGCCTGCGGCCGTGCCTTCGCGATACTCTCGGGCACGATGGCGTAGACGTGACCTTGCGCACCCACGACCTTGCTGAAAAGCCAGGTGAAGTAACCGCCTCCCGGCATGACATCGGCGACCTTGTCGCCCGGCTTCACCCCGGCAAAGGCAAGCAACGCCGCCGGCTTACGGTCGGTATCGCGCTGGCTGTCCGTCGCTGGTCGCGCGCCATCGCTGACGGCGGCAGTGACATAGGTCGGCGGTTTCATATCCGGTGTCATTCCGGCCACGCGATCCGCACGTTCCACGGCACGATCGAACGTCGAACCGGCCATCGCGACACAGATGGAGCCAAAAGGCAGCGCCAGACCGCACATCACGCGGATCCAGGGAAAACGATTCATGGGACATCCTCGCCAGCAAGGGGGGTGGGCAACGCGGTCGATTCGTGACGAAGGCTAGCGCGCTAACATAGATTTCGAATACGCGTAGATGCTTATTTCAGCCATTTACATTTGAAATGATAGGGCCATGAAATCCCTCGACCTCGACGCCGTGAAGGCCTTCGTGCTCATCGTGCAGTTCCAGAGCTTCACGCGCGCTGCGGAAGCCCTGGACAGCACCCAGTCGGCGATCAGCCTCAAGCTGCGTCGCCTCGAAGATCAACTGGGCAAACGACTCCTCGAACGTACCCCGCGCCAGGTCCGCCTTTCAGCCGAAGGCGCCGCGTTCATCGAAGCGGCGCGCGAACTGGTCGGTGCGCACAAACGGGCGGTCAGCGCGTTCGACACGAAACGACGGCGACTGGTGATCGGCATCAGCCATCAGCTGGTCGGCGCGGAACTGCCCGGGTTGCTGCGCTGGATGAACGAGCACGATCCCAACCTCGTCATCGAGCTTCGCTCGGCGGGGTCGGTCGAGGTGCTGAAAGCCTACGAGGATGGCGTGCTCGACGCCGCCCTCGTCCTGCAACCGGCGGACCGCAAGCACAACGGCGAGGTGCTGTTCCAGGAATCATTCGCCTGGATCGCCGCCGCCCACTGGGAGCCTCGCCCGGGTCACCCCATTCCGTTGTCCACGCAAGGCGAGACGTGCAGCATCCGCGCCGCCGCCGTGCGTGCGCTGAACGACGCGGGGATCTCCTGGACGGAGGTCTTCATCGGCAAGGGAGCCGCCATCGTTGGCGCTGCGGCCGCCGTCGGACTGGCGGTGGCCGTGCTGGCGAAGCGCGCCGCCCCGTCGGGTACCGTCGATATCGGCGAATCGCTGTCGTTGCCCGCACTTCCCGCGCAACAGGCCGTGCTTTACTCCGCCTTGCACGATGGCCGCTCGCGGCAAGCGCTGAAGACACTCGCGACGGCGTTCAGGAGCCTGTCGAAGACGGACTGATCAGGGCGCGCCACCTTCGTCGAAGCGACGGCGTGCCACCCGGAACTCTTCCGCGTTGTCGATCACCCACGTCCACAACGGCAGCATCCCGACCAGCAATCCACGGCCCAGCGCGGTCAGCGTGTAATCGACGCGCGGCGGCACCTCCTTATGGTCGTGTCGCATGATCAGCCCATCGCGCTCCAGTTGGCGCAGCGATCGCGTGAGCATCCGCTGGGTCACGCCGTCGAGACGTCGCGCGAGTTCCGCGTGGCGCAATGTGCCCGCCACGCCCAGCTCGTGCACGATGCCCAGCGACCAGCGGTTGCCGGCATGCGCGAGCACTTCGCGCTTCAAGCCGTCGTCCTCGTCGCTCAACGCATCGCAGGCAGCCTGCGATCGCGCCATGACCTCTTCGAAAGGAATCTCGTCCGGTATCACTGGTGTGCCTTCTTGTCCGCATGGATGCGACGCCTCAGCTTATGCCAGGTTTCCACTCACGAGCCGACGCATATGCAGCATAACGAATCCAGAAACGACGCCACCCTCGTCATCGGTGCAGGGGAGCTGGGCATCGCCATGCTCCACGCATTGGTCGACCGGCGGACCACGACGTCGGGCAAAATCGATGTCCTGCTCCGCCCCCTCGACACGCAGGCGCCCGATCCGCGACCCGGCGTGTTTCAGCCGATGGGTGTCGGTGTCGTGCGTGCCGATCTCGCCCACCATTCCGTCGCGGATCTCGCCCGGCTGTTCTCCGGCTACGCGACCGTCATCTGCTGCACGGGCTTTGTTGGCGGCCCCGGCACGCAACGCAGAATCACCGCCGCGGTGCTGGAAGCCGGCGTGGATCGGTATGTTCCCTGGCAGTTCGGCGTCGACTACGACGTGATCGGGCGCGGTAGCGACCAGGGCATCTTCGACGAACAGATCGACGTTCGCGAGATGCTGCGGGCCCAGTCGCGTACCCACTGGGTGATCGTCTCCACGGGGATGTTCACCAGCTTTCTCTTCGAACCGGCCTTCGGGGTGGTGGATCTGGAACACGCCCGGGTGCATGCGCTGGGTGACTGGGGCCATCGCCTGACCGTCACCACGCCGGAGGACATTGGCCGGCTGACGGCCGTGATCCTGGCCCATGTGCCACGCATCGACGACCAGGTGGTCTTCGTCGCCGGCGATACCTTCTCGTACGCCCGGCTGGCGGACTACGTAGAGGCCCGCCTCGACCGCAAGGTGGAGCGCGTCCTGTGGCCCATCGATGAGCTGCGCAAGGCCGTGACGACGCATCCGGAGGACAAGATGCGCCGGTATCACCTCGCCTTTGCGCGCGACACCGGGGTGGCGTGGGACAAGGAGGCTACGTTCAATGCACGACAAGGCATCCCCGTGAAAGATCTTGCGGGATGGCTGTCGTAGGAGCGCGCTTGCGCGCGATCGCGCGCAAGCGCGCTCCTACGGGTGTTACCCTATAACACCTCCCCACTGGTCTTCTGCGAATGCGCTCCATCGCGTCCTACCCGCTCGCTCTCCTCGCCACCGCGGTCCTCGGGCTGCTTCCAACGCTGGCCCAGGCCGCTTCGCAAAGCCGGTTCGAGTGGGTCGAGAGCGTTCCCGAAGAAACCAGCTACGGCCTGCCCGACACGGCGCGCACCGCGCCGACCTGGCTGTCGATGATTCGCGGCGCGAAGGATCACATCGACATCGCGGCCTTCTACATAACCAATCCGCCGGGTCATGCGCTGTCGCCCATCGTGGATGCGCTGGTGGCGCAGGCGAAGAAAGGCGTCAAGGTGAACCTGCTGGTGGACAGCAGCTTCATGCACGAAAGCCAGCCCTGGATCGACGCGCTCACCGGGCTGCCCGGCATCACGATCCGCCAGATGCCGGTCAAGGACATCACGGGCGGCGTGCTGCACGTGAAGTTCATGGAAGTCGACGACGGCGATGTCTTCGTAGGCAGCCAGAACTGGGACTGGCGTGCGATCCAGCATATCCACGAGGTGGGTGTGCGCATCGTCGATACGCGCATCGGCAAGACCTTCCGTGCCGAGTTCGACCACCTGTGGCACCTGGCCGAGACGCCGGCCGATGCGCGCATGACCTCGCCGCTCGTGCCACCGCCGTCCTTCGACCCGGTGACCGCGCTGTCGCCCGTGACCATCGCCGGCAAGGATGGCGAGGCCTCCACCTTCTTCCCGGCGTTCAGCCCCGCCGCCATGCAGCCCGCCTGGCTGACACCGGAAGCGCCCACCCTCGCCCATTTGCTCGACCAGGCGAAGACGCGGATCCGCATCCAGGTGATGACGATGTCCGCCTTCAAGGATTTCGGTCCCAAGGGCTACTGGGGCACCCTCGACCTCGCCATCCGCAACGCCTCCGCACGCGACGTCAAGGTACAGATCATCGTGGCGGATTGGGCGTTGCGCGGGCACGACCTCGCCTACCTGCAAAGCCTCGCCGCCCTGCCGGGCATCGAAGTGCGCTACTCCGTCGTGCCGCAGGCGTCGTCCGGCCCCATCCCGTACGCACGTGTGGAACACGCCAAGTACGCGCTCGTCGACGACGAGTCGGGCTTCGTGGGCACGGGTAACTGGAGCTGGAGCTACTTCGAGAGCACGGTGGACGCGTCGATTTTCATCCACGGTCCGCAGTCCCGCACGCTGGGACGCATCTTCGATGCGGATTGGGACGGCCCGTACGTCAAGCCACTCGCCGCCTTCAAACCCGCAGCACACTGAGGTTGTAGGAGCGCGCTTGCGCGCGATGGGGGATGACGCAAGCACCCATCGCGCGCAAGCGCGCTCCTACAAGAAGCAAAAAAACGCCCGAGTGGGAGGACTCGGGCGGAGAGACTGGCGATCGGCACATGAAGCGAAACGCCGTGATGGGCGATGTCGTTGCATCGCTTTTTTCGAAGGGAAACCTCAGAAGTCGTACGACACGCCCAGGCGCACATATCGCGGCGTGGCCCGGTAAAGCGGCGTATTGTAGCGCGGACGCGGATTCGCCTTTGCCCCGTAATACGGATAGGCCGACGTCACCGGCGTATCGTTGAACACGTTGTAGACCGTGGCATTGAACGCCAGCTTGTGATCCGCGAACGCCGGGCGATACTCGGCGTTGATGCTGACCGTCTTCTGCCACGGATAACGATACGTTCCCGGCGGCGAGGGCTCGCCACCGCACCAGTGATACGCGGGGCTCGAATAGGCTGGTGAGGTCTCGCCCGGACCGTAGTAGCCCAGGCAGCTACGCGGCGCGCCCGAGGCCAGCACGATGTTGGCGCCGACCATGAACTCCGGCGTGATCTGGTATGAGCCGAAGGCCTTGAGCACGTGCTTGCGATCGTTTGACTGCGCGCCGTTCGAGTAGCTCATCAGCGAGGCGTAATCCCAGTCCTGGGTCGCCGAAACATCCGACTGACCGATATCGGACTTCACCTGGCCTTCGGTATTACCGTAGCTGCGGCTGAAGGTATACAGCACCTTGGCCTGCCACTTGCCGTCGAACGGATGCTCCAGGCTCAGGTCCAGCCCGTAGTACTTGCGCTTGAGCCTGGGGAAGCCGAAGTCCGCATTGGTCACCGGCACGTCGTAGTAACCGCCTGCCCCGTCGGAGATCCGGAACGTATTGCTGCGTCCCGGATTGAACAGGTAGCTGCCCTTCACGTTGGACTTGACCACCGGATAGCCCAACGCGATCGCCTTCCGGTAGATCGCATCGGAATCGGACACGTCGTCGATGGCGTTGCGCAGCTTGCGCCACGTCAGCTTCGCACCCAGCACCCATTCCGGGCCCAACTGCTGCTGGAAGCCGAGGATCGCTTCGTCCTGGAACTGCGACTTCAGGTTCTTCGGCGCGGCGGTGTTCGGATCGCGGGCCTGGCCGTATTCGAGGTTGCCGGATACCGCGCCGCCCGTGGACGAGCGTATGGGCTTCAAGCCCTGCGGAATGCCTTGGGCATCAATGCCCGAATAGGTGAAGTATTCGTCGGTGAACAACGAGGCACCCGCAGAACGCAGGGCCACGCTGGCGGGCATCGCGAGGTAGTAGCGGCCGACATTCGCGAAGATCTTGGTCGACGAATCGCCAAAGACGTCCCAGCTTGCGCCGAGTCGCGGTGCCCATTGCGGCTTGGTGAGTCGCAGATAGGCCACGCCTTCGGGGTTGTAGTTGGTGAACTGATCGTTGCGAAGGCCGATCTTCAACAGCAGGCGATCGTTGACCTGCCACGCATCCTCGATGTACTGCGCACGCTGCTTGACGCGTACCGACGCCGCCGTGCGATAGATGCGCCGCGACACGATGTAGCCACCCGCGCCATTGGCATACCCGCCCGGCGCGTCGACGAAGGCGGTGCCGTTGTCGAGGATGGGCTTGCCTGGATTCACCTGCTCATAGCGCCATGCGTAACCTGGGCCCGCCGTGGTCTCGCCGTCGTTGAGGTCGCGGACGTTCTGGTTGTCGATACCGGCCGTGATGGTGTGATCGCCAAGACGGTACGACACGTCCAGGCGAAGGTTGTTGTTATGCGACTTGTGACCGGCATCGGGAATGCGGTCGGTCGTCTGGCGATTGGAGATGTTGCCACCGAACGCGGGATTCTGCTGCTCGGGCTGATAGATGTACGGCAAGCTCGGGTCGTAGCCTGGAATGGCGGTGTAGTACGTCGACCACAGCTTGCCGTAGAGCGCCGTCACCGTAAGGTTGTCGGTGATGTAGCCCGTGTACTTCAGCACGCCCAGGCGGCCGGTGTTCTTCTTCGATGTATCGCCGCTGTTGTAGCCGCCCGTATAACCCGTGCGGTAGTCGTACACGTACTGGTTGCCGGCGTAGCTGTCCGAACTGGATGCGTACGTGGCTTCCAGGGAATGGTTGTCGGCGATGTTCCAGTCGATCTTGCCGTAGAAGCGGGGGTCCTTGTAGCGCGTCTTGGTGTTGTAGGCGAGATTCACCGGACCGAGGCTGTTGCCCTCGGTGCGCTCGTACTCACCGGCCGCGAAGAAGAACAACCTGTCCTTGACCAGCGGACCGGACACGTAGGCGCTGGTCGTGGTGGTCCACGACTTGCTGTCTTCGAGGTTGCGGTAGATCTTTCCTGCGTCGGGACCATAGCGGAAGTAGGTGTTCTGCTGGTCGCCCTTCAGCGACCGCGGCGTCCACAATTGCTGCGCGCCAAAATGCCATTCGTTGCCGCCACGCTTGCCGACCTGGTTCAGCACGCCGCCGTCGGAACGGCCGAAGGCCGCACTGTAGCCACCGGTCAGCACTTCCTGCTGGTCGATCGTGTTGTAGGGCAGCGTGATGCCGCCGAAGCCGGACACCGGGTCGGTGGTATTGAAGCCGTTGATGTAATAGGCGTTCTCGGTCACCGCCGAACCACTGAACGACACCAGCGAGGCGCGGGTCGGCCCCTGGAAGAATCCCGAGCCGAGCACGACGCCGGGGGCGAGCATCGCCACCGCTTCCGCCGTGCGGCCCAGCGGATACTTGGCCAGTTCCTGCGCGGTGACGACCGTGCGTGCGTCGACACTGCTGACGTCGATCGCCGGCAACGCGCTCGCGGAGACCGTCACGCTATCGAGATTCTGCGCGGCGGTGGCCGACGCACCCGCAGTGGCAAACGATACGTCCACGCCTCGTCCCACGACCACGCCGATGTTGTCGCGCGTATCCACCACCTTGCCGTCGCGAATCAGCGACACGCTGTATTGACCCACCGGCAACTGGACCGCGGCATAACGCCCCTGCGCATCGACTGCAATGTCGCGCGACAGGCCGTTGGCGTTCTGCAAGCGGATGGTCGCGCCGGCCATGCCCGGCGCCTGGCCGAAGATGGTGCCGGTGGTCGCCTGCGCGAACACCGCGGTGGAAGGAAGGCCCAACGCCGTCGCCACGGCCATGTGAAGCAGGGAACGGGAAATGCGAGTCGCTCCCCGCGACCTCATACCTACTGCCATGCTACTCCCCTTTAAATAATGACAATGCCCCCGGCGACGACGCATGCGCTGCCGATCGGTAAAAGCGTTCGGACGGACCGTTCGTTATGACGCCAACGTGACAGGCGCCGAACGAGTCGATGCTAGAAGGGCAACTTCAAGGGACGGTGGAACGCGCATGGAGCGAAGATGGAGCGCGACGTTCAGGCTTGCCTGGCGGGAAGCACGATGCGGAAACGCGTGCCACCCAGTTCGCTGGGTTCGCAGGCGACCGTACCCTGGTGGGCGACGGCGATCGTTTTGACGACCGCGAGCCCCAGGCCGCTGCCACCGCTGCTGCGTGAACGCGAGGCCTCGCGACGGCTGAACGCATCGAAGACCTGGTTTCGAAATTCCGGCGGAATACCCGGGCCGGTATCCTCAATACATACCGTCACACCCGATGCCGTATCGGCAAGCACCACGCGGATCACGCCGTGCACGGCATATCGACTCGCATTGTCGAGGATGGCGAGCACGGCCTGGCGAATACGCATCGGATCGCAATGCGCCACCACAGGCGCCATGTTGAGTACGAGCCGGTGGTTCTTCTGGCTGGGCTCGATGAAGCGCAGTACCTTACGCAACTCGATATCGAGCCGGACATCCGTCTTCTGCAAGTGCAGGTGTCCGCTCTCGGAGAGGCTCAGCGCGCGAAGATCCTCGATCAGGCGCGATAGGCCTTCCACGTGGTGCAGCAGGTTGTGGAACAGGTCTTCCGACGGAACGAACACGCCTTCCGCCAGGCCCTTGAGTCGGCCACGCAGGATCGCCACGGGCGTACGCAGCTCATGCGCGATGGCGGCGTTCCATTCGACCTTCTCGGCGGAGGTCTTTTGCAGGCGCGCGATCAGGTGGTTGTAGTCCTCAAGCAGGCCATAGGTCTCGCCGAAGGCATCCGATTCCACCGCCGCGCGCGCACCCAGGTCGCCCCTTGCCGCCGCGCGGATGGCGGTGGCGAGGGTATCCAGCGGACGGACGATGCGCCGGGCCAGCCCGAGCGCCGTCGGCGTGGCCACGACGATACCCACGAGGATCGCCAGCCCCATCCAGATCAGGTCGGCACTGGTAATGAAGGCATCGTCGTCGTCGGGAATCTGGTTGGGGTCGATCAGGTAAACATAGACGACATAGGTGACCACGAAGGTCATGATGACGGTGATCACCACGAGAACGATCGCGTAAAGCATCATCTGCCGCGCGAGCGTCTTCCTCCGCATCAGGGCATCGCCGCGATGCGGTAGCCCACGCCTCGTACGCTATGTGGCACGCCCTGCACGCCCGCGTCCTCCAGCTTCTTGCGCAGCTTGCTCAGGTGGCTGTCCACCGTGCGCTCCATCGCGTCGCCTTCCGGCAGGCAGGACGCCAGCAATTCGGAACGGGTGAAGACGCGCATGGGCGATCGTGCCATGCGTGCAAGCAGGCGGAACTCGGTCGCGGTGGTCACGATGAACTGCCGCGACTCGCCATCGAGCACGTAGATCGCGTGCTGGTCCTCGTCGATCTCCACGCCACCGATGCGTAAAACGGTGGCCTGACCCGCCTCCGGATGCGCGCGGCGAAGCACCGCGCCCACGCGGGCCACGGCCTCGCCGGGATCGAACGGCTTGGTGACGTAGTCGTCCGCACCGATGCGCAAGGCCGATATCTTGTCGGAATTGTCGTCACGGGCGGTCACCATGATCACCGGCGTATCGCCACGGCGCCGGATCTCGGTCAGCACCTCCCAGCCACTCATGTTGGGCATGAGCACATCGAGGAGGATCAGATCGGGCTTGAAGCGACCATGCAGGTCGATAGCCTGGAAACCGTCGCTCGCCACGATCACCCGGTACCCTTCCCGCTCCAGGTACGATTTGAGGATGTCCGCTATCTCAGGCTGATCCTCCGCGATCAGTACGACACGCTCGCTACGGACCCTGCTCATCCACTACGTACCCGACAATACGAAGTGGCCGTTTTATCACATGTTTTTGCGATGTCGAGCGCTCGACACAACCTCCACCGAACCTCCATATTGGCTCCATGAAAGTCCTTGCGGATGCCTAGTCCGCTGCCTGGCCGTTCACATTTCTTTTGTCGCCCTCCTTACGATACGCCCGCATCTCGCCCAGTCGGAGATCTTCGGGAAGGTGCCTGACATGCTTCGCGCGCCCCAGCCGCTGGGCGTGGTAGATGCCGGCATGGCCGGAACACATGTAGCTGACCACGCAGGCGATGGCAGCGAATGGCGCGATGGCGGGCCCGAACAGCTCGATGGCCATGACCGTACAGGCCAGGGGCACGTTGGCCGCCCCCGCGAACACCGCCACGAATCCCAGCCCGGCGAGCATCGCCACCGGCAGGTGTAGCCATGGCGCCAATGCATTACCCAGCGTCGCCCCGATATAGAACAGCGGCGTGACCTCGCCTCCCTTGAAGCCAGACGCCAGCGACGCGACCGTGTAGGCGAACTTGCCGGCGAAATCCCAGGGTGCCAGGGGATGGGCGAACGCCTCGACGATGGTCGGGATGCCGAGGCCTATATAACGATAGGTATGCAGCACGAAGACCGACAGTGCGATGACCGCGCCGCCCACTAACGGACGCAAGGGCGCATAGGGAATCCACCGTTTCATCCTCGCGCCGAGCCAGTGTGTGGCGGTCGCGAAGATCAGGCCGGCCAGGCCGAACACGATGCCTGCCAGCATGACGCAGAGCGCGGACGTCATCGTCAGCACAGACACCCGGTCGACGACATAGGCTGTGTGATGCACACCCCACGCGGCGCAGACCCGGTCCGCCACGATCGCGGCGATGACACAGGGAAACAACGCGTCGTAACGCATCCGTCCGATGGCCAGCACCTCGAGTCCGAACAAGGCCCCCGCCAGCGGCGTGCCGAACACCGCCGCAAAACCGCCGCTCATGCCCACCATCAGGAGCATCCGGCGATCCTCCGGACGAAGCCGGAACAAGGGCGTCAGGCGATCCGCCAGCGCCGCGCCCATCTGCACCGCCGTGCCCTCGCGTCCGACCGACGCGCCAAAAAGATGGGAAACGACCGTGCCGACGAACACCAACGGCAGCATGCGCCGTGGAATGACCTTACGCGGGTCGTGTATCTCGTCGATGATGAGGTTGTTGCCACCCTCCACCGGCTTGCCCGTGCGGTGGTAGACCCAGCCCACCGCGAAGCCCGCCAGGGGAAGGAGGACTATCAGCCATGAGCTTGCCTCGCGGGTGGCCGTGGCCCACTCCAGTGCCATGAGGAAGAGTGCGGAAGCGGTGCCGGCAAGCGTGGCGGCGACCGACGCGATGAGCAGCCACTTGCCCATGTAGGGAAGCAGCTCCCATTGCTCAAGGGAACGAAAACGTTGCATGCGACTATCCAGGTTGTGTCGTGGAAACACCTGGAAACCGGTACGCATGGCGCAAAAGCCTACGCCCCGGAAGCTCCAGGATACGTAGGCATCATCAGCCCGAGGGCGGTTCGCGGAGGCATGCCATCTCCGTGCCGACAGTTTAATGGGCCATCCATATGCCGGTAAAGGCGTCGCCTGACCGACGCGCACCCGCCGCCGCGCCCATGCTGCATCGCAGCTTGTGAGAGTGCGCCTCCTGGGTATTATCTTAAAATACTACAAATGGGGCAGACGGCAGTTTCCGTCGGGGACAAGGGGCGACATCGATGTCGACACCGTCGATCGTTACAGACGTAACGATCGACGGTGAGTACTGGACGGTAGGGCCGTATGCATGTCTGACGCGTATTCCACCGAGATGGGAAGGTAGTCATGCAACAAACGAAAATGGCCTTGGCGCTGCGCAAGGCTTTGATGACGATGGGTATGGCCTGCACGGCCGGCTATGGCGCGCACGCCTATGCGCAAGCCGCCACGCCTGCGCCGACAAACGACGCGCAGTCCGCCACGCCCGCGGGCAAGACCACCTCTCCCGATCCGAAAAAGAAGGGTGCGACGGACCAGACGGACGAAAAGAAGGTCACCGAGCTGGGGGGCGTCGCCGTCACCGGCCAGCTCGCCGCGCTTCAGCGTGCCCAGGCGATCAAGCAGGACTCGGTCAACGTCGTCGACTCGATTTCCGCCGAGGAAGCTGGCAAGTTCCCCGATCCCAACGTGGCCGACGCGCTACAGCGCGTACCGGGCGTATCGGTGAACCGTAGCGGCGGTGAATCCAGCCAGATCGCCGTGCGCGGCTTTGGTCCGGAGTTCGTCGCCGTGACCGTCAACGGTCGCAAGATGGCGACGGCCTCCGGCTCGCGCGCCTTCAACTTCGACGTGCTCCCGTCGGAAATCATCAGTGTCGCCCAGGTCCACAAGACCTCGTCGGCGGACATCACCGAGGTCGACATTGGTGGCGTCGTCGACATCCAGACGGCTCGCCCGCTGGATTTCAGTGGCTACCATGGCGCGTGGAGCGCCGCGGGCGTCAACAGCAACCTCACCGGCGACTGGCAAGGCAAGACCACGCCGAAAGCCTCCGGCCTGCTCGGCTGGACCAATGCCGACCATACCTTCGGCTGGATGGCCTCGGCCACCTACTACAAGCGCAAGGACACCCAGCTCAACACGCAGGCGAACTCCTGGTACGCCAACCAGGACATCTCCAAGCTGTCCAACCTGAGCAACCCTAACTACACGAACGTGGCGGTGCCGGAGACCCTGGCCAGCAACGTCCTCGACGAAACCCGCACCCGCAAGGGCTTCAGCGGCGCGGTCGACTGGAAGCCCATCGACCAGCTGACGGTGCAGTTCGATACCTTGTTCTCCAGCTACAAGGTCGATTCGCTGGAGCATGAGTTCGGCCAGTACGGCAACACCGCCGACATCAACTCGATCACCACGGACGCCAACAACACCGCGCTCAGCTTCACGCGCAATGGGTCCGGCCCGAACGTCATGGCGAATGACTATGTCATGTCGTTCATTCCCAGCTACGAGAAGAGCTACCAGAACGGCCTGAACCTCGGCTTCGACGTCGACCCGGACACCAAGATCAGCCTGGATATCTCCAGCTCCAAGGCCTGGAACAAGCAAAGCCCCAACGGCTACTTCCTCGTGATCGGCGCCAAGAACTTCGGCACCAACCCCACCTGGACCAACGGTGGCGACAACCAGCCGCCAAGCTACAGCAACATCCTGTCGTCGACCGACCCGAACAACCTGAAGGCGCATTGCTGCAACGCCGGTTCGGGCAACAACGTGACCAACAAGGTCAACCAGTATCAGATCAAGTTCGACAAGAGCTTCCACGACGGCACCCTCACCCGACTGGAATTCGGCGGCCAGTACAACGACCAGTCGGTCAAGTCGGTCAGCTGGGGCACGCCGAACGGCATCCTCTGCAACGCCTATTGCGGCTACAACATCACCGTGCCGCCGGATGCCGTCGGCGCATACATCTACAACGCGCCGAAGAAGATCTCGGGCGTTTCCTCGCCCGGCCTGCCGTCGCAGTGGATCCAGTACGATCCGCGCGCCTATCTCGCCTGGCTCGCATCACCGGCCGCCTATAACCAGCTGCCCGCGGACAAGCGCAACGCCCTGCTCGCGGGCCTGGCCGGCAACGGCGGCACGCTCGACGCCGCGCCCAATCCCGGCAGCTACAACAAGGTGGGCGAGAAGGAGAAGTCGTTCTTCGCCAAGGCGATGCTCGAAGGCACGATGTGGGACAAGCCCTGGGCGCTGGACATCGGCGTCCGCTACCTCAACGTGACCTCCACCTCCACGGCGATCAACCAGCCGCCCGTCAGTTACTACGTCGATCCGAGCGACACCAGTAACGGCCAGGTAACGTATGGCCCGCTGGCGCCGCAGTCGGCCAACGGCGGATACCACAAGTGGCTACCGTCGGTGAACTTCAAGCTGAACCTGCTAGACAACCTGGTGTACCGCGCCTCGGTGTCGAAGTCGCTGACCCCGCCCGAGCTGAGCAACCTTTACTACAACAAGGGCTTCGGCACGCGCCCGAACTCGCTGACCATCTCGCAGGGCAACCCGAACCTTCAGCCGTACACGTCGCGCAACTTCGATATGGGCCTGGAGTGGTACATCGACGACGCCAGCTACCTCGCCCTCGAAGGCTTCTACAAGAAAGTCAGCAACTTCAGCACCCTGGTCAGCACGCCCTTCCCGTTCCTGACCGACCAGAACACCGGCAAGCCGTTCATCTGGACGCTCACCCAGCCCGTCAACCTGAACTCGTCGAACATCTACGGCGAAGAACTGACCTTCAACTACCAGTTCAAGAATGTCCTGCCGGATCCGTTCGATGGCCTCGGCATGGCGTTCAACTACACGCATGTGTCCAGCAGCACGTCGCTCAGCCCCGGCGTGATCGCCACGTCCGGCAAGTTCGCCGTGCCCGGCATCGGCAACTCGGCCAACCTGAGCGCGTACTACGAGAAGGGCCCCGTGCAGGTCCGCGTGGCCTACAACTGGCGAGGCTCCTACCTGGAAAACATCTCCTATGGCGCGGGTGCGCAGCCGGCCACCCGTACCTCGTACGGCCAGGTCGACCTGAGCGCCAGCTACGCCTTCAACAAGCACCTGTCGCTGTTCGTATCGGGCACCAACCTGACCCACGAGCACCTGTACGACTACTCGGTGTATCGCAACCGCTTCCTGTATGCCGAAGCGGACGGCACCGTGTATACCGTCGGCGTCCGCGGCACCTTCTGATGGGAAGCACCATGACGACGACGGCACTATGTACCCTCTTCCACCGAATCGGGGATCATCGATGAACGGTTCCATTGCAAGCCTCCTGCGCGCCACGGGTTTCGGCACGCTCATGTGTGCCCTGGCCATTGCCACCACGCCGGTCCAGGCCGACGAGGCCACGCCCCAGTTGCCCCAGATGGGCTTCAACAACTGGAACTCCACGCACTGCCGCGACGAGTTCGATGAAGGCATGATCCGCGGCATCGCCGATAAGTTCATCAGCCTGGGCCTGAAGGACGCGGGCTACCAGTACGTCAACGTGGATGACTGCTGGGCCAACTGGCAGCGCGACAAGGACGGCCACCTGACGCCCAACCCCAAGCGCTTCCCCAGCGGCATCGCCGCGCTGGCCGACTACATTCACCAGCGCGGACTGAAGTTCGGCCTCTACTCCAGCGCCGGTACGTCGACCTGCGAGCCGTTGCAGGAAAACCGCGGATTTCCCGGTGGCCTGGGGCACGAGAAGGACGACGCCGCCACGTTCGCCTCCTGGCATGTCGACTACCTGAAGTACGACAACTGCAACAACCAGAAGATCGACGCGAAGAAGCGCTACAAGGACATGGCCGACGCGTTGCGTGCCACAGGACGCCCGATCTTCTTCAGCGTCTGCGAATGGGGCGAGAACAAGCCCTGGCTGTGGGCCGGCAAGGCGCCGGTGGACGCGCAGTCCTGGCGCACCACGGGAGACATCACCGATACCTACGCGTCCATGCTGAAGATCTTCAAGCAGAACGTGGTGCTGGATCGCTACGCCAGCCTCGGGCACTGGAATGACCCCGACATGCTTGAGGTGGGTAACGGCGGCATGACCGATGTCGAGTACCGCAGCCACTTCAGCCTGTGGGCGATCATGGCCTCGCCGCTGCTTATCGGCACCGACCTGCGCACGATCAAGCCGGAAGCCCTGCAGATCCTGCTGAATAAGGACGTCATCGCGATCGACCAGGATCCGCTGGGCGTCCAGGGCAAGCAGGTGCGCGATGCAGGCGGCATCCATGTCATCGTCAAGCCGCTCAAGGACGGTGGTCACGCCGTGGCGGTCTTCAACGAAGGCAACGCGGCGAAGGACGTCACCGTCACACCGAAGGAAATCGGCCTGAAGACCGGCGGCAGCTACACCCTGCGCGACCTGTGGACCCATACGGACACCAAGGGCGACGGCTCGATCAAGACGAAGCTTGAACCGCATGCCACCGTGATGTATCGCATCAGCCAGTGATTGGGTGACACGAAAAAGGGGGAGGTCGCCCTCCCCCTTTTTAACGCATGGAAATCCCGGCGCAGCTCAGCGCTTGCCGACTGCCCGCTGCTTGCGGATGTTGTTGCGCGAATCGGACACCATCTTGCTCATGGCCTCCCGCGCCACCTCGGGGTGGCGTCGACGTATGGCCTCATAGACCTTGTAGTGCTGCGGAAGCGCGTTCTTGAAGTTGCCGGCATTGCGCGCCGACAGCACGAAGTATGTGCCGAGTGCGGTCTCGATCACCGAGAACAGCGACGCCATCAGCTCGTTGTTGGTGGCGGCCAGCACCGCATGGTGGAACGCGAGATCGGCTTCCGCCCAGGCATCCAGGTCGTCGGCGGCGGCCATGCCCTCGTAGGCGGCCTCGATGGCGAGCAGTTGCTCGTCGCTGCGACGACGCGCGGCAGCGGCGGCCGCGGACGGCTCGATCACCTCGCGCATCTCCACGAGCTTCTCGATGAAGCTTTCCGTGGGCATGGACTCGCATCGCCACGCCAGCACGTCGGAATCCAGCTGGTTCCAGTGGATTTCCTCGCGCACGCGTGTGCCGGAGCGCTGTCGTGATTCGATCAGGCCCTTGGCGGAGAGCACCTTCATGGCTTCACGGAGGGCCGTGCGGCTGACGTTCATGCTTTCGGCAAGCGCGTCTTCACGGGGAAGATACTGGCCCGCGCCCCATTCCCCGCTGATGATCCGTCGCCCCAGCTCCTGTACGACCTGGCGGTGCAGATTACGGACGACTGCGAATTTCACCATCCGCTCGGTTTCCTTTGGGTACCCACCCGGCAACGGGACCGTCGAATCCTTGCATCTCGGCGCGTGGCATTTGTCATACAAACCCATCGTACGCGGAAAATTGTATCAAATCGCGCACAAACGGAAAGAGCCCGCTATTTTCGTCCAATAGTCCCGCTATGGGTTGTAGGATCGCGCGCAAGCGCGCTCCTACAGTTCAGGTTTTCGCGATATCACCCCAATAGACGAGGCGCCGGCCTTTCGTCAGGCATGCGCGATCGGGGAGCCCGATCGCGGCTCGTCATAGAGACCAAGCTCGCTCAGACCCGGCTGGCGGCCCCGCATCCAGATACGCACGCGCTGGGCGCGGGTCGGGGGCAACTCGTGGAACTGGTAAGCGGATGGCGTGCCACCGCTGGCGATATCCGTCCAGGCACCGTCGCGCCACGCCTGCACCTTGTATGCCGCGATGCGGCTCGTGTCGCCGTAGCCATCCTCATGCAACGGCTCCACCACGGACACCGTGTTGAACACCACGGGCGCATCGAAACGCACTTCGACCCAGGCCTCGTCCTTGCCACGGTCGGCCAGCCAGAACGTGCGCGGATTGTCGTCAAAGGCCAGATCCGGGCCGACGGCCTCGTCGCTCGCGCTGGCCCATGCGGGGCGACCTGCCGCGAGGTTCGGCGTGGTGATGGTCACCTGGCGATCGATGGTCGCCACGCTGCCCTCCGGCTTCCACAGGCGACCGATCTCTGCCAGCCGGGCCACGGCGTTGTCGTCGAAACGACCATCGCGATTGGGCGCGACGTTGAGAATGAGGTTGCAGTGATTCTGGTTGAAAGGCTTCAGCCAGTCCTCGACGATGGTGCTCGCGGAAGCCAGCTCCGATGTCGGGTAGGAGGTCTTCCAGAACCAGTCGCTTTGCAGCGTGGTGCCCGATTGCGAGGGCACGGGGCTGCCGGGAGGGATCTTCTGGCCCGCGTGCTGCTCGTACTGCTTGATGTCCGTGTAGTACAGCGCCGGACCGGGATAGCTTCCCGCATTGTGGTCGGTCAACAGGCAATCCGGCTGCAACGACTTCACCACGTCGTAGATTTCACGATAAGGCAGTTCAGCGTAGGAGATCCGCGACCACGAGGCATTCCAGCCATCGAGGATGAGCGCGGTCAACGGGCCGTAGCTCGTCAGCAATTCGGTAATCTGCGCCTTGATCAGCGCTACCTTCTCCAGCGTGACCGTGCGCGCGCGAATGTCCTGGCGCAGGTCGAGGATCGAAAAATACAAACAGACCTTGAGCCCTGCCTTCCGGAAGGCGTCGACATAGGCGCGCACCACGTCGTGCGGGTACGACGACTGCATGACGTTCGCGCTGCCGGTCTTCGTCGGCCAGAGGCAGAAACCGTCGTGATGCTTCGTGGTCAGGCAGGCATACCCCATGCCTGCGGACTTCGCCGCCTTCGCCCATTGCGTGGGGTCCAGGTGCCGGGGATTGAACAGCATTGGCGACAACGTCGGATCGCCCCACTCGCGCTCCTCGAAGGTCGCCATGTTGAGGTGGATGAACATGCCGAAGCGAAGGTCGAGGAAGGCCTGCTGCAGGTCACGCAGCTTCGCCGGGTCTACCGCGACGCCCTTGTGCAGCGTCGGCGCCTGGGCGAAGGCATGCTTCATCGGCCATAGCCCACCACCCACGGCACCCGCGAGCGCCAATGCCTTCGCAAAATCTCGCCTGTTCATCGATGCCCCCAACGCTGAATACAAAAACATGCACTACAGCAGGCCGGGAATCAATGCCTTCGTTCGACGCATGTATTGCTCGTACGTGGCGCCGAAGTTGTCGCGCATCCATCGCTCTTCCAACCGGAGCTTGAACCAGAACGACACCGCGACGATGACAACGCAAAGGGGGCCACGCCATTCGCCAATGGCCACGGCGGTACCGAGAAAGGCAAGCAGCAGGCCGGTATAGATCGGATGGCGCACCCAGCGGTAGGGGCCCGACTGGATCAACTCGTGGTCCTGCTTGACCTGCACGACCGAACTCCAGTTGCGCCCCAGGACGTATCTGGCCCAACAGGCGAAGGCGACGCCCGATACGGTCAGCAGCACGCCCACGACGGCGATGATCGTGCTGGCCGGATACATGCGCTCCCCGAGCCAGCTTCCATGGAACCAGCGTTCGGGACCGATGAATGCCACGGCGATGGCCAGGGGCAGCCAGTACTTGAGAAGACGAGGCAGCAAGGGTTCGCTGCGCGCGGCTCGCTTGACCCGCAACCAACCCCACCACCAGTACAGGCCGAAGACGATCCAGGCGGCCGCGATGACGGGTGCGATCGGCAATTCCATGGAGTATCTCCGTTGGCTGAGACTGAAAAGTCGTTCTTGACCACCTATACCATTGATATCACTTCGTTTTTAGGCGACGCATAGCGCCTACAGAAGCCTCCGAAACAGCCGATAACGTATCGTCATCCTTCCAGGCCTTCCGGCGTGTTCAAGTCTACCCAATCCCGCTCGACCGCCCTGCTGGTCGCCTACGTCGCCTTGCTCGTGGCCGTCACCGTCGTGGTGATCCGGCTGTTCATCACGCCCGACCTGCGTCGTTCCGAGGCGCAACTGGTGACCCACGATGTCGACGGGATCGCCCAGGTGATCCTGGAGAAGCTGCACCGCGTGGAGGCGCAGCAGCGCAGCATCACGCAAACCGTGGCACTCATGGACAGCCCGTCCATCGACCGCCTGCAACCCGGCCTGGTCGACCAGTACGGTGACCCGGACGTGTTCGGCGGCGGCATCTGGCCCCTGCCCTTCAAGCGCGATGCCGCCAAGGAGCGCGACAGCACCTTCTTCGCCCGCGATGCCTCCAACGCGCTCGTGGTGAACACGCACTGGAACGAACCCACCGCCCTGAAATACTGGGAGCAACCCTGGTTCCAGAACGGCCTGAAGGCTCCACGCGGCCAATGCTTCTGGGCGGATGCGTACAAGGACGCCGCCAGCGCCCAGCCGCGCACAAATTGCGCGATGACCATCTACAAGGGCAACGAGGCCTTCGGTGTTTCGACCATCGACGTGACGCTGGGCTTCTTCAATCGCCTGGTCGCCGATATGGAAAAGAAGGTGGGCGGCCAGATCCTCATCGTCGAGCCGAACGGCACCATCGTCAGCAACAGCAGCTACATCAAGGACGACATCGTGCTGAAGAAGCTCGCCGAGCTGTCCGGCACCTCGCCGATGGTCGCCCAGATCGTGGCCGCGATGCCCCACTTGAAGGATGGCCCGGTCGAGCAAGACTATGCGGACGGCGAAGGGCGCACGCTGTTCCTCAAGCGTATCGAGGGCACGCCCTGGGTGCTCGCCACCAGCCTGCCCACGGCGCTGATCACCCAGCAGAGCACGCGCATCCTGGGCAAGCTGGCCCTTGTGCAGCTTCCGCTGGCCTTGCTGCTTATCGTCGCGTTGCTTGTGGGCCTGCGCATGCTCATGAAGCAGCTCGCCACGCTGAAGACGAACATCGACGTGCTGAACTCGGGCGAGGCCGACCTGACCCGCCGCCTGCCTCCGGGTAGCGGCAGCGAATACAACGCCGTGGTCGACAGTTTCAATGCCTTCGTGACCCACCTGCAGAACCTGCTGCGCAAGGTGCAGGCCAGCTCCACCGCCATCTCCTCCGCCGCCACGCAGATCGCCAGCGGCAACCTCGACCTGTCGCAGCGCACCGAGGAACAGGCCAGCTCGCTGGAAGAGACCGCCGCGTCCATGGAAGAGCTGACCGCCACCGTGCGCCAGAACGCCGACAACGCCCGCCAGGCCAACGAGCTGGCACGCACCGCCGCGCACGCCGCCCAGCGCGGTGGCGAACAAGTGAGCGAGGTGATCCAGACCATGGACGCCATCAGCCATTCGTCCGCCCGCATCACCGACATCGTCAGCGTCATCGACGGCATCGCGTTCCAGACCAACCTGCTTGCCCTGAACGCCTCGGTGGAAGCCGCGCGTGCCGGCGAACAAGGTCGCGGCTTCGCCGTCGTCGCCGGCGAGGTCCGCAACCTGGCGCAGAGTTCCGCGCGGGCCGCGCGTGACATCAAGCAGCTGATCGCTGGTGCGACGGACGACGTGGCGCGTGGCGCCGAACTGGTTGGCCGTGCAGGTACCACCATCACCCAGCTCACCACCCAGGTAGGCAGCGTGGCGTCCTATATGGAAGAGATCATGGCAGCCAGCCAGGAACAGAGCCAGGGCATCGACCAGGTCAGCCGCACCGTGACCCAGCTCGACGACATGACCCAGCAGAACGCCGCCCTGGTCGAGGAAGCCGCCGCGGCGGCCAAGGCCATGGAGGATCAGGCTCACACGCTGGACGACGTCGTCTCCACCTTCCGGCTGTGACCCAACACGGAACGAACGAGAGAGTCGGTGACCGACTCTCCCGTTCGTTCGGACTTACGACTTCTGCCCGAAGTGGTAATCCAGCTCCACCCACCACTGACGCCCGTAGATGTCGTACGTGCTGGACGGATAGTTCGGCCATCCTTGCGAACGATCCACCGGGAAGCGATTGGTGAGGTTATTGACGATCAGGGATACCGAGGTCTGCTTGTTCACCTGGTAGGCGACGCTGGTATTGAATAGCGTATAGGAGTGCCAGTACGCCCCTCGGTCCTGCTGCGGAATCCGACCGTAGCGGATACCACTGATCGTGGCCGACCAGTCGTCCAGGTGCCAGTTCAGCGCACCGCTGACCTTGCTGCGCCATTCGTTCTGGTAGCTCAGGCTCAGGTCGTCCTGACCGGGATCGGTCGCGAACTGCTTGTACTTGTGGGTGAGGACCGTCGTGGAGTCCAGCTTGAGTGCGAAGCGACCGAAGCGTTCGCCCCAGCGAATATTCGCCGACACATCCACGCCACTCGTATGCTCGTTGGCGGCATTGATCGGATTGACGTCCACGATCGTCACCTGGTTGGGGTTCACCAGGGCATTCGGCGCATTCCTGTGCACTCGCGCGAGCGCGTCACGGCACAGCGACGATTGCGGATCGATCGCTGCGCCGGCCAGCGTCTGGCCTTCAAGGCAGTCCGCGTCCGTACGCAGCAGCTGATCCGTGCTGAGGTTCGTGACCTCGTCGGTGATGGCGATATGGTAATAATCGACCGAGAAGTCGATGTTCGACGACGGTGCCCACACCACGCCATAGGTAAAGGAGCGAGCTTCTTCCGGCTTCAGCTTGCGATTGCCGCTCTGGCTGTAGTTGATGTTGAACGTCTGGTCGCAGCGACCGTAGGCTTGGCCGGTCTGTCGGCACAGGTAGTAATCCGTCAGGCCCGGACTGTACCCGAGCGTCTGCGTCGAGAAGATGTAGTTCATGTCCGGTGCGCGGAAGCTCGTGGCGTAGTTGCCGCGCAACAGCAGCCCATCGATCGGGCGATATTCCAGGCCCAGGTTATAGGTCGCCTTTCCGATCGCGTTGCCGCCAAAGTGGAAACGATCGTAACGGGCGGCACCGGACACGTTCAGCGACGCCAGGATCGGCGCGTTGAATTCAATGCCGACGGCCTGGTTGCGGCGCGTGCCTCGCGAACCGTCGGCGCTGGACGTGCCAAAGAAGTACCCGTCGTTGATCCGCGCATCCGGCGTGTTCCGGTAGCCCTGGTCCCCCAGCTCAGCCACGGCCGCGATGTTCAGATCACCATGGGGCAACGCGATCAGCGGACCGTTCACCGTGAAGTTGGCCGACTGCGTCCACGAGGTGTTCTTGCTCGTGCTGGACGCGGAGATCGACGAATAATCCTGCGCGGACAGCGGGTCGTATAGCCTCGAAAGGTTCGGGGCGTAGACCGGGAACGAGGTGCCGCTTACCGTCCTCGTCCCGATCTGTGGCCCGAGGAAGAAGGCGTCGACGTTGCTCAGCAGGCGATTCCGCGTCTGGTCGCTGCTGTAGTGCGATGAGGTGACATTGGCGTCGTACTGCCAGTCGCTCGCGCCGAAGCGGCCCTTCGCGCCAAGCGATGCCGTCCATGACCGTTCCAGGTAGGTACGGTCATACGCGGCCCCGCCGATGCCTTCATCCGGCGCGATCATCCGCTGCCAGCTTTCGAGCTGCCCTCGGTTCGCATTCCAGAACGGTCCGGCCACCGTCGACGACACCCAGCTGGGTGGCCCGATCAGGGTGCTGGTCACCTTCGAGTCGTCGGCGATGAAGTCGCCATAGAGGGACGTATGGTCGTCGATCGCATACTGAAGCGACGAGAAGGCGGACGCCTGTCGCTTGCCTGCACCGAGTGTTCCGGCATCGTAGTAGCGATCGCTGCCGCAGTAGGTGCCGCGACGCTTGGGATTGTTGCTGGTCTCCAGACCCACGCTGCCACCCATGAGATCGGATAGGCCCGAGCACGCACCTACGGGAGGCGCGATGTATCGACCGGACACCGGGTCACGAACGGACACCACCGCCGGCACGGACGTAGTGGGGTCGGTGGTACCGCGTATGTATGAGGAGCTCAGATGGCGGTCGCCGAACAGCAGCGGTTGCACGTGGTTGAGTTCCAGGCCCGCGACGCCGGTCAGCTTGCCTGCGTTGATGCCCTGGGTTAGCTGCACGCGTTGATTGGCACCGCCACCGCCTTGCGTGCCGCCAGCCCGGACATTGATATCCGTACCGTCGTAATGCTGCTTGAGGATGATATTGATCACGCCGGCAATCGCATCGGAGCCGTAAATCGCCGAGGCACCCGCGTTCGTGATCTCGATACGCTCGATCGACTCCGACGGGATGTTCGCCAGGTTCACCGCATTTACCGAGCCATCATAGGCAATCGGATAATCCGCGAGGCGATGGCCGTTGACGAGGATCAACGTATGGTTCGGCCCCAGTCCCCGGAGGCTGACGAAGTTACCCGCCGGTGTAAACGTGCTACCGAAATCCTGGCCGGTGGTGATGCCGGTGTTCTGCGTCGACTGCGAGATGGCGTCGTAGGCGTTGCGATAGCCTCTCGCATCGATGTCCGACGACGAGATAACAGTGACAGGCGACGGCCCTTCCAGTTCGGATCGCGGAATGCGCGATCCCGTGACGACCACCTGCTCCAGTTGTTTGGCAGCTGGCTTGTCCTTGTCCGTCTTCGCGGCATCATCCTGCTGTGTACTGGCAACGGAAGGGCTCGTCTGCGCCCAGGCGGAAAATGAAAACGCGAGGCCGATGGCCAGCGCGATGGCGGATCGATGGAGACGCAACGCATGCATGGATGCGCTCGGGGTGTGGCGTGGCATGAATGGCTTTTCCTGGGTGCGGCAGATCGGCCGGGCGACGGGCGTCCGGGGTGCGATCGTGGGAAGTGGGGTGTTACGGGGAGGGCGTGGGGCGCAGGTAAAGCGTCAACAGGACCGGGTGCAGCCGATGGCAGCGCGACAGTAGGTGTCCTGGACAGTCACTGAAATCATGGGTTATTGGATCGAATCAAAGGTTGCCAAGGAATGCATTTGGACGTCCATACGCCCATGATGAATTCCGTTAAACATATAACCGATGATAACGATTCGTGAAAGCGCGATTCGGGGCAGGCAACGCTTGCCTGCGTATATCACCCATTTCCCGCCGCGTTCGATGCCGACGTCATCGAACGCGGCTTCCGCATGTTTTGCCTTACCTGGCCGGCACATAGCGGGAAAATCGCGTAACGGAGGTCCCGGACAAAGGGAAAACCCCATAGCCAAACGAACTATGCTTATACGAAATAATCATAAGCATCCCGCTTATTTCCATCGCCGGCGGCAGGCACTTCGAGACAAAAATGCTGTCATGCCCATCGCTCCGCGAGCAAAAGGGTCGCAAGTTCCGGCGGTCACGATCCAGTAAACCTGTGCGACAGCGATAGCATTATGGTGACGTCCAGACCCTGCCCCTGGCCTGACCCGATGACATCACACCCCCGCCGCCACTTCCTCAAGGGCACCCTGCAAGGCCTCGCTCTGGCGTCATTGGGGCGCATCACGCTGGCAAACGCAGCCGACGACTTCACACCGCTGCGCCAACTGGCCGCGGACAAGGACATGTCGTTCGGTTTCGCGGTCGACCCCGCCCGTATCGGCGCAGATGAGGCCTACCGCAACTTCGTCGCTCGGCAGGCCAACCTGCTGGTGCCTGAGAACGCGCTGAAATGGGCACAGGTCCACCCTGCCCCCGACCGCTTCAACTTCGGTCCGGTGGACGAACTGGTCGCGTTCGCGCGCAGCCATGGCCAGCGCGTGCGGGGACATACGCTCTGCTGGCACCGGGCGCTGCCCGACTGGCTGAAGAACGTTCCACGCGACGACGCCGAGGCCACGCTCATCGCTCACATCCGATCGGTCATGGGACATTACCGTGGCCAGATGGTGTCCTGGGACGTCGTCAACGAGGCCATCGAACCCGGGGATGGGCAACCCGGCGACCTGCGCAACGGATTCTGGTACCGGATGCTGGGAGCCCGTTACGTGGAGATCGCCTATCGCGCCGCGCACGACGCCGATCCTCAGGCCATCCTCTGCTACAACGATTACGGCCTGGAAACCGACTCACCCTCGTCCGAACGCAAGCGCGGCGCGGTGCTGGCTATGCTGCGCGATTTGCGCCATCGCGGCGTGCCCATCCATGCGGTGGGGTTGCAGTCCCATCTGCGGGCCGGCGATGCGAACCGTCTCGGGGCTGGCTTGTCCCGATTCATCCAGGCCATCCGCGACCTCGACATGGCGGTGTACGTCACCGAGCTGGACGTCGACGACAGCCAGATCGACGCGCACGCGGATGGCGATGCTGCCGTGGCCGCGACCTACAAACGCTACCTCGATCTCGTGCTGGACACCAAGGCGGCATCCGCCGTCCTCACCTGGGGCGTGTGGGACCCCGAGAACCCGCGCCGGATCGGCGCGACGCCGGAGGGCGCGCTGGCTCGGGCGCCCCTCGCCTTCGGTCGCCAAGGGGCATTGAAGCCCGCCAGTTGGGCGGTGGCGCACTGCCTCGAGCGCGCACCACACTACCCCGGCCTGCCGCGCCTTACGGCGCGGTAAGCCACACGCGGATCAGCGAAAGCAGCTTGTCCACATCCAGCGGCTTGGCGACGTAGTCGTTCGCACCGGCCTGGAGGCACTGCTGCTGGTCGTCGGGCATCGCCTTGGCGGTGAGCGCGATGATCGGCAGGTTGGCGAAGCGCGGGTTTTCGCGGATCTCGCGGGTCGCCGTCAGGCCATCCTTGACCGGCATCATGATGTCCATCAGCACCAGGTCGATCCCCGGGCCCGTATCGCCCAGCGTGGCGTTGAGGGCGTCGATGGCCTCCTGGCCATTGCGGGCGATGGTGACCTCGCAGCCATGCGGTTCCAGCACGCTCATCAACGCGTACACGTTGCGCACATCGTCCTCGACCAGCAGGATGCGCCGCCCTTCAAGCGTCCCATCGCGGTTGAGGGCGGCGCGGATCATGTCCTGCTGCGCCTCTGGCAGCTCGGCGATGACCCGGTGCAGGAACAGCGTCACCTCGTCGAGCAGGCGCTCGGGCGAACGCGCGCCCTTGATGATGATGGAGCTGGAATAGCGCCTCAGGCGCTCCTCCTCGGCGGTGGACAGCACGCGACCGGTGTAGACGATGGCCGGCGGGAACGCATACGTCTCCTGGTTGCTCAAGGTTTCGAGCAACGCGAAACCGGAGGTATCCGGCAGCGAGAGGTCGAGCACCATGCAGTCGAAGGTCTGGTGCTGCAGCAACGACAGGCAGTCGGCCGCCGTCGCCGCACCCACCGTCTCGACGTCCGCCGAGGCCAGCAGGTGACGGATCGCGTCGAGCTGCACCGCGTCGTCCTCCACCACCAGCACGCGACGTGGGGTCTGGGAAAGCCGTGCTTCCAGCGAGTCGAGCACGCGGGCCAGTTCCTCGCGCGTGGTCGGCTTCACGAGGTAGCCGACGGCGCCGAGCGACAGCGCCGTGCGCGCATGATCCTCGCCCGACACGACGTGGATCGGGATATGACGGGTACGCACGTCGTGCTTGAGGATATCGAGCACGGAAAGACCGGATTGGTCCGGCAGGCCGATGTCCAGCACGATGGCATGCGGCAGGTGCTCACGGGCCGCGGCGAGGGCTTCGGCACCGGTCGAGACCGTGACCGTGCGGAAACCCATCTCGACCGCAAGGTTACTCACGATCTCCGCGAACGTACGGTCGTCCTCGATGACAAGGATGAGGTGTCGCGTATCGCCCGGCGCGGCCGCCGGCAGGACGGGCGCGGCCGGCACCGGCAGGACCGGCATCGGCGCAGCGATCGGGCGCGACATTGGACGCACCGCTGGCGCAGGCGCCTTCGCGACCACCGGCACACCCGGCACGAGGCGCACGGGCACCTCGAGGGAGAACGTACTGCCGTGGCCCGGGTCGCTGGCGACCGAGATATCGCCGCCGAGCAGACGCGCCAGCTCCAGCGAGATGGACAGGCCGAGGCCCGTGCCGCCGTAGCGACGACTGATCGAGCCATCCGCCTGCTGGAAGGCGTCGAAGATGCGCGACTGCTGCTCCGTCGCGATGCCGATGCCCGTGTCGGTGACCGAGAAGACCACGGTGCCGCGTTCGCCGGCGCGTGCGGCGAGCGTCACGCTGCCGGCCTCGGTGAACTTCAGCGCGTTGGACAACAGGTTCTTGAGCACCTGCTCGATGCGCAGGCGATCACTTTCCAGGAAGGCCGGGCAATCCGACGAGGGAGCGATGTTCAGCGCCAGGCCCTTTTCGTTGGCGACCGGCGCGAACAGGGCGGACAGGTCGTCGAGCAGGCCCTTCGTTTCGAACGGCTCGCCACGCACCTCGATATGGCCGGCCTCGATCTTGGACAGGTCGAGGATGTCGTTGATGAGTGTCAGCAGGTCGTTGCCCGAGGTGTGGATCGTGCGGGCGAACTTCACCTGCTCGTCCGTCAGGTTGCCGGGCGTGTTGTCCGCAAGCAGCTTGGAAAGGATGAGCGCCGAATTCAGCGGCGTACGCAGCTCGTGGCTCATGTTGGCCAGGAACTCGGACTTGTACTGGCTGGAGCGCTGCACCTCGCGTGCCTTCGCCTCGATGGCCTCGTTCGCCAGGGCCAGTTCGTCGCGCTGCGCTTCGAGCTGCTGCGATTGACCCGCCAAGTGGGCGTTGGTCTGTTCGAGTTCGGCCTGTTGCGATTCCAGCTCCTGCTGCGATTCGCGCAGCGCCCTGCTCTGTTCTTCCAGTTCCTCGTTCGAGACGCGCAGCTCCTCGCCTTGCGTTTGCAGCGTCTCGGATTGACGAAGGGTTTCTTCCAGCAGGCGCGACAGCTCGGCGCGATAGGCCGCCGAGCGCAGGGCGATGGCGATGGCTGGCGAGGCCTGTTCCAGCAGTTCGACGACTTCGGCATCGACCGCATGGAAGAATCCCAGCTCCAGCACGCCCTGCACCTGGCCGTCGCTGACCGCCGGAGCGATCACGAGGTGGCGCGGCGGTGCCTTGCCCAGCCCCGAACCCACCTGGAAATACGTCTCGGGCACATCGGAGACCACCACCACGCGTCGCTCCTCGACCGCGCGGCTCAGCAGGCTGCCCTGCGGACGACTTTCGCCGTCGGCATCGTCCGGTGCGACACCGACGGCACCCGAGCGATCGAATCCTGTCGTGGTCGGCGTGAACAGCACACCCGCCTCGGCGCGCAGGAAGCGTGCGAGGAACGACAGGATGAGTCCCGACAGCTCACCCATGTCCTTGTCGCCGGCCATCGCGGCGCCGAGTTCAAGACGCCCGGCCTGAAGCCAGGCGTCACGTTCACGGGCCGCCGAGTTGCGCCGGATCATGACGCCGACGAAGAACGTCAGGCCGATACCCAGCAACGCGCTCGCACCACCCGAGGTCCAGGCCGTGCTGTACGCGGTCTCCATTTCCGCCAGGCGCTTCGCGCGCTGGTCGTACTCGGCAGCGCGCATCGACGTCAGGCGGGCACGGATATCGTCCATGGCCGCCTTGCCGCGATCCGAGTTCACGATGCCCAGCGCCGCGTCCAACCCGCGGCTGCGCCGAAGCTCGATCGTTTCGCGCAGCTCTTCCAGCTTGTCCTGGATGCGCGCGCGCATCTCGCGCAGGCGCATCGACTGCGCCGCGTCGCCGGCCACCGCGCTTCCGATGGCATCCAATCGTGCGGGAATGATGCCCAGCGCGTTGCGGTAAGGCTCCAGATAGCGATCATTGCCGGTCAGCAGGAAGCCGCGCTGCCCGGTTTCCGCGTCCTGCACGCTCGACAGGATGTCGCCCAGCGCGCCTACCGTCTCCTGCGAGCGGATGACCAGGCTGTTGTCGTCACGGATGGTCCGGATATTCGCGGCGGCCAGCAAGCCGCTGCAAATGAAGAACACGATGACGATGCCCAGCGCGACCAGGGTGCGCAGATCGGCACGGGTGCGGCGTGGCGGGCGGGGCTTCGGGTTGGAGGTCATGGGAGGCCAGGGTCGGTAAAGCGATCAGGAACGGGATGAATCCGCATGGGTGACGAGATCGACGACAGCGAGCAGTTGTCGACGTTGATACGGTTTGGAGAGGAAGACACCACCACGCGGCACGCGACTGGCATCGACCGAGTAACGGCCCGAGGTCACCACGAGCCCGATTGAGGGCCAGCGATGGAAGATGTCGTCGGCAAGCGCCAGGCCGTCCATGCCGCCGGGCATGTCCACGTCGGTGAACACCGCGTCCACCGCTTCCGTCGCGAGCAGCGCCAGCGCGGCGTTCGCGTCCGCGGCTTCCCGGGTGCGCCAGCCCGCGCCGTTCAAAGCTTCGCACGCGAGAGTACGAAGGATCTCGTCGTCCTCCACCACGAGCACGGTGCCCAGCGAGGCGGCAGGCGCCGCGTCGTGGCGTACAGGGGGCATATCGCCGCGGGGGCTTGCGGCACGACTGTCCAGGCGGCTGTCCATGATGAGCTGGGACACCTGGGCCACGAGCGTGCGCACCGCCTCCGCCAGGCGGCGTCCGTTCGCGGTGGAGCCGAAGAAAAAGATGCGATGCCCTTCGATCGACACCTCGGCCAGACCAAGCTCGCCCTTCAACCCTGCGACCTGGAGGTTGAAGGCGTGGATCCAATCGATCGAAGGCGCCTCGTCGAGCAATGCGACGATCGGCGCGTCGCGGATCACGTCGACCTTGGTCTTGAGCGGGGGCACCTCGAAGCCGACGATGCGGGGATAGCGCGTGGGCGTCGTGCCCGTAACGTCGCCGTTGAAGAAGCCACCGAACGTGTTCACGATGTCCGTCGCTCCATGCCCATCGGCACCTCGTGGCACGAGGTCGTGCAGGGCACGGCGTCCAGCATCTCGTTCAACGCGGCGAGGATCTCGCGGAACGGGGCCGGCTTCTGGATGAACATGCGGGGCCTCAGCACCGGCGGCATGTGTTCGGGTCCTGCCGCCGAGAACAGCGCGTAGGGAACACCGGCCTGTTGCAGGTCGGCGGCGAAGGGATAGACGTCGCCGTCCGCCAGGTTCACGTCGAGCAGCGCGGCGTCCAACCGCATGTCGCCCGCCATGGCCTGTCGGGCCGCAGCAGTGGAAGGAAACGGCCCGGCCACCGACGCACCGGCCTCTTCCAGCATTTCCTTGAGCAGGACGCCGATAAGCGGATCGTCCTCGGCGATCAGGATCGTCCGCCCCTGCAACGACACTCCCTGGCTCACGAGACTTCCCGGTCGAGGGCTGTCTTCCGACGGCGAGGCAGTTGCACCTCGAAGCGGACGCCGGATTCGCTGTTCTCCGCATGCACGCCGCCATCATGGGCGCGCACGAACTGGTCGACGATATACAAACCCAGCCCGAGGCCGGTGCTGGGGTTGAACGCGCCCTTGAACGGTTCGAACAACCGGGGCAGCAATGCATCGGGAATGCGCCCCGCGTTGCGCACCGAGAACGCCAGCACGTCGGCGCGCGTACCGTCCGCGTGGACCGAGATTTCCGCACCTTCGCCATGCTGCACGGCATTGCCCAGCAGGTTGCCCACCACCTGGCCCATGCGCACCACGTCGAAGCTGCCGCGCAGGTCGCCCGCCGTCGACAGGGAGATCGTCCGGCCCGGATGGGCCCGGCGGGTCTCGGCCACCACCTCGTCGCAAACCTCGCCAAGGTCGGCGGCCTGCGGGTCCACCACCAACGTCGCAGAACGAATACGCGAGAAATCGAGCATCTGCTCGATCATGCGCGACATGCGCGCGGCGCTGGTCTGGACGAAGGACGCGGTGCGCTTCAGCGGCGAGCCCTCCGTCTCGTCGATCAACCGGTCTGCGCACAGCGTGATTGCGGACAACGGCGTGCGCAGGTCGTGCGTCAGCACGGCCATCATGGTCTGGTTGAGTTCCAGCGCGCGCTCCAGTTGCTCGTTGCGGCGTTCCAGTTCCAGGCGCTGCCGATGCAGCTGGATGAAAACGCTGACTTTGCCCAGGATCACGCGGGGCTCGATGGGCTTATGGAGAAAATCCACCGCGCCGGTCTCGTAGCCCTTGAACGAACGTGCCGGATCGTCCGGCGAGGCGGTCAGGAACATGATGGGCACGTGCCGCGTGCGCGAGGATCCGCGCATCAGTTCGGCCAGCGTGAAGCCATCCATCTCCGGCATCTGCACGTCGAGCAGCGCCAGGGCCACGTCGTACTGAAGCAGCAACTCCAGCGCCTGCGCGCCCGAAGACGCGGTGAGCAGGGTCACCCCGTCCTGCGCCAGCAACGCCTCCATCGCCGTGAGGTTCTGGGGGATGTCGTCGACGATCAGGATGTGGGTGGTGCGCATGGGCCGGGCAACGGTAGCAGGACTGCCTATGATAAAGCTCACTGTGGCCTCCCCTGAAGCCGTTGGCACATCGCATCCAGGCGCAATATCGCATCCGCCCCGCCCAGGGCCAGGGCCGATTCGGGCATCGTGGGCGATTCCGCCTCGCTCGGGCACTGCACCCAGGCCTTCCCGCCGGCCCGGCGCACGGCGGCAACGCCTTCCGCGCCGTCCTCGTTCGCACCGGTCAGCAGAATCGCCAGCAGGTTCGCGTCGAACGCCGCGGCGGCCGATTCGAACAGCACGTCGATCGAGGGCCGGGAGTATCGCACCACTTCGTCCAGCGACAGCGCCACGGCCGTGCGGTCCTCGATCAACAGATGGTAGTCCGGCGGCGCGAACACGATCCGGCCGCCCTGGATGGGCTGCTTGTCCTCGGCCTCCACCACCGGCAACGCACAGACGTGGCCGAATAGCTCGACCAGCAGGCTCGGCCGATCCCGGGGAATGTGCTGGACCACGAACACGGCGGGCGCGAACCCGACCGGCAGGCTGGCGAGCAGCACCCGCAGCGCCTGCACGCCTCCCGCCGAGGCGCCGATGACGATGGCGTCCAGTGCCGCGGGAAGGTCGTGGCCCGACATCAGGAGGCCTTACGCTGGTAGA
Organism: Luteibacter sp.; assembly: GCF_009912395.1. GTDB lineage: Bacteria > Pseudomonadota > Gammaproteobacteria > Xanthomonadales > Rhodanobacteraceae > Luteibacter. Next base: position 47,488 of record NZ_WNDO01000008.1, on the reverse strand, counting down.
TGCGCTGCGCGGGCACGAAGGTGTCGAACATCGACGCGTGCGCGCCGAACTGCAAGGACTCCTTGCTGCCGAGCCCCAGGAATCCCTTGCGGATCAAGGCGTCGGAGAACAGGCCCACGGCCCGGTCCTGGAGCTCGCGGTTGAAATAGATGAGCACGTTGCGGCACGACACCAAGTGCACCTCGGAGAACACCGAGTCGGTGGCGAGGCTGTGGTCGGCAAACACCACCTGGCGGGTCAGCCGGCGGTTGAACACCGCGTTGCCATAGGCCGAGGTGTAGTAATCCGACAGCGAGCCGCGCCCGCCGGCCGCCACGTAGTTGCGGCTGAACTGGGCCATCCGCTCCACGCGGTACGTGCCCTGCTCCGCCTTCACGAGCGCATCCGGGTTGATGTCGGTGGCGTAGATCACCGAACGCTCCAGCAGGCCTTCCTCGGCGAGCAGGATCGCCAGCGACCAGACCTCTTCGCCACTGCTGCACCCGGCCACCCAGATCTTGATCGACGGGTACGTGGTCAGCACCGGCACCACCTCTTCCCGCAGGGCGCGGAAATAGTCCGGGTCGCGGAACATCTCCGAGACCTGCACGGTGAAGTACTGGATGGCCTCGGCGAAGAACGTCGGCTCATGGATGATCCGGTGTTGCAGGTCGCTCACCCGGGCGCAGTCGAACCGGGTCATGGCGTGGCGCACGCGACGCCGGAGCGAGCTGATCGCGTACCCCCGGAAGTCGTAGTGGTAGCGCAGGTACACGGCCTCGAGCAGAAGCTTCAGTTCCAGGTCAAAAAGATGCGTCGACTCGTCGGTCACCGTACGGCCGCTCTCGGCCCACGGGCGAACGACGCCCGAAGGGCGTCACAGGGGACGGCGTGGGAGCAAGCCCTGGGGATGGATTCCATGGAAATGACGCAGAAATGGCAGCCGTGAATTTAACCGAATTGCCATGTGAAGGAATTGTGGAGTCCGAACCCTCGGCCGGTCAGCGCCGAACGCCGGCCCGCGGCGCGGTGGAGCCGCGCACCACCAGGTCGGCAGAGAGCACCCGCTTGCGTGCGGGCACTTCGGGGTCGTTCAGCAGCTCGATCATCATGCTCATCGCCTCCCTGCCCAGCGCGTTCTTCGGCTGGGCGATGGTGGTCAGCGCCGGCGTGGTGTAGCGCGAGTAGCGGATATCGTCGAAGCCGACCACGGAGACGTCCTCGGGAACGCGCAGGCCTCGCGCGGCCAGCGCGCGCATCGCACCGATCGCCATCTCGTCGTTGGAGCAGAACACCGCGCTGAAGGTCGGTTCCTGCGACAACAGCAGGTCGATGGCGCGTTCGCCCGCCTCGATCGAGAAGTCGCCGACCACAGTCAGGGCCGGATTCATCGCGATATCCGCCTTCTGCAGCGCCAGGCGATAGCCCTGCTCGCGATCCACGCAGATCGGGCTTGTCGCCGGGCCCGCGATGAAGGCGATGTCCCGGTGCCCCAGCGCCACGAGGTAATCCACGGCGGCCCCGGCCGCCGCGACGTTATCGATATAGACGCTGGAGATCGCCTTGTCCTTGACGTACTCGCACGCGTTGACCACGGGCAGACGGCCGTCGATGGGGATCGCGGGGACGCGATGGGCCATGGTGATGATGCCGTCGGCCTGGCGGGCCGCGACCATGTCGGCATAGGCCTGTTCGCGCACGAGGCTGCTCTGCGTCTCGCCCAGCAACACCGAGTAGCCATTCTCGTGCGCCACCTGCTCGATGCCGCGGATCACCTCCGAGAAGAACGGGTTGGCGATGTCGGGCAGCAAGGCCACGATCAGGCGCGTGCGCGACGTACGCAGGTTGCGGGCCAGCGCGTTGGGCGTGTAGCCCAGGCGCTTCACGACCTCCTGGATGCGCTGGCGGGTGCCCTCGCTGACCAGTTCGGGACGTTGCAGCGCACGCGACACGGTCGCCACCGACACCTCGGCGGCGGCAGCGATCTCCTTCACCGTACGGACGCGTCCGGTTTGCGGCGCAGCATTCGCCCGCACGCCGTTACCGTCCCGCTTCTTGCGCCTGGATCCCTCCTCGTTCACCCGCTTTTATCTCCGTGATCGCCGTGGTGTCGCGGACGATACCAGCCGGCGGCATCCGCGATCATCGTGAGGGCCTCGAACGGCCCGTCGTTTTTTGTGCAGTGCAATGTAATGGATTACATTAAATCGTTGCAAACGCGTTTCGACATCTGCTACATACACTGCCACATTTAGCGACGCGCATCGATGGGGATTCGGGCGTGTCGAAGCAAACCGCACACTACCGATACAGCCAATGCGAGCGTCCCGAGAAATGTAATCGAATACATTTCAGTCCGGGATAGCGGAGGGGAGATGGCACGCCAGTCCACGACGACCAGCGCCACGGCGACGATCCGATGAAGAAGCTCGGCATGGGTCTTGTCGGCCCCGGCTTCATCGCTGCCCACCATCTCGATGCCGTACGTCGACTCGGTCATGTCGAGGTCGTCGGCATCGCGGGCTCCAGCCTCGAATCCGCCCGCAAGCGAGCGCGCGAGCTGGGTGTGGCCCACGCCTATCCCGGCTACCGTGAACTGCTCGCCGACCCGGCCATCCAGGTCGTGCACAACACCACGCCCAATCACTTGCATCGCGAGGTGTCTTTGGCGGCGCTGCGTGCCGGCAAACACGTCATCTCCGACAAGCCGCTGGCCAGCACCACGCAGGAAGCGCGCGAACTGTACGAGGCCGCGCGCGATGCCGGGGTCGCGCACGTCGTCACCTTCAATTACCGCGGCTACCCGCTCGTGCAGCAGGCGCGCGCGATGATCGCCAAGGGCAAGCTCGGCCCGACCGTCTTCGTACACGGCTGCTACCTCCAGGACTGGCTCACCGACGAGCGCGCCTATTCGTGGCGACTCGATCCGAAGCGTGGCGGTGCCAGCTCCGCGCTGGGCGATATCGGCTCGCACTGGTGCGACCTGGCCGAACACGTCACGGGCGCGCGCATCGTCGCCGTGCTGGCCGACCTGCACACGGCGGTGCCGACCCGCGAGGCGCCGGCCGCCTCGGCCAAGGCATTCGCCGGTACCGGCGACAAGACCGCGCGACGCAAGGTGAAGATCACCAGCGAAGACCTTGCCAGCGTGCTGTTGCGCTTCGACAACGGTGCACGTGGCTGCGTCACCGTCGGCCAGGTGCTGCCCGGCCACAAGAACGATTTGCGCCTGGAGGTCAGCGGGCGACTCGCCTCCCTGGCATGGCGCCAGGAACAGCCCAACGATTTGTGGATCGGCCACCACGCGAAAGCGAACACGGTGCTCACGCGCGATCCCGCGCTGCTCGATCCCGCCGCGCGTGGTTACGCCCACCTGCCCGCCGGCCATCCGGAAGCCTGGGCGGACGCCTTTCGCAACCTCATCGCCGATGCCTACGCATGGATCGGACGAGGTGGCACACCCGATACCCGGCCCACCGCACTGCCCACCTTCGCCGACGGGTACCGCAACAGCCTGGTGATCGACGCGATGCTGAAAAGCCATGCCGCCGGCGGCGCGTGGCAACCGGTCGACGACTTTCTCGAACCACGACGCGCAAAGGGGAAACGGGGATGAAATGGCGCCTTAGAATGATGATGCTGTTCGAATACGCCATCTGGGGCGCCTGGTACGTCACGGTAGGCACCTGGCTCGGCAAGACGCTGCATTTCAGCGGCACGGAAATCGGCGCGGTCGCGGGCACCACCGCCATCGGCGCGATGATTTCCCCCTTGTTCGTCGGCCTGCTCGCCGACCGACTCTTCGACACCCGGCGGGTGCTCGCGATCCTGCATGTCATCGGTGCCGTCCTGCTGGTGGTTGCCGCGCAGCAAAGCTCCTTCGGGATCCTCTACACCACCCTGCTGGCCTATAGCCTCTGCTACATGCCGACGCTGGCACTCACCACCTCCCTGGCGATGCGCCACATCCACGATCCGCAGGAAGAGTTCAGCGCGATCCGCGTGTTCGGCACCATCGGCTGGATCGTGGTCGGCCTGATCGTCGGCGCGCTGGGCGTGGAAGCCACGTCGTCGCCACTGCATCTCGCGGCCGGCTTGTCGATCGTGATGGCTGTCTACTGCTTCACCCTGCCCTCCACGCCACCCCTGGCCAACCAGCAGCGTTTCACGATGCGCCATGCGCTTCCGCTGGAATCCCTGCACCTGCTGCGCGACCGCTCGATGGCCGTGTTCGCGCTGGCCTCGTTCCTGATCTGCATCCCGCTGCAGTTCTACTACGCGTTCACCAACCTGTTCCTCAACGAGGTGGGCGTGGTCAACGCGGCCGGCAAGATGACCGGCGGACAGATGTCGGAACTGCTCTGCATGCTGCTCATCCCCTGGTTCTTCCGCCGCCTTGGCGTGAAGTACATGCTGGCCGTGGGCATGCTGGCCTGGGTGATCCGCTACGCCATGTTCGCCTTCGGCGGCACCGGTGACCTCATGTGGATGCTCTGGCTCGGCATCATCCTGCACGGTATCTGCTTCGACTTCTTCTTCGTCGTCGGCCAGATCTACATCGATCGCGAGGCGCCTTTTGCACTGCGTGCCGCGACCCAGGGCTTGATCACCTTCCTCACCTACGGCCTGGGCATGTTCGTCGGCTCGTGGCTGTCGGGCGTGGTGGTCGACACCTATTCGAGCACGAACGCGCAGGGCGTCACCACGCACGACTGGCACGCCATCTGGATGATCGCCGGCGCATGCGCCGCCGTCGTCCTCGTGCTGTTCGTCCTGCTGTTCAAGGACCGCAAGGCAACGGCCACCGAGGCCGTCCCCCGCCCCACCTGATCCGGGAGATCCGTTCATGATGACTCGCAGGCAGTTCCTGACCCGCTCCGCCCTATGCGGCACGGCGGCATGGCTCACCCTTGGCTCGCCCGGCAGGCTGCTGGCCGCCGCCGCACAGGGCAAGACGCTCGGCATCCAGCTCTACATGGTGCTCAATGCCTACCAGGATGACCCCATCGGCACGCTCAAGACGCTGAAGAAGATCGGCTACGCGGAAATCGAGGCCATCGTCACCAGCACGGCGAAGACGCTGCGCGACCAGCTCAACGAAACCGGGCTGCGCTCGCCCAGCCTGCACTACGACAGCCTGGGCTTCGATGCCGGCATCGAGGCGGCACATACGCTGGGCTCGCGCTTCATCGTCAGCAGCATGCTGCCGTCAATCATGCAGAAGGAAAAGGGCTCCAAGGCCGACCCCACCTACACGCTCGACGATGCCAAGCGCACCGCCGCCTACGCCAACCAGCTTGGCGAAAAGGCGAAGAAGGCCGGCCTGCAATATGCGTATCACAACCACCACCTCGAATTCACCGACGTGGGCGGCGGCCAGACCTTCTATGACGTGCTGCTGAAGGAAACCGACCACCAGCTCGTCCAGTTCGAGATGGACTGCGGCTGGGTCCACGTAGGCGGCAAGAATCCCGCCGATTACTTCAAGGCGAATCCGGGCCGCATTCCCCTCATGCACGCCAAGGATTTCCTGCCCGGCGGCGCCAAGGACTACCCCGGTGCCGAGCTGGGTCGCGGCACGATCGACTACAAGCCGATCATGGCCGCCGCCGATGCCTCCGGGCTGAAGCATTGTTTCGTCGAGCAGGAGGGTCCCTACGCCCGCATGAGCCAGCTCGATGCCGCGCGGGTCGACTACGACTACCTGCGCCCGTTGCGCTGACCCCTCCCCTTTCCTGATCGCAACCTCGTCTGAAGGCACACGCATGGAAAAGAACACGTTCGACGCCATCGTCGTCGGTACCGGTATCAGTGGCGGCTGGGCCGCCAAGGAACTCACGGAAAAAGGACTCAAGACCCTGGTCCTCGAACGTGGCCCTATGGTCAAGCACGGCCAGTACCCCACCGCGATGAAGGCGCCCTGGGAACTGCCCTATGCCGACGCGCCCACGCGCGAAGACATCGCGCGCTACCCCAAGCACACGCGCCCCTCGTTCTACGGCATCACCCAGTCCACCAAGCACTGGTTCGCCGACGACATCGACAATCCCTACGAAGAGACCAAGCCCTTCGACTGGTTCCGCGGCTACCACGTCGGCGGCCGCTCGCTGATGTGGGGGCGACAGAGCTACCGTTTCAGCCCCATGGACTTCGAGGCGAACGGCAAGGAAGGCGTCGGCGTGGACTGGCCGATCCGCTACGACGATATCGCGCCCTGGTACGACTATGTCGAGCATTTCATCGGCGTCAGTGGCAACACCGATCATCTCGCGCAACTGCCGGACGGCGATTTCCTGCCGCCAATGGAGCTGAACTGCGTCGAGAAGGATTTCCAGGGCAAGCTGCAAGGCAGCCTCGGCCGTAAGCTCATCATCGGCCGCACCGCGAACCTGTCCGCACCGCTCAAGCACGACAAGAGCCCGCAGCGCGCACCTTGCCAGTACCGCAACCTGTGCATGCGCGGCTGTCCGTTCGGCGCCTACTTCAGCAGTAATTCGTCCACGCTGCCCGCCGCCGAGAAGACCGGCAACATGACGATCGTGCCCAACGCCATTGTCTACGAGATGATCTACGACAACGACAAGGGCAAGGCGACCGGCGTGCGTGTGCTCGACGCCGAAACCGGTCACCAGACCGAGTACTTCGCCCGCGTGATCTTCCTGTGCGCCTCCACGTTCGGCACCACCCAGATCCTGCTGAACTCCAAGTCCAGCCGCTTCCCCAACGGCTTCGGCAACGACAGCGGCGAAGTGGGCCACAACATCATGGACCACCTGTTCGGCACGGGCGCGAGGGCGCTGGTCGAAGGCCATGAGGATCGCTACTACTCCGGACGCCGCCCGAACGGCTTCTACATTCCGCGCTATCGCAACATCGGCAACGACAAGCGTAACTACCTGCGTGGCTTCGGCTTCCAGGGCGGCGCGAGCCGCGAGGACTGGACGCGTCTGGCCGACCAGCCCGTGCTCGGCGATGCGCTCAAGCATGCCGCCGAGAAACCCGGCCCGTGGCATATCTCGATGATGGGCTTCGGCGAAATGCTGCCCTCGCACCAGAACCTGGTCACACTGGATCCGCACGTCAAGGACAAGTACGGCCTGCCCGCGCTGAATTTCGACGCAGCCCATCGCGAAAACGAAATCCTGATGGGCAAGGAGATCATCGACGACGCGCTGGAAATGCTCACCGCCGCCGGCTACCGCAACGTGGAGTCCTTCAAGACCAAGGCCAACGTGGGCGCAGGCATCCACGAGATGGGTACCGCACGCATGGGTCGCGATCCGAAGACCTCGGTGCTCAACGGCTGGAACCAGATGCACGCGGTGAAGAACGTATTCATCACCGACGGCTCGTGCATGGCCTCGTCGGCCTGCCAGAACCCGTCGCTGACCTATATGGCGCTGACCGCACGCGCGGCCAGTCACGCCGTCGAAGAACTCAAGCGCGGCAATCTCTAAGGATCTCGCCATGAACCGTCGTGAATGGTTGAAAAGCATGTCCGCGCTGGCGGTGGGCGCCTTCGTCGCACCCTCACTGCTGGCCGTGGTGGAAGCCCATGCCGCCTCGCAGAAACCCGATGCCGCGCCGCGATTCTTCAACGCCTCGCAAACCGGGATCATCGCTGCCGTGGCCGATATCGTGATCCCCCGGACGGATACGCCGGGCGCGATCGACGCGGGTGTGCCGCTCTTCATCGACCAGATGTTCAAGGACGTCTACACCAAGGCCGACCAGAAGCGTTACCTCGCCGCCCTGGCCGCGTTCGACAAGGCGGGCGGCAAGCCCTTCCTGCAACTCGACGAAGCCCAGCGCAAGGCGCTGGTGGAGAAGCTGCACACCGAGGCGCTGGCCAGCGCCTCGGGCCACGCCGCCTCACCGGCCGCCAACTTCGTCTTGATGACCAAGAAGCTGACGATGACCGGTTTCTTCATGTCCCAGCCGGGTTGCACCCAAGTGCTCCAGTACGCCGCGGTGCCTGGTGGCTACAAGGCCGACATCCCGCTTTCCGAGGCCGGCAACGGCCGGGCGTGGGCCGTCGAGACCGAGCTGAGGATCTGATGCGGAGCGCACGCGCATGAAAACACTCAAGGGCCCGGGCATCTTCCTCGCCCAGTACGCGGGCGACACGGCGCCGTTCAACACCTTGCCCGACATCGCCCGCTGGGCCGCCTCGCTCGGCTTCGTGGGCGTGCAGATCCCCACCAACGACAGGCGCCTGTTCGACCTGGAGCAGGCGGCGGCGAGCAAGGGCTATTGCGACGACATCGCCGGGATGCTGGCCGACCACGGGCTGGAAGTCACCGAACTGTCGACCCACCTGCAAGGCCAGTTGGTGGCCTCGCATCCTGCCTTCGACTGCCTGTTCGACGGCTTCGCGCCCGCGGCGCAGCGTGGCGACGTCAAGGCACGCCAGGCCTGGGCCGTGGACCAACTCAAGCTGGCCGCCACCGCGAGCCGGCACTTCGGCCTGACCGCGCACGCCACGTTCTCCGGCGCGCTGGCTTGGCACCTGTTCTATCCGTGGCCGCAGCGCCCGGCTGGGCTGGTCGACGAAGCCTTCGCCGAGCTAGGCCGCCGCTGGCGTCCCATCCTGGATGCCTTCGACGACGCGGGCGTCGACGTCTGCTACGAGCTGCATCCAGGCGAGGACCTGCACGACGGCGCCACCTTCGAACGATTCCTCGACGCGGTGGACCATCACCCGCGTGCGAACATCCTCTACGACCCCAGCCACATGATCCTGCAGCAGATGGACTACCTGCAGTTCATCGACAACTACCACGAACGCATTCGCGCCTTCCACGTGAAGGACGCCGAATTCCGCCCCAATGGACGCTCGGGCGTATATGGCGGCTACCAGAACTGGATCGACCGTCCGGGACGTTTCCGCTCGCTGGGCGACGGCCAGATCGACTTCGGCGCGATCTTCAGCAAGATGGCCCAGTACGACTACCCCGGCTGGGCCGTGCTCGAATGGGAATGCTGCATCAAGGATGCCCAGCAAGGCGCGAAGGAAGGCGCGATCTTCATCCGCGACCACATCATCAAGGTCACCGAACGCGCCTTCGACGACTTCGTCTCGACCGGCAGCGACCGTGCGTTCAACCGCGCCATCCTGGGGCTCGATCCTGCATGACCACCAAGTCCACCGATATCGGCCGCCGCCACGCCATCGGCCGCCTCGCCAGCACGGCGGCGGCGTTCGGCGCCCTTCCACTGCTCGCCTCGGCGGAATCTCGACCTGCTCCGGCAAAGGCCTCTCCCGGACGCCTCAAGCAGTCACTGAGCCGCTGGACGTCCAAGGCGCCACTGCCCGAGCTATGCAAGCGCCTCAAGGCAATCGGCTTCGCTGGCGTCGACCTGCTCTACGCCGATGAATGGTCCGTGGTGACCGACCATGGCCTGGCCGTGACGATGGGATACCCCTCGCGCCGCGACGACTTCATCGCCATGGGCTTCAACGATCCAGCCAACCACGCCACCTTGCTGAAGGAGCTGGAAACGACCATCCCCCTCGCGAAGAAGGCGGGCCTGACCAACATGATCACCATGTTCGGCAACCGCAAGGACGGCATCGACGAACGCCAGGCGCTGGACAACTGCGTGGCGGGACTATCGAAGATCGCCCCCCTCGCCGCCGAGAACGGCATCACCCTGTGCGTGGAACTGCTCAACAGCAAGGTCGACCACCACGGTTACCAGGGCGATAGCACGGCGTTCGGCGTGGCGGTGATGAAGGGCGTGAACTCGCCCCATGTGAAGCTGCTCTACGACATCTACCATATGCAGATCATGGAAGGCGACGTGATCCGCACCATCCGTGACAACCTCGCGTGGATCGGACACTTCCACACCGGTGGCGTACCGGGCAGGCACGAGATCAACGGCAGCCAGGAGCTGAATTACCACGCCATCGCCAAGGCCATCGCCGACCTGGGCTTCCAGGGCTACATCGCCCACGAATTCATGCCGGAACGAACCGACCCGTTCGCGTCCTTCGCCGAGGCATTCAAGATATGCACCGTATGACCTTGTCCGGAAGGAAATCCATGAAGCCACGCGTCGTCATCGTCCCCGCCCTGATCGCCCTTGCCGCGACCACCGCTATCGCGCAGACCGATCCCAAGGCGACCGAGCAATGGGCGCCGGTTCCCAAGGTCGTCGCCCCGGGCAAGCAGGACAGCGCGCCGCCCTCCGATGCCGTCGTGCTGTTCGACGGCCATGACATCGACAAGTGGGAAGCCTCCAAGGATCACTCCCCCGCCCACTGGAAGGTCCACGACGGCGTGCTGACGGTCGACAAGGCCACCGGCAACATCCAGACCAAGCAACGCTTCGGCAGCTACCAACTGCACCTGGAATGGCAGGTGCCCGCGAACATCACCGGCGAAGGCCAGGCACGCGGTAACAGCGGCGTGTTCCTCGCCTCCACCGGCCCCGGCGACGAAGGCTACGAAATCCAGATCATGGATTCGTGGAAGAACCCCACCTACGTCAACGGCCAGGCGGCCAGCGTCTACAAACAGGCCGCCCCGCTGGTCAACGCCATGCACCCGCCGGGTGAATGGCAGAGCTACGACATCGTATGGACGGCCCCCGTGTTCACCGCCAACGGCAAGGCGAAGACGCCCGCCTACGTCACCCTGTTCCACAACGGCGTACTGGTGCAGAACCACACGGAACTGACCGGCGAGACCTTCTACATCGGCAAGCCGAAGTACAACGCGTACAAGGATGCGCCGATCAAGCTCCAGGCCCACGGCGATCCGTCGGCACCGATCAGCTTCCGCAATATCTGGGTGCGGCCGCTCGACTGAGCGGCCTTCACTCTGTCCATCCGCCGCCCAGCGCCTTGTACAGCGTCACGAGGCTGGCCTGCGCCGCCAGTTGCGTCGCGATCTGGTCCTGCTCGGCCGCGTAAAGCGTCCGGCGCGTGGTCAGCGTATCAAGGAAGCTGTACCGGCCCTGCCGATACAGCGCCAGCGCCAGGTCGTAGCTCCGGCGACCGGCGACCACCCGCGCCTGCTGCGCATCCAGCCGCTGGGTGATGGTTGCCCGCGTCGCGAGTGCGTCGGCGACCTCGCGGAAAGCGACCTGGATCGTCCGCTCGTAGCTCGCCAGGTCGATCTTCGCCTGGACTTTCGCCGCGTCCAGGTTGGCGCGATTCGTTCCCGCGTCGAATATCGGCAGGCTGATGCCGGACGCAAGATTCCAGGCGCCGCTTCCGCCCTTGAACAAGCCCGATAACTGGTCGCTTCCGCTACCCGCCGATGCGGTCAGGGTGATACGAGGAAAGAAGCTGGCCCGTGCGGCGCCGATGTCCGCATGGGATGCCTTGAGCACATGTTCCGCGGCCAGCACGTCGGGACGGCGCACGAGCACGGTCGAGGGCACGCCAGCCGACAACCGGTCGAGTGCGGAGACCGCATCGACCGAGGCGTCGGGAAGGTCGGCGTCGGCGACCGGAGCGCCAACGACAAGATCCAGCGCGTCGCACGCCTGGGCGACCTGCGCGGTATAGGTCGCGACCTCCGCGCGCATGGCCTGGAAGCTGGCCTGTGCCTGTGCGACATCCAGGCCCGACGCCGCGCCCAGCGCCTGCTTGCGCATCACCAGCGACATGGTGTCCTCCTCGCTGCGCTCCATCGCCTGCGCGAGGGCAAGTAGGCGTGAGTTCGCGGCAACCGCCAGCCAGTCCTGGGCCACATCCGCCACGAGGCTGAGCTGAGCCGCTCGCCGGGTTTCCTCCGAACCGAGGTATCTCTCCAGCGCTTCGTCCTTGAGGCTCCGCACTCGCCCGAACATATCCAGTTCGAAGGCACTGAACCCCACGTCGAACGTGTCCGCATGGGACGTGCTGGCCGTTCCCGCTGTCGTGCCGGCGAGCGAGGCCGGCGTACGCGTGGCGACCTCGCTGGCGATGGTGGCGATCGACGGAAACTGTGCCGCACGTTGCACACGATATGCCGCGCGGGATTTCTCGACGCCGAGGATGGCGATACGCAAATCGCGGTTGTCGGTCAGCGCCCGCTCGATGACACGCCGCAAGCGGGGGTCGAGGAAGAAGCTTCGCCACCCCACCAGCGCCGTTTGCGGACCCGTATCTCCCGCGTCGTGCCAGGCCGACGCGACGGGTGGCACAGGTTGCCGATACGACGGCGCCAGGCTGACGCATCCGCCCAGGCACACGCTGGCGATCAACACCATGCACAGGGCCTTCATGACGGCACCCCGACCAGCCCCTGTTTCGTGTGCCGCGTATGACCGAAGCGGCGCATCACCACGTAGAAGAAGGCGCCGTAGAAGATGCCGAATGCCGTCTCCATCAGCGTGCCGCCCACCACGCCGGTGCCGATCGAATGCCGGGCGGCCGCACCCGCACCGGTACCAAACGCCAGGGGGGCGACCCCCAGCACGAAGGCGAGCGAGGTCATGACGATAGGCCGGAAGCGCATGGCGACCGCTTGCAAGACCGCATCGATCGTCGTATCGCCCATGCCTTCGCGCAGCGAAGCGAACTCGACGATGAGGATGGCGTTCTTCGCCGACAGGCCGATCGTCGTCAGCAGCCCGACCTGAAAATACACGTCCATGCTCAACCCGCGCCACGCGGTAGCCAGCGCGGCGCCAAGCAACCCGAACGGCACCACCAGCAACACGGCGAAGGGAATGACCCAGCTCTCGTAAAGGGCTGCAAGGCAGAGAAAGACAAACCCGATCGACGCGGCATACAGCCATGGCGCCTGGTGATCGGACTGCCGCTGTTGATACGACTCGCCCGTCCATTCATAGCCCACGCCCGGCGGCAGGCGAGACACGAGCTTCGCCATTTCCGTCATGGCGGTACCGGAACTCACCCCTTGCGCGGGCGAGCCGACAATTTCATACGTCGCCGAACCCTCGTAGCGATCCAGCTCCGTGGGACCGTAACTCCATCGGGAACGACTGAACGCGGAAAACGGCACCATACCCCCTTTTTCATTGCGCACGTACCACTGGCCTATGTTGTCGGGCGTCATGCGAAAGGGTGCGTCGGCTTGCATGACTACTCTTTTGATGCGACCGCGATCGATGAAGTCGTTGATGTAGACACCGCCCATGGCGCTTTCCAGTGTCGCGTTGACATCCCCCGGCGCAATACCCATCGCACCGGCTCGCTGGTCGTCGATATCGACCACCAGCCGCGGCGATTCCCTCAGGCCGTCGTAACGTACCTGGCTGAGCAAGGGATCCTTCGCCGCCAGCGCCAGCAACCGCTCACGCGCCTCGACAAGCCCTGCGTGGCCGACACTCCCCAGATCCAGTAGCTGCATGTCGAAGCCCGACCTTCGGCCCAGGCCAGGCATCGACGAGGGCTGGACGATATTGATGGTGGCGTCCGTGATATCGGCCACGGCGCGCGTCGCCCTGGCGATGATCGCCTGCGCGCTGTTCATCGCGCCGGGTCGATCGCGCCAATCCTTAAGACGTACGAAAAACATGCCTCCGTTCTGCCCCGCGCCACCGAAACTGTACCCGGCGACCGCTAGCACGGAAGCCACTTCCGGCTGTTTCAACAGGTAGTCCTGCACCTGTCGCATGACTCTTTGGATGCGCTCCTGCGTCGCCCCGGTCGGGAGCGTCGCCGAGATCTGTATCAGGCCCTGGTCTTCGACCGGAAGAAAGGATGAGGGCAAAGTCGCCAACAAACCAATGGCCAGCAGGACGGCGACCGCATAAACCGCCGTAGCGACACGACGGCGACGCAATAGAACGTGGATACCCCGGCGGCAACGCTGCATGACGCCATCGACGTGACGGTCGAAGGCGATGAAGCATCGATGCGGCGCCTCGACGTGCCCCGCCTTGAGTACGGTGGCGCACAAGGCCGGGGTGAGCGTGAGCGCGACGATGACCGAAAGCACCATGGCAGACACGACGGTCACCGAGAACTGGCGATAGATCACGCCGGTAGAACCATCGAAGAAGGCCATGGGCACGAGCACCGCCGAAAGCACGGCACCGATACCGATCAATGCACCCCCGATCTCGTCCATGGACCGGCGCGTGGCCTCGATGGGCGACAGGCCTTCGGCGCGCATGACGCGCTCCACGTTCTCCACCACCACGATGGCGTCGTCGACCAGCAGGCCGATCGCCAGCACCAGCCCGAACAAGGTCAGGGTATTGATCGAATACCCGAAGATATCGAGCACGACGAAGGTGCCGGCTACCACGACGGGAACAGCCACGGCAGGAATCAGGGTCGCACGCAGGTTCTGCAGGAAAACGTAGATGATCAGCACGACCAACACGATCGCCACGCCCAGCGTGATCGCCACCTCTTCGACGGAGGCGACGATGAACGGCGACATGTCCATCGGATAGACGACTTTCAGCCCCTTCGGAAAGGATGCCGAGCGCTTGTCCATGAACGCATGGGCCTCGCGCGCCGCCTTCAACGCGTTCGCGCCACTGGCCAGATAAAGGCCCACGGCGGCGGTGGGCTTACCGTTGTACCTCAGGTCGATTGCATACCCTTCCCTGGCCTTCTCGACGCGAGCCACATCGCCCAGGCGCACTCTCGATCCATCGATGCCGGACTTCAGCACGATCTGGCGAAACTGCTCCGGCGTGCTCAGGCGACTACGCGCGGTGATCGTCGCATCGATCCGCTGACCTGACACGGCCGGCAAGTCGCCCAGTTCGCCCGCGGCGATATCGACATTCTGCTCCTCGACCGCCTTGCTCACGTCCGAAGGCATCAACCCATACGACTGGAGCTTGCCGGGGTCGAGCCAAAGGTGCATGGCATACGGCTCGCCCCACTCCTCGACGGAGCCCACGCCATCCAGGCGCGACAAGGGATCCCTCAGGGTGCTGCTGATGAAATCGCCGATCTGTGACCTGTCGTAACGGCCATCCTCCGAGACCAGTGCCATCAGCAGGAAGCGGGCACTGCTCGACTTGGTGACACTGAGGCCAAGCTGCTGCACTTTCGCAGGCAGCCGGGACACGGCGCCTTGCAGCTTGTCCTGCACCTGTACCTGGGCGATGTCGGGATCGGTTCCGGCCGCAAACGTCAGCGTCACAGTGGCCGTGCTCGCCGTGCTGGCGGAGGACATGTATCGCAGGTGGTCGATACCGCTCATTTGCTGTTCGATGACCTGGACGACGCTGCTTTCCAGCGTTTCCGCCGACGCACCCGGATAGTCCGCCTCGATATTCACCGTCGGTGGCGCGATCATCGGATAGCGTTCGACGGGCAGGTGCACCATCGAACGTGCACCGGCAAGCGCGATGACGAGCGCCATCACCCAGGCCATGATCGGCCGATCGATGAAGAAACGTGCGATGCGCATCGTCTATGCCTGCTTCGCTACGTGCGGCGTCACACGGTCGCCGTCGACGATGTTCTGGCTTCCCTCGACAACCACGCGGTCGCCCGCCTTCAGGCCCCGCTCCACAACCCACGATCCGTCGGTCATGTCACCAAGAACCACTGTCTGCCGATGCGGTCGATCGGCCGCATCGACCACCCAGGCCGAGGCGTTGCCCGCGGCGTCGTATGTGATGGCTTGCTGCGGGACCAGAAGCGCCTCCTGTTTCACCCCCTGCTCGACCGTCGCGTGCACGTACATGCCGGGCATCAGCAGCCGCTCCGGATTGGGAACGACCGCCCGCAGCGTGATGGCGCCCGTTCCCGGATTCACATCGATGCCGGAAAATGCCAGGCGCCCCTCGTGCGGATAGGCACGGCCATCCTCCAGGGTGAGACGTATCCGCGCGCCCCCCTCGGAGTCGGTCCGAAGCGTGCCGGCGGCCAGTTGCGCACGCAGTGCCAGCACGTCCGCGCTCGATTGCGTCACGTCCACGTAGATGGGGTCGTACGCGTAGAGCGTGACCAGGGCGTTCGCCTGGTTCTCGGTGACCAGCGCCCCCACGGTGAAGGCGGATAGCCCGGCAGTCCCGGAAATGGGCGCCTTCACCTGCGTATATCCCAGGCGGATACGGGCGGTGTCGACATCGGCGCGGGCAGCCAGTACGGCGGCTTCGTCCTGTCGGAGCGTCGCCTGCGCCGCCTCCAGTTCCTCCTGGCTGACCGCGTCGATCCGGGCCAGTTCGGCATCCCGTCTCGCCAGCGGACGCGCCGACAGGACCGCGGCGCTCGCCTTGGCCAAGGCCCCCTGGGCACTCTCCAGCGCCGCCCGGTACGGGGCGGGATCGATCTGGTAGAGGACATCGCCAGCCTTGATCTGGGCCCCCTCGGTGAATCGTCGCTCCTGGACGACGCCGGTGACCTGCGGCACCACCGGTGCCACCAGAAAGGCGGCCGTACGGCCGGGTAGATCGACGCTGTGCCGGTACGGGCGCACGGCGAGCGTCACCACCCCCACGGTCGGTGGTAGCGATGCCGTCTCATGCATCGTTGAACCGCAGGAAACGAGACTTCCAGCAAGGAAAGCCAAAAACGTTCGGACCAGAAGGGACATAGGCATGGGACCAGCATCGGGGGACACGCCGGGCGACCCCGGCGGGAGCGAGTCTGGAAGGGCAATGTGGAGCAAATGAGAACAATCGACCCGGCGTGCCCAAGGCAGCGCTTTCGGGGAATCGGCGGCGTTATGATCCGCCTACCTCCAAGGGGCCCGCCATGCGCTTCGGTCTGACTGCCAAGCTTTTCTGCGCCGTACTCGCCGTGAACATGGCTGTCGTCATCGCCACGGCCATGGCCACGCGCGTCAGTTTCGACCGCGACTTCATCCGCTACCTCGACGAACAGGAAATGCAGCGCGCGGAGCGCGCGGTTCCCACACTCGCCGCCGAGTACCAGGCGCACCACGGCTGGAATTTCCTTGCGAAGAACTGGACGGCCTGGTTGCGGATCCTGCACTCGACCCAGGACTCGGTGCCTGCGGGTGCGGAGAATGATTCCGATCCCGCCGCCACCAACATGCGTTTCGCCCTGATCGATGCGCGCGACAACTACGTGGTCGGCAATTCCGAGCCTACCGACAGGTCGTTGCGTCGCCCGATCACGGTCAACGGTCAACTCGCAGGATGGCTCACGATGGTCTGCATGCGCGACCTCGTGCGTGTGGGCGACATTCGCTTCCAGGAAAAACGGACCCAGACAAGCTGGATCATCGCGGGCGTCACCTCCCTGCTGGCCGCCGCCATCGCCTTGTGGCTCGCCCGCGCCCTCGCCGCGCCGCTTCGCCGCCTGGCCGGTGCGACCCATCGCCTGGCTCGCGGCGACTATGTCGCACGTGTGCCCGTCGTCTCCGGTGGAGACATCGGCCAGCTCGAGACAGACTTCAACCAGCTCGCCGCGACCCTGGCGGACAACGAACGCACACGCCGGCATTTCGTCGCCGACGTGTCGCACGAATTGCGGACGCCGCTGGCCATCATGCAAGGCGAGATCGAGGCAGTGAACGACGGCGTCCGCCCCATCGACGCCTGCGCGGTGGCCTCGCTGCAGGTCGAAGTACGGCGACTGAACAAGCTCGTGGACGACCTGCACACGCTCTCACTCAGCGAGCTGGACACCCTGCGCTACCAGTGGGACGACGTCGACTTCGCGGCAAGCATCCGTCACGCGCTCGGGCTGTACCAGGCGAGGTTCGCCAGCGCGGAGGTCGCCGTCAGCGCGACGGGGCTGTTCTCCAGCGTGCACGTCCATGCCGACGAGGATCGCATCCAGCAGGTGCTCCAGAATCTCCTGGAAAACACCGTGCGCTACGTCGACCCCGGGCAGTCGATCGTACTTCGACTGCACATCGTCGGCGACGATGCCGTGCTGGACATTCAGGACAGCGGATCGGGCGTGCCCGACGACGCCCTGCCCCGGCTGTTCGAACGCTTCTATCGCGTGGAAGGCTCGCGCAATCGCGCCACGGGCGGCTCCGGTCTCGGATTGCCTGTCTGTCGCAGCATCGTCGAAGCGCACGGAGGACACATCACGGCCAGCAACGCCCCGCAGGGCGGACTCTGGATCAGGATGTTCCTTCCGCTCATGGTCACGACACCATGAAGGCCGCTCCCGAAGTGATGGTCGTAGAAGACGAACCAAAACTCGCCGGGCTCATGCTGGATTACCTGCACGCCAGCGACTATCGCACGCGCTGGATCAGCGACGGCCTTGCCGTGGACGATGCACTGCGCCAGCGCCAACCCGACCTGATCCTCCTGGACATCATGCTGCCCGGTCGCGACGGCATGGCGGTCTGCAAGGACATCCGTACCAACAGCGAGGTGCCCATCATCATGGTGACGGCACGCGTGGAAGAGATCGACCGCCTGCTTGGCCTCGACCTCGGCGCCGACGACTACATCTGCAAGCCTTTCAGCCTTCGCGAGATGATCGCCCGGGTCAGGACGGTATTGAAACGAACGCGAGGCGCCACCGAAGACCCGTCCTCCGCCTTGGTCATCGACGCCGATGGCTACAGCGCGAGCTACCACGGCGTCGACCTCGAACTGACCGCCGTGGAATTCCGGTTGCTGAAGACGCTCGCCGACAAGCCCGGGCGCGTCCTCTCGCGCGATCGCCTCCTCGACCAGCTCTACAACGACCACCGCATCGTCAGCGACCGCACGGTGGACACGCACATCAAGAAACTCCGCCGCAAGTTCGAACAGGTGGCGGCCACCGACGACATCATCGAGTCGGTCTACGGGGTCGGATACAAGCTGGTCATCTAGCACGGATGCGCCCTCGCCGCGATGGCGATCCCTTGGCGTGGCGTTGACAGGGGCGGCCCTAGCCTCGATTCATGGATACCGATCTTCTCCAGCCCCGCCAGGAAGGACTTTATTGTCCGGCCGGAGACTTCTTCATCGACCCCATGTGGCCCGTGGCGCGGGCCGTGCTCACCCACGCGCATGGCGACCACGCCCGCGCTGGCAGCGCGCTCTACCACGTCAGCGAAGCCGGGCGCCCGCTGTTCCGTGAACGCTTGGGGGCGGATGCGAACCTCGTCGAGCATGCCTACGGCGAGCCATTCCAGGTGGGCGACACCACCGTCTCCCTGCATCCGGCCGGCCATGTGCTCGGCTCCGCACAGATCCGCATCGAGATACCGGGCAAGGTCGCGGTGGTTTCCGGCGACTACAAGCGCGACCTGGATCCCACCTGCGCGCGGTTCACGCCGGTGCCCTGCGATATCTTCGTGACCGAATCCACCTTCGGCCTGCCCATCTATCGCTGGCCACCCATGGACCGGGTCATCACGGACCTGCTCGTCTGGTGGGACGAATGCGCCGCGCGCCAGGTACCGGCGGTGCTGTTCTGCTACGCCCTCGGCAAGGCCCAGCGCCTGCTCGCCGAACTTGCGTTGCGCACGGATCGCACGGTCCATTTGCATGGCGCCATGCTCCGTCTGGTCGAGGTGTATCGACAGGCTGGCATCGCGATGGTGCCCACCGTGTCCGTCGGCGAGTCGCCGCGCGGGCGCGACTTCGCCGGTGAGCTGATCCTCGCCCCGCCCTCCGCCGCTGGCTCGCCGTGGATGAAGCGCTTCGCGCAGGCCTCCATGGGGTTCGCCTCCGGCTGGATGCAGGTTCGTGGCGCGCGTCGCCGTCGTGGTTACGATCGCGGCTTCGTCGTCTCCGACCATGCCGACTGGAACGGGCTCGTGCGCAGCGCGCAGGATAGCGGCGCCAGCCGAATCTACGTCACCCATGGCGACGGCGAAGCCCTGATCCGCTATCTGCGCGAAGCGGGACACGATGCACGCCCCCTGTCGTCGCTGGGCGATGCGGCGCCGCGCCCTCGGATGTCCGAGGAGGGCGACTGATGCGGCGCTTCGCCCAGCTCTTCGTCCAGTTGGACCGTACGACCTCGACGCTCGCCAAGCGCGACGCGATGGCCGCTTACCTGCTGGATGCCTCAGCCGCCGACGCGGCATGGAGCGTCTACATCCTTGGTGGCGGGAAACTCAAGCGCACCGCGACATCCACCGAGATGCGCACCGCGCTCGCCGAGGAAACCGGTTTCGCCGCGTGGCTCATCGACGACTGCTATGCCCAGGTGGGTGATCTCGCCGAGACGATCGCCCTCATGCTGCCCGATCGCGACGATGCGGACGAGAACGCACCGTTGCGCGACTGGATGGAGACACACCTGCCTTCCCTGCGCGCGCTGGCGTCGCCGGAGCGTGTCGCACGCCTTCGCCAATGGTGGGACCACCTGGCGAAGGACGAGCTTTTCCTCGTGAACAAGCTGCTCACGGGCTCGCTTCGCGTAGGCGTCTCGCAACGCCTGGTGATCCAGGCGGTGGCCGAGGCCTATGCGCTTCCCGCCGACCTCGTGGCCCACCGCCTCGGCGGCGAATGGGCGCCCAGCGTGCAAGGCTTCGAAGCACTCACGGCCCCCGAAGGAGTCGACGAGGACAGCGAACGCCCCTACCCGTTCTTCCTCGCCTCACCGCTGGAACGCGATGTCTCCGAACTGGGTGAACCGGGCGCCTGGCAGGCCGAATGGAAGTGGGATGGCATTCGCGCGCAGCTGATCCGCGGGCATGGCGGTTGCTTCCTGTGGTCGCGGGGCAACGAACTACTCGAAGGACGTTTTCCCGAAATCGAACAGGCCGCCATGGCACTGCCGGACGGCTGCGCTTTGGATGGCGAAGTGATGGCCTGGATGGCCGACTCCGCGACGCCATTGCCGTTCACGGCATTGCAAAAACGCATCAACAAGCGCACCCCGAGTGCTCGCCTCGTCTCGGAGGTTCCCGTGCGCTTCGTGGCCTACGACCTGCTGAAGGAAAACGGCGAGGATCTTCGCCAGCAGCCGCTATACCAGCGGCGTGCCCGACTGGAGGTGATGCTGGAAGGCGCCGACGCCACCTTGGGCCTCTCCGAGATCCTACCCGCCACCGACTGGGCCGACCTCGAAGCGATCCGCACGGAATCGCGTGCACGCCAGACCGAAGGCCTGATGCTCAAGCGCCTGGATGCGCCCTACCGGGTGGGGCGCAAGCGCGGCGACTGGTGGAAGTGGAAGATCGACCCCTATACCGTCGATTGCGTGCTGCTTTATGCCCAACCGGGGCATGGGCGTCGCTCCGGCCTGTTCACCGACTACACCTTTGGCGCCTGGGACGACGGGCGACTGGTTCCCGTCGCCAAAGCCTATTCGGGCCTCGACGAAGCCGAGATAGCGACGCTGGATCGCTGGATCCGCGCGAACACCGTCGAGCGCTTCGGACCCGTGCGCTCGGTCACGCCCACCCACGTTTTCGAACTGGCCTTCGAGGCCATCCAGCTCTCCGGCCGGCACAAGTCCGGCGTGGCCCTGCGCTTTCCGCGCATCCTGCGCTGGCGTACCGACCTGTCCATCGACGATGCCGAACATCTCACCGACCTCCGCCAGCTGGCGACGGGCTGAGTCGCGCCTCGTCGCGTGGTTCACGGCGCAGGGCCGACGCCCCGCGCCGTTCCAGCGTGCGGCGTGGCGCCACTGGGCGGCCGGCGAGGACGGCCTAATCCATGCGCCTACTGGCACCGGCAAGACCCTGGCCGCCGCTGGCGGGCCGCTGATCCACGGCGCGCTGCATCCCGCCACCGGCCTGCAACTGCTATGGATCACGCCGTTGCGCTCGCTCGCCACGGACACGACTCAACACCTTGGCGCCGCCGTGGACGCCATGGGCCTGCCCTGGCGCGTACTGCGCCGGACGGGCGACAGCGGCAGCGGCGAACGCGCGCGGCTGCGTCGTGGTGCCTGCGAGTTGCTGGTTACCACACCGGAAAGCCTCGCCCTGCTGCTCAGCTACCCGGACGCCGCCGAACGCTTCGCGAACCTGCAAGGCATCGTCGTCGACGAATGGCACGAACTCATCGGCAACAAACGCGGCACCCTACTCTCGTTGGGCCTCGCGCGCCTGCGCCGCTATCGCCCCGAAGCCAGGGTCTGGGGCCTGTCCGCCACGCTGGGCAACCTCGACGAAGCGCTGGCCGCGCTGACGCCGCGCGGTGTGCTGGTGGGCGCCTCGTCTCCCAAGAAAACCGTCATCGAAACGGCGCTGCCCGACGTCGGCGAGCATTTTCCCTGGGCGGGCCACCTGGGCCTGCGGCAGTTGCCGCGCGTGCTCGACACCCTCATGAAGGCCCGCAGCAGCCTCGTGTTCGCCAATACGCGCTCGCAGGCCGAGCTGTGGCACGAGGCCCTGGCCTCCGTCTGGCCCGACGATCCGTCCACGCTGGCCCTGCATCATGGCTCCATCGACCCGAAGCTGCGCTTCGCCACCGAGGAGGCGCTTCGCGAAGGCCGGCTCCGCTGCGTGGTCGCGACATCCAGCCTCGATCTGGGCGTGGATTTTTCCAGCGTCGAGCAGGTGATCCAGATCGGTAGCCCCAAGAGCGTGGCCCGCCTCCTGCAACGCGCCGGACGCAGCGGCCACCAGCCAGGTGCACCGTCGCGCATCCTTTGCGTGCCCACGCATCTGCTTGAACTGGCCGATATCGCGGCCACGCGCGATGCACTTCGCCAGGGACACCTTGAGCCCCGCCATCCACGCAAGGGTTGTCTCGATGTGCTCGCCCAGCACCTGACGACCCTGGCGGTTGGCGGCGGCTTCGACGCCGACGAAGCCTATGTGGAAATCACCACCGCGTGGCCTTACGCCTCGTTGCCGAGGGAACGTTTCGACGCCACGCTGCGGTTTCTGGTAACGGGCAGCAGTGCGCTCGCAGCGTATCCGGAGTACCGGAAACTCGTGCTCCACGACGGACGCTACGTGGTGAGCTCACCGCGCGTCGTCCGCATGCACCGTCTGTCCATCGGC
This sequence comes from Luteibacter sp., assembly GCF_009912395.1. Taxonomy (GTDB): domain Bacteria; phylum Pseudomonadota; class Gammaproteobacteria; order Xanthomonadales; family Rhodanobacteraceae; genus Luteibacter. The sequence continues at coordinate 24,737 of NZ_WNDO01000008.1, read as the reverse complement.
ACGATCACCTCCGACGGCAGCCTCCAGGTGCGCTACCTCAAGGGCGCGCGCCTGGGCAGCGTCGAGGAATCATTTATCGCCCGCCTGCGGCCGGGCGACCGCTTCCTCTTTGCCGGACGCAACCTTGAGCTGGTCCGCGTACGCGACATGACCGCCTACGTGCGTGCCACGAACAGCCGCCGCGGCGGCGTGCCGCGCTGGCAAGGCGGCAGGCTTCCGCTATCGGGGGAACTGTCCGATCACCTGCGCCATGTACTGGCGACGCCAACTGCCACATCGCCCGAAATGAAGCGACTGGCCCCCTTGCTTGCGATACAGCGCAAGCAGTCCGCCGTGCCCAACGAGGGCGAGACGCTATGCGAACTAATCCGCACCCGCGAAGGCGAGTACCTGTTCCTGTATCCCTTCGCCGGCCACCTCGCCCACGAAGGCATGGCCGCCCTGCTCGCCTATCGGATGTCGCGCATCCATCCGGCGGACTATGGCTATGCGGTGAACGACTACGGGCTGACGATCACCGCAGCGACGTTGCCACCCCTCGATGCATCGACGATGCGAACCTTGCTGCATCCTTACCGACTCGCGACCGATATCGTCACCAGCATCAACCTGATGGAGCTGTCACGACGCCAGTTCCGGGAAATCGCCCGCGTGGCCGGCCTGGTTTTCAACGGCTATCCCGCGCATTCGAAGACGCTGCGCCAGCTCCAGGCATCCAGCGGGCTGCTGTACGACGTGCTGCGTCGGCACGACCCAGACCACCCGCTACTCTGGCAAGCCGACCGCGAGGTGCTCGAATTACACCTGGAGATACGCCGGCTGCGTCGCGTGCTGGTACGCATGGCACGATCGGCCATCGCCTGGAAGGAACCGCCGCGACTCACCCCGCTATCGTTTCCCCTGTGGGTGGAGCGATTGCGAAGCGGCATCTCGGCGGACGACTGGACCTCGCGCGTCGAGCGCATGCGGGCCAGCCTTGAAGCGAAGGCGGATACATGAAGACCCAGGATGTCATGGTCGCGGGTGTACGCCTGGTCGCCCATGCGCAACGGGCGCTCTACCGGCCGGACACGGGCACCCTCTTGGTGGCCGATGTCCATCTTGGCAAGGGCGGTGTCTTCCGCCGCGCCGGCATCGCCGTGCCCAGCGGGGACTCCGATACCGATATCGAGCGGCTCGACACGCTCATCCGTGAGCTATCGCCACGACGGCTGGTGATCCTCGGCGACCTGGCCCATGGCGAAGCGACGGACCGAAGCGGCTGGGTGGACGCCTTCCGATCATGGCGCCATCGCCATGGGGACACCGACATGCTGCTGGTCGAAGGCAATCACGACCGCCACTTCGACGCGCGTACGCTCGACCTGGCCACGATGCCGGAGCCCGTGATGGAGCCGCCCTTTGTCCTGTCCCATCATCCGGAGCCCGATCCGCGTGGCTACGTGCTGTCGGGCCACGTCCATCCCGGCGTCGTCGTGCGCGATGGATGGCGCAAGCACCGTTTGCCCGCCTTCGTCTTCGGCCCGTCGCTCGGCATGTTGCCGGCCTTCGGCAGCATGACCGGGCTCAGGATCATGGCCCCCTCGGAGGGGCAGGCCCTAATCGCGGTCACACCGGCTGGATTGATTCGGCTTGGATGAGGCGAAGTACTGGCGGCACGTCAGCCGGAGCAGGTTTTCTCGTCGTCGCGCGCGGTATCCACCACGCTGACCATCACCCACTTGCCGTTGAGCTTGAGCAGATTGAACGACTCCGAGGCACAGTGGCTGAAGTGCCCGTCGAGTGTCCAGGTGTAAGGCGACCAGACCACCGCCAGGTCGTTATCGACATGGACGATGGGGTTGTGCAGCGTCTGCACCATCTTGCCCGGCGGCTGTGCCGCGATCAGATCCACGAGTTGCTCGATCGTCAGGCGGCGCAATCCACCTTCGGCGCTCTTTCGCGCGCTGAGGATTTCCATGTGCGGAACGGCAGAGGCCAGCATGGCGGCCTTGTCGCGCCGGGTGATGTCCTGGAGGAAATCATTCACGGTCTTCAGCGCATCCGCTTCCGCGGTAGCGGCATGGGCCATGCCTGCGAAGCCAAGGAAAACGGCGGCAGACAAAAAAACGTTTCGCAATTTCATGTTCGATGAGCGCCTCGTGTCGGTGCGCGATGATGAAACGCATCCTCCCTCGACGGCTTGCATGGAACGACCACTGTCATCGCCATGAATGAAACAGGCAACCATGCACGCGACAGGTTCATCCGAATACGGGCACGGTCCGCGACACAGCGGCTCGGGCACGGCAACATAGGCATGGAAAAGCCGGAGGACGCATAATAACGCCGGTTTGGCAGAACGCCTGGGGGCGGTAACCCGTGGAAGAGTCCGTGCACGAGAAGCGGGCGTGGGTCGTCGACGACGATCCCGTCGTACGGGAGCGCCTGTCAGGGCTGCTCCGTGAGGTGCTTGGCGGCGACGCCAGCCTCACCCTGGCGGAGGACATCGCCAGCGCCAGGGCACAGTTCGACGGCTCAAGGGACGGGCTCGCGCTGGTGGACATCGGCCTTCCCGACGGCAATGGCGTGGACCTGATCGCATGGCTGCAACACCACCATCCGCAGGTGACCACCGTGGTCGTCTCCGCCTACGGCGCCGAAGACACCGTGCTGGCGGCACTACGAGCCGGCGCGGCGGGTTATCTCCTCAAGGAGCGCGACGATAGCGAGTTACTGCTGTCGCTACAGAGCATCAAGCGCGGCGGCGCCTTGATCGACCCGTTCGTGGCCAAACGCATTCTCGCGCTGTTGCCCGAGGAACACGAACCGGCACCGGAAGCGCCCCGCAAAACGGCGTTGTCCGACCGTGAAGCGGAAATCCTCCGCCTGGTGGCGCGCGGCTACAGCAATCGCGAGATCGCGAAACTTACTTCGCTGTCCCGTTTCACCATCGAGGACTACACCAAGAAGATCTACCGCAAGCTCTCCGTAGGCTCGCGCACCGCCGCGGTGTTTGAAGCCAAGGCCATGGGATGGCTGAACTGATGAAGTGGTTGGCCGCGTGACTTTTCGTCGCGCTGGCGGCTCTATTCAGCACACCGGCCTCGGCAAATAGCGCGGCCTTCGTCGAGATCACGGCTGCCGAAGCGGCGCCGGCCGACTGGAACGCCACCACGCCGCCGGACAATGGCTGGACATCGGTCAGCCTGATCGACTTCTGGGATGCCCGCTGGCCCGCGCACAGCGGCGTGGTCTGGTATCGCCTGCACTGGGACCAAGACAACACCGACCGCCCCACGGCCCTGCTGGTGAACTACGTGAGCCTGGCCAGCGCCATGTACGTCAACGGCAGCCTGGTGTATCGCGATCCGCAGTTGGTGGAGCCGTTGTCGCGAAGCTGGACGAAGCCCCGCTACTTCCTGCTCGACAAGCCCTTGCTCCGGCAGGGACGCAACACCTTGCTGGTACGGGTGTCGGGACTGGCCGCCTACCAGCCCGGTTTCGGCACCGTGGAAGTGGGCGATCCGGCGGTGGTGCATCCCCGCTTTCTGGACGGGGTGCGGTGGCGCTACGACCTGCAGATGCTCGACCAGATGGTGACCCTGGTGTTCGGCGGCCTGTTCGGCATCATCTGGCTGCTGCGCCGCAAGGACAGCAGCTACGGCTGGTATGCGCTGAGTACGCTACTTTCCTTCGTCTATGGCCTGAACTATACCGCCGAAAGCATCTGGCCCCTGCCGAGCACCGATGCCTGGGAAGCCGTCAATGCGGCCGCCTATCTTGCGGCGGGAAGCAGCTTCGCGGTGTTCCTGCTGCGCTATGTCGATCGCCGCTGGCCGCGCGTGGAGTGGGGGCTGCTGGCGATCAACCTCGTGTCCTTTGCCGCCGTGATCGTGGCGCCCACGCCCTCGGGCATCCATCGAGGCTGGTGGTTCGCGGTGGGTGGCCTGATCTACTACGCGGCGACGTTCGGCTTCGCCTGGCATGCCGTACACAAGCGACGCACGGATCATCTCGTGCTGTCCGCCTGCCTGATGATTCCGTTGCTGGTGTCCATACACGATTTCCTCCTGTACTACGGCGTCATCCGCAGCGACCGCTACCTGCTGGCCGTGACCTCCCCACTGACCGTCGTCGGCATGGGCTTCGCCCTCGCCTATCGCTTCGCCGTGGCGATGCGCCGCGTGGAAGGGTTCAACCTGGAGCTGAAGCAGGAAGTCGATGCGGCCACTCGCCAACTGGGCGACACCCTCACGCGCGAACACTCGCTGGCCATCGAAAACCTGCGCATCGGCGAGCGGCTGAACCTTGTCCGCGACCTGCACGATGGCTTCGGCGGAAGCCTGGTTGGCGCGATCACGTCGCTGGAACGCGCGCCTCCCTCGCCCGTGGGCGAACACACCATCGCCGTGCTGCGGGAGTTGCGCGACGACCTTCGCCTGATCGTGGATACCACCACCTACGAACAAGCCACGGACCTTGCCAGCTTCATGGCGACCTTCCGCCACCGCTGGGACCAGCGCCTGGAGCTGGCGAACATCGACAGCCAATGGCAACTGGACGGGCTCGATGGCCTCTACCTCGGCCCGGCACGCAGCCTCGACCTGATGCGTTTTCTCCAGGAAGCCCTGACCAACGTGCTCAAGCACAGCCGCGCACGACACGCCACGACGGCCATCGTCTGCGACCGTGGACGGCTGCGCATCGCGGTATCCGACGATGGTGTTGGCTTCGATGAGGGCCGCAAGACGACCGGCGCCGGCCTGGCGAGCCTCCGGGCACGCGCGACGCGACTGAATGGCGCCTTCCAGCGCACCACCGCACCCGGCCAGGGCGTATCCCTGTCGCTGGACATGCCGGCGTAGCGACCGCCCCTTCCCTACCTACCCGAAACGCTCCATGATCCGGCGCAAACCGCTATCGACGTGTCGGGGGGACACGATGATCGACATGACGACGAGCCTCGACATCAAGGAACTGCGTACCTATTGGGCCTGCCAGCGTGAACCAGGCACCGTCGCGCCGCTACCCCGGGATGTCGAGAAGGCCCTGCTCGCCGGCCTGCGCCTCAACGTGTTGGAAACCCTGCGCTACCTGCATCACGACCGACCGGACTTCGACGCGTTCGAAGCCTGGGTGCGGGCCCAAGGCGAACCGACCGAGGCCTCGCTGGATCGACTACGTCGTGCCATGGCAGGCGACGCCGTCGGTGCCGAAGTCGGCGATCTCGATCACGTCGACGGCCTGAGTGCCGACGATCTCGCCCATTGGGACGAACACGGCTACGTCATCCTGCGCAACGCCATCGCGCCGCACGCCGCGGAAGCCGCCGAGCTGGCGATCTACGATCACCTGGGCATGCGCCGCGACGATCCGGACACCTGGTACCGCGAATCGCTCGGGCATTCCATCTGGGTACCCCTGCTACGGCATCCCGCGCTGGTCGCCAACCGCTTCGCGCCACGCATCCACAAGGCCTTCGCCCAGCTATGGGGACGCGACGATCTCTGGGTCACCATCGACCAGGGCGGACTCAATCCGCCAGAGCACGAGCATTGGCCCTTCCCCGGCCCACACCTGCATTGGGATGCCACGCTCGCCGAACCGCACCTGCTCGATGTCCAGGGCATCATCTACCTCGCGGATGTCGACGAAGACCAAGGCGCGTTCAGTTGCGTGCCGGGATTCCATCGCACGCTCAAGGACTGGTTCACCACCGTGCCCCGCGACGTGAGCCCACAGGATCACGCACGACGCACCCTGACCATGACGCCCATCGCTGCAAAGCGCGGTGACATGATCATCTGGCATCACCTGCTGCCGCACGGAAGCAGCCCCAATCGCGCGCGGCGACCGCGTGTCGCGCAATACATGTCGTTGCGACCGACGCGTTATGCGTACACGGACGAATGGCTGGGATGAGAGCATCCACCATGAGTGACACACCCACTGTAGGAGCGCGCTTGCGCGCGATGGGTGCTCGCGGCAACCCGGCATCGCGCGCAAGCGCGCTCCTACAAGAGTCGGGCCCGTCACGACGCAATTTCGGCAAACCTGATCCGGCCGAGGCCCACCTCTCCTCGACTCGTTCAAATCGCCAATCCATTCGTGGCATGCTTAGGCGATAATCTTGAAAACACGACTTGGGAGAGGGCGTGAAAGGATTCGGGGGGATTGATACGACGCAACGCGCCACGCCCTGGGACAAATGGGGTCAGCATGTCGCCATTGCAGCGGCTTATGCGGGCTGCTACGAGCTGGCGCACTACCTATCCTTTCCTCAATGGGCGCTCACGGCGGGCCTCCGCCTGAGTTGCCTCCTGCTGCTACCCATACGCTACTGGCCTGCGCTTGCGCTTGGCGAGTTCGTGCCGCTCGCAGAAGTGGCCCTGCTGTCCGTGGATAAATTTGGCATCTATTGGTCAATCGCCGAAGCCGTTCCGATGGTGGTGTTATGGATGATCGTGATGAAGCCCCTGCGACAACACTGGTCCGTCCTTGATTCAGAGGGCCGTATCCGGATGCCGCTTATCTTCCTCGCTGCGCTAGGCACCGCGATCATCACCGCCATCGCAAGCGTCCTCTCCATCATCCCTGCGATCCTCCATTCGTCGACCGGAACCTGGCCCGATCCGAATACCGGTTGGCCCGGATACCTCCTTGCACATACGTTGGGCTCGTACCTCGGCTCGTTAACTTTGGCGCCGGCCATTCTTGCATTGCGGGAGCGATTCCTCAGGATTGAAGACGAAACGCTACGTTTCTCTCATGTTTGGCACAGCCTCCTTCTTCGTGACGTGCTCTGGTGGATGCTGCCATCGCTTGCCGCGATAACCGCCATGGCAGCCATGAGCAACGATGACCTTATGCGCCAAGTCGCTCGCCTGGCCCTGATTGGTCCGGTCCTCACCATGACGTGGCGGCACGGATGGCATGGCACGGCTATCGGCGGCATGGCGGCGAGTGTCGCTCTCGCCATCAGTGCCGCCATCGCAAATCCCTCTCTGCGGGCGGATCCCGCGACCATCCAGATCGAGGCGATCCTTGCCCTGATGCTCACTGGAGCCTTGTTGGTCGGTGCCAGAGCGCCGTTAAAGCACCCTTTCGTCCATCGTCAGAGTTCTTGACTAAAACGCTTACCAAGCCACTCAGGGACCTTTCGTCCCGCAAGTGATCGGATCATTCTTGCACTCAACCTGGTCCGCCATTAGTCGAGCGCTACCGTCGGGCTGGGGCACGATGGATACCGTTATCGCCGTATCTCGGTAGACCACGTCACCTGCATGAGTCCCCTGGGTCGACTTCGACCAACGTGATGCATCCACGCCGACGGGAAGTTCGAAGATCTCTCCACCGATGGTGCCGATAGCCCCGCGGACCGTACCCGCGGCGTCGTTGACCTGCACGTAGTGCACCCCGCCCCGCTCGAAACGGTACACGTGGAAGTTCGGGTTCGCGCTCACGTCCTGTGCATTCGGCCAGGACTGGCCCAGCCCAGTGCCGACCGTAGTATCGGCGCAGGCCATGCCGCTGGCGGAGGCCAGAGCCAGGGCCACGAAGGCAGAACGATAGAACGAAGACGAACGCATAAGAACACTCCGTGGCGCTATGGTTTGGGTACGCCAAGATTAGCCTAGGGACAGGCTTGGCGACCCGTGCCGGAGGCAGGCTTGCCCAGAACGCATGGTGCCGCCGGTGAAGATCGTCGCTATTAGCCTTCACGTAGGCGCTCGCTGCTGTCCCAGCAAGAGGAATCCACCGACATACGACGGCCTTCACGAAGCCCATAATTTCCCGCTTTCGGGACAAAAGGCTGTGGACGAACCTTTACTGATGGCTTTCGGTATCGCCTTCAGCCCTTGGAACCTCATTGGATATGCCGGTGCTTTTTTCTTCACTCTCCGATGGATAGTTCAAGCCCTGGCGACAAGGAAAAAGAGCGTGGTGCATATTCCTACGTCGTTCTGGTGGCTATCACTATGCGGGAGCAGCCTGACCTTGACCTACTTCATCCTGGGAAAGAGCGATCCCGTCGGAATTATTTCCAATATTTTCCCCATGATTTCCGCCTTGTATAGCTTGAAACTCCATCCAACCAAACCGTTATGATTCGCAATTCGTCTTAGCTGAAATACCGGAATTGCCCAGTCATCAGCGGGATATATCCGACACCATGGTCATGGTATCGGCATGACCGTTCGTCGCAGATGCGTTCTGCCACGACGCCCACCCGCCACCCAGTGCCTGAAAGAGATCCACCTGCCGGTCCGCAACACGTCCCTCGGCACCGGCAAGCTCCGCCTCCGCCTCCGCGAACGTGCGCTCGACATCGAGCAACGAGAGGCTATCCACCTGCCCTTCCCGCTGCTGGGCGCGAACGATGGTGACCGCGCGTTCGGCCTCGTCGCGCGCGGTGCCGAGGGCCTTGCGACGATCCAGTTCGCGCGCATAGTTCGACAACGCCGTTTCCGTCTCGCCGAGGGCCTGGAGCACGGTGCCGTCAAAGGTCGCGAGGGCCTCGCGCGTGTCGGCCCGGGATCGGTCGATGGCCGCGCGGACATGGGCCTGGTTGGGAAACGACCAGGACAGCAGCGGGCCGAGCATCCAGCGTAATGGCCCCTGTCCAAAGTAGTCGCCGAACCCATAGGCGGTCGAACCGACCGAGGCGCCGATAGAAACTTTCGGATAAAGGTCGGCGGTCGCCACGCCGATGCGCGCTGTCGCGGCGGCAAGGCGACGCTCCGCCGCGCGTACGTCCGGCCGCCGGGCGAGCAACTGCATACCGTCGCCGATGGGGATGGCTTCCTCCACGACTGGAACCTGCGTCCGTGCGCCGGCATCGTCCGGCAACTCGGCTGGCGTGCGCCCCGTCAGGATGGCCAGCCGGAATAATGCCGCCTGTCGCTCGGCCGCGATGGCCGGCATCTCGGCAACGCGCTGCTCCCGCAACGCGGATATCCGGGCCACGTCGAGCATGCCAGCCAGCCCCGCCTTCTGGCGCGCCTTTGTCACACCCAGGGTACGGTCGAGCAAGGACACGATGCGCTCGGCCACCTTCAGGCGCTGGGCCGCACTGGCGGCGTCCACATAAGCCTTGGTCGTGTCGGCCACGACCGCAACCCGCATGGCGTCCACGTCGGCCTCTGCGGCCTCGTAGTGACCTCGCGCGGCCTGCACTTCACGACGCACCCGGCCGAACAGATCGACCTCGTAGGCGACGCTCAGTCCCGCATCGACATAGGTGTTGTCCCGCGCGTAGCCCGGTAAGGCCTGGACGGCCGGGATCCGCTGGCGATTGGTGCTCACACCGATATCGGTACGGGGCAGACGATCCGCCTTCGCCTCGCGCAGGTCGGCTCGGGCACGGTCGAGCCGTGCGAGGGCGACGCGGATGTCCGTGTTGGCCTTGAGCGCATCGCCGATCAGGCCGTCGAGGACAGGATCGTTGTACAACGTCCACCAGCGATCGGCCGGGGCCCTGTCCGTCATCACGGTGCCCTGTGCCATCGTGAAGGAACCGGTCGCCGATGGCGGGACGGCGGGTGGCTTGTAGTCCGGCCCACTGGCACACGCCGCCAGGGCCAGCGCGAGCAGCGACGGGGGAAGGATTCGTATCCGCATGGGTCTTTAGTCCGAAGTCAGGAGCGCGGGCGCTGCCGCCCGCGCACGGCGGCGCGCCAGGCGCGCGGCCAGGGCACGGCAAACCACATAGAACGTGGGGGTATAAAGCAGGCCGAAGCCGGTCACGCCCACCATGCCGAAGAACACCGCGGTACCGAGCGCCTGGCGAAGTTCGGCGCCGGCACCCGTGGCGACGAGCAGAGGTACGGCGCCAAGAATGAACGCGAAGCTCGTCATGAGGATCGGTCGCAGGCGCATCTGGGCCGCGCGAATGGCGGCGTCCACGGGGTTCAGCCCCTCCTGCTCCTCGGCCTGCCGCGCGAACTCGATGACGAGGATCGCGTTCTTCGCCGCCAGTGCGATGAGCACCACGAGACCGATCTGCGTCAGGACGTTGTTGTCCATCCCGCGTACGTTGACGCCGATCATCGCCGCGAGCAGACACATCGGAACGATGAGGAGGATGGCCAGCGGCAGTGTCAGGCTCTCGTACTGCGCGGCGAGCACGAGGAAGACGAAGACCACGGCCAGCAGGAATACGAGGCCTGCGGTGTTTCCGGCCATCTTCTGCTGGAAGGCGATGCCGGTCCATTCGAAGCCATAGCCGGGGCCGAGCTGGCCGCTGGCGAGTCTCTCCATCGCGGCCATGGCCTGGCCGCTGGAGTACCCCGGCGCCGTATCGCCATCCACTTCGACGGCCGGAAAGAGGTTGTACCGGACCACCCGGTACGGGCCTGTTTCATCCTTCAGCGTCGCCACCGCGCCGATGGGCACCATCGCGCCACTGTCCGAACGCGTCTTGAGGTTGGCGATGTCGGCACGGCTCTGGCGGAAAGCCTGATCGGCCTGGGCGGTGACGTGGAAGGTGCGGCCCAGCAGATTGAAGTCGTTGACATAGGCCGAGCCCAGGTACACCTGCAACGCCTCGAAGACGCGTTCCGGTGGCACGCCGAGCATGTCGGCCTTGCGCCGGTCGATGTCCGCGAAAAGACGGGGCGTCAGCGTGTTGAAGAAGGTATAGATCTGCGCCAACCCCTTCGTGGCGTTGGCTTGCTGGATGAGTGCATCCGCTTTCTGGCCCAGCGCGTGGTAGTCGCTGCCCTTCCTGTCCTGGACCATCATGCGATAGCCGCCCGCCGAACCGATGCCGTCGATCAGCGGCGGTGGGATGACCAGCACCCGGGCGTCGGTGATGCTGGCGGTTTTCTGCCGGGCCTCGGCGAGAATCTCGCTGGCATGCCGCGACCGCTCAGCGAAGGGCTTGAGCGGAATGAATGCCGTGGCCGCATTGGGCGCATTGGTGTTGGAGGCGGCATCCCAGCCGGGCAGCATGATCGTGCCACGCACGCCGTCGATACCCAGCACCCGCTTGGAGACTTCCTGCACGACTGCGTCTGTCCTTGAGAGCGAGGCGCCCGGCGGAAGCTGGATGATGGTGATCAGGTAGCTCTGGTCCTGCGCCGGGATGAAGCCGGACGGCGTCACGTAGAACAGGCCCACCGTGGCGACGATAAGTGCCACATACGATGACATCACCATCCGGGGCCGTGCCACCATGCGCGCCGTGAGCCTGCCGTAGGCGGCGGCGAACCGGTCGAAACGCGTATTGAATGCCTCGCCTGCACGATGCAGGCGCGACACGACGGGATGGGTGCTCATCTGCGTGCCATGCGCGCGCAGCAGGAGGGCCGCCAGTGCAGGCGATAGCGTGAGCGAGAGGACCAGCGAGATAACGGTCGCGCCTGAAATCGTCAACGCGAACTGTCGGTAGAACGCACCGGAAAGGCCTTCGAGGAAGAAGGTGGGAATGAAGACCGCGCACAGGACAAGCACGATGGCGACGAGCGCCGCGGATACTTCGTCCATGGATCGGCGCGCCGCATCCACCGGAGAAAAGCCCAGCGCCAGGTTACGTTCCACGTTCTCCACCACAACGATGGCATCGTCCACCACGATACCAATGGCGAGCACCAGGCCGAAAAGCGACAGGCTGTTGAGGCTATAGCCGGTCACGGCCAGCAGTGCGAAGGTGCCTACCAGCGAGACCGGAATGGCGACGATGGGGATGATCGCCGCTCGCCAGTTCTGGAGGAACACGAAGATGACCAGCACCACCAGGGCCGCCGCTTCGAACAGGGTATGGATGACCGCATCGGTCGACTGCTCGATGAACTTCGTGGAGTTCCACATGCTCTGGTATTCGAGGCCACGCGGGAACGACTTCACCGCGTCCTGCATTTCGCGCTCGACCGCCTGGCCGGTTTCCAGCGCATTGGAGCCCGGACGCTGGAAGATACCGATCATCACGGACGGCTTGCCCGATAGGTAGGCGTTGGTGCTGTAGTCGGCGGCACCGAGCTCGACCCGGGCGACATCCCGAATCCGGACCTGACGCCCCTTTTCATCCGTACGGATGACGATGTCGGCGAACTGGTCGGGATCCTTCAGGCGACCCAGCGTACGCACATTCAGTTGGAAGGCATTGTCGTTGGCGCTCGGCGGTTCGCCGATGGCACCGGATGCCACCTGGACGTTCTGCGCACGAAGCGCCGCCACGATCTGGCCCGCCGTAAGGTTCAACGCCGCGGCGCGACCGGGATCGATCCAGATACGCATGGCGAACTCACGGCTGCCGAAGATGATGGCATCGCCCACACCGTCAATACGACTCAAGCGGTCGCGAACCTGGGTCAGGGCATAGTTCGATATGTAGCCCTGGTCGAAGGTGCCGTCGGGCGAGACGAGATTTACCGCCATCAGCGCGCTCGGTGCCGTTTTCTTCGTGGTCACACCAAGGCGCTGTACTTCTTCGGGCAGGCGTGGCGTCGCCGTCGCGACGCGGTTTTGCACCAGCATCTGGGCCGCGTCGAGGTTCGTTCCCACCTTGAAGGTGACGGTGATGGCGACCTTGCCGTCGCCTGTCGACTGACTCGCCATGTACAGCATGTTGTCGACGCCATTGATTTCCTGCTCGATGGGCGCGGCGACGGTTTCGGCCACGGTTTCCGCTGATGCACCGGGAAAATGCACCGATACGACGACCTGCGGCGGGATGATGTCGGGGTATTGCGATACGGGAAGCCGGAAGTACGAGATGGCGCCGATGATGGTGATCACGACGGCGAGCACCCCGGCGAAGATCGGCCGGGTGATGAAGAAGCGCGATAGGCGCATGACAGGATCCTTGGTGCGTGGGCGACGCGAGCAATCAGGGGGCGGGGGTCGCCTTGCCACCCACGGGAGGTGCCGGGAACCGGGTGGCCGTGGCAGCTGGCGCAATCGGCACGAGCCGGCCCTCCACCTTCGAGCCCGGCATGGCGTATTGCAGGCCGCTGACCACTACGCGTTCGTCACCGGAGAGTCCTTTTTCAACGACACGCAAGCCGTCGACCAGCGAACCGAGCTGCACGCGCTTCGTCGTGACCGTGCCGTCGCCGGCTACCACCAGCACCAGCTTATCGGCCTGGTCGGTCTGGATGGCGCCATCGGGGATGAGCAACGCCGAGGTGGTACCCCGATCCGCCAGGCGCATGTTTCCGAACATGCCCGGGGTGAGGAAGTACCTGGGGTTGTCGATGACAGCTCGCATGCGAACCGTGCCGGCGCGTGGATCGAGTCCGTTATCTGTGAAGTCGACTCGACCGTGCCAGTGGTAGTCGGATTCGTCCTGCAAGCGGATGTCCGCTACCGCGGCGACCTTCCCTGCATCTTCGGCGCGCTTGGATTTCAGGAACATCGCCTCCGACGCATCGAACACGAAGTAGATCGGATCGAGGGCGTTGACCGTCGTCAGCAGCGTACCGTTCCGCCCATCGCCGGTGGCGACGAGGTTGCCGGGATCGACACGCCGATCCGATACGCGACCATCGATCGGCGAGCGCACGTCGGTGAACTCGAGATCGAGGGAGCGGGCTTGTACCCGTGCAGCGGCACCGGTTTCCGTTGCCGTCGCGGCACCGACGCGCGCACGCAGGCGGTCGAGTTCGCCCTGTGAGACAGCGTCGTCGCCGACCAGGTGTTCGGCGCGAACCAGGTCGGCCCTGGCGAGCGCCAGATCGCTTTGCGCGGATGCCAGGCCGCCTTTCGCCTCGGCCAGCGCCGCTTCGAATGGCCTCTTGTCGATGGTGAACAGCAGGTCGCCCTTGTGCACGATGGCGCCGTCGACGAAGTGGACGGCGGCCACCTGCCCCGATACGCGAGGCCGTATATCGACGGCGCGACTGGGTTCGAAGCGACCGACGTAATCGTCCCATGGGGTGACTTCGCGGCGTAGCGGCTTGGCCACGGAGACCACTGGTAACGGCGATGCGGTTGCTGCCGATGTCTTCGTTGTCGGCACGACGGCGATACCGATCGCCACAAGGACGGCTATCGACAACAGGGAGGCGACGGGTCGCCATCCAGGCTTTCGGACGGCGACATGATGGGAAGCATTTTCGGGCGTCACGCTCATGCGTTCGCTCCCGACAAGTCGTAGGACAACGCGCGGTGCATAGGAAATCGTCTCGTTCGTGGATGAGGCAGAGGCCTGCATCGTGGTGAACGGATTGTCGTCAGGCCCTGTCGATGACGAAAGGACGAACTTCCCTCATTTTTTGCCGTGGCGTGGTGGCGCACGAATGATTATCGCGGTGCGCGGCAACGTGTCGCGGCATGGGGACGATGCGACGACGGCATGATGGCGTGGTTTTCCCAGCGTCGATTTCTGCTTCGAACTTCCGAGGAAACATCATGAACGACCGCGACACCGTCATCGACATGGATCGCCGAAAGGCACTCTTCGGCCTGGGCACGGCAGGCATCGGCATGCTCATGGCGCCGCATCTGTTGGCTCAGAATGCACCGGCATCGCCGGGAAAATTCGACCATCCGATGCCACACCTGCCCGACGATGGTCCCCGGCCACGCGTCGCCATGGTCGTGCATTCGAACATGATCATGCTGGACCTGTCGGGTCCGATGACTCTGCTGCAGATCGCCGGTTTCGATCTCGACCTTGTCGGCAAGAGCCTGTCGCCCATGACGACCGACATCGGCCTGCCTGTCACGCCCGGTCATGCCTTCGCCGACTACAAGGCGACGCCCGACGTGCTTTTTGTACCGGGCGGCTTGATGGGCACGCTCGCAGCGATGGCGGACGAAGAAACGCTCGACTTTCTTGCCGATCAGGGCAAGCAGGTGAAGTGGGTGACCAGCGTATGCACGGGTAGCCTGCTATTGGGTGCGGCCGGGTTGCTTCGCGGTTATCGCGCCACGGGACACTGGGGCGTGCGGGATCTGCTTCCGCGGCTCGGGGCCACCGTCGTCAACGAGCGGGTGGTGATCGACCGTAACCGGATGACTGGAGGTGGCGCGACGGCGGGACTCGATTTCGCGCTTGTCCTCGCCGACAAGCTGAAAGGCCGTAAGGTCGCCGAACGCGCGGAACTCATCCTGGAATACGCACCGGCACCGCCGTTCAATGTGGGGAACCCTGAACTTGCCGGCCCCGAGCGGATGAAGGAGGCACGGGCCAGGCGCGTCTACATGGATGCCATGGCGGCAAAGAGCGTCGAAGCAGCACGTACACGCCTTCGGATATGACGAACCCGTCGTTCCAGCGAACGCTGGAACCCAGTGCGGGGCAATCGGTTGTCGCCTCGCGGCCTCCTGCGTAAAGCCGATGCGGTGCCCTCGCCTTACTGGTGAACCGAGACGCTGGGTTCCTGTTTTCACAGGAACGACGAGCTCGCGATCCGTCGTTCCAGCGCACGCTGGAACCCAGCGCGAGGCGATCGGTTATCGCCTCGCGGCCTCCTACGCACAAGCCGATGCGACGCCCTCGCCGTGCTGGTGAACCGGGGCGCTGGGTTCCTGTTTTCACAGGAACGACGAGCTCGCGATCCGTCGTTCCAGCGAACGCTGGAACCCAGCGCGGGGCGATCGGTTATCGCGTCGCGGCCTCCTACGTCAAAGCCGATGCGATATCCCGCTTACTGCAAGCACGCTCAGACATGCTGTCCGCCATTCACATGAATCTCGGCACCATTGACGTAACGAGCATCTCCCGAGCAAAGGAACAGGATCACCTGTGCCACCTCGACAGGGTCGCCCAATCGATGCATCGGAATCTGCTCGCGCACGATGTGATCGGTGCCGGGCGACAGGATCGACGTATCGATTTCACCGGGCGCAATCGCGTTTACGCGAATGCCGAACCGACCGAAGTCGAACGCCTGCTCCCTGGTCAACGTGGCCAACGCCGCCTTCGAACACGCATAGGCGGTACCCGCGAATGGATGCACGCGCGAGCCGGCGATGGACGTGACGTTGACGATGGCACCGCGCGTCGCCTTGAGCTCCGGCAACAGGTGACTGGAAAGCATCGCGGCCGCGAACAGATTCACGTTGAAGACGTTCAGCCAATCGGCATACGCGGTATCCGCGACGCCGACCCTGCGTCCTCCATCGAGCTTGGGCGACACCGCCGCGTTGTTCACTATCGCAGAAAGCCCGGAGCCACCAAGTCTTTCGCGTACCTCATCGGTGAGCGTGCGATAAGCCCCGGGATCGGCTAGATCCGCTTGGACGTGATTTTCCCGGCCGCCCGGCCACGGACAGTCTTCCGCGAAAGGCGCGCGCGAGACCGTCAACACACGCCACCCGTGTTCGTAGAAGAGTTTGACCGTAGCGTGCCCTATTCCCCGGCTTGCGCCGGTCAATAACATGGTTCGCTTCGAATCGCTGGCGTCGCTTGGCATGGTGTGATCCTGTGAAGGCGTGCTCTCACGAATGAGAATGCGTCGCAGGTGTGCACGACGTAAACGACGCAGTTACCTCCTTTCAGGACACCCGTCAGAGCCCGCGTTCAGGCATGCAGGACATCCGCGGTGCCCTTGGCCACGCGGCGCATGGCCTGCGGCGACATCCCATGGATTTTCACGAACGCACGGCGCATCCGCTCCGGGTCGTGGAAGCCGACGGCTGCGGCAATTCGCTCCACCGGCTCCGCTCCATCGCGCAATCGCGAGCGCGCCGCTTCCACGCGCAAGCGCTCGACCGCCTTGGCCGGTGTCTCGCCTGTTTCGTGACGAAACGCGCGACCAAACTGTCGCACGCTCAGATTCGCCGCCTCGGCGAGCCGCTCGATGGGTAGCGGCTGGTTGAGGTGTTCACGTGCGAAGGCCAGCGCACGACGAATCCGGTCCGACGCCGGCTCCATCTGGGACATCTCGGAAAACTGCGACTGCCCGCCCGATCGTCGGTGATAGACCACGAGGCTTTGCGAGACCAGGCGCGCGATCTCCGCCCCTTGGTCCGCCTCGATCAGCGCGAGGGCAAGGTCAATGCCTGCCGTGACGCCCGCCGAACTCCAGACATGACCATCCGCCACGAAGATCGCATCCGGCTCGGTTCGTACCCGCGGATAGCGCTGCTGGAACTCTCGGGCCCGCTGCCAATGCGTGGTCGCCCGCCGGCCATCCAGCAAGCCGGTCTCCGCGAGAAGAAACGCACCCGTACAGACACTGGCGACCCGCCCGGCATGGGCCGCGTGCGCCTTCGCCGCCCCGACGATCTCCGGCATCAGCATCGGTGCGATCTCGCCACCAATAAAGACCACCGTATCGGCGTGGACATCGCCGTGGGCCAGCGTGGGCAGCGGCAGCCCGGCGCTACTGACCACCGCCCCGCCATCCGCCGAGGTGATGACCAACTCGTATAGCGGCTCGCCAGCCACCGAGGAGGTGGCCTCGAACGCGCCCATGGGGCCGGCCAGATCGAGCAGCCAGAAGCCGGGCGATACGAAAAACGCGATGCGATTCATGCGTCCCATTATAATGGTATTCCTCATTTTAGGCCATGCGTCGTTTTGCCCATCCGGCGGATGCTTTGCGGTGGATGCCCCGTGACCCGGATAAAGGCGCGACGCATGCGCTCCGGGTCGACAAAGCCCACGTCAGCGGCGATGCGCTCGATGGGCTCATTCCCGGCCTCAACCCGCGGCGTAGCCGCTTCCACACGCAGGCGCTCGACCGCCTTGGCCGGCGTGGATCCGGTTTCCGCGACGAACGCCCGGGCGAACTGACGCGGACTCAAGTCGGCCAACCGTGCAAGGCGAGGGGTCGACAGGTCTTCCGGAAGATGCGCCGCCACATAGGCCATCACCTCGCGCATCCGGTCTGTCGCTGGCTCGACCTCGCTGGACGACGCGAACTGCGACTGGCCGCCCGGACGGTGATGCCAGAACACCAACTGCCGTGCCGTCTCCCTGGCGACGTCCGCGCCGAGGTCTTCGCCGATCAACGCCAGCGACAGGTCGATACCCGCCGCGACGCCGGCTGACGTCCAGATACCCCGGTCATGGATGTACATCGCGTCGCCATGCACTCGCAACGCCGGGAAACGACGTTGAAGCAAGAGCGCGTAGCGCCAATGCGTGGTCGCGCGATGCCCGTCGAGCAGGCCCGACTCGGCAAGGATGAATGCCCCCGTGCAGACGCTGGCGATGCGCGCCTCGCCGGCCGCGCCAAGCCGCGCAAGATGGGCCGCAAGGAGGGGATGCCCTTGCGGTTCATCCGACACGTCGCCGCCCGTGACGATCACCGTATCGAACCGCTGGCTGTCGAACGGGGTGGTTAGTACGACCAGACCCGAACTGCTCGCAACCGGCCCACCCGACTGCGACACCACATGGCATCGATACGGCGTGCTGGTCGACAGATGGCCTGCACTTTCGAAGGTGGCGAGCGGTCCGCCGAGATCCTGGATCTGGAAACCAGGAAACACGACGAAGGCGACGTCATGCACGCCGCCCACTCCATGCCGCGCCTTCACGACGAACCCAACGAATCGTCATCACCGTCGCCAGGGCAAGCAAGGGGAACATGGCGACGTTCAACGCCTCCCAGCCGAAGCGTTCGAGCACCGGCCCGGCGGCCAGGGTCGCCACCGCGGTGGTCGCATACCGCAACAGTTCCGCCGCCCCCTGCACCTTGGTTCGCTCGGACGGCTGGTACGACGACGCAAGCAACGTGGTGCCGCCGACGAACATGAAGTTCCAGCCGACGCCGAGGCACAGGAGCGCCGCGTGATAGGCAAGGAGCGAACCCGACCCGAGCGCCACCAGTGGACAGAGCGCACTAAGTCCGATACCCGCGAACACCACGACCGGAAGACCGAGGCGATCGATCAGGCGCCCCGCGAACAACGACGGCGCATACATGCCCACCAGATGCCACTGGATGACGGAGGCGCCATCATCGACGGAGTAATGGGCCTCCATGGCCGCAAGCGGCGCCACCGTCATGATGAACATCATGACGAAGCCGCCGACCGCATTATTGGCAAGCGCCGCCAGCGAGATGGGTGTGGAAAGAATGGCGGGTAAGGCACGCGCAGCGACCGGCTCCCCTGCCACGGGCGCGATATGGTCCGGCTGGTCGCGATAGGCCAAGAGGAAAAGCAACGCGGACGCGGCACCCAGCAAGTCGACCGCCAGATAGGAGCCGGCAAACACCGTCGACAGCCAATGCCTGCTCCACGCGGCGAGCAACGGCCCCAGGAAGGCCGCCACCACACCACCGGCAAGCACCATGGAAATCGCCCGCGCCTTGGCGTTCGCGTCCACCGAGTCGGCCGCCGCCAACCGGTAGTACTGCGCAAAGGCCTGGAAGACACCCACGGCGGCAGTGCCCAGGCAGAAGACCCAGAAGTTACCGTGAATGACGGACCACACGCTCACGCAGCCACCGACTGCACAGGTCGCGGCGCCGATGACAAAGGCGTAGCGGCGCCCGACGCGTCGCATGAGCTGCGCGGCAAACCACGTCGCCACGGCACCGGCCACCGTGATCATCGCGAAAGGCAGGGTCGCGAGAGCCTTGTCGGGCGCGAGCTGGTAGCCCGTGATACCCGTCAATGTCAGGTCGACCGCCAAGGCGGCAGTGAAGAACGCCTGCGCGATCGCCAGGACAACGACCCGGGGCGACTGCGGTGCATGAGGTGCCGGCAAATCCGGGGACATCTCGCGCGATTGGCTACTCGTCATCGAATGGCATCGCCTGGATGGTGATTATTGGCTCGCATTGTCGGATCGACCAGGCCATGGGGAAAGGACGCGTATCCCTCGTTTTCGGACGACGCCTGCACCCCGCCCCGGGGCCGCCTGGAAAATGCGATTGCTGTCACATTTCACGCCCCGGTGAAGATTCAATCTCCAGAGTCGGCCATTGCCGTGACGACGCCCCAGGAGACAAGCCATGCCCTCTGCGAAGCGAAAGGCTCCCGCCACCCCATCGGCAGCGCCTCCCGCGGCGAAAAAGCAGCAGTTAGGCACCGACAAGGAACCGCCCCTGAGTCTCCGTCGGGACCCGGCCACCAGGCAGATCACGCTCTCGGGAAGACCCGCGTGGCCTGAGGTGGCCAAGAAGATCAAGGTCAACCGGGCCGCACCGGGGCACATTGAAGACCGACGGCACCTGCTGCATTGGGATGAGCACTTAAAGCCCCTCCTTGGCAGCGTCTTCACTGCCATGGAACAAACCTACAAGACCAACCTCTACAACGAGCTGCAAGCACCGCTCCGCGCCCGGAGCCTCGACAACAGGGCGCAGAACGCGGATGACACCATGCTGTTCGTCGCCAAGATCATCAACGGCGCACCGGGCAATCTCGTTCCCGACCGGGCGGACATCAACCAGGCCATCGAGAAGGTGCGCATGAATCTCCGCAAGTACGCGGACGCGCTGCACACTGACAAGGGGTTCCGGGATGACGCCGCCACCTACCCACCCTTGCCCGAGAATGACCGTCGCCTGATCCCCGCCGAAATCAACGATCGCGTGAAGCAATACAAGGAACTGGCCAAGCAATACATGGCAACCCATGACTCCAGTACGTTGATCAAGAGCCAGATCAGCGATATCCAGAGCCAGATCCTCGAGCACCTGAACAGTTGCGTCGCCCCGCATCAGTTCTGGACGTTTCTCCACGAGCTGGAGTACTCGGTGACCTTCGATCTCTCGGCGAAAGCCAAGCGGGACGCCACCGAAAAGTCCCTGAAGTGGCAACGCAAGATGGCCGCCAACCATGCGCAGCCGGCCAAGCAGCGTTACGAGGATTTGTTGTCCTTACTGGATTGACCCGCGATCGCCATCCTCGGCAAGCCGCGATGCTTGCCCGAGACGCGGATGCCTCGGCTACCATGGATGCATGAACAACGCACTTGCTCGTGCCCTGCTCCAGTTGGCCCATCGCGAAGACGCCAACCAGAACCTTCTGGACGCACGGGATGAGGGCTCATTCATGGCGACCGCCATTGTCGAGAGCCTCTCGGCCGGCCAACGCAACGCCTATGATGCGCCACACGCCTTCGAGGTGTTTATCCGTGGGGGTGGCAACCCTGCGCTCTACGATGCGGTCAGCCAGGCATTGGCGTCGCTTTACGGGCAGCATGAGGTTCGCTCGCTTCTCGATATCGGGGCCGGCGACGGCATGGCGCTGCTCCCCGCCCTCGCACGTGCAGCTAGCCGCCCGACCCGCATCGACGTGGTGGAACCCCATGCAGGCCTGCTGGACAGCCTGAGGCCAAAGCTGCCTCACGACCATGCATGGCCGATGACGCTACAAACGTTCCTGTCGGAGGCGGCACCAGGACACGCCTGGGATCTCGCCCAGTCGACCTTCGCACTCCAGTCGATCCCGCCTATGGAGCGTCTCGATTCGCTCAGACAGTTGCGCGGACATGTGTCGCGACTTGCCATCGTTGAATTCGATGTCCCGGAGTTCACCAGCGAAGCCGAGCGCATGCTATCCATGGCCCAACGCTACGAACGAGCGGCACAGTCATACGGTGACGATGCCCCGCTCGTCGCGGGCGGTTTTCTGGCCCCCATGTTGCTCGGACAACTTCGGGCCACGGCACCGTCGAATTTCGAGCAGACGATCTCTGCCTGGCACAGGGAACTCGATGACGCCGGCTACCGAGTGAAGTCGACGACCCATCTGTTTGACTACAGCTGGGCACCCGCCTGGCTCATCGTTGCCGACGCCTGAACCAGGCTTCCCTTCTTCAGCAGATCAACTGCGCGCAGCGCCCTGCGGGGCCGTGTCGGCGCCGGTGATGACCTTCTGGACCTTCCCATCCTTGTCCAGGAAATTGATCACCGGCGTACCATCGGCCGGCACCTTCATCTGAATACGCTCCTTGCCCGCGCCATCCCTCATGGACAGCGTAGCGGTACCGTCATCGTTGCGCCCCACCCAGATGCGCTGCTTGATGTGCTCGTTTTCCTTGCTGTCGGTGACCGACAGACCGGCATAGTGGTTGTCCTTGTCATCGACACCAATCAGCTGCACCACCTGGTTCGCGTTATAGCGGTCGAATGACAGGGCACCACCCGCGTCCACGATGTCACCCTTGTCGTTGCGCTTGCCGCCAAAGATCAGGCCACCGTTTTCCGAGCCCTCGTCGTTGAAGAAGATCATCCCTGCCTGGGGCCGATCTTCCTTCGGCTGCTCCTTGCCCTTGACGATGACACCGGGAAGCCTGGCGCTATTGGAAATGACCATCCGCAACGTACCGTCCGGCTCGCGCACATTGATGCGCTGGACGTTGATTTCGTCGAACGCGGTGATCGGGCTCTTTGCGAAGCCAGAAAGCATGGAGACCGCGAAAACGGCGGTAAGCACGCCGGAGTAGATCACGAGGAAGCGATTGCCGAGCATGAATTCCTTCCCTGAAAAGGCCATGTATCCGCAGGCTAGCGATTGCCATCGGGAACTGTCCACCCTGTCTTCCGGCAGGGTGATGTCGCTAAGGTATAGGGCTGGCTGTCCTGGTCTGGAACATCGTTGTCAAGAAGACATCGAAACGGTGAGTCAGCTCGCGCCCTCTGGCTTGGGGATCTTCTCGATGCGGGCGCGCAAGCGTTCAAGGTCACCGGCATTCAACTGCGTCGCGGCTTCGGACATGTGGTCGGCCACCTTGGTGAGCTGATGCTTTGTGTCCAGGCGTTCGGCGACGCCGAGATTGAACCAGGCTTGCGCCGGATCCCTCTGCTCGCCATTGCCGGAGAGATAGGCAAGGCCCAGGGCGTAGTAGCCCCTGGCATTGTTCTTGGCCGCAGCCTTCTCCGCCCAGGTCACGCCGCGTGCGGGGTCCTTAGTGACCCCTTTGTCGCCCGTGATGAGGAGGTAGGCGAGCGTGCCCTGGGAATCGGCGTTGCCCTGGTTGGCAGCGGTCTCCAGCCAGCGGACGCCCTCTGCGGGTTTTGGCGCACCCAGCAAGTCCGATAGATAGAGCGCACCAAGGGATGCCTGCGCATCCGCATTGCCCATCCCGGCCGCCTTCAACATCAATCGCTCACCTTCGGTGGGGTCTTTTGATACGCCAAACGCCCCCGACAGGTGGAACACGCCCATGATATTCATGCCCTGCGCCGAGCCCGCCGTCACCGAACGGTTGAGCCATTCCACGCCATCGTTCTGATCGCCGGCGATGGCGTTCATAGTGAGTAGCGTGATACCAAAGATGGCCATGTGATCCGGCGTGCCATCGGCGAGGCTACGGCGCATCCAGTCGAGACCGGCCTTACCATCGCGCTGAACCCCGTACCCAGCCATGTAGGCGGAACCAAGCATCCACTCCGCGTCATGATCGCCCTGCATCGCCGCCTTGCGGAACCACTCGGTGCTGCTGTCGCGAAGTTTCCGGTCTTTACTGCTAAACAGGTGATTGCCCCACGCCACCTGGGCATGTGCATCTCCCGCTTCCGCTCGCTTTTGCGTAGCTGCCAGATCGGTGTCGGCCGCATGGGCCAGGGTCGTGACGCCGAGTGCTGCCGAGAGCAGCAGGCCAGGGAACATCTTCCGGATGGGCCGCATACCAAGATCCTTTCGTTGGGTGCCTGTTCCGGGATATTGCCACGGAATGGCCCCTACTTCGCCAGCAGCCGGTCAACAGAGCCCAACGGACCTGCGGAATCTCGACCTTTGAGACGCAGGCCCGCGATGCTGACGTAAATCAACCTGCGACTTAGGGTCACCATGTCTGCGCAGCAGCCTCTCCATCCAAATCCCACGTCGTCCATGTCGTTGTCCAAGTCGCTTGCGTGGCTGGCAAAGCGGGCGGCACCACTTACGGCGGCGATGATCGCCATCGCCGCCGTCCTTTGGTCGGATTTTCGCCACGAGTTTTCACTACCTATCGGATTTGCCAGCAGCAGCGTGCTGTCGGCGTTACCTGCGATCGTGGCCATCGTGATCAGTGCCGTCGCCTGCCTGGCCGTCGCCCTGGCCATGCCCGGCCACGTCCTGACCATGCCGATTCGGTCCGGCGGCCCCACTTTGGCCGCACTCATGCGTACGCCTATCGACCCAGCGACGGGAAAACAGACCAATCTCCGGCCGTCGCGCATCATCGAAAGATATTGGATTGGGATGGCCGTAGTGTCGGGATTCGCATGGGCAGCGATCATCGCATGGGCATCGATCTACAAGGACAGCCCTATCGCGGTGAGCTTCCTGATCGTCCTTGCGGTGATGCTTCTACAAACAGCCTTGGGATCGTGGGTGCTTCGCAGGGCCCTTATTAAGCCGCAACCGTGCAGCACCGGATTCTACTCAGCACTACTGCTTGCCCACTTGCTGCAAGCTTATATCGCCTTTTTTATCGTCTACGTACTGTTGCAGACCGTCCCAACGATTTCCGTCTTTGACATCACCTATGGCATCGCAAAACTAATAGCGGCCATGATGATGGTTGCTCTCGTTCAGCTGCTGGTAGCGCAACGCATAGTGCGGGGGTGGTATCCCGATCTATTCAAACACCTGGTATATCTAGCCATCGGCATCATGGCGGCGGTGAGCCTGGTGCCTCCCATCGGCGCACGCGCCGCATCGTTTGCCTTGTTGTCCTCGGCCACGCCCCACAAGACCTGTTCAGTGCTGCTGCTTGCCGACGCACCCATGGCGGCGGCGTTCAAATCCTGATCTTGCCCCTGATTTACGGACACCTATCTAAGCGACATTGGCCAGCTCGTACTGCTCTGGGCTGAGGTAGCCCAGGGTCGAGTGCAGCCGGATCCGATTGTAGTCAACCTCAATGTAGTCAAACACATGAGCCTTGGCCTGCTCCCGTGTGGCGAGGTGTTCAC
>NZ_WNDO01000007.1 GCF_009912395.1 Luteibacter sp. | reverse complement strand
GAGCACCGCGCCCTGTTGGAGCAATACGCTTTGATCGCCAGCATGAGTGCCAGAGGCAACTGCTACGACAACGCAGCAATGGAGAGTTGGAACCACAGTCTGAAGGTCGAGGCCATCCATGGTGAACACCTCGCCACACGGGAGCAGGCCAAGGCTCATGTGTTTGACTACATTGAGGTTGACTACAATCGGATCCGGCTGCACTCGACCCTGGGCTACCTCAGCCCAGAGCAGTACGAGCTGGCCAATGTCGCTTAGATAGGTGTCCGTAAATCAGGGGCAAGATCAGTCCTCGAGTTCTTCCGGGGGAATATGCATGACGATCGGATCAACCAGGTCGCCTTCACTTTCAATGAGAATTCGATCGACAGTCTTCGACTGCCGCGCCTTGACATGCCCCCTGGCATCGATCGGCTCCCACTCAAGCCGGAGTAGGTAGGTATCGCCGATACCTGCGCCATCGCCACCCATTGCCTCAACCCACAACGCGGTCGTCACTTCGATGGGGTCATCGAGGAGGCTGACGGGAATGGTTTGTCGGGCTCCCACGTCCGTCACGATCACGGGAACATTCAGATTGAGGTCGAAAATGCCTGACTGGGGCGCAGGCTCACCTGGACCGGGGGGAAGGGGCTTGTTGAACGTGGAGTCATAAGTGTCGGGGCTCCAGGCAACGGTATGCCGGGTCTTGCCGCGCTTCTTGTTGCTCACCGCATTGCGTGTCTTTTTACGATCCGTCAACGTATCCATTTCGAATCACTCCTTGGTGGGCTTCCGTCTCCACACGTTACGCCCAGTGCTTTTCCTACGAATATCGTCCATTGGTTGTAAGTGCTGGTGTCCGATATTGAATGAAGGCCGTCCGTTTCCGGACGCACTTGCCTGCACGAGCGATTTGGAACAGATTGATTTTGCCAATGAATGGATTTTTTCCATTTTTAGGACTAGGCCGCATAGGCACCTACGCCGGAATGTGCTGAAATTCCACATCATCGATATCAATGCCTCGTTCGCGCTCACGCTGCGGGCCGGGTCGACGTGCAAGGACGCAGACGCGTGGTCATGGGTGCCACACCGGAGGAATTTCATCATGCTTAATCATTCGTTGCCGAATATGAAAGGAATCATGCTCGCCACGCTCGCCGCTAGCGGCATCGCCTATGGCGACATGGCCCTGGCCGGAGACGTCCCAGCGGGCGGCAGTCGTACCATCGACGGACAAACGCTACCGGAGAACTGGACCGTCCAGGTCGACGGTACCTTGAATGTCGTCAATGGCTCGCGCATTGGTAGCGTCGACGCCACGCATGCCTATATCAACCTGTATGCGAGTTCGGTGCTCGCCCCTACGGGACAATTCGGTATCCAGGCCAGCAATGGCAGCCGGGTGGATATTCGCGACGCGACGGTGTCGGCGACGGCCAGCGGTAGTCGCGGCGTCGTCCTGGCCGGCACGGGCTCCGGCGTGGGAGCAGGAGAGGCCTCGCTCGCCACGATCAATAACAGCACCATCGAGGGTGCAGCGTATGGCGCGTCGCTGTCAGCGAATTCCGTGCTGGACGTTGCCGGATCCCAAGTGACCGGGACAGCAGCCAATGGCATGGGCATCGGCTTGTTCAGTGGGACGGCGACGTTTCGCGACGGCAGCGTCGTGACGGGGCAAGCGAACGGCGCGCAGATCATGACGCTGACGGTTCCCGGTGTCCCGGATGGAGGGCGCACGCTCATCCTCGACAACGCGACCCTCACCGGAGTGACGGGAAGCGGCGTCCTGGTGCAGCGCAGGAATGCATCCTCCACCAGCACGGCTACCATCTCGCTACGCAACGGCGCGAGCGTCAGTGGCGGCAACGGTACCGCGTTCGAACTGGGGCTGGGCGCGCAGGCTACGATCGATGTCGATGCGAGCCATGTCCTGGGCGACCTGAAGGTGGCGACCGGTTCTTCGGCAACGATGGCGCTACGCAACGGATCGACGATGCAGGGCGTCATGACTGGCGATATCGCTGCGACCGTGGCGGATACCGCGACAACGTGGAACGTTACCGGTGACTCGGACGTAAGCAGCCTGACGCTCAATGGCGGTGCCATCAATTTCGCCGCGCGTGGCGAGGATCATTCCAACCTGCTTGTGCGTGGCGATTTCGCCGGTACGGGTGGTTCCGTCACGCTCAATACGGTGATGAACGAAGGCGGCCCGCTTTCGGCGCAAGCCACGGATCGCCTGCTGGTTCAGGGGAACGTGACCACGACAGGCACCACGTACATCAACATCGCCGCGTCGGGCGCTGGGGCGAACACGGACACCAACGGTAACGATCGTCCGGACGCCAACGAAGGTATCTCGCTGGTGCAGGTGGGGGGGCACTTCGCGAAGCGATGCGTTCGCCCTGGGCCGTGGTTCGGACAACTACGGTGGCTTCAAGCTCGGCCTGACCGCCTTTGCGCCCGGGGAGAGCGATCCCTCGCAGAGCGTGCTGCCGGGTAATCCCGCCTCGTTCTGGGACTATCGCGTGCATACCGTCAGCTGCACGAAGGATGGCTGCGGCCCGACGGATCCCGAGCCGCCGGTAGATCCCGAGCCGCCCGTGGTTCCACCGGTCGTTCCGCCCGTGAATCCGCCGGAAGAACGCGAACAGGTGGCCTCGCAGGTGCCTGCGTACCTGACGCTGGGTCTCAGCCTGTTTAACTACAACGACCAGTTTGGCGGCCTGCGCCAGCGCCTGGGTGATATCCGCAGCGGTACGGCCAGCGATCCGTTGGGTGGCGAGGTATTCGCCCGTTACATCGGTGGGCAATCGCGCTATGCGGCCAATCGCTCGTTCACGAACTATGGCTACGACTTCGACCAGCAGAACAATGCGTTCCAGGTCGGTGCGAGCATCCTAAACGTGGTGGGCGACAATAGCCTGCTGCGTGCAGGCTGGGCCTTCGACCATGGCACGACGCGCCTGACGCCGCGTGCCGTGGATGGCCATAGTTCGAGCAAGCTCACCGCCAACGGCTTCAGCGGCTGGCTGACCTGGCAGCACGGCAGCGGCTGGTGGGTGGACGGCGTGGTGACCGGTCGTCGCTTCGTTGGCGACGTGGGTACCGACGACCTGGGCAAGGACATGGCCCGGGTGCATGCATCGAGCTGGGTCATGTCCGTGGAAACCGGCATGCCTTTCGCCGTGGGTGGCGAGTGGACCGTAGAGCCGCGATTCCAGTTGCTGCGCCAGAACGTGTCGTTCCGCGATTTCGCGGATGCGGACGGGCTGGACGTGAAGCTGGGCTCGGGTACGCAGACCAGTGCCACGGTTGGCGCGTTGCTAAGCCGCTTCATCAATCCGAAGCTTGCGCCGTATGTGCGCGTGGACCTCACTCATACGGTGAACGGCACGTCTACGCCGGACCTGACCAGCGAGGCTTGGAACGTGAGCAACCAGTTCGCCACGGGACGCACGGGTAATGCGGTGCGTGTGGCCGCAGGTTTGACCAGCCAGCTCACGCCCCATGTGCAACTTTATGGTGAGGGCAACTACCAGCATTACGTGGGTAGCTACGGTATGCGTGGGTGGTCCGGTAATGCGGGGATTCGCGTGACGTTCTGAGTTGGGACGTCGGTTTACGCTTTGAGGGTGCCGGTGATCCGGCACCCTTTTTTTTGTGCAGGTCAATCGATGCCAGCGAGGCGATAGCCCACCTGGAGCTCGGTCATCAGATGCTTGGGTCGTGCCGGTTCGTCTTCCAGCTTCTGTCGCAGGTTGGCCATGTAGACGCGGACGTAGTGCGGACGATTCGCATAACCCGGCCCCCAGACATCGAGCAGCAGCTGCTTGTGCGTGAGTACTTTGCCTTGTCCGCGCACCAGCGCGGCGAGCAGGCGGAACTCGATGGGCGTGAGGTGTACGGTCTCGCCGCGGCGGAGCACCTCATGCGTGGCGAGGTCCACGCCGATCTCGCCGAAACGGATGCGCGAACCCGTGTTGCCCTTGTCGCCAGCAAGGCTTGCACGGCGCAGCTGCGCACGTACACGGGCGACTAGCTCCGGTACGCCGAAGGGCTTTACCAGGTAATCGTCGGCGCCGGCTTCCAGCGCGGCTACCTTTTCGGTTTCACTGTCGCGTGCGGACAGCACGATGATGGGTGCGGACGACCAGCCGCGTACATCGCGGATCACGGCCTTGCCGTCATCATCGGGCAGGCCGAGGTCGAGCACGATGAGGTCGGGCTGACGACTGGCCGCGTCGATGCGACCCCTGAACGCGTCCTCGGATTCGTACACCTGCATGTCTTCGCGCTCCAGCGCGAGGCGCAGGAAACGACGGATGTCGCTCTCGTCCTCGATGACAAGGATGCGTGGACGGGTCATGCGAGGTCCTCAAGGTCGATCGTGGGGGGATCGCCCGCGGCGAGACGGATTTCGAAGCGTGCGCCGCGCGGCGCGCGTCGCGAGGCGACGATAGTGCCGCCGTGCGCCTCCACGATACGTCGGCAGAGCGCGAGGCCCAGCCCGACGCCGGGTACCGTCGACTCGGTGATTCCCCGGGTGAAATCGGCGAACAGGCCGCCCGCGTTGATGCCTTCCGGGAACCCCGGGCCATCGTCTTCCACCCATACGTGCAGCATGGCGCCGATGCGGTCGGCGCGGATCCACACGGTGGTGTCGTCCGGGGTGTACTTGGCGGCGTTGTCCAGCAGGTTCGCCAGCACGCGTTCGAACAGGCCGGCGTCGAGTTCCACCAGCGGCAGGGTGGGGGCGAGTTCGATCAGGATCTGGCGGCGGCCCATCGGCACGGCGGACAGCGCGGCGCCGAGCACTTCGTCGAGCGCGTGCCATTGGCGGTCCAGCCGCACGCCTTCGCCTTGCAGTCGCGCCGTGTCGAGCAGGTTGCCGACCTGGCGCTGCATGCGGTCGGCCTGCGCGGCGATGGCGCGCGCGACCTCGTCTTCGGGCAGCGTACCGGCCATGCCGCGGATGGCGGTCAGTGGTGTCCGCAGGTCGTGGGATACCGCAGCGAGCAGGGCGTTGCGCAGTTTTTCGCCTTCCATGCGCAGCATGGTGTCATGAGCGACCTCGACAAAATGCACGCGTTCCAGCGCAAGGGCGACCAGTGCGCGGCAGGCATCGAGCAGGGCGATGCGATCGGTATCCAGTGGTGTGGGATCGGCGCGGTGTAGCACCAGCACGCCACGCGTGCGCAACGGCGTGACCAGGGGCAGGTAGGTGGCGTCGTTGGCGGGCAGGGTGTCGGTGTCCCGCCCGGCGGCGCGGCCCTGTTCCAGCACCCATTGCGCGATGGCCGCGTCGCCGCCGGCACGCGTGCCGATGCGTTCGTCGTCACCGGGTAGCAACAGGGTGACCGTGCCGCCCAGCAAGGGGCCGATACGCGTGACGCAAACTCTCGCGATGTCTTCATCGCGGATCGCGCCGGCCAGGTCGCTGGCCACGGCGGCGAGGGCGCTGGCCCGGCGCTCACCGGCCGTGGCAGTCACCGCCTCCTCGCGCAGACGGGCGGCGAGCTGGCCGGTGACCAGCGCGACGACCAGCATCAGCACGAAGGTGAAAAGGTACTGGGTGTCGGAGACGTGGAAGGACCACACCGGCGGCACGAAGAAGAAGTCGAAGCTCGCCACACTGGCCAGCGCCGCGATGGCACCGGCCGCGCGCCCCCAGCGCAGGGCCACCAGCACCACGGTGAGCAGGAACAGCATCACCACGTTGGACAGGTCGAACACCCGCAGCAGCAGCGCGGCGATGCCCGTGCTGACCGCGCAGGCGGCCAGGGCGTAGGGCAGGACGCGAAAGCGGAAGGGGCGCCGCCGCGCCGGATCGGGGCGCTGGATCATCGGGGGCCACGCGTGGACGGGACTGGCCGGCGATGATACCTGCGCCTGGGCAGGCGCAGGTATCGACAGGAGCGTGAGCGTCCTCACATCAGGGGCGTGAGCAGCAGGTCGATGAGCTTGATGCCGATGAACGGGGCGATGAGCCCGCCCACGCCATAGATCAGCAGGTTGCGTACCAGCAGGCTCTGGGCGGGTGCCGGCCGGTAGCGCACGCCGCGCAAGGCCAGCGGGATCAGCGCCACGATGATCAGGGCGTTGAAGATCACCGCCGAGAGGATCGCCGAGGCTGGCGAGTGCAGGCGCATCACGTTCAGCGCATCCAGCGACGGGTAGGTGGCGACGAAGGCGGCCGGCACGATGGCGAAGTACTTGGCCAGGTCGTTCGCCACGCTGAAGGTGGTGAGCGCGCCGCGCGTCATGATCATCTGCTTGCCCACCTCGACCACGCGCAGCAGCTTGGTCGGGTTGGAGTCCAGGTCGACCATGTTGCCGGCTTCCTTGGCCGCCTGCGTGCCGGTGTTCATCGCCACGGCCACGTCGGCCTGGGCGAGCGCGGGGGCGTCGTTGGTGCCGTCGCCGGTCATCGCCACCAGGCGTCCCTCGCCCTGGTAGCGACGAATCAGGGCAAGCTTGTCTTCCGGGGTAGCTTCGGCGAGGAAGTCGTCCACGCCTGCTTCGGCGGCGATGGCGGCGGCGGTGAGGCGGTTGTCGCCGGTGATCATCACCGTGGCGATGCCCATGCGACGCAGGCGGGCGAACTGCTCCTTGATGCCGTCCTTGACGATGTCCTTCAGTTCCACGACACCGAGCACCTGGCGCCCGTCGGATACCACCAGCGGCGTCGCGCCACGACGGGCCACGGATTCCACGGTGCGCTCGACATCCACGGGGAAGGCGCCGCCGAGGGCTTCCACATGGGCGCGGATGGCCGAGGCGGCGCCCTTGCGGATGATCCGTTCACCGAGATCCACGCCGCTCATGCGCGTGCGGGCGCTGAACGGCATGGCCACGCCGCCGTTGAGTTCGCGACCGCGCAGGTCGAAGCGCTGCTTGGCGAGGATGACAATGGAACGGCCTTCCGGGGTTTCGTCGGCCAGCGATGCGTACTGCGCGGCATCGGCGAGCGTGGCTTCGTCCACGCCCACGGCGGGCAGGAAGGCATGCGCCTGGCGGTTGCCGAGGGTGATGGTGCCGGTCTTGTCCAGCAGCAGCACGTCTACGTCGCCGGCCGCCTCGATGGCGCGACCCGAGATGGCGATGACGTTGTTTTTCAGCATGCGGCTCATGCCCGCGATGCCGATGGCCGAGAGCAGGGCGCCGATGGTGGTCGGGATCAGACAGACCAGCAGGGCCACGAGCACGGTAAGGCCGACGACCTGGCCATGACCGCTCAGCAGCACGCTCAGCGACGAGAACGGCAGCAGGCTCGCGCAGACCGCGAGAAAGATCGCGGTGAGCGCCACGAGCAGGATGGTGAGTGCGACCTCGTTCGGCGTCTTGCCGCGACGGGCGCCTTCCACCATGGCGATCATGCGATCGAGGAAGGCTTCGCCCGGATTGGCCGTGACGCGCACGATGATCCAGTCCGACAGCACGCGCGTGCCACCGGTCACCGAGGAGAAGTCGCCACCGGATTCGCGGACCACGGGCGCGGACTCGCCGGTGATGGCGG
Source organism: Luteibacter sp. (assembly GCF_009912395.1). Lineage (GTDB taxonomy): Bacteria > Pseudomonadota > Gammaproteobacteria > Xanthomonadales > Rhodanobacteraceae > Luteibacter. The sequence continues at coordinate 187,050 of NZ_WNDO01000007.1, read as the reverse complement.
ATTCGTCGACCGAGGCCACGCCTTCCACCACTTCGCCATCGGCGGGAATGGTGTCGCCGGCTTCGACCAGCACATAGGTGCCGGCCACGATCTCATCGCTGGGCACGATGTGCCAGGTGCTGTCGTAGCGCGGTTCGCGCAGCACACGGGCATGCACGCGTTTCTTCGCCGCACGCAGCGCTTCGGCCTGGGCCTTGCCACGCCCTTCGGCCAGCGCCTCGGCGGCGTTGGCGAACAGCACGGTGAACCACAGCCATGCGGCGATGGCGAAGACGAAGCCGGCGGGAGCGTCGGCGTGTCCACGCAAGGCCTGTATGCCAAGCACGGTGGTGAGGATGCTGCCGAGGTACACGACGAACATCACGGGGTTCTTCCACTGCGTCGCCGGCGCCAGCTTGGCGAACGCGGCGATGGCGATGTCGAGCGCGCCGGGCGAGGCCACGGCGGGGCGCGTGGCGACGTCGTCGGGCACGGTGGGATGCGGGGTGGTCATGGGCATCTCCGGATCACGGCTTGCCCGCCGACGCCGAAGCGTCGAGGGCGAGGTTGAGGGCGAGGACATTGACGCGCGGCTCGCCGAGCAAGCCGAGCTGGCGGCCTTGTGCCTGCGCATCGATGAGGGCGACGACGCGCGGCAGGGGCAGGTGGCGGGACGTGGCGACACGCTGGGCCTGGGCATGCGCGTTGGCGAGCGTGATGTCGGGATCGAGCCCCGACGCCGACGCCGTCACGGCGTCCACGGGGACCGGCGCGCCAGCCAGCAGGCCGTTCTCGTGGCGGTATGCGTCGGCGCGTTGGCGCACGGCGTCGAGCAGCTTGGCGCTGGTCGGCCCCAGGTTGCTCGCACCACTCGACGCCGCGTCGTACGACGTGTTGCCGGTGACGCTGGGACGCGGGTGGAAGTAACCCGGCTGGTGGAAGTCCTGGCCGATCAGGGCGGAGCCGACCGGCGTGTCACCACGCATGACGACGCTGCCGGCGGCCTGGCGCGGAAAGAACGCCTTGGCCAGCGCCGTGCTGGCCAGGGGATAGCCGAGCCCGGTCACCGCCATGAACAGCACGGCGGAGACGAGGACGGGACGAACGAGTGGGGAAGTCATGGCATGGCCTCAGAAGGTTTGGCCGACGAGCATCGCGAGGTGCTCGACGATCGGCCCCAGGGCGAGGGCGGGAAGGAAGGTCAGGCCACCGACGACGAGGATCACGAAGATCAGCAGGCCGGTGAACAGCGGCGTCGCGGTGGGCAGCGTGCCCTGGCTTTCAGGTACGTTGCGCTTGATCGCCAGCGAACCGGCCACGGCGAGCATGGGCAGCAGCGTGAAGTAGCGACCGAACAGCATCGCCAGGCCGATCGTGGTGTTGAAGAACGGCGTGTTGGCGTTGAGGCCGGCGAAGGCGGAACCGTTGTTGGCGGTACCCGAGGTGTAGGCGTAGATCAGCTCGCTGAAACCGTGCGGCCCCATGTTCGCCAGACTGGCTGGTGCGTCGGGCCAGACGGCGGCGAGCGCGGTGAAGCCGAGGATGCAGAACGGATGGGCGAGCACGGCGATCATCACGTACTTGATCTCGCGCGCCTCGATCTTCTTGCCCAGGAACTCGGGCGTGCGGCCGATCATCATGCCGACGAGGAACACCGTGAGGATCGCGTAGGCCACGAGGTTGATGAAGCCGACACCGACGCCGCCGAACACATCGTTGAGCATCATCAGCGACAGCGGCACGAGGCCGCCCAGCGGCGTGAGCGAGTCGTGCATCGCGTCCACCGAGCCCGTGGTGGCGGCCGTGGTCACGGCGACGAAGGCGCTGGTCTGGGCGATGCCGAAACGCGTTTCCTTGCCTTCCATGTTGCCGCCGGCCTGCATGGCGCCGGCCTGCTGGTCGATGCCCATGGTGGCGAAGGCAGGGTTTCCGTGTTGCTCGGCGGTGTACACCACGGACAGGAAACCCACGAACATCACCACGAAGGCGGCAAGGAAGGCCCAGCCTTGGCGGCGACGCGACAGCATACGGCCGAAGGCATAGGTGAGCGCCGAGGGCACGAGGAACATCGCGAGCATGTGCAGCGTGTTCGTCAGTGGCGTGGGGTTCTCGAACGGATGCGCGGCGTTCATGCCGAAGAAGCCACCGCCGTTGGTGCCGATGTGCTTGATCGCCTCCAGGCTCGCGACCGGGCCGGTGACGATGTGCTGCACGGTGCCTTCCAACGTAGTCGCGTCGACGCTGCTGGCCAGCGTCTGCGGCATGCCCTGCCAGACGTACACCAGCGAGAGCAGCAGGCAGATCGGCAGCAGCACGCGCCAGGTGACGCGGGTGAAATCCACCCAGTAATTGCCCACGTCGCGGGCTTCGCGCTGGGCGAGGCCACGGATGAAGGCCGCGCAACCGGCGACGCCGGAGGCCACGCTCACCGTCATCAGGAAGGTGATGACCGCCATCTGCGAGAAGTTGGACAGGCTGGATTCGCCCGAATAGGACTGCCAGTTGGTGTTGGTGATGAACGACGCCGCCGTGTTGAAGGCGAGGTCGGGTGTCTGCGATGGGCGCTGCAATGCGTCGAAGGGCAGCAGGGATTGCACGCGCAGCAGCAGGTAGCCGAGCAGCATCATGGCGGCGTTGCTAAGTACCAGGGCGACGCCGTAGCGCTTCCAGTCCATGCCGCTGTCGGCATCGACGCCGAGCAGGCGATAGGTGAGGCGTTCAGGCAGGGCATGCGCCTTGTCCGTCAGCACGTGGGTGAGCCAGCGGCCGGCGACCACCACGAGGGCGGCCATGGCGGCGAGCACGAGGGCGAACTGGACGAGATTGACGGACATGGCTTCAGATCCGATCCAGCGCGACGACGAACAGGGCGGTCACGACGAAGAAGATCGCCGCCACCGCGAGAAAGACGATGTCGTTCATAACATCCCCGATAAGAGCGGTCAGAACCGCTCGGGCTTGATCAGCGCGTAGCCCAGGTAGGCGAACAGCGCGACGAGAAGAAGACCGCCGAGCCAGCTCATGGCGCGGCGGTCGCGGTGGATGGGAAGCGCATGGAGGTACTCCGCTGTGAGGATGCGAGCAGCGTAGGAGTCGCCCCTTCAAGACGGTACGCAGATGCGCGACCGGCGTATAAAGGCCGTATCAAGATCGCGAGGACAGGCCATGCCGACCACTGACGAACCGTGCCCCATCTGCCAGGGACTGGGCGTGGTGACCTATGTCGACGAGGAAGTCTGCTGCCAGGTCAGCATCCCGTGCTGGGCCTGTTCGGAACCCGACGATCAGGCGAATGCGCAATCGTAATAATGTAACATCGGGCCATGAACCCCGAAGGCTCCCTCACCCCCGGCACCGTACGCATTCCCCCCTCGCTCGACGACCGCGTGCCCGTCTTCGTGCTCACCGGCTTCCTGGGCAGTGGCAAGACGACCCTGCTCAATCGCGTGCTCGCGCGCGAGGACGATCCCGCGACGCTGGTCGTGGTCAACGAATTCGGCGATGTCGGGCTCGATCACGCCCTGATGGTGCATGCCCACGACGATGGCGTGGTGGAGCTGGCCGGCGGCTGTGTCTGCTGTTCGCTCAACGGCGATCTCGGGCGGACGCTGGCCGATGCGATCTGGCGGTTCTCCCGCAACGGGCAGCGGCAGTTCGGTAGGGTGGTGGTGGAAACCACGGGGCTGGCGACACCGGGCAGCATTACGCGCACCCTGCATCGCGACCATCGCGTGGCGGCGCATTACCGCCTGGCCGGCGTGGTTACCGTGGTGGACGCGGAGAACGCGCTCGACCTGTGTCTTACCCAGCCAGAGGTGACGAGCCAGGTGGAGGCGGCCGACCGCCTTGTGCTCAGCAAGCGCGACCGCGTGGACGACGGCAAGGCATCCTGCGTCGAAGCATGGGTACGGGAAACCAACCCGTTGGCTTCCCTCGTCGACCCTGTCACCGACGATCCCTTCGCGTTTCGACCCGTGTCCTGGCGCCTGGTCCAGCCAGAACACGAGGCGGAAGGTCGTCATACGACCATGCCGACGCGTTCCATCACGCTCGACACCCCGGTCGACGAAGAAGCCTTCGCCGGCTGGCTCGACTTGTTGCTGGCGACGGCCGGCCCTTCGCTGCTGCGCCTCAAGGGCATCGTCCAGGTGATCGGCGACGACGCCCCGCGCGTCGTGCATGCGGTGCAGGGCGTGGCCTATCCCGCGGAGCGTATGCCAGCGGGCCCGACCGGCACTCGGTTGGTGCTGATCGGCCATGCGCTGGCCCGGCCCGAGGTCGCCGCGCTGTTGGAAGCCGCCACCCTGATCTTTCCGGGGCTCAAGGCCGCCTGAGGCGTACCATGACTTCCCGCAGGCTCCCTGTCTGGACAGTTATGTTACTTAGTAACGTTTCTGGTCGCCATCCCGGCGGCCGCGTTCATGAGGTCAGACGACGATGCGCTACCTGAAGGGAACGGTGTTGGGCGCGCTGCTGGTGGTCGCACCGGCGGCGTTTGCCGACGAAGGCATGTGGACCCTGGACCACCTGCCATTGCAGCAGATGAAGGAGCGCTACGGCTTCGCGCCCGACGCGGCGTGGATCGCCCGCGTGCAGAAGGCGACGGTGCGCCTGGCCGAGGGGTGCTCGGGTTCCTTCGTGTCGCCTGACGGCCTCGTGATGACCAACCACCACTGCGCCAATACCTGCCTGTCGCAGCTGTCGACCAAGGGCAATTACATGGAAAACGGCTTCGCCGCCGCGAAGCGCGAAGACGAGCCCAAGTGCCCGGAGGTAGAACTCAACCAGCTGGACACGCTCACCGATGTCACCGACAAGGTGCTCGGTGCGCTGGCCAAGAAGGACGGCGCCGAGCGGATCAAGGCCGAGCGCGCCGTCGAAAGCGATATCGAGAAGGGCTGCGTGGCCGGCGACGCGAAGGCGTGGCGCTGCGATGTGGTGAAGCTCTACAACGGCGGCCGCTATGCGCTGTACAAGTACCGTCGCTTCCAGGACGTGCGCCTGGTGTTCGCACCGGAACAGTCCATCGCCTTTTTTGGCGGCGACCCGGACAACTTCAATTTTCCGCGCTACGACCTCGACGTGACCTTCTTCCGCGCCTATGTGGACGGCAAGCCGGCGAAGACGCCGGACTACCTGCCGTTCTCGCCGAAGGGGCCCAAAGCGGGGGACATGACCTTCGTGGTGGGCAATCCCGGTTCGACCCAGCGCGCGGTGCCGTGGGTGCAACTGGAGGATATGCGCGATCACAAGCTGGTGCCGTCGGTGGCCTTCATCTCCGAACTGCGCGGCGTGCTGTGGGAATACGGTCGCCGCGGCGACGAGCAGGCCAAGCAGGCGCAGGACCTGCTGTTCGGCCTGGACAACTCGCTGAAGGTCTATCACGGCTGGCTGGACACGCTGACGGACAAGCGTTTCGAGCAATCGAAGCAGCAGGCCGACGCGTCGCTTCGCCAGTGGATCGTTTCGGATGCCGGTCGGCGCGAGTCGTTCGGCGACCCGTGGGCGGATCTTGAAAAGGCCCAGGTGAAAGGGCGTGATCTCCGCGATCGCTTCAACGTGATCGAGAATGGTCGCGGCTTCGATATCGGCGGCCAGTTGTTCATGCAGGCCCGTACGCTGGTGCGCGCGGCGGCCGAGCGTGCCAAGCCCGATGGCGAGCGCCTGCCGGAATATCGCGACGCGAACCTGCCCGCACTGGAACAGCAGGTCGCCTCCACCGCGCCGGTGTATCCGGCGTTCGAGACCACGCTGATGAGCTGGTCGCTGGAGAAGATGCGCCAGACCCTCGGCGCGGACGACCTGTTCGTGAAGCAGGTGCTGGGCACGCGCTCGCCCGCGCAGTTCGCGGACTCGCTGGTCAAGGGCACGAAGCTCGGCGATCCAGCGGCACGCAAGGCGCTGTGGGACGGTGGTGCGAAGGCCATCGCCGCGTCGACCGATCCGATGATCGTGCTTGCGCGGTCGATCGATCCCGAAGCACGCGCCGTGCGCAAGCGTTACGAAGACGAAGTGCTGGCACCGACCTCGAAGGCCGAGGAAGCCATTGCCAAGGCGCGTTTCGCACGTGATGGGACGTCGAACTACCCGGACGCCACGTTCACGCCGCGCCTGAGCTTCGGCAAGGTGGTCGGCTGGAAGGAGAAGGGTAAGGACGTGGCGCCTTTTACGGATTTCGCGGGGGCCTATACCCGCGCGACGGGTGCCGATCCGTTCCGCCTGCCGGATAGCTGGTTGAAGGCGAAGGCGTCGCTGGATCTTTCCACGCCGTTCGACTTCGTTACCGATAACGACATCATCGGCGGCAATTCGGGTAGCCCGGTCATCGATCGCGACGGTCATGCGATCGGCCTGATCTTCGATGGCAACATCCATTCGCTGGGTGGCGACTTCACCTTCGACAGCAGCGTGAATCGTGCCGTCGCCGTGGATTCGGCGGCGTTGCTGGAATCGGTGCGGAAGGTGTATCACCTGCCCGAACTGGCGAAGGAACTCGAAGGCAAGCAGTGACGACATGTCGAGGCGTGCGCCTGGCGCACGCCTCGATTCACCTTGCGCGACTTGCGATCCCCGTTCGAGGGGCGCAGACTTTCCACCCAGCCACGCGCCGCATGCCGGTCGACGCAGCCACTTCCCTGGCGCCCCGATCCGGGTGCGTTTGTCTGGAGTGGTCATGGCTGACAGTTATCGTTTCTTCGACGTGGTGGTGAAGCGCCGCGTCGTGTTGAGTCCTTCGATGGTGCGTTTTGTCTTCACAGGTGAAGACGTCGGCGGGATGACGTTCCCCGGCCCGGACCAGCGCATCAAGATGTTCTTTCCCGAAATAGCGGGGCAAAAGCCCGAAATACCGCGTGGTTCCGACTGGATCGCGCAGTTCCGTGCGCTTGACGACGTGGCGAAGCCCGCCATGCGTACCTATACGATCCGAGCGTTGCGCAGCGGGGAGACGGAGGTCGATATCGACTTCGCCGTGCATGGCAGTATCGGACCCGCATCGCGCTGGGCGCTGGAAGCGGGTGAGGGCGATCCGATGGTGTTGTACGCGCCGACGGAGGCCGCACTGGACGATCCGCGCGGCTATGAGTGGCATCCGCCGGAAGGTGTCGATCGCGTGTTGATCCTGGCCGACGAGAGCGCGCTGCCCGCAGTGGCGTCCATTGTCGACCACATCGCCGCGTCGTCGGCACGACCGCGAATCGACGCCTTGATCGAGGTGCCGACCGAAGCGGATGCGGTGCCGTTGTCGCCGCTGGAAGGCTTGTCGGTGCACTGGCTGCCGCGCGATGGCGGTCAGGATTACGGGCAGCGGTTGCTCGAAGCCTTGCGTGGCATCCCGTTGCCCACCTCCGGGCAGAACGACGCGTTGCCCGACGTGGATGTGGACAACGACATCCTTTGGGAACAGGCCAGCGGTGGCGAAACCACGTTCTACGCCTGGATCGCGGGCGAAGCGGCGGCCGTTCTTGATATTCGCCGCCACCTGGTCAACGAACGCGGCGTGGACCGCAAGGCGATGAACCTGATGGGCTACTGGCGCAAAGGCCGATCGCTGGATTGATCCCGGCCTCTGCTGCTGTTGTAGGAGCGAGCTTGCGCGCGATCCGGCGTTAGCCGGCATGCCGCGAACGGGCCGGCTGCCGCCGGATCGCGCGCAAGCGCGCTCCTACAAGGGCTGGCGTGATGGTCAGACACCCGTTTTTTGTAGGAGCGAGCTTGCTCGCGACCCGGCGGCAGCCGGCCAGTCATAGCTTGTAGTTCACCCCGAACATGATCGTGCGGCCGAAGGTGTCGTATTCCAGCGGCCTGGCGACCTTCACACCGTTCGGCAGGCCGGCGATCTGCTCGGTCTTCACCGGCGTATTGGTCAGGTTGTTCACCTGCAACAGCAGGGACAACCCGTTCCACGGCCCATGCTCGAACGCATAGCCCAGCTGGAAATCCGTCTGCTTGTCGGCCAGTACCTTGGTGTACCCCAACTGGTCGAACAGCGGAATCGTCTCGCCCGTGAACGACGAGCGATAACGCTCGGCGATACGCACCGACCAGCCGTACTTCTCGTAATAGAACGCCAGGTTCGCCACCTTGCGCGACAGGCCGGGCAGGGTGGACGGGCCGCCTGGAATCGAGGACACGGCGCTGACCGGCAGGTTGCTGTTGGTCAGCGAGAAGTTCGCCTGCACGCCGAAGCCATCCAGTGCCCGCGACACGAGAGCACCTTCCAGGGCACCGGACAACTCCAGGCCCTGCATCCGACCACCGGTGCCGTTCTGCGGACGGGTGAACGAACCCCGTGTGCTGGTCGGCACCAGCGACGGCGTGTCGTTGATGTATCCCGAGAAGTCGTAATCGAGCGTCGTCTCGTTATAGATGTAGTTCAGCAGATTCTTGTTGAACACCGCCGCCGCGACATAGCTCGACGTGCCGAAGTATTTTTCCCAGGACAGGTCGGTACCCACGGCGACATACGGCTTCAACTTTGCGTTGCCGCCGCTGCCTGACCAGAGCACCTGTCCGGCGGCGGGGCCTTGCTCGACACGATCCACGCTGGCCGAGCTCGCGACCTTCTCATCGTCGATGCGTCCACGGGCCAGTGTCTTGGCGAAGCCGAAGCGCAGGTACTGCTTATCGGCGATTTCGGCGGAGAGGTTCAGGCTGGGCAGCACCTTGGTGTACTTGGTGCCGGACGAGAGCCGACCCACAAGCGTATCGCCATTGGTCTGCAACGCCTGCGACGACTGGTCGGTACGCACCACCTGCACGCCGACATTGCCGCGCAGGGGCACGTCGCCTAGGTGGGTGTCAATGTTGAACTTCACGTAGGCCACGGGCACGCGTTCGCGCACCGTGTAGTTGCGGCTCCAGTCGCCCTCGCGATTACGGTCGACGAGGTAGAACTTATTGCTGTACAGCGCACGCAACACATCGTAGTTCAGGATCGGCCCGATGCCGGCGTAGCCCAGGTCGGTGATACCGCTGAACGTATCCGGATCGATTGGTGCACCCATGCCCGGCTGGTAGGTGCTGTTCGTGCTGCCGTTGCCCGTCAGGTAGGCAAGCCATACATCCGCCTGCTTGTCCTTCTTCCGCTCGGAGTAGTTCACGCCGATATTGACATCGCTGAAGATCCAGCCGACCGGGTGGCTTACCTCGAAGCGGAAGGCCTTGATGGTGTCGCGCTGGCGGTCCTGCTCTTCGCGACCGTCGTAGCCATAGGCCTTGGGGTCGGTGAACTGGACGATCGAGGGATCGGACAAATCCACGCCCGGGTAGAAACGCGGGAAGTCGTAGCCGATCTTGGTGGCGAAATCCGCCGATGCCGTCTGCTGCCCCGGAAGGCCTGCGAAGAGATAGGCATCGTGCAGACGTCGCTTCGCGCTGGAGTAGGAGAGGTCGGCCGTTACCACCCATCCATTGCCGAAGTCGTACTGGTTGTTCCAGCCCACGGAGAACAGCTTGTCGTGTTCACGGCTGTAGTCGTTCTGAAGCATCGGCAACAGGCCTTCCATGTGGCCGCTGGTGACGATGGGGTAGGGCTGCGACGGCGTGATGCCGAGATTGGAGTAGGCGATATGGTCGTCAGGGCTGCTCGACCACTGCGCACCGTTGAGGTAGGTCTTCTCGTTGAACGTGGAGTAGTACAGGTCGAGCGTGGAATGGTAGTGGTCGTCCGGCGCCCACTCGATCACCGTCATCAGGCCATTGCGCACCTGGTTTTCCGATTTTGCACGGACCTGCATGCCTTCCTGAGCAATCACGTTGTTCGGCAAGCCCACGGTATGCGGCGAGTGCCACACATCCTCGGCACTTCCCGGGCCGTTGTTCATGCCCCACCACCAGGCCTGCGACTGCTTTTCCTGGATGGGCGAATCCAGCTGTGCCAGACCCACGGCCACGCCCAGCGTATGGTCGAAATACTGGTCGATGTACGAGAAGCTCGCACGGTGCCCCATGTCGCCGACGCCGCTGCCATGGTTGAGGTTGCCGTTGCTGGTGGTCTCGCCGCGCAGGTTGGCGGCGATGGCACGCTTGGGCAGGTCCAGCGGACGGATCGTGTGCAGATCGACGGTGCCGGACAGGCCCTGGCCGATGAGGCTGGCGTCGGGCGTCTTGTAGATCGCCGCGCCGCTGATCAATTCGGAAGGGTACTGATCGAAGTCGACGCCGCGGTTTTCACCGATGGTGGCCTGCTCGCGACCATTGAGCGTGGTGCCGGCGAAATCCGGCGAAAGGCCACGGATGGAAATCTGGTTGGCCCGGCCGTCCACGCGCTGGGTAGCGAGGCCGGAGACGCGTGCGAGGCTTTCGGCGATGCTGCTGTCAGGCAGCTTGCCGATGTCCTCGGCGGAAATCGCCTCGATGATGTTGTTGGAGTTCTGCTTGGCCTTCAGCGCATTCTGGATGCTGGCCTGGATGCCCGTGACCACCACCGCGTCGAGGTTGCTTGCGCTGTCCGGATTCGCCGGGCGCCTGTCTTTGGCGGCCTTGTCTTTCGCGGCCTTGTCGTTCGTGGCGGGTTTCTTCGTGTCGGCTTCCGAATCCTGCGCGTTCGCGGTACCGGCCATGGTCAGGCACGCGACGAAGCAGGCGGTGACGAGCGGACGCATACGAAGAACGGGCGCGGTGCCGGACCGCGTCTGATGGCGACGATTCATCGTTATCCCTGCGTTTGATGGACATTGGCCGCGCTCCCCATTGCGTCGGCGGCGGCAGGATGAGGGAGTGACATGCGTCTGTCATCCTGCATCGCAGCAGATTCGTGCGATTCATTCAGCCCGAAGTGGGTTATCGATGTTTTCCACGATTCAAAAGTGTCCGCGGACAGTGTCTCGCGAAGGCCGCGTGAAGGCCGTCGTGGTGTGACATAGGTCGCTTTTCGGCAAGTTAATACGTGCTTGGAAACGTCCATGCTGCTGTGCAGCAAGGAAAAAATACAGCAAAATTGTCCGTTGACCGGTGTATCGGCGCTGCGGTATATCTTTATCCACGCCATGGCTCGTCCCCTCGAATTGGACGTCCATCCGCGTGTTTCTCCGGTCATGCTTGGGGCATGGCCGGTTTTCTAGCAGCCGCGATCCTCGGGACAGCTTCATGCTTCGTGCCCCATCCAATAGCGATATCGCTGGCTGCGCACAGGCGCGGGTTCCGCTCGTGCATGTCATGGCTTGCGGCCTGCCCATTCTCGCTCGCGCCAAGCTGAGCGCCCTGCGCGCCCGCGGCAAGTCCCTGGCCGGCTATTCCCCGCCCACGTCCCTCGTCTGATTTTCCAGTTCATCAACTGATCGGCACGTCCTTGCATCGGACGGCCCCGGACCGCGCAGGTATCGACTGCGTGGCCGGCGAGCCGTATCCGCGCAATCCCGGATCCCGCTGGTCAGTGGAACGCGCAAGCGCGGCGTAGGGGCCGTGTGCGCGTCGATTCGACGACACTTTCGGGGTGAGGGTTTGGCTGTGCGCGATAAGAACGCTATGACGAAGAGGGCGGTGGTGATCGCGGTGTGTACCGCGCTGGGACTGGGCATGCAGGCGCATGCGCAGACGGCGCCGGCACCGGATCCCGCCAAGAAGGACGACCAGCCGGCGCAGAAAGACAAGGCCGTGCAGATGAAGGCCATGAGCGTGGTGGCGAACCGCTACGACGCGACCAACATGCGCATGGATTCCACCAATACGGTGGACGTGCTGTCGGCGGCCGACCTGCAACACACGGCGGTCCACAACGTGGCCGAGGCGCTGGGCCTGATGTCCGGCGTGAACGTGACCACGACCGGTACGGGCTACTTCGGTGGCATCGACGGCGCGGCGCGCGGCGAGGGCATGTTTGCCTCCGTGCGTGGCCTGCCGTCGGAATACAACGTCAACCTGATCAACGGCGCCAACGTCGCCCAGGGCATGCCGTACAGCCGCAGCGTGCAGCTCAGCCTGCTGCCGCCGTCAGGCTTGCAGACGATCGTGCTCAACAAGACCTCCACGGCCGAGATGGACGGCGATGCCATCGGTGGCACCATCGATTTCCGCACCCCCAGCGCCTTCGATTTCAAGAAGGACTTCAGCGGCAGCGTCACGGCCAGCGGCCGCGTTGAAAGCCGCGCGCGCGACTACGGCGACAGCGGCCTGGGTGGCGGCCTGGCCGGCGAATTCCAGACCAAGTTCGGCGACGAAAAGCAGTTCGGCCTCTACGTCAGTGGCTACTACGACTACCGCAACATCGCCAACAGCGAGATCGGTGCGGCGGAAAGCGCATCCAACGACGGCTCCTGGGCCTTCCTGCATGCCACCGCCGACGGCAAGAACGCGCCGGGCTACGATCCGGCGCGCAACCTGACCAGCATCGGCGGCAACGCAGGTATCGCGGCCGGCTTCGAGCGTCGCTACGGCGGCAACGTGTCGTTCGACTGGAACGTGGACCCCACGTTGCGCGCGTACGCGAAGATGACCTACGCCTATGCGCTGACCGACCAGAACACCACGTACACCCAGCTGCTGCCGGGTAACGTCACCTATGTGCCGTCGGGCACGCCGGGCGTGTACACACCGAACATCGGCCGCATCGCCAACCGCTTCTGGTTCGAGACCAACCCGGAACGCGCCGACCTGGCGACCTTCCAGTTCGGCGCGGACAAGACGGCCGGCGGCTGGACCATCTCGCCGAATGTGTTCTGGAGCTTCGGCGACAACGATCGTCCGAACCACGTGGAAATCGACGGTCGCGAGGACAAGTACTCGCAGAACAACTTCGCCTACAACCAGCCCTCGTTGATGGGCTACGGCGGCAGCCACTTCCCGTATCCGCAGCTCACGCCGGGCCTGCTGAACTCGGTGAACAACATCCAGAACATGTATGCGAACGACTACGGCGAGATCACCCGTATCCGTTCGGGCCAGAAGCGCGGTGGCGCCAAGTTGGACCTGCGCTACGACTTCGAAGACGGCCCGGTCCAGGCGATCAAGTTCGGCGTGAAGTACAGCGACAGCTCGCGCAAGTTCAGCAACCGCGACTGGTCGACGGCCGGCATCAACGACGGCACCACCACGCTGGGCGACCTGGGTATCTTCGACGGCTACTACTCGTCGATCTTCCCGGGCAAGTACCCGTGGCGCACCCCGAAGGTGAGCCGTTCGGCGGTGGAGAACCTGATCAACCAGAACCTGGTCGATTCGGACCTGGATACCTGTAGCCAGCTCTACGTCAACAACTTCAACTGCAACACGATGCGCGGCACCGAGGCCGTCACCGCGGCCTATGCCACGGCGACCATCGTGCGCGGCGACGTCGAGATCATCCCGGGCGTGCGCTTCGAGCACACCACGATCCGCAACACCTTCTGGACCACCCCGCAGGACGCCAACGGCAACGAACTGCCGGGCTACTTCAGCAATAACCACACGGTGTACAACGAGCCGCTGGGCAGCCTGTTCGTCAACTACCGGCCCACGTCGAACTCGGTGTATCGCCTCGGCCTGTGGCAGAGCTATACCCGTCCGGCCTTCGTGCAGCTGGGTGGCGGTTCGCAGATCAACGTGTCCAACGGCGTGACCACCATCACCCAGGGCAACCCGAACCTCAACCCGATCAAGGCCACCAACCTCGACCTCGCGGCCGAGTGGACGACCGATCGCGGCGGCTACTTCTCGTTCTCGGGCTTCTACAAGAAACTTCAGGACTACATCTACGACAGCGGCGGCGGCCAGGCCAACCCGAACACCCAGGGTGCCGGCACGGTGTTGATCAAGACGCCGACCAACGGCGGCGACGGCAAGGTGATGGGTCTGGAAATGACCCTGCGCCAGAAGTTCCAGGACCTGCCGACCCCGCTGGACGGCCTGGGCTTCAGCCTCAACGCCACGCGCCAGAACTCCAGCGTGGACCTGGGCCGCCCGGGCTTCGGCAACGAGCGCTTGCAGGCCGCGCCGAAGACGATGGCCAACGCCGAGCTGTTCTACGAGAAGTATGGTTTCTCGTTCAACCTCAGCTACCACTACGTGGGCTCCTACCTGTCCACCTACGACTTCCTCAACCAGGGGCAGCCGTGGGATGACCTGTGGATCCGCCCGACCCGTCGCGTCGACCTGCATGCCGGTTATGCGATGGAGAACGGTCTGCAATTCGACCTGCAGATCTCCAACCTCACCAAGCAGTACTCGTACTGGTCGCATATCGGCAAGAGCAGCCTGGTCAACTCCGACATCGTCGATGCCGGCATGACCACGCTGTTCACCGTCAAGTACTCGTTCTGACCATGCGCCGGCGCGACTTCCTCGTCGTGTCGGTCCTCGCCCCGCTTGCCTTCGCGGGGCGTGGATGGGCGTCGTCGCCATCCTCGGCGGCGCCGTTTCCGATACCCGACGGACGACCCCACGCGTTTTCGTTCGGCCAGCGCCGGTTCCTGCTCGACGGCAAGCCGTTCGATATCCATAGCGGCGAGATGCATCCCGCACGCATCCCGCGCGAGCACTGGCGGCACCGCATCCGCATGGCAAAGGCAATGGGTTTGAACACCATCGCCATCTATGTGATGTGGAACCACCTGGAGCACGAGCCGGGTGTCTTCGACCTGGACAGCGACAATCGCGATTTCGCGGCGTTTGCGCGGCTGTGCCAGGAAGAGGGTGTGTGGGTGTACCTGCGGCCCGGTCCCTATGTCTGCGGCGAATGGACGTTGGGCGGCCTGCCGGCGTGGTTGCTGCGAGATCCCGACGTGCGACTGCGCACACGCGACGATTCGGTCTACATGGCGGCGGTGCGCCGCTACATCGCGACCATCGCCCCGAAGGTGCGACCGTTGATGGCGAAGAACGGCGGCCCGGTGCTGATGATCCAGGTCGAGAACGAATACTCGATGCAGGGCGATGACATCGCCTACCTGACGGACCTGGAAGACATCTGGCGACAGAACGGCGTCGACGGTCCGTTCTCGGTCTCCGATGGCTGGAAGGACCTGCTACGGCGCAAGGCCTATCCGCCTGGCGCGGCGCTGGGACTGGACGGCGCCGAGGTCCCGATTCTGGAGAAAGGCCACCTGTTTGCCCACGAGGCACCGGTCTGGGTCGGCGAAGGGTATCCGGGGTGGCTCACCCATTGGGGCGAACCGGGTTTCGCGTCGAAAGACTATGTCGACACGCTGCGCAGCGTGATGAAGGCGGGCTATTCGTTCAACCTTTACGTTGTCCACGGCGGCACGAATTTCGGCCTCACCGCGGGCTCCAACGCGGAAGATGACGGCTCGCAGTTCCAGCCGGTGGTCACCAGCTACGACTATGGCGCGCCGATCGACGAGACGGGGCAGCCGACGGCCCAATACCACCGCCTGCGCGACGTGATCGCATCGGTCACCGGGCGTAAGCCGTCGGAACTGCCTGCCTCGCCGCCCACGACGACGTTCGCGGAAACCTCGCTCGAACCGTTCGCATCACTGTGGGACAACCTGCCCGCCGCGGTGAACGTGCCGCATCCGGTATCGAACGAAATCCTGTTCGGCCAGGATCAGGGCCTCGTGCTCTGGCGCAAGACGATTCCCGCCGGTGCCGCGCTGACCCTGGAGGCTGCCCGCGACTACGCGGTGGTGTATGTCGATGGCAGGGAGATCGGCGTGGTGTCGCGCGTGGAGCACCCAACGGTGTCATCGAAGACGACGCTGGCCCTGCCGGATGCGACGCATGAAGCGCGTCGCCTCGACATCCTGGTCGACACCTTCGGGCATATCAACTTCGGCCCGCGTGTCGGCGACCACAAGGGCCTGACCGGCCCGGTATCGCTCGACGACAAGGCGCTCGATGGTTTCGAGGCCTGGCCGTTGCCGCTCGACGGTCCGTAGATGGCGCATCTGCGTCCCCTCGACGGCACGCCGACGCGCGGAGGCGTGTTCTTCAAGGGCAACCTCCACGTGGACAGCCCCGGCGATGTCTATGTGGACATGGCCGACTGGGACAAGGGCTATCTCTGGGTCAACGGCCGACTGCTCGGTCGCTACTGGCGCATTGGGCCGCAGCAGCGGCTGTATTGCCCCGGCCCCTGGCTGAAGGCGGGCGACAACGAGGTGATGGTGCTCGACCTGCATCGCCACGTCGCCGGCCGCATCCGCGCCGCCGCGCACCTGCATCGGGAGAACGCATGAGGGACGTCGCGCACACACGCTCCACGCCACCGCGCGCCATTGGGCTGTGGGGCGGGTTGTCGGCCAACGTGCTGAACATGATCGGCATCGGTCCGTTCGTGACCATTCCGCTCGCGTTGTCCGCGCTGGCGGGGCCGTCGGTGTTCATCGGCTGGATCGCGGGCGCATTGCTTTGCCTGTGCGATGGCATGGTCTGGGCGGAGCTGGGTTCCACGATCCCCGAGTCCGGCGGCCCCTACCATTACCTGCGCGAGGCCTATGGACGCGAGCGCATGGGGCGCCTGTTTGGCTTCCTCTACCTGTGGCAGACGCTGCTGACGGCACCGCTCTCCATCGGTTCGGCGGCGGTGGGTTTCGCGCAGTACTTCGGCTACCTCGTGCCGTCGCTGGGCGAGACGGGCAGGGTGGTCGTGGCGGCTGGGCTTTGCCTGGTCAACACGGCGGTGCTCTACCGCAAGGTGGGCGACATCCAGCGCCTGTCGCTGGGCATCACGGTCATCGTGGCCATAGCCTGCGTGTGGATCGTCGGCAGCGGCATCGCGCACTTCGACGCGGCCACGGCGGAACACTTCCTCCATGCCCGCAACGACGACTCGCACGGCTTCTGGCTCGGCCTGGGCGCCGTGGCGCTGATCGCGGTGTACGACTACGGCGGCTACAACAACGTGTGCATGCTGGGTGGTGAAGTACGCAACCCGCGCCGCACGATCCCGCTTGCCGTGCTGCTGTCGATCCCGCTGGTGGCGTTGCTGTACCTCGGCCTCAACCTGTCCATCCTGGGCGTGCTGCCGTGGGAGCAGGCGGCGCATTCGAAGGTGGTGGTGGCCGACTTCATGCAGGCGATCCACGGCTCCACGGGCGGCACGATCGCGGTTTGCCTGATCTTGCTGGCGAGCTGGGGATCCGCGCTGGTCGTGTTGCTGGGCTATTCGCGCGTGCCTTATGCGGCGGCGGTGGACGGCCAGTTCTTCCCGTCGTTCGCGAAACTGCATCCGCGCGATGGCTTTCCCACTGTCTCGCTCGTGGTGGTGGGCGTCGCTTCGGCGGCGGCCTGCTTCCTCTCGCTGGAAAGCCTCATCGCCATGCTGATGGTGGTGCAGATCCTGTTCCAGTACATCGCCCAGTGTTTCGCGGTGGTGGCGCTGCGGCGCCGCCGACCGGACGCCGACGTCTTCCGCATGCCGCTGTACCCGCTGCCGATCGTGATCAGCGTGATCGGCTGGCTCTACCTCGTCGCGACCAGCGGCTGGCGGGCGATGTCCGTCGCCGTGGGCGCGGTGGTCGTCGGCACCCTCATTTTCCTTTGGCAGGCTCGGAGTACGCGGTCATGGCCCTTCCGCAACGAATGACAACATGGGACGTCGCCGTGGTCGGCGAGATCTACGCCGACCATATCTTCGGCGGCTTCGCACGCTGGCCCGCGCCCGGTGAAGAAGTGTTCGCGCAACGCTACATGCGTGAACTCGGCGGTGGCAGCGTCAACACCGCCTGCGGGCTCGCGCGGCTGGGCCGGCGCGTGCACCTGGTGGGCCTGATCGGCGACGCCGACTTCGATTGGTTCGAAGGGCGGCTGTCGGAATATGGCGTCGGCATGGGCGGTATCCGCCTCGGCGCCGAAGGCACGGGCACCACGGTGAGCGTGTCGATGCGCGAAGACCGTTCGTTCTTCAGTTGGCACGGCGCCAATCGCGGCCTGGTCGAGTTGCTGGAGGTGCCGGCCGTGCTCGCCGACCTCATGGCCGCGCGCCATGTGCATTTCGCCATGCCGCTGCCGCGCGCGCTGGCCGCATCGATCCTGCCGCGCCTGCGCCAGGCAGGCTGCACCACGTCGCTGGACGTGGGCTACACGCCGGAATGGCTGACCGACCTGGAAAACCTTCCGACCTGTCGCGAGGTGGACCTGCTGCTGCCGAACCGCAAGGAGGCCGCGCTGATCTGTGGCGAGGACGATCCTGAAGCCTATGCCGCCTGGGCATGGGCGGAAGGCCTTACCCGCGGCGTGCTGAAACTCGGCGACGAGGGCGCGCTGCTGATCGACGGCGAAGGCGTGCGCAGGGTCCCTGCGCCCGGTGTCGACGCCCTGGATACCACCGGCGCAGGCGACGCGTTCGACGCCGGACTCATCGATGCCTTGCTGGACGACGAACCGCTGGATCGTTGCGTCGAGCGCGCCTGTATTGCCGGCGCGCTGTGCACGACCGTCGCGGGTGCGCTGAGCGGGCTACCTGATTCTTCCCAATTGAGGACGTTACGTGAACAAACGTATGTATCGTAAGATCGCATTGATCGGCGGCGGCGGTGTCCGCTCGCCATTGGTGGTGTTCGGTGTCAACGAGGCGGTCGAGGATCTTGGCGCGTCGGAAATGGTGTTGTACGACCCGGACCCGGCCCGCCTGAAGATCATGGTGGACCTGGGCAAGGCGGTGGTCTCGCGTTTCGGCGGCAACCTTCGCCTGCGTGGCGCGACCTCGCTGGAAGACACCATCGAAGGCGCGGATTTCGTGCTCAACAGCATCCGCATCGGCGGCATCGCCGGTCGCGCGGCCGACGAGCGCACGGCGATCGAACACGGATATCCCGGCCAGGAGACCACCGGCCCGGCGGGCATCGCCATGGGTCTGCGGACCATTCCCGTGGCCATCGAGCAGGCGCGCCTGGTGGAACGCCTCGCCCCGGACGCCTGGCTGGTGAACTTCACCAACCCGGCGGGTCTGATCACCCAGGCGGTGAGCGACCATAGCAAGGCGAAGATCGTGGGCATCTGCGATACGCCGACCGAGCTGTTCCACAACATCGCCCGCGCGCTGGGCGAGCCGGCGCACGACGTGGAATGCGATTACGTCGGCCTCAACCACCTGGGCTGGGTGCGTAGCGTCAAGGTGCGTGGCAAGGAGGTGATCGACACCTTGCTCGACGACGACAGCCTGCTTCGCCAGCTCTACCTCGCGCCGCTGTTCGACTTCCACATGATCCGCACGTTGCGGCTCATTCCCACCGAGTACCTGTTCTTCTACTACGAGCGCTCGCGCGCGTTGCAGAACCAGCGCAAGCAGGGCGGCAGCCGTGGCGCCGAGATCCAGCGCCTCAACGACGAACTGCTGACGGCGCTCAAGGGTCGCCTCGACGCGGGCGATGGCGATGCCGCCGTGGACATCTACGCCGCCTACCTCAACCAGCGCTCGGGCTCGTACATGAAGCTGGAAGCCGAGGGCGGTTCGGCCTTCGACCAGGGCGTGAGCCTGCAAGGCGACCCGTTCCGCGTCGCCACCGGCTACCACCGCATCGCCATCGACGTGATGAGCGCGCTTACGGGTGCCAAACCCGCACGCATCGTGGTGAACACGCGCAATCGCGGTGCCATTCCCGACCTTCCCGAGAACGACATCGTGGAGATCGCGTCCGATATCGGCCTGGATTCGATCGTGCCGCGCCCGGTCGCACCGCTGCCCGACGCCGTCAATGGTCTGGTCCGTTCGGTGAAGGCCTATGAGCGCGCGGCGATTCGGTCGGTGCTGCACAACGAGCGTCTGGAAGCCCGCAAGGCGATGCTGATCCATCCCGCCATCGGCGAGTGGACGCCGACGGAGAGCTTGTTGCAGTCGCTGCTGGGTCACGCCGACGACGATGGCGAATGCCTCTGCCACGGACCGACGCACCGTTGAACAGGCATGCGAAGGCCGTTGTCATCCTGCGACGGCCTTCGCGCCTTTCTTACATCCGCGCGGCTATGGTGCGTCGGTACTCCCGATCCGTGTGCCCATGATCGACAACCAGACCCTGGCCCGCCTCGACGGGCTGCTCGCCACCGGCAAACCCCGCATCCTGCTCGGCATCGTCGGCTCTCCCGGGGCCGGCAAGTCCACGCTCTCCGCGCAGCTGCTGGCGCACCTGGGTGATATCGCCGTCAACGTGCCGATGGACGGCTACCACCTCGCCAACGCCGAACTGGGCCGCCTGGGCCGGGCAGGGCGCAAGGGCGCTCCCGATACTTTCGACGCCTACGGTTACCTCGCGCTGCTCCGTCGCCTGCGCGAACCGGTATCGGGTGAAACCATCTACGCACCCGCGTTCCATCGCGAGATCGAGGAGCCCATCGCGGGCGAGATCGCCGTGCCCGCCGATGTGCGCGTGGTGATCACCGAGGGCAATTACCTGCTGTTCGACGATACGCCTTGGCGCGGCGTGCGCGACCTGCTCGACGAGACCTGGTGGGTGGAGGTCGACGATGCGCAGCGCAAGGCGCAGCTGCTCGAACGCCACATGCGCTACGGTCGCAGCCGGCAGGACGCGCTGGACTGGATCGAACACACCGACGAACCCAACGCACGACGCATCCAGGCCACCGCCCATCGCGCCGACCTGCGCGTGCGGGTAAGCCTCGGCGAGACGGCATGACGCCGACCCATCAGCTTTCGCGGGGGCGAGGGCCGTTACATCCTTCCTGGAGGCACGCATGCAATCGGTAAGTGAGGCCGCCGTAGAAAG
Organism: Luteibacter sp.; assembly: GCF_009912395.1. Classification (GTDB taxonomy): domain Bacteria; phylum Pseudomonadota; class Gammaproteobacteria; order Xanthomonadales; family Rhodanobacteraceae; genus Luteibacter. The sequence continues at coordinate 166,474 of NZ_WNDO01000007.1, read as the reverse complement.
CGGCAGCCAATCGACGGGGCTGGTCGTAGGTATCGCCGTGGTGGCCGCGCTGGGTGGCCTGTTGTTCGGCTACGACACGGGTGTGATCGGTGTCGCGCTGCTCGGCCTGGGGCGACAGTTCGCCCTCGACGACACCACGAAACAGCTGGTGACCGGCGCCATCATCCTCGGCGCGCTGTTCGGTTGCCTTGGTACCGGCCCGTTGTCGGACCGCTTCGGCCGTCGCCGCATGGTGATCTTCGTCGGCGTGCTGTTTGGCCTGGGCTCGATCGCTTCCGCGATGTCGCCCAGCGTGGGCGCCCTGATCGCGTCCCGCTTCCTGCTCGGCCTGTCGGCGGGCAGCTCGACGCAGATCATTCCGGTCTACATCGCGGAGGTCGCGCCGGCACGCCACCGCGGCAAGATGGTGGTGCTGTTCCAGTTCATGGTGGTGTTTGGCATCACCGTGGCGTACTTCACCGGCTTCGTCCTGGGCGACCACTGGCGCTGGATGTTTGGCCTGGGCGTCGTGCCCGCTCTGATCCTGCTGGCCGGCATGCTGGTGCTGCCCGAGAGCCCGCGCTGGCTGGTCGTCCGCGGTCGTCGTGAGGAGGCGCTGGGCGTGCTCGGGCGCATTCGTGGCGACATGGCGGTGGCCGAGGCCGAAGTGCGCGATATCGAATCGGTCACGGGCGACGAAACATCGGGCAGCTGGCGCGACCTCGCCCGGCCGTGGGTGCGGCCGGCGGTCATCGTCGGTGCGGGTATCTCCATGTTTTCGCAGATCACTGGCAACAATGCGCTGATCTACTACGCGCCGACGATCCTTACCAAGGCGGGGTTCTCCGACGAGGCGGCCGTGCTCGGTACCGGCGCGAGTACCGTGCTGGTGGTGATCATGACGGTGATCGGTAGCTTCCTTGTCGATCGCATCGGTCGTCGGACGTACCTGCTGTGGATGATCCCCGGCTCCATTGTCGCCCTAGTGATCATGGGCTACCTGTTCCAGGGCCAGGGGCCGACCACCGATTTCAGCCGCTGGCTGGTGGTGGCCTGCCTGGCCGCATACATGATGCTCAACTGCGGCGGTTTCGGCGTGTGCATCTGGCTGGTCAACGCCGAGGTGTATCCGCTGTTCGTGCGCGGCAAGGGCGCGAGCCTGGGTGCCTTCAGCCATTGGTTCTTCGACCTGATCGTGACCCTCACCACGTTGTCGCTGGTGACGTCGCTGGGCGCGTCGCGCACGTTCTGGCTGTATGCGGGAATTTCCCTGGTGGCGCTGGTGTTCGTCTATTACCTGGTGCCGGAGACCAAGGGCAAGAGCCTGGAGCGGATCGAGCACGAGCTGCGTGAGAATCGGTTTTATCCGTTCCAGAAAAACGGGTGAGATCTGTGCCGTTCCCCGCCTTGTAGGAGCGCGCTTGCGCGCGATCGCGCGCAAGCGCGCTCCTACAAGGGACGTCAGTCTGGTTTTTCGTGCTTCCAGGCGGGATGGCGGCCGAACCGGCGGAGCACCACGTAGAACACTGGCGTCAGAAACAGACCGAACACGGTCACGCCCAGCATGCCGGAGAATACGGTGATGCCCGTCGCGGCGCGGACCTCGCTGCCGGCACCGTGGCCGAGCAGCAGGGGCACGGAGCCGGCGATGAAGGCCACTGAGGTCATCACGATCGGGCGCAGGCGCAAACGACAGGCCTCCAGCGCCGCCGGTATCGTCTCCATGCCCTGGATCTCCAGCTCGCGGGCAAACTCGACGATGAGGATCGCGTTCTTGCAGGCCAGGCCCATCAACACCACCAGGCCCACCTGCACGAACACGTTGTTGTCGCCGCCGGACAACCACACGCCCACCAGTGACGCGAACATGCACACCGGCACGATCAGGATCACCGCCAGCGGCAGCGTCCAGCTCTCGTAGAGCGCGGCGAGCACCAGGAACACGAGCATCACGGCCAGCGGGAAGACGATCACCGCCGCGTTGCTCTGGCTGACCTGCTGATAGCTCAGGTCGCTCCACTCCATCTTGATCCCGCGCGGTAGCACGCGGTCGGCGATCTCCTGCAACTTCGCCAGCGTCTGCCCGGACGAGAGTACGCGCGGATCGGCGTTGCCGATGAGGTCGGCGGCTGGGTAGCCGTTGTAGCGGATGACCGGATCGGGGCCGTAGGTGGACGTGGCGGTGACCATCGAACCGACCGGCACCATCTGGCCCCGGTTGTTGCGGGTGTAGAGATTGCCGATGTCCTCGACCGTCTGGCGATGCTCGGTGTCCGCCTGGGCCATGACACGGTATACGCGACCGAACAGGTTGAAGTCGTTGACGTAGACCGAGCCGAGATAGGTTTGCAAGGTGTTGAACAGGTCGGTGAGCGCCACGCCCTGCGCCTTCGCCTTCACGCGATCCACCTTCACTTCCAGCTGCGGGATGTTCGCCTGGTAGGAGCTGACCGGGAAACCCATGCCTGGCGTGCGGGAGATTTCCGCGCGGAACGCGTCGAGCGCATTCTGCAGAGCGCCATAGCCCAGGCCGCCGCGATCCTCCAGGTAGAGCGAATAGCCCGAGCCGTTGCCGAGGCCCTGGATGGGCGGCGGCATGAGGGCGTAGGCGTAGCCATCTTTGATCGAGGCGAACTTGCCGTTGAGCTCGGCACTGATCTGCGCCGCGCCGCGATGGCGCTCGGCGAAGGGCTTCAGGATCACGTACGAGGCGGCAGGTTGGGCGTGTTGGTCTGTTGCAGGGCGTTGAGCCCCGGGAAGGCGGCGAGGGTGTCCACGCCCTCCACCTCATGCGATAGCTCGACCATGCGACGGGTCACGGCGTCGGTGCGCGACAAAGAGGCGCCTTCCGGCAGCTTGGCGCCAGCGAACAGGTAGAGCTTGTCCTGCGTGGGGATGAAACCCGCCGGCACGTGGTTGAACAGCACGGCGGTGCCCGCCAGCAGTACGGCGTACACGCCGAACACCAGGCCGCGACGACCCAGCGATCGGGATACCGTGCCGCCGTAGCGATCGGAGCTGCGCTGGAAGAAGCGATTGAACGGACGGAACAGCCAGCCCAAGCCACGATCCAGCACGCGCGACAGCGCGTCCTTCGGCGCGTCGTGTCCGCGCAGCAGCTTGGCGGCGAGGGCAGGGGACAGCGTGAGCGAATTCACCGCCGAGATCACGGTGGAGATCGCGATGGTCACCGCGAACTGCTTGTAGAACTGGCCCGTGACGCCGGACAGGAAGGCCATTGGGACGAACACGGCACACAGCACCAGCGCGATGGCGACAATGGGGCCGGAGACTTCCTTCATCGCCTGGTGCGCGGCATCGCGCGGGCTCAAGCCCTGCTCGATGTTGCGCTCCACGTTCTCCACCACCACGATCGCATCGTCCACGACGATGCCGATGGCGAGCACCAGGCCGAACAGGGTCAGGGTATTGATCGAATAGCCCAGCAGGTACAGCCACGCGAAGGTGCCAACCACGGACACCGGCACCGCGACCAGCGGAATGATCGACGCGCGCCAGGTCTGCAGAAACAGGATCACCACCAACACGACGAGCACCACCGCTTCCAGCAAGGTGTGCTGCACTGCCTTGATCGAGTCGCGGACGAAGACGGTGGGGTCCCAGACCGGGCGATAGGCCACGCCGGGCGGGAAGCTCTTCGACAGCTCGTCGAGCTTCGCGTAGACGGCGTCGGCCACGCCGATGGCATTGGCGCCCGGCGAAAGGAAGATGCCCACCGATGCGCTGTTGGAGAGGTCGTTGAGCGAGCGCAGCGTGTAGTCGCCGGAACTCAGCTCCACGCGCGCCACGTCGGCGAGGCGGGTGATCTGTCCGTCGTCACCTGCTTTCACCACGACATCGCCGAACTCCTGTTCGGTGCGCAGGCGGCCCCGGACGTTGATCGAGACGAGGTAGTCGGTGTTCTTCGGCGACGGTTCGGCGCCGAGCTGGCCGGCCGAGACCTGCACGTTCTGCTCGCGGATGGCGTTGACCGCATCGGCGGCGGTGAGTCCGCGCGAGGCGAGCTTGCCCGGATCGAGCCAGACGCGCATGGCGTACTCGCCGCTGCCATACAGGCCCACGTCACCGATGCCGGGGATGCGCGACAGCTCGTCCTTCACGTGCAGGTTGAGGTAGTTGCGCAGGTAGAGCGAGTCGTAGCGGTTGTCCGGCGAGTACAGGGCGATGTACATCAAGGGCGTCGGCGACTGCTTCTGCGTGGTCACGCCGTACTGGCGCACCTCGTCCGGCAGGCGGCTCAGCGCCTGGCTCACGCGGTTCTGCACGCGCACGGCGGCGGTGTCCGCGTCCACCTCGGGCAGGAAGGTGACGGTCACGGCAAGGCTGCCGTTCGAGCCGGCCACCGACTTCATGTACATGATGCCTTCGACGCCGTTGATCGCTTCTTCCAGTGGCTCGGCGACCGATTCGGCGATCTCGCGCGGATTCGCGCCCGGGTAGGTGGCGCGCACCACGACGCTCGGCGGCACCACTTCCGGGTACTCGCCCATGGGCAGGATGGGAATGGCGATGAGGCCGATCGCGAAGATGATGATCGAGAGCACCACGGCGAAGATCGGCCGGTCGATGAAGAACTTGGAGAAATCCATGGCCGGCTCCTTACTTCGTGACCTGGGCCACGGCGGCATCCTGCGGCTTCACCGCCATGCCCGGGAAATAGATCTTCTGGGTGCCGGTCACGATCACCTTGTCGCCCGTCGCCAGACCCGATTGCACGACGCGCATGCCGTCCACGAGGCGCCCCAGCGTCACGTCCTTGCGCAAGGCCTTGTCCTCGGGGCCTAGCACGTAGACGTACTTGCGATCCTGGTCGGTGAGCACGGCCTTGTCGTCGATCAGCATGGCTTGTAGCTCGTGCGTGCCTTCCATCTGCACGCGGGCATACAGGCCCGGTGTCAACGTGCGATCGGCATTGGCGAGCACGGCGCGGGCGCGGATCGTGCCGGTGGCAGGATCGACCCGGTTATCCAGGAAATCCACCTTGCCCTGGCGCGGGAAGCCCGTGTCGTTGGCCAGCCCGACACGCACGGCGCCATGCCGCTGGCCATGATCACCGCGTACGCCTTCCATGTAGCGCAGGTAGCTTTGCTCGTCGCAGTCGAAGTAGACGAAGACCGGGTCCTGCGACACCACCGTGGTCAGTTCGCTCTGGTCCGCCTGCGCGAGGTTGCCCATGGTCAGCATGGCGCGGCCCGCCCGACCATCCACTGGTGCGCGTACCTCGGTAAAGCCGAGATTGAGCTGGGCCGTCGCGACGGCGGCCTGCGCGGCACGCACATCCGCCGCTGTCTGCGCGAGGTCGGCATGTCGGCTGTCGTACTCGTCGCGCGAGATGGCATGGGCCGTGATGAGCTTCTGCGCGCGCTCGTCCTGCGCCAGGGAGAGCGTGGCCGCCGCCCGCGCGCGTTCCAGTTGCGCCTGCGCGCTGTTAAGCGCATCGCGATACGGGCGCGGGTCGATCACGAACAACACGTCGCCGGCCTTCACCTCGTCGCCCTCGCGGAACGCGATGCGATCGATGTAGCCGGTGACCCGCGGACGGATGGATACGGTTTCCACGGCGGAAACGCGGCCGTTGAATTCGTCCCAGGTCTTCACCGTGCGCGAGGCCACGGTGGCGACGCCGACTTCGGGTGGTGGCGGCGCCTGGGCGGTATCGGCGTGCGACGAGCAGGCGGCGAGCAGCACGGCCAGGGTGGCGGCGAGTCCGGCGCGCAAGGCCGGGGGAGGGAATGCGTTCGTACGCATGGCGGTGTTTCCTTCTGGCAAGCGGGCACGCGCCCACGGGGTTGAGTCCGTCGACGGCGGCTTGGGATGGGGTTGCTTGCGGATAGCCTAGGTATTAAAGCTAACTTTAAGTCAAGCTTTTTGGACGGAACGATGCGTTTCCAGAACGACCCCCTGCTGACCATCGGCCATGTGGCCCAGCGCAGCGGCGTGCAGGCGTCCGCCCTTCGTTTCTACGAGACGCGGGGCTTGATCGCCTCCGTCCGCGCGGATTCAGGGCATCGCCGCTACCCGCGATCCACACTGCGGCGGATCGCGTTCATCGTGTTCGCCCAGCGCGTGGGCTTTACCCTGGAAGAAATCGCCGCCCAGCTGGCGCGGCTGCCCACCGATCACGTACCGACGGGCGAGGACTGGAAAAAGCTGTCGCGCGTATGGAAAGCCCGCATCGAAGAGCGCATCGCCGAGCTGCAGCGACTTAACATCGGCCTGGACCAATGCATCGGCTGCGGTTGCCTGTCGATGGACAAATGTCGCCTGTCCAATCCCGGCGACCGCGGTGGTGGCACGGGGGCCGGCGCGCGACGCTGGACGGGAGAGATGTCAGCGGAGTGAGGCGTGTCAGTCCAGCGTGTCGCCGTCGTCCTGCGTTGAGTCCCCCGGCACGAACTCCAGGAGGTCGCCGGGCTGGCATTCGAGAAATTCGCAGATGCGCTCCAGCGTGCCGAAGCGAATTCCCCGGACCTTGCTGGACTTCAGCAGCGAGAGGTTCTGTTCGGTGATGCCCACGTAAGCGGCGAGGGCACGCGACTTGACCTTGCGGCGGGCGAGCATGATGTCGAGGTTGATGATGATCGGCACGGCAGTCACACGATCCACTGGTTGTCTTCGGCCAGCTGCGTGGCTTCGCCGAGGATCATCGCGACAACGAAGAAAACGGCACTGATCAACCCTTGCCAGATATCGGAGGATTCCACGCCGATGCCGATCGAGGTCACGTTGTCCAGACCGAGGGCACGCGCCACAAGAAGGATCAGGGGCGGAAGGAGGACGCTCGCTATCAACGCGAGCAGCAGCGACAGCGCGAACGAGCGCAGATGGCGAACGGCCCGCGCGCTGAAGAACTCTCCCTGTTCGAACAGGCGCATCAACCTGACCAGCGCGTACAGGCCGCCGAGATAGATGAGTGAAACGAGGATGTTCTCGACCAGGAACAGGCGAGGATGGTGGACGAGCGGCATGACGGGGTTTCCCGTGAAGTCGAAGTTCGGCCCGCTTGGAACGAACCGCTCGGGAAGCGCCAGAACGACGTTGTAGAGCGCGATGACCGCCATGGCGACCACGATGACGAAACGCAGCCATCGTGCCTTTTTCTTGGCTTTATTATAGTCAATAATGATTGTCAAGTGATTAAAGTTTACTGTAAAACAGTAAACTTTCTCCTGTAGAGTCGTCGTCGGGCCCACACTGTCGGAGACGCTCATGATTTGCAAGCAGTGGCTGTGCGTTGGGAGGACTCAACGATGACCCTCACCCAAAGAACCTCCCACGTGTCACGCCCCCTGCTGCTGGCAGCAGGCCTCGCGATCGCGGGCATCCTTGGCCTCGGCACCCATATCGTGTTGCAACAGGTGCTGGGAGTGCCTTACCCGGATGTGCACCTCGTTCCCGCATGGGCGACCTTCCTGAACAAATGGAGCGCCTGGGGCGCGGTCGTCGCGATCTGGCTTTACGACGAACGCCACTCCCCGGAGCGCACCTGGCTCGGCCGCTGGCTACGGATCGCCCTGATCTTCCTGCTGGTGAAGGAAACGCTGCGCGCCGCGGTCATGCAGGGTGTCGTCACCACGAGCTATGCGATCTACCTGGCGCTGGCGGTGCCGACCATCGTCGCGGTCATCGCGGGATGCGGCCTGGCCGGTCTGGTTGCGCGATACGTGCGGGGCCCTGGCGCGATCGTTCTGGGCGGTCTCGCGATCGCCGCGTTCTCCGAACTCGTATGGCGACCGTTCGTCACCGTCCCGCTGGTCGAGACGATCAACGGCCTGGGGCTTCCGAATCACGACGAGGTCTATGGACAGCCTTATGGCCTGCACGTGCTGATACCGGCGTTCGCCACCTACCTCGAGCCGGTGGTGGGCGCGGTCCTGTTCTGCCGGTCGATCGGCGGCCGATCGCCATCGAAGGCGGCCTTCGTCACCACGATGGCGTGTTTCCTATTCCTGACGGGACGGATTGTTTCTCCCCTCGTGTGGAGCTTCTTCGGTCCGTTCCCCGTGCCCGCCGCGTTCATGAGCCTCTTCCAGTTCGCCCTGGAAAACGCGGTGCTGATCACGGGCGTGTTCTTCAGCGTGCGGTGGTTTGGGCGTGACGATCACACCGGCTTCGTCGGCGGCAACAGGCAGGCGCGGTGACGTTTGTTGTCGAGCAGGATGTCGAAGTCGTTCAACACGCCCGATCCGAGCATGTGCGGGATGGGCGATCCATCGGCGGGGAAGATCGTCGTCTCCAGATCGACCTTTCGCGCACCGCTCTCGAGCCGCGCCTTGCCCGCGTAGAACTTGCGCATGACCGGCCCGTTCACGGTATCGGTCCGCATCAGGCCATGCGCGTCCGATGTCCTCAGCGAGGGATCGTCGCTGCTCAGGGTCATGTAGCCGTCGTCGCCGGTGACCAGCATGACCGGGGTGTCCTTGCCGTCGATGGTCGCCTGGATCGCGAAGCGGTGCTGGTAGACACCGCTGAAGTCGAGCAGGTAGTCCGGCGGCGAGGGGCAGTCGTTCGTCACCTTGGCGTCGAAACGCATGCCGGTCTTGGATATCGCAACACGATCCGCCATCCGGCCGATCAGGTCGATGCCGAGGACGGACTCGGAAAAATCCACGACCAGCACGCTCGTCTCGTGGACATCGAGGTTGCCCACCTGCAACTGGGCGATATTGACCATGCCCGATTTACCGCCGTTCGATGTCGCTGCCTGGCCGTCGATGCCCAGGTTCACGTTCAGCACCTTCAGGCCCAGCCGATCCGCGTCGGCCCGTGACAGCACGGTCATCTGGGAACCGGTGTCCAGGCGCATGTTCAGCGTCTTGCCGTTGACCTTCGCCGGCACGATCAGCTGGGCGCCTGGCGCGGTGCTTCGTTCGGTGGCGGGAAGGAAGTCGAGCTTGTCCATGCGCTTGGTCACGGCGAACGTCGTCGGTGCCTTTCCCATGCCTTTGATCACTTCTTCCGCGGCGAGTACGGGAGCCGTGGTGATGCCGCCGTGGCCAACCTCTTTCTCCATGGGGGCCCGCAGCTTGGCCCAGTCCGCATGCGTCATCCGGGCCCAGCCCCGCAGGTCGCCCCGCATGAACAGATCCGAGGCCGCGATTTGCGCGCAGGGCACGCCAACTTGCGCGTTGACGGTGCCACGCACCGCCTCGTCGACACATCCCCGGGCGATCTTGCCCGAAGCCTCGAAGTCGCCATCGAGGCGCGCGAGCAAGGCCTTGGTGATGGCTTCCATGCCGGGCAGGGGAACCGACGCCGCCTCGGTCAGGGCCGCGCGATCTCCCGTCACGGCTGCCTGTACGAGGGGCGATCCCTCGCCGACATCGATGATCGTCGTCGGTTTGTCCTTGTCGGTCGTCGTCGCGGCGTAGGCGACGGTGGTGAAAGGCAGCAGCACACACAACGCGACGATCGGTTTCATGGGCATCCTGTCTCGGCGGGTGGGTATCTCCGGGGGCCGATTCTTGCCCGTTTGGAGGCGTCGTATGTCAAGGAGACGTAGACGCGGGGCATCCGTGGTGAAACGCACAACGCCCCCTCACGTCGTTCCAGCGAAACCGACGTAAAAGCCGATGCAGCGCTACCGCATGGCTGGCAAACCGAGGCGGTGGGTTCCGGCCTGCGCCGGAACGACGAGGCTCGTCGCACCGGCGCAGGCCGGTGCCCACGGTGATGCATCCGGTTATCGCATCGCGTCTTTTGTAGGAGCGCGCTCGCGCGCGATCCCGCGTAGCGGGCCAGGTGATCGGCAACGTGTGATCGCGTCCCCACGTCGTTCCAGCGCACGCTGGAACCCAGCGCGATGCGATGGGTTGTCGCGAGTACGTTACCTACGCAAAAGCCGATGCAGCGCCCCCGCAGTGCTGGTAAACCGAGGCGCTGGGTTCCGGCGTGCGCTGGAACGACGGCGCGGTAATTTGGGAGGTGGCGACCTGTAGGAGCGCGCTTGCGCGCGATGCCAGGTTGCCGCGAGCACCCATCGCGCGCAAGCGCGCTCCTACAGGTGAAACGGGATCGCGAGCACCCATCGCCGATCGCATCGGCGATTCCCACAAGGGTGCCTCACCATACGGAGAGCCGTCGGGCCGTCGCCGGGGCGCGACTTGAGGAGCCGAGGGTAGGTGGGCGAAAAAGGCCGCGCAGCGGTGGCGGTTAGGATGACCGCCATTCCTCGCCGAGGCAGGATGCCGAGTCGAGGAACCTCGACCACCTGCCCGAGCCCGAAGGGGCGAAGCCATAAGACACGGGCCGCGCAGCGGCCAACCTTTCCCGAGGGACGGCGGAGCCGGCGCGCCCCGGCGGCGGCCCGGCGGCTCCACTAGCCACGCCCGAGCGCCGAACGCGATGCCGCAGGCGAGCCCAACCTACGAAGCGGCTGTACGGCGCAAGCGGCTAAAAATTCGGGCTGCAAAGCAGCCAACCTCTACCCACCACGCGGCCGCTTCCCCCGTCGATACACCTTGTCCGCCGGCGCTTCCACCATCAGCTCCGTACCCTGGCCCTTCTTCGTGCGAATGCTTGCCCGCCCACCGATACGATGGGCGCGTTCGCTGATGCCGATAAGACCCCAGTGCCTCGTCGGCGCATCACTGGACTCATCCATGCCCTTGCCGTCGTCGCTGATCAGCAGCGTGAACCGCGACGCGCCGTAGATCATCTCGACGTAGACGCTGCCCGCATCGGCATGGCGCTGCACGTTGCGCAACGCCTCGCGGCCGATGCAGTAGAACTCGTCTTCCGCGAACGGATCCAGCGGCGCAGCTTCGCCACGCGTATGCATCGCCACCTGGATGCCCGCTTCCTCCAGTTCCTCCGCATAACGCTGCAGACGTTCGGCCAGCGTCCCCGCATGACCATGGCGTTCGCGCAGATGCTGCACACGGTCGCGCCCCTCGACCACGAGGCGCTCGGCGCGATCCAGCGCCTGTTCAAGCTGGCGACGCCCCGGATCATCGCCGGCAAGGCGATCCACGATCGTCTGGAAACGCAGGATCAAGCCCTGCGCACCCTGCAACAAGGTGTCGTGCAACTCGCGGGCGATCCGCTCGCGCTCGTCGTAGCGTTCGCGCAGGCGAATGCGCAACTGCCGCGTCAGCCAGCGTACCCGCAGGCGATGCACGATCCACCCGGTCAACAGAATCGCCACGGCACACAACAGCTTGAACCACGGACCTTCGACGAACGTTGGCAGCACGACGAGCGTCGCCTCCGCCGGCTCGCCCCAATCCCTACCGTTGTAGGACGCCTGCACATCGAGCACATACGTGCCCGGATGCATCTGCGTATAGCGCAACTCGCGCTGGCCTTCGAGCGTGCGCCAATGCACCTGCCCAGGGGTGAGCCGATAACGGAAACGTACGCCATTGGGACGACTGGGCGCGATCGCCGCATAACGCACGGTGATCTCGCGATGATCCGGATCCAGCTGCGCATCGCGAACGGGAAACGACACGTCGCCCGCGACGATCTCGCGAATCACCGCCGCCGGCGGGGACGGTGCCACGCCGACCCGACCCGGGTCCAGCGACGCGAGACCTTCCTCTGCCGCGAACCACAGGGTGCCATCGCGCGCCGCCAGCGCGGTGGGCAGGGGGCGCACACGCTGCGCGCCACCGGGAAGTCCGTCATCTTCGGTAAGCAGTTCGAGGTCGAGGTGCCGTGCCTCGTCGTCCATGGCGTCGGTCAGCGCATCCTGCCCGACACGCGCGACGCCATCGTCGGTATTGATCCACCACGTGCCGCGTCCATCCCGCGCGATGCCGGTCGCGCCTTCAAGTACATGCGCCGGCGAGGTGGAAAGAAACACCGCCCGCCCACCGTCGAGCACGGAGAAGGCACGCTCGGATGCGACCAGCAATCGACTGCCCACCGTCGCCAGCGCGGTGATCGGCCCCGCAGCCGCCTTGCCCGGATGCACCTGGACATCGATGCGATCCCCGGCAAGCCGGACCAGGGCCCCATCGGGATAGCCGAACCACAGCCTGCCATCGTCCATGGCGCAGATCGCGGATGGGCTACCTGTCGGCATGCCCGGTATCGACGACGATGGCTGCCAGGCGTCGTTCGCATCGCGGACATAGAGACCCTGGCCCGACACGGCCAACCAGAAACGCCCCGCGGCATCGCGCGCCATGGCGTGCACGACACCGGGCACGCCGGTCGGCGATGCCGGGAAGCTTTCGGTGACCGGCGTACCGTCCTTGAGGTGCCACAGATGTCCATGACCGCCGAGCCAGACCGTGCCATCGCGATCCGTCCACGCGGCGGACACGGGGGCCTGGAAACCAGGTAGCGCCGTGGGCGGCACGTTGGCGCGATCGATCCGCCAGAGCCGGTCGGGCGTGTCGCTGTTGTTGTCCGTGCCCACCCAGAGCTTGCCGGCGCCATCTTCCGCCAGGGCGAAATAGACATTGGGATCGGGAAAGCGCTCGCGCGCGAACAGGCTGTCGCGAAACAGGTCCACGCCGCCCTTGCTGCCTAGCCACAGGTTGCCTTCACGATCGACCATCGCCGTCATGGTCAGCTCGGACGACAGTCCCAGCGCCGTACCCGCCGATTGCGCCCGCAGCGCCGCGCGCGACAGGAACGCAGGTGCGCGCTTGCCGAAGGTGGGATCACGGCAAAGCCCCGAGTGGCAGTCGATGGTCCAGAGCGCGCCATCGCGATCGATGAGCGTATCCAGGCCGTTGGCCCGGCGCGCGGGCGCACGCGCATGGGGTTTCCCCCATTCCCCGGGCATGGCCGTGATGCCGCGCTCGTCGGACAGCCACAACCGACCATCTGCGCCAACCAGCAACTGGAAGCCATGGCTGAAACGCATGTCGACCGGCTCGAAGCGCCGGTGTCCTGCACGCAACACGTAGATGCGCTCGTCCGCCCCGATCCAGATATCGCCGCGACCATCCTCGAACAGGCCATCCACGTGGGCGGGCACGTTCCATTCGGAAGACGGCGTTTTCCACACGCCGTTGTCGAAGTACACGAGCACGCCACGCCCATTGGCCCAGAGCCTGCCGTCGCCATCGGTGGAGAACGCATCGATCGCCAGGCCGGCGGGGAGACCGGAGGCCACGCCATAACGGGTGATCGCGCCATCCGTCAGTCGGGCGACGCCGCCGTTGGCGAGGGCTACCCAGAGGTCGCCGCCGTCAGCGGCATACAGCGCCCAGGTCGCGGAGGTCTGCGCCGCGCCCTGCGGCAGCAATTCCACGCGAGTGAAATCGAAGCCGTCATAGCGATAGAGGCCGTCGCGGGTGCTGAACCAGATCTGCCCGTCGTCCGTCTGCGCTATCGCGGCGACCCCGACGGGGGCGCCCTGGGCATGGTGGAAGGCCGTATGCAGGAGGCTGTCTACCGGTCGCGTGGTGTCCAGCGCGAACACCGGCCATGCGAGCAGGAGCAGAAGGGCGCCCAGCCGCGCACGCACGTACGCGGACACGCGTCGCGGGGTGCTGCCGCGTTCGCCGTCTGGTCGAGCCACCTTCATGCCGTCATGGTCCCACAGCGGGCCCGCCGAGGCTTGGACGTTTCGGCACGTGATCTTAGCGATAGGCCGCCACGCGCTTCTCGAAGCCTTCCATGATGTCGGAGAGCCGGATCTCGGCGAACCGACGCAGCAACTGCGCGCGTGCCTCGTCGAGCGTGCGCTCCAGGGCCTGGTTCACCTCCTGCTCGACCAGGCATTCGGGCTCGGCGTTGGAGAATCCCAGGGCGAACAGGGAAGGCGAATCGATGGCCTCGTAGACCTGGGCCAGCGTGATCTCGGACAGCGGCCGGTTCAGGCGCCAGCCGCCGCCGGGACCGCGCCCGGAGACGACCAGTTCCGCCTTGCGCATGCCCGCCATCGTCCGCCGGACGACAGCCGCGTTGGTGCCGAGCATGCGGCCGATTTGCTCGGAGGTGAGCGTGGCGTCCTGGCCCGCCATGTGGATCAGGACGTGGAGCATGCGCGAAAGGCGGCTGTCGTGTCTCAAGGAAACTACCTGTGGAGTCAGTGGGCGGCGCCCTCCAGCCCGAAAACGAGCGAGCGGTGCGCCGCGGCGCCGGCACGGACGCCGTCGGCGACGGCGAATGCCAGCGCGCCACCGGGGCGTGCCGCATCGCCACCGGCGAAGACGCCGGGGACCGACGTGGCGCCCATCATATCCACCCTGATGAATTCGCCCATGGGGGTATCGTCGAACGCGCAGCCTAGCGCGGCGGGCAAGGGACTTGCCTGGGCCGCCAGCGTGGGCACGAACAGGCCGGCGAGCGTTACGGTCCGGCCGTCGGTGAGGCGCAGACTGGCGCCGTCGCTCTCCGCAAAGCCCTCCACTGGGGTGCGTTCCAGCCGCACGCCTCGGGTGACGATGAGGCGGCGCTGCTCTTCGTCGAGGTCCACGCCGTCCTGCAGGAACAGCGTCGTCGGGCCCCAATCAGGCAGCAGCGTCGCGAGATGAAAGGCCAGCGGCGTGGTCGCCAGCAGGCCGATCGGGCCTCCGTCCAGTTCGTAGCCGTGGCAGTACGGACAGTGGAAAACGCTGCGCCCCCAACGCTCCTTCAGGCCGTGCAGCGGCGGCAGGCGATCGCGGATGCCCGTGGCTAGCACCAGCCGCCGGGCGTGCACGGGGGCCTGGCCGACCAGGTCCACCTGGAAGCCGTCGTCGTCGATCCGATGCGCCGAGATCGCCTCGCCGTCCAGCCAGGTCACACTGGGGTAGCGGAGCAACTGCACCTTGCCGAGGGCGGCGATCTCGGCGGGCGATTCGCCGTCGCGGGTCAGGAAACCGTGGGCATGGGTGGCCGGGGCATTGCGCCGCTTGCCGCTGTCCAGCACCAGCACGCGCCGGCGTGCCCGGCCCAGTTGCAGGGCCGCCGACAGGCCCGCATAGCTGCCACCCACCACGATCACGTCGTAACTCATGTTCGATCCTCCATTTGAAACAACAGAAGATACGAAATCATGCTTTCGTTTTCGTGTCAAATGAAGTTACGAATTTAAGGCCTACCAGGCGCAGCTCGTGAGCAGGACGCCCGGCGAGGGCTCCACCCAGCGGACGACGTGGCGCTGGCCGGTGGGCAGCGCTGGAGCGAGGGTCTCGACGATACGTGTGTCGAGCGTGGCCTGATGGGCATCGCAGGCGTCGATACGCAGGGCGCTGAAGTCGAAGAAATGGCCGACGGTGGCGGCGGTGGCCTTGTAGAAGCTTTCCTTCGCCGAAAAGGCGAGGGTCAGGGCGTAGGGCCAGCCACGGGCGGCGGCGAGGGAGGCCAGCACCGCTTCCTCGTGCGCGACCAGCGCAATGCTGCGGATGGCTTCGGTGTGTTCGGCGGCGCCGATGCGCTCCACATCGATGCCGATGCCGTTCACGCCCGCCGTGGTGGTAACCGCGATGGCGGCGGCGATGCCGGTGGCGTGGGAGATGCTGCCGATGAAGCCGGCAGGCCAGCAGGGCGCGCGATCCGGCCCGATGGACAGGTCCGTCGCGTCGCTGCCGGCCTCGCGTAGCGCGGCGAGGGCGGCGCGTCGTCCGGCAAGGTATTCGGCCTGGCGCTTCGGCACGCTGCGGACGATGGACGTGGGCCTGGCCACGCCGTGGCGATGGAAATCGTCTTCGGCGAACGTGGCGACATCAAAGGCCAGCACGAAGGCCTCGGGCAAGGCGACGGGATGCGTGCCCAGCCCGAGCCGGTGGAAGGGCGTGCGCTCGTGGTCCATGCCGGCAGCTTAGCCGATCAACGGATGACGATCGGGACGTCGGCGTTGCGCTTCGCCCGGTTGCCGGCACGGTCTTCCGCGACGATGCGCAACGTGTACTTGCCCGGCGCAAGCCCGGAGACGTCCCAATGGCCTTCGCTGGCCACGCCGTTGCGCAGCACGTTCGTCACCATGTAGAGGAAGCGCGTGCGTGCGCTGCCGTGCACCGTCTCGCCACTGTCCGCCGCGTAGATGATCCGGGGCGCGACATCGTCGGTCGGTAGGCGGTCGAAGACGAGGTTCATCTTCGGCGCCTCGAAGCCGGCCACGGGCTTGCCATCCTCGCCGAGCAGCTGGTACCCGAGGGCGTAGAGGCCGAGCTTGCGACGGGGCAGGTTGTCGTCGACGTGGTCCCAGGCTTCCACCACGATGTCGACAGGGCCGCCGTTGCGGGCGAGCGTGAAGCCATCGCGCGTGCGCTTGATCGCCTTGCCCGAGGTGTCGCGCAGTTCCACCTTGTCGATGACCGGCGCGATATGGTCAGTGAAGCCGGTGAACCCCAGGTCGATTGGGTTGCGCGATTCGAGGTTGCCGGTAAGTTGCAGATGGGTGTGCGCCATGGCGTTGACCGTGCCCAGCACGTCACCGACATGGAAGCGCGTGCCGCGACGCACTTCCACGAAATCCGGCTTGCCGTCGTCGCCTAGGCGCAGCCGCAGGCGTTTCGGATCGAGTGGACGGCCATCGGCATCGCGCCCGATGCGGGTGTGGATGTAGTCGATATCGCCAATACCGATGCCTTCGCTCAGCTTGCCGTAACCCCAGGCCGCCAGCGGATCGCTCACCTTGCCATCGGCGATGGCGAGCACCCTGGCGCCGACATCGGCGCGCACGTCCACGCCCAGGTGAAGATGGTCGCGACTTTCGCCCTTGTCGTTGCCGCGGACCTCGCCAGCCACGCCGACGATTTCGTGCCATCCGTCTTGCGGCGCGCTGGGCCAGCGGCCATGCGTCTGCGGCAACGGCGCATCGGGCGACGGGCCGGTGGGGGCAAGCGGGCCTTGCGTGTCGTCGATGCGATACACGCGTGCGGCCGTCGCGTCGCTGACCACAAGACCAGGGCTGGCCAGCGCCAGGCCAGTCACGCGCGAGAGCACATCGTGGCCGTCCTGGTCACCGGTAACGACGGTCATGCCGCCGTCGTGGGTGAAGCGGAATACCTGGCCGTGCGCCGCGTCGGCCACGTAGATGGCGTCCTTCTCGGCCACGATGGCGAAGGGGGTGCGTATCGGCGCGTCGTGGTCCTTCGGCTCGGAATGCACGAACGTACTGACCGCGCCATCGGCGGCGATATGGCGGATGGCGCGGTTGCGTGCGTCCGCGACCCAGAGTGAACCGTCCGGATCGACGGCGCGCGCCACCGGCGTGTCGAAACGCGCCTGGGCGCCGGGGCCATCCTGGAAGCCCGGTGTGCTGCCCGCCACGGTGGTGATGGTGCCATCGGCGGCGATGCGGCGGATACGGTGGTTGTAGGTGTCGGCGACATAGACATCGCCTTTGGCATCCACGGCCACGCCGATGGGCCCGGCGAAATCGCCGGCGCCATGACCGCCGGCCAGCGTCGTCACCTTGCCATCGGGCGTGATTCGTCGAATCGCATCGTTGCCCGTGTCGGCGACGTAGAGGTTGCCCGCATCGTCCAGTGCCAGGCCCG
Organism: Luteibacter sp.; assembly: GCF_009912395.1. Classification (GTDB taxonomy): domain Bacteria; phylum Pseudomonadota; class Gammaproteobacteria; order Xanthomonadales; family Rhodanobacteraceae; genus Luteibacter. Next base: position 149,084 of record NZ_WNDO01000007.1, on the reverse strand, counting down.
AGGGCGTATCAAACCGCGCCAGGTTCGCGGGACCGTCGGCGTAGCCGCTGCCGGCACCGGCGAACGTGGCGACATGCCCCTGCGCATCGATCACGCGGATACGGTCGTTGTCGCCGGCATCGGACACGAAGACGCGACCGTCAGGCGCGACGACGACACCCCAGGGATCGGCGAAGCGCGCATCGGCGCCATCGCGCAGGCCAGCGATGCCATCGCCAGCCAACAGGTGCAGGTGCGCGGGAAGCTCGCGGAAACGCGGTGCCGGCGCACCGGCGCGCAAGGGCGATTCCGGTGGCCTGACCTCGGCGACGGGCACATGGCGATAGCGATCAACGAAATAGCCGGCGGCCACGACGACGGCAAGCACGAACAGCACGAGCAACAGCGACTTGGTATGCCTCACCATCGAGGGGTCCTTCCGGATGATTCCCGGAAGGATAGCTCAGGACATGGCGGGATCCGCGTGGAGGGTGGGAACGTGGCGTATCGCACCGTGCGCTAGCGCGTCACGCATCTGCGTGAGTTTCAGGCAGGTCTCCGTGTATTCCGCCACGGGATCCGACCCCCGTACGATGCCGCAACCGGCGTACATGCGGCAGTCCCCATCGCGGACCAGGGCCGAGCGCAGTGCGACCAGGAAGTCGCCGTCGCCCCGTCCGTCCACCCAGCCGACGGGTGCCGCGTACCAGCCACGGTCGAAGCCTTCGTGAGCGCGGATGTGTCGCATGGCGTCATCGCGAGGAAGCCCCGCCACCGCGGGCGTTGGGTGCAGGGCGGCGACCAGGTCGAAGATGCCGGTGCCGTCGCGAAGTTCGCCGCGGATGGGGGTACAAAGGTGTTGGATGCGTGGAAGGCGTTTCACCTCGGGTGTCGCCGGTACGTTCAACGCCACGGTATGCGGCGCAAGCGCGTCCACGATGGCACGGACCACCAGTTCGTGCTCGTGGCGATCCTTCGTGCTGTCGATGAGCGCACGGGCCAGGGCGAGATCCGCCGCCTCGACGTCGTCCCGGCGAATGGAATCGGCGAGCGCATGGGTTTTCAGGTGCCCCCCTTCGACGCGCACGAGGCGTTCGGGCGTGGCGCCGAGGAAGCAGGCGTCGCCCCGGGCGAAGGCGAACACATGCGCATTGCTCGCCTGTTCGTCCAGGCGTCGCAGGAGCGTGGCGACCGGTAGCCGACCCGCATGGCGCTGGCAGGCTTCGCGCGCCAGTACGACTTTCAGGAAGCGATCGTCGTCGATGGCGTCCAGGGCCTGTTCGACCTTGCACCGCCAGTCCGCGGAGGGCAGTTCGATGGAATGCAGCGGCTCGGGCAAGGGATGCATGGTGGATGGCGCCGTCTCGGATACTTCCAGCCATGCGAGGCAAGCCTCCGCCTCGGCGTCCACGTCGGCGGAGGCATCGAGCATGCGTTGCACGATGAGCCGATGCGTCTGGCCGTCGCTGGCCAGGACGAGGGCGGGTACGGCGAGGTCGGCGCCGTCGAATCCTCGCCAGTGCTTGGCGTGCGCGCCTTCGCTGTCGAAGCGGCAGCCACCGATGGCCAACGGCGCATGGCCGCCCTGGACCACGGCATCGTCGATCAACGTTTTCCAGCGCGCGGCGAGTGTGGCGAAACGGCCGTTACCGGAAGCCGCCAGGGTAGCGACGCGTCCGTGACCGCAAAGGGTCAGCGACGGCTCGCGAGCCTTCCAGTAGAACGCGTCGCCACAGGTGTCGTACCAGCGGGCGAAGTAGTCCAGCGAAGGCGGCATCGCGACAGGCATACCCACGGAAGCGAGAACGGCGGTTCCCTTGCGTCGAGCGCGCGCGACCGCTTCCGCGAAGGCCTCCGCCAGCGCGTGACGCGGCGGCTTCGCGTTCATGCGAGCCCCCGCTGCTTCCTCCAGTAGTCGATCTGGCGGGCGATGTACCAGGGGATGATGCGTTCGTACAGTTCGATCACGAAATCGCCGTCGATGCCCGCATCGTCGGCCCAGTGGCGGCGCTCGGGCAGCATCACGGCCACGCGCTCCGGCGCCGGGATGTCGGCTTCGCTGGCCTTGAAATACGAGGCGCGCTCGACATAGCGCATGCGCAGGGCCAAAGCTTCGATGATGCGATGGTCGATATCATCGATCGCGACGCGGATATCGTCGAGGCTCGTGGCCTGCTCGGGAGTCTTGATGTCAGTCATGGGGTCACCGTGGGCTTGAGTCGTGGCAGCAGGCGCTCGATCAGCGCCTCCGGATGCCGTTGCAGGTAGAAGTGGCCGCCCTCGACGTCGTGCAGCGTGAGGGGCGAGAGGCTGAGGTCCTGCCATGCCAGCGCTTCGTCGCGCGTGATCTCGCCGTCGTCGACAGGCAGCACCATGTCGATGGGGGTCTGCAACGGCACGGGAATGGCGCGCCGATAGGTCTCGATCAGGCGGTAGTCCGCCCGCAGCATCGGCAGGAACAGGGATCGCGCTTCGGGATCGTCGAGCAAGGACGGGCGTTGGTCCGCCAGGCGGCGTACGTCGGCCACCAGCGCATCGTCGTCCTGGAGATAGAGGTCGCTTTCGCGCTGGCGATGCGGGGGCGGATGCGCGGAGACGACCAGGCCGGCGCAGAGTGTGCCACGTCGTTCCAGGCGCAGCGCGACCTCGTACGCGATGCTCGCGCCCATGCTGTGGCCGAACAGCAGGAGGGGCCGGTCCATGTGGACGGCGAGCGCGACGACCAGTTCGTCGGCGAGCTTGCCGATGTCGGTGGCGAAGGGATCCGTGTAGCGATCCTCGCGGCCGGGGTACTGCACCGCGAGCAGGTCGATATCGTCGGGCAGCAGGTCGCGCCATCGACGGAAGGCGCTGGCGCTGCCGCCCGCGTGGGGCAGGCAGACCAGCCGGGCGCTCGCGCCCGGGCCGTGGCGAAAACGTCGCAGTGAGGTGCTGGTAACGGTCACGCCGTGGAGCCTTCGAGGATCTGACTCGCCAGCGCGCGGCGGTTGACCTTGCCGAACTTGGTGCTGGGAAAGGCGTCGAGGACCACCAGGCGGTCGGGCAGCTTGAACGCCGCCACGCCAAGCGTGTTGAGGTGCGCCTTCAACGCGGGCAGCGTCGGCGCCTCGCCACGGGGAAGCACGCAGGTGCAGGTGCGCTCGCCCAGCACGTCGTCGGGAATGCCAACGATGGCCACGTCGAGCACGGCGGGATGCGAGAGGAGGAGATTTTCCACTTCCTCGACGGGTACCTTTTCGCCGCCACGGTTCACGACGTCCTTGTTACGACCCTCGACGACCACGTCGCCGTCCGGCGTCCGCCGCACGACATCGCCGCTGCGGTAGTAGCCGTCGGCGGTGAACGCGCGACGGTTGTATTCCTCCGCCCGCCAGTAGCCGCGCAAGGTGTAGGGGCCGCGTACCTGCAACTCGCCGGTACCACCGGGCGCGACCTCGTGGTCGTTCTCGTCGACGATGCGCAGTTCGTCGTCGGGGCTCAGCGGACGGCCCTGGGTATTCACAACCACGTCGTCGGTATCGTCGTGGCGGGTGAAGCAGAGCAGGCCCTCGGCCATGCCGTAGACCTGTTGCAGGCGACAGCCCAGCGTGGGCCGGATGCGCGCCGCCACCTCCGGGTTGAGGCGCGCGCCGCCCACCTGCAACCAGCGCAGGCTGTCGAGATTCGCGTCGACCCAGGCGCGTGCTTCGAGCCACAGCAGCACCAGCGGCGGGATCAGCGCGGTATCCGTGATCCGTTCCCGTTCCACCAGCTCCTGTGCCGTCTCGGGGCTGCCGTCCGCGCACATCACGACGGTGCCACCGACATGCAGCGTGCCGAGGATGCCGGGGCAGGCGAGCGGGAAGTTGTGGGCGATGGGCAGCACCGCGAGGTAGCGCGTATCCGCGTCCAGCCCGGCGACGCGGGCGCTTTCGCGCGCGTTGTAGTGGTAGTCGTCGTGCGTGCGCGGGATCAGCTTCGGCAATCCGGTGGTGCCGCCGGAGAGCAGCAATACGGCGACCGATGACGGTGAAGGCGATGGCAACACGACAGGCTCCGCGTCGAGCGCGGCGAAGGCGGTGAATTCCTCCGCGTCGCCAGCCACGAAGACATGACCTACCGAGGGCACTTTTTCGCGCAGCGTGCGTGCCAGTGTCCGATAGTCGAAGCCCTGGTGACGGTCGGCGATGGCGTAGGCCCGGGCGCCCGACAGCTCGGCGAGGTGGACGATCTCGAATTCGCGATGGGCGGGCAGCGCGAGCACGGGAATGACGCCACACCGTTGCAGCGCGAAGAACAGCTGTGCGAACTCGGCGATATTGGGCAGTTGCACGAGCACCCGGTCGCCGGGTTCGAAGCCGAGTGCATGGATGGCCGCGGCCATCCGGTCCACGCGTCGATCCAGCTCGGTGTAGCTCCAGCGGCGCGCGCCGTCCACGATGGCCGTGTGGCCGTGGCGACGGCGTGCGGTGTCGCGCAGCAGGTCGTCGAGCGTGAGCCCGCTCCAGTAGCCGCGGTCGCGGTAGGCTTGTGCGAGCCCTTCGGGCCACGGCGTGAAGTCATGCGACATGGGTGTCTCCGGTGGATATGTCGACGGCCGGGCGGATGTCCGCCCCGTGGCTGAGCGTGGATTCGCAAGGCAGGCGCAGGCCGTCCAGTTCGATGGCGCGCACGGCTGTGACCGACCCTGGCGTCAGCACGAAGTCGGGGTTGTCGCCGATGAGGCGATGCAGTGCCGCGAGATCCGTATCGCGCACGCTCATGTGCACGCGTCGAAGCGCCGTCGCGCCGTTGGCGTGGTCGACGTGGGCGGGATGTTGCGGTGGGTCGTAGGGCGACACGAGGAAGGGCAGGCGGTCGTTGCGCGGATAGGCGAACTCGAAGCGGATGCGCTGTCCGTCGGGACGCGTGCGCACCCAGCGGACCGCACGACCCATGGGGATGCCGTCCTGGCGAAGCGTATCGACGGTCAGCCCCAGGTCCTGCGTGTGAACCTGCAAGGCGACATCGCAGAAGCCTTCGCCGCCGGCTGGCCAACGCAACATGCGCGCGCTGGCGCCGCGCCCGGCCATCAGCTCGATCGGCCACTTGAACCAGTGCGCGTTCGCGGGCGTGGTCAGCAACTCGATCACCGGGCCCTGGGTGAACCAGATGTGCGCGTGCTTGGCCCGCGCGGGATCGGTGGCGTAGTCGACCCGGAAGCCGAGTCGGCGGAAGTCGCCGACGGCCTGGTGGATGTCGGCCACCCACAAGAGGACGTGGCTGCATGCATGGGTCATGGGGCGATGGACTCCGTGGAGGCGATGGCATCGACGGCTGCGCGCAGGGCATCGAGCGGTATCGGCTGGGGTGTGTCGGGGCGGATGAGGGCGGGCATGCCCAGGCGCTGGCTCGCGTCGTTCCAGGCCTGCGAGACGTCCATCGCCCAGGTGCCGGCGGCGCGGCGTAGCGCGGGATCGTCGATGGATGCCTTCAGATCGTGCAGCGCCACCAGCACGGCCCGCGGCCAGGTCTCGTCGAACGCGTCGTGCCAGCGTTCGCCGGGCGGCGGCCCGAGGATGTCGGTGCTGGGGACATCGAGTCGGTCGGTGCCGGGACCGGAGGTCGTCAGGCGCCCATCGGCAGCGCGCGGTGCGTGCAGCCGCGCATGCCAGAGCACCGGGCCGTGCAGCTCCGGCAGCGCGAGGACGCCGCCGTCGAAACCGATGGCGACCTGACCCAGCAGAAAGGAATGGTTGTCCGGATCGTCCGGATGCACGGCGTTCTGCACGCGCAGGCAGAGCGGTACGTCGTGCAGGCGGCCGTGCAGGGTGGTGAAGGGATGCCCTGTGTCGTCCATGGCTGGCGAACCGAACGACCAGGGGCGCAGGCCACCCAGCGCGCGTCCGACGAGGTCGAGCAGCGGGTAGAGCATCTGGCTGTTGCAGGCGATGTCGACGTAGGCCGGCACCTGGTGCTGCCGCGCCACCGTGGCGGCGGCGAGGAAACGACGCACCGGCGCGAGGTTGGGATGCAACGTGTTCACCGCGTAGGCCGCGCCGCCTTGCCGCGCCGCATGCAGGCAGGTCGCGATCTCGTGGTGGTGGACGGGATGTTCCTGCAGCACATGGATGCCGCGGCGCAGGAAGTGCATGGCGAGTTCGCTACCGGGCCCGCCCGTGGCGCCGGAGCGCACGACGACGCAGACGATGTCCGTATCGTCGGGCACGTCGGCGGGATCGACATGGAGCGGCACGCCCAGGCGGGCGGCGATGTCCTGCGATGTAGCGCCGCCGCGTGCGAGCACGCCCGTGAGGCGGAAGGCGGGATCGGCCTTGGCCAGGGCGTCCAGATAGACGCGCCCGAAGCCGGTGCCGGCGACGACGACGTTCAGGGGGCGGACTGCGCTCACCAGCTCACCGGCATGTGCGTCGGACCACGGAAGAAACTCTGGGTCTTCCACGTCACTGGGCCCGCGAGGCGTAGCGGTGGCATGCGTTCGAGCAGGGCGCGCAGCGCTTCCTGGAGTTCGACGCGGGCCAGCGTGGCACCCACGCAGGCATGCATGCCGCAGCCGAAGGCGAAGTGCCCGCGCGCGTCGCGATCGAAGTCGAGTTCTTCCGGCAGCTTGAATCGCTGCGGGTCGTGATTCGCCGCGCCGATGGAGGCGAACACCGGTTCGCCCTGGCGGACCAGGGTGTCGCCCACCTGCACGTCCTCGGTGGCGTAGTGCACGAACATCGCGGCGGAAGCCAATGGCACGAAGCGGAGCAGTTCCTCCACGGCTCCGTCGATGAGATCAGGCTCGCGTCGCAGGCGCTCCTGGGCATCCGGATGCTCCAGCAGCGTGTGCATGAAGTTGGGGATCTGCGACGAGGTGCCTTCGTAACCGGCGACGAGGATCGCGATGCACAGCGGTACCATCTCCTGCGCGCTCAGGCGGTCGCCGTCGTCGTGTGCGGCCAGCAGGGCCGTCATCAGGTCGTCGCGCGGTTCGGCGCGACGGGCGGACATCAGGCCCATGATGTACTGCGCCAGTTCGCCGAGGTGGCGTTGCGTCTGTTCGGCGGCGGAGGCATCCGTGGACAGCAGCGAGTCGTTCCACACGCGGAACTTCGCCTGGTCGTCTTCCGGCACGCCGAGCAGCTCGCAGATCACCGAGATGGGGATCGGCAGCGCGTAATCCTCGACGAGGTCGGCCGACGGACCCTTTTCGAGCATGCGGTCGATCAGCGCGTGCGACAGCGAGCGCACGTGCGGACGGAGCGATTCGACTTGGCGCTGGGTGAAGGCCTGGGTGACGAGCTTGCGGATACGGGTGAGGTCCGGCGGGTCCATCATCACGATGCCGCCTGCGACGCGCGCGAAGGCGCGCGGCACGTCGGTCCGGCGGGTGGCTTCGGCGCGACTGAAGCGTTTGTCGGACAGCACGAGGCGCACCTCGTCGTAGCGCGTGGCAAGCCACGCCGGCTCGCCGAACGGCAGGCGAATACGGGTAAGTCCGGGCTGGGCCTGAGCGCGCCGATAGTCGTCGGCGAGCCGGAGGTCTTCGAAGCCGTTGAACGGGTAGGCGAGGGGCTGGGCGGGGAGGGACATGGTCGGCTTCACGTGCGGACGGCCGGACGCGCCGCGAAGACGCGATGGCCGAGTGGGCTGAGGGGATGGTCGGGGTGCGGGAGATCCACGACCGGTTCCAGTCCGGCACCGCGCAAGGCATCGAGCCATTGCGCGTGGGAGAGAAAGGTGGACTGGCTGGCGGCGCGTTCGTCGTCGGGTTCGGCGAGCATGAACGCCTGGGACGCCATCACCCAATACTCCTCGCGCGTCGGCTCGCTGATCACCAGCCAGCCATCGTCGGCCAGCAGCGAGGCCAGCCAGCGTAGCGACGCGTCAGTGTCGCGGGCGGCGTTGAGCACGCCGCCCGCGACGACGACATCGAACGAGCTGGGCACATGGCCTTGGTCCTCGGCGGAACGGTCGATGTCGTAGAGGCCGGTGCGCAGTCCGGGGTGGTGTTGCGCTACCTGTTGGGTAAAGAAGCGCGATACGTCGGTGAACAGGTAATCCACGTCGTATCCGTCGAGCAGGGGCAGCACGCGATCGGTGGTCGCGCCGGTACCGCCGCCGACCTCCAGGACGCGCAGGCGCTGTCCGCCGCGCCTCCGCGCGATCTGGGCAACGCAGGTGGCGACGGCGGCATGCTGGTAACGGGCGGCGACGCTTTCCCGATACACCGCACGGGCGAGGCGGGTGTCGCCTTCGGGAAACAGCAGGTGCACCGCCTGCGTGCGGCCGTCGATCAGGGCGGGCAGCTCGGCGGAGGCGTCGCGGGCGAAGCGCAGGGTCTGCGTCGTATCGCCAGCGGCGCGCCATAGGTGCTCTACCTGCGACCAATCCGGTGCCATCTCGCCCGCGACGCTTTCCGCCGGAACGCGATAGGTATCGCCTTCACGACGCAGCAGGCCTTCGGCCGTGAGGACACGCAACCAGCGACGCAGCAGGTTGCGTTGCGTGGCGTGCGCGTTCACGCGTTCCAGCACCTCGTTCGCGATAAGCGCTTCGCCGGACCGCTGGAACGCACCCACCCGGACGAGACCGTCGAGCATGCTGCGTAGCGCTGCATGCGACAGCGCTTCGGCGGCGGCGATACCCGCCGCGTAATCCGTGCCGGCCAGCAGGCGTTCGGCGTCATTCGCCACGGCACCGTTCGATAGGTCAGGGGTGGCTGCGGGTGTCGATAGCACTTCCACCGCGAAGCGTGGCGCAGCGCCGCTCGGTGTCGCTGGGTCACCGACGAGATAGACGGTGTCGAGCGCGTCGAGATCGGCGAGATCGAAAGCGGGATGTTTCCGCAGCGCGTCGAACTGCGCACCGGTAAGCACCGCGTGCGTTGCGCGCAGGCGTTCCAGGCCGACGAGGAGTTTCCCGGCTGCGGCGACATCGAGTCGATGCACATCCGCGCCGGGATGCCGGGCGAGCACGTCGTCGCATGCCGCGTCGGGGCTCGCGGCGATGACGAGGATGGTCATGGATGGTTCTCCGCGGCCTGGGCGAGGAAGAGGTACTGACCGCCGCGCCGGAGCGTGCCGGCCGCGTGGTCGGGAAGCGTGGCGAGCGAGGTGAAGCCTGCCGCGGCGAGCCGCTGCGACCAGCCGGCCTCATCGAGGAAGATCTCGCCCGTCGCCGCGCGGGCATCGCCGCTACCGGCCATCGTCTGGCCGGGGCCAGGCGATAGCAGGAACTGCATCGAGGTCAGCAGGATGCGGTTGTCGGCGACGGCCTCGGAAAACACCAGCCAGCCCCCGGGGACCAGCGCGGCATGGATCGAACGCAGCGTGCGATCGACATCGCGTGCGTTGTGCAGCACGTTGCCCGCCACGACCACGTCGAAGCTCCCTGTCGGTGCACCTTGCGCGTCGAAATCGCGGTCGATGTCGAGCACCGCGTGGCGGACGCCGGGCAGGCCCATGGCCTGAATGAACAGGCGCGACACGTCGGTAAAGAGATAGTCGACCGGGCGTCCTTGCAGCGCGTCGAGGACGGCCGCCGTCGTGAGCCCGGGGCCGCCGCCCAGTTCGAGGAGCCTCAGGCGTGGACCCTGCGCGGGGCATTGCCGCAACCCTTCGCCGCACGCCGCGTTCACGTAGGCGGTGAACGGGTTGCTCTGGTAGGCGGCGAGGGATTCGATGATCCGGCCATCCGGAAACAGCAACGATGACATCGACACTTCGTCGCGCAGCAATGCGTCGAGGCGATCGAGCATGGCCTGGTGCAGCCGTGCAAGCCGCTCGGGAAAGCCGAGCGCGGCGTAGTCCGCGGCAAGATCGCCCTCGACCGTGAACACATGATCGGGGCGATCGCGCCAGGTGTCGCCCTGGCGCTCGATCGCACCGGAGGCTTCCAGCGCGACCAGCCAGCGCGCGAGCAGCCAGCGATGACGTGGTGCGACGTGGATCGTGCCGGCGATGGATACCGTGTCACGCCATGTGTCATCGATGGCGCGATGCCGGCGCAGCAGCTCAATCTGTGCGGACAGGCTGCGATGCTCCAGCCGTTCGAGGGCAGGCTCGCAGGCGGGCAATGCGTTCAGTCCCCCAGGCAAGGCCCGGGCCAGCGCGGCGAGGCCGCTCTCGTGGGCCCGCGTGGCGTCGATCGTCATAGCGCGCCCTCTTCGGCGTGCCATAGACGCGACGGATGGCCTTCCACGACGACGAAGGCGTCGAAGACATGCAGCGCACGGAGGCAAGCGATGGTCGCGGAGGGATCGAGCACATCGGCCGCATGGTGAATACCGACCGGTGTCGCGCCCCGTGCGACGGCATCACTGGCGACCGCTGCGAACGCGCCGCTCAGGCTGCCGTTGCCACCCGCCTGCACGCGCACGCCACGACTGTCGTCGTCGCTATCCAACTGCATGGTGATGCTGACCCTGGGCTGGCGCCCGACCAGGTCGACCGCGCTGGCCAGGCGCAGCATGGCGATCGCTTCATTGCACGGTATGGTGTGCGCGCGTTCGAACACCGACAGCACCTTTCCGTCCTCGATGGCGCTGTACCAGTCGCCTTCGCGGATGCCCGTGGCGCGCGCGACCCGTTCGGCCTCGCGATCGAGGTAGGGCAGCAGGGTAACGGGCCCGGGGAAGCCGGGCACCTGCTGGTCGTCCAGGCGACGCAGCGTCCGCTGGCGCAGGCCGTCACGCCACGCGGCCAGCGTGGTGCTGTCACCCTCGCTGCCCGCGGCGAGGAAATCCCCGGCGGCGGCCACCGTGAATCGATCGAGCACGCCGATATGGCTGGTGAGACGACGCGGTCGTGGCATGTCGAGCGCGAGCCAGCGGGGCAGCAGGCCGCTGAGGCCCGGGCGCATGCCGGCGGAAAGCAGCACGCGGCGGCCATCGCCCTGCGGGGCCGGCAGCGCTTGGGCCAGCGCATCGTCGCCGGCAGCGTCGACATAATCTGTACCGGCACGCAGGGTCGCGACCGCGACGCGATCGCGGATCCGGTGCGAGGGCCCCGCGCAATTGAGCACGACGCGGGCGTCCGCGACGAAGGCGTCGAGCGAACGTCGGTCGAACACGTCGACCACGGCCGTTTCGATGGCGTGACCCGCGTCGCGTAACGGGGCGGCGAGGCCGCGCAGGGCATCGGGGTCGCGACCACCCAGCCGCAGTCGTGCGGACGTGCCGTTGCGCAGGCGCAACCAGTGCCGGACGGCCTGCCGACCGACGTCTCCGTAGGCACCGACGATGGCGAGATCGATCGTCACGATACCGCCTTCGCGGTGAGTCGCCAGCCCTTCGCGCGACGGCGCTCGTGCCAGAAGGCGGCGTAGCGTCCATCGAGCGCGATCAGTTCGTCGTGCGTGCCGCTTTCGGCAATCCGTCCGCCGTCGAGCACGACGATGCGGTCGGCTGCCATCACGGTGGGCAACTGGTGTGCGATGACGATGAGCGTGGCATCGCGACGCAGGCGAACCACGGCCTCCTGCACGAAGCGTTCGTTTTCCGCGTCCAGCGCGGCCGTTGCCTCGTCGAGCAGTACGACGGGGGCCTTCTTCAACAAGGCGCGGGCCAGCGACACGCGCTGGCGTTCGCCACCGGAGAGCGCGCTGCCGCCTTCGCCGACGCGGGTCGTCCAGGCTTCCGGCAGGCGATCGGCGATCTCCTCGACCCCTGCTAGCCGTGCAGCCTCGCGCCATTCGGCGTCGCTGGCATCGGGACGGCCGATGCGGATGTTGGCTTCCAGCGTGTCGTCGAACAGGTAGACGTCCTGCATGACGGGAGCGAGCTGCGCCATGAGTGCCGCGCCGTCCTGCTCGCGCACGTCTACGCCGCCGACGCGGACCTGGCCGCTGCCGACATCGAAGAAGCGCATGACCAGTTTCAGCAGCGTGCTCTTGCCCGAGCCCGAGGCGCCCACGATGGCGGTCATGCTGCGTGGCGGGAAACGCAGGTCGATGCCGCCGACCACGGGTTCGCCGTCGCGATAGGCGAAGCTCACCGCATCGAACTCCACGAGGCCGGGCTCCGTCGCCGCACGTGGCGTCGCCGGTTCGGGCAGCGGCGGCGTGGCGAGGATGTCCGCGAGGCGACGCAGGTCGTTTTCCGCGATGCGTACCAGGCCGCTGTGCGCGGCGGCTTCGGCCAGGGGGCCGACGAAGCGGGCGGCGAGGGCGAGCAGGGCGACGAGGCGTACCGGATCGATCGAACCATGCAGCGCCGACCAGAGGCCGACGGCCACGAGGACGGCGAACGCCAATTGTACGGACAAGCCGCCGGCGAGGATGCGCGGGAAGGTCTGCGCAAGCATCGAACCACCCGCGACGCGCTGCGCGTCGATGGCGGCCTCGAGCGGTGCGTAACCTTCTTCCGTGCGGCCGAAGGCGCAAAAGGTGTGCTGGTTGCGCGCGAACTCGACGACGCGGTTGCTGGCAATGGCGGCCGCGCCATCCACGACATCGTCGTTACGGGCGATGGCATCCGCCGCCCAGCGATGGGCGACGTAGATCAACGGCGAACACAGCAGCGCGGTGACGCCCAGCCGCCAGTCGAGCCAGAGCATCGCGAGCGCGATGACGGCGGGAACGAGGACGCCGGAGACCACCGGGGCCAGCAAGTGGGCGAAGAGGTTCGTCGCCATCATGGTGCCGGAGGTGGCGCTGCGCGACAGGCGCCCGACCTTCTCGGACGAGAACCAGCCCAGCGGCAGGCGCGCGACGTGGTCGCCGAGGCGGCCGTGCAGCGTTTCGAGGATGACCAGCGCAAGGGCGAATCCGCGCATGGACTGGATGTACCGTGCCACGCAGGTCACCGCCGTCATGCCGGCCATGGCGAGCAGCCAGCGCCAGGCCTGGTCGAAGTCGCCATGGAGCAACGCACCGAGCAGCGGCACCAGCAAGACCACGGTCAACGCTTCGAGCACGCTCCATGCGCACAGCCAGGCGAGATAACGATAAAGGCGTCCGTGCTGCGCGGGGCCGAGTACCTGCTTGAGTTCGCCCAGCATCAGGAGATCTTCCTTTCGGGTTCGACGTCTTGCGTCGGATGGCCTGCCTGCCACAGGCGGCGGTATGGGCCCTCGCTGGCGAGGAGTTCTTCGTGGCGACCGTTCTGAACGATGCGTCCTTGGTCGAGTACGACGATGCGATCCGCCGACACGATGCTGGCGAGGCGATGGGCGATCACGATCACGGTGCGATCGCGGGCCAGCGAGGACAGGGCATCCTGGATCTGCGCCTCCGACTCGGGGTCGGCATGCGCCGTGGCTTCGTCAAGCACGAGGATCGGCGTGTCGGCCAGCAGCATGCGGGCGATGGATAGACGCTGGGCTTCGCCGCCGGACAGCACGGCGTCTTCGCCGACGACGCTGTCATAGCCCCGCGGCAGCGCAACGATGCGTTCGTGGATCCGCGCGGCGCGTGCCGCCTCGATCATCTCGGCCTCGCTGGCGTCGGGGCGTCCGAGACGGAGGTTGTCTGCGACGCTGCCATGGACCAACTGCACGTCCTGGAGCACGAAACCGACGTGCCGGTACAGGCGACGCGGATCGATATGCCGTACGTCGACGCCGCCGATCCTGACCCGTCCCTTGTCCACGTCGTAGAAGCGCGGCACCAGGCGTGCCAGCGTGGACTTGCCGGCACCGGACGAACCCACCAGAGCCGTCAGCGTGCCGGGATGGCAGACCAGGTCCACCCCGTCGAGCACGGCGTTCTGGCCGTCATAGGCGAAGCCGACATCCTCGAACACCACGCTGGCGTCGGCCGGCTCTTCCGGATGGACCGGGCGCGGCAGCGGGGAGACCGTCAGCAGTTCTTCGATGCGCCCGGCCGCGGCCTGCGCACGTTTTTGCGCGGTGATGCTCTGGTTGAGCGCCTGCAGCGTCTGCGGTATCACGACGGCGACCAGCACTTCGGCGAACAGGTCCAGCGGGGCGATCCAGCCACGGCCGATCATCCAGATACCACCCGCGAGGCTCACCACCAGGATAACCGGCACCGAGAGCGCCATGGAGGTCAGCGCTTCCAGGCGCAGCAGGGGCCGTACCCAGCCGGCGTAGCGCCGACCGAAGGTGCCGACGGCGTCGTCGTAGGCCTTGTGCGCACGCTGGCCCTGGCCGAAGGCCTTGACCACCGCGATACCGTGGACGAATTCCACGATGGCGGCGCTGACCTTGCCGAAGCTTTCGTCGAGCTGGGTCATCTTGTCGCCGAAGCCGCGCATCATCCACGCGTAGGCCGCCGCGTAGATCGGCCAGGTCAGCACGGCCAGCACGGCGAGGCGCCAGTCGATCCAGCACAGGTAGGCGATGCCGGCGATGGGCAGGGCGATGGCGCCGGCCAGCTCCACGTCGTGGTGCGCGGTGAGGTGGTGCAGGTCGGTCAGGTCGTCCTGCACGGCCTTGCGCACCTGGCCGGAGGTCTTGTCGGAATACCAGCCCAGCGGTACCGCGCCCAGTCGCTCGACCATCGCGCGTCGTAGCGAGGCCTGCAGGCGGTGGTCCGCCAGATGGGTCAGCCACAGGGCCAACCCCGTGCAGCCCCAGCCCAGCGCCAAGCCCATGACCACGATCAGCGCGATCGTGACCACGCGGCCCACGTCCGGTGCGGGCACAAGCAGCGCCCGCGCCAGTTCGGTGAGGCCCACGAAGGGCAGCAGCGCGGTCAGCGCGCCGATCGCGCCCATCCATACGCCACCGCGGACCAGTCCCGAGACGGGGCGTCGCAGTGCGGCGAGTGCCTGCGTCCCTGCGTTGTCGCTCATGCACGCCTCCTTAGCGCGTCGAGGAGATGCGCCGTCACCACCGACACGTGCGGCGGTTCGATGACGCTGAAGTGGTTGCCTGGCACGTCGATCAACCGGAATTCGCCCAGGCAGGTGTCTTCCCAGAACGGTGCGGCGAGATGGCCGACGCCGCCGGTCACGCCGAACGATTGCTGTTCCTCGCAGCGCAGGAAGGTCATGTCGCCCACGAACGGCGGTGGATCGAAGCGCGCCGCGCGCATGCTGTGCCGGCAGACGCGGAAAAGGGCGGGAACCAGTTCGGGGGATACCGGCAGTCCGGCCTGCGACGCGGCTGCGGCGGCATAGCCCGCGAGGCGTTCGTCCTGCGACAGCGCCGCACGCCGCTTCGCTGCCTGCGCGACGATCTCCATGCCCGCGTCGCCTCGCAGCTCGGCCATGGCGCCCGACGGCACCTTCCGGTCGTGATCGGTCATGAGGCGCTCAATGGCACGATACACGTCGGCATCGTCCACCTCGGGCCCGAAGACCGCCTTCACGGGATCGAGGTTGAGGTTGGGCACGAAGATGGCCTCGAAGGCCAATTCCTCGTCGGTGTCGATGAACATCGGGATGCTGTCCACCAGCGACAGATCGACCACATCGAGGCCGCGCTGCAGCAGGCGCCGCGCGACCTCGGTGGCGAGCAGGCCGCCCAGGCAGTAGCCGACGAGCTGGAACCGCGTATGTCCTTCGTCGACCAGGCGCTGGGCGTAGTCGTCGGCGACGGTATCGATCAGCTTGCGCGGGTCGATGGCGAGGTAGCGTTCGGTGTCCGCCACGGCGACACCGATCACCGGCCCTTGTTGCTGCGCGGACAGCGCCTTGCCCAGGTGCTGGAAGTAGTCGAGCGTGCCCAGCGCGGCGTGGAACATGACGCGGGTGACGCCTTCGCCACCACCGAACGGCACGAGCAAGGCGTTGCTGCCTTCGCGTGTTCCTGTTTTCGCTGGTGCCGTCGTGGCGGTGGCGTCCGTGGTGGCGGCATCGCCACGCAACAGCCGGGCCAGTGCCGCGACCGTCGGTTCGTTGAGCATCTGGCGCAGCACGGTGTCGTAGGCGTGGGCGTCTGCACCGGCCACTTCTTCGCGAACGCGATCCGCGACGCGGGCGAGGATCAGCGAATCCGCACCGTGGTCGTAGACGTTGTCGTCGCGTCCCAGCGTCGGGACGCCGAGCGCGTCGGCCCAGATGGCGCAGAGCTGCCGTTCGAGCGGATCGCTTTCGGTGGGCGTCTGGGCGAGATCGTTGGCGACGTGGCGCACACGCCATGTCGCCAGCGCCTTGCGGTCGAGCTTGCCGTTGGCGGTGAGCGGAAGGCGGTCCACCACCTGCAACTGCGATGGCAGCATGTGGGCGGGCAGGCGGTCCGCGAGATGGCGTTGCAGCGAGGTTGCGGAGAGGGCCACGCGGTCGCGCTTGTAGCGCGCGGCGAACAGGCGCATGTGGCCCGGTGCCAGGGCGTGGCCCTCCTCGGGCAGCCGCAGCACGGGCTCGCCGCCGCTGGCGCGCACGGCCTCGTCCCAGCGTTGCGCGGACAGGAAGGGACTGGCACCACGATCGCGGTCGCCGCCGGCCGGGGCCATCATGAAGCCCTGGCTCAGCAGGATGTGCGGATGGTCTACGGTGGGCTCGGTAAACAGGAGCCAGCCATCCGGGGCGAGCAGTTCGCCGATGCGGCGCAGGGCGACATCCGGATCGTGCACGCTGCCGAGCACGCCCGCACAGACCACCACGTCGAACGACGAGGGCGCGATGCCTTGTTCGCGCGGGTCGCGGTCGATATCCAGCAGGCCGTGGCGGATCCACGGGTAGGCCGCGTGGCGTCGTCGTGCCTCGGGCAGGAAGAAGGTGCCCTGGTCGGTGAACAGGTAGTCCACGTCGAGGCCGTCGAGCATCGGAGCGACCACGGCCGTCGTGGCGCCGGTACCCGCACCGATTTCCAGGATGCGCAACGGTGTTCCGTCCTCGCGATGCGATGCGATCTGGCGCAGCAGCGCGGCGAGCGCGTGGTTGTTGTAGCGAGACGCCGGTTCCTCGCCGTAGAGCGCGAGCGCGATATCGTCGCCGCCCTGCGGGAACAGCAATTCGAAGGGATTACAGTGGTCGTCGAGCAGTTCGTCCAGACGGGTCGCGTGGACGCGCAGGTAGTCGATCACCGCGAGGGGCACCTGGGCCTGCGTCGCGCCCGAGGCGACGCGCTGCCATGACTCGGTGACGGTCAAGGTGTCGGGAAGCGTGGACGGACGGTAGCGGTCGTGCTCGTCCCGATCGAGCTGCCCTGACGCGTGCAGGCTTTCGAGCCAGCGACGGACGAGCCAGCGGTGGCGAGCGTGTACCTTGGCCGCGTCGAGGAGGGTATCGGCGCTGGCGGCGGCGCCGTCGTGCCAGGCGCCGCGACGCCACAAGGCATGCAGCATGGACCGGTGCGCGGCGTCGTGGAGATCGAGCACATGCGATGCGTGCGTGGAGGCATAGCCCGATTTTTCCGCGTGCCGGAGCACGCCGCCCAGACCGGGTACGACCTCCGTGGAGGCATCGACCGCCTGGCGGGCGGCCTCGACGAAGCCAAGCAGACTGCGTTCACCGCCGTCGCCTTCCGCGATCACCGCGGCCGCCGCCGACACGCCGGGGTGCGACCACAGTGCCGCCTCGATCTCGCCCAGTTCGATGCGGTGGCCGCGCAGCTTGACCTGGCCATCCTCGCGACCGAGGAATTCCAGTTCGCCGCCGGGCAGGTAGCGGGCGAGGTCGCCCGTGCGGTAAAGACGCTCGCCGCTATCGGGATGACGAACGAAGCGCGCTTCGGTCAACGCCGTGTCGCCGAGGTAGCCCTTGGCCAGGCCCGCACCACCGATATAGAGATCGCCGGGCACCCAGGTCGGCACGTCGCGCATGCGATCGTCCAGTACGCGGAACAACTGGTTGGCGAGGGGCACGCCGTAGGGAATGCTCGTCCACTGCGGTTCGACGGCGTCGATGCGGTGGTAGTTCGACCAGATCGATGCCTCGGTGGCGCCGCCCAGGCCGACCAATGTCAGGTTCGGTAGGTGTCGAAGCGTCTGCGCGGGCAGGTTCAGGGGTATCCAGTCACCGGAAAGCCACGCCTGGCGCAGGCTCGGCAGGGGGCGCGGGTCGCTGTCCAGGTAATGGACGAGCATCTGCCACTGCGCCGGCACCGAGTTCCACAGCGTGATGCCTTCCGCGGCGACGCGCTCCGCCCAATGCGAGGGGTCGGCGCCGCGCGCGGGATCGGGAAGCACGAGCGTGCCGCCGCGGCCCAGGGGGCCGAAGATGTCGTAGACCGAAAGATCGAAGCCGAGCTGTGCAAGGCCAAGCACGCGGTCGTCTTCGCCGATGCCGAAGCGCCGGCCCATGTCGTCGATGGTGTTCAGCGCGGCGCGATGATCGATCATCACGCCCTTGGGTTCGCCGGTGGAGCCCGAGGTGAAGATGACGTAGGCCAGGGTATCCGGGTTCGCGATCGCGTCTGGCGACGTGGCCGATTCGATCGCGTCGCGTGTCGACAGCCAGGTCAGCGACGCGGGCCAATCGCCGTTGTCCACGTTGTTGTGCGTGATGGCGAAACGGATATCGGCCTGTTCGACGATGCGTTCGCGACGCAGGCGAGGCTGCGCCGGATCGATCGGCACGTAGGCACCGCCGGCGAGCAGGACGCCGAGCACCGCGACGATCTGCTCGCAGGACTTGTCCATGGCGACGGCGACGCACTCCCCGGCGACGAGCCCACGGTCACGCAGGACGTGCGCGACTCCGTTCGCGCGGGTGACGAGCTGGCGATAGGTGAGGCTGCCATGCGCATCGATGACGGCGATGTTGTCCGGAAGGCGTGCCGCTTGCGCAACGATGTCGGCGTGAAGCAGGCGCGCTTCCGACGACGTGGCGGTGGTGTTGACCGCGTCGCGCTCTTCGCGCTGCCACGAAGGAAGCCCGATATCGCAGGGCGCACGCCAGGCCTCGGCATCGTCGGCGAGTCGTCCGATGGTGTCCTCGAACGCCGCGAACATGTCGTCGACCATGCCGTCGGGAAAGACGTTCTGGCGCACATCCCAATGCACCGTCAGCCCATCGGGACCGTCGCCCGCCTGGCAATCGAGCAACACCTGCGGGGTTTGCGTGATGCCGTAGCCGGGCTTCCTCCCGCTGGCCGGTACCTCGGTCGACTGCGTGCCGATGGCACCCGTGAAGACCACGGGCATGAGCGCGGCTTCCCGGCCATGTCGTCGCGCGATCTCGCGGACGGTCTCCACGCCGGAGAAAAGGCGGTGATCCAGGTCCGCGAACAGCTGTGCGCCGAGGGCTCGCGCCTGGCTGGCGACATCGCCCGTGACGGGCTGCACTTCGAGGATGCCGACCGACGTGAAGTCGCCGACCAGTCGATCCACCTGGGGATGGATCGGCATGCGGTTGAGCAGGGTGAGGTTGAGCGAGAACGCCGGCTGGCGCGACCATCGCCGGATGACGCTGGCATAGACGGCCAGCAGGCCCGAGGTCGGCGTGACGCCGTGGGATACGGCATGGGCGCGGAACGTCGCCCAGCGTCCGCTGGACAGGTGCAGGGAGTGACGGCGGAAACGCGCGGGTCCTCGGGCCGGGCCACCTTGCCGGAGTGGCAATGACGGTGCGGCGGGCAAAGTGTCGACGCGGTCGGTCCAGTAGCGGCGGTCCTCGCGATAGCGCGCGGTGTCGCGCCACTGGCGTTCCGCGAGCAGGTAGTCGCGGAAGCCGATGTCCAGCGGTGCCAGCTCGTGCGCGCGGCCCGCCACGATGCCATCCAGTTCGTTGAACAGGATGCCCGCGCTGGCCCAGTCGGCGATGAGGGCGTCGAGCGAGAAATGGACGATGTCTCCGTCCGGCGTACGCGTGTGTCGAAGTTCGAACAGCGGCCAGGTGGCGGTGTCGTAGATGCGGTGGTCCATGGCGCTGCGCACGTCGTCGAGGTGCCGTTGCACCGCCGCTGGCGTGGCGTCGCGCAGGTCGACGCTATCGATCCGGACGCAGGGAACCTCGGCCAGCACGTGCTGGTAGCCGTCGCGCTCGATCACGGCCCGCAGCATGTCGTGGCGCTGGACCAGATGGTTCCAAGCGTCTTCCAACGCGTCGGCGGACAGGGTGGGCCAGGTGATTTCGAGGTAGCCATGGCAGGCCACGCCGCCGTAGCCGAAGGACTCCTGCCTGCCCAGCAGGTATGCGGCCTGTACGTCGGTGAGGGGGAAGGGCTCGTGGCGTGCCGTCGCGTCATGGACGATGCCCGAAGGTTGCTCCTTGCCGAGTAGCGCGATGATTTCGGCCTTGTGCGAGCGCAGGGCGTCCTTGTGCGCGTCGGTGAGCACGGCGGCAGGCGCACGGAAACGAAGCTGGCCCTCGTCGGCCCAGAGTTCGACGCCGAGCCGGGTCAGGTCATCGATGATCTGTACGGCGGACATGGTGGGGATTCCTTGGGAGTCGTCGGGGGATGGGCGGTGGATGGCGTTCACAGGGCGCCTTCCTCGAGCGTCGCGTCCGCCCGTTGCAGCTCGCGGACCATCGCGGCGACGTCGCGCAGCGTGGGCGCGGCGAACAGGCGGCGCAGCGGCAGGGTCACGCCGTCTTCCGTGCGCAAGCGCTCGATGAAGCGGGTGGCGAGCAGGCTGTCGCCACCCAGCGCGAAGAAGCTGGCCTCGCGATCGATGGCAGCCGTGCCGAAGAGGGCCTGCCAGTGCGTGGCGATCGCGCGTTCGGTGTCGTCCAGCGGCGCGTCGTCCACGGTCTCTTCGGTACGGGTTTCCGTAAGACGCTCGGCGATGGCACGCCGATCCAGCTTGCCGTTGGCGGTGAGTGGCAGCGCGTCGAAGGGAACGATCCGCTCCGGCAGCATGTGTGCCGGCAGCGACGCGGCGAGCGCTTCGCGCCATCGGGTCTCGTCAACGTCGTTATGTGTGACGACCGCGGCAGCGAGATGGCGACCGGTGGCGGTGGTGAGCACCATGGCCACCGCCTGTGCGATATCAGGCAGGGCAAGCAGGGCGCTTTCGATTTCGCCCAGCTCGATGCGGTGACCGCGCAACTTCACCTGGTGATCCTGCCGGCCGAGGAATTCGAGCAGGCCGTCGGGGCGGTAGCGACCGAGGTCGCCCGTGCGATACCAGCGCATGCCATCGCGCACGCTGAACTGGCGTGCGGTGACCTCCGGCGCATGGCGGTAACCGAGCGCGACGCCCGCACCGCCGATCCACAGTTCGCCGGGCACCCAGTCCGGGCAGTCGCGCTCGCGCGCGTCCACCACCCGGAAGCGCTGGTTCGCCAGCGGCACGCCGTAAGGGATTGATCGCCAGTCGGGATCGAGCGCCACCACCTCGTGGACGTTCGACCATACCGAGGCTTCCGTGGCGCCCCCGAGCGAGACGAATCGACATCGGG
Source organism: Luteibacter sp. (assembly GCF_009912395.1). Taxonomy (GTDB): domain Bacteria; phylum Pseudomonadota; class Gammaproteobacteria; order Xanthomonadales; family Rhodanobacteraceae; genus Luteibacter. The sequence goes on along the minus strand of NZ_WNDO01000007.1, from coordinate 127,948 downwards.
GCGCCTGCGCCACCAGGCGGCGCGGCAGGTCGAGGGCGATCCAGTCGCCGGAAAGCAGCGCCAGCCGCAACGTGGCCAGCTCGTCGCTTTCCGCGTGGTTCGTCAGCGCCATGTCGAGCAATGCGGGCACGCTGTTCCACACGGTGACGCCATGGTTGCGCACGAGGCGTCGCCAGCACGCGGCATCGCGGCGGTCATCTTCGTCGACGAGCACCAGGGAACCGCCGACGGCCAGCGGGGCGAAGATATCGAATACCGAGAGATCGAAGTCGAGCGCGGAGACGGCCAGTACGCGATCGTTACCGTCGATGCCGAAGCGCCGGGTCACGTCGACCAGCGTGTTCAGCGCGGCGGCGTGTGCGATCTCCACGCCCTTGGGTTCACCGGTGGAACCCGAGGTGTAGATGACGTAGGCAAGCGCGTCGCCATGGGTGCGGCGCGGTGAAGCAAGCGGCTCGTGGATCAGGGCGGCGTCGATGCTCATGCCGCCTGCGCCGAGGATGTACTGTGCACCGGCGCGGCGCAGAATGCGTTCCCTGCGCGCGGGAGGCTGATCGACACCGATGGGAAGGTACGCCGCGCCCGCCGCGAGCACACCCAGTACGGCGGCGATCTGTGCGGCGCCCTTGGGCAGGCTGATGGCGACGAGGTCGCCGGGCACGACACCTTGCCGTTCAAGCGATCGTGCGATGCGCAGCGCCTGGTCGGCGAGCGTGCCGTAATCGACCTGGCGATCGTCACCCCAACGAAGGGCCGCGCGCGACGGCTCGTCCCGGGCGATGCGGAAGAACGCATCGTGCAGGCCTTCGTCGGGATGCGGCGCATCCGTGGCGTTGACACGGCGGCGCATGACCGCCTGTTCGACCGGCAGCAGGTCGGGCGGCGCTCCTGACCAGTCGCTTGCGCCAAGCCAGTCCAGCATGCGCAGGTAGGCCGCGAACATGGCCTCGACCATGCCCGGCGGGAACAGGCCTTCGACATGGTCCCAGTTAAGGGCGATGCCGCCCTCCGCCTCGACGACCTGGTGATCGAGCCAGACCTGCGGCGTCTGGGTGAGTCCCCATACCTGGCGCTGGAACGGGCCCTGGCCGGCGGCGGCCGTGCCGCCCGGCACGCCGAGCGCGCTGGTGAACACCACCGGCATGGACAGCTCGGGCCGATCGTGCAGGCGCGCCAGGTCGCGGACGAGGGTCACACTGGAGATGGCCCGATGTTCGAGGGCCTGGCCGAGTTCGTGCTGGACATGCCGCGCCCGCGCGATCCAGTCGTCGGCAGGGCGTGGCTGGTAGCCGAGCAGGGTGAGCGAGGTGAAATCGCCCATCACCCGATGCACGTCCGGATGGATCGGCTGACGGTCGAAGAGGGTGAGGTTGAGCGTGAGTTCCGGTCGTGCGCTCCAGCGCGCGAGCGTTTCGGTGAAGGCGGTGAGCAGGACGGCGGAGGCGGTGAGACCGTGGGTCGACGCTTGTTGGAGTATGTGACGCCAGCGCGTCGCGTCGACATGGCCCTGCTGGCGGAGGAAGCGCGGCGTGCCCAGTTGCGCCGGATCGCAGGCCAGTGGCAGCTGCGGCGCTGGAGGAAGCGCGGGCAGGCGGTCGTCCCAATAACATCGCGCGGTACGCAGGATGTCGTCGGACGGCGTGGCGTTGGCGAGGTAGTCGCGGAAGGTAAGGGCGGGTGCCGGAGCGTTGTCGTGCCCGGCGTAGAGTTCGCCCCATTCGGTGTAGAAGCGCAGGATGCTCAATGCGTCGAGGACGAGGTTGTCGAGCCCGACGGCGAGGCGCGTATCGCGACCGTCGCTTACGGCGGCCACATGGAACAGCGGCCAGCGTGTCGGATCGAAGACGCGGTGCGCGGCGGATTCACGTAGCTGCGCGAAGCGCGCGGCTGCGTCGCTGCCGGCATCAACGACCTCGATCACGTACGTGGGCACCTCGTCGAGCACGCGCTGATCGCCATGTTCGTCGAAGACGGCGCGCAACATGTCGTGGCGTGCCACCAGGGTATTCAGGGCTGCCTGGAGACGCGCGATATCCAGGTCGCGCACGTCATACTCGCGATAGAAGTGGCAGCCCACGCCACCGAGCACGAAGGCGGGATCGCGACCGATCCAGTAGGCACGCTGGACCTCGGTCGGCGCGAACGGCGCATGGCGGTTCGCGGGATCGAGTATGAGAGGGCGCATATCGTGCTCGACATCGCCCAGGCGAAGCCGGGCCGCGAAGTCGCGCAGCCTCGGCGCGGCGAAGAGATCGCCCAGCGTGGCGCCGGCCAGGCCCGCTTCGCGCAGCGACGGTATCAGCCGCGTCGCCGATAGCGAATCGCCGCCCAGGGAAAAGAAGTTGCGGTCGCGGCCGATGTCCGGGACGCCGAGGACCTGTGACCACACCTCGGCGACGCGACGCTCGATGTCGTTCACGGGTGCGTCGCCCGCATCGGCGGCGACCGAGCGCGAGGCTTCCAATTCGCGGCCGAGCGCGGGGCGATCGATCTTGCCGTTGGCGGTCAGGGGTAGGGCATCCCGCCAGCACAGCGTCTCCGGGATCATGGCCGAGGGGAGTCGCGCGGCGAGAAAATCGACCAGGTCGCGATGGTCGTCGCTGGCCTGGCGCAGGTCCACGATGCGTGGACCGTCGATCGGCGTGGCCGGGATGGCGAACACGCCCAGTCCATGGGTGCCGGCGACCGCGACGGCCTGCACCACGCCAGGCCACGCGGACACGGCGGCTTCGATCTCGCCCAGTTCGATGCGATGGCCGCGCAGCTTCACCTGGAAATCGGCGCGACCGAGGAACTCGACCTCGCCGTCGGGCCAGTAGCGCGCCCGGTCACCGGTCCGATACCAGCGCAGGCCCTCGTACTCGACGAACTTTGCCGCACTGCGCACCGGATCGCCGCGATAGCCACGGGCCACGCCGGTGCCGCCGATCCACAGTTCGCCTTCCACCATGTCCGGGCAATCGCGCCCCGATGCGTCGACCACGCGCAGCTTTACATTGGCCAGCGGCAGGCCGTAGGGCACGGATCGCCAGTGGGACTCGACATCCACGACCTCGCGGAACGTGGAGTGGATAGCGGTTTCCGTCGTGCCGCCCAGGGCGATGCATCGACATCGCGGCACCCATCGTCGCAGGCGCGGAGGAAGGTCCAGGGTGACCCAGTCGCCGCCGAGCAACACGGCGCGCAGCGGCGGCCCCGCCTCGCCAGTGGTCGCGGCGGTGAGCATCATGTCGAGCAAGGCCGGCACGCAGTTGAGGATGGTGACCGCGTGCCGGTGCATCAGGGCGACCCAGGCCGCGGCATCGCGACGGATGCCTTCGTCGATGCAGACCACGGCGCCACCGACGTGCCACGGTGCGAACAGATCGTATACCGACAGGTCGAATTCGAGCGCGGAGATCGCCAGGGTACGGTCGTGGGCCTCCAGCGCCAGTCGCCGTTCGAGGTCGAGGATGGTGTTCATCGCCGCGACGTGCGGGATCTCCACGCCCTTCGGCTCCCCGGTGGAGCCGGAGGTGTAGAGCACGTAGGCCAACGAGGTGTCGTTGCCGGGCACGGGCGCATCGAGCGGTGTCGCGTCCTTTGGCCACTCCCGGAGCAGCAGGGACACGCCTGCGGCATCGCAGATACGCTGGCGACGCAGATCGGGCTGGTCGATGCCGATGGGAAGATACGTCGCACCTGCTGCCAGGATGCCCAGGACCGCGATGGCCTGGTCCGGTCCCTTGGGCAACTGCGCCGCGACGACATGTCCGGGCCCGATGTCCTGGGCGCGCAGCCAGCCCGCGAGACGCAAGGCAGCATCGCGAAGCTCGCCGTAGCTCATGCGGCCGTTGTCGCCCCAGAGAAGGGCCGGTGCATCGGGTGCACGCAAGGCATGGTCGAAGAAGCCGTCGTGCAGCCGCTGCCGCGGAAGGGCGAGCGCGGTGTTGTTGGCTCGTTCACGGGTGGCCTTCACCGTCGCGGACAGCATGGCCGGTACGGGTGTCGTCCATGCCGCCGGTTCGTCGATCAGCCGGTCGAGCAGGGCGCCGTGCGCATCGAACATCGCGTCGAGGACCCCCTCGGCGAACGCGTCCTCGCGCGCATCGATGTTCACCAGCAGGCCGCCGTCGAGCTCGGTGACCTGGGCGTCGAGCCAGACCTGGGGGCCCTGCGAAATGATCCACGCCGGATCGCCGAAGGCCTGGCGAACGTGGTTCGGGAACAGCTCGCCCAGGCCTATGGCACTGGTGTAGACGACCGGCGCGATGACCTGTTCGCCGCGCAGGCGCGACAGGTCGCGCAGCACGTCCAGCCCGGAACGCCCCGCATGGCGCATGTCGTCGTGGAAGCGGTGCTGGAGGGCTTGCGCGCGCGTTGCGAACGCCCCCGGTGTCTCGCCGTCCCATGCGAGCAGGTTCGACGAGGTGAAGTCACCCACGAGCAAGGCCGTATCCGGATGCAGCGGCTCGCGGTCGAAGACGGGCAGGTTGAGCAAGAAGGCGGGATCGGTACTCCAGGCCGTCAGCGTTTCGGCGAAGACCGCGGCCAGGGCCATGGCGGGTGTCAGCCCGTGCTCGCGGGCCGCGTGCTCGAACACGCGCATGCGTTCCGGTGCCAGCCAGCGATGCCTGCGCACCACGCGTGTCGCATCCAGGCGCGTATCCATCGACGCCGCGGGCAACTGCGGCGCCGAAGGCATGGCCGGCAGGCGCGCCTGCCAATAGGCTTCGTCGGCGTCGCGTTTACCGGCCTTGTCCGCCGTGTGCTTCGCCCGGTCGGCGAGGTAGCGGGCATAGCTGTAGCCGATCGGCAGAAGCGCTTCGGCCGCGTACAGCGACGCGAGGTCGCCCAGCAGTAGGCGCAGGCTCAACGCATCGGCGGCGATCATGTCCAGGTTGACGTGCAGTCGCGCGCCGCGTGGCCGGATCGCATCGGGAAGCAGCGACAGGCGCACGTCGAAGACCTCGCCTGCGACGACGTCGAGCTGGCGATGCGACAGTTGGGTACGCAGTTCGTCGAGCTCGCGGCGCGCGTCGTCAGGCGCGAGATCGCGCAGGTCATGGACGACCAGTCTCGGCCACGGCGAACGCTCCAGGATCTGCATGTGCGCGTCGTCCACGACGTGAGCGCGCAGCATGGCGTGCCTGTCGAGCAGGCGGTGTACGGCGGATTCCAGCCGAACGGGATCGATGTCCTGGCCGTCGAACTCGTTGTAGAAATGCGCTGCGACGCCGCCGAGGCGTTGCCCTTCGTCGCGACCGAGCCAATAGGCTCGCTGCATAGGTGCCATCGCGAAGGGGGCGCTTTCGTCGAACGCGGCGGTCGATGTCGTGCTTTGCGTGATGGATTCGCTGGTTTCACCGACGAGCGCACGCCATGCGGCGAAGGTCGGCGCGGCGGCGAGTTCGGCGAATCCGACAACGACACCCTGACGCCGCAACATGCCCGCGATCCGCATCATCGCGATGGAATCGACACCCAGTTCGATCAGGTTGCGATCGTTGGGAATCCGCTCGGTCGGCATGTCGAGCAGTTCGGCGAGAAGGTTTCCCAGGGCGAGGCCGGCGGAGCGAGGGTCCATGTCTATGACGTCCGGTAGGGATGACTGTTTGTGACAGTTACGTTATAACATCCGTAGCGATATCCTCTGCAACTCTGCCATGGCACTTGCCCATTTACAAATGATAACTATTATCATTTGTGAGCGAGTTGGCGATTTGCAGGGGCTACGTCGACCACGCCATCCATCCGCTTTTCAGTCGCCAGGGAACTCCGGTCGCGTCATGCGACGGATCGACTCCAGCCTTCGTATCCATCGTCAGACGGAACTACGCATGACCACTTCCAGTGGCCTCGAGATCGCAGGCCTCGCCAAGACCTACCGCAACGGCGTACGCGCTCTCGACGGCGTCAACCTGCATGTTCAACCCGGCATGTACGGACTGCTCGGCCCCAACGGCGCCGGCAAGAGCAGCTTGATGCGCACCCTCGCGACCTTGCAGTCGCCCGATGCCGGAAGCATCCGGCTCGACGGAGTCGACGTGCTCGCCGATCCGGATCACCTGCGTCGTCGCCTCGGCTATCTGCCGCAGCAGATCGGCGCGTATCCCGGCATGTCGGGCAGGGATCTGCTGGATCGCTTCGCATGGCTCAAGGGCCGTACCGAGAAACGCACGCGCGGCGACGAGGTCGAATCGCTGTTGGCGAAGGTGAACCTGGAACAGGCGGCCGATCGTCCTGCGGCCACGTATTCGGGCGGCATGCTGCGACGCCTGGGCATCGCACTCGCATTGCTCGGCTCGCCGCGGCTGCTGATCGTCGACGAGCCGACGGCCGGCCTCGATCCGGCGGAACGCAATCGGTTCCACCGCGTGCTCGCCGACGTGGCGGCCGAATCCATCGTGTTGCTCTCGACGCATATCGTCGAGGACATCGAACATCTCTGCCATCGTCTTGCGATCCTCGCGCGGGGCCGCATCGTCGCGGAAGGCACGCCCGCGGATCTCGTGGCGCCGTATTGCGGGCGCCTGTGGGAGCGTGTCGTGCCACGGGGCGAGGCGATCGCCGCGCACCTGCACCTCACGGCGCATCCGGACGGCACGCGCGTGATCGTCGTTGCCGACGAGGCACCCGACGCGGGCTTCATGCCGCGCGAGCCGCGCCTGGAGGATGTCTACTACGCGGCGCTGGCGGACGCCGGCGCGACGGAGGCGGCATGAGCGCGTTGCGCCTCGCGTTGCGCGAGGCCAGGGCGGAACTCGGCGCGGGGTTGCGTAGCGGCGTGGTGGGCCTGGTGTTCGTCGGCCTTGCCGCCTACCTGCTGATGTCGCTCACCAACGCGGACTACGTGCAGAAGATGGGCGGCGCGGATATCCCGCGCAACGCGCCGAGCCTGGTCTACCTGATGTCGACCGGCTGCATGTTCTTCCTGTTCTTCGCCTGGGCCTGGGTGTTTGCCCAGCCGCTCTTGCGCGATCGACAGGCGAGCCTGCACGAAGTGGCGCTTTCCATGCCCGTCTCGTTGCCTGCCGTGCTGTGGGGGCGTTTCATCGGCGCGGCCCTGGTGGGCGGCCTGCTGGCCGGATCGCTGATCGCGGGGTTCATCGCCACGCCGTTGCTGGACTGGCTGTCGATGGTGCCGCATGGCTCGGTGTCGGCACCGCCCTGGGCGGCGCTGGCCTTCGCGTGGTTCTGGCTTCTGCTGCCTGCGGGCGTGGGCATCGGCGCGCTGTATTACCTCGCGACGCTGAAGCTGCGCAGCGTCGCGGGCGCGTTCGCGTTGTCGGCGCTGCTGATGCTGCTGTGGATGTTCGCGGTGGTGGTGTTGAAGGGTGGCCATATCAATCCCATGCTCGCCGCGGCGCTCGATCCGTCGCTGTTCACCTATGCGATGGCCAAGGTCGAGACCTGGACACCCGGGGAAAAGCGCAGCGCGTTGCTGCCATTGACGCCCGAGTTCCTGTTCAATCGTTTCGTGTGGTGCGTGCTGCCGCTCGTGCTGCTTGCATTGGCGTTGCGCAAGGTACAGCGCGAAGGGATGGCCATCGAGCGCCCGCCGCGTCGAAAGCGCCATGCCGCGTCCAGGTCCCGTACGTCCACCGGTGCGACCTCGTTCCCACCGGTGGAGATATCGTCGACAGGCTGGCTGCGGGCTCTGGCCAGCGAAGCCGGTTGGCAGCTTTCGCATATCGTCCGGTGCCGGGGCCTGTGGATCGGCGTGGCGATCCTGCTGGCGATGGGCATCCTCGGTGGTTTCGTGCATGGCGTCTGGCATGCCGAAGGCCCCATGCGGGCGCGTCCGGAATTCCTGCTTCCGCTGCTCAACAGCGCGATGTTTCTCGTGGTGGCGTTTGTTGTCGCGGCGCTCGCCGGCATGGTTTGGCGGCGCGACCACGTCGAGGGGTTCGACGCGATGCTGGACGCGGCGCCCGCGCCGTCGTGGTTGCGTCCCTTTGGCCGGGTTATCGCCATCGTCGTGGTGATCGTCGGATTGGCGGTGCTACCGGGTGTCGCGAGCCTGTTCGTGACCGCACTGGCCGAGCCGTCCGCGTTGAGCGTGACGACACCGGCGCTGTACCAGCTACTGGTCTCGGCACCGGCCCTGCTCGAACTCGGCCTGTTGGTGGTGCTCGTGCACGCTTGCTGGTCTCGGGCGGCCGTGGCGTATCCCGTCTCGATGCTGCTCGCGTTCTTCCTGGTGCTCAACCATGAACTGGGCCTCGTCGACTATCCCTTGTACGAGGTCGGCATTCCCGCTCATCTGCACCTGTCGGGCATGACGGGATGGGCGCCATGGACGGGTTACCTGTCGGCGCTTGCCGGCTACAAGCTCGGGCTTTGCGTGGTGCTTGCCGCGCTTGCCGCCGCGGTTGTGCCGCGCGGTGCCGAAGGGCGTTTCGCGAGAGGGTCTGGCGGCCGCTTCGGCGGCCCGGTGCTGGTCGGCATCGTCATCGGCTTGGCCCTGATGGTCGGATTGGGTTGGCGCTTGCATGGCGAACTCGTGGCGCGCGGCGACTACGTGCCGCGTGATGTCCAGGATCGACAGGCTGCGGAATGGGAGCGTCGGTGGCTGCGCAGCGCGGGGCGTTACAGTGTCCACGGTGGTCATGCCGCCCTCTACGTGGAGTCGGCGACAGGCAAGTTGCATGGCGATTGGATACTCCATGGCGTCACGTCGGACAGCGGCAATCTCGACGCCGAACTGCCGGCGGATGTATCGGGAGTCTCCGCCACGGTGGACGAGCGGACGGTAGCCGTCACGATCGCGGACGACCATCTGCGATTGCCGCTGGGCGACGCGTCGGGAACGCATACGGTGCGCCTGCGATGGGAGCTTCGTGCGCCGGGTTGGTCGGCCGAGGGCGTGCCGGCGTGGCGTGGGCATGATGCGCTGTGGATTCGCGCGACATCGGCCATGCCACGTCTTGGTGTGGATCCTTCCCGCATCGCGCGGTCGCCGCTGGTCCGCAAGGCGCAAGGCCTGCCACCCGAGGTGATCCTGCCTGCGGTCGGCGCCAGCGTTGCCTACGACGCCGTCGCACCCGTGGGTGAATGGGAGTGGTCGGTTCGTGTCGACGATGAGCTGGTGGCCTCGTCCGTCGCGGGCGCTCCGCCGCGTCCCCTTGCGTTCGCCACGGGATATTCACCGACCGTCCGCAACCTGGCGGTCGCCGACATGCGGGTGCGTCACGACGCGACACGCGATCATGATGCGGCTGAGGTCGGCGACGATGTGAGTGTCATGCGTCGTTGCGTGGCGCGGCGCCTGGGCATGACCACCGGCGTCCATACGGTGATCGAATGGCCTCATGGATTGGGCGGCGCCAGCGTCGACGGATCACGATTGTTGCTGCCGGAATCGCCCGATTGGGACGTGTCCGCGACCGGCGTCGGTCGGGCCCTGCGTCGCGCGGATATCGCACAGGCGCTGGCTCGTGGCTTGCTGGTCGACGCCGCGGCGCTGCGCGACGGGCAGGGTGCCGCGTGGTGGGGCGAAGCCGTACCCGGCGCCATCGGGTTGCTCTGCGTCGGCGATGCCGATGGCGTCGCCGTGATGCGGCAGGTGATGGCCTTGCGTGCGGACCAGGTGGTGCGCGCGCTGGCGGCCAGCGCGGCGCCCGTGGGCGATCTCGCGCAGGCCGACGCCAAGGGCTGGGCGACCACCTATGGTCCGCTTGCCGCGCTTGGCTGGACTTCACGACGCTCGCCGGAGGCTTTTGCCGCTGCCGCGGCGCGGATCGCCGCCGGCCAGCCGGTGGAAACCGCCATGGGCGACGCGATGAGCGAGGCCGAACGCGTGGCCGCCTTCGGTCCGCCCCGGGCATCCGACCTCGCGTCGTCGCCCGATGGCCATGTCACCGGCCAACGCTGGATCTGGCGACAGGGTGCCTGGGTGGCGCAGCCCGGCGATATCGATGCGCTGCTGCTCGTCCACGAAGGGGCCTCCATCGTGCCCAAGTCGATTTCCGCGGCGGATCGGGCCGATACCGACGGTGTCCTGGTCGACGCGCTGCCTTCCTATCCACGTCCTTCGCAGCGGGCTTCGTCGCCCGCTGCGCGATGACGCGAACGATTCTTTCCATCCAGGGGATTTTCATGACCCGTCGTACCCACGCACCGACCTCCCTGCGCCCCAGGGCGCTGGTGGTCGCGCTGCTGCTTTCGCTTTCCTTCCAGGCCGCCGCGGACGATGCACCGTCCGCCGATGCCGACCATGACAAGAAGAAGGCCGCCGACCTGTCGGCGGTCACCGTCAACGCCCGTCTGTCGAGCGAACGTCCGCAAGACATTCCCTTTGGATTGAGCGTGATCGATGCCAGCGCCATCGAGAACGGGCGACTGCCCGATGTGGAGAGCGTGCTGCGTCGCACACCCGGCGTGGACGTGAACTCCTACGGTGGCGGCAACGACGCCAATATCCGCATTCGCGGTGTCGGCTCGCTCAACCAGGTCAGCATGGATGATGGTTCCGTGGCGCTGAACATGGACGGTGTCGCGATGTCGTCGCGACATGCGTCACTGGCGACTTTCGACGTGGACCGCGTTGAGGTGCTCAAAGGCCCGCAGGGCACGCTGTTCGGTCGCAATAGCGAGGCCGGCGCCATCAACGTCACCAGCCGGCGGCCGACCTGGGACACCCAGGGCTATCTCCGTGCCGAGGTCGGCCAGGATGGCCAGCAACTGGCCGAGGGAGCGATCGGCGGCGCGCTGTCCGACCAGGTCGCCGGTCGATTGGCGCTGCGCTACGGCTCGTTCGACAGCTGGGTGAAGAACACGAACGACGGCCAGCCGATGATCGAACCCAAGGATCTCGCCATTCGCGGCAGCGTGCTGTGGAAAGCGGGCGACGATACCCAGGTGCTGATGATCCTGGAAGGGCAGAACACCAAGCACTACGCGGGCATGGAAGTGCTTCGGCCGTTCGGACACACGGCCCGCCTGGACTTCACGCCAGGTGTGTTCGATGACAACCACAAGCGCCTGCGTCGCAACTCTATCGAGGTGGACCACGACCTCGAAAGCAGCCGGATCACCTCCATCACCGGCTACACGGAAGCCGCCTTCCGTGGCACCAAGGGCTACGACCGCACCATCAACGGCGCGCTCTACGGCTATCCCTCGGAATACCTCGTCACGGACTACTCGAAGGAACACGTCGCCAGCCAGGACCTGCGCTGGTCGTCGTTGCCGGGCGCCGATACGTTCTGGGTGACCGGCGTCAACGTGTCGCATTCCGATCGCAGCTTCGATTCGCTTTATCGCAGCAACGGCAACTACCAGCAACGCGACTTCAAGACCGACAGCTACGCGCTCTACGGTGAAACCACGATTCCGCTGAGCGACGTGTGGAAGGTGACCGGTGGCCTGCGCTACACGCACGACCACAAGGATTACGACGGCAACTACACGGCCGCCGGCCTGACCGTGCCCGACAGCCGGCGCATCGGCGAGAACTACCTAACCGGACGCGTGGCGCTCAGCTATGAACTCAGCCCCCAGACCAACCTTTACGTCCTGACCGCGCGCGGCCACAAATCCCGTGGCTTCAACGACTATTCGACACAACCTGTCGACAGTCAGCCGTATCGTCCGGCGCGGGTGGATACCCACGAGGTGGGCATCAAGTACCAGTCGGCCGACCGCCGCCTGAGCCTCAATGGCTCGGTGTACCTCAACGAGGTGAAGGACGACCACCTGCTGGGCTACGACTTCAACACGATGGCGGTGAGCACGATCAACGCGAACACGCGCAGCAAGGGCGTGGAACTGGAAGGCGCCTGGCAGCCGCTGCATGGTCTGCGTTTTGATGCCGGCGTGTCCTATATCGACGCGAAGGTGACCAGCCCGGCGTTTGGCGTTTCCGGAGGCGACGTGGCCGCGGGCAATCGCATTCCCGACGTGCCGTACTGGAGCGGCAATCTGAGCGTCTCGTACCACCACGACATCGCGTCGTTCTGGCGCCTGCCCGATCCGGCATTCAACGTGGAGCTGAACTACCGCTACGTGGGCGCGCGTCCGGCCGACGCGCAGAACCACTTCGACCTGCGCGGCTACAACAAGGTGGACATGCGCATCGGCTTGCAGAGCGGGCAGAGCGAGTTCTATGTGTGGGTCGACAACCTGACCAATGCCCACTACGACCTCTACGGCAACTATTCCACCCCGACGGTCACCACGGGCATGCCGGCCCGAGGACGTACCTTCGGTGTCGGTGCGCGCTGGGACTTCTGAACCCTTCGTCAGGCGGCGGGGAGGCTCAGCGTGAAACGCGTGCGCTCCCCGTGTCGGGCCACGAAGATGTCGCCGCCGTGCGCGACGGCGATGGCCCGGGTGATCGCCAGACCCAGGCCAGCGTTGTCCTGGCCGGGGCGCCGGCCTTCGTGGTCCAGGCGCGTGAAACGCTCGAAGACGTGCGGCAGGATCGCGTCGGGAATGGGGGCGCCGTCGTTGTCGACATGGACCGCGACGGAGTCCCCCAGGCGCTCCAGGCTGACATCGATATGGCCGCCTTCGGGGGTGTGCCGTATCGCGTTGGAGAGCAGGTTGCCCAGCGCACGACGGATCATCAGGCGGTCGCCGTCGATCGTAGCGGCGCCATGGACGGAAAGGGCGACCTGTTCGTCCTCGGCCACGGCGTCGTAGAAATCGAACAAGGCCGAGACTTCGCCGGCCAGGTCGACCTTCTCGCGCGTGGGCAGCGTCAGTTCGTTCTCGACCTTCGCGAGGTACAGCATGTCCGACACCATGCGCGACATGCGCTGAAGCTCCTCCACGTTCGAGACCAGCGCCTCGCGATAGACCTCCTCCGCGCGAGGTTTGCCCAGCACGACCTCGGTATTGGTCATGAGGTTGGTGATCGGCGTGCGCATCTCGTGAGCCAGGTCGGTGGAGAAGGCGGACAGGCGATCGAAGTCGCGCTTCAGGCGGTCAAGCATACCGTTGAGCGTATGGGCCAGATCCGCCACCTCGCCGGGAATGCCGTCCACGGGCATGCGACCGTGCAGGTTGCTCGCCGTGACCTCGCGCGCCTTCGCCGCGATGCTGCGCAAGGGCAGGGTGCCACGCCGTGCGGACCACCAGCCGAATAGCCCCGTGAGTAACGCCGCGATGGCGATGTAGACGGCCAGCGTGCGTTGATAGGCATGCAGGAAGTGGGTGTGGATGAAGGTATTCATCACGAGCGTGATGGTTACCGGCGTGGTCCCGCCGAGGGTGGAGGCGTTTTCGCGCCAGCCCCGGTAGACCGTGCCGTCCACGGACCAGTTCGTGCGCGTATCCGGGCGGATATCCTGCCCGTGGGTGTCGAAACCCGCCGAGCGGTAGAGTGCAGCACCGTCCACGCGCCTCACCTCCAGGTCGAGGTGGGGACGCATCGCGACGAATTCACCGAGTTGCGTGGGCAGCCGTGCCGCGTCTGTGCTCTCCACGGTATGGCGGACGATGGTCATATCCTGGGACAGGGCCGCGAAATCCTCTTCCGCGAAATGCGCTTCCATGGCCGACGCCAGCACCAGACCCAGGCCCAGCAGCACGGCCACGGACGAGAGGACGAAGTACGCCGTGAGGCGGGCGGTGAGCGACACCTTGCGCATCAGGCGTCGCCTCGCGGGTCTTCGAGCACGTAACCCATGCCGCGCACGGTGCGGATGAGCTTGGGTTCGAAGTCATCGTCGATCTTCGAGCGTAGGCGTCGAATGGCCACGTCGATGACATTCGTGTCGCTGTCGAAGTTCATGTCCCATACCTGCGAGGCGATGAGCGAGCGCGGAAGCACTTCGCCACGCCGGCGCATGAGCAGTTCGAGCAGCGCGAACTCCTTGGCCGTCAGCGCGATGCGCTTGCCGTCGCGAATCGCGCGGCGACGGACGAGGTCGATGGTCAATCCCGCCAAGGAGACGATATCCGGCGATACGATGGAGGCGCCCCGGCGTAGCAGGGTGCGCAGCCGCGCCAGCAGTTCGGCGAAGGCGAAGGGCTTGACCAGGTAATCGTCGGCACCGAGGTCGAGGCCGCGCACGCGGTCCTGGATGCTATCCCGGGCGGTGAGGAACAGCACGGGCACGGTGGACTTCGATGCGCGCAAGGTCTGGACTACGGTCCAGCCATCGAGCTTGGGCAGCGCGACATCGAGCACGATCAGGTCGTAGTCGCCCGTCAGGGCCATGTGCAGGCCGTCGACACCGTCGGCGACCAGGTCGCAGACGAAGCCGGATTCGGTCAATCCTTGCTGGAGGTAACGCCCCGTCTTCGGTTCGTCCTCCACGATCAGTAGTCGCATGCTCGCCTCGTCACCCGTTTCCGTTCGCCTCACGATGTACTTCCGCAGCCACGCTACGGCAAGCCCTGGGATGCCTGGATTACGGTATCGTCATGTTCGTGTCAGGCATTGGTTCCGGCCGGTTTCCTATCCTGCCTTCATCCGGACACCCGGCCAGGTCGCGACTCTACGACCTCGACCCGGGTCCAGATCAACCTCCACTCCTTATCGAGGCCTTTGCCCATGAACCTCCCCCGGTCGTTGTCCCTCGCACTGATCGCCGTACCGGCGTTCTTCGCCAGCGCCGCCGCTTTCGCGCATCCGAAGCTGCTTGTGTCCACTCCGGCCGACAAGGCTACCGTCGCTGCCCCCGCGACGGTGGAGCTGGGCTTTTCGGAAACCCTGATGCCGCAGATGTCCGGCGCGGATGTCGTGATGACCTCGATGCCCGGCATGCCGGGCATGGGACCGATGAAGGTCAATGTGAAGGTCGTGACCTCCGAGGATGCGAAGTCGCTGGTCGTGACACCAGCCCGCCCGCTGGGCAAGGGCGATTACCGCGTCGACTGGCATGTGGTCTCGACCGACACCCACGCGGTGAAGGGCAGCCTGACGTTCACCGTGAAGTAATGGGATGGACGACTGGATGACGGTCGCCGCACGGGGCGGGTTGTATACCGCCCTGATGCTGGTCTTCGGCATGTCCCTGTTCCGGGCGCGCCTGGTATCGGTGGACCATCGCCTCGACGGCCGTTTCCGCGTCATCGTGGCGACCGCGATCATTGCAGGTCAGTTCCTGTCCGTCGTCGCCTTCGTTGCGATGGTGGCGAACATGACGGGCACGACGGCATTCGCGGCGAATATGCCGATCGTACGAACGCTTCTTTCGCAGATGGCGGTCGGCTACGCGGCCATCGCGAGGATAGCGGCGCTCATGCTATCGCTCGTGCTGGTTTTCATGCTGCGCCGCTGGGCATGGCCGGTCACGATACTGGGCGCACTCGCGCTGGCCAGCGTCGCCTGGTCGGGACATGGCGTCATGGATTCGGGCTGGCGGGGCGCGCTGCACTTGCCTGCCGACATCGTCCATCTGTTTGCCGCCGGTGCATGGATCGGCGCGCTGCTGTCGCTTCTCGTCCTGGCCATCCGATCCCGCGGCCGACAGGGCGGCGAGGCGGCGTTGCTGGGCAGCGCGTCCGTGGCGTTCGCCTCGACCGGTACGGTGATCGTCGGCGCGATCGTCGTCACCGGCATCGTCAACTACCTGTGCATCGCCGGACCCACGGTACAGGGCATCGCGCGATCCACCTGGGGGCTGGTGCTCCTGGCCAAGCTGAGTGTCTTCGCGCTCATGCTCGCGCTGGCGGCCGCCAATCGCTATCGCTTCGCACCCCGGCTCGCCGCCGCGCGCGACGCCTTCACGACCCATGCCGCGATCGCGCATCTGCGTCGCAGCCTTTGGATTGAAATGAGTCTCGGCCTGACGGCGCTCCTGCTCGTCGGCTGGCTCGGTACGCTCGCGCCTGACGCGTGAGCCACCAGGAGAACCAGGATGACTTCACCCGGCAACCTCTCATCGCCATCGCGTCGACGCTTCGTCACCGGCCTGGCGCTCGGTGGCGTGGCTTCGGGACTTGGGCTGCTCGTGCCCGGCAAGGGCTGGGCGTCGGCGGGAATGACCGCCCCGGCGTCGCTGGCGGGTAGCGACATCGCGTTGGAGATCGGCACGTCCACCGTGAACTACACCGGCGCGTCGCGGATCGCGACGACGATCAACGGGGGGATTCCGGGGCCGCTGCTGCGACTCAAGGAAGGCACGATGGCGACGCTGCGCGTGACCAATCGTCTTTCCACGTCGACCTCCATCCACTGGCACGGCCTCGTGCTTCCCTCCGACCAGGATGGCGTGCCGGGCCTCAGTTTCGCTGGCATCGGGCCGGGCGAGACCTTCGTGTATCGGTTCCCGGTACGCCAGTCCGGCACGTACTGGTACCACTCGCATACCCGCTTCCAGGAACAGACCGGCGTCTATGGCCCGATGGTGATTGACCCGGCTGGCCCGGAACGCTATCCCAGCGACCGCGAGCACGTCGTGCTGCTGTCCGACTGGACCGACATGGATCCGGAAACGATCTACCGCCGGCTCAAGCAGCAGAGTGACTACTTCAACTATGGCAAACCCACAGCCGTCGATTTTTTCCGCGACGTACGAGCGAAGGGCCTGGGTGAGGCGCTGGCCATGCGCAAGATGTGGAACGGCATGCGCATGAACCCGACGGACCTGAGCGATGTCGGCGGCGCGGCCTACACCTATCTGATGAATGGCCGCTCGCCCGCCGGCAACTGGAACGGCCTGTTCCGTCCGGGCGAGAAGGTGCGCCTGCGCTTCATCAACGGCTCGTCGTCCACGATCTTCGACGTGCGCATTCTGGGCCTGAAGATGACCGTGATCGCCGCCGACGGCCAGGACGTGCAGCCCGTGCCCGTGGATGAGTTCCGTCTTTCCGTTGCCGAGACCTATGACGTGCTCGTCGAACCCACCGAGGACAAGGCCTATACGATCTTCGCCCAGTCGATCGATCGCAGCGGCTACACGCGGGGCACCTTGTCGCCGCGCCCGGGCATGGAAGCGGACGTGCCGGCGGTGGACCCGCGCCTGTGGCTGGACATGCGCGACATGATGGGCGCGATGGGCGGTGGCGCGTTGTCGGGGCACGACATGGCGGGCATGGAGGGCATGGATATGTCCGGCATGGACATGTCAGGGATGGATCACGGCGCGATGGCCGGCATGGCGGCGGCACCCGTGGTGCGTCACGCGAAGACGGAGTACACCCCGGCCGTCGACATGCACGTGGACATGCCGCGCACCAACCTCGACGACCCGGGTATCGGCCTGCGCGACAACGGTCGCCGCGTGCTCACCTATGCCGATCTGCACACGGTCGGCGGGGCCACCGACGAACGCGAGCCGGGGCGCGAGATCGAGCTGCACCTCACCGGCAACATGGAGCGCTTCATGTGGTCCTTCGACGGCGTGAAGTTCTCGGACGCCCGGCCCATCCATTTCCGCAAGGGCGAACGCGTACGCGTCGTGCTCGTGAACGACACCATGATGAACCACCCGATCCACCTGCACGGCATGTTCAGCGACCTGGAAACCCCCGATGGCGGTTTCCAGGTGCGCAAGCACACCATCAACGTGCAGCCCGCGCAGCGCATCACCTATGCGGTCACGGCGGACAACCCCGGCCGCTGGGCCTATCACTGCCACCTGCTGTACCACATGGAGGCGGGCATGTTCCGCGAGGTGGTGGTGTCATGAGCAGGGCATGTCGATACCTGGCGACCATCGGCCTGGCGATGAGCGCTTTCGCGACCCAGGCCCAGGAGATGCAGATGGGTGCGATGCAAGGCGGCAAGGCGCCCGCCGACGCACGCAGTCCGGACTACTCGGACGGCATCGACTACGGTTCCATGGCCGGCATGGACATGGACGACAACGGCGCCCAGCGAATGGTGCTGCTCGACCAGCTGGAGGCGGTGCACGGGCGCGCCGCGAACGGCCAGTCATGGGAAGCGCAGGGCTGGTATGGCGGCGACATCAACCGGCTCTGGGTGCGCACGGAGGGCGAGCGTTCCGGTGGCCGGCTGGAGGAGGCCGACGTGGAGGCGCTGTGGAGCCGGGCGATCTCGACCTACTGGAACACCCAGCTGGGTGCCCGCCAGGACTTCGGTACCGGCCCGAACCGGACCTGGGCCGCCGTAGGCGTGCAGGGCCTTGCACCTTACTGGTTCGAAACCGAGGCCACCTTCTATGTGAGCGCCGGCGGCCGCACGGCGGCCCGTCTGCGGGCGGAGTACGACCTGCTGCTGACCCAACGCCTGATCCTCCAGCCGGAGTTCGAAGTGAACGCCTACGGCAAGGCGGATCGCCGCCAGGGCGTCGGTTCCGGATTATCGGATGCCCCGTTCGGCCTGCGCCTGCGTTACGAGGTGCGAAGGGAATTCGCACCTTATATCGGTATCCGCTTCGTCGATCGCTTCGGTCGCTCGGCCGACATGGCTCGCTCGGAGGGCCAGCCGGTGTTCGACCGGCAGATTGTCGCGGGCATCCAGGCCTGGTTCTGAAGGCCCGGTGTCCCCGGACCCCATAAACCCGGATAATCGGCCGGTTCCCGACCCGGGGGCGCTGATGAATCGAGGTGAGGGTGAAGGGGAAGACACAGGGCCTGACCGGAAGGCAGGTCGAGTATTTCGCGCTGGGCGGTGCGCTGGGCTCGGGCATTTTTCTTGGCGTGGGTCAGGGCATCCATATCGGCGGCCCGTCGCTCATTCTGGCCTATGCCGTCGCCGGCATCGTCATGTACATCGTGGCCCGCTGCCTCGGCGAGATGGCACTCAACGGCAACCGTGGCGGCTCCTTCGTCAGCTACACCAAGCGCTACTGGGGCCCGCGCGCGGGCTTCGTGCATGGCTGGGGCTACTGGGTCTGCGGCACCATGGTCTGCATGGCAGAGCTGACCGCCGTCGGCATGCTGGTGCACAGCTGGATACCCTCCATACCGCAGTGGATTCCCGCGCTGGGCGGCCTGCTCATGCTGTGCTTCATCAATACCCTGCGCGTGCGCGTGTTCGGCGAAGTCGAATTCGGCATGGCGCTGATCAAGATCCTCGCGCTTTCCCTGTTCCTGGTGGTCGGCGTGTGGCTGCTGTTCGCGGGACCGACGACCAGCCTGCCCACCGCCACCGTGAACAACCTCTGGACCCAGGGCGGTTTCTTCCCGACCGGCCTGCAGGGGTTCCTGTCGGTGCTGCCGATCGCCGCCTTCGCCTTCGGCGGCACGGAGCTGATCTGCCTCGCCGCGGCGGAAACGGTGGACCCGGAGCGCACCCTGCCGCGCGCGATCAACGGCCTGCTGGTCCGCCTGCTGCTGTTCTACGTGGGTACGACCTTCCTCATCGTCACCCTCGTGCCGTGGCGCGAGGTGCCGACCGATGGCAGCCCGATCGTGGCCATCTTCGAGCGCATGGGCGTGCGTGCGGCGGGCGCGATCATGAGCGTCGTGCTGATCACGGTGCTGCTCTCGGCCTGTAATTCGCTGATGTTCGGCATGGCGCGCGTGCTTCGCGCGCTGGCATTGGAGCGTTGCGCCCCCGCGCCGTTCGGTCGACTCAACCGCTACGACACTCCGGGCAATGCCGTGGCGGTGTCCATGCTGGCGATCTCGGCGGCCATCGCGCTCAACTACTTCATCCCGGGTGAAGTGTTCGGCCTGCTGATGAACAGCATTGCGATGGCGGTGGTCGCGGTCTGGGCGATCTTCGTCGCGGTGCATCTGCGTTTCCGTCGCAGCGTGGACGACCTCGGCAGCCTGACCTACGCGGCGCCATTCGCGCCGTGGGGCAACCTGTTCGTGTTGCTCTTCCTGGTCGCGGTGACGGGCATCCTGGCGATGGACGCCACGTTCCGCCCGGCCTTCATCTACGTGGCTGGGCTGTTTGCCGGCCTGTTCCTGTTCACCCTGGTACGCAAGCCGCCGCCGACGGTGGACTGAGTCTTTCGGACCTCGCGGGGCCAGCGATGCATCGATGCGTCGCTGGCCCCGCTTCGTTTCACTTCTTGCAGCCCATCGTCTCGTAGGCCTGCATCACGCGGTAATCCAGCGTCCCTCCAGGCAGGTTGCGCTTCATGCGCAGCTTGCTGCACTCCATGTACGTACCCATCCGACGGATCGTGTCGCGCACGCTGGGAGGCGGAGGTGCGAGCCGGATGCCGCCTACTACCGAGCCGGCCGCGTAGCCGGGCAGGGAAGGGCCTGCGTGATGTCCCGCGTCGTCGAGCGCCTTGCGCAGTGAAGGGTCGCCAACACCGGTCGATGGCAGCGGAGCGGGTGTTTGCTCGCCGATCAGGGGCGACACGGGGGTTGTGGCGGCTTTTTCGGTAGGTGCCGGTATCGTCGGTGCGGAACGTGAGGCCCGTGTCGTCACCGACGGTGGTGGTCGCGCCATCCTGGGCATCGGCGGTGGAGGCGGCGGAGTCTCTATGTATCGGACCTCAAGGGACGATGCGCCGACTGCGCCGGCCAGGGGTTGAGGCGAGGACAACGGATCGCCCTGCCATCCCAGCAGGAAGGCGAACAGGAAAGCATGCCCGAAGACGACCAGGCCAAGCGCGACGCCCCGGCCGATGGGACCTCGCATGCCGGATTGCCCCTGAGATTCCATTCCTCATCTCCCCGATGCTCCCTGCGGAGTCGGGACCTTCGACATCGCTCGCTCCCGTTGGTTCATGGCCGGTACCTTGGCGCGATATCCCCGCGTCTAGGACATTCCGTGGCCGGATGTCGTTTCGGTGATACCCGTCGCATAACCCGGTTGCCGGACAAACTTGCCGAATACTCGTGAGGCGGCATCGGAGGCGCCACCTATAGTGGCGGCGATTCGGGCGTCTTCTTCGACATTGGGGAATGACGGCTGGCTTCGTCCCACGGCGAAGCCGGGGGCGCCCAGAACGATCCGATCGCCACGAACATGGCGACGAAAAAGCGGGATACGAAAGAGTTGCGGCCCCTCCGGCATCGGCATGACCGATCCCGGTCGCGAGGCCGTGCTCGCCTGATTCATCCTCATGGGAGAAACACACGTGAAAGGCAGCACCTTCTACACCTTGATGCTCGTCGTCCTCGCCGGATGTCTTGGCATCGGATCGCCACCGCTCCGCGCGATGCCGCAGTCCCAGGCGTCACCCTCGCTGGCCGCCGCCAGTTGCTCGTTCACGACCTGGGCGCCCGGTAACAACTATCCGCTGGGTACCGTCGTCAAGTACAACGCCAACGGCAATTTCTACAAAGTCGTCAACGTCGGTACGAACGGAAGCGATGGCACCGACCCGACGATCAGCACGTGGTACTGGCAGCAGACCCAGTGCGACGCCACGCCACCCGCCACCTGTTCGTTCTCGGTATGGGCCGCGGGCGTGAACTATCCGCTCGGCACCATCGTGAAGTACAACCCGAACGGAAACTTCTACAAGCTGATGAACGTCGGCACGAACGGCAGCGACGGCACCGACCCGACGATCAGCACATGGTACTGGCAGCCGACGCAGTGCTCGGGTGGATCGACCGGCGGTGGCGGCAGCTTCGTGGTGAGCGAGGCGCTGTTCAACCAGATGTTCCCCAGCCGCAACCCGTTCTACACGTACGCGGGCCTGGTCAGCGCGCTGTCCGCGTTCCCGGCGTTCGCTACGGAGAGCGACCCCAACGTCGCACGCCAGGAAGCGGCGGCCTTCCTCGCCAACGCGTCGCACGAGACCTCGGGCCTGGTCTACATCCGCGAAGTGAACCAGGCGAACTGGAACTCGTACTGCCAGCCGGTCGGCAGCTGCGGCAGCTACCAGTACTACGGTCGTGGTCCACTCCAGCTCAGCTGGAACTACAACTACTCCTCGGCGGGCCTCGCGCTCGGCATCGACCTGCTGCACAACCCGGACCTCGTGGCCACCGACGCCTCGGTCGCATGGAAGACCGCGCTCTGGTACTGGATGACCCAGTCCGGCCAGACGGCCTTGACGCCCCATCAGGCGATCTCGGGCGGGCAGGGCTTCGGCGCGACGATCCGTGCGATCAACGGCGGCATCGAGTGCAACGCCACCGGCGTGGGTCACGATGAGATGCAGGATCGCGTGAATCTCTATATTCGTTACACGGGCCTGCTCGGTGTTTCTACCGGTAATGGTGCCATCGGTTGCTGATGCCGATTAGGCGCATTGCGTTTAAGGCATGAAAAATGATTTTCCTTGCCGCAAATGTATTTATTTAGATAATTCGTAACAAATCATTCGTCGCGATTTTTAACGTGGCAAATCGTTATCGATAAAGCCATCGGCCATGACGGCCGGTGGCTTTTTTATTCATTCGTAACTTCATGATTTGCCGAATATGTCGTACTTCGGTGTGAAGTTGTTTTCACAGATGTATTTGCAAGCAGCTGTTTAAAGGCGGCTTGCCAAATTTATGCATTCGGCTATTGGAGGGGTGGCTTAGTCTCGGCCCCGGGAATCCAAAATCAGCATTATTTGAGACTTGCCCGATGTCGACGGAGGGTCGGCGGAGTGCGGCCCGGATTTCGGCGCAGGTCTCTTGGATTCATCCATCACATGGCCAAAGCCAGCACGCGGACCTGGGGAATAATTATGAGCAAGCGTCGCCTTGAGACCGTCCGTCGCAACTCCCTCACCAAGAGTATCTATTTAGCGTTCGCGTCGATCCTGGCGATGCCTGCCCTGAGCGGCACGGCTTGGGCGGATTGCACGCAGGCCGGCACGATCATTACCTGCGACGCCTCGACGAACCGCAACGGTTACCCCAACGCCACCAACAATGTAACGATGAACATCGTTAACGGCGCGGTGCTTAGCGTCGCTCCTCTGGTCGGCGGCAGCGCCCTGACCCTCAATGGCAACGGCATTACCCTCAACAACTCGGGCAAGATTGATCCCGAGCTCAACGGCGGCCTCAGCCTCGCGGCCGCCGGCGCGGTACTTGGCAACAACACCGCGGGCGGCAACACGATTAACGTCAACAACCAGGCGGGCGGACAGATCAACGGCCTGGTGAACGTGCTGTCCCTGCTTGGCTTTGGTGGCCAGGCGCTGGTGACGCAGAACGCCACGGGCGGCGTCACCAACATCGTGAACAACGGCACGATGAACATGTCGATCCTGGGCCTCGGCACCCTGTTTACGACGGCGGACGCACCCGCGATCCTCAGCTACGGCGGCGCCCAGACCAACTTCACCAATACCGGCACGATCACCGGGCGCATCGGTTTCGCCTCGTCAGGCACCGCCAACGCGGGCAACACCTTCATCAATGCGGGCGTGATCAACGGTGCCGTGTACATGGGCGACACGCCCACCGGTAACACGTTCACCGCCGTATCCGGTTCGTCGGTGAACAACGCGGGCACGAGTATCGCGGGGCCCATCACGGGCATCGCCGTAAAACTCTCCGCGGCCGGCATCGTCGACGGCGGCACCAGCGGCAACAATCGCCTGATTCTGCAGAACTCGCCTACGGGACCGGGATCGGGCACTGGCGGCGCGCCCACCGCGATCGTGTGGGGCAACTACATCGATTTCCAGCACCTGACGGTCAATAGCGGCACCTGGAACATCCAGGGCGCGCCGACGGTCGGCACGGGCGCCGTGGATACGACAATCAACGACGGCCTGATCAATTTCAACAATGCCGGCAGCCTCGGCTCCGGCACGGTCAACGTCGCCGGTGGCGCCATCGCGGCGACCACGGCAGGCCTGTCGCTGGCGAACAGCTTCTCGCTCAACGGCACCGGTCGGCTCACGCTGGGCGGTACGAACCCGTTCGCCCTGGGAGGCATTCTCTCGGGTACCGGCGGCCTCACGATCAACAACACGGGTATCGTCACGCTCGGTGGCGCGAACCTGTTCAGTGGCGGCGTCGGCCTCAATGCAGGCGGCTTGGTGCTCGGCAACGCGGGTGCCCTGGGCACGGGCAACCTGACCGTCGCAGGCAGCGCGTCGCTGGATACCACCGCCGGCTTCAACCTGGCGAACAACATCGTCGTCAACGCGGGTGGCAGCCTCAACCTGCTCGGCAACCAGGCGCTCACCCTCAGCGGTTCGTTGTCGGGCGCGGGCAACCTCGTCAAGAACGGCGCGAGCACGCTGACCCTCAACGGTGCCAACTCGTTGACCGGCAACTTTTCCATCGCTGGTGGCGCGCTGGCGCTCGGTGCGGGTGCGAGCCTGTCGCCGACGGGGGCGATCACCCTCGCGGTCGGTACCAGCCTCGATGTCTCAGCCGCACCGAACCAGACCATCGGCTCGCTGGCAGGCCTCGGCGGTGCGGTGAACCTCGGCGCGCATACGCTGACACTGGGCGGCCTTGGCAACACGAGTTACGCGGGTACGATCGTGGGCACCGGTGGCCTTGTGAAGCTGGGCACGGGCACCCAGACGCTCAGCGGCAACAATACGTTCCAGGGCGGTGTCGCGCTCAATGCCGGTGGCTTGCTGCTTGGCAGCAACACCGCGCTCGGTATCGGTGCGCTGAGTGTCGGTGGCGAGGTCACGCTGGACGGGACCTCGGCCTTGACGCTCGCCAACAACGTCAACATCGGTACCGGCGGCTCCCTGAACCTGCTGGGCGGCCAGCCGCTGGTTTTCAACGGACTGATCGCCGGCACTGGCAATGTCGTGAAGAACGGCGCGTCGCTGCTCACGCTCAACGGCCCGAATTCGTTCAGTGGCGGCGTGGTCGCCAATGCAGGCGGCTTGCTGCTCGGCAACAGCGGCGCGCTCGGTACAGGCTCGCTCACCGTCAATGGCGCCGTGACGCTCGACGGCTCCACCGCGCTGAGCGTGGGGAATGCCGTGAACCTCGGCTCGACGGGCTCGCTGAATGTGCTGGGCAACCAGGCGCTGACCTTGGGTGGCGCGATCTCGGGCTCGGGCGCGCTGGTCAAGAACGGCGCCTCGACGTTGACGCTCAATGGCGCCAACACCTTCACCGGTGGACTGACAGTCAACGCCGGCACCGTCGCGGTGGGCCTCAATGGCACCCTGGGAACAGGCGGTGCCGTCAATCTCGCGGGCGTCGGCGCAGACCTGGACATCTCCGGCAGCGGCAACCAGACCATCGGTGACCTCTCCGGTGTCGTCGGCACCGGCATCCAACTGGGCAACAACACGCTCACCTTCGGTGGCACGACGAACCAGACCTTCGGCGGCGTGATCAGCGGTGCCGGCGGCCTGGTCAAGAACGGTACGGGCGTGCAGACGCTGACCGGCGTCAACACCTTCGCCGGCGGCCTCGCCATCAATGCGGGCGGCCTGCTGCTGGGCAATAGCAGCGCGATCGGCACGGGTGCGCTGACGGTCGGCGGCGCGGCGACGCTCGATGGCATCTCGGCACCGCTCAACCTCGCCAACAACGTCAACCTCGGCGCGAACCTCGATCTGCTCGGCGCCCAGAACGTCACGCTGGGTGGCGTGATTTCCGGTGCCGGTTCGCTGACCAAGGATGGCGCATCGTTGCTGACGCTCAACGGCGTGAATACTTTTGGTGGCGGCCTCAATCTCAATGCCGGCGGTCTGCTGCTGGGTAACGGCGGCGCGCTGGGTACGGGCGCGTTGAACGTGAACGGTGCCGCGACGCTCGATGGCTCCGCCGCGCTCACCCTGGCCAACAGCATCAATCTCGGCGCGGCCCTCACGCTTCCCGGTACGCAGAACCTGACGCTCGGCGGCGTGGTGGCGGGCGCGGGTAGCCTGGTCAAGAACGGCACCTCGGTGCTGACGCTCAATGGCGCGAACACGTTCAGTGGCGGCCTCAACCTCAACGGCGGTGGCGTGCTGCTCGGCAATGGTGGCGCGCTGGGCACCGGTTCGCTCAATGTCGGTGGCAACGCCACGCTTGACGCGAGCGCGGCGGTCAATCTTGCCAACAACGTGAATCTCGGCGCGGGCAACACGCTCAACATCCTGGGCAGCCAGAACGTCACCCTGGGTGGCACCGTATCCGGTACGGGCGGCCTGACCAAGAATGGCGCCTCGGTGCTGACGCTCAATGGCGCGAACGCATTCAGTGGCGGCCTCAACCTCAATGCCGGTGGCCTGGTGCTCGGCAACGGTGGCGCGCTGGGTACCGGTACGCTCAACGTCGTGGGTAACTCGACACTCGACGCCGGCGCGTCGATCTCCCTGGCGAACACCATCAGCCTCGGTGCCGGCGCGGGACTTGGCATCCTCGGTAGCAACGCGATCACCGTCGGTGGCGCGATCTCGGGCCTGGGTGGTCTGTCTAAGAGCGGCGCCGCGACGCTGACCTTGAACGGTGCGAACACGTATACCGGTGGCACTACCGTCAGCGGAGGCACGCTGGCGCTTGGCGCGGGCGGTAGCCTTGCCGCCGGCGGTGGCGTGGCCCTGAGCACCGCGGGTGCCGGCTTCGACATCTCCGGCGCGAGCGGTGGCCAGACCATCGGGTACCTGTCCAGCGTCGCCGGTACGAACCTCACCCTGGGCGGCAACGCGCTGACCTTCGGCGATGCGAGCAACCGCAGCTTCGACGGCACGATCACCGGCAGCGCCGGCCTGGTGAAGAACGGTGCCGGTGTGCAGGAACTGGGTGGTGCGAACACCTTCGGCGGTGGCGTCACCTTCAATGCAGGTGGCCTGTCGGTTGGCAACAATGCGGCGCTGGGCGTCGGTGCGCTTACCGTGGTCGGCAACGGCACGCTCGACAGCACCGGTCCGATCACGCTCGCCAACAATATCGGGCTCAACGCGGGCCTGACCGTGCTGGGTACCAACGCGCTGACCCTCACCGGCCAGTTGACCGGCAACGGCAGCCTGACCAAGGAAGGCACTGCCACGCTGACCCTCACCGGCATCAACTCGTACACGGGCGGCACCAACATCAACGCCGGTACGCTCGCGCTCGGCGCGAACGCCAGCCTGGCATCCACGGGTACGGTAAATCTCGCCACAAACGCCACCCTGGATCTTTCGGCGGGCAACGGCACGCAGACCTTCGGTACGCTCACCGGTAACGGTACGGTGAAACTTGGCGCGAACTCGCTGACGGTCGGCGGCGCAACCAACGGTATCTTCAGCGGCTCCATCGGCGGCACGGGTGGTTTGATCAAGCAAGGTATCGGTACCGAAACCCTGACCGGTACGAACACCTTCACCGGTGGCACGACGATCAACGCTGGCACCCTCGCGATCGGCGGTACGGGTAGCCTCGCGGCGACCGGCGCCGTGAATCTCGCGGCGTCGGGCACGGGCTTTGACATCTCCGCCGGTACCGCGCAGACCATCGGTTCCCTGGCGGGCGTCGTGGGCAGCACGGTGACCCTGGGTGCGAATACGCTGACGCTGGGTGGCGTCGGCAACTCGGCGTACAACGGTGCCATCGTGGGCACCGGCGGACTCGTCAAGAACGGCACGGGCATCCAGACGCTGGGTGGCACGAATGCCTTCAGCGGCGGCGTGGCCCTCAACGCAGGCGGCTTGGTGCTGGGCAACAACGGTGCGCTCGGCACCGGCGCCCTCACGGTGGGTGCCAACGCCTCCCTGGATACGACCACGGCGCTCAACCTGACCAATGCGGTGGACCTGGCGGCGGGTGCGAATCTCGACCTGCTTGGTAGCAACACGCTGACACTTGGGGGTGCGATCTCCGGTGCGGGCGGCCTGATCAAAGACGGCGCCGCGACGGTGACCCTTGGCGGTGCCAACACGTACACCGGTGGCACGACGATCAATTCGGGCACGTTGGCGATCGGCGCGGGCGGCAGCCTCGCTTCGACGGGCGCAGTGAATCTTACGGGTACCGGCACCTTCGACATCTCCGGGGCGACGGCTGGCCAGACCATCGGTTCGCTGGCGGGTGTCGCCGGAAGCAACGTGTCGCTGGGCGGCAATTCGCTCACGCTGGGCGGTGCGACGGATGCCACGTTCAACGGCACCATCGGCGGCAGCGGCGCACTGGTGAAGAACGGTGCGGGCGTGCAGACGCTCAATGGTGCGAACACCTTCAGCGGCGGCGTGACGCTCAACGCCGGTGGCCTCGTCGTCGGCAACGATGCGGCGCTTGGCACGGGCACGCTGACGGTGGGTGGCAACTCGACGCTGGATTCGAGTGGCCCGGTGACCCTGGCGAACCACATCACGCTCAATGCGGGCCTGACGGTGCTCGGCACCAATGCCATGACTCTCAATGGCAACATCGACGGCACCGGAAGCCTGACCAAGGATGGCGCCGCGACGCTCACCCTCAACGGCGCGAACACCTATACGGGTGGCACGACGATCAGCGCGGGCACGCTGGCGCTCGGCGCCGGCGCGAGCCTCGCCGGCAGTGGCATCGTGAACGTGCTGCAGGGTGCGACGTTCGATCTGTCCGCCGGCAACGGCACCCAGACGTTCGGCACGCTGATCGGTGCAGGCACAGTCAACCTCGGTGCCAACACGCTTACGGTCGGCGGTCCGACGAACGGCACGTTCAGCGGTTGGATTGGCGGCACCGGTGGCCTGATCAAGCAAGGCGCGGGTACCGAGACGCTGACCGGTACGAACACGTTCACGGGTGGTACGACGATCAACGCGGGCATCCTGGCGATCGGCGCGGGCGGTAGCCTGTCTTCCTCTGGTGCGGTGAACCTGGCCAACACCGGCACCGGTTTCGACATCTCCGGCGCGACGAGCGGCCAGTCGATCGGGTCGCTGGCGGGTGTCGCGGGCAGCGCGGTGACGCTTGGCGGCAACACGCTGACCCTCGGCGGCGTCGGCAACACGACCTACGCCGGCATCATCTCCGGTACGGGCGCCCTGGTGAAGAACGGCGCGGGCGTGCAGACGCTGAACGGCGCGAACACCTTCAGTGGCGGCGTCACCCTCAATGGCGGTGGCCTGGCGCTGGGCAATGCGACATCGCTGGGCAGCGGTGCGCTGACGGTGAATGCGAACGCGTCGCTCGATACGACGGCGCCGATCACCATCGCCAACACCGTCGGCCTTGCGGCCGGTGCGAACCTCGACGTGCTGGGCAGCAACGCGCTGACCATCGGCGGTGTCGTGTCCGGTGCGGGCGGCCTGATCAAGGACGGCGCGGCGACGCTGACCCTGGGCGGTGCGAACACCTATACCGGCGGCACGACGATCAACGCCGGCACGCTGGCCATCGGTGCGGGCGGTAGCCTGGCGTCGATCGGTGCGGTGAATCTCGCCGGCACGGGCACGTTCGACATCTCGGCGGCCGGCGCGAACCAGACCATCGGTTCGCTGGCCGGCGTGGCGGGCAGCTCGGTGGCGCTGGGCGGAAACACGCTCACGCTGGGCGGCACGACCGACGCCACCTTCAACGGCAGCATCGGCGGCACCGGTGGGCTGGTGAAGGGCGGCACGGGTATCCAGACCCTCAACGGCGCAAGCACCTTCACCGGCGGCGTCACGCTCAATGGCGGTGGCGTGGTGGTGGGCAACAATGCCGCGCTCGGCACGGGCGCGCTGACGGTGGCAGCGGCATCGACCCTGGATTCGTCCGCCGCGACGACCCTCGCCAACAACGTGGTGCTCAACGCGGCCCTCACCGCGGTCGGCAACCAGGCGTTGACGCTCGGCGGCACCATCTCCGGAACGGGCAGCCTGATCAAGAACGGCAACGCCTCGCTGACCCTCAACGGCAACAATACCTACAGCGGTGGCACCACCGTCAATGGCGGCACGCTCACGGTGGGTAGCAATACGGCGCTGGGCACGGGCGACCTGTCGATTAACGGCGCGAGCCTGCAGGCGGGTACCGCGGTGACGCTAGGCAACAACGTGGCGATCGGCGCCAATGGCCTGACAGTGCAGGGTGCGGCGGATCTGGGAATCAACGGCAACCTGACGGGCACAGGCGGGCTGGTGAAGCAGGGCAGCGGCACACTGAATCTCGGCGGCTCGCTCACGGGCTTCACGGGCGGCCTGACCGTCAACGGTGGGACGTTGAACGCCAGCAATCCGTACACCGGTCCTCTCAGTGTCGGCGCGGGCGCCACGGCCAGCCTCGGTGGCACGGGCAACAACGTCACCGCCAGCGGTCCGCTGGCAGGCACGGTGAATCTGGGTGGTAACAGCACGATCAACGTCAGCTACGGCAACCTGCCGGGCGTGACGGGCACGGTGAACGGCACCGGTCCGGGTACGACGTTGAACGTGACGGGTACCGGCGAGGCCAACCTGCCGGGTGCGTCGTTCAACAACATCACCAACCTCAACGTCGGTGCGGGCACGCTGTCGGTCGCCAGCGGCACGTCCGCGACGTTCACCGGCGGCACGACGGTCGGCGGCAACCTGGTGGTCAACGGCAACCTCGGCGGTCCCGTCACGGTGAACAACGGCGGTGGCCTCGTCGGCGGCGGCACGATCGGCGGAACGGTGACCGTCAACGGCGGCACGATCGCCCCGAGTGGCATCAACGGCGCCACGGGCGCCGCCGGTGGCACGGGCACCGCGGGTTCCACCATCACCACGGGTGGCCTGGTCCTCGGCGCGGGTTCGACGACCCAGGTCCGTACGACCCCGACCGGCACCAGCGACAGCATCAACGTCAACGGCAGCGCGAGCGTAGGTGGACAGCTGGTGACACTGCCGTCGGCAGGCACCTATGGACAGAGCACCAGCTACACCATCATCAATGCGACGGGCGGCATCACCGGCGCGTATGCGAGCGTGGTGCAGAGCACGCTGCCCTTCCTCAATGCGAGCGTGAAGCAGCAGGGCAACCAGCTGATCCTCACGCTGAGCCAGGCAGGTGGCGGCACCGGTACGGGCGGCACCCCGTTCAACCAGTTCGCCGGACTCAACGGCAACCAGTACCGCATGGCCTCGGCGTTGCAGACCATCGCGACCTCCGGCGGCAATCCGCTGCCGACGCTGCTGGGCTATACCCGCGGCCTGACCGCCGACCAGGTGATCCGCTCCTTCGATTCGCTCACCGGCGAAACCTACGCCTCCGCCGCGAATGCGGAGCTGGGTGGACAGGCGCAGTACCAGGACACGCTGTTCACCCGCCTGCGCCTGGCGCGCGACACGGGTGAGCAGACCTCCGCGGTCTGGGCGGTGCCGTATACGTCGAGCAGCGATTTCGATCGCAGCACCGATGTGGCGCACACCGATTACCGCATCCATGGCCTAATCATCGGCGCCGACGCGCCGGTGACGCCTGACCTGCGCATCGGCGTACACGCCAACCTCGCCAACTCCCGGACCCAGGTCGATCGTCGCGGTGATTACACGGACGTGGACCAGGCGGCCATCGGTATCCATGCCCTGTACTTCAACCAGCAGCAGTGGTGGGCGGAGGGCATGGCCTCGTACGGCTGGCAGAGCGCGGACAGCTCGCGTCGTGTGTCGGTCGGACCGTTCACGCCGCAGGCGACGGGCAGCTACGACGGCAAGGCGATCAACGCGGCCCTGGAAGGCGGTTACCGCTTCCAACTCGGCAAGGACCTGCACCTGGAGCCGTTCGTCGGCGCGTACTACACGAAGGTGAAGTACGACTCGTTCACGGAGAAGGGCGCCGGCGACGCGGACCTGCGCGTGGGTCGTGCCAACGCCACCAGCATGCAGTACGGCGTGGGTGCCCGACTGGTGGGCGACGTGGATCTCGGCGTGGCGGGTACGAAGCTGCACCCGATCGTGGTGGTGCGTTACCTGCACAACACCAAGGACGATACGGTTTCGGTCAACAACGCCTTCGCGGGCGTGCCGAGCGACTCGTTCGTGGTGCAGGGTTCGCGGCCGGTGAAGAACCACTGGCAGGCCGGTGTGGGCGTGAGCTTCGACATCACCCCGGCGGCCAGCACCTTCGTGTACTACAACGCGGATGTCGCCAAGCACTCGACCAGCAACGCGGTCAACCTCGGCTTCCGCTGGAACTTCTGACGCACGATGTCCCGGGCGAACCGTTGAGGTTCGCCCGGGATGGTTCGGTCAGAACTGTGCCGAGGCGGTGAGTACCACGGTGCGCGGCGCACCGATGTAGTAGTAGCCCGGCGTGGAGTCGTCACCGAGGGTGGCGAGGTAGCGCTTGTTGGTGAAGTTGGTGACGGCCAGGGTGAAGTCGACCGACTTCATCCACGGCAGGGCCGTCTTCTTGTCCGCCAGGTCGATGTGGTAGCCGACGTTGGCGTCGAACACGGTGTACGGGTTCATCTTTTCCGTGTTGTCGCGCGTACCGTAGCGATCGCCCACGTACTTGGCCGACAGGCCGGCGTGGAAGTCGTTGGCGTGGTAGTTCAGGCCCACGGCCAGCATGCGGCCCGGCGTACCCGTGACCTTGTTGCCTTTGATGATGCCGTTAAGCGTCTGCAGGTAGGTCGAGTGGTTGAGCGTGGCCGATGCGTACACGTCGAAGGCCGGATCGAAGGCCCAGTCGACCAGTCCTTCCAGGCCCTTGGACTCGATGCCGCCCA
The DNA here is from genome assembly GCF_009912395.1 of Luteibacter sp. GTDB lineage: Bacteria > Pseudomonadota > Gammaproteobacteria > Xanthomonadales > Rhodanobacteraceae > Luteibacter. The sequence continues at coordinate 95,697 of NZ_WNDO01000007.1, read as the reverse complement.
CGTTGATGTACGTGCCCTCGGTGCCCACCGTGTAGTTGATGCGGGTGTACTGCGAGTCCGGCGTGATCTCGTTGATCTGGTTCGCAAAGCGCACGTGGTACAGCGCCAGGCTCGCCTGCAGCGTGCTGGTCTGGTAGCGGTAGCCGAGGTCGATGTTGGACGAGGTTTCCGGCTTCACCGTGCTGATATCGGTACCGCTGGCCGCGGCCTGCACCACGCTGTCCGACGGCGGTGCGAAGTTCTTCGTGTAGCTGGCGTAAACCTGCGAGGTCGGATTGATGTGCCACACCGCGCCCACGGACGGCAGCACATCGGAATCGAAGCTCTTGTCGGCGAAGCGGTCACCGGCGATCAGGTCGTTGCCGGCGATGTTCACCAGGTACTTGCTGATGCCCAGCGACACGTCGACCGGGCCGAAGGTGAGGCTGTCCTGCAGGAACAGCTTGCGGGTATCGGTCTTGAGCTTGTCGTCGAACTGCAGGTAGTACGGCTTGCCGGCGTAGTTCCAGGCCTTGGCCGTGTCGAGCACGGCGTACCACTTGCGACCCGCGTTGCGGTCCTGGTCCTCGAACCAGGTGCCGCCGTAGAAATGGTTGCCCGCGATGTCCCAATGGCCGCTCAGCAGGAAGCCGTAGCGGTTGTTCTTGTAGGTGCTCTGGCGGAAGCTGTTGATCGGATTGGAACCGGCCGGATAGCAACCGGCGTCGTACGGATTGGCGCAGCCGTTCGGCTGAGCCAGGGCCACGCCGTTCGGCGAACGGTAGTAGGCATTGACGAAGCTGGCGCCTTCGGCCGGATAGTTGTTGACCAGGTTGCCCGCCGCGTCGCTGGCGTAGAGCTGGTAGGGAGGCATCCAGCCGCCGTAGCCTTCCTGCAGGTGGTAGTACGGGTAGAAGCTGACGTCCGCATCGTCGTCGATCTGGTAGTCGAACTTGATGCCGGCCAGGCCGTTCTTGCGCTTGGTGTTCCAGGCGTTGACGTACTGCTGGTCGGTGTTCGGGTCACCCGTCCAGCGCGTCGTCAGGAAATCGTAGTTGGGATCCTGCTGGAATTGGGCCTTGGTGACGTCGTTGTAGTTGTTTTCGTAGGCGTTGTCCCAGGAGAAGCGCGAGGTGATCGTCAAGCGATCGGTCACGTCGCTAATCAGCTTGATGTCGACATGGTCGCGGCTGGTGTGGCCGTTGTCCGGCTGGCCGTGACCGATCCAGCGGTTGTTGTGCGTGGTGGAATAGCTGATATACGCACGCGTCGTGTTATCCAGGAACGTACCCGTGTCGTAGCGGACGAAGGTGCGCTTCGCGTTCCACTGACCGATCGACTGGTCGACGCGGACGCCGGCGTCCTTGTTCGGGTCGTTCGACATGTAGCTGAGCGTGCCGCCCAGGGCCTGCAACGACGGCGAGCCGATATCCGCAGTGCCTTGCGAAACGCTGGCGGACGACAGGTTCTCCGGATCGAGGAAGCGATTGGGCTTCGCGCCGCCACCGTAGCCTGCGGAACCGTTGGGCAGTCCGTCGATGGTGAAGCCGAGCTGGTCCTGGGTGAAGCCACGCAGCGTGATGCCGGTGGAGTAGTCGTCGCTGTCGAACACGCCACCCTGGGTGATGTTCACACCCGGCGCCATGTTCACGGCATCGGTCACGCTGCTGAGCGGCGGCTCGAACTTCAGCACATCCTTGGGGATTTCCGTGTTGGTGAAGCCCACCGCCTTGCCGGTGACCTGGACGGTGTCCAGATCGCTCGTCGACTTCTTGTCGGTGGCCGGCTGTCCATTGGCCGGCGCGGCGTCGTTTGTCGGAGCAGGGGCGCCATCGCCGGTCGGCGTATCCGTGGCGAGGGCGAAACCGGGCGTGGCGGCGGCGAGCAGGAGCAAGCCGACGTGTCCGCGATGGATGAGCTTCATCTATGGATCCTTGCGTATCGGAGGGTCAGGGCAGGGGCAGTCGCGGGTGCGTCCCATCGTCGACACCACCTTTCGGTGGTGCACGCGGTGGATGGCGAGGTTCTTGTCCTTATGGCGCCACAGCTACCAGCCAGCGCAGCTTGCCAATGCTGTGTGTCAATTTGTGGACATTTGGCAATCTGTGTGTTTGCTTCGATATGCAAGAAACGCCGAGCGCCCTGGTGCCCGGTACCATGGGGGCCCCACGAGGGAGGATGGGCCATGCCGCACACGGTTCACATCAAGCGGATCTACGAGGCGCCGGCGAAGGGCGATGGATTCCGGGTGCTGGTGGACAGGCTCTGGCCGCGTGGCGTGAAAAAGGAGGACGCGCACTACGACCTCTGGCTCAAGGACGTGGCGCCAAGCCCTGGCCTGCGTACGTGGTTCGGTCATCGTCCGGAGCACTGGAAGGTGTTTCGCGAACGCTACCTTGCCGAACTGGCGGCCTCATCGGCGCCGGATATCCTCCGGACACACCTGCGCACGGGCGACGTGACCTTGCTCTACGCGGCGAAGGACGAGCAGCACAATCACGCCCTGGTGCTCGCCGAATACCTTGGTGCGAATGGATCGGCGTTATCGCATGGGTGAAAGCAGGCCGACCAACGCCTGTGCCGCCTTGCGCAAGGGGCGATCCTTCGGCCAGACCACATGCACGGGCAGCCGCAGTTCGTTACGCGTGTTCCTGAAATCGAGCCGGACCAAGCGTTTCGTGGCGATCAACGGTTCCACCACCGACTGGGGGAAGTTGCCCCAGCCGATGCCGGCCTCGACCATTGCCAGAGCGACGCCCAGGCTGTCCGTTCGCCAATGGTTCGCGCCAACCATGGGTCGCGTATCGCTGAGCGGCAGGTCGCGATTGGCGACGAGCACCTGGCGCACGTTCACGAGGTCTTCCAGGTAGATCGGGCCCTTGCGTAGCGTGAGCGACGGATGCGTGGGGGCCACGGTGGCGATGAGGCGCTCGTTGGCGACGAACTGGAAACTTTCCTTCGGGCTGACCTGGAGGCCACCGAAGGCAAGGCACAGGCTGACCCGCTCACTCCGAAGCATCGACATCGCGTCGTCCTGCGGCGCGCTCAGTACCTCGACGTCGAGCAGGGGATAACGCGTGGCCAGTTCGGAAATGGCCGGTACATAGCTGGCTGGTGAGATGTCTTCCGTCACGGCGATCGACAGGCGGCTTTCCAGACCCTGGGATAGCTCCTGGGCATGCACCCGCAGTTGCGCGAGTTGCTCTGCGATCATCCGCGCGTAGGGCGCCAGCGCCTCGCCCGACGCGGTGGGGCGTACGTCGCGACGGCTACGCTCGAAGAGGACCAGGCCCAGTTCGGCCTCCATGTTGGCGATGCCCATGCTTACCGCCGAAGGAACCCGGCCCAAGGCCCGAGCCGCAGCTGAGAAGGAGCCGTGGTCGAGCACGGCGAGGAAGAGCTCGACGTTGTCGCTGGAGAATTTCATGGCTATCAGATTAACTGATGACAGTTGACTTTTGCTATCAGTTTCATTGCCTGAAAATAGAAGGAATCGATCCGGAGTAATGCGGCCGTGCAGGGTTTCAAGCGAAAACTGGTTTATGTGGTGGGTTACGAGCTGATTGGTGTCGTGGTGTCGGCGACCTGCCTTGCGATCCTCGGTCATAGCGAGGCCTCCACGACGGGGCCGCTGGCGGTGGTCATCTCCACCACGGCGGCCACCTGGAACATCGTCTACAACTACCTGTTCGAGGCCTGGGAAAAGACGCGGACCGACAAGGGGCGCAGCCTGCTTCGCCGCGTGTTGCATGCGGCAGGGTTCCAGCTGTCGCTGGTATGCATGCTGGTGCCGCTGATCTCGTGGTGGATGGGTGTTTCGTTGTTGAAGGCCGCAGGCATGGAGGCGGCCTTGCTGGTCTTCTTTCCGATCTACACCTTCTTCTACACCTGGGCGTTCGACCGGATCTTCGGCCTGCCCAGCCGCGGGCCGCTGTCCGTGGAAGGTTCCACGCCCTGATTCATGGCTGCAATGCCAGCGTGACCAGCCAGTAGACGGCACGCAGGGTCTGTAGGTCGATGGTCTGGCTTTCCGCTGGGATGTCCTCAAGCGGGAACGGAAGGCGAATGGGTAGGCTGGGAACGATGACGATCGGTATGCCGTGGATGTCCGTGGACAGTGGCGGCGGCTCGGGAACGCCGGCGAACATCCGACGTAATGCCACGATGACCACGCCCAGTGCGAGAACGGCCAACGCGGCGACCACCAGCACGAGATACCGGATGGGGGGAATGGGGATCTTCTTGATAAGGTCCGCCACGAAACCTATGGCGATCTGGCAGTCGAGGTTGAGCGGGCAGTTCAGTGTGCGAACGAGCTCGTCCTGGACAAGGTCGCCGGGTTGCTGGATGAAGGCGACTTCATAAGTCGTCCCCTCGATGATCACGGGCGCGCGGAGCTGTCTCCGTCCCTGGATGTTGTCCGTCGCGATGTAGTCGATCCGGCTCATCGTGGGTCCCAGCGGGGTGGCGGCGCGAAGCGTCAGCCATTCGATCTGGAGGCGAGGGATCGAGACCGCCTGGCTGGCGGCCTGGACGATGAAGAAATCTCCCTCGGGCGCAGACGCGCCGGCTGGCCAGGGAGCCTTCTTCCACGCGCGGGGAAACGCCACGACGATGACCTGCTCGGGAAGCGGCCGGGGCGCCCATCGCGTCCCGGCCATGGCGTCAGCCTGTCCTGCCGGCAAGCGCGGCGACGGCTTCGTAGGCGACCAGTCCTTCCACGATGGCGGTGCCGCTCAAGGCGAGCGAGCCGAAGATGAGCGGAGTGGCTTCATTGCCCAGGATCTGCATCATGAACGCATAGGCCGCCTCCGCACTGGGTATCGCCGTGGCGTTGAGCGCCTCGGCCGCCGCGAGCGGGCCGGTGACGATGCTGCCGGTCGCCGCCACGGATCAGCGTCCCGGGGCCGGGGGCAGGTTGTAGAGCTTGCGGATACGGTCGAGCACCTTGTTGTTTTCTTCGGTGATGATGCGCATCTGCTCATCCGCGTTGTCGTCGATACCGAGCAGAGCGACGTTGGTCGCCACCTTGGTCATCGACTCGGCGATGTCCTCGACGTCCTTCCTCAGTTGCTTGATCGTTTCGTTGTCTGTCATGGCGGGACCCTCATGGATGATGGCTGCCGTCGTCCGGCGTCTGAGGTGACGGCGCCGGTTTGCCCGGGCCGACCACCAGTTGCTGGTTGATGTAGTGGATGCAGTCCGCGAACGGTTTCGGACCGAAGACAGGATGTTGGTCATCTGCCAGCGAGCGGGCCGAGAGGATGGTCAGGACCCTGTCTACCCCGGTATGTACCACGACATACTGCGGCGCGGTGAGGTTCGCCATGAAGCCCTGTTGCGCACGCGTCGTGATCTGTTCGATCAGCATGCGGTTGTAGTCGTCGAGGGGCGTATCGGTGCTCATGGCGAGGCGAACGCCTGTACGGAAGCCTTCAGGTCGGCGATCTCGCGGGCCAGCTCGTTGGAGGTAAGCACGGTCAGGCTGGACCGGGCCGTCGACGGCGATGTGGTCTGCACCGTCGCTACCGCGTCGGCAAGGATCATCTGCCGGAGCCGGTACATCGCATCCTGGTTGGCGATTTGCGAGCGCGCCGCCATGCCGGTGCTGCCGACCTGGTTGGCATAGGCGAGGTCGCTCAGCGCCGCCGGAAGCTGGGCGACGGTGGCCCCGGCCACGGAAACCGCATCCTTGGGGCCACCTGTTCCGTCGGTTTCGGTGATGGATACGCCTACGTCTATCGTTTCCATGTGTCTGATCCTCTGCAGTGCCGGGATGGCCTGACGGCCATCCCGGCGTCATTGCCGCAAGGCGATTACTTCGAGCGCTTCACTTTGACGAGGATGCCACGGCCGGTGTCGACGGCGACGTCCACTTCCTCCTTGGTGAATTTCCCGGGGATGAAGATATCGAGCACCTTGTCGTCGGGTACACCGATGACCAGTTGTCCATGCTCGTTGATCCTCAACTTGAGATCGCGCAACTGCAGGAAGTTTCCGCCGCCACGGGAGCCCGCGAAAGCCTCCACCGCCGACTTGAGATCGGCGATCGTCTGGGCGAGTTCGTCGTTGGTGAGGACATCCACCGCGGAACGACTGTCCATCGGACCCAGGTCGGACACCGTATTGACGGCTTTCGCCACGATCGGTGCGTTGACCTGGTTTCCGGCCTGCTGGTTCGATACGGCCTTTTGCTGGCCCAGGTTGTTGGTGGCCACGACGTTCGCGTAGGCCAGGTTGGACAGCAAGGCCGGCTGTTCCGAGATCGCCTTGAGGTTGCCGGTGGCCACCGCGCTGACTATCTGTTGATCTAGCATGTTCCGCCCTCCTGATTGACGGCCGTCCTATCGACTTACTTGGGGAACGCCTGCAGCGTTGCCTTCAGGTCGGCGATGGTCTGGGCCAACTCGTTATTGGTCAGAATATCGACCGCAGAGCGGGCTTCCAGGGGGCCGAGGTTGCTGATGGTGTTGGAGGCCTTGGCGACGATCGAGATGCCAAGCTCGTTCATAGCCTGCTGGTTGGCCACGGCGTTCTGCTGCGACAGGTTGGTGCTGGCCACCGTGTTCGAATAGGCCAGGTTGGACAGCATGGCCGGCTGTTCGGAGATGGACTTGAGGTTGCCGATCGCCACCGCGCTCACGACGTCTTCGGGAAGAGTTGCCATAGTGATTCTCCTTGTGGAAGGTGATGGTTGATGGATCTGACTTGCCTGATGAGAGCCTCCTGACGGAGGTATCCAGCGCATTCACTTGCGATGAATGCGCATGAATCCACGGGACGGGCGGCGCAATGCGCGACGGACGTTACTGGTCTTCGCCCTTGATGAGCCGCTCCATGTCCTTGACGATCTTTTCGATGTCCTTGCCCATCTGGTCGATGGAGGACTGGTTCTTGCAGCCTGCGTTTTCGATCATCGCGACGCATTTGGCGGTGGCCGCCATCTGCACCTGGTTCATGGCCTGCTGCTGGCTCAGGCTGATCTGCTGCTGCATGTTCTGGTTGAAGATCTGCTGGGCGAGCGCGAGGTTCGCCAGGATGGCGGGTTGCTCGCCGATCGATTTCGCATTGGATATCGCGATTGCCTGGACGATGTCGTCCGGAAGTTGGCCAGCCATGTGTCCCCCATGGAATCAAGGGCGATGCGTGTCGTTCGCCCGTTTCGATGGAGTGATCCTAGGTGCGTAGATGCCGGATACAAGTATCGTTACCGTAACCGCGGATGCCGTGTTGCGGTAACAATCCCTGTCTGCACCGACTCCGGGGTTATCGTCGGAGACGCACGGGATCCGGTCCGTCCTTCGCCGTCGGCAAATCGGCTGAAGCCAGTTCCTTGACGCCGGCATCCGGGTCGGGTGACGGACATCCTTCCATCAGACCCGTGCGCCGGTAGGGCAAGCTTCCGGGCCGGGGCGTGCCATCGAGGACGGAGCGGTATTCCAGGCCCGGCGGGGGGACGTGGTGAAGAAGGACAACGAAGTTATCGAAGCGGTTTGCGATGCGGAAATACGTGCCGCCTATGCGTCGTTGCTGGCAAGCGACGCCTTGCTGAAGGCGCATCGCATGCGCCGCCTTTTCCGCTACCTCATGGATCAGGCGTTGGAAGGGGGAAGGGGGAATGTCAGTGAATACACGATCGGCATCGAAGTGTTTGATCGGCGACCGGAAGATTTTATCTCCGAAGATCCTGCGATCAGGGTGCAGGTGGGGCGACTGCGCCACCGTCTGGCCGCCTACTACACGGAGCGTGCGGTATCGGGCGACGTGGAGATCAGCATTCCCGTGGGGCGGTTGACACCGGTCTTCCGTCGCATCGTGCGGCCGGAGCCGCCCGTGAAGCAGGACGATCGTCTGCTCGTCCAGCCCATCAGGTACCTGACCGAGCGTACGGAGGGTCAGGCGTTCGCGAGCGGCCTGTACGAGGAACTGATCAACCAGCTGTTTTCCTCCTTCGGTGACGTGTTCGTACGCGAGGAAGCGGCGTCTGGCGACGCGGCCCCCGGGACCCCGCGCCGGCTCATCGAAGGCAGCATGAGAGTCGATGCGGAGCGCATACGCACGTCCATACGCCTGGTCGACTACTCGTTGCGGCGGATTACCTGGGCGCAAAACTTCGACCGCTCTGTGCAGTTCGGTATCCGCGAGCAGGAAGAGCTGGCGGCATCGATATGCCATGCCTTAAGGGAGGTGGTATCGATGTAGCGCGCCCCTTGTTCAGGGGCGCTTTCGCCGCCTCAATGGCGTCAGTTGATGATCAACGGCAGGCGATCGTTGCTTACCCATACGCCCTGGCGTCGGGATAGATCGGCATACCGGCCCCGCGCGTATTGCAATACCTGGTAATCGGATGTCTTGGGCAATTCCGTGAAGACGAACTGATCACGTCCGATCATGTTCACCTGATGAGTCGCCGCATCGTAGCGTCCCACCTGGAAGGTAGGCTCAGGGAGATTGTCGTCGGCGTAGGACATGCCGTCGGTCAGCATGACCAGGGCACCGTTCTTCACGGCCACTGCCTGGCCTACGATCGACATGCCGCAGGATGTCACCAGTTGCAAGTCAAGTTCGGCGACCGTCGGTCCCATGACCTGCCTGAGTGTGGTGACGTTATTCCTCACCACTTGCATGCCGTGATCCAGGCAGACCTCCAGACCGAAACACATCTCGTCCCAGGAGATGATGTTGTCCATGCCCTTGTCCGGATTGAGGCGGAAGCTGTAGGTTGTCGTGGGATCCCTGTCGGCATGCGATCTTGAATCAACATTCTCGCCGGTGGATATGTAGTGCTTTTCAAGCAATGCATAGGGGATGCTGCTATCGTGCACTGCGCGACGCCCGCGCAACACGATGGCGGTGTTCAGCAGATTAAGGCGTGCATCGGTAGCGCGAGGGAGGGCGGAGCAGATGCTTCCGGCGACGATCGTCCAATCCTTGAACAATGGGGATCTAGCGATGGCGTCATAGAGCGCCTCGGCTAGCATGTAGCGGGAATGTTCCGTGTAAGAACCGAAATCGGCGCCGGAAATGAAGCGATCGCGTAGTGCGTCTTCGTTGGATGCCTTGCGGAAATAGAACTCCGGCGCCATGAACACTTTCAGCGTTTCGTTGTCCTGCATGCCGTCATGATTTGCGTAGGTCATCGCTGTCCAGTACAGGACATTGACCAGTCGCTGTGCACGGGCTTGCAAATCAGGGTCGCCAAACTGGATGAGTGGGGCGCCGCCCAGCGGTTTCACAGCACCGGGTGCGGTGGGGTAGAGCGTCGGCACCATGTAGCTGATGGGCAGTACCGAGCGATAGCGTGTTGTCGGCATGATGGATTCCAGTGAACGCAGAGAAGGGAGCGCCTTGACATGCGATGGCGCCAGGAAACGGCTACTTGGCTTGTTTCGACCCGAGGATACCGCCATAACTCCCTTCGCCCTTTGTTGTCGGAAAACCGGCTTCCGTCGGTTCCTTGACGAGGGTGCCGGCCGACGTCGCGTTGACAGCATGCCCGGCGGCTATCTAGAGTCCCCGGCCCAGGGATCGAGGCCATCGACGATGAACGACGCCGTGCAAACGGGCCAGGACGGGCGCAACCTTGCCATCGACATGCTGCGGGGTATCTGCATCCTGCTGGTGATGTTGCTGCATTATTCGCTGACCTACCGGCTGCAGTTCAGTCCGTTGCAGCAGTGGATATCGGTTCCCACGTTGCGGACCATCTTCCTGAATGGAAACTACGGGGTATCGGTGTTCTTCGTGATCTCGGGCTTCCTGATCACCTCGAACATCCTGCGTCGATACGGTTCGCTGGCCGATATCCAGATCGTCCACTTCTACAAGCTTCGCTTCTTCCGCCTGTATCCGTCAGTGGTGCTGGCGTTGGCGATCATCACCGCGCTGGGCCTGGCGGGGTGGGAGAGCTTCGCCAACGAGCCCGCCCAGGGCGACGGCTTTTTCCTCATCGCCAACCTGTCGGTGCTGACGTTCTGGCACAACATCCTCATGGAGGCGGTGGGTTACTTCAATTACGCGATGAACATCTACTGGTCGCTATCGGTGGAAGAGGTGTTCTACCTGCTTTATCCGCTGGTGCTGATCCTCGCCCGCACGCGATGGGCGCTGTTCGTCCTGGCCGTCGTGGGCATCGTCGCCGGGCCGGTCTATCGTGGCATCCACAGCGACGACGAGCTGCTCTTCATGTACGGCAACCTCGCCTGCGTGGACATGCTGATCTATGGTTGCGCGGCGGCGGTGGCGGCACGCGATATCGTCCTTTCGCCGACGTCACGCCGTGTCCTGGCGACACTCTCCCTCGTCGCCATGGGCTGGGTCTATATGCGCGGGATCGGCGGCAACGAAGCCTTTGGCGCGACCCAGCTGGGCATCGCGGCGGCGGTGTTCCTCGTGGCGGTCTCGGGCTTGCGGACGGGAAACGTGGCCGGGCGCCTGGGCCGGCCGTTGGCATGGCTGGGCGCGCATAGCTACGAACTCTACCTGTTCCATATCGTGGTCCTCGGCATCCAGAGAAACCTCTGGCCGAAGGCCGAGATGACGCCGGAATGGAAGCTGCCGATGCTCGCCGTGTTCATCCTGCTGTCGGCCGCGCTGGCCTGGGTGGTCGCCCGTTTCTACGGCGATCCACTGAATCGCGGGCTGCGTCGCCGTTATGCGAAACGACCGATGCCATGAATCATCCGTTTCCTGGGCAGGGACCCTTGTTGCCACCGCTGGCATGGAATTCGATGAACAGGCCGAGGTCGTCCTGCGTGGGCGCAAGCACGGATTGTCCTGATAGGCCGGCATACGTCGTCAGCCTGCGTTCGTAGCCGCGCTCGGCCCAGCGCTGCGCCCGGCCCAGGTCGGCCACAGCGAAGCTGACGGCGAGGATGCGTGGACCGCCCTTGGCCAGGGTCTGCCCGGCGAGTCCGTTTCCGTCGGGTTGAAGGGCCAGCAGGGCGGTTGGACCAACGGGTACGCAAAATCCCTTCGCCCCGACGATCGGCAATGTCACCGGCACGGCCTGGCCGAAGCCCATCCTGTCCAGTTGCCGTCGATCGGCATCGGCGTCGGCCGAAAGCAGCCAGATCGACGTCAACGACTCGGCCCCGTTGGGGTGCTTCCGCGTCACCCGGTAATCATCCCCGTTGCTCGGGTCGAACTGGTCGGGCGCATAGCCGGTGGTGTAGTCGATGAAGAACGTATTGCTGGACAACGGTGCCTTGTCGAAGGCGAACAGTCGCCAGCCCGGCTTGTGGCTGTCAGGGCCTGCGAAGAACGGCGTGACGGCATAGCCAAGGGCCGTCAGCGAGGTGTGGAGGGTATCGAGCGAGGATGCCCGGAATCCGAAGCTGCGCGAACCGGGGCCACCCTTGAGCGCGTCCTGGTCCGCCTTCATGCCCGGATCGAAGGTAGGGTCGGCACGGGTGATGCCCAGCAACTCGATGAAGCTGCTGTCCGCGAACCGGATATAGCGATTCGCAACGCCGGCAGGGTCATGTCCAGGGCGAACCTGAAAACCCAACTTGACCGCCATGACTGAGGTGATGTCGTCGATGCTTCGGCCCCACAGCAGGATGTGGTCGAGACGCGTAGCGGGCGGCACCGGTGCCGGCGCGGTCATCGCTGCCGATGTCACGGCCATGCAAAGCAGGCATACCGTAACGGACATGATCGAGCGCATGCGCTTGTTCTCCTGAGGAGCGTGATCGATTTTTATGGCATCCGAGCCGGCGGCGGCAAGGACAATTTCCGGACGAAAACGGCCAGCGCCCAGTCAGGCGCTCGCGCTTCGCCTCATGGACTGGGGCGGTACGCCGAAGGCGCGCACAAAGGCCCGACGCATGCGCGTCGCATCGCCGAACCCCGTGGAGGCCGCGATGTGGTCCAACTGTAGATGGCTGGTTTCCACCGCGACGCGAGCAGCTTCGAGCCTCAGGCCTTCGACGACTTTTGCGGGCGTCGTGCCTATCTCTGTCACGAACGCGCGAGCGAAGTTGCGGGGACTCATCGAGACGCGCTCGGCGAGGCGCTCTATCGTCATGGGCTCGTCCAGGCGTTGGCGCATCCAGTCGACCAGTTCGCCGAAACGTCCAGTGCGGCCACCCTGTTCCACGATGACCGAGTACTGCGATTGCTCGCCGTGCCGTCGCTGATGAACCACCAGTTGCTGAGCCGTCCGTCGCGCGATGCCGGGACCGAGGTCGTCCTCGACAAGAGCCAGCGCAAGGTCGATACCCGCCGAGATACCTGCCGACGTCCAGATATCGCCATCCCGGATGAACATCCTGTCTGCGTCCAGGCGCACCTTGGGATAGAGCGAGCGAAAGCGTTCCGCTGCGGCCCAGTGGGTGGTGGCCCGCCGTCCGTCGAGCAGGCCCGCCTTGGCGAGGAGGAACGCGCCGGAGCATACGCCGGCCACGCGCCGCCATGTGTCGCCGCCCAACCATGGCACGATGTCGGCCTGGTCTGCCTCGACCTGGGCGAGGTTGCCGCCGGACACGATGATCGTATCGAACCGCTTCGCATCGATCGGGGCGGCGGCAAGACAGACGCCCGACGAACTGCGCACGATACCGCCGCCCGGAGCCAGCACGTCGATGGCATAGCTGTCGGGACGGAACCGTTCCGCCATCTCGAAGACGGCGACCGGGCCGGCGGCGTCAAGCAACTGGAATCCCGGGAAAACGACGATGGCGATATCGCGTCGCATGGCGGCCCGTCACATGGCGTGGTCCAGAGGCGCAAAGTGGCCCAGCCCCGTAGTGGCCGTCAAGCTGCCGGGCATCTCCCGACAGAGGGATATGGACGATCAAGGTGTAATAAGGCAGCATCCGGCACGGGGAACGAGGGGCAGGTAGGCCGCTCGAAAAGGGGAGATACCGTGCCGATGACCGGATCGTCTGGGTGGGGCCGCTTGGGCATCGTGTTCCGCGGCTTGTGGGGTGGTGGCGACGGTCGCGTCGATGGGACGCAGGGCCCCGTTCGAGTCGCGGTACGTCGGCTGGCGTGGCCGATGGCCATGGAAATGGTCGCCGAGTCCGTATTCGCCGTCGTGGATGTCTTCTGGGTGGCGCGCCTTGGCGTCGCTGCCATCGCGGCGGTGGGCCTGGGCGAAGCGGCCATGAGTTTCGTCTACGCCTTTGCGCTGGGGCTGTCGATTGCCACCTCGGCGATTGCGGCGCGCCAGGTCGGTGCGTCGGGCCGCGTCGATGCGGCCGCCGTACCCGCAGGACAGGCCATATCGCTGGCGATCCTGCTCTCCGTGGCGATCGGATTGCCGGCCTGCCTGCTGGCCGAACACGTGCTGATGGGCATCGGTGCCGACGCCGCCACGGCGGCTTATGGCGCGCCGTTCGCACGGATTCTTTTCGCGGGGAACCTGTCGGTCATCCTGATGTTCATTTGTGGCGCGGCCTTGCGGGCAACCGGCGAGGCCCGCGTCCCGATGCGTGCCTTGTGGATGGCCAATCTCCTCAATATCGGACTTGCGCCCCTGATGATCTTCGGCATTGGCGGTTGGCAAGGTTTCGGTGTGGCAGGGGCTGCGATAGCCACCGTCGCCAGCCGTGGCATCGGTGTGGCGTACCAGTTGCAGCATCTTGCCCGCGCTCGCCATGGCATCTGCCTCGGCTGGAAGCACCTGCTGCCCGTTCCCGCGATGATGTCGCGGATCCTGAGGATCGCCTGGACGGGGGCCCTGCAGATGCTGGTGGCATCGACCAGTGCGATCGGCCTGTATGCCATCGCGGCGCGTTCGGGCAACGTGGCCCTTGCCGGCTGCACGATCGCCCTGCGCGCCTCTCAGTTCGTCCTGATGCCCGCTCTGGGCGTGGCTCGGGCCGCGGCGGTCCTGGTGGGACAGAACCTCGGCGCAGGCAAACCCGATCGCGCGGCTAGCGCGGTCCGTTTTACGGCAATCGTCAACCTGACGGTCTTCGGCGCGATGGGCGCGATTCTTTTCGCGGCCGCGCATGTGGTCGCGACGGCCATGTCGCCCGATCCCCAGGTGGTCGCCGAGGGGGCCCGCGCCATGCGTATCGTGGCCTGTGCGTTTCCTTTCTACGCCGCCGGCACCTGCTTGCAGGGTGCGTTCAACGGCGCGGGTGACACGGGTACACCGGCCTGGACCAACTTCGCCTGCTTCTGGTTGTTGCAGGTGCCGCTGGCGTGGGTGCTGGCCGTCCCAGCAAAGATGGGCACGCTCGGGCTTTATGTCGGGGTGACGATCGGCTTCATCGTGCTGGCGGCATGCAGCGGGACCCTGTTCCTGCGAGGACGCTGGAAAGCCCATGCCATCTAAACGGAGGTCGTCACGATGAACGCAACCCTCGCAGACGTGTCCGACAAGGACACGATTCTTCCCGAGTCGGTGCAGGCGTTTCTTTCCAGGGTGGGCGGTGCGTTGATCGGCTCCCGCTGGCGTCAGGACACGTCAGGCGGCGAAATTCAGGTGGAATATCCAGGCGACGGCCGAATCATCGCCACCGTCGCCCTAGCGGGACAGGCGGAGGTGGACGAGGCGGTGACTACGGCGCGGCGGGCCTTCCTGCGCTGGTCCGGCATGTCTCCGACGCATCGCGCGGCAGCTCTGTTTCGTCTGGCCGACCTTATGGAGCGGCATGCTCTGGAACTGGCGACGCTGGAAAGCCTCGATGTTGGCAAGCCCATCGTGACGACTCGGATGGTGGATGTGCCGTTCACCATCGACACGCTGCGATACAACGCCGGTTGGGCCACCAAGCTTCACGGGGAGTCGTTCGAACTGGCCCAGCACGGCGGCCAGGTGGCGGCGCAGACGCTTCGGCAGCCACTCGGGGTCGTCGCGGCCATTGTGCCCTGGAATTTTCCCCTGCTGCAGGCGGTAATGAAGGTGTCCGCCGCTCTTGCCGCAGGATGCGTGGTGATCCTCAAGCCATCGGAACTCACGCCGCTGACAGCGCTTCGATTGGGCGAACTGGCGCTCGAAGCGGGTATTCCCGGCGGCGTGCTGCAAATCCTGCCTGGGCGCGGCAATGTGACGGGGGATGCGCTGGTCGCGCACCCGGGCGTCGACAAGGTCTCGTTCACGGGTTCAGGTGTCGTCGGTCGCCAGGTCGCGCATCGATGCGTCGATTCCTTGAAGCGGGTGACCCTGGAACTGGGGGGCAAGTCGCCGAACATCGTCTTTGCCGACGCGGATCTTCCGAGAGCGATCGCCGGAGCGGCACACGCCATATTCTTCAATGCGGGCCAAGTCTGCTATGCGGGATCACGCCTTTACATCGAGGATGGCGTATACGACCAGGTGGTCGAAGGGATCGTCGCGGCCGCGTCTCGGCTGGTCTTGGGCATGCCTTTGCACGAGCGAACCGAGTTGGGGCCCCTGGTATCGGAGAACCAGCGCCGACGTGTCCTAGGCTATGTGCGCAGTGCGATCGACGATGGCGCTCAGGTCGCTTGCGGTGGCATGGCGCTCGATCGTCCGGGATACCACGTGGCTCCGACCGTGCTCACCGACGTGCGGGAGGATATGGTCGCGATGCGGGAGGAAATTTTCGGTCCGGTGCTTTGCGTTTCGCGCTTCACCGACGTGAAGGACGTGCTCGCCCGCGCCAACGGTTCACCCTACGGCCTGGCTGCGGCCGTCTGGTCGCGTGATGGCAGAAAGGCCCAGAGCGTGGCCCGGACCTTGAAGGCCGGAACGGTGTGGATCAACCAATACCACGTCATCGATCCGCATATGCCCTTTGGCGGCTGGGGTGGCTCGGGCTGGGGGTGTGAGTTCGGCCGCGCGGGCGTCGAGGCCTATACCGAAACCAAATCGATCGCGATGAAGCTGTGATTCGGGTGAACGACGACGAGAACGACATTACGTTCGTCTTCGCGGGGCAAGGCAGCCAGCACGGCATGATGGCCTATGCGTTGTACGGAGCGAATCGCGTTTTCCGGGAAACGCTGCGTGAACTCGATACGATGATGATCGACCTCACAGGCCAGTCCGTGATTTCCGCCATGTACGACCCACCGGCGCGCGCTGCGGCACCATGGGACGACCTGTCGACGACGCATCCTGCCATCTTCATGGTTGAGTATGCCGTCGCGAGGGCCGTCATGGCTGAGGGTATCCTGCCGTCGCGAGTCCTCGGGACGAGCCTGGGCGCGTTTGCCGCAGCGGTCGTGGCCGGTGCGATGTCGGTCGAGACTGGACTTGAAGCGACGATTCAGCAGGCCGCCGCGATCGAAGCCTGTTGCCCTCCCGGAGGAATGGTCGCCGTGCTGGCACGCGCCGACGAGTGGATCCCGCGACTGGCAGAGATGGGCGAGGTGGCGGCGCTCAACTTCGATACCCATTTCGTGATGGCCGCGCCGGACGAAGGCTTGCGCGAGATCGAAGCCTGCTTGGTAGCCGGGCGTGTCGGATTCCAACACCTACCGGTTCGCCATGCGTTCCACTCGCGCTGGATCGATCCAGCCGCGGACGTGTTCCTTGCATATTGTTCGACGATGGAGCTTTCCGTCCCCAGGATTCCGATCCTGTGTTGTGAGCGCGCGGCTCCATTGCCTAGGGTGGATACGGCGCATTTCTGGCGCGTGGTGCGTCAGCCCATCAGGCTGGCGGAGACGGTAGAAGGTGTCGGCGGGCGCTCGCTCTATCTGGACATGGAGCCATCGGGGACGTTGGCGACCTTCCTCCGGTACATTCTGCCTGAGCCTCGCCGCGTCAAGGCCGTGCTGAGCCGACTGGGCCGGGACGAGGTCGAGCTCGGCCGCTTGCGTACTCCGTCGGGTTGCTGAACGCCGCGCACTGATATATTGGCGGGCGAGCAACTGCCGTGGAAAGACACCGATGACCATCCTGATCGTAGACGACGACGTGAGCATCGTCCGTGCGCTGCGGCTCTTGCTGACGAGCGAAGGCTTCGCCAGCCATGGATGCGGTTCACCGGAAGAAGCCCTCGACGCCGTGAGGCGCCAGTCGTTCGACGTTGCACTCATCGACCTGAATTACAAGGACGATACGACATCAGGCAAGGAGGGGCTCACCCTCATCGGGGAGCTCCGCGCCATCGCTCCGGCGTTGCCCGTGATAGCCATGACCGGCTGGAGCACCGTGGGTATCGCGGTCGAAGCCATGCGGGAAGGTGCCGTCGACTTCGTCGAGAAACCCTGGGACAACGCCCGCCTGCTCAGCGTCATCCGGACACAGATGAAGCTCGGTGCGTCTGACAGGCGCGCCCGCCGGCTAGAGGCTGAGAATGCCGCCCTGCGCGAGGGGCAGGACCAGGGGCGAATGGTTTGGCGCTCGGAGGCGATGGGGCGGCTTCTGGATATGGCCCGCCGAGTGGCCCATAGCGATATTCCCGTGCTCATCACCGGTGAAAACGGCACGGGTAAGAGTCTCCTCGCGGGCTTCATCCACGAGCACTCGGCTCGCGCCGAGGGGCCGTTGGTGTCCGTCAACATGGGCGCCATCTCGGAAACCACCTTCGAAAGCGAAATGTTCGGGCATACGAAGGGCGCCTATACCGACGCGAGGAGCGACCGTACCGGTCGCATCGAACTGGCCGAAGGGGGGACGCTGTTCCTCGACGAAATCGCCAACCTTCCGTTGACCCAACAGGCGAAAATACTTCGTCTCCTGGAGGAACGGGCGTATGAAAAGCTGGGTAGCTCGTACGCGCGGCAAGCCAACGTGCGATTCATTTCCGCGACCAACGCCGATCTTGATACGCTGATCGCCGAACGAAGCTTCCGACAAGATCTGCTGTATCGACTCAATGGTGTCACACTGCGCATGCCCGCGTTGCGTGAACGCCGCGAGGACATCCTCCTGCTGGCGAGGGCTTTTCTTGAAAAGGCCCGGTCACGTTACGCGTCCGCGGCCCGCGGGTTTTCCGGCGGTGCGGAGGGCGCCTTGCTCGACTACGAATGGCCCGGAAACATTCGTGAGTTGCAGCACGTGGTGGAGCGCTCGGTGCTGCTCGCGCAGGGTGAAGCCATCGGCGAGGGCGAATTGCAGTTAAGCGGGTCGAAGTCCCGCGCCGCGCAGGGCGAACTGGATGGCCTTTCCCTCGAGCAGGTCGAGGACTGGTTCATTCGTCGCACGCTGGCCCAGCACGAGGGAAATGCCAACTTGGCCGCCAGGGCGTTGGGCATCAGTCGATCGGCGCTTTACCGGCGTCTCGGTCGCCAGGAACCGTCGTGATCGAAGGCGGCCTCTCATCGGTGCCACCCAGGCGGCGTGCCTGGGCACGCCCGGGCTCGCTCCTCGGAGGCATGCTGCTTGCGCTCGCACCTGCGTGTGCGGCGCTCGTGGTCGGCGCCTTTCAGCCGCTTTCGCAAGACATGGCGATAGGGATCGCCGTCTTCTCCGTGATCTGGTCCCTCGGTATCGGCTGGACCCTGGTCCGAGCGATGGAGCGTCACCTGAGGACCTTGAGCAGCCTGGTCGATTCCGCACGCGCCCAGGATTACGGCGTCCGTGCCGTGCATGCCAGGGAAGATGGTCCGCTGGGTGATCTTTACCGGCAGATCAACGCGTTGATCGGCGACCTTGATTCGCAACGTACCGCAAGCCAGGAACTGCTCGGCGTCCTGCATCGTGTGGTCGACCAGATCGACGTGGCTATCCTGGTGTTCGAAGCGTCGGGACGTCTGCGACTGGCCAACCCCGTGGCGATGAAGCTCCTGGGCATCCCTTCGGATGGGCCGTCGACGATATCCTACGGCGATACACCGTTTCCCGGGATGGGGCTAGATGCGGGAACTCGGGTGCTCGATCACCGTTTTCCTGGCGCGCAAGGGCGCTGGCGTATCGTAGAACAAAGCTACAGGCAGCAGGGCAGGCCTGCACGTATCGTGTTCGTCGCGGATGTGCAGCAGGTGCTGGCGGTAGAGGAAATACGGGTATGGCAACGGCTCATTCGGGTCATAAGCCATGAGGTCAACAACTCACTGGCGCCGATCACCTCTCTTTGCCAGACCCTGGACGGGATCCTCGCTCGTACCACTGACCTGGGAGAGATCGACGTGCTGCGTGACGGCCTCTCCCTGATCGGGGAAAGGGCAATGGGATTGAAATCCTTCATTTCGGTATATGCGCGCATCGCTCGTCTTCCCGAGCCGCGCAAGGCGCTGTTTCCCGTATCGCGACTGGTTGAGAAGATCGCCGGCATGTTCGCGGCGGATGGCGTCCTCGTGGAGGGCGAGATGCCGAGTACCGATCTGCTGGGCGATGTGGTGCACCTTGAGCAGGTCCTGATCAATCTCCTTCGCAACGCGGTGCAATCGCAACAGGCGGTCGATCCGAAAAATGGCCTCCCTGTGGTCCTCAGGGTCTTCGTCCACGACGGTCAGTGCGAATTCGAGATCGTGGACAACGGCACCGGCATCGCCAATCCCGAAAACCTCTTTGTGCCGTTCTACACCACTCGCCCGGAAGGTGCCGGTATTGGCCTGGTGCTTTGTCGCAGTATCGTCGCGCAACATGGCGGAAGGGTGAGTCTCACGAACCGCGAGGATGCGCGGGGGGCCATCGCCCGCGTGTCCCTGCCACTGCCGCATCGGAATTGACGACGGCGACTTGTCCGCCGCTCCTCCACAGTGCATGCTTCCCGTGTACGCCCATCCGGGGGGGGGTGAGGCGCAGCGTACCTACAGGGGCAGGGATGGACACAGGTGGACCTTGGGTGACCGGGCTTGGCGTCGTGTCGGCGCAGGGCAGCGGAAAACAGGCGTTTCTCGATGGATTGCTCGACGGACGCTCATTCTTCGACATCATGCGCCGTGAAGGGCGGCAACATGGCGATACGCGTTTCATCGGTGCGGAACTGGCGTTACCCACGATACCTTCCGCCGATGAGCGCACCTTGTCTTTGTCGGCGAGAGTCGCGCTCATGGTGGTGGCGGAAGCCTGGGACGAGGCGGCGCTTCATGAAATCGAGCCGACGCGTGTCGGATTGGTTATCGGAGGAAACAACGTCCAGCAGCGTGAACAGGTCCTGGTGCATGAGGCGTTCCGCGATCGTGCCAACTATCTTCGGCCCACATACGGCCTGGGATTCATGGATACCGACCTCAGCGGCGCGTGCACCGCTCGGTTTGGCATACGTGGCGCGGGCCTCACCGTCGGCGGCGCGTCGGCCAGCGGTCAGTTGGCGATCATCCAGGCGTGGCACCTGATCGAGTCAGGCCAACTGGACGCTTGCATCGCGGTAGGGGCGCTGATGGACCTGTCGCATTGGGAGTGCCGGGGACTGCGCGCATTGGGCGCGATGGGGTCCACGCGTTTCGCGAGCCATCCGGAGCAGGCCTGCAGGCCTTTTGACGCCGCTCATGACGGCTTTATCTTCGGCGAGTGTTCGGCGGCCATCGTCCTTGAGTCGGCGACTTCCGCCAGGCGTCGGCGTGTTGCCTCTTATGCGAAGCTGGCAGGTTGGGGGCTCGCGATGGACGCGAACAGGCAGCCCGATCCGTCACGTGAAGGCGAGACTCGCGCCATGGCCGACGCCCTGGAAAGAGCCGGCTGGAAGGGCGGCGACATCGAGTATGTGAATCCGCATGGCACCGGTTCAGTGATCGGGGACGAGACCGAAGTGGCGGCGTTGCGTTCCATCGGCGTCGACAGGGCTGCGATCAATGCCACCAAATCGCTTACGGGTCATGGTCTCACGGCGGCCGGCGCGGTCGAGGTGGCCGCCACGCTACTGCAATTGAGGGCGGGAAAACTGCATCCAACCCTCAATCTCGACAACCCCATCGCGCCAGACCTGCCCTGGGTTCGCGGTGGTGCCATCACGACGCATGCCAGGAAGGCGTTGAGCCTGAGCATGGGATTCGGCGGTATCAATACCGCGCTTTGCTGGGAGACGCATGCATGACCGAGATATCCACCGTGACAGGGGAGCGCGCGGCAGTTGCCGTTCGCATGGACGGTGGCGTATGCCACATCGCCTTCGATCGGCCCGAGGCCAATAATGCGATCAATGCAAGGCTCGTGGCGGATTGCCATGCGGCGCTGGACGCTTGCGAAGCGGAGGCATCCGTCGTGGTTCTTTCGGGTTCCGCCGAGACGTTCTGTTTCGGGGCGGACTTCGCGGAGCTATCCCGTGGGGTGGACCCGTTCTACGCAAACTTCGCCGGACCCGGACCGATGTTCGACCTGTGGCAGCGCATGGCCACCGGTCCTTACGTCACGCTGTCTTACGTTCGCGGCAAGGTCAACGCGGGAGGCATGGGCTTTCTTGGCGCGAGCGATATCGTTCTCGCCGACACCACGGCTCGCTTCAGTCTGTCCGAAATGCTCTTCGGCCTCTACCCGGCATGCGTCATGCCCTTCCTGGTCAGGCGAACGGGATTCCAGCGTGCGCATTACCTGACCTTGTCGACCCAGCCGATCGATGCGTCGACGGCCCTTGCCTGGGGCTTGGCCGACGCGATCGACGAGCAGGGAGATATGCTGTTGCGACGGCATCTTCGCCAGCTCGCACGGCTGTCGAAAACGGCGGTCGCACGTTACAAGACCTATGCGACAGGGCTTGGTCCGGATTGGAAGGCACACCGTGAGCGGGCCATCCAGGGTAATCTCGATGTCTTCGAAGACCCGGCGAACCGGGCCGCCATCACCCGTTATATCGACGAAGGCCTTTTTCCCTGGGAATGAAATTCCAAGGTCAGATTCGCGTGAAGCGCAAAGGCAGCGATTTCAGGCCACCAACGAAGACGGCCTTGGAGTGCTGAGGTTTGCCCGCGAGTTCAACGTGGCTGATGCGAGTCAGGAATTCTTCAAAGAACACTCGCATTTCCATGCGCGCGAGATGTTGTCCGAGGCACATGTGCCCACCAAAGCCGAAGGCGACATGTTTGTTCGTCGGCCTGTCCAGCCGGAAGGCCATGGGATCTTCGAAGACCGCTTCATCCTGGTTGCCTGAGAGATAGCACAGCATGAGCCAGTCACCCTTGCGGATGTCCTGACCGGAGAGCGTGTAATCCTCGGTGGCAGTGCGCATGAAGTGCCGTACCGGACTGGTCCAGCGAATGGCCTCTTCCACGAGTCGCGAAATGAGTTCGGCATCTTCACGAAGCTTAGCGAACTGCGTGGGGTGCGTAGCCAGGCCGAGCAACGCCCCCGCCATCGAAGCGCTTACGGTGTCGTGACCCGCGGTGGAGACCAGCGAATAGTAGGACATGGCTTCGAAGGAGCCGATAGGGGCGTCGTCGACGATCCCCTGGGCGATCACGGTAGCGAGATCGTCGCGGGGCTCTCTGCGTCGGTCCTGCGTGATGACATCGAAGTAGCGGAAGAACTCGTCGACGGCTTCCTGTAGGCCCTTGAGCCCCTGCTCGGCGGTAACCACCGTTTCGCCGGAGCGATTGAGGTCCTCGTCGAGATTGCCGAACACCTGCTTGGTGAGCCGAAGCATGAGGGGTTCGTCCTCGATGGGGACGCCAAGAATCTGCATGATGACGTGCAACGGGTAATGCACCGCGACTTCCGTCACGAAGTCGCATTCGTTGCCCTTGGCGATCATCCGGTCGATGAAGCCCCGTGCAATCTCGCGAATGGCTTCTTCGCGACGGGCGAGGTTGGAGGCCGTGAACCAGTTACTCGTCAACGCCCGGTACTTGCGATGGTCGGGGTCGTCCATGTGCGCGAGCGTACGCGCCAGATGGGGGCTGCCGTCGCGAAGGTACCGTACGAGGAGGTCGGTGTAGCGATCCGTGAGGATCGTCGCCCGGTCGCCGTTGTGGAACACCTTGTTATTCTTGCTGACCTCCAGGATGTCGGCGTGACGCGTGACGACCCAGAAGGGATCAAAGTTTCGCGACTTGGCGATTCCCAATGGCATGTTGCGTCGCAACCATGCATAGGTGGACGACAGAAGATCGAGATTCGCGTAGGTGTGCGAATCGAGCAAAGCCGCCGTGATGTCGTCCGGTAGCACCGGCTGCTGCACTGCTACATCCATTCCACACGTTCCCTGCGTCGATAGGTCGCGCGATGTTCTTTCGGAACGCAGAATTTGGCAATCGGATTAATTCCTACTCCCTCTTTTGGGGGTGGTGTGCCTAAAATGGACATTCCCGGCAGGTCTTCACATATGTGGTCGTTGCGCATATTGACCTTATTTTCCACTGCGTGATAATCCGCCGGGGCATAGGATTCAAGCGATTTTTCGTTCTTCATACGGCCGCCGCAATGGTTTGGCCGACTAGTACATGAGTTCGAGCGCTACACAGGGGATCAGGACGATGGTGGACAACGACCAGCTACAGGCCTCTACCGAGGCTTATCTCGAGCGTGTCGTGCTCGAGGCATTTGAGGAGGCCGATCCTCCCTTGGATCCGGCCGATCATCCGTTCGACGCGGATACGCCGTTTCGCGACTTCGGTATCGACTCCTTTCTCGTGCTCAAGATACTGATTCGACTTGAGCGCGACTTCGGCAGCCTGCCCAAGACGCTGATGTTCGAACACACGAACATCCAGGAGCTTGCCAGCTACCTAGCGACGGAGCACGCGGAAGCGGCTTCGTGGGTGGCATCCGAAGGACAGGTGTCGTCTACCACCTGAAACACCGCATGTAACGGAAGGGGCGAGTAGTGAATGATTTTCACGCCACGTCCGGGGTTCCATGCACGACTGATCGTCACGTAAACGACATGGTCCTCGCCGGGCCGGTGTTGGTGCGCGCATGCGACCTCGATGAGGATCCCGCCTGGTCGACCTGGGCCGGGCAGCTGTTCGATGAGTACCGTAACGAGGGCGCGGCCTCGCGAGGGATCGACCATATCGCGCCGAACGTGTTCATCGACGCCAGTCGCAGCGGATATTTCCGCTACAGCCGGCACGGCCGCGTGGTCCTGGTCTATGCCTTCATCGGGCCGGGCGATGCTTTCGATCGCGTGGCGAAGGAATTGCTTGCGCACTGCGAGCACAAGGGCTATGTGCTCAACTTCCTCTCGCCGGAGCCCATCCCGGAAATCGCTGGCAAGCCATTCAGCGCCACGCCGTTCGGCGTGGTGCAACGGCTGCAGGACATCGCGTCGTTCAGGCTCAAGGGTGGAGCGATGCACCGATTGCGGTATCAGGTAAGCGGCTTCCAGAAGGCGGGACGATGTCGTCTGGACGAGTATGTCTGCGGTACGGATCCTGCCGTGGCCGTCGATATCGCGCGAGTGATCGACGCATGGCGTAGCAAGAAAACGAAGGTCAATCCGCTGGTCCTCACGGCACGCGAAGAAATCCTTGCCGGCACGCTCCACCCTCGCCACCGCCTTTTCCTGACCTACGTCGACGACGTATTGCAGAATGTGGTGCTGATATCGCCACTGTCCGCCCGGGACAATGGCTACCTCATGGATCTCGAATTCTACGGCGACGACATGCCGCGAGGCGGCCTTGAGTTCGCCATCGTCGGTATCGTCGAGAAACTCGCCAGCGAAGGATGCGACGTGCTGAGCCTTGGCGGGACCTACGGTTGCCGCATCGAAACGTCGCCTACCGCGGATGTCGCGGTGAATGCCCTCCTCGACGACCTGCACAAGCAGGGGATATTCAACGACCAGGGCAATTTTCAGTTCAAGAACAAGTTCCGTCCGCTCAACCGGACGATCTACCTTTGTCGCCCCGCAGACGCAGGCCGGGCGGACAATGTCATCGATATCATCATGATGATTGCCGACCCTTCCCGATCGCAGACCGTCGATACCGAAAACCACACGCCACTGGGGCCCTTCGTTGCGCTTGATCATGGCAGCGCCGCCGTGGACGTCGTCGCCGCGGCGAGTTGCCTGCCGGCCACGGATCGATTGGTCGCGCTGGAGGCGGCAGGATTCAATCCCCTGTGCCTACCGGACGACGCGGTGCGCTTCGATACGCGATCCGACTCCTGGGCTCAGGTCCGTACCGATGCGAAGGCTGAGCGAATCGGCGATCTGCATGCGCGGCTCCAGCAGCCGATGGATGTTGACGGGGTGCTTCGCGAGGCTCTTCCATTCGATGCCTTCGTGACGACCGAGTCGGGACGAAGCGCCGAGGGAGCCTTCTACAAGGCGTTCCCGCGGCGCGGCAAGGTTTTGCAGAATATCGTCTTTCCCACGAACCTCGCGCATCAGATCGCTTGCGGATTCACGCCGCGGGAGCTTCCCGTCCGCGGGTTCGCAGGGCTCGACGGCGTAGAGGGCGGCAGGGCAGACCTGGACCTCGAACGGCTCGCAGCCTGCCTCGCCGATGACGCGGCAGGCGTCGCCATGGTTTTCGTCGAACTCGCGAACAATGCGGCGGGTGGTGCGTCCATTTCCCTGGACCATCTTCGCGCGATACGGCGGCTGATCGACCCCCATCGTATTCCTCTGGTGCTCGATGCGACGCGAGTGATAGAAAATGTCAGGCTCGAACGCCATATCGAGTCGCTAGACGTATCGGATACCTGGGCGCAAGTACGCGAATGGATGGCCTGTGGCGATGCCGTCATCGTCAGTATGGCCAAGGACTTCGGTATCGATCGCGGCGGGTTGGTCTGTTTGCGTGACGCGGCCCTCTGGCGACGCGTTCGTGACGAGGCCCAGCGGCAGGATACTTTGTTGAATGCGTTTGACAGGAAGCTCGTGGCGCTCGCTTTGCACGCGCGGGCGGACCTTCCGGTGCTCGTGCATACGCGCATGGCGACCGTCCAGCGCCTGGCCGCTCTTTGCCGGGATCATGGCATCCCTATCGCCGATCCGGCCGGTGGCCATTGCGTCGTGGTGGACGCGGGACGCTTCACACCGTTCATCGGCGCGGACGATCCGGCCTCTGCCTTTTGCGCCTGGCTGTATCTGAACGCAGGCGTGCGTGCGGGACGGCACAGCATGGGCATGCAGAGAGGCGATGGCCTTCGTTCGCTGGTACGCATAGCGATTCCGCTGGGCTGGTCGGTCGACACCGCCGATGCGTTCCTTCACGCGCTAGGTGCGGTATTTGCCGCCCCTGCCAACATTCCAGTGCTTCGCGTTGTCGACAGCAAGCAGGGGTTTGGCGACGCTTCCGCCAGATACGCCCTGGATGGATTCCGCAAGGTCGAGCTTTCCGCATGGAACGAAGACCACTCCTCCATGGGACCGCCGCCGATTGCCGATCGAGTGGGCGTGCAAAGCACTTCCGATGCGTCGTATCCCGCGGAGAAAGGGCCAGCGATGAGCGATATCGCCATCGTCGGCATGGCGGGCCGATATCCTGGAGCGAAGAACGTCTCTGAGCTATGGGCCAACCTGCGGGCCGGCGTGGATAGCGTTACGCCGTTGCCCGAAGATCGCTATCAGCGTCGCCTTCGCTATGGCGAGGCGAAGCGATATCGAGGTGGCTTCATCGAGGATGTAGACCGTTTTGATTCGCTTTTTTTCAATATTCCCCCGAAAGACGCCGAACGATTGGACCCGCAGGAGCGCTTGTTCGTCGAGGTGGCCTGGGAGGCGCTCGAGGATGCAGGCTACTACCCCGAGGCTATCGGGAGGTCGGTGCAGGGCAACCGGGTCGGCGTCTTCGTCGGCGCGGTTTGGGCGATGTATCAAGCGCTGGGCATCGAGGAACGGCATGCCGGCCAGGTGACAGCTCCGAATTCGTTCCTCTGGAGCATCGCCAATCGCGTCTCCTACGCAATGAATTTCTCAGGACCGAGCCTGACCGTGGACACGGCGTGCTCGTCCAGCCTGACGGCGCTCTACCTTGCCTGCGAAGCCATCCGTCATGGCGAATGCACGTCGGCCATCGTCGGCGGCGTGAATCTGGACCTTCACCAGTCCAAGTGGGACATCAACTGGTCCGGAGGCGCCTTGTCGCCTGATGGTGTTTGCCGCAGCTTTGGCCAGGGCGCGAACGGCTATGTCGCGGGCGAGGGCATAGGCGCGTTGTTTATCAAGCCACTATCCCAGGCGCTGGCGGACGGAGATCAGGTCCACGGCGTCATTCGCGGCATGGCGGTTAACCACGGCGGTCGTACCAGCGGTTTTGTCGTGCCCAATCCCAAGGCACAGACTCAGCTGGTGCGTTCGGCGCTGGAGCGCGCGGGTATCGCCCCGGACACGATCGGCTACATCGAGGCGCACGGTACAGGTACCGAACTGGGCGATCCGCTGGAGATGTCGGCGTTGAACGCGGCGTTCCGGGACGCGGGCATGGCCGAAGCGAGCTGTGCCGTCGGCTCCTTGAAATCGAACATCGGCCACTTGGAGGCCGCTGCCGGTGTCGCTGGCGTGACCAAGGTGTTGTTGCAGATGCGACACCGTGAGTTGGTTCCATCGCTTCATTCGTCGGTGCCGAACGAGCATATCGATTTTCGTTGTTCGCCGTTTCGCATACAGCAAGTGACCCAATCCTGGGAGCCTGTCGCTCCCGGTGTGCCTTTGCGTGCCGGCATCAGCTCTTTTGGTGCAGGCGGAGCGAACGCGCATGTGGTCCTCGAACGATTCGAGGTACCGCTCCCGTCGCCAGCGGAAGCGATGGCACCGTCTTCGCTGGTTTTTCCGCTTTCAGCCCGCACCGAAGCCCAGCGTGACGATGCCGTGCGGCGCCTGCGGGATTTCCTGTCCGGCGATCATGGCGCGACGGCGCTGGCGGATATCGCGTTCACGTTACAGCAGGGGCGCAAGCCATTCGAGCATCGCGTAGCCGTGGCGGCAGCGTCCACCAGCGAGCTGATCGAACGGCTTGAATCGTACCTCGCCGGACGCAAGCACTCCGGTATAGCCATAGGCAATGGCAGGACCGCCGACCCCGTGCTCCGCCTGATGTCGCGCGGTGAGAGGCAGGAGGTCGCGGCCATGCTTGCGTCCAGGGCGGATCCCAACAAGCTCGCCCGTTTGTGGGCCGACGGTCTGCTGACCGACTGGGCGGATCTGGCCGTCGCCCCGGCAGGACGACGCGTGTCGTTGCCCACCTATCCGTTCGCCGACAAGCGTCACTGGGTACCGGACGACGCACCGGCCCGTAGCATGGGAAGCGGTAGCGTAGCCCTTCACCCGATGATCGACGACAACGCGTCGACGTTCGAGCGACAAGTGTTCCGCAAATCGTTCCACGATCGCGATTTCTTCATCTATGACCACAAGGTCATGGACGTACCGACCTTGCCTGGCGTCGCCTATCTCGAACTTGCGCGTAAGGCCGGTGAACTGGCGGCCGGCATGCCGGTCCGCCGTTTGCGGAACATCCTGTGGGTCAGTCCCATCGCGGTGCGCGACGTGGCCCACGAGGCACGGGTGGAGCTTTTCCCGGGACCGGACGGCGTGGCATTTGAGGTCTACAGCGAAGGCGAGGGCGGCCGAAAGATCCTGCATTCGCAGGGGCGCATCGGTTACGCGCCGTCGCCAGGCGAGCATGTATCCCATGTCGATCTCGAGGCCATCAGGAAACGGTGCCGCAAGGTCGCCGAGGGCGACGACGTTTATCCTCGTTTTCGCGATCTTGGACTCGACCTTGGGCCATCGTTCCGTTCGCTGCGGGAGGTCTATCGTGGCGACGGTGAAGCGTTGGGCCTGCTCCGTTTGCCTGAGGCACGTCGGGCTGACTTGTCTGAGCTGATCCTGCACCCCTCCTTGATCGACGGAGCACTGCAGGCGGGCGTCGCCGCCGAGCTCGCGGCGGGAGACGCCCGCATGCTGGTACCGTTCTCCATCGGCGAAGTCGAGATATTCGGAGCGCCTGGCGATACCTGCTGGACCTGGGTGACGGAGGTCGTGGACGAGCGTTCCGGCAAGTCCGCCGTTTCCCGGAAGGACGTGACGCTGATCGATCCGGACGGCCAGGTACTGGTTCGCATCCGTGAAGCCACGGGCGTGCCGATCGGCGACGTGCATAAATCCGCGACCGTCGCCGATGGGGTGACCACGCATGTATATGTACCGGGGTGGGAGGATGCCGCACCGCCGGATGGGGGCGCCGAGGGAACCCTGCTTTTGGTGGGAGTCGACCCGGCTTGCGTCGACGCGTTCGTCGCGATCCATGCCGGTCGTGTCGTTCCGGTCTACGCAGGCGACGATTTTGTCCGGATGGATGATGGGGGCTTTCGCGCAAGGCTGGATCGCGCCGACCACCTCGACAAGGTGCTGGATGCGGTCGGCGTCCCCGCCGTGGCGATCACGTTGGGTAGCGGGTCGGCGGACAGCGCGGTACTCGACGTGGTCTTCGGCCTTTACCAGGCATTGGCGCGCAAGCGACTTGATCGCCCTGTCCGGATACTTCACGGCATCGTGGGGGAGGCAACGGCTTGCCCCAGGCAGCAGGCGCTTGTCGGCATGCTGCGTTCCCTCAAGCTTGAAAACGCCCGTATCGACGGATCGGTCGTGGAATGGCATGCAGACGGCACCGACTTGGCGGGTCTCGCGCGGACACTGCTTGCGGAGAGCGCCGCGAGCGACGCCGCCTGGATTCGCCATGCGCAAGGGGTAAGGCAGATCGCCAGGCTCTCACGCCTGGAGGGCCATTCGGTGTCTTCCGTACCCGTCCGTTCGGGGGGTACGTGGTTCATCACGGGCGGCGCGGGCGGACTGGGTCTGATTTTCGGCCGGTGGCTTGCCGAAACGCACGGTGCGCGCGTCGTACTCATGGGGCGTTCGGCGTGCCCGGCCGAACTGGAATCGCATTTCACTGCGTGGCGCGAACGTGGAAGCGATGGCGCATATGTTCGTGGCGACGTGTCCCGAGAGGACGACGTGTTCCGTTGCGTCGCCGAGGCCAGGACGCGTTTCGGCGAGCTGCATGGTGTGATCCACGCGGCGGGGATCCTGCGCGACGGATACCTGAGGCAGTCGCTTCGCGATGACTTCGACGCTGTCCTTGCCCCGAAGGTGGCCGGTACGATGTTCCTGGACGAAGCCACGCGTAACGATCCGCTGGATTGTTTCGTGCTGTGCTCGTCCATGACGGCGCTCGGTGGCAATGCGGGCCAGACGGCTTACGCCTATGCCAACCATTTCATGGACGATTTCGCGGTCATGCGCGAGGCTGCCCATGTCGCAGATGGCCGGAAGGGACGTACGCTTTCGGTGAACTGGTCGCTCTGGGCCGATGGCGGCATGCGCCTGGACGAAGTCACGGAACGCATGTTCCTGGACACTCTGGGAATCACTCCGTTGCCAGCGCCACAGGCCATGCAGGCATTTGCAGACCTGCTCGCGAGCGGCCTTGTCCAGGCCGCAGTGGTGGAGGGCGTCCGCGAGAAGATCGAACGGGCGTGGGGTATCCGCAAGCCTGACAAGGCGCGACCCTTGCCGGTCGCCACCGAATCTGCCAATGGCGGTACCGGCGCGAACGAGCTTGCTGCGACTGTCCGGAGCACGTTGCGCCGCATTGCGATGGACATGCTCAAGCTGGACGCCGAGGATATCGCGACCGATAGCGTCCTTCTCGACTTGGGCTTCGACTCCATCGGGCTGACCGGATACGCCAACGCGATCAACGAGGCGTATGGGGTGGAAGTAACGCCGGTCCTCTTCTTCGATTATCCATCCATCGGCGATGTCGCGGACTACCTCTGCCAGGATTGCGCGGCGCGAGTCGTGGCAGTGCATGCGACGGACGGGGCACCCGTCATGTCCGTTTCCGCGGTGCCTGTAACGAGCGGCGTTTCCGCAGAGCCGATCTTCGGGCGCAAGACGGCGGTTCAGGGTGCATCCGAAGGTGTCGCCCAGGGCTCCAGCGGAAACCGCTTCCGCGATATGCCGATTGCTATCGTAGGAATCGCCGGCGTAATGCCGGGATCCGACGATCTGGACGCCTTCTGGAATCATCTCGACAACGGCGACGATCTCATCAGCGTGATTCCGCGTGATCGCTGGAACTGGGAGGATTACTTCGGCGATCCGTTCAAGGAAGCGAACCGTTCGAACTCCAAGTGGGGCGGCTTCATGAACGAGGTCGACAAGTTCGACCCCCTGTTCTTCGGCATCTCGCGTCGCGAGGCGCAGATGATGGACCCCCAGCAGCGGATCTTCCTTGAAACCGTCTGGAAGGCGATCGAGAATTCCGGACACAAGGTCTCCGACCTGTCAGGTACCCGTACCGGCCTTTTCGTCGGCGTTGCGACGAACGACTACGTCGACGTCATGAACCGTCATGATATCGACCTGGACGGTTACTCTGCTTCTGGCAACTCGCACTCCGTGCTCGCCAACCGGATCTCGTTCCTGCTCAATCTCCGCGGCCCCAGCGCGCCTATCGATACGGCGTGTTCCAGCTCCCTGGTGGCCCTGCATCGGGCGATCGAATCCATCCATACCGGCAGTTGCGACATGGCGCTCGTCGGTGGTGTACAGGTCATGCTGAGCCCGGGGGCCTATATATCCTTCGGCATGGCGGGCATGCTGAGCAACGACGGGCGCTGCAAGACATTCGACAAACGGGCCGACGGCTATGTGCGGGGCGAAGGCTCGGGAGCGATCCTGATCAAGCCGCTCGCGCGCGCGGAAGCGGAAGGAGACCACATCTATGCCGTGATCCGCGCTACCTCGGAGAATCATGGCGGTCGGGTGACGACACTCACCGCGCCCAATTCCAACGCGCAGGCCGAACTGCTGGTCGACGCCTATACCAAGGCCGACGTGTCGCCGACCCAGGTGGGCTACATCGAGTGCCATGGTACGGGCACCGGACTCGGAGATCCGATAGAAATCCAGGCGCTGAAGAAGGCTTTCGGCGAACTCTACGGTCGCCACGGAATCGACGTGGGCGAGGCGCACTGTGGCCTGAGTTCGGCCAAGACCAACATCGGCCACCTCGAAACCGCCGCGGGCATCGCGGGAATCCTTCGCGCGTTGCTCGCCATGCGGGCACGGCGCATTCCGGCGAACGTGCATTTTCAGGAGATGAACCCTTATATCGATCTGAAGGGTTCGCCGTTCTACATCGCCGGACGTACCACGGACTGGAAGGCTCCCCGACGGGACGGCGTGGAGGTGCCACGCATCGCTGGCGTGAGTTCGTTCGGCTTCGGCGGGGCGAATGCGCATATCGTGCTTGAGGAATACCGGGTGCCGGCTAGCGGCACGGCGACCTGTCGCGAACGGGTGTTCCCTCTCTCGGCCCGCGACGGACAACGTGTCGCCGACTACGTGCTTCGCATGCTTGAGCACGTAGCGCGTGATCCGAACATCGACCTGGATCGCCTGGCGTTCACCCTCCAGGTAGGTCGCGACGCCATGGCCAGCCGTGTCGCGGTGGTCGCCTCCGACCGTACCGGGCTGATGGATGCATGGCGGAACGTGTTGGCCGGCGGGGATGACGCATCGGTTTGGCAGGGTGTGGTGAAGAACGACATGCCTGCCGCGATTCCTGCGTCAGGCGCGACTCCGGCCGATGTGGCCAAGGCATGGGTCGAGGGCGCCACTGTCGACTGGCATGCGCCTTGGGTCGGACGTCCTCCGCGTCGCCTGCCTTTGCCGGGCTATCCGTTCGCGCGCGAGCGTTGCTGGTTGCCCGGCGTGGACGGGTTCCGACGGGAAGCGAAGAAGGAATCGTCGTCGACCGCTTCATCTTCATCCTCGCTCGGTTCGGGGACCGTCATAGCCGAATCCCGGTGGGCGCCACTGGATTTCAGTGGGGCGAGCGCTCATGCGGGGCGTCGTCATGCCCTGGTTCCGGCCGGACGGATAGATACGTGGCATGGTGCGCTGGCGGCGCTGCATGTAACATCGGTCGCACTGCAGACTGATGCCGCAGGAACATATGCGGAATGGGTAGCGTCGTGTCTCGCCGCGGTGCATGCGATCAAGACGCCGGGCCTGGTGCAGATCGTGGTCGAGGGGGGGGATGGCCGATCTGGCCGCAGGGCTGGAAGGCATGGCGCGCACGGTTGGATACGAGCGACCGGGGCTGGACGTCCAGATCGTCATCGTGCCGACGGATACGCCCGCATCCTCGATAGCGACATGGCTGGATCGCGCGGCGACGGACGCGCCGTCCACCGTTGTCCGCGTATCGGCCAGCGGCGATTGGACGGTGTTGCGGGCGTTTGTCATCGACTCGGGACGTGCCGAGTCCAGGCCGGCGTATCGCGAACATGGCGTATACGTGATCACCGGAGGCCTGGGAGGACTCGGGCTCCTCTTCGCGCGCGATATCCTCTCGCGTACCAAGCATGCGCACGTGGTGCTTACGGGACGCTCGGAACCTAGCCTGGAAAGGCGCGTTCGCTGGAACGCGCTCGCGGACGAGGTCGGCGGGAGGGTATCGTGGGCCACTATCGACCTGGGCGACCGCACCTCCATCGATACGCAGATGGGCGCAATCGTGCGTCGTCACGGAAGACTCGATGGCGTGCTGCATGTTGCGGGAACCACTGTCGATGGTTCGCTGGACACCAAGGACACATCGACGCTCGCGAACGTGCTGTCACCGAAGGTTGCGGCGACGGTGTGGCTGGACGAAGCCACACGATCCCTGGACTTGGATTTCTTCGTCGCGTTTTCCTCCGTGGTCGGAACGCTCGGTAATCCTGGGCAGTACGACTACGCGGCGGCCAATGGCTTCATGGACGCGTACGCCAGGCGTCGTCATGCTGAGGGCGCCAGGGGGTGGCGTTCGATCGGATGGCCGCTGTGGGCCGAGGGCGGCATGAAGGTGTCCGCACAGATCCAGGACGCCATTAGGGCGCGCACCGGCATGGAGTCGTTGCCGTCGTTCGAAGGACTCCAGGCGTTCCACCGTTGCGTGGCGGAGGACCGCGCTGCTTCGCTGGTGATGTTCGGCGAAGCCGGCATGCTGCGTGCGACGATCAATGGAGCGTTGCGGTCCGTTCCTGTCGCACATGCCGCTGGCCATGTGTCGCAGGCCCGTGTGCGCGATGTTCGTGAGCGCATCCTGGCCGTCGTCGCCGACATTCTCTTGGTGCCTGCAGGAGACATCGATCCCGAGGGCCACCTGAGCGAATATGGCCTGGATTCGATCGGCGTCGCCAATCTGTTTCGCGGATTGAACCGAGCCCTGGGCGTTGCGCTTTCACCGTCAACGATTTTCGAACACCCTTCGCTCGAGGGGCTCGCCATGCATGTCGCGACGCTGCTTCCGGTCGTTGGGGATGTTTCGACCGAGACCCCCGAGGGTTCGAAAGTCGAGGGCGATAATGGAGAAGAGGATGACACGGTCGAACTCGTCTTCGAACTGGACGACGAAGGGCCGGCTCCGGTCGAGGATACGAACGTCCAGGCGCTGCTCGACGCGGTGCTGTGGCGGGAAGGGGATGAGGAAGAGGGCTATGAACGCCTGACGTTCTGACGTGTGCCGGCGGGGGCCGGGCACGGGCGGGGATGGCTCTGTTGGGCACGATGCGTGCCCGGGTTGGGGGATAACGGATGTTGGATCCAAGTCGCTGTATCGTCGCATTCCTTGCGGCGCCGCTTCGGGACGCGCTGATCGCGGGCCTGGCACCGTCCGATGCCGGAGTGCTGTTGGAGAGGCTTGGCCTTGGGGATTGGCCAAGCGACGGTACACCGTCGCTGGCGTCCCTCTTCGATGTGTCGTTGGTACGCGGCGGCGTTGCCGCGCCGCCTGGACTCGCCTCGCACCTTGCCGCCCTGACGGATGCGGACCACCCATCGACGCACGCCTGGGCCGCGGCCCTGCTTGCCGCGTTGGCGCAAAGCGGCGATTCGCATATCGAAGCCTTCCTGGGCGAGATGCCCGAGACGCTTAAGGAAGCCATTCATCATGTGTTTTCGCTCGTCGGCTGGAACGCCGGCGAAGCCACGGCTGCGGCCCTGTCGCCCCGTATCGGTGCGATGCTGGCCTGTCGCGACGCTCTGCGTGCGATCGCGGTGGCGTCGGCATGGCCGGTCGCGGCGCGGTGCGACGCCCACGCACTTCGCCTCGCGGCCACAGGGACGATATATCCACGCGATTCGCTCGAGGAGAGTTTGGAGCCTTCCCCGGCGGAGCCGTTACCTGCGAGCTATCAGTTCCATACGGCGGGCGCCACGCCCCTCGGCGAACTCGTCCGGATGCTGGAGGCGGCAACGGGATACAAGCCGCAGACCGCCGCGCGCACACTCGAAGATGCGGCTTTGCAGGGCTTCTACGATTCATCGACCTGCGTGTCGTGCCCGGGCGCCACGCCCCTCGTTGGATGCTACCGCTGGACCGCGCATGCTGCGCACGTCCGTCGAGCCGTCATTGCCGATGTGCCGCGACTGCTCGAGTTGGAGTCGCTGTGCTGGGATCACACGCTAAGCGACGACGTTACGCTGCGTCGACGTATCGACACATATGCTGCAGGGCAGTTCGTGATCGAGTTGGACGGGGTCATCGCTGGCTGCGTCTACAGCCAGCGCATCGCCGATGCGGCGGCCCTGGACGCGCTGACGGCGCACGATGTACATACGCTGCATCGTGCGGATACCCCACTGGTGCAATTGCTTGCCATCAATGTCGATCCGCGATGGCAGGACAAGCGGCTGGGCGATCGTCTCCTGGAATTCCTGCTTCGCGTGGCAACGGTCACGGAGGGGGTGACCGGCGTGGTCGGCGTCACATTGTGCAAGCGCTACGCCGCGCATCGCGGTGAATCGTTCGACACCTATATCCAGCGCAACGGAAGCGGCCAGGATCCGGTTCTCGCGTTCCATCACGCCCATGGTGCCGACGTCGTGCGCGCCGTTCGCGGCTATCGTCCGCAGGACGCCATCAACGAAACCCATGGTGTCCTCGTTGCATACGAGCTTTCCAGTCGCCTCGAAAGGCTGGGAGGCAGACGCTCCGGCATAGCAGGCCCCTTGAGCGACGCCCCGGCGGAAACGGTGGCCCGCTGGCTGGGGGAGCAGGTCGTCGCGTGGTTGGGACCGGATGCATCGGCCTATGCCGACGATAGGCCGTTGATGGAGATGGGGGTCGATTCCGCAGCGCTCCTTGCCCTGCAACGTGATCTGGAGGATGCCCTGGGCGTTGTTCTGCCCGGCGCCTTCTTCTTCGAAAACAACACGGTCGCACGTGCGGCCGCCAGCGTCGCCCGGGCCGCTCCGCAGCCCTCATCGCGCGCGTCCGCAGAGGCGGGAACACCCGTGTCGTCGCTCGAAGGACGCGATGGCGATATCGCGATCGTGGGTATCGCCTGCAGGTTGCCGGGCGGTATCGAATCCCCCGCCGACCTGTGGCGCTTGCTGGATTCGGGCGCCGATGCCATCGGTCCTTATCCCCTGTCGCGGGGGCGTTGGCTTTCCGCCGACGGATATCCCGGTATCGACCGTGGTGGATTCGTCACCGACCTGGAATCGTTCGATCCGGCGTTCTTCCGTATTTCGCCTGCCGAAGCGCGGCTAATGGATCCGCAGCAGCGTCTCGTCCTGGAGCTGGCGTGGCAAAGCGTCGAGGATGCCGGCATCGTGCCGGCTTCCCTGGCTGGCCGGGATGTGGGCGTGTTCGTCGGTGCCAGCAACAGCGACTACAGCCGGCTCATGCAAGAGTGCGGCGAGGACGTGCAGGCACATCTGGGCGTCGCCAGCTCATTGGCCGTGATCGCCAATCGCGTGTCCTACTTCTTCGACTTCGTCGGTCCGAGCCTCTTGCTGGATACGGCCTGTTCGTCGTCATTGGTCGCCCTGCATACCGCAGTGCAATCGTTGCGTCGCGGTGAATGCTCCAGTGCGCTGGTCGCTGGCGTAAACGTGATCTGTCATCCCGACCTTTCGCTGGCCTACCACAAGGCTGGCATGTTATCGCCGGACGGCTTGTGCAAGGTCTTCGACGCCCAAGCCGATGGCTATGTTCGAGCGGAAGGCGCCGTTGCGTTCTATCTCAAGCCATTGGCGGCAGCGATCGCCGAAGGCGACCCGGTGCAGGGCATCATTCGCGGCACGGCGATCAATCACGGAGGACTTGCCAGCGGTTTGACAGTGCCCAATCCGCGAAAGCAGCGCGATCTGTTGCTCGCCGCATGGCGTGATGCCGGTGTGGGGCCCGGCATGCTCCGCTACCTGGAGGCCCACGGCACGGGAACTTCGCTCGGCGATCCGATCGAAGTGGAGGCGATAAGTCAGGCGTGCGCGATGGTCGGGCAACGCGCGGAAGATGTGGATTGCGGCATCGGTTCGATCAAGAGCCAGATCGGACATCTGGAATCGGCCGCGGGGCTTGCGGGTGTACTGAAGGTATTGCTTGCCTTCCGCCATGGTCGCGTGCCCGCCACTGCCCATTTCAGGACGCTCAATCCAAGGATCCGGTTATCCGCTGGCCTGCACGTCCAGTCGGCGTCCGGTTCGTGGCCTGACGGGCCGAAGGTGGCGGGCATCAGCAGTTTCGGGTCCGGTGGCGCGAACGCGCATGCGGTTGTGTCGGACCATGCGGTACATCGGCATGAAGAGGTGCGAGGACCGTGGTTGTTTGTGTTGTCCGCCTTCCGTGCCGATTGTCTGCGAGCCCAGGTGGCAAAGGTGATCGCCTGGCTTGAGCGCGACGGCCGGGAAGCGTCGTTTTCGGCAGCCATCCGGACTTGGCAATGCGGTCGGGCGGCGCTTCGTCATCGCCTGGCCATACGCGTCGGAAGCAGGGATGAACTGGTGGCCGCGCTTCAGGCGTGGCTTGCCGGTGCGAAGCGCGATGATATCTGGCACGGCGACATCGCTGGCAGTGCCGACACGCTCGATCTTTGGCGTACGCCGTCCGGGCAGGAACTTATCGCCGCTGCCGCTACTCACGGCGATATCACGCAACTGGCGACCCTGTGGACGCGGGGCGTGGATGTCGATTGGCGCTTCCTGCACGCTTCACGTACACGCATCGCCGGCTTGCCGGGATACGCTTTCGCCCGTGAACGACATTGGGTCGACGTCATTCGCGTTGCCGCATCGGAGTCATCTTCCTCACAGCTGCATCCCATGTTGCACGTCAACATGTCGGATTTTTCGACGACGGCGTTCACATCGTCATTCCGCGGAGACGAGTCGTTCCTTGCCGATCATCGCGTGAAGCTTGGCGATCGCGTCGCCCCCGTATTGCCTGCCGTCGCCTACATGGAAATGATGTGCGCCGCACTGGAGCGGGCCACGCCACCGGCGGATCGAGGCCACGCGGTGCAGTTGAAGAACGTCGCCTGGCTGGCACCGCTCATCGTGCGCGAACCTTCGACCGTGCACACAACGTTAGCCGTTGGCGAGCATGGAGAGGTGCGTTGCGACATCGCCAGTGGCGACGACGGATCCCGTATGCCGCATGGCGTCGGGCACCTGGCATGGTCCCACGAGACGGCACCGGCGCCCATCGATCTGGGTGCGTTGCGTGCGCGCATGGGTGCACCGGAGGCCGCCGCTTCACTCTATGAGCGTCTGGAAGGACTCGGACTGGTATACGGCAGGGCACATCGTGCGCTTGTCGACCTGCGACAGGGTCAGGGCGAGGTACTCGCCGAGCTCGCGCTGCCGGCCGGAATGCTGGTCGACGCAAAAGCCTACCATTTGCATCCGTCGCTGGCCGATGCGGCGCTGCAGGCCTGTCTGGGCTTGCTCGGCGGCGCACAGCCGGAGCCTCGTCTGCCATTCTCCGTCGATCATGCCTGGGTTCGGTGCGATGATTCGGCGTCGACTGCGAGTGCCGCCTGGGTCAGGCGCGCATCCGAAGGCGATGATCGCATCGATATCGATCTTTGCGACGCCGACGGTATCGTCGTCGCCATGTGGCGCGGTTTCAGCACGCGCCGTGTCGGACCGGTCGCGCAGCACGCGTTGCTTCTGGCGAAATCGACGTGGCAGCCCGTTGATAGCGCTGCAATGGCGGTGTCTTGGCGACGCAGGGAGCGTTTCACCACGGGACATCCATGGCCTGGTGCGTCTGAACTCGGTACCGAGGCCAACGATTTCGGCGCCTTGGTCCGAAGCTGCATGGAGACGATCCAGTCGCTGCTGAAAGCGCGCGATCCCGAGCCCTGCCTGTTCCAGGTAAGGGTGGACGATCGGGAGAATCCTGCGCAGTGGCATGGGCTCGTCGCCATGTTGCGTTCCGTGTCGCGAGAGCAGCCCCGGTTCCATGCGCAGGTCCTGGTGGCGCCGGCTTCGCTGGAGGAAAGGGCCTTCGCCGATTGGGCGGACGAGATGGCCGGGCGGCCGGGCATCCGCCTGGCCCGATGGGGCGCGGACGGCGTGGAGACATCGCCGGCCTGGCAACTCGTGCCCGAATCCGGAGGCGAGACGCCGTATCGCGAACACGGCGTATACCTCGTCACCGGTGGCCTGGGCGGGATCGGCTGCTTGCTTGCGGAGGACATCCTAGCGAGCACGCACGCGCGAGTCGTCCTGGGTGGGCGAGGCGACGTGTCCGGCATGCGAGCGGAACGGCTGGCAGCCCTGCGGTCGCGTTTTGGTGAAAGGGTGGGCTATCTCACCATGGATCTGGCCCACAACGGACAAGTGGCCGAGGCGATCGCATCGCTCGTGGCCAGTGAAGGCGCCTTGCATGGCGTGTTCCACGCCGCAGGGACGACACGCGACGCATTCCTGATGGGGAAGCGGCTCGACGAACTGGATATCGTGCTTGCACCCAAGGTCGGTGGAACGGTGGCACTTGACGAAGCGACGGCCCACCTGCCGTTGGATTTCTTCGTCTGTTTTTCGTCGACGGCCGCGGCCTTCGGGCATGTAGGCCAAGCGGACTACGCGGCGGCCAATGGCTTCATGGACGGTTTCGCTGCTCACCGCAATGCCCTGGTTGCCACCGGCGCACGTCATGGACGGACGATATCCATCGCATGGCCCCTATGGAAAGACGGCGGCATGCGTATGGAGGACCATGCCCGTCGCGAATGGCAGAAGACGACCGGCATGGTCGCCCTGGCCACGAAAGATGCCTGGCGCGCATTGCGCTCGATTCTTGTGGAAGGTATCGAGCATGCCGTGGTGATGTCGGGGAGGCGTGATGCGATACAACGCACTCTCGAAGGAACCGGCCTTGCAGACCCCGCGAACCTGCCCCGTACCCACGACGTCTCAGCGACGATCGATGATGATCTGCGCCGGGCGGTGGACAGCTGGCTTAAGGCCGAGTTCGCGCGCGTGATGAAGGTGCCGATCCAGCGTATCGCGGCAGATGCCGCGTTCGACGCATTCGGCATGGATTCGATTCTGGCGATGGCGCTTACCGGCGCGCTGGAAAAAACCACCGGGTCGCTGCCCAAGACATTGTTCTTCGAGTATCGGAACCTGGGCGAACTGGGCGACTACCTGGTCCGTTCACATGGCGAGGCACTGGCGAAGCGCTTCGCCGCCACGGAGCGGAGGGCGCCGACGCCTGTGCCGGCGGAGCGACGCGTGGCTCCGCCGCCGGCCAAGAAGATGCAAGCGGTTGGCCGTCCCTTGGGAGCGACGACGGCGGAACCGATCGCGATCATCGGCATGAGCGGACGCTACCCGGGTTCGCGCGATATCGCAGGGTTCTGGAACAACCTGCGTGACGGTGTGGATTGCGTGGTGGAGGTGCCAGCGGATCGCTGGGACTGGCGTGACTACTACAGTGAAGACCGGACCGCCGCAGGGCGTCATTACAGCCGGTGGGGCGGGTTCATCGAGGGGATCGACGAATTCGATCCGCAGTTCTTCCACATCGCACCGCGTGAAGCGAGATTCCTCGATCCGCAGGAGCGGATGTTCCTGCAACACGCCTGGATGGCCGTGGAGGATGCCGGTCACACGCGTGCCAGTCTGCGTGGAGATGGGGAGGACGCCGGACAGGTCGGTGTCTATGTTGGCGTCATGTACAGCGAGTATCAGTTGCTCGGCCTGCGCGCATCGCCCGAATCGCTGCGCATGGGCTTCGCAGGGAATGTCGCCAGTATCGCGAACCGCGTGTCCTATGTGCTTGACCTGCATGGTCCGAGCATGACGGTGGACACGATGTGCTCCTCGTCGTTGACGGCGATCCATGTGGCCTGCCAGGACTTGCGTGCGGGGCGGACACGCATGGCGATCGCGGGCGGGGTGAATCTGACGGTGCATCCTCAGAAGTACCTTATGTTATCGGCTGGACAGTTCATCTCTAGCGAGGGGCACTGCCAGAGTTTTGGCGAAGGCGGCGACGGCTATATTCCGGGCGAGGGCGTGGGCGCGGTGGTGCTCAAGCGGCTGTCAGACGCGGAGCGGGACGGTGACGTGATCCACGGTGTGATCCGTGGCAGCGCGCTGAACCACGGCGGTCGGACGAACGGTTACACGATACCCAACCCGCAGGCGCAGGCGGCGGCGATTGGCCGGGCGCTGGCCGAGGCAGGCGTGGATGCGCGGCGGGTGAGCTATGTGGAAGCGCATGGCACGGGCACGAAGCTGGGCGATCCGATCGAGATCGCGGCGTTGTCGCGGGCGTTCGGTGCACACACGTCGGAGCGTGGGTTCTGCCTGCTGGGTTCGGCGAAGTCGAACATCGGCCATTGCGAGGCGGCGGCAGGCATCGCGGGACTGACGAAGGTGCTGTTGCAGATGCGCCACCGTCAGGTGGTGCCGTCGCTGCATTCGTCGCGGCTGAACCCGCACATTGATTTCGACGCGGGCCCGTTCACGGTGAACCAGACGCTACGGGCGTGGGAGTCTCCGGTGGTGGACGGCCGCCGAGGGCCGCGAGTGGCGGGCCTGTCGTCGTTCGGTGCGGGGGGATCGAACGCGCACATGGTGGTGGAGGATTACGAGGCCTCGGCGGTGCAGTTGCCGGAGGGGCCGGTGGTGGTGGTGCTGTCGGGCCGCACCGAGGCGGCGCTGCGTGGTCGGGCGGAGGATCTGCTGGGGTACCTGTCGGGCGACGCGGGTGCGCTGGCGTCGGTGGCGTATACGTTGCAAGTGGGTCGCGAGGCGATGAACGAGCGCCTGGCGGTGGTGGCGTCGAACGCGGAGGAGTTGGTGTCGGCGTTGCGCGGTTACCTGGCGGGCGAGGATCGCGAGGGCCTGTACGTGGGCCAGGCCCAGGAGCACCGTGAGTCGGTGGCCTGGTTTGCGGAAGACGCGGAGCTGCGTGAAGCGGTGTCGCGGTGGGCGACGACGGGACGCCTGGAGCGCGTGGCGCAGGCGTGGGTACGCGGGGTGGAGATTCCGTGGACGGCGCTGCATGGCGGCCGTGTGTTGCCGAAGGTGGGTTTGCCGACCTATCCGTTCGCCCGGGAGCGCTACTGGCTGTCGTTACCGACGGCGGAGACGCCGGCATCGGGCGTGTCGCGATTGCATCCGTTACTGCACGAGAACGTATCGGACCTGCGTGGCCAGCGGTTCCGCTCGCGTTTCGTCGAGGCAATCACGGCGTGGGATTGCCTGGAGATGGCGCGGGCGGCGGCAGTACGAGCGTTGGGCGTGGACGATACGACGCCGTTGAGCTTGTACGACGTAGCCTGGTTCGATGTGCCGCGGGCCGACGACGTCCTCGATGTGCTGCTTTGGGAGGATGTCGAAGGGGATGTCGCGTTCGAGATCGTCCGTGTTGGCGACGAAGCGTTGCTGGTACAGGGGGGCGTGCGCCCGTTGTCGGTCGGGCAGCACGAACCGTCTAGCCATGGCGATGATCGCATCGTGCTGTCCTCCGAGTGGATACGTGGTTTGCTGGGCGAATACGACGCAT
The DNA here is from genome assembly GCF_009912395.1 of Luteibacter sp. Lineage (GTDB taxonomy): Bacteria > Pseudomonadota > Gammaproteobacteria > Xanthomonadales > Rhodanobacteraceae > Luteibacter. Next base: position 53,211 of record NZ_WNDO01000007.1, on the reverse strand, counting down.
CGCATGCGCTGTTGACGCTGGACGAGTTGCGGATCCATGGACCGGTATCTTCCGGTGCGACAATTCGTGTGAGCCGGTTGCCAGGGCATGACGACGTGATCGGCTTCGACGCGCAGGTGATCGACGAACAAGGGCGGGTCGCCATTGGTTTCCACGGTCTGGCCGCAGATCGCAGGAGCGAACGTTCCACGATGTCGCGCGTATTGCCTGTCGTCGACGGAGTGGTCATCGATGAGCCCATCGACGGAGTGATCCGTCTTGTGGCGTCGTCTTCGCATCCGGATACATTGCTTGCAGGGCTCCACGCGATCTCCTCGCTTGGCGAGTTGACGTGCGTGATCGTCGGCATGCGTGATTCGTCGGATTCGGTCATAAGCGATGCCTGGGACGCACTCGCCGCTCGCCTGCGCGATTCAGGATGGCCGACCATCGCGGCGTTGCCGGGCGACGCGATCGGACCGGCATGGTGGCTGGGGTTGTCGTGCGACGCGATCGTGGTGTCCGCGAGCGGTCGCTACGGGCTGGAGGCCTCGTCATGGGGTCTGGCGCCGGCGGTCCGTGCCCGTACGGGCGTGGTGGACGTGCAGGTGCGTCGAGGCGAGGCCTGGCGTCAGGCGGGTTGGGGCGGCAAGGTGGTGGCGGCCGAGGCGGTGGCGTCGGAGGCGCTGGCGGTGGCCGGATCGCTGGCCGAGAAGCCGGTCGAGGCGCTGCGGCTGTTGAAGGCGCACCTGTCGCGGCAGGACGAGACGCCGTCGTTCGCACCGGGTGTATCGGTGGCAGACGCGCCGGCGCTGGTGCGCTGTGATGCGCGCGAGGTGTCGACGGTTCGCCGCCAGGTGGAAGAGGCGATCGCGCGCGGCGCGGGGTCGGTGGTGCTGTGGAGCGAGTCGTCACCGTTCGAGGAGGGGATGGACGCGGGGGCGGTGGCGTCGTGGTGCGCATGGCTGGCGACGGTGCCGGTGCCGGTGGTGGCGGGTCTGGGTGGCGACGCGCGTGGGCGTTCGTGGCTGGCGATGCTGGGCTGCGACGAAGTGGTGCACGCGGCGGAAGGCTGGTACGGAGCGGCGGACGTATTGGACGATCTGCCGTTGTCGGGATGGGCGGGCGTCTGCCTGCCGTTGCACCTGGGGGCGTCGGGTCGGCGGGCCCTGCTGGACGGCGAGAGCCGTGCGGGCCGGGATTGGCGGGGAGCGCAGGTGACGGGATCGGAAGGCGTGCTGGCGAGTGCGCAGTCGCTGGCCCGCGGATGGGCGGGTCAGCCGGCGTCGTCGCTGGCGGCCTGGCGGGCGCGCCGTCAGGTGCCGGCGGTGGCATGGCCGACGTCGGACGAGTCGTTGCCGGTGGAAGGCGGGGTGCGCCTGTCGGGGACGGCGGTGAAGGCGACGTCGCTGCCGGGCGGGGTGCTGCTGGTGGAGCTCTGCGATCGCGACGCGCGGAACATGTTCTCCGAGGCGTTGGTGCGTGGCGTGGAAGAGGCGTTCGCGCACGCGGGGACGGCGGGTTACCGGGCGGTGGTGGTGACCGGCTACGACACGTACTTCGCCTCGGGCGGCACGCGGGAGAGCTTGCTGGCGATCCAGTCGGGGCAGGCTCGGTTCACGGACTTCACGATTTTCCGATTGCCGATGGCGTGCGAGGTGCCGGTGATTGCGGCGATGCAGGGCCACGGGATCGGTGCGGGGTGGTCGCTGGGCCTGTTCGCGGACCTGGGGATCTACGCGGAGGAATCGCGTTACGTGAGCCCGTACATGGATTACGGATTCACGCCGGGAGCGGGGGCGACGCTGATGGCGCCGAGGCGCCTGGGTGAGTCGCTGGGCCGGGAAAGCCTGCTGACGGCACGTGAATACAGCGGCCATGCGCTGGGCGAGCGAGGGGTGGGCGAGGCGGTGTTGCCGCGATCGGAGGTGGTGCCGGCGGCGTTGGCGCTGGCATCGCGAATCGCACGGCATCCGCGGCACCGGCTGGTGGGGCTCAAGCGCCTGTGGAACGCGGGATTGGCCGAGCGGGTCGACGACACCTTCGTCCGCGAGCTGGACATGCACGACAAGACCTTCGTCGGTCGCGAGGACACGTCGCGTCATATCCAGGCGCGATTCGAACAACTGGCCAAGACCACGCCATTGCCTGTGGCACCTGTGATGGCCAAGGCTCCGGCCGGCACGGTCGCCAAGCGCTCACTGGAAGCGATCGCGCATCGACTTCGGGAAAGCCTTACGACCGAGTTGCATCTGCAAGGCCGGCCGATCGACGACGACATGGAGTTCATCCAACTCGGCCTTGACTCGATCAGCGGTGTGACGTGGGTCCGGCGGATCAACGAGGACTTCGGGACGCAGTGCGAAGCCACGACGATCTATAGCTACCCCACCATCCGCCAGCTATCTGCGCATCTGCAAGGGCTGCTTCCCGTCGACGCGGAAACCGAATCGCCGCCGGCACCGCCGGTGTCCTTGCTTTCTTCGCCGTCGGTGCGCGCGCGATCGTTCCGCGGACAACGCCCGCGACGCGAACGGGCGACCACGCCAGTCGCCGACCGCATCGCCATCGTCGGCATGTCGGGGCGTTACGCGGGAGCGGACGACCTGGATGGATTCTGGACGCAGCTAGTCGAAGGCCGAGATGCCATCCGCGAGATACCGCGGAACCGTTGGCGGATCGACGATTTCTACGATGCGGATCCGCAGGCTCGCGACCGCATGATGTCGCGCTGGCTGGGTTCGATGGACGACGTCGATTGCTTCGACACGCTGTTCTTCCGGATTTCACCCGACGAGGCGGAGCAGATGGACCCGCAACACCGTCTGTTCCTCCAAGAGGCCTACCATGCCTTCGAGGATGCTGGTTACACCGGGCGCGCGCTGAGTCGTTCACGCTGTGGCGTCTACCTGGGTATTTCGACGAACGACTATGCCTTGCTGCTCTCGCGCAGCGGGGTCCGGGCGGCACCCGTGACGGCGAACAGCTATTCCATCGCCGCGGCGCGGATCGCCTATCACCTGAACCTTAACGGTCCTGCCATATCCGTCGACACGGCGTGTTCGTCGTCGCTCGTCGCGCTGCACCTGGCGTGCCAGGCCTTGCGCAGCGGCGAAGTCGACATGGCCCTGTCCGGCGGCGTCAGCCTCTGGCTCGCGCCGGAGTCGTACCTGGCGCTCAGCCAGGCCGGCATGCTGTCGTCATCGGGGCGCTGCCGTGCCTTCGACGACGGTGCCGACGGCATCGTGATGGGCGACGGTGTCGGAGCGTTGGTGCTCAAGCGGCTGGCCGACGCGGAACGCGACGGCGATCGCATCCTTGGGGTGATCGCGGGTTCGGGCATCAACCAGGATGGTCGAACCAACGGTATCACGGCACCGAGCGCCCTTAGCCAGGCCGACCTGGAAAGGGACGTGCATCGCCGGTTCGCAATCGATCCGGCCGACATCGACTACGTGGAGACCCACGGCACGGGTACGCCGCTCGGTGACCCGATCGAACTTGAAGCCCTCGCCACAGTGTTTCGCGAGCGTACCGATCGTCGTGGTTACTGTGCACTCGGCTCGGTGAAGAGCAACATCGGCCACACCTCGTCGGCGGCGGGTGTCGCGAGCGTACAGAAGGTCCTGCTATCCCTGCGTCACGCGACGATTCCGCCGACGCTTCATGTCGAGCGGGAAAACAGGCATTTCGATTTCGCGTCGTCGCCGTTCTTCATTGCCCGTTCGCCCGTGGCCTGGCCGGCGAAAGCCGGCCGGGCACGTCTGGCCTGCGTCAATTCCTTCGGATACAGCGGCACGAACGCCCATGTCGTGATCGAGGAATATCGCGCCCGGGAGCCCCAGGTCGCGCCGCAGGACGTCCCGGCCACGCAGGCGGTGGTGCTTTCCGCCCGGGATTTGGACGGGCTCGTCCGACGCGTCGAGAATCTGGTGGCGTGGCTGGGTCGCCGGCAGGCCCCCGGCTTGCCCGCCGTCGCCTTCACCTCGCAGTGCCGGAGGGATGCGATGGATTCCCGGGTGGCATTCGTCGTCGACGACCTCGCGGCATTGGAGCAGGCGGCACGGCGCTGGCTGGGCAATCCGATCGAAGGGTCGCGGACGACGACCCGCGCGGACGAGGCGACGATCGCATCCTGGATCGCGGCAGGCGATATCGAACGTCTCGCCGCTACCTGGGAGGCGGGAGCGGATGTTCCATGGATCACGCTGTACACGGCTGGGCGTCCTGCGTACGCAGACCTGCCTCTGTATCCGTTCGCTCGCGAACGCTATTGGGTCGGCTCCGCCGGATCGGCGTCGTCCGGATCTCGCGACGCGAATCCGACGGGTACGGCATGGATCGAGGACGTGCTCGAGCGGATCGAGAAGGACGAGTTGGATACAGGGCAGGCCGTCGCGTTGCTCAACACGCTGTGACGATCGATGGGACGCATCGAGCGATCCCATCGCAACGGAATCGAAGGGGAAGGAAGGGGCATGGTCAGTTTCGTCGAGTTCGTGGTCTCCGAGTGGAAGGGGCGTCGTCTGTCCAAGACGGACGCTGCCGAACTCATCCGGCAGTTTTCCGAAAGGCGCCAAGGCGGTCGCCCGCTTCATCCCCTGTTGCATGAGAACGTATCGGACTTGTCCAGGCAGGCGTTCCGGTCGGCGTGGCGGGGCAATGAGCCCTTTCTTGCCGACCATCGCGTGCTGTTCGCTGATCGACCGCTTCCGGTGCTGCCCGCCGCGGCCTATCTCGAAGCCATTCACGCCGCCATCGAACGAGCGACGCCCCGCGAAGAACAAGGTGGTTTCATCGAGATCCGCCATGCCGCTTGGATCGCGCCGCTGATCGTGGATGGCGCCGGGTCACTGCTGGTCACGGTATCGCCTGGTGACGATGGGAACCTCGACATCGATATGTTGAGCGGGGAAGGCGACGATGTACAGGTCCACTGCCAGGCCTCGGCTGCCTGGTTCGGTGGGGAGCGGCCCGCGGCCATCTCCATCGATGAACTGCGTGGCGAGATGCAGGCGGCCATCGACCCTGTCGCCATGTACGATCGCTTCGTCACCATGGGACTGCACTACGGATCGAGCCATCGCACCGTCGTCTCCTTGCGGAAGGGGGCGAAGGGAGCGTTGGCCCGACTCATCCGACAGGACGACTCCGGACAAAGCGACGGGATGTCGATGCCTCCCGGAGTACTGGATGGCGCGTTGCAAGCCACGATCGCGCTGACCGTCGACCAGGGTGAACCCCACCTGCCTTTTGCCGTGGAACAGGTCCGGGTTTTCGCGGCGGTACCGAAGGAGGCATGGGCGTGGGTCAGGCCCGGTCGATCCACGGACGGCGACATACGTCATATCAACGTCGACTTGCTCGATGACGATGGTTGTTACCTGGTCTCGCTACGGGGCCTTTCGTCGCGACCGCTTGTGGCGGAGGACGAGGTTGCCAGGATACTCCGACCGACATCCCCGCAAGCATCCCCGTGTCCCTGGCGGGAACATGCCACCTATCTCATCGTCCATGGGCTGGACGAGCCGGGTGAATCCATCGTGCAGGCCATCCTCCGGCGCACGCGGCACACTCGGGTGGTGCTGGCCGGCTTGCAGCCTGCGGAAAATCGGCGAGTAGTCGAGGCGCTGGAGGCGAATGGCGAACGCCTTGCCTACCTGCGGATCGAAGGTGTTGGCGAACATATGCCGGTGTTCATCGCCGACGAGGCTTATCCGTTGCGGGGTGTGCTGCATGTCGTAAGCGATCGTAGCCACGGAGGTTTCGAGGATCTGTCCGTTATCGATGCGGGCACGAAAGACCACAAGCTGGATTTCTTCGCGACGATCCGGACGACGGACAGCGTGGATGACATGGCTGCGTTCGCTTCACGGCGGCATGCTGACATGTCGAAGGGACATCGTCATGGAACAACGTTCTCTTTCGACTGGCGTCAGGGCATGCTCCCAGGGGCGATGATTGACGCGCTCGACGCTGCCTTGGTCGGTGGCTTGTCCCGCGCGGTACTTGGCGTGCCGCATGGTGCATCGCCGTCTTCCGAGGATCTGCGGGACGCCGCCGCTGACGAAGATATGCTTACCAGGTTGCGCGACTTCCTTCGGCGCGAGTTCGCTGCTGTACTCAAGCTTCGCGCGGACAGGATCGATACGCGCGCATCGCTGGACGACTACGGTGTCGATTCCATTGTGGCGATGAAGCTTACCCGGCGCATCGAAGCGTCGTTCGGCCCACAGTCCAAGACGCTTTTGTTCGAATATCGCGACCTGGTCGCGCTGGCCACGCATCTAGCGCAGGCGCATCCCGATGTTGTCGCGGCGATGTTCAAGAGCGACGACAGAGCGATTGTCTCGAAAGCCGCCATGCCGTCGTCGCCCGCTCCCAGACGGCGGTCTTCCCGGCTATCGAGGGCGGTCGCGGTCTCGACGGCAACCATGCAGGCCGAGCCGATCGCGATCGTGGGGCTGAGCGGGCGGTATCCGCAGTCGCCCGATCTGGCGACGTTCTGGAACAACCTGCGCGACGGCGTGGATTGCGTGGTGGAAGTGCCGGCGGATCGCTGGGACTGGCGGGACTACTACAGTGAGGATCGGACCGCCGATGGACGGCACTTTAGCCGGTGGGGCGGTTTCATCGCGGGGGTGGACGAGTTCGATCCGCTTTTCTTCCGCATGTCGCCGAAGGAAGCCGAGCGTATCGATCCGCAGGAGCGCCTGTTTCTGCAGCACGCCTGGATGGCGATGGAAGACGCAGGCTACACGCGCGCGGCGCTGGGTGCCGGCGGCGACGTAGGCGTGTACGTGGGCATGATGTACAGCGAATACCAGCTGTTCGCGGCCGAATCGAGCGTGCGCGGACGGCGAATGGGTGTGGCGGGCAGTTTCGCCAGCACGGCGAATCGGGTGTCGTTCGCGCTGGACCTGCATGGTCCGAGCATGACGGTGGACACGATGTGCTCCTCGTCGCTGACGGCGATCCACCTGGCGTGCCAGGACCTTCGATCGGGACGCACGCATACGGCGATCGCCGGTGGCGTGAATGTGACGATCCACCCGAATAAGTACCTGGCGCTGTCATCGGGGCAGTTCATCTCCAGCGAGGGGCACTGCCAGAGTTTTGGCGAAGGCGGCGACGGCTATATTCCGGGCGAGGGCGTGGGCGCGGTAGTGCTCAAGCGGCTGTCGGACGCGGAGCGGGACGGTGACGTGATCCACGGTGTGATCCGTGGCAGCGCGCTGAACCACGGCGGTCGGACGAACGGTTACACGGTGCCCAACCCGCAGGCGCAGGCGGCGGCGATCGACCGGGCGCTGGCCGAGGCAGGCGTGGATGCGCGGCGGGTGAGCTATGTGGAAGCGCATGGCACGGGCACGAAGCTGGGCGATCCGATCGAGATCGCGGCGTTGTCGCGGGCGTTCGGTGCACACACGTCGGAGCGTGGGTTCTGCCTGCTGGGTTCGGCGAAGTCGAACATCGGCCATTGCGAGGCGGCGGCAGGCATCGCGGGACTGACGAAGGTGCTGTTGCAGATGCGCCACCGTCAGGTGGTGCCGTCGCTGCATTCGTCGCGGCTGAACCCGCACATTGATTTCGACGCGGGCCCGTTCACGGTGAACCAGACGCTACGGGCGTGGGAGTCTCCGGTGGTGGACGGCCGCCGAGGGCCGCGAGTGGCGGGCCTGTCGTCGTTCGGTGCGGGGGGATCGAACGCGCACATGGTGGTGGAGGATTACGAGGCCTCGGCGGTGCAGTTGCCGGAGGGGCCGGTGGTGGTGGTGCTGTCGGGCCGCACCGAGGCGGCGCTGCGTGGTCGGGCGGAGGATCTGCTGGGGTACCTGTCGGGCGACGCGGGTGCGCTGGCGTCGGTGGCGTATACGTTGCAAGTGGGTCGCGAGGCGATGAACGAGCGCCTGGCGGTGGTGGCGTCGAACGCGGAGGAGTTGGTGTCGGCGTTGCGCGGTTACCTGGCGGGCGAGGATCGCGAGGGCCTGTACGTGGGCCAGGCCCAGGAGCACCGTGAGTCGGTGGCCTGGTTTGCGGAAGACGCGGAGCTGCGTGAAGCGGTGTCGCGGTGGGCGACGACGGGACGCCTGGAGCGCGTGGCGCAGGCGTGGGTACGCGGGGTGGAGATTCCGTGGACGGCGCTGCATGGCGGCCGTGTGTTGCCGAAGGTGGGTTTGCCGACTTATCCGTTCGCCCGGGAGCGCTACTGGCTGTCGTTACCGACGGCGGAGACGCCGGCATCGGGCGTGTCGCGATTGCATCCGTTACTGCACGAGAACGTATCGGACCTGGGGCGCCAGGCGTTCCGTTCCTCGTTCCGTGGCGACGAACCCTTCCTTAGGGGACATCGCCTGCAGCGCGATGGTATATCGCGCCCACTGATGCCTGCCGCGGCCTGGCTCGGCATGGCGCATGCGGCTCTCGAACGGGCTATGCCGGCACAGGCCTTGAAAAACGCGTCGCTGGTGACGCTTCACGACATCGCATGGCCGGAACCGCTCTTCGTCGACAGCGACGTGGACGTGGATGTCGAGCTTCGCCTGGACGAGCGCGGCGACGTCAGTATCGATATGGCGAGTGTCGACGCTGGAGTCGTGCGATCCCACGCCCACATGCGGGGCCGTCTCGCCGCGGGATCGCTCGATTTCACCGATCTCGCGGCCATCGAGGCGGGAGCGGATGCCGGACGATTCGATACGACAGAATTCTATGCCCGCTTTGACGCGCTCGGGCTTATCTATGGTCCCGAGCATAAGACGGTGCGCGGTATCGCCAAGGGGCGCGGTGAATTACTCGCGAGACTTCAGTCCACGACGACCGTTCCCGCCCAGGCGATACCTCCCGATCTGGTGGACGGCGCTTTGCAGGCGTGCATCGCGTTGCTGGACGACACGGCGGATGCGTGGCTTCCCTTCGCAGTGAAGCGCGTCGTCGTGGCGGCACCCTGTTCGGCCGAAATGTTCGCGTGGGTACGCTGCGCAGCCGACGACGACGACAAGGATGGATCGCGCCGTTTCGATATCGATATCGTCGATCGGCAGGGGCGCACCTGCGTTCGCATGGAAAGCCTGGGCGTGCGCCGCATGCCCGCGGATGCACCTGCGGCTGGCCGGGTGGCCTTCGTCGCTGGCTGGGAACCGGTATCCGGCCATGAGGTCGTTTCGACTGATCCGACGCACTGGTGCATCGTCGGCGCGACCTCCACGCAACGTGCACAGATGTCGTCTACGTGGGCAACTGCTTCCACGACCTGGCTGGATGCGCCGATGGTAGGCACGGAAGAGGCCTTCCTCGCCGATGTGCTGCGCGAGATCCAGTCCCTGGCTGACGACGGTGGTTCGACAGCCTTGCGGATGGCCTGCCTGGGCGGCGTCGACGATGCCTGCATGTCGGCACTGGGCGCACTCCTGGCGACCGCGGCTATCGAACATCCGGAGCTGTCGCCCGCGCTCGTCGACGCGAGGGTGGATAGGGCTGCTGTCGATCGCCTGCCGTCGTTTGCCGTTTCCGGAGCCTTCGTGCGTCTGGATGCCTCCGGTGGCGGCGAACGACGGACGTGGATCGAGCATACCGTCACGACGGAACGGCGCGTCACCATTCGCAGGGATGGCGTCTACCTCGTGACGGGCGGCCTGGGAGGCATCGGCCGCATCATCGTACGCGAACTGTTATCAGCCGGCGCACGCGTGGTGGTGACCGGCAGGGCAGCCAGGCCCGTGTCGTTCGATGAGGCGTTGGCCGGGTGGGGCGAAGGCGTGTCTTACCGACAGCTCGACCTGGCCGATGGCGAGGCGGTCCGTGCGGCGGTATCCGCCATCCTCACCGCGCATGGCCGGCTCGACGGCGTTCTGCATCTTGCCGGTGAGCATCGCGATGCACCGTTGATCGGGAAATCGCGTGATGCGTTCGTGGACCTGCTTCGCCCCAAGGTGACGGGTACCCGCCATCTCGACGATGCGACCCGCGACATTCAGCTAGACGCCTTCGTATTGTTCTCCTCCGTGGCCGGCGCGTTCGGCAACCTCGGGCAAGCCGACTACGCGTCGGCCAACGGTTACATGGACGGCTTCGCCGTCCAGCGCGCGCGTCGCGTAGCGGCAGGGGAGCGCCACGGACGCACTGTATCCATAGGTTGGCCGCTCTGGGCGGAGGGAGGGATGCAACCGGAAGCGAAGCATCTTGAACACCTCGCGCGCACGATCGGTATGCGCCCGCTCGCTACGGCGCAGGCACTCGATGCGTTCCACGCCGCCCTGGCCGATGACGTGCCGCATCTGGCGATCCTGGGTGGTGACACGGTACGTCTGCGCCGCGCCGTCGCTGGGGTGAAGCCGACATCCGCCGTTGCTGCCGGGGGCGAGGTGGCGATTGTTCCATCGGTACCCGGGTCTTCGTCGCTCGAGGTTGCGGAAGCTTTTCTTCGCGAACGGCTCGCGGCCACGCTTAGCATGCCGGCCGCCGCCATCGATGCGGCCGCGCCGTTCGAGGATTACGGGCTGGATTCGATCCTAGCGGTAAGACTTGCGGCAGAGCTGGAGAAATCGTTCGGCCCGCTGTCCAAGACTCTTTTCTACGAGCATCGGACGCTGCGCGGCCTGGCGGCGTTCTTGCTGGAAGCCAAGCCGCAGGCATGGCCGTCGACACCGGAGAAGGGCGGGGAAGCGCCTGCTGTCGCCGTGGCAGCGGCGCAGCCTTTCCAGGCACGGTCGTTTTTCCAGGAGCATCGGCTACCTATCCCCGCCCGTGAGCGCGACGTCGCCATCGTCGGACTTGCCGGTCGCTATCCCATGGCGGCGGACCTGGAAGGCTTCTGGACCAATCTTCGCGAAGGCCGCGATTGCATCGGTGAGGTCCCTGCGGATCGCTGGGATCACGCGCGTTACTTCGACCCTACCCCGGGCAAAGCCGGTGCGACGTACAGCAAGTGGGGTGGATTCCTCGACGACATCGATCGGTTCGATCCGCTGTTTTTTGGCATCGCGCCGAAAGAAGCTGCCTTGCTCGATCCACAGGAGCGGCTTTTCATGGAGACTTCCTGGCAGGCCGTGGAAGACGCCGGATATCCGCGTGCCGCGCTGTCCGGTAGTCGGACGGGCGTCTTCGTTGGCGTGATGTGGGGTCACTACGAGCTATACGGCGCGCAGGCGCTGTCCGCCGGACAGGGAGTCCCCAGTTCTTCCTATGCGTCGATCGCCAATCGGGTGTCATGGCTGTTCGATCTGCGCGGACCGAGCATGGCAATCGACACGATGTGCTCGTCGTCGCTTACGGCCATCCATCTCGCTGCCGAGGAGATTCGTCGCGGCAACATCGACGCGGCCATCGCGGGTGGCGTCAACGCGAGCGTACATCCGCACAAGTACCTCACGCTCAGCCAGGGACGTTTCGCCGCCACCGATGGACGTTGCCGGAGTTTCGGCGCCGGGGGGGACGGTTACGTGCCTGGCGAGGGCGTAGATGCCGTGTATATGAAACCCCTCGAGGATGCCGTCCGCGATGGCGACCATGTCTACGGTATCGTGCGTTCGAGTGCCCTGAACCATGGCGGCAGGACCAGCGGCTATACCGTTCCGAATCCAGTAGCGCAGGCGGAGCTGATCGAGGCCGCGTTCGCGCGTGCCGGCATTCCGGCCGAATCCGTGTCCTACATTGAGGCGCATGGCACGGGAACCGCATTGGGAGATCCCATCGAGATCGCCGGGCTTGCGAAAGCGTTCTCTGCGCGCGGCGTGTCGACGCAAGGTTGCGCCATCGGTTCGGTAAAATCGAATATCGGGCACCTGGAGTCGGCGGCAGGTATCGCCGCGGTCACCAAGGTACTGCTACAGATGCGCCACGGGGAACTGGTGCCCTCGTTGCATGCCGAGGTACCCAATCCCAACATTGCCTTCGCTGACACGCCTTTCCGTGTGCAGCGCCACCTCGAGCCCTGGCGCAGCGCACCGACGGCACCACGGCGGGCCGGCGTCAGTTCGTTCGGTGCAGGGGGAGCCAACGCGCACGTAGTCTTGGAAGAATGGCGTGACACGGCGGCCGTCTCTACCGTGGAAGGCTCCGTGGCGCTCGTGCTCTCGGCCCGCGACCCCATTGCCCTGGCGCAGCTCGCCCGGAAGATCGCCGCCCACCTGGATCATGCGGGAGACGAGGCGCTGGGCGATATCGCGTTCACTCTCCAGGCCGGACGTACTCCCATGGATGTCCGCCTGGGCATGGTGGTCGCGACGGTCCGCGAGGCCGTCGACCGGCTGCGTCACTGGGCCGACATGCAGATCGCTTCACCGGCGGCGCTTCTTTCGCAAATCGACGATGGAACGACGGTCGGCCATGCGAGCCAGATGCCGATCTATGCCCAACGCCTCGTGGATGGCGAGGCGGGACGTAACTTCGTTGCCCAGCTCGTGGCCCGACACGACCTGGGTCGTTTGGTCCATCTCTGGGTCATGGGCATCTCTCTCGACTGGACGCCGTTGCACGCGGGATGCCGTCGTCGACGGGTATCGTTGCCCACGTACCCGTTCCAGCGGCAGCGATGCTGGGTTGGTCCCCAGGAGGCGAGCGACGGCGCGTCCCCGACGATGGCGTCGTCGGGCCGGCTTCTACGGCGCTGGGAGGCGACTCCCTCCAGGCCCGGTCATGGCGTACGTGGCGACGTTCTCGTTGGCGGGGCGATCCTGGAGTCGTCTTCGCATGCCTGGGCCGGTGAGTGCCGAGTCGTCGGTGTTTCGCGCGCGACTCCCGACATCGAAACCTGTCGTGGGTTGATCGGCGGTCTCGTCGCGGCGGGAACGCTTCCCGAACGATTGCTGTGGCGCGCTTCCGACGACAGGAACGATGCGCTATCGCTTTTCCTTCTTCTGCGCGCATTGCTCGAAGCCGGGCAGGCCATGCGTCTTGCCGTCGTCATTGACGAAGGGCATCCCGTGCAGGAAGCGTTGATCGGCCTGCTGCATAGTTTGTCGCTCGAACAACCCGCATGGCGAGTCCTTGCGATCGTGGTCGACGATGTTCACGGTGCGATGCCCGACGAACTGGCGTGCCTGGCTCTGGACGAGATGGCGGCCGCCATTCCCGGGGCAGCGGAGATCCGTTTCACCCGCGGTGAGGTTGGCGGAACCTGGGCCAGGTACGAGCGGATCCTGTCCGTCGTTCCGGGCATCGGTCAGGCATCCATGCCCGTCCCGCTACGACATGGCGGCACGTATCTGGTGACGGGAGGATTGGGAGGCCTTGGCCGGATCATCGCAGGCGACCTGATGAGGCGCTATCAGGCGCGCATCGTGCTAGTGGGACGCTCGGCCCTGGACGACGAAGGACGCCGGGCGCTGGATCGACTGGCCACCGAAGGAGGGGCGGTCGAGTACGTCAGCGTCGACGTCGCCGATGCGTCGGCGTTGGAAACCCTCGTAGGCACGATTCGTTCGAGCTTCGGCGAGCTGCATGGCGTATTGCATGCGGCTGGCGTGCGCCGCGACGGAGCCATGCTTCAAAAGGACGCCGATACCTTCCGCGATGTCGCAAGGGCGAAAGTCGACGGAACCGTTTCCCTGGATGAAGCCACGCGTGACTGTGGCCTGGACATCTTTGTCTTGTTCTCATCGATCGCCGGTGTGAACGGTAACCCAGGGCAAGCGGATTACGCCTACGGTAACCGCTTCCTCGATGGCTTCGCCGAACATCGAGAGCGTCTGCGCCTTTCTGGGTGTCGCCGGGGGCGGACCTTCAGTATCGCGTGGCCCCTGTGGGAGGAGGGCGGCATGCAGTTGGACGCCGAACAGGCGACGCGCCTGCGTCGTCGTACGGGGGTTGTTCCGATGCCAGCCGCCGAGGGCTTGCGGCATTTCCATGCCGCGCTGCGTGGTGCGGAGACGGTCGTGGTGCCACTCTACGGCGACCTCGAGCGACTGCGTTCCGGAACGGCGATGCCGGGCCCGGTAAGCGCACCGCAAGACGTGCCCATCGCGGATAACCTGCTCGATCTCGTGCGCGGCCTCGTCGGCGAGGAAATCGGCGTGCCGGCTTCGTCGATAGCGGCGCTGGACCGTTTCGATGCCCTGGGCCTGGATTCCATCGCGATCGGACGCCTGACGGCACGCTTGCGCGACATCGTGGACGACGCTCCTCAGACCTTGTTCTACGAACACGAGACGGTCGGGTCGCTGGTCGGATATCTCTCCGGGCGTGCGCGGCTGCCTTCCATGCGGGCTGTCGCAGCGGAGCGCGTCACTGATCGCACGGTACCGCCGATGGATGACACGCAAGGAAAGGTGGCCATCGTCGGCATTCATGGACGTTTCCCTGGCGGCACCGACCTGGACGCATTCTGGGAAACGCTGGCGGAAGGGCGCGAAGCGATCGGCCCGGTGCCCGCATCGCGATGGGATGCCGACGCCTGGCACGACGATGCGCCCGATGCCGCTGCGCGCGGACGAATCCACTGCCGGCACGGTGGTTTCGTTGACGATATCGATCATTTCGACGCCGACTTCTTCCGGATCGCTCACGACGAGGCGGCGGTCATGGATCCGCAGGAAAGGATCTTTGTCCAATCGGTATGGCACGCCCTCGAAGATGCGGGCTATTCGCGCCAGTCGCTCCGGCGAAAGCATCCTCGCGACAGGGGCGCCAACGTCGGGGTCTTCGTCGGCACGACCACACAGTCGTACGCATTGCTTGCCGACGCCGCGAGGCGAGATGGCGTGATGCAGGCCCCGTCGTCGCTTCCCTGGTCGATCGCCAATCGAACCTCCTATCTGTTCGATTTCCGAGGGCCGAGCATGCCAGTGGACACCGCTTGCTCGTCGGCGCTGGTCGGCCTTCACCTGGCCTGCGAGAGTCTGCGTCGCGGTGATTGCGCCGTGGCGGTGGCGGGAGCCGTCAATCTCTACCTCCATCCCCTGAAGTACCTGTCTCTTTGCCAGCGCGGCATGCTGGCCAGGCACGGAGCCACGCGAAGCTTCGGCGAGGGCGACGAAGGCTTCGTTCCCGGTGAAGGCGTCGCCACATTGATCCTGAAGCGCCTGGACGATGCCATTGCCGATGGAGACCGCATCCATGGCGTCGTCGCGGCGACGGGATTCGAGCACGCGGGGCGCGGGAACGGTTACTCGGCTCCCAATCCCAATGCCCAGGCCGCGCTGATTCGCCGGGTATTACAGGCCGGCAACATCCACCCCGACACGATCGACTGCGTGGAAGGCCACGGCACCGGCACACCTCTGGGGGACGACATCGAATTGCGTGCGCTCGACCAGGTTTTCGCTGGCACGGCGGGACGGAGCGCGCCCGCGTCTTTGGGCTGCGTCAAAAGCAATATCGGCCACCTCGAAGCGGCGGCCGGCATGTCGTCGATGGCGAAGGTGTTGTTGCAGATGCGTCACGGACGTTTCGTTCCGACACTGCATGCGCGCGATGCGATCCCGAGCGACGCGCTCGTTCTGCAGCACGCCGGGGGCCCGTGGTGGGCACCGGCGGATCGTCCACGCCGAGCCCTGGTGAACGCGTTCGGCGCAGGCGGCGTGAATGCGTGCGTGGTGCTCGAAAGCGCCCCTGTCGTCCACCGTGCGGCCGAGGCCCCCGCGCCGGATGGCCACGCATTTCTGCTTTCCGCCGCCGATGCCATGCGCCTGCGTGCCTATGCGACGAGCTTCGTGGAATGGCTACCTGCGACGACGTCTCCGCTCAGTGCCGTGTGCGACGCACTGCGGCGCCGCGAGCCGATGGCCGCGCGCCTGGCGGTCTTCGGCCGGTCGACTGACGACATCGTGCGGCAGCTGCGCGAGTGGCTGGCGGATCGACCTTCCGGTGTTCACGTCGTGATACGCGAAGCCGGTCGGACTCCGGCGGCGCCGGCGTGGGAGGGTGGTGCGGAGCCGTGGCGTGAGAGCGTCGTGACGTGGCCGACCGGGAAGGCGCCGGACGAAACAGGCCGAAACGAGGCACCGCCTCCGGGGATGCCGGTCTATCCGTTCGCACCCACCCGGCACTGGATCTCGACCTCCACGCCGCATCCCGAGGCACATGTGGCGGCGCGCAATGACGAACGTCTCCACCCCTGGGTGTCGTACAACGCATCGACCCTGCGGCAGACGGCGTTCGATTCATGGTTGAGGCTCGACGGTGGCGATGGCCTCACCTGCTCGCACGAGGGGCAGGCCCGGCTCGCCCCGGCCGCCCTCATGGAAATAGCGGTCGCCTGCGGCACGCTGGCGGGCGAACATCGCGTCGGCATGATGAAGGAGATCCGCTTTACCGACAGGTTGACGTTCGAGCGTGATCTCCACTTGGTTCGCACGGTTCTGGCCGCCGACGATGACGGCATCCGGTTCACTATTACGACCGGACCGGGTGAAACATCGCAATGCCTGGCGGAAGGGCGACTCGTTCCCGGTGATGCCAGAAGCACATCCGCTGGCCCACGCAGGGATCTGCAGCGCTTGCGAAAGCGCGCCCATGACGTTTCACTGCCGGCCTTGGTCGCCCACCTGCGGGCGCATGGCCGGACATCGTCCATCGAGGGCATCGAAGCGCTCTGGATGTGCGGAGCGCATGCCCTGGCTCGATTGGCGCTGCCCGACAACGACGCGTCGTCGGAGCGCTTCGTCATGCGGCCGGCGATCTTCTCCGCCTTGAGCGACGTACTGCTCGCGTGGCTTGATCGAGACGATCCGTCCGTCGACTACGAGATCGGGAGCATTGCCGAGCTATGTCTGCACCGGGGCCTGCCCAATCGTTGCAACGTACTTGTCGAGCGCGGCAGCGGAAACGGCCAGGGCACGACGCTCGATGCGATCCTGCTCGACGATCACGGAGAAACGATCGCGGTGATTCGCGGTATCGAATTGAATATATCCCGTCCGACGCCGGCACGAGGTGCCGCGACAAGACATCACCATCGCCAGGAAGAGGAGACGCAGGATGTGCGGAATCGCGGGTTGGCTTGACTTCGATCATGACATCAGGGAACGGCGCGCCATCGTCGAACGGATGACGCAGACCCTTGCCGCCCGCGGGCCGGACGGGCAGGGTATTTGGCTGGATGAGCATGTCGGGCTGGGCCATCGACGACTCGCCGTGATCGATATCGCGGGCGGCGCGCAGCCCATGGTTCACCAGGATGGGGGCGCGAACGTCGTGGCGCTCAGCTACAACGGGGAGATCTACAACTTCGCCGCACTGCGGGCGGAACTGGAAGCGCATGGCCATCGTTTCAGTACGCGTTGCGATACCGAGGTGGTTCTCAAGGGCTACCTGCAATGGCAGGAAGGAGTGCTCGAGCGCCTGGAGGGTATGTTCGCCTTCGCTCTGTGGGACGCGGGTCGCCAGCAATTCCTGCTAGCCCGGGACTTTCTTGGCGTCAAGCCGCTTTATTACCAGCGGCTGGGTAACGGCGTGGTGTTCGGTTCGGAACCGAAGGCGATCCTCGCGCATCCCGACGTGCGCGCACGCACCGACGAGGATGGTTTGCGCCAGGTATTCGTGCTTGCGCGTACCCCGGGGGCTACACCTTACGCGGACATACGCGAGGTAAAGCCAGGCGAGATGCTTCGTTTCGAACGTACGGGCATGCGTTCGCGTCACTTCTGGAAGCTCTCGGCCCGTCCGCATGACGACGACCTGCAACGTACGGTGGAATGCGTCGGCGAGTTGCTGGAGACGTCTGTCCGTGGGCAGATCGTGAGCGACGTCCCGTTGTGTACGCTGCTTTCCGGAGGACTGGATTCCTCCGCCATCACGGCGATCGCTCACGAGGCGACCGCGCCGCAAGGGCAGCCGATGCGTACGTTTTCGGTCGATTTCGTCGGCCAGGACGGCGGATTCGCGGACGATGGTCCGCACAAGTCGCATGATACGCCCTTCGTTCGCGATTTCGTGCGCCACGTCGGCTGCAACCACAGTGAGATCGTCCTGGAAAGCAGCGAACTGGCGGATGCATCTTTGGACAAGGTTGTGATGCGGGCCAGCGATTTGCCGCTCAATCTTTCCGGCGATATGTGCTCGTCGCTGTATCGGCTCTTCAGGGAGGTTCGCCGGGAGTCGACCGTCGCGTTATCGGGTGAGTCCGCCGACGAGATCTTCGGAGGTTACGCCTGGTTCCATCATCCGGCCGTCGTCAACGCGCGCATGTTTCCTTGGCTCGCCATGACGGGCTCGGTGTTCCATAGTGGCGATATCCTGGATCACGGACTGCGTGAACGTCTTCGCCTGAAGGAATTCCAGGCCGACAGCTATACGCAAGCCCTTGGCGAGGTACCTCGCCTGGAAGGCGAGTCACCGCGGGACGCCCGCATGCGCGAACTTGCCTATCTGCACATGACACGCTTCCTCCAGTTCATGCTCGATCGCAAGGACCGCATGAGCATGGCTGTCGGCCTCGAAGTACGCGTACCGTTTTGCGACAGGGCGCTGGTGGACTATGTCTTCAATATTCCCTGGGACATGAAGGCCTTCGATGGCCGGGAAAAAAGCGTGTTGCGTGCCGCAGTGCAGCATCGCCTACCTCGGTCGATCGTGGACCGCGTCAAGAGCCCCTATCCGTCCACCCAGGATCCGGCCTACGAACGAGCGCTTCGGGCGAAGGTATCGGCGCTGCTGGACAACGTGGCACATCCCGCACGCGGCCTTTTCGACGAACGGACCTTCCGTCGGCTTGTGGAAAGGCCGATAGATGCCGATCGTTCGCTGCATTACCAGCGTGCCGACCTGGAGCGGGTGCTATCGGTCGCGGACTGGATCGAGACCTACGATGTCGAACTGGCGTGCTGACCCGATGCTAGCCAGGATCGTACTGCCCAATTTTCGTATTGACGATTCGAGTCGAATTGATTCTACTTCGTGCGTTCGTCATCGCCGATCCTACGGGACGGCAGGGCAGGTCGCCGGCAGGGGGGTAAGCCGGTGCGAGGGAATCTCGCTACGCCACGGGCGTGGCGAAGGGGGATGGAAGTGAGCGGAGACTCGACCTGCGCCGTCGTGGCATCGGCCACGGCAGCGCGCACACGCGTAGTGATCGTCAGGACGACACGGGGAACGATCGCCAATTACAACTATGTCGTGGTCGATATCGCGACGCGTTCCGCTCTTCTCGTCGATCCGTCGTGGGAACCACACGTTGTTCTTCGCGCGGTGGCCGATGTTGGAGCGCATGTCAAGGGAATCCTACTCACGCATTCGCACCCGGACCATGTCGACCTGGCCGCAACGCTGGGCGAACACTTCGGTTGCCCGCTCTGGATGTCCCGCCAGGAAATCGCCTGGTCCGGTTTTCATGCCCCCCGACTCGTTCCCATCGACGAAACGCCGTTTGTGATCGGGGGTATGACGATCAGGCCGATGCTCACTCCGGGGCATACACCCGGGTGCATGTGCTACCGCATCGGCGACGATCTATTTACCGGCGACGTCCTGTTCGCCGAAGGGTGTGGCATTTGCCCGGACCTGGATGGCGCCCACAGGATGTTCGAAAGCCTTGCCCGGATACGGCGTGAGATCCACGATACAACTCGGATCTATCCCGGTCACTCGTTCGGTCTGCCGCCGGGACAATCGTTCGCCACGGTGCAACGCGAAAATATCTATCTGCAATTCGGCAACAGGGACGACTTCGCCGCTTTCCGTCTGAGAAAGGGACAGAGTCGCGCGAAGCTTTTCACGTTCCAGTGATGCGTACGTCCGAGTCGTGCATCGGCACGGCCGGATACGACGTTTGTGTTGGATAAACGGGGGAAACATGCGAGCGGTTGGGATCGAATCGATGAACGTCTATGCCGGTACGGCTCGTGTCGACGTGGAAGCCCTGGCCCGGCATCGCGGGCTGGACATGACGAGGTTCGCCAATCTCCTGATGAAGGAGAAAACGGTGGCGCTGCCTTATGAAGATCCCATCACGTATGGGGTGAACGCCGCAAAGCCCCTCGTGGATGCGTTGACACCCGAGGAGCGGGATCGAATCGAAGTGGTGATTACGTGCACCGAGTCGGCTTTCGACTTTGGCAAGTCGATGAGCACGTATTTCCACAAGCTGCTCGATCTCAATCGGAACTGTCGACTCTTCGAACTCAAGAACGCGTGCTATTCCGGCGTCGCCGGTCTGCAGACAGCCGCCAACTTCGTCCTATCCTCCGTATCGCCCGGGGCCAAGGTCCTGTTGATCGCGACGGACATTTCCCGATTCATGACCGAGGAGGGTGGAGAAGGACTCACCGACGACTGGTCGTTCTTCGAGCCAAGTAGCGGCGCGGGGGCCGTGGCTGCCCTGGTCAGCGACCAGCCGCATGTTTTTCGCATCGACGTCGGTGCCAGCGGTTATTACGGTTACGAGGTCATGGATACCTGCCGACCTGCACCCGACAAGGAAGCAGGCGATGCGGACCTCTCCCTGCTGTCTTACCTAGACTGCTGCGAAAAGGCCTTCATGGAGTACCAGTCGCGTGTGGAAGGCGCCGATCTGGCCCACACCTTTACGTATCTGGCGATGCATACGCCATTCGGCGGCATGGTCAAGGGCGCACATCGCAACATCATGCGCAAGGTCGCCAAGGCACGTCCGGCGGATATCGACGAAGATTTCGATCGCCGCGTGAGCCCTAGCCTGCATTTCAATCAACGCGTCGGCAACACGATGGGGGCCAGTACTCTCATGGCCATCGCTAGCACCATCCAGCACGGCGACTTCGACGAGCCTCGTCGTATCGGTTGCTTTTCCTACGGATCGGGATGCTGTTCCGAATTCTTCAGCGGCATCGTCACCCGGGAGGGGCAGCAGCGCGTACGCGCCCAGGGCATAGGCGATCAGCTGAATCGTCGCCATTCGTTGAGTATGAAGGAATACGACGAACTGCTTGCGACGAACCACCTGGTCAAGTTCGGTACCCGTAACGCGTCGATGGATCCTTCCTTCGTTTCGCCGGCGAGGAGGGTGCACGGCCGGGAGACGTTGTTCCTGAAAGAGATCAAGGAATTCCACCGTGAATACGAGTGGGTCTCGTAATCCGCCAAGAGGACATGCCATGAACAAAGACGACATCCTGGAACTCATTATCAAGCATGCACGCGAAGTGCTTCCTTCACTAGACGATCGCGCGCTGGCAGGCACGGACTCGCTTCGGGACCTGGGCGCGAATTCGATGGACCGATCGGAAATCGTCATGATGACACTCGAAACGCTGGATATAGACATGCCTTTGGCAGAGACGATCAAGGCCAGCAACATGGGAGAGCTGGCGGCGCTTCTGGCCGACAGGAAGGCCGGCACGCCGGCCTGAACAACATCGGAAGACAGGGGGTTCCATGAAGACTTACATGTTCCCGGGACAGGGTTCCCAGGCCAAGGGCATGGGCGGCGCCGCGCTTTTCGACGCATTTGCCGTCGAGGTCGCGCAGGCAGACGACGTCCTGGGATATTCGATCCGCGAATTGTGCCTCGAGGATCCGCGCAGCGAACTCGACAACACGCAATTCACCCAGCCGGCATTGTTCGTCGTCAACGCCTTGTCGTTTCTCGCTAGGCGTCGCGATGGGCACGCGCTTCCCGATTTCCTGGCGGGACACAGCCTTGGTGAATTCAACGCCCTGCACGCGGCGGGATGCTTCGATTTTGCCACGGGTGTTCGCCTTGTACGGAAGCGGGGTGAGTTGATGAGCCAAGCCTCGGGTGGCGCCATGGCGGCCGTGGTCAACGCCGACCCGGCCGCAATCGAGGCGACGCTCAGAGAGAATGGCCTGGATCGCGTATACCTGGCGAACTTCAACACTCCGGTGCAAATCGTCATTTCGGGTGACCGTGAGCAGGTGGCGGCCGCCCAGCCACTGTTGCAGAAGGGACGCGTGCTGGTCTTCCCGCTCAAGACGAGCGGCGCGTTCCACACGCCATTCATGGCCGATGCGCAAAAGGAGTTCGAAGCATTCCTCGAAGGCGTCACATTCATGGATCCGGCGATACCTGTGGTCGCCAATATCAGTGCGCTTCCCTACGAGGCCACTACGGTCGCCGCGACACTGGCATCGCAGATTGCCAGTCCGGTGCGTTGGGCGGCGACGATCGCCTACCTGGTTGGCAGGGGAGAGGCAGCCGATTCGATGGCGTTCGAGGAAATCGGCCATGGGGACGTGCTGACCAAGATGCTACGGGCCAACGGAGTGACCGCCAAGGTTGTGCCGCCTGCAGTCGTCGAGGCAGCGCCTTCCGTACCCGCGGCGGCGCCGGCAGTCGCAGTCATCGGCAAGGACGCGGCGGGAAAGGTCGAGGCATGGAACCGTCAGCATCCGGTGGGTACGCGGGTCGTATCGTCGCAGACCTCGCCGGAGCCGCTGCGTACGCGAACCGAAGCGATACTGCTCTTCGGGCACAGGGCCGCAGTCTATCTCGATGGCTACGAAGGATACTTCGACCTGGACGACATCGCTGTCGCCTGACGTGGAGCGAAACCGGGACGCGCTGTCCCGGTTTCGGGACAGGGTCCCGGTGGATATCGGTCCGACGAGGCGCCACAACGCATTGCATGGCGTGGCACGGAACTTGCCTGAACGGTGTGAAGTCCGCGGCCGATGTCGCCGCCCGGATCCACGGGACATGCCCCACCACGCACGCATGAAGGGAGCTCTACGATGATAAAGAACATGCGGTTCGACCTGGCGCACGCCTGGCGACTGTTCGTCCGCTCGCCCGGCAACTCGCTGCTCTGTATCCTGGTGGTGGCGTTGAGCGTCGGGCTGTCGCTCTTCGTATTCGTCATCGACTACAACATCGGCTTGAAGCCCTTGCCGTTCGATGGTTCATCGAGCTGGCTGAGCGTGCAGACCGCCGAGAATACGTCCGCGTCGCTTCGGCCTCGCATGGACCCGTTCACCTACAACGAGCTTCGCAAGCGGACGAAGTCCGTGGATTACCTGGGTGCGTTTTCCCCGCGTGCGCCCATCATGAGCGAGGGCGAGGCCAGCATGAGGTTGCGCGGCGCAGCCATCGAGCCGTCGCTTCTGGCTGCGTTCGGACGGCAGCCGTTGCTCGGACGCCTGTTCGACGATCGCGATGCCGCAGCAGGTACGACCAGTTCGCTCATACTGAGCTACGACACTTGGCAGACCTACTTCGCCGGCGACCCGAATATCGTCGGCAAGCAGGTCCGCATGGACGGCAAGATGGTGTCGGTGGCTGGCGTCATGCCACGCGATTTCTTCGCTTTCCAGGACTTCGAAGTCTGGACGCCCCTGCAGAAGGCGGTCATCGCCACACCGGATCCGTCGCTTCCCAAGGTCACCGTGGTGGCAAGGGCCGCCGGCGGCGCCTCTTCGGATGCCGTGGAGAAGGACCTTTCCCAGGCGATCGCATCAGTCAATGCGGACTATCCCCAGTCGTTCGGTGCCAAGCGCTCCGTCGCCGTATTTCCCGCCCACCGGATGTATACACACGACAATATCCCGGTCATCGCGATGGCCACGTTCATCGCAATCGCCGTGCTACTGCTCGGTGGCCTGAACATCAGCATGATCTTCTTCGCCATGCTGATGGAGCGGAGCCGTGAACTCGCCTTGCGCACGGCGCTGGGATCCACGCGCTGGCGTGTGCTCAGGCAATGCCTCCTGCAATCGTTCTTCGTGATCGCGTTCGGCCTGGTGGTTGGCGCGGTGCTGGCGGTGCTGGCGGTTCATTGGGCTCATGGCCTGCTCGATTTCACCTCGCGTCTCCAGGCGTCGGGGCGCGATCCCAATGAGCTTCTCGTCAGGCCGATCGATTTTCTGGTCGCGATCATCGCGGCGGCAGTCCTATGGCTGCTAAGCACGCTTATTCCCGCGTGGCGCATCTCGCGCCTGGATCCTGCGGCGACGCTGGCGGGCACCGGCAAGGGCGCCGCTGCGAAAGGTAGCCAACGAACGACGTCGATACTGGTTGGCGTGCAAGTGGTGATTTCCTCTTTGCTTCTGGTGATTTGCGCCAACATCGCTTCCGCTGTGAATCGTGAACTCCAGAAACCGGTCGGTGTGGCGGAAGAGAATCTTCTCCTCTCCACGTACAGCAGCGCACTCGGCGCCCGGTATGCGACGCCTGACGACAGGATCCGCTATTGGGACCAGCTGGATGCATCGATACGCCAACGCATCCCTGGCGCCACGGTGGGATACATGACCGCCAGTCCGACGGCGCCTGCGATGCAGCGTGCGGATATCGAGGACAGGGCAGGGGCGACGGACAAGAACAAATTCGAGCTGCCCTTCTCGACGGTGTCTTCCAACTACTTCGACATGCTGGGCATCGCCATCCGTTCCGGCAGGGCCTTCGATGCGACGGATGTGGCGACGACGCAGCAGGTTGCCATCGTCGACGAGCGTACGGCGACGCAGTACTGGCCAAACCGCGATCCGATCGGCCAGCGTATCCAGATCGATCCCGAGGCGAACGGTCCGTGGCTGACGATTGTCGGTGTCGCCTCAGCGGTCGCCGGACCGTATAGCGATAGCGTCGGGGTCGTTTACCGACCGTTGAAGCAGGCGGCGCCTACCGGGTTCCAATTGCTCGTCAAGGTGCCGGGCATCCGCGGAGATACCCGCGACACCCTCCGTGCGGCCGCCTTTGACGTCGATCCGGACGTGCCGCTGCATAATCTCCAGCGACTGGATGAGTACCTTGTCGCCATCAATTCCTACAAGTCGATGGTTCCGGGATTCACGGGCATCGCCCTGATCACAGTGATCCTCGCCGCCAGTGGACTGTTCGGTCTTATCAGTCGTTCCGTGGCGCAACGGACGCAGGAGATCGAGATCATGCGTGCGCTTGGCAGTACCAGCGGTCGCATCATTCGTCGCTTTATGCGGCAGGCCATGTGGTACCTCATCGTCGGATTGGTGGGAGGCGTCGTCGGCGTCGTCCTGACCACCGGCATGACCGGCGTCGTGCCGAACGCCCTGGACGGTGTCGTTCCAGTCACGATCGGCGTTCTGTTCGTGATGGTGGCCGTGATCTTCGGCTCGTCCTACATCCCTGCGAGACGGGCGGTGGTCATGGAGCCCGGGGATGCGCTGCGTTACGAATGACCCGCGCAGGTGCTCGATATCTAAAGGATTTGGAGCGCTCGGGATCGCCCCGGGCGCTCATTCAAGGGGGAGGAAACGATGCAGAAACGCAGGAGTCTGGCCCGGCGTGTCGGGAAGTGGTTGCTTGTGATCGTCGCAGTGCTGCTCGTCGGAGCGGCCGGTGCGCATGTGGCATGGAAGTACTCCGGCGATAACCAGCCAAAATTGGTTATCGACAAGAAGGGCATCAAGGTCTACACCATCAAGACGCCGGGTGAGACCCTGCTCAAGGTGAAAGCGGAACGCATAGTGAAGACCAGCCTGGACCGGGCCGCCGCGGCACATCTCGACGGTAGTCTTGAAAATTGTCACGACTGGATTCCTGATTGCTTCGAGTCGGTTGCGGTCAAACACTGGGATCCGGTGGCCAGGAACTATGTCCAATTGTGGAAGGAGACGTTCCCGTCGCCTTTCTCGCCCCGGGAATTTCTGCTGCACACCCAGTTCACGCAATCCGCTCCTGGACAGCCCATCACGGTAGCGTTTACGGCTGCACCGGATGCGGCTCCGAACGATGATTGCTGCTATCGCCTCACGCATATGAATGCGGTGTGGACGTTGGAGCCGATAGGTGATGACGAGGTCCGTATCACGCTCCAGCAGGATATCGATGTCGGCTTGCCGTATTTCCTGTTCAACGACGAGGCCCCGCATGCGGCTTATGGCGCATTCAAGGATCTCCCGCGCCTCTATGCGAAACCCAAGTACGACAGCGTGACGTTGCAAAGCATTTACGACGGGCACCCGATCGTCGCCGAGTGAGGGCGTCCGGGGCGACATGGTTTTGGGGAGGGGACAATGGAAGAGATCACGACGCTGCTGGCGGATCTGGCGGAGCGCGGCATAGCGCTTCGCGTGGATGAAGGAAAACTGACGGTTCGCGGTCCGCAGGGGGCCATGACCGAAGGACTTCGCGACTCGCTGACCCGGCACAAGCGCGAGCTGGTCGCGTTGCTTGGTGCACGTGACGATGCCGTCAGCGACGACGTGTCAAGCTTTCCGCTTTCCGCTGGACAACGTGCCCAATACCTGTTGCAGCGCTGGCACACGGGGCGGAGCAACGCCATCACGGCTTGCTCCCGCCTGGCGGGCCGACTCGATGTCGCAAGTCTCGTGGCTGCCTGGGATCGGATCGTCCAGCGTTATCCGATCCTCATGGCAAGGATCGAAGAGCTGGAGGGGGAGCCGGTCCACAGGATCGATCGCCTGAACCCTCCCGTGCTTGCCGTCGCACCGGGCATCGAAAGCGAACGCTCGCTCGCGGGTCATTTCCAGGCCGTCGCCGCGCAGCCGTTCGATCTGGCGCGCGAACCCCTCGTGAGGGCGAGCCTGCACCGTGTGGACGACGGGGATCTGTGCATCTTCATCGCTGTCCATCACATTATTTTCGATGGCCAATCGGTCGGTATCCTGTTGCTTGCGTTGTTCGAGGCATACGATGCGATCGTGTCGGGAGAGCAGCCGCCGGCCCATACTGTGGGGCATTACGGGCGATTCGTCGCCTGGGAAGATGCGATGCTTCGTTCAGACGAGGGCGTGGCCAGCCGCGACTACTGGAAGCGGTGTCTCGCCAAAGAACGCCCGATATTCCGCCTGCTTCCCGAACATGCGGGGGCGTTCGATGTCGGTCGCCCGTCGACTATCCATTCCCGGACGCTGGACACAGGGCATGCCCGGCGTATCCTCGATACATGCGCCTCGCTGGGCATCCAGCCCACCGCATGGTTCCATGCGGTCTACCTCGCATTGCTGAGCAAGCATAGTGGCCAGTCTGACCTCACCGTGCTCATGCCGGTGATGGTCAGGCCGGATACGACATATCGGGCCGACATCGGTTTCTTCTTCAACGCCGTACCGATCAGGACGGCGGTCGACGCCAAGGAAACCATCGGCGCGTTGTCCAGGCGCCTTCAGATGTCGATCGTCGACGCCGTGTATCACTCCGCCTATCCCTTGTCCTTGATGCTCGACAGGGCGCGCGCGGATGCCTCGGTACCGTTCGCCCTGTATTTCGGCTATCACGAGTTCAGCAGCCTGGCGGATCCCGCATTCGAGGGTTACCGGCAACGTTTCGGTCTCGCTTCCTTCAATGGATTCAGGCAACAAGGCGAAGGCGACTACGACCTGGCGCTGGAGGTCTTTCGCGAGGACGACACTTGGCGCATCACGCTGCAAGCGGACCCGGCAAAGCAGCCCGACGAGGTGATCTCCGCGGTCTTTGATCGTTATATCTGGCTGCTGGATCAGGCATGCGACGCTCCGGAACGCTCGTTGGCCGAGCTGGCCCTGGCAACGCTGGCCGAGCGGGATCGAGTCGTGCGCGAGTGGAACAATACGGCTACACCGTTCGCCGATGACAAGCGCATACACGATTTTTTCCTGGACCAGGTAGTCCGCCAGGGAGACGCGCCGGCCGTAAGGCATGGCCACCGGTCCATCGATTACGCGACGCTTGGAGAACGCGTCGAGGCGCTCGCCTTGTGGTTGCAGGATACCGGCGTGGGACCGGGCCGGATCGTGGCCCTGTGCCTGGATCGATCGATCGAGATGGAGATCGCGATCCTGGCGGTGCTTCGTGCCGGCGGCGCCTACATGCCCATTGATCCGGAATATCCCGACGATCGCATCGGCTACATGCTCGAGGATTCGGCCACGCCGGTCATCCTTACACAGCGGAACCTGATGGGCCGCTTGGCGACATTGTCTCCTTCGGCGGATGTCCGGATGCTGGCGCTCGATGACGAGTGGACGACGGTGGAGCGGGAATCGGCACGGCTACGGGACGAGGGCATGTCGTTGGTCGACGAGGTTTCGGCGACCGATACCTGCTACGTGATCTATACCTCCGGCTCGACCGGTCGCCCGAAGGGCGTACTGGTCGAGCATCGCGCCCTGGTCAACCGGCTGCAATGGATGCAGAAGCGTTACCCCATCGGACGGGGAGACGCCGTTGCGCAGAAGACCCCTTACTGTTTCGATGTGTCGGTTTGGGAATTCCTCTGGACGCCCATGACCGGCGCCGAGCTCGTGTTCGCTCAACCGGGAGGCCACCTTGATGCGCTTTACATGCGGCGCTTTATCGTCCAGAACGGCATCACGGTGCTGCATTTCGTGCCATCCATGTTGCAGACGTTCCTGGACCATGCCGGCGGGACCTGCCCCGGGGTTCGTTTCGTCTTTTGCAGTGGCGAGGCGCTGGACGCGGAATCGGCTCGCCGGTATCGCGAGGTCTTCACGGAAGCGGCGCTGCATAACCTGTATGGCCCGACCGAGGCGGCAATCGATGTCACGGCTTACGACTGCACCCGCATGGACCGCAGCTTCGTTCCTATCGGTCGTCCTATCGACAACACTCAGATACTCATCCTGGACGAGCATGGCCATGCCCAGCCGCCAGGCGTTCCCGGCGAACTCCACATCGGCGGCGCGAATCTCGCCCGGGGCTATCTGCGCAGACCTGAACTAACCACGGAACGGTTCATCGCGCATCCTTTCCAGCCTCAAGCGCGTCTGTACAGGACGGGCGATCTTGCGCGATGGCTGGATGACGGGAATATCCAATACCTGGGGCGTATCGACCATCAGGTCAAGATCGGCGGTGTCCGTATCGAAACCGGCGAGATCGAAGCGCGCCTGGTCGCCTATCCGGGCATGGCGGCGTGTGCCATCGTGCCGCGCGGTGAGACAGGATTCACCCAGTTGGTCGCGTTCTATCGCATGCGAGATTCCATGCCGGGTGATGTGGTTTCCGTGGATACCGCGGATCTGCGAGCGCACTTGCTGGGCGAACTTCCCGAGTACATGGTGCCCGCCGCGTTCGTGAGCGTCGCCACCCTGCCGGTGACCAGCAACGGAAAGATCGATCGCAAGGCGCTACAGGCGGTCGAGGTGGGTATCGAATCGCGCCGGAGGTATGAAGAGCCTGCGACGGAGACCGAGAAGGCGCTCGTCGACCTGTGGAGCGGCGTGTTCAAGGAGCAGGGCTTCGTGGCCATCGAGGCCAAGATCGGGGCTAACGACAATTTCTTCGAGCTCGGAGGAAACTCTCTCATCGCCACCCGGCTCATCTATACGGTGCGATCTCGTTTCGGCGTCGAATTGCCCGTGAAAGCGTTGTTCGAGCAGGTGACGATCCGGGATCTCGCCGCCCAGATCGACCAGCTGAAGCGTTCCCGCTAATGGGACGTGATGGTCCCGGTCGCGGGACCGTCGGCTACGGCAGGGCGCCTTATCGCCCGTCCCATCCCGCCAGTGTCATTGGCATGATCATTGCGTAACGTTGGCCATGGATCACATTAGAACCCAGCCCAAGCGAATCCTGAGCAAGCGAGCCATCGTCATCCTCGTGGGAGTGGCGCTCGTCGCCGCCTGCGGCGTCGGTCTCGCGAGTGTCGACTTCAGCACCCAGCGCGTGGATCGCGACAAGGTGTCCATCGATACCGTCCGGCACGGTCTCATGGAGGTCAAGGTTCACGCCAACGGGCAACTGGTCCCGCGAAACGTGGAATACCTGGCTTCCCAGGTCACCGGGCGCGTGTTGACCAAGAATGTCCGTCCCGGCGCCACGGTGAAGGACGGGGACCTCCTCGCCGAGCTGAGCAATCCTCAATTGACGGCGAGCGCCGCGGAGGCCGAATCCGCCTGGAAGGGATCGGTGAACACGCTCAACGCATCACGTGCCGATCTTCGCGCCACACTGATCAACCAGGAAGCGGCCCTCATGCAGGCGAAGTTCGCACTGGAACGGGCGCAACGTCGCCTGGATGCAGAGCAGAGCCTGATGCCGGGCGTGATTCCTCGCGTCGAACATGACGCCACGGTGCTCACCGCGGCCCAGGGACGCGAGCAGGTAGATATGGAAACGCGGCGCACGGCCGCTGTCCGAATCAACGTGCAGGAGAAGCTGAACGCTGATCAGGCCCGCTCGGATGAATTGAAGAAGGCAATGGAGCGCGCGAACGACCAGGTCGCCAACCTGCGTATCGTCGCCGGTATCGATGGCGTCGTGCAGGAAATGAACATTGACGTGGGTCAGCAGCTCCAGCCCGGTTCCCCTATCGGTCGTATCGCTCGCCCGGACGACCTCTACGCCGAATTGCGTGTGTCCGCGCGTGAAGCCAACGATATCCTGGCAGGGCAGAAGGTGTCGGTGGATACGCGCAACGGCCTGGTGGACGGCACGGTGACGCGCGTGGATCCCTCGGTGATCAATGGCACGGTCGTGGTGGATGTCACACTGGACGGTAAACTGCCAGCGGGCGCGCGCCCCCAGCTTCCCGTCGAGGGCACCATTTTCCTCACCCGTATCGCTGACGCGACTTATGTCGGGCGGCCGTCGTACGTCAAGCCCGATGCGACTGTATCGGTCTACAAGCTTGACCCGAGCGGACAGTACGCGACTCGCGTGCCCATCCATGTCGGAAAGGTATCGATGGACCTGATGCAGGTTACCGGCGGCCTCGCCACGGGTGACCAGGTCATTACGTCCGAAACAGGTGAATGGCAGGGGCAGGAAAAGATCCTGCTCAAGTGACAATGCGGACCTCGGATATGACGGTCCATCGACAAACGGAATCCACCAGGGCATCCGGGGAACAGGAGAGCAGAATGAGCAAGCAGCACCTGATCGAGTTGCAGGCAGTCAAGAAGATCTTCTACACCGAAGAGCTTGAAACCTGGGCGCTCAACAATATCCATCTCGCCATCGACCAGGGCGAGTACGTCTCGATCACCGGTCCCTCCGGTTGTGGCAAGTCGACGCTGCTTTCCGTGCTGGGGCTGCTCAACTCGTTCACAGAAGGGTCCTATCGCCTCAACGGTACCGAAGTGTCCCATCTCACGGAGGCTGATCGCGCGAAGGTTCGCAACCAGGAGATCGGCTTCATATTCCAGGCCTTCAACCTGATCGGCGAGATGAACGTTTTCCAGAACGTTGAGTTGCCGCTGACCTTCCGCGACGACCTCACGAAGAAGCAGCGGCAGGCGATGGTGACGGAGGCTCTGGAGCAAGTAGAGATGGGCCACCGCGAGAAGCACCATCCGGCCGCGCTTTCGGGTGGCCAGCAGCAGCGTATCGCCATCGCCCGTGCCCTTGTCGGAAAGCCGAAAGTGCTGCTCGCCGACGAACCGACCGGCAACCTGGATTCGAAGAACGCCCAGATGGTCATGGACCTACTCGACTCTTTGCATCGTCAGGGCAGCACCATCGTCATGGTGACGCACGATCCGCGTTCGGCCGCCCAGGCGAGCCGACAGATATCGCTGTTTGACGGCAAGCTCGTGGATGACTGCGTCGTCGCGCAACCGGTACTCGCCGCGATCTGATCGCGTGCGGCACCTGGCCGCCAGGTGGCCGGTAGGGGGAATAAGGCAGGTGCCGGAACAAGGGGCGGCAGGACGCGTATGACGACGGTAACAGGGGTGTTGAAGGATCTCGCGGGCCGCCGTGCGCGCTTGCGTCTGGAGAACGAACAACTCATTTGCTATGCGCCGCCGGGCGCGTTGACCGCAGAGCTTCGCGCGGCAGTCAACGCGCATCGTCTCGCACTGGTCGAGATCGTCAGGCGGGAAGCCGGTGATCGCGATGGAATGATTTCCCGGGTGGGCCGCGCTAGTCCGCTCGCGCTGAGTCACGCCCAGGAGCGGTTATGGTTTATCGACCAAGTCGATCCGGGGTCGGGTGGATACAATATCGCCGGCGCGGTGCGTGTCCGGATGGCCGTCGATCCCCTGGACCTCTCAAGAGCCCTCGAGCAACTCGTCCAGCGTCACGAAGGTCTGCGTACCGTGTTTCCCAGTGAGGATGGAGCGCCTTGTCCGCGAGTGCTTTCGTTCATCGACGCTCCCGTGACGATGCACGATCTGAGCGATACGACAGGGGAAACAGGTGTCGACACAGCCCGCCATCTTTGCGCGACGGAGGCCGCCAGGCCGTTTGACCTGGCGGTGGGCCCACTGTTGCGGGCCACGCTCATCCGCCTGGCGGACAACGATCACGTCATCCTGCTGAACCTCCATCATATCGTCGCGGATGGATGGTCGATTCCCGTGCTCATCGAGGACCTCGCGGCATTCCTGTCGGGAAGCGGCGATTCGCTTCCGCCGTTGCCCATACAGTACGCAGATTACGCGGCCTGGCAACGGAACCGCTGGTCCGGCCCTCAGGGCTCCGATTCGCCGTTAGCCTACTGGCGGAATCAACTGGAGGGCATGCCCGAGTCCCTTGACATGCCCACCGACGGCGGGGGCCTATCGGAAGGAAGCGCACCCGGACGTACGATCCGCTTCGGATTGGATGGCCTGGTCAGCGGACGGCTCCTCAAGCTAGCCCGCGAGAGCGACGCCACGTTGTTCATGGGAGTGCTGGGCATCGTCGCCGTGCTCCTGCATCGCTATTCGTCCCAGGACGATTTCTGTATCGGAACCCCGGTGGCGAACCGTTCTCACATGGAGACGGCGCGGCTGATTGGGTTGTTCGTCAATACGCTGCCTCTTCGCGTACGACTCGACGAGGGAACGACCTATCGTAGCCTGCTGAGGCAGGTACGCGAGACCTGCCTGGAGGCTTATGCCCGGCAGGACACGCCTTTCGAGAAAATCGTGGCCGCCGTGCGTCCGCATCGCAACTTGGCGGCCACGCCGCTGTTTCGCGTCATGGTATCGATGCAGGACGAGCTGCCGGGCATGGGCCCGGGTATCGATGCGTTCAGTTTTCCGAGCGATGTCAGCAAATTTGATCTGAGCTTCGATTTCACGGCGACAGGCGGCACGATCGATGTGGCCCTGGAATTCAACACGGCGATGTTTTCGCAGGAACGGATGGATCGGATGGCCAGGCACCTGGCCTGCCTGGCCGATGTGCTCGTATCGCGCCCGGATATGCCGATCGGCGATCACGATTACCTAGGGCGGGATCGCCAGCGCCTGCTGGCGATGTTTAACGATACCGACACGCCGCTTCCGCACGGGGAACGGGTGCATGATGCCATCGTCGAGATGGCTCGAGCGAGACCTGCCGCTGTCGCCGTTCGCAGCGGGCGAGGCGATGTTCCGTACTCGGATCTGCTTCTTATCGCAGCGACCTTGGCGTTGCGGCTTAAGGCGCAAGGACTGGACGGCAACGCCATAGTCGGCCTGTGCGTCGACAGGACACCCGCGATGGTGGCGGGCATGCTGGCGATCTTCATGTCGGGAAATGTCTTCCTTCCCCTCGACCCCCGACATCCGCCAGAACGACTGAATCAGGTGCTGGTCGATGCCGGCGCCGCGGCGCTCGTCGCCGATCCGCGGGGACTGGCTTGGCTTGGCGACACCGCCGTGACGGTCGTCGTCGATTTGCCGGACTGGGCGGTCATGGCGAAGGTAGGAGATGATCGCCTCGATCTCATGCTGGATCGGCTGGGCCGTGGACCTTCCGTCGGCGATCTGGCTTATGTGATCTTCACATCGGGATCGACGGGCAAGCCCAAGGGCGTGGCCGTCGAGCATCGTTCGTTGGTCAACCATAATCGTTTCGCCGCGCGTTACTACGGCATCGCGGCGGATGACGTCCAGCTCATGGTGTCGAGCATGGGGTTCGACCTGTTCCTCGAAGAAGTGCTCGTCGTACTGCGCGTCGGGGGCACCTTGGTCATGGCCGAGCGCGAAGAGGTTCTGACACCGGGCGGCATCGAATCGCTGGCGTCGCTGCACGGTCTCACAACCTTGAACTTGCCCACGGCGCTGTTCCATGAACTGGTCGGCGCAGGATGCGTCCTGCCGACGCTGAGGAAGGTCATCGTCGGCGGTGAACGGCTCGACGGAGCCAAGGTATCCGCTTTCTTCGATCGTATGCCGCAAGCGGAACTGTTCAACACGTATGGTCCCACCGAGACGACCATCATCAGCACGGCCACCCGGCTGGTGGCGGACGACATCCGGGACGACGGCGATATTCCCATCGGCGGCCCGATCGACAATACGCAGGTCCATGTTCTCGACGCTCGCCGCAGGCTTGTTCCCGTCGGCGTTCCCGGAGAGCTATATATCGGTGGCGCCGGCGTTGCGCGAGGATACCTCGGAAGGGACGATCTGACCGCAGAGCGATTCGTACCGGACCCCTTCAGTGTTGATGGCCGTCTCTATCGGACGGGGGACATTGTTCGTTGGCGGGACGATGGACAGCTGGCATACGTCGGCCGCACGGACCACCAGGTCAAGATTCGTGGATTCCGGATCGAGCCGTCCGAGATTAAAGCCTGTGTGTCGTCCCACGCCTCAATCGCCGAAGCGATGGTGATCGCCCAGCCGGAGATCGGTGGAGGGCGGTTCCTGGCTTTTTATCGATCTGTCGACGGAGCGGTCATGTCTGGCGCGGATGCCCTTCGCGATCACGTGCGCGCGCGTCTGCCTGATTACATGGTTCCCGCAGGCTGGGTCGAGGTGGCGACGTGGCCCCTGACACCTAACGGAAAAGTCGACATGCGGGCCCTCCTGTCCATGCATGTCGATACGGGTTCGCAGGATGCGGGTACGCCGCCGGCAACGGATACCGAGCGTTCCCTTGCGGAGATCTGGTCCGAATTGCTTGCCGTGCCGATCGAGGCCATCGGTCGACACGGACAATTCTTCGAACTCGGCGGCCATTCGTTGTTGGCCACGCGCTTGCTTGCCCGTATCCGCCAGCGATTCGGTGCCGAGATCGGCGTCAGGACCCTTTTCGCGAATACGAGGTTGCTCGAGCTGGCGGCCAGGGTGGACGAGGCCTCTGCCGATACGCCGCGGACCGTGTCTCCCGTGAAGAGGGGTACTACGTGTCCGCTAGGCGCTGCGCAGGAACGCCTATGGTTCCTGCATCAACTCGATCCCGCAAGTTCCGCTTACAACATTGCTGGCGCCGCTCGCGCACATCGATCGATGGATGAGGCGCGGCTTCGCCTTGCGTTGAGGCGCCTGGTCGAGCGTCATGAGACCTTGCGGACGATTTTCATCGCCACCGACGGCGATCCGCACCAACAGGTGCTGCCTGAGGCGGACGTATGCCTCGATGTGGTCGATGTGTCACATCTGCCGCCATCGGCAGCCGAGGAGGAAGCGCGGCGGCTGTGCCTGAAGGAAGCGTCGACGCCGTTCGACCTGGCCGAAGGACCGCTGCTGCGCTGCCTGCTGGTGACGCTGGGCACGGACGACCATGTGCTGATGTTGAACATGCACCATATCGTCAGCGACGGTTGGTCGATCGGGGTGCTGTTGTCCGAATTGGGCACGTTGCTGGCCGATCCGTCAGCGGACCTGGCAGCACTGCCGATCCAGTACGCGGACTACGCGATCTGGCAGCGGCGCTGGCTGGAAGAGGGCGGTGGCCTGGCCCGGCAGCTGGCGTACTGGCAGGGGCAACTGGCCGGCCTGCCCGAATCGCTGGAACTGCCGATGGATGCCCCGCGCCCGGCCGAACGCGGCAGCGCAGGCGATTCGGTGGCGTTCGCACTCGACGCGGTGCTGGTCCGGGGCTTGCGCGAACGGGCGGAAGCGCAAGGGGCGACGCTGTACATGGCGTTGCTGGCTTTGGTGCAGGCACTGCTGTACCGCTACAGCGGCCAGGATGATTTGTGCATCGGCAGTCCGATCGCCAATCGGCGGCATGCGGAGACCGAGGGTCTGGTGGGCATGTTCGTCAACACGCTGCCGTTGCGCACGCGGATGGACGGGACGGCGGGTTTCGACGCGCTGCTGGCGGCGACGATGCGGACCTGCCTGGATGCATACGAACACCAGGACACACCGTTCGAACGGATCGTGGAAGCGGTACGCCCACAGCGCAACCGTGCGATCAGTCCGCTGTTCCAGGTGATGGTCATCCTGCAGAACACGGCTGCGGTGACGATGCCCGATGGCGTGGAAGCCTTCGGTCTGGATCACGATATTGCCAAGTTCGATCTGACGATCGAATTTGAGGAAGGCCCCGACGGGTTGCACGGAACGATCGTCTACGCCACGGAGTTGTACCGCCGTGCGCGTATCGAACGGATGGTCGGCCATCTGGCGACGCTGGGTCGGCACGCGATGGCGGCGCCGGGCGATGCGCTGAAGACGCTGGACTACCTGCCGCCGGGCGAGCGCACGCAGGTGCTGGAGGACTTCAACGCCACGTCGTGGCCATATCCGCGCGAAGCGCGGATCCACGACAGCATCGTGGCGCAGATGGCACGCACGCCGCAGGCCGTGGCGGTGACGGGCGAGGAAGGCTCGCTTACCTATGCCGAGCTGGACGCGCGCAGCGCCACGCTTGCTCGCTACCTGCAGGCGCGGGGCGTAGGGGCGGATACGATCGTCGGGCTGTGCGCGGAACGCTCGCTGGCGATGGTGGTGGCGATCCTGGGCATCGTGCGGGCCGGCGCGGCCTACCTGCCGCTGGACCCGGACTATCCGTCCGAGCGGTTGGGCTACATGCTTGCCGACAGCGCGGCACCGGTGGTGCTGACCCAGGCGCACCTGCGTGACGGCATCGCGCCGTTGCTGGGCGAGGGCGTGGACCTGCGTTGCCTGGACAGCGAGTGGGCGGCCATCGAGGCCGGTGCGCAGGATCGCGTCCTGGCCGATCCGGCCACGGCGAATACCCTGTGCTACGTGATCTACACCTCCGGCTCGACCGGCCAGCCGAAGGGGGTGCTCAACGAGCATCGGGGATTGGTCAACCGCTTGTGCTGGATGCAGCGGGCTTACGCCTTGTCCGGCAAGGACGTGGTGCTACAGAAGACGCCATACAGCTTCGACGTGTCGGTCTGGGAATTCTTCTGGCCCTTGATGACCGGAGCGACCATCGCGATGGCGACACCGGGGGGCCATCGCGATGTGGCCTATCTGGAGCGGGCGATCGATGCCCATGGAGTGACCACGCTGCACTTCGTGCCGTCGATGTTGGCGGCATTCCTGGAGAATGGTGCGTCAACGCACGATTCCGTGATGCGAGTGATCTGTAGCGGCGAGGCCTTGGGCCGAAAGTCGGCTACCACTTATCGCGAACGTTTTCCGCAGTCTGGCCTGTACAACCTTTACGGCCCCACCGAGGCAGCGATCGACGTGACCGCGCACGACTGCGCGACATTGCCCTCCACGCACGTGCCGATCGGCGTACCGATCGACAACCTGCGGATCTACATCTTGGACGGATTCAATCGCCCACTACCCATCGGTATCCCAGGCGAGCTGTACATTGCCGGCGACGGCTTGGCACGTGGCTACCTCAACCGGCCGGACCTGACGGCCGAGCGTTTCGTGGCCGATCCGTTCGCGGCCGGCGAGCGGATGTATCGCTCGGGGGACCTGGCCCGCTGGAACGAGGATGGGACCATCGAATACCTGGGCCGTATCGACACCCAGGTGAAGTTGCGCGGGCTGCGCATCGAGCTGGGTGAGATCGAGGCTTGCCTGGAAAGCCACGAGGGCGTGGAGAAGGCGGCGGTGGTCGTGCAGGGGCAGGGCACGGACAAGCGGCTGGTGGCGTTTTACCGCGCGGCATCGGAGGCGCTTACGGAGTCCGATCGCCTGCGCGAGCACGCGGCCCTGGCGTTGCCGGCCTACATGGTACCGACCGCCTTCGTCGCCCTCACGGACTGGCCGACGACCACCAGCGGCAAGACCGACCGACGCGCCCTTGCCGCCATCGAGATCGATGTGGCTCGACGGAGCGAGCGCATCGCGCCGGTCACCGAGGACGAATGCCGCATGGTCGCTATTTGGGCGGATGTCCTGGGTCGAGCAGAAGACGATATCGGCCTGGGTGACGACTTCTTCGACCTTGGCGGACATTCGCTGCTGGCGGTTCGTCTCATGGCCCGCATCGAACGTACCTGGTCGTGTGCGTTGCCCCTTGCCGCGCTCTTCGAGGCTCCCACCGTTGGTGCGCTGACCAGGCGCCTCGGGCCCGGGATGCCGGAGACCGGGCTCGGCGTCCTGGTGGCGATTCAAGGGCGTGGAAGCCGCCGTCCGTTATTCGCTATCCCGGGCGTGGGCGGCAACGTGCTTTCGTTCCGTTCTCTGGCGGATGCGCTAGGGAACGACCAACTACTCTTCGGGCTTCAGGCAGCGGGACTCGACGGGAGGTCGGCGCCGGCGGATTCCGTTGAATCCGCGGCACGGATCCATGTCGACGCGATCCGGACCATCCAGCCCGAGGGGCCCTATCGCCTGCTTGGACATTCCTTCGGAGGCGTGGTCGCCTTCGAGACCGCGCGACTGTTGCAGCACATGGGGGAGCAGGTAGAAAGCCTGGCTCTGCTCGACGCTTTCCCCCGCGCGCGCCACGCCACCGGAGCGGCAAGCGAGGCGGAGACATTTGCCACCCTTTGCAGGCACATCGGCCATATGCAGGGAAGAAGGATCGACATCCCCGTCGCGGATCTCGTGGCGCGTCCCTCGTCGCAATGGGCCTCGCTGCTCGCCTCCTTCGACCTGGATGTCGGCGAGCGCCAGCTTGGGACGTTGCTGGCCGTCCATGATGCCAATCGACGTGCCTATGAGCGTTATGCCCCGTCGCCCTTGCCCCTCCATGCCCCAGTGACCGTCTATACCGCCGCCCAGGAGGCCCGTACGGACGTCGACCATGATTATGGATGGAGCCAGTGGTTGGCGGAACCCGCCCGTGTCGTGGACATCGATGCGGGGCATTTCTCCATGTTGGACCACCCGGCCGCCAGCGTGATCGCCATGGATTGGCGACAGACCGGCATCTTTCACCTACAGGAACAGGACTGACTCATGCGACTGAAATGGCACCAGACCATCGCCCGGTACTTTCTCGGCATCATCTTCGTTTTCGGTGCCGTGGACGGCGTGCTCGAGCTTGGTTTCGGCATCTACATGACGGGCGAATCGAATCTCGCCTCCTTCCATGGGATCCTCCAGCATACGATCTACTTCTGGGTTTTCCTCAAGCTGATCGAGGCCGTGGGCGGCATCAGCTTGCTGCTGAACCTCAAGCCTACATTCGGCACGGCGCTGCTGACGCCTGTTTCAGCAGTTCTTTGCCTGTTCTACGCCTTCGATCTGCATTGGTACTACGCATTGGCGGTGGTCGGCGGATTGAACATCGTGCTGTTGCAGGCCTATTGGCCCAGCTATCGAACGATGTTCATCGATTACCCGATGCGGGCCAGCGTGACCGAGCGCCCCGTGGTCGAACCCTTGCCGGAAACGTAAATGGCCGCGGCGCCGACCTTGCGCCGTCACGATGTCCATGTCTATCTGGTCAAGATCGACGAAAGCCTTGAGCGGAAGCTTCTATCAAGCTACGAGGGTTTGCTGGATGACGGCGAGCGCGATCGATTCGACAGGCTGACCGGTGAGCACACCAGGACCGAGTTCCTAGTGACCCGGGCCCTTTGCCGGATCATGCTTTCGGAGTTCGCGGATCGGCCGCCCGACGCATGGCGATTCGACACCAATGCCCACGGTAAACCATGCATCGCAAATGGCGGCACCGAGAATCACCTAGAATTCAATCTTTCGAATTCAAAGGGGCTTGTCGCTTGCGTGGTGGGAACAGGGTGCCGATTGGGTATCGACGTCGAACCCCATGCGCAGATACGCAACGTCGAGGCGATGGCGAGGCGGTTCTTCACGGCGTCTGAGGCAGGGTTCGTCGTGTCGGCGGAACCGTCGGAACGCCTGGCCCGTTTCATTGGGATATGGACGCTAAAGGAGGCCTTCGTCAAAGCCTGGGGGAGCGGCATGAGCTTGCCGTTGGATATGTTTTCGTTCGATACCCAAGGGCATCGGCCCGCGCACTTCTTCCATACCCCATCCCTGGGCAATCCGAAACGATGGCGTTTCCATGCATGGGACGTCGCTCCGGCCCATCGCATGGCCCTGGCGATCGCTACGGAAGAGAGCGACGCACGAATCGGCGTCACCCTTCGATATGGCGTTCCGCGTTTGTCCGGGGGCAACGGGTGGTTCGACAGTCCGGGCGCCGCCGTTCGCCTGCTGCTACCCGCCTAGGCGATAGCCTCGCCAGTACGGAGTACGCGGGGACGGCTCGGCAGCGCATGACGAAGGATGCGCCATATCACCTGGCCGAACTGGCGGGGCATGGAGCCGGTGTTGTAGTGCTGGCCGTAGCGCACGCAGATGCGCTTCACGTCCACGGCGATCTCGGCGTAGCGGTTGGCCGGCAGGTCGGGATAGAAATGGTGCTCGATCTGGTGGCTGAGGTTGCCCGTCAGCACGTTCATCAGCTTGCCGCCGGTGAGGTTGGACGAACCGCGCAGCTGACGCAGGTACCAGTGGCCGCGGGATTCGTTCTGCACCACTTCCTTGGGGAAGATCTCCGCGTTGGCCGTGAAGTGGCCGCAGAAGATGACGGTGTAGGTCCAGAGGTTGCGGATGCCATTGGCTACCACGTTACCCAGCAGCACCGGCAGGAAGAACGGTCCAGCCAGCAGCGGGAACACGATGTAGTCCTTGAGGACCTGCTTGCCCACCTTCCGCATGACGGGCCGGAACGCCTCGCGCAGTTCGCCGGGTTGCATGCGACCCGCCAACCAGCGGCCGATGCGCAGGTCCTGCAGCGCCACGCCCCACTGGAACAGCAGCGCGAAGACCACGGCGATGAGCGGCTGCATCAGGTAGAACGGACGCCAGCGCTGCTCGGGGAAGATGCGCAGCAGGCCGTAGCCGATGTCGTCGTCCATGCCGCGCACGTTGGTATAGGTGTGGTGCTGGACGTTATGCGTTTTGCGCCAGTTGTCGCCAGTCGCGACGATGTCCCACTCGTAGGTCTTGCCGTTGAGCTTGGGGTCGTTCATCCAGTCGTACTGGCCGTGCATGACGTTGTGGCCAAGCTCCATGTTCTCGAGGATCTTGGACAGCGCCAGCAGCAGCGTGCCGAGGATCCACGCGGGCACGAGCGTGGCGTGGACGAAGGCACCGAGGAACAGGAGGGCGCGGCCGGTCACGCCGGTCCAGCGCACGCCGGCGACGACGCGGCGGATGTAGCGGGCGTCACGCGGGCCAATGTCGGCCTGGACGCGCGCACGGATGGCGTCGAGCTCTTCACCGAAGGCGTCGAGGTCGGCGGCGGAAAGGGGGCGGTTGCGTGTATGGCTCATACGCGTTCTCAAAGATCCAGGATCAGGTCGGTGCCCGGCGCGCTGACGCACAGGCGTACCTGTGTCGACGGTTCGCTGCTGCGGTCACCGGTGAGGAGATGGCGGGTGGTGCCCGACTGGCGCTCGCAGGCGCAGCTGTTGCAGATACCCATGCGGCAACCATGGGCGGGACGCACGCCCTGCGCTTCCAGGCCTTCCAGCAGCGACTGGTTGCGCGATAGCGTTAGCGTGCGGCCGCTGCGGGTGAGGTAGACCTCGACATCGCCCGCCTCGTCGACCGCGGTCGGCGCGGGCAGACTGAAGGCTTCGGCATCGAAGCGGGCTACGGTGCCACGCAGGCGTGACCGTGCGGCTTCCACGAATCCGGCAGGTCCGCATGCGACGGCGCGCCGTTCGTGCAGCGCCGTGACCGTGTCGAACGACATCGCGTCCACGCGGGCAGCCGGCGCATCGCCCTCGCGGGTGGCGAGGAAATGGACCCGCAGCCGGGGATGCGCCGCGGCCAGGGCCTTCAGTTCCCCGGTGAAACAGAACTCGTCGTGATGCCGGGCCCAGTAGAACAGGTCCACGTTGCCGGGCATGCCCTGCGCGGCCAAGTCGCGCAGCAAGGCACGCATGGGCGTGATGCCGCTGCCGGCCGCGAGAAGCAGGAGCGGGGCGTCCGCCTCGTCCAGCGTCATGTCGCCGAACGCGGCGTCGAGACTGACCACCTCACCGATCCGGGCGTCGCGCACCAGATGCTGGCTCACCACGCCGCCGGGAATGGCCTTGACCGTGATCGCCAGGTTGCCGTCGTCCAGCACGGTGGGGCTGTAGCTACGGATGAGCCGGCGACCGCCGATCGTCACGCCCACACTGACGTGCTGGCCGGCACGGATACCGGCCCAGTGGGCATTCGGGCGCAGTACGAGGGTCACGGCGTCCCGACTTGCCGACGTGCGGGACACCAGCCGGGCCAGGGGCTGCTCCAGGGTCCACAGGGGATTGAACCGGGTTGCCCAGAAATCGAACAGGGCCGGGGATACCGCGCGGCGGGCCAGGCGCAGGGGCCAGCGGGGTTTGGGGGTGGGCAGGGCGCTCATGGATTCGAACTATACGCGTACATATACGATCGTGTATACACATGTATATTGTCCGCCAAGGTATGATCCAGCCTCAGCCAGCGGTGCCCTCTATGACTTCCACCCTCGTGTCCCCGACCCCCGACATGCCCCACGCGCGGCGGCAGGGGATCTCGCGCGACGACCTGCTGGCCGCGACCTTGAAGCTCATCGGCCCGAACCGCAGCCTGTCGACCGTGAGCCTGCGCGAGGTGGCCCGCGAGGCCGGCATCGCGCCGAACAGCTTCTACCGGCAGTTCCGCGACATGGACGAGCTGTCGATCGCCCTGATCGACCTCGCCGGCAGCTCGCTGCGCACCATCATCGGTCAGGCGCGCGAGCGCGCGACATCCACCGAGCGCAGCGTCATCCGGGTGTCGGTCGAGACATTCATGGAGCAGTTGCGCGCGGACGACAAGCTGCTGCACGTGCTGCTGCGCGAGGGGGCGGTGGGGTCGGACGGCTTCAAGCACGCGGTGGAGCGCGAGCTGACCTATTTCGAGGACGAACTGCGGATCGACCTCATTCGCCTCGCGGCGGCGGATGGCGCCACGCTGTACGAACCCGCCCTGGTGGCGAAGGCCATCACGCGACTGGTGTTCGCCATGGGCGCGATTGCCATCGACCAGCCGCCGGAACGCGATCCCGCGCTGATCGAGGACATCTCGACGATGCTGCGGATGATCATCACCGGTTCGCACGCGTTGGAGCGCGTGGCGAACTGAGATAGGCGATGCTCAGGCGAGCGTCGTCAGCCCGACCGGCACGACGGCATCGCCGCTGATCACCTGGGCCGAGCCGTCCTGCACCATGAACTGGATCTGCATCGTGCGCTGGGTTA
Organism: Luteibacter sp.; assembly: GCF_009912395.1. Lineage (GTDB taxonomy): Bacteria > Pseudomonadota > Gammaproteobacteria > Xanthomonadales > Rhodanobacteraceae > Luteibacter. The sequence goes on along the minus strand of NZ_WNDO01000007.1, from coordinate 10,141 downwards.
GCGCCGCCAGCGCTTCCACGGTGGCGGAATCGACGTCGATGACCGACACGTTCTTGGTGCGCGCCACGGCCGAGGCCATCTTCTTCCACCAGGGCTCGACGGCGCGACCGCCATACGTGTAGACGATGACGCGCTTGGCGCGCCCCGCGGCGCGACGGATGCGCTGCTCGTCCGGCTGCCCCAGCTCGATCCACAGGTTGACCTCGCCGGTGAGCTCCTTCCGCTACAGGTCCGGCTCGTCCTCCGAACTCAGGCCCTTGCCGAACACCAGCGCCTCGTCGGCGTTGAGGGCGAAGGCCAGCACGCGGACCATCATGCGCTCATCCGTTTCCGACGGATGCTGGGCGATCGTCAGGGCATGACCCTGGTAGTAATGCCGATCCATGTCGCTGACCTGGAGGTCGGCCTTGAAGATCGTCGATTTGAGTGCCATGGAGCCGCGCCTGGGTGTCGATATCGGGCGGCAAGCCTACACGACTTCAGGAATGGCCGGCGGGTTGCAGTACCGGCTGTTCGAATCGGATGGTCTGGTTGGCCACCCCGCAGAAATGACCGGTGAACGGCACCTTGACGGTTTCCTTGCCGATGGCAACGCTCACCCGTGCCGCGTCGACGCAGCGACTGGGATCGTAGACCTCGCCGGATACCCAGCGCAGGGCCGAGGTAGCTGTCGCGCCGGGTGCGAGCTTGACGGGCACGATGACCGGGCCGGGATGCATGCCTCGCGGCACGACCCGGGCGACGGGCAGTGGCTTGCCGTCCGCGTCGGTAAAGGAAAGCTGGGGAATGCCCGGCAAGAGACACGTGGACGAACCGTGTTGCCGGATCGACATCAGGGTGCCCGAGTGCGACATCCCGTTGAACTCGCCGTCCTTGCTGTCGAACGTGATCGACAGGTCCTGTGCGCGGCACGCCGTCGGCGTCTCGGAGGGCGATGAGGGAGTCAGAGCAAGGGCGATCAGCAGGGCGGTAATCATGAGCTTTCCCGTGGTTGGCGTACTGATCCTCTCTCCGCGTGCTTGAACCGCGGCGTAAGGAACGAACATCCCATGAGATATATGACGCCGTGATTCAGTGCACGGAAGCGCGACCGCTGTTGCCCTGGAGCGCTTGCAGGGCGCTGGCGGCGTCCACCTGTCGCGCACCGTTCGTGATCTTGCTGGTGGTATCCAGGAGATGTCGCGCCGTGGCCGCATCCATGCCGTGGTCGACGGACAGCATGAGCGCGAGAATGCCGCTCACATGAGCGGCAGCCATTGAGGAACCCGAACTGAAGTCATAGCTGCCACCTGGCTGCGTCGTGAGGATGTCGCCGCCCGGTGCACTCAATACATCGGGTGGTCCGTGGGTCGACGAACCCGATCGGACGACGATCACGCCCTGCGCGCCATCTGGGAATCCCTTGGTGGAACCGTCCGGCGGCAGTGCCGTCACCACGATGCGATCCTGGCGAAGAAGCTCGGCCAGCAGCTTGCTCAGCAGCGGATCGGCGGGGCCACCAAGGCTCATGTTGACGATGCGCGCGTCCGTGTCCAGCACCGCGGCCATGGCTTTGGCCAGGGTGAACGAATTGCAATGCGCGCCGCTGTTGCCGTCGGTCGTGTACCAGCACGCCTTGTACACGGAGAGTGTCGCTGCCGGCGCGATGCCGACGATGCCCTGATGGTTGTCGCCGACGGCGGCAATGATGCCGGCGACCTCCGTGCCATGGGCGTCGCGGCTGAATGCGGCATCGTCGGTACCGACCATATCGTGCATCGTGGCGATGCGGCCTTGCAGGTCGGGATGGTTGAAATCCACGCCGGTGTCGATGACGGCGACCTGCACGCCATGCCCCTGGCTGGTCGCATGGGCGCGCGCGGCGTCGGTCTCGACGAAACCGCGCTGCAGGTTGGCATACGGATCGTTATAGGCATGCGCGACGGGAGGCTCGGCCGCCTTGGTGTCGGAATAGACCGTGTAATCCTGGAGCGGCTGGGCAAGCTTCACGCGGTCGTCGGCTGCCAGTGTCTTCAGCAGCGCGTCGCGCGTCACGCCAGGCGGTGGTTCGAGCACCACGCAGTACAAGCCCAACGCCTTGATCGGCCAGCCAGTGCGTTCGCGCAGGCCATACTGCCGCTTCAGGTCCGACAGCATCGCGTTGGCGCGCTGCCCCGCGCCATAGCTGCCCGGCGGCGCGTAGCCGATGAAGCTGGACCCCGCGTGCGCGGCAGGCGGTTCGATCGGATTCGCCACGGCCAGGATGATGTCGCGATCGTGATCCAGCGTCGCGGCATCCGTGGCGGGCATGGCGTCCGCCTGCGTGCGCATGACGGCAGGCTGCGCCGTGCAGGCGGACAGGGCGAGAGCGAGGAACGCGATGGCCAGGCGATAGAGCATCAATGGATATCGGCGACGGGTTCGGCCATGCGGATACCCTGCGCGCTGCGCAGGCGTTGCAACACGTCGGCCCGGGCAGAGGCGCCTGCGACCGGTACCACGGTATAGGCGCCTACGTCGTTGGGGCCGCCGACGACCTCAAGACGCATGGCATGTACCAGCGCGTTCCATTCCGACACCTTCATCCCCGCGTCGGGAATGACGTGGATCGCGCCGGGCGGCGTGGGCGAGGTCGGCACCTGGCTATAGGTGTGGTACGCGGGAGGGACACCATCCTGATGGACCTTCACGCTCAGGATGCCGATACCGATGGCCTGGATGACCACCGCAGCGACGAGGCCGCGAACAAGCCAACCGCCCATTCGCGCGCGTAGGGGCTGTCGCGTGACGACGGGGACTTCGGCATCGTGTACATCGATGCGATCGAGCAGGCGCTTGAGGGGGCGTGCCCGGATTGGGCCAAAATTAGGACATTTATTCTCTAACGCATTGATTGTTAATGTGTAATGCGATAACTGGCCGCTAACACCAATTTAGACTTGTAAGTCCGATACTCTTCAGGTTTCGTGCTTTTCGTCCCGGATGGTGGCCATGGCGAATGTCGAGCGTACAGCGTATCCGCGATTTCCCCGAGTTATCCCAGCGAAAGACCTGATCCGACACTACACCCCGGACGCGGATGAAGTGACTTGGGTGGCCGGTTCCGCACACGGTCGAAACGCCCAATTGAGCTTGATGGTCTTGCTCAAAACGTTTCAGCAGTTGCACCACTTTCCCGACCTGGATACCGTGCCTGCCGTGATCGTCGAGCACATCCGCACGGTCATGAATCTTGGTCCCAAGGTGGCTGTCAGCTATCAGCAACCCCGGACACATTATCGCCACTGCGCCGCCGTGCGCGGCTATGTGAATGTCCACCGCTACTATGGCAAGGAGGCGCAACGTGTTGCCGTTCGTGCCGCCGATGAGGCGGCGGAGGTCATGGACCGGCGTGTCGACATCATCAATGCCGTCATCGAAGAGCTGATCTTTCGGCGCTTCGAATTGCCAGCCTTCTCTACCCTAGATAATATTGCCGAAGCAGCCGGTGCCAGCGCGCAGGAGCAGCTGTATGCGCGCATTGACGATGCGCTGACCGATGAGCGTCGTGCCTTCCTTGATGGGCTGCTTACGACGGACTATGCGCGCCGCCAGAGCGCTTTTCAGGCCATCAAAGCGCTGCCGAAACGGGCGACCAAGAAACATTTGGAAGCGGTACTGGATCAGCTGACATGGCTTGATACGCTGGGCGATGTCGACGTCCCCTTAGGTCATGTTCCAACGAGCAAGCTGGCCCATTTGGCTCACCAAGCCGCCCTGCTCGATGCGGATGATCTTCGTCGTACCGTGCCGCAACGACGCTACGCGCTCATGCTTGCGCTCATTCACCGAATGCGTGTGCAGGCGCGCGACGACTTGGCCGAGATGTTCATTCGTCGGGTCGCGGCCCTCCATAAGCGGGCTCGCGACGAACTCCTGCAGATCCAAGCCCACCAGCGCGCCATGGCCGAACAATTGGTGGCTCGACTCGACGATGTCTTGGCCATCCTGCTAGAGGAGAAGGAGGATCTGCCGGCTGGCCGCCGTATTCGAGCGTTGCTTTCGCCGGGCGGCGATACGGCCAAACTTCGTGAAGACTGTGCCGTGATCCAACAGGCCGGCGGTACCAACCACTTGCCGCTGCTTTGGCGTTTCTTTACCAGCCATCGCTCGGTGCTGATGCGCTTGGCCAGAACCCTGGAGTTCGTGTCGGCCTCACAGAATCAATCGTTGATGCAGGCCCTGGGCGTGGTCTTGGCCAACGAGCATCGACGGGTCGACTGGATCACGGTTGAGGTCGACCTCCACTTTTGCACGGAACGATGGCGCAAGCTGGTCCTTCAGTCCGATACCGACGTACCGAGCGTGAATCGACGTTACTTGGAGATGTGCGTGTTCTCGCACCTGGCCAGTGAGCTGAAGTCCGGCGACACCTGCGTGGTGGGGTCGGAAGCCTTTGCTGATTTCCGTGAGCACCTGCTGCCCTGGGCGCAATGCGAAGCGCGACTGGCCGACTTCTGCGCCAAGGTGGATATTCCCGCCTCGGCCGCCGATTGTGTCGCCACGTTGAAGCGCTCGCTGGCCGGAACCGCTGCCCAGCTCGATGAGGCCTTTCCCGACCTCAAAGGGGACCTATCGATCGGGCCGGAGGGAGAGCCGGTCTTGCGCCGCCTACAGGCCCAGGACATTCCGGCCACAGCGATCGCCCTGCATAGCGCCCTTACGCGAGAGCTTCCCACGCGTAACCTGCTGGACATCCTGGCTAACATTGAGCACTGGACCCACTTCACCCGGCATTTTGGACCGATCTCCGGCAACGAACCGAAGATCAAGCAAGCCACCGAGCGCTATCTGCAGACCGTCTTCGCGATGGGCTCCAACCTCGGGCCGAACCAGGCCGCTCGGCATTTCGTGGGCGAAGTCAGCCCCCATATGATTTCACGCGTCCATCGGCGCCACATCACGGTGGAAACGCTTGAAGCGGCGACACGCGAGTTGGCAGAGCTCTACCTACGCCTGGACCTTCCCCGCGCGTGGGGTGATGGCAAAAGCGTGGCGGCGGACGGTAGTCAGTACGACTTCTACGAACAGAATCTTTTGGCGGGCTACCACTTTCGCTATAAGAAAATGGGGGCGGTAGCCTACCGCCACGTCGCTAACAACTACATTGCGACCTTTCGGCACTTCATCCCGCCGGGCATTTGGGAGGCGGTCTGGGTGATCGATGGCTTGCTCAAGACGCGGCTCTCGGTCGAACCCAACACGGTGTACTCGGACACGCAGGGACAGTCAGCCACGGTCTTTGCCTTCACGTACCTGCTGGGCATTAATCTGCTTCCCCGCATACGCAATTGGAAGGACCTCGACTTCTATAGGCCGGACAAAACCACGAGGTACACGCATATTGACTCGCTCTTTCACGGTGCCATCGACTGGGCGCTCATCGAAACCCATTGGCAGGATCTGGTCCAGGTCGCCATTTCCATTCAGGCCGGCAAGATTGCTTCGCCTCTGTTGCTCAGACGGCTTGGTGCGAGCAGTCAGCGCAATCGCCTATTTCTTGCAGCGCAGGAGTTGGGGCGCGCGCATCGGACGGTGTTCCTGTTGCGATGGATAGCCAGCCCGGCCCTGCGGCAAGAGGTCACCAGCCAAACCAACAAGATTGAGTCCTACCACGGATTCGCCAAATTTCTGTCTTTCGGGGGCGACGTTATTGCCGAAAACGATCCCGATGAACAGCAGAAGCGGCTTCGCTACAACGACTTGATCGCCTCGGCGGTCATTCTTCAGAACATGGTGGACATGATGCATGCGCTGCAGAAGCTCGACGGCCAGGGTATGGCGATCAGCGGGCGCGATGTGAGCTGCTTGTCGCCCTATCTCACGGGGGGTATCAAGCGGTTTGGCGATTATCGGCTGGATCTGAAACGGGCACCCGAACCCTGGATCCGCGAACGCACGTTCAAGGCCGCGGCAAAGGCCGCACGCTCCTCTTCTGCAGGCGAGGGTGTCCATCAGGAGAGCCCCGATGCGTAGACCGCCGTCCGGCTCCTCCACCAGGGCCGCCTTAGCGCAGCTTCGTGAGTCCTTCGACACGGCCCAGCTGCTACGATGGGTGGACCAATGGGATGCCAGTCTAAGCATGCTGGCCGATCCCGATGCCGTGCGCGCAGACATATTGCGGCTGCACGCCATGACACATGCGCTTCTCAACGGTGGTCCTCTCTCCGTCGCCAGTACGCCGGCTGCCGTTGGCGAGGTGGCCACGGAGGTTGGCATGGCGCTTGACCACTGGATGGCCTTACTCACGTGCATGCGGCGCGGCCTTCAACCGCTCGAGGCGCTGGTACAGGACGCGACGGACTAGCTCGGGCGGGGAGGGCGCGCGCTACCCTTGGTCGTCGACATAGCCCTGCCTGGGATCGAGTCCAGATACGGGTCATCGTCACTGCCAGGAGTTACATGCGCATGCAGGTGCTATGGGAGGCGTGACTACCGAAACGATGGCGCCGTTGCCACCGCAGCACCGCGTAGGTTACACGGCAGGCGGTGGTGGATCCGCGTGGCGGCGATGGCCGCCTGACCGACCGCGACGCTGATCTGGTTAAGACCCACAACGACGTCACCCGCGGCGAAAAGTCCGGGCACGCTCGTCTCCATCGCCGCGTCGGGGATCAGCTGGCCGTTCTCATCGCGCGACGGTTGCAGCGCCGCCAGGAAGCCGGTCGATGGGGTGCAGCCGAGCACCGGGTACATGGTGTCGAAACGCTGCGAGTGGCCGTCGCACGTGTGCACCGTACAGGCGCCATCGGTGAAGCTCAGTCGGTCGAGGACCCCCGAAATGCTCACCCGATGGTCGCGCCCTCGGCGATCTGCTGGGAGGTGGTCACCTCGCCGGGTAGGCCGACGACAGTCACCCGTGCGGAGAAGGTGCGCAGAAACCGTGCATGACCGAGCGCCTCCTCCATCGGGCCGTGCACCGCGATCGCCTCATCGCGCGCTTCGTAGCCGTCGCATACCGCACACAGGCGCAGCGCGCCGGAGGCGATCGCTACGTCGCTGTCGGGCGCGTCCGGCAGCGTGTCCACGATGCCGCTGGCCACCAACACCGTGCGCGCGGCGATCGCCTCGGCGGCGGTGTGCAAGATAAAGCGCTCGGCATCGCGCTCCACCGCGACCACCTCGGCCTCGCGGACAGGCGTGCCGTAATGCGCTGCTTGGGCGCGGAAGTACGCGAGTAGCTGGTTCCCCGCGACGCCAAAGGGAAAGCCCGGGCAATTGTGGCTGACCGGGATCCACCGTGCGCGCGACCGGCCCGCATCCACGATGAGGATCTGCCGGTGGTAGCGGGCCAGATACGTGGCGGCGGTCAGCCCGGCCGGTCCCGCGCCGACGATCACACAGTCGAAGATGTAAGGCGCCTCGCGCTCAGTCGTGATGGCGCGCCTCCCGTCGGACCCACACACCTGGCACGCGCAGCAGCCGTTGGCGCGGGGCTTATCGGCGCGATCGGGCGGGAGGCCCCCTCGCGGGCTCGAGCGTGCACGCCCCGGGAGCAGGACACTGCCTGGGCCTGGTTTGCACCGCATATGATGGACCCGGTGACACCACTGGCCGGCACGTCACCCGAGCCGGCGGCACCCGGCTTGGGCGCGGTGACGTCGTGGCGCCACAGAGCGCCATGGGGCGCGGCGAACCAGGGGGGCGGCCCTCTCGGGCCTACCCGGGCGAACTCGGCGGCGTCGCACGCCAGCGCCGCGCTACGGATCTCGAGCTTCCCCGCTTGACTATTCAGCCAATCGACCATCCGTTCGCCCACGCCCACGCCCTGGGCCTGCGCCAGACCCCGGGGCGGAAATCGCGTGTCAGCGTCGCGATGATGCGAGGCGATAAGCTCATCGCCAGCGACCCCGGCGCGGTCGCGAAGCACGGCGTCGGCACACGGCGGGCGCCGGGCAACGTAATGGGTCGTGCTGGTTTCGGATGACACCCACATAGCGCCCCACCTGACGTTGTCCCAAGGATTCCGATCCGTCTGTGAACACGGTGTCCGTGCGTAGTGCATGACACCGTGAAACGTCAGCGCCCAATACTTCATACTTCCCGGGCGCACCGGTTCATAGCATTGCGCGATGTGTTTTGAACCATGATTCCTACGCGCCGCTGCCCCCAAACGGCCAAAACGCCGGGTAGCCCAACGCTGGCTCTGGAGGTCGTTCGCGTGCCCGGGCGGATAACACCCGCTGTCCACCAACGCTCAGCTCGCCTGCGTGGCCAGGCTCGTCAGCGTGAGCTCCATCGGCGGCCGTGGAGGACGTGTCCCCATGGCCTTTCATCAGGCACATGTCGGCCTCGGCGCTCCGCGTCCTGCCCGCGAACCCGGCGTACGACGTGACGCGACTTATAACGGGCCTGTCGGTCACGCGACCGATCTGCGCCCGTGCTGGCGTCATCGGGCCTCTAGCGAAGGCGTTCCATGATGTGTCGGCGAGAACCGCCGCCTGAAGGCGAACGCGGTGGATCGTCGGGCCGACGACGGACCCCGAAGCGAAGCATGGCGCCGACGACGTAGCCGACGATCATCATCAGGTCGCGCACGGGACGAAAGTGGCTAGGCCGCAGTGTTGGCTGGTAGCGCGCTCGGATCGGCGCGAAGGTGATCCGCGTTGTGAGTTTACGAAGAGTATGCGACTGCTTGTGCCCAGATTAGGGTCGCCACTGCATGAACTTACCAAAGTCAAGCGACTATTTACCAAAGTGAATGCGACGGATTGCACTTTCCACCATACCGTCGCGACTGGATTTCCACGCGCCTTGCCTCCCGCCCGAAAAATTGGCCTAGGACATCGCGCCCTTGCGGGCGTTATGCCTAGTAGGAAACAGGCCGGCGTCGAGCCTGCGCGCTTTGAATCTTCGCTTGAGCGCGACTTTTATGTGCTCCTCGAGTTCGACCTTCGGGTGGTGAAATGGGAGCCACAACCCGTCCGCCTTTCCCGGCGCCGATTATCCGGGACCCTATTGGCAGATCGACCACACACCGTTGGACGTCCTGATCGTCGATGACGTCTATCGGCGCCATATCGGCAGACCCTGGCTGACCGTTGCCATTGACGTGTATTCACGATGCGTCGCTGGCTTTTATCTTTCCCTGGATGAACCCAGTGAAGTGACCGTAGGCATGTGCCTTGTCCATGCCATGCTCCACAAGGATAGCTGGCTCAGTGTGATTGGCGTTCCCGCACGCTGGCCAATGTGGGGGATCCCTGCCGCCGTACATGCAGACAACGCCAGGGAATTTCATGGGGGCATGATCACCCGAGCTGCCCAGTTTTACCATTTTTGCGTTGAGTGGCGAAAGGTGAAGACCCCCAACTGAGGTGGCCATATTGAGCGACTCATGGAGACGTTTAATCAAGAAGTACATCGTCGGCCCGGAACTACATTCTCCAATACGCAGGACCGTGGAGCCTATGCCCCACACACCGAGGCAGTACTCACACTTCGCGAGCTCGAACGTTACCTGACCGAATACATCTGCAACGTATATCACCAACGCGTGCATAGCAGCATCGACGTTCCACCGATCAAACGGTACGAGCTGGGCGTCCTGGATGACGGTGTAACGCCGGGCGTCGGCCTACCGCCGCCGGTCGCTGACCCGAAACGGCTGCGCCTAGATTTCATGCCGCTTCTCGAGCGAGCGATCCAGAGCTACGGCCTGCGTATCGACGGCGTCTCTTATTACGATCCGGTTCTGGACCCTTGGATCCGCTCCACCGACCCAACGTCACGTCGCCCCCGGCGCTTCATTGTTCGGCGTGATCCCAGAGATATCAGCGTGGTCTATTTCCTGGACCCAACGACCCAGCGCTATTACCCCGTACCTTACCGTCATGTGGAATTTCCTTCCATCAGTCTATGGGAACTGCGTGAAGTCCGGGCGCAGCTGCGTAAGGAAGGACGACGGATGGTCGATGAGCAACTGATCTTCGACAGTTATGAGCGCCTAAATCAAATGGTGACCCGACGTGCGCGCGTGCAAAATAAGGAGCCGATTGATCTTGCCCCCGTTTCACGGACACCCCTATAAGCGATTAACTATCGCAATAGGAGGTGGACGATGACCAAGAGCAAGGCAGGCAGAAAGGGGCAGGAGTTCAGCCTGGAGTTCAGGCAGCAGGCA
>NZ_WNDO01000006.1 GCF_009912395.1 Luteibacter sp. | reverse complement strand
GAGGGTAGGTGGGCGAAAAAGGCCGCGCAGCGGTGGCGGTCAGGAAGACCGCCATTCCTCGCCGAGGCAGGATGCCGAGTCGAGGAACCTCGACCACCTGCCCGAGCCCGAAGGGGCGAAGCCATAAGACATGGGCCGCACAGCGGCCAACCTTTCCCGAGGGACGGCGGAGCCGGCGCGCCCCGGCGGCGGCCCGACGGCTCCACCGCCACGCCCGAGCGCCGCGCGCGATGCCGAAGGCGAGCCAACCCTACGAAGCGGCTGTACGGCGCAAGCCGTTAAAAACACGGGCTGCAAAGCAGCCAACCTTATCAAGCCGCATCGATCCCCATGCCGTGCGCCAGCGGAATCCCATAAATCCCCGACAGCAACGAAGGGTCGAGCGCATCTTCCGGCGCACCATGTCGCCGCAACTCCCCTTCCGCCAACACCGCGATATCGTCCGCATATCGCGCCGCAAGGTTCAGATCGTGAAGCACCGCGATCACACCGAACCCCGCCTCGGCGCACTCCTTCGCGCGACGAAGGATGAAATGCTGATGCGCGATGTCCAGGCCCGCCTCCGGCTCGTCGAGCAATAACCAACAGCCCTGCGCGCCCCCATCCCACACCTGCGCAAGCACCCGCGCCAGCTGCACACGCTGCTGCTCGCCACCGGAAAGACCCGTGTAATTGCGGTCGCGCAGATTCCACGCATGCGCCGCACGCAACGCCGCATCGACGATGCGCGCATCGCGCAAGGTATCGGCCGGATGCGGACTGCGCCCCAACGCCACCACCTCGTCCACGCCGAAACCGAACTCCAGATCCACTCGCTGCGACAGCATCGCCCGACGACGGGCCAGCTCACGTGGGGCCCACTCCGATAAGGCGCGACCCTCAAGCGTCACGCTACCCGCGTCGGGTGCCAGGCGCCCGGACAACGCCCCCAACAACGTGCTCTTGCCCGCCCCATTCGGGCCGACCAGCACCAGCAAACGCCCAGACCTGGCGGTAAGCGACACCTCGCGAAGCACGGGGCGCCCGCCACGATACAGTGTGATGCGGTCTGCGACGAGGACACTCATCGCACACCCTCCCCCACTCGCTTGCGCACCAGCAACCACAGGAAGAACGGACCGCCCACCAATGCCGTCAACACGCCGATCGGCAATTCACCCGGCGCCACTACCGTACGCGCCAACGCATCCGCGCCCACCAGCAGCGACGCACCACCCAGTGCGGACGCCGGCAACAGGAACCGATGATCGGGGCCGAACACCATGCGCAGCAGATGCGGCACCACCAGCCCCACGAAACCGATCACCCCCGAAAACGCCACTGCCGCACCCACCGCCAACGCCACCAGCCCGACCAGCAACGGACGCAACCGCTCCGGACGGAAACCCAGCAACGACGCCTCGCCCTCACCCAGCAGCAACGCATTGAGCGCGTTCGCCGCTTTCGGCATGCAAAGCAGCGGCAACAGGATCCAAGGCGCCACGATGCCCACCTTCGACCAGGTCGCCCCACCCAGGCTCCCCAGCGTCCAGAACGTCAGGTCACGTAACTGATGCTCGCTCGCCATGTAGGTGAGCATGCCGACACCCGCCATCGCGATGGCGTTGATCGCCACGCCGGCCAGCAGCAGGTTCGCCACACCCGGTCGCCGACGCCCCAACATGTACACGATGGAGGTCGCCACCAGGCCGCCAATGAAGGCGGACAACGCCACCAGCCACGAACCGGACTGGTGGCCGATCACGATCGCCGCGATGGCACCGAGTGCCGCGCCAGACGACACACCTATCAGGCCCGGGTCCGCCAGCGGATTGCGGAACAGCCCCTGCATCGACGCGCCGCCACTGGCCAGCGCGGCACCGACCAGCACGGCCAGCATCAAACGCGGCAGCCGCAGCATCAGCACCACGTTGTCGTCGTCGATCGCCGCGATCCCATCGAACCAACGCGCCAGCGCGGCCACGATCTGCCGCGCGGGAATATCGATGGCACCTTGCGACAGGTTCCACAGCGACGCCGCCAGCAACAAGGCCACGAGGGCCAAGAGAGCGACGCCGCGACGCGAACGCGCGCGCGGGATGGCGGCGGTCACGGCGTTCATCGCGCGGCCGTCGCCCAGCGGCGTTGCAGATCCGACGCGGCATCAATCGTGCGCGGACCGAAGCCGAGCAGCGCCTGACCCTCCACGAAGTAGATGCGCTTCGCCTTGCCGGCCGGCGTGTCCGCCACGCCCGGCAGCTTCAGCACGCCCTCTAGGCCGCCCACGGCATCCTCGCGCTCCTTCATCAGCAGGATCACGTCAGGCTTCAGGCCCACCAGCGCCTCCGGCGACACCGGCTTGTAGCCCTCCATTCCCGTGGCGACGTTGACGCCACCCGCGAGCACGATGGCGCGATCGGCGGCGGTATCCTTGCCAGCCGCCATGGGGCTGCCCTGCCCCGTCGACATCAGGAACACGGCGCGCGGATGCGTGCCCATGGCCTGCACCGCTTTCGCCAGCGTAGCGAAGCGCGCGGCGACCTGGTCGGCCAACGCCGTCGCTTCCTTCTCGTGGCCGAGCAGCTGGCCGATCGTGCGGATCTTGCCCTCGATATCCTCCGGTGTACGCGACACCGGCAAGGTCTCGATACGCACGCCCGCGTCGCGGATCTGCTTTATCGCCGTCTCCGGGCCCGCGTCATGCGTGGCGAGGATCAGCTGTGGACGCAGCGCCAGCACGCCTTCGGCGCTGAGCTGGCGAACGTAGCCGACGTTCGGCAGCTGGGTCGCCTCCGCCGGGTACAGGCTGGTGGAATCCACGCCCGCGAGATCGGCCTGCGCATGGATCGCATAGACCGTCTCGGTCACGTCACCGCCGAGGGAGACAACACGGGTAGCCGCGGTCGCCGCGAACGGCACCAACAGCAGGGCCAGCAGGCCATAACGCTTCATGTTCATGCCTTCACCTCCACGCGGGCCAGCAGCGCGCGCCAATCGTCACGTTCGGGAATACCCGGCTTGCGCTTGCCGAACACCTGCACGATCTGCGTGCCATCGGCGGCATACAGTTCCAGCGAGGTGACCACGCCCTCGGGCACGGGCTTGCGCACGATCCAGGCGCTGTCGATGGTTTCGGTGCGCAGGTGCAGGTTGAAGGTGTTGTCGAGCACGTTGAGCCAGTCGCCCACCATCTTCACGTTCTGCACCGGGCCGGTATGGATCTGCACCACGCCCGCCGAACCGACGAAGACCATCAGCGGCTCGCCGCCATCCGCCGCCGCTTCCAGCACGGTGCGCAGCGCGTCGTTGTCCACCCGGTCGGCGAACTCGCTACCGACTAGGCGCAAGGCCTGCGTGCGGGTGACCTTGTGCTTCTTGAGCATCGCGAAGAAGTCGTGCGGATCGCGCAGCGCGCGCCAATGGTCGCGCAGGGAGTCGACATTCACGGAGGCGTCGTCCAGCTGTTCCGGCAGCGGCTCCTCGACGGCCACGCAATCGATCAGCGGCGACTGCACCGCCGCCGTGTAGCGATGCACCAGCATGCGCCAGGCCGAGCGATCGGTTTCGTCGGTGAGGTAGATCTTGTGCACGGCACGGCCGTCACCGTCGAAGAACTGCAGGCTTTCCAGCTCGCGACCACGCGACTGCTCGCGCACCACGAAGCCATAGCGCCAATGCTTGAGGAACAGGCGCAGGTCGATCTCCTCGTCGAGCACGATGCCCATCGTGCCGCCGATGTCGATGTTGTTGTACTGGCCCTTCTTCTCGTGGACGCAGTACTCGTTGCGGGTCAGCGCCATCACGCGGCCCAGTTGCGGCAGGTCGCGGATCAGCGTGGGCAGGTCGCCTTCGAGGCGGGTCACGCCGTCGCCGACGCGGCTGGCCACCAGCGCGCCTTCGCTGACGCCGAGGCGCTGGGCGGCGTCACGGGCGCGCAGGCCCGGCTCGCTCTCGCGCAGGTGGCGATAGCCGTTGATGAGGGCGGGGATGTCGATCCGCGGCGACGAGGAAGCGGTGGTTTCTTGCATGACGACTGACTCCTTCAGAACGTGTAGCGCACGGAGGCGCTGACCGCGCGACCGGGCATCGTGAGGCGTTCGATCTGGGCGTTGCGCAACTGGGCGTCGTCGACGCCGCTGCCACTGAAGCTGCCGACGTTGGTCAGCGTGCCGCCGTGGAGGTTGCCCCAATCCCAGTACTTGCGATCGGTGAGGTTGGTGAGGCCGAGCATGAGTTCGACGGGCTCCACCGGCTTCCAGTGCGCGTAGAGATCGAGCGTGGCGTAGCCGGGCGCATGGAAGATCGAATCGCTGTCCAGGCGTGACTTGCGGCGCACGCCCTTGCCGATCAGCTCGGCACCCCAGGTCTTGGCGTCATAGGAGATGCCCAGCACCGCGCTCAGCGGATCGACGCTGTTCAGCGGCGACCAGCCCGGCTGGCCGTAGACCTGCTTGTCGCCGCGCGACGCGGCGAGATTGCCTTCGATGCGCCAGCCCTGCAGCGAATCGTTGAGCGCGCCCAGCATCAGGCCGCCCGACGCTTCCACGCCCTTGATCGTGGCCTTCGGGAAGTTCACGGCCTGCATCACGATGAGCAGGTTCTGTTGCTGCGCCCACAGCGGCCACTGGCTACGGTCGAGCGTGTAGCCACCGAAGATGAAGTTGCGGTAGCGGTTGTAGTACGCGCTCGCCGAGAAGTAACCCAGCTCGCCGTTGCCGCGGATGCCGATCTCGACGCCCTTGCTGGTTTCCGGCTTGAGGTTCGGGTTGGGCACGATGCCGTAGAGGCGCGTGGTGCCCCAGGCCACGGCCAGCTCGCTGTACAACGGCGGACGGAAGCCCTGTGAATACTGGCCGTAGACCTCGATGGCGTCGGTCACAGCGTAGGTGACGCCCAGCTTCGGCGAGAAGCGATCCTTCTTCACGTCGTTGAGGCCGTCGGCCACGAAGGGGCTGGCGTAGTACGGGTCGCTATGGTCCGGCTTGAACGCGTACTGATCCCAACGCACGCCCGGGGTGATGCGCAGGCGGCCGTCGAGCAACGCGATTTCGTCCTGGGCGAAGACCGAGTAGCGATCGGTGTCGTTACGCGGGAAGAAACGCAGCGGGTAGTTCTCCGGCATGTACGGCGTGTTGCTGGAGACGATGCCGGTATTCACGTCACGGCCCTGGCCACCGAGCGAACCGGTGGGCGTGGTGCGCGAGGCTTCCACGCCGTAGGCGATGCGCTGTTCGACGCTGCCACCGGTGATCGTCTTGTACAGCGCCAGTCGGCCGCCGAAGAGTTTTTCGCTGAGATCGCTCAGGTAGGTGCGGTCGTAGGTGGTGCGACGCGAGACCACGTTGGCCAGGGTCTGCGTGGTGAATTCGGTCTCGGACTTCTGCCAGTAGGCATTCCATTCCAGGCGATCGGCGATGCCCAGGTCGATGTTGGTGTAGCGCTGGCCGGCGGAGATGCGGAAGCGCGTGGCGCGGTCGTCGGCCTTGTCGCTTTGCAGGAGAGTCTGCCCCGGCTGGCCCAGCGCGCTGAGCACGTCGGTGGTGACGCTGTTGCGGTAGATGTCGACGGTGATGTTGTCTTCGCGACCCGATGGGGCGACGTGCACATACTTGCCGAGCACGCTGGTGGTGCTTGCCGAGAGCGGATCGGGGCGCGTACGCAGGTAGTTCGACGTGGAGATGTCGCCCTTGTTGTTCAGCGCGCTGGCTTCACGATGATCGGCCACGAAGACCACGCCATTGGTTGGCGTGCCGCCGGCCAGGGTCAGCGAGGTGCCCAGCGAACGATCAGCGCTGTTGTAGCGCTCCTTCACCGACATGAAGACGTCCTTGCCGTCCTTCAGGTAATCGGCCGGGTCCTTGGTGACGTATCGCACGGTGCCGCCGAGCGCGTCGGACGGATCCAGGGCCGACGCGGGGCCGCGGATGATTTCCGCGCTCTTGAGCGTGTTCGGATCGACGAAGCTGCGGCCGGCGCGCATACCGGTGGTGGAGAAGCCGAACGAGTTCGACGCGGGCACGCCGTCGGTGAGGATCGCAACGCGATTGCCGTCGAGGCCGCGGATGTTGAAGCTGTCCAGGCCCCAGCGACCGGCGGTGCCGATGGCCGAGACGCCCGGCTCGTACTTCACGAGGTCGCGGATGTCGGCCACGAGATGGCGATCCATCTTCTGCCGGTCGATCACGGTGACCGTGGCCGGCACGTCGAACTTGAAGGCGGAACCGATGGCCGTAACGGTGATGCGCGGCAGGTCGTCGGTGGTGGCGGGATTGGCGGCTTCCGCGGCATGCGCGGCGCCGGCACAGGCGATGGCCGCGCCAATCAGCGCGGCGAGAGCGTTCTTTTGCAACACGGATGTCTTCCTTCGCTAAGGACATGCGTGCCGGGGCAGGCACGTTGGCGGTTGCTTGCGAAGGAGGCGGTGCCTCCGGGCTGGCGGCCGGATAGTGGTGTCACCGCTTTCGTGAGCGGCGTCACACCATCTTAATAAGAATGGTTCTTATTCACAACATCGTGACGAAGAGGCCACGCGGGCGCGACTCAGGCGGCCAGGACAATGCCCGGCAGGCGCGTCAGCATGCGCTGGAACACCGAGGGATCGGCCATCCCCTTGGACAGGATGAGGGCACCATGCAGTTCCACGAGCGCCTGCTCCGCCCGGATTTTTGCCTGTTCCGCGGGTGAGCCGGCCCCTTCCGCCACCTGCGTCAGCGCGTCGGACAGCTGCTGGAAGATGGACGCGATGGCCACGGAACGCCCGTTCTCCTGGCCGCGGGGTGGCGCCAGCACGTTGAGCAGGCATGACTCGTTACCGCTGGCGTAGAACGCGTCGACGATGGTCGCGAAGGCGGCCATCTTCCGATCCGGGGGCGCGGCGTCGGCAAGAGCGGGAAACAAGTGCTCGCTCAGGATCTCGCGCGTGGCGGCCAGCACCTCCTCCGCCATCTGTTCCTTCCCGCCCGGAAACCGGTGATAGAGGCTCGCCTTCTTCAGGCCCGTGGCCTCCGACAGGCTGGCCAGCGACGCGGCGTCGTACCCGACCTCCTTGAAGATGGCGGTCAGCTTCCGGGTCAGTTCGTCGTCTTCGATCTTGCGGGGCTTGGGCATGGGGTACTCCTGCGACGATTGTAACCGAACATTCGGTCAAATATTTCTTGACAGGGATAGAGAGCGTCGCCCATCTTAATATTACCGAACGATCGGTATATTACTTAAGGAACCCCCATGTCACGCATTCCCGTCCTCACGCTCGATACCGCCACCCCCGCCCAGGTCGAGATTTTCGAGAAGACCACGGCCAAGTTCGGCAAGAACCCGCTGCTGATGTCGGCCATGACCAACTCGCCGGCCATGATGAACAGCTACCTGACCCTGTTCCAGAACCTCTCTGAGGGCCGCTTCGACAAGAAGCTCGCCCGCAAGATCGGCCTCGCCATCGGCGAGGAAAACGGCTGCGAGTACTGCATCTCCCTGCTGGCGGCCATCGCCAGGCTGCAGAAGCTCACCGACGAGGACATCGAGCTGGCCCGCCACGGCAAGTCCACCGACCCGAAGGAAGAAGCGCTGCTCACCTTCGTGCTGCTTCTCGTCCGCCACAAGGGCGACCTGACCAACGCCGAAGTGCAGGCCGTGAAGGATGCCGGCTGGACCGACGAAGACGTGTCGGAAGTGTTCGGCCACCTGATCCTCAACTTCCTCACGAACTATTTCTGGAAGGTAGCCCGCACCGACATCGACTTCCCGGTGCTGCGCCTGTTCGACCAGTCGAAGATCGCGCGCGGCAACGCGTGACGCGAAGGCGGCGGTGGCCTGCGCCCCGCCGCTTTTTTCTCTTATACGGATGACGACATGAACAAGCTGCTGGCCATGGAGGTGTTCGTCCAGGTGGTGGACGCCGGATCATTTACGCGAGCGGCAGACAACATGCAGCTGCCCAAGGCGACGGTGTCCACCCTGGTGCAGTCGCTGGAGAAGGCGCTTCGCGTGAAGCTGCTCAACCGCACGACACGGCATGTCCGCGTCACCGCGGAAGGGGCCGCTTACTACGCGCGCTGCGTACGCATCCTGGCTGACGTGCGCGACGCGGACGATGGCGTGGCCTCAAGCCACCTCAGCCCTTCGGGGCGCCTTCGCGTGGACGCACCCACGGGACTGGCCAGCGAGATCATCATCCCCGCCTTGCCGACGTTCTTCGCGCGATACCCGGATATCCGCCTGGAACTGGGTTGCAGCGATCGTCCCATCGACCTCATCGAGGAAGGCGTGGACTGCGCCATCCGCGGCGACCGGCAACTGGCCGACTCCACCCTGATCGCGCGCCGGGTCGGCACGATGCGCTACGCCACCTGCGCGTCCCCGGACTATCTCGCCCGCCATGGTCGTCCGACGCATCCCAACGACTTGAGCGGCCATCGGTGCGTCAACTATTTCTCGGCACGCACCGGCAGGATGTTCGACTGGAATTTTTCACGTGGCGACGAACGCGTCCAGGTGTCGCTGGACAGCCCTGTCGCGCTGAACGACAGCTACGCGTACACCGCCGCGGGATTGAGTGGCCTCGGTATCGTACAGATGGCCACGTTTCTCATGGCCCCGATGATCGCCGACGGGCGACTGGTGCCGGTGCTGGACGACTGGACCAGCGATCCCATGCCGATCCATGTCGTCTATCCACTCAACCGGCATCTCTCGGCGAAGATCCGCGCGTTCGTCGACTGGACCGAACAGCTCCTGTCGACGCATCCCGCCCTGCCTTGATGCGGCTCAGCGATTCGTTGACAGCTCCGCGGCGACCGAGGCGACGACGGACGGACGCTGCTCCATGCGCCGCATGAAGGACTGGATCGCCGCGTAGGCCGAGATATCGATGTTCACTCGCGGTGGCCAGCGCAGCACGTTGTACAGATAGGTATCCACCGCCGAAAAACGGTCGCCCAGCACGTAGTCGTTCGTCGCCAGGTGATCGTCCACGTAGGCGAACCGGAGCGCGAGATTGCCTTCGGCGAAACGCACCTTCGAATCGCCGTCGACGAGCGTCGAGAACATCACGGCCATACCCTTGTGCAGGTCGGTGGCGACATAGTTCAGCCACTCCATGGCGCGATAGCGATCCACCGTGCCGACCGGCGGCAGCAGCCTGGCATCGGGATGGTGATCGGCGATCCATTGAAGGATGACGGCACCCTCGGTCACGATCGCGCCGTCATCCCATTCAAGCGCAGGGATGAAGCCCTTGGGATTCACCTGAAGGTAATCGCCGTCAACGGTGCGCTTGGTGGCGAAGTCGACCTTCACCAGGTCGAACGGCACGCCTGCCTCGCGCAGTGCGATCTGCGCGGCTAGGCCACAGGAACCGGGGGAAAAATACAGTTTCATGCAAGCATCCTTGGATGTGGGGAAGGACATCACTGGCGTCGCGACGTACGCTGCGCGACTCGCCGTCGCATCGCGCCATGAACAGGCACAATGCGATGGGCAGGAGTCTAGGTACGCGATGCGCCCCCAAAAACACGGATGGCACGAATTGATTTTTCATGCCGCTGGACAATGCCTGCGGCGATTCAAGCATCGAAACTCAGGCGTCGATCCGTGTCGTGCTTTCCGGATCGAAGAAATGCAGGCGTTCCGGAAGGAAGCCCAGCGCGACATCGGTGCCAGCTTGCACCGACGAATGCGGCGGCACGCGGGAGACCAGTTCATCGCCACCGTGGCGCATGTTGAGGAACACCTCGTTGCCCACCGGCTCCACCACTTCGACGTGCGCGCTCAGGCGCTCCACGGTGCCGGCATGGTCGGCGACGGTCAGCAGGTCTTCCGGGCGCAAGCCGACGATCAGCGGCTTGTCGATCCATGCGGCAAGCGCCGGAGCGTCGGTGCCCAGGGCGATGGACGTGTCCTTCATCACCAGGCGCAGGCCGTCCTCGCGACGCAGCGTGCCGTGAAACAGGTTCATCGACGGGCTACCGAGGAAACCGGCGACGAACAGATTGGCCGGCTTGTTGTAGAGGTTCATCGGGGTGTCGAGCTGCTGGATCACGCCACCATTGAGCACGACGATGCGCTGACCCAGCGTCATGGCCTCGATCTGGTCGTGGGTGACGTAGACCATGGTCGCGCCGACGCGACGGTGGATGCGCGCGATCTCCACGCGGGTGGACAGGCGCAGTTTGGCGTCGAGGTTGGACAGCGGCTCGTCGAGCAGGAACACCGCCGGGTCACGGACCATCGCGCGCCCCAGCGCGACGCGCTGGCGCTGTCCGCCGGAAAGCGCGGCGGGACGGTGGTCCAGACGCTCCTCCAGCCCAAGCATCGCGGCCGCGTCGGCGACGCGACGGTCGATCTCCGGCTTCTCCACGCCGCGCAGGCGCAGGCCGAAGCCGAGGTTCTCGCGCACGCTCATGTGCGGGTAGAGCGCGTAGTTCTGGAAGACCATGGCGATGTCGCGATCCTTCGGCGCCACGTCGTTCACCACGCGGTCGCCGATGGTCATCGTGCCGCCGGAGATCGACTCCAGCCCGGCGATCATTCGCAGCAGGGTGGTCTTGCCGCAGCCCGAAGGGCCGACCAGCACCAGCAACTCGCCGTCGGCGATGTCGAAGCTCGCTTCCTTCAGGGCCACGTGGCCGTTGGGGTAAACCTTGCGCACCTTGTCGAGGCGGACTGCTGCCATCACCTGCTCTCCCGTTGCTCCCGTCACGCGCAAGACAAGCCTGCCCACGCGCCGGACAATGGGGTATTCTGCCGACGTAATCGTTTACGTCATAGTGTCGGTGAAGGGTCTTGCACGGCGTGCCGTGAACGACTCGCTGAAGAAATCGTCACTGGACGACAGCCCCCGCCCGAGGCACCCTTGCGGGCTATCCGTGACACGACAGGTTTTTCAACATGGCCAACGTTAGCGCTGCGGCGCCGACCCTGCTCGCCGACCTCGGCGGCACCAATGTGCGGTTCGGCATCGCACATCCGAAAGAAAAACAACCGCTTATCCAGGAAAGCATCCGTCGGTACCACGTCAAGGACTACCCCTCGCTGGCCGACGCCGCGAAGCAGTATTTCAAGGAAACCGGGCACCCCGCCCAGCGCGTGATCATCGCCGCCGCCGGTCGCATCGATAACGGCGAGACCGTCAAGGTCACCAATAACCCCTGGGCCATCAACGGCCACGCCCTCGCGAAGCAGCTGGACCTGGAATGGGTCCACCTCGTGAACGACTTCGCCGCGCAGTCCATGGCGGTGATGCTCATGACCGCCGACAAGGTCATCGACAAGGGCGGCCACCACGAACTGGAGGCCGTCGGCAACCTGCCGGTGCCGAAGATCGGCGCCAAGGACGAACAGACCTTCGTCGTCGTGGGCCCGGGCACCGGCCTGGGCGTCGGCGGCCTGCTGATCCGTGGCGACAAGGTCAGCGTGCTGCAGACCGAAGGCGGCCACGCCGGCTTCGCCGCGCACAGCCCCGAGGACATCGAGATCCTCAAGGTCTTGAACCTCCGCTACGGCCGCGTCTCGAACGAGCGCCTGATCAGCGGCCAGGGCCTGGAAAACCTCTACTCCGCCATCTGCGAGATCTCGGGGCAGAAGCCGGACGACACGATCCGCGCCGAGGACATCACCAAGCGCGCGCTGCTGCCGGGCCAGAAGGCCGGTGGCGACGATAGCTGCCCGATGTGCACGCGTGCGGTCGAGACCTTCGCCGGCATCTTCGGCAGCGTCGCGGGTGACCTCGTGCTCACGCTGGGCGCGTGGGACGGCGTATACCTCACCGGTGGCATGACCCCGATCCTGCTGCCGTGGATCCAGGCCGGCCATTTCCGCGAGCGCTTCGAGGCCAAGGGCCGTTTCCGCGACACCATGGAAACCGTGCCGACCCAGGCCATCATGAACCCGGAACCGGGCCTCATCGGCGGCGCCGCCCTGGCGATCGTCGAAGCCGGCGGCAGCCCGCTGCACCGCGGCTGATCATCCCGCGGTGATTTACCTGTAGGAGCGCGCTTGCGCGCGATGGGGCTTGCGATAACCCCCATCGCGCGCAAGCGCGCTCCTACACAGATCGTGTCACGCCACCTTCAGCTGCACGCCCAGCGCGCGCATCACGCGCATCACCGTGGCGAATTCCGGGTTACCGTCTTCCGACAATGCCCGATACAGCCCTTCGCGGGAAATTCCCGCCGCCCGAGACACCGAACTCATGCCCCGCGCCCGTGCGATATCGCCCAGCGCCGCGCGGATGAGGCTGCCGTCGCCCGGGTCCTCGATAAGGCAGGCATCAAGATAGGCGAGTTGGTCTGCCTCAGTGTGAAGGTGATCGACCGGATCCCAGCGGGTGAATTTTTCTTTCATACCTGTGTGTCCCACGCCTCGGCGAGTTCGACGGCGCGTCGGATATCGCGCCCCTGACTGGATTTGTCGCCACCCATGAGCAAGACGATCAATCGGACACCGCGTTGTATGTAGTAAAGGCGATATCCGGGACCATGATCGATCCTCGCTTCCCGCACACCTTGGCCGACGTGCTTCACATCACCAAAATGACCGGACTCCATACGACGCAGTCGCGCGTCGATACGGGCAATCGCATGACGATCATGGAGGCGGTCGTGCCACCTCTGGAATAGCCGGGTCTGGTAGATCTCGTACATGCACCGACCGTAACCCATAGATTACGATCGTGAACCATGGATTACAAGTTCAGAGATGGCGACCTGCAGGAGGCGATGGGCCTGCCCTCGGCCCATCGTCCCTAGCAAAGCCGACCTACACCGACGGCGCGAGCAGCGCGTCGAGGTCGCTTTCGTCGAAGCTCAGGCGTTCGCGGCTGCCGCCGCCTTCGAGGACCGCGTCGGCCAGTTCGGCCTTGCGTGTTTTCAGTTCCTCGATGCGCTCTTCCACCGTGCCCGCCGTGATGAGGCGATAGACGAACACCGGCTTGTCCTGGCCGATGCGGTGCGCACGGTCGCTGGCCTGCGCCTCGGCGGCGGGATTCCACCATGGGTCGTAGTGGATGACCGTGTCGGCCGTGGTGAGGTTGAGGCCGACGCCGCCGGCCTTGAGCGACAGCAGGAACAACGGCACCTCGCCGTCCTGGAAACGCTGCACAGGTTCGGCGCGATCGCGTGTCTCGCCCGTGAGCGTGACGTAGCTGATACGACGCCGATCCAGTTCGTGCGCGATCAGGCGCAGCATTTCAGTGAACTGGCTGAACAACAACACCCGACGGCCTTCGGCCAGCAACGCGGGCAGCATGTCCATCAGCAGTTCGAACTTCGCCGACTCGCGCACGCCACGCGCGGCTTCGAGCTTCACCAGGCGCGGATCGCAGCAGACCTGGCGCAACTTCAGCAACGCGTCGAGCACCACGATGCCGCTGTGCGCGATGCCGCGCTGCGCGATCACCTCGCGCAGCTCTTCGGCCAACGACAGGCGCAGGCTTTCGTACAGGTCGCGCTGCTTCGGCTCCATCACCACGCGACGCGTGATCTCCGTCTTCGCCGGCAGCTCGGATGCCACCTGCGCCTTGGTACGACGCAGGATGAACGGCGCGATGCGACGGTTGAGACGTTCCTGGCAGGCGACGTCCTGGTGCTTCTCGATCGGCACGCGATAGTGGCGGCGGAACGCGCCCTCGTCGCCGAGCAGGCCCGGCACCGCGAGATCGATCTGCGACCACAGTTCACCAAGGTGATTCTCAAGCGGCGTGCCCGTAAGACACAGGCAACGCGGCACGTTCAACGCGAGCAAGGCGCGACGCGCCTGCGTACGAGGATTCTTCACCTGCTGCGCCTCGTCGAGCACGGCCAGCGAGAACGGCTGCTTTTTCAGCGTCTCGACATCGCGCGGCAACAAGGCATACGTGGTGAGGATGACGTCCTGATCGGCGATGTGCGCGAATACTTCCGCGCGCTGCGGACCATGCAACGCCAACAGGCGCAGCTGCGGCGCGAAGCGCGCCACCTCCGACACCCAGTTGGGCACGAGGCTCGTGGGCACGACCACCAACGCCGGTGCGTTAAGTCCGCCGCTTTCCTTCAGCGCGAGCAGATGCGTGATGAGCTGAAGCGTCTTGCCCAGGCCCATGTCGTCGGCGAGCACGCCGCCCGTACCGGCTTCGGCGAGCGCATTCATCCAGCGCAGGCCATCGCGCTGATAACCGCGTAACGTGGCCTGCAAGCCTTCCGGCACGGCATCGCTGGCGCGCTCGGCCGCTTCGCGCAGGCGGCGGGTGAAGCCACGCAGGCGATCCGGCGCCTCGAACGAACCGCCGCTGGGCAGCGCCTGGGCGAGTTCTTCCAGGCGCCCGGCCTGTACACGCGGCAGGTGCAACTGCTGGCGCGGCTTTTCCAGATATTCCGCCAGCGGCGCGAGCAGGCCGCGCAGTTCCTTCAGGCGCACAGGAACGCGTCGACGTTCGTCGACGGGCGCGTACCAGACCGAATCCTCGGCCTCGCCGGGTGCGGGGCTCAGGCTGAGCTGATGCTCGGCCAGCGCCTGGGCGACGGCAGGCAGCAGGTTCACCCGCTTGCCTTCCACCTCGATGCCGATCTCCAGGTCGAAGGCGCGGTCGGCGTCGTCTTCCTGCGCCTTGCCGTACCAGTGCACCGGGCCTTCCAGCACCTCGAACGGGAAGCTGGGCGCGTACTCCAGCACGAAGCCATCGACTTCGAGCTTGGGTCGCAGCGCCAGCCAGCGCGCGGGCGTGTTCACTTCGAGCGCGCCCGCGTAGCCCTTGCCGGGAAACAGCCAGGCGTCTTCGGGCAGCGTGTCGGCCATGTCCCAGGGCAGGCCCTCGGTGTCCACGGCAGGATTGAGGCCGACGGCCTCCAGGCGCTCCATCGTCGCCAGTTCCTCGGCGCGACGGCGGGTGATTTCGAGCAGCACGCCGTTGCGCACGCGGCGCACCAGCGGTTCGCCGCCACGGCCCGGCAGGCGCTCGCCCGCGTAGTCGAACGACAGGCGGCCATAGGCCAGCGGCGGCGTGCCGGCCGCGAGACGTGCATGGCGGGTCAGCGCGTGCAGGGTGAGCATCGGGCGCGGTGCGACCTCGGCCTTCTTCAGTTCACCGAAGACCTGGGGCGCCGGCACGCGATCACCGGTGATGGCGTGGGCGAGGCCGTCGCGGAAGGCACCGGTGTTTTCGGGCGAGAGCGGTGGCAGATCGAGCCATGCGCTTTCGTCCGGGTCGCCCTGCAAGGGACCGACCTCGGCGTGTTCGGCGTCGAGGAACCACAGCGTGCCCACGCGGAACAAGCGCTGGCTGGTCGGCACGACGGGCAGCAGTTTCTGGCTGCCGTCCTTCTCCAGTTGCCAGCGCCAGTTGAGCGGCACGGCCTTGCCGCGCGACAGCTGAAGGCCGGCAACTCCGCCGAAAAAGCACGGTGCGCTATCGAGGATATCTGCCAGCAGGTGGTCGCCGAGGGTGCCGATGAAGCGGGCGTAGCTACGGCTCTTGCGCAGGGACTGCGGCAGGCCGAGCACCGTGGCCGCGAGGCGCTTCTCGGTGACGGAGAGCGACGTCTCCGGCAGGTGGTGGGCGTCCAGCGGTAGCGGCCGGGAATAACGGCCGTCCTCGCCCATCGTGAGCAGCACGGGCGCCACGTCCAGCCGGGCGGCCGGCTCGTGGTCGTCGTTCACGCCCTCGAGGAAGAAACCCAGCACCGTGCGCTCGGCCGAGGCGACCGGGGTCCCCTTGTCGCCGAGCACGCGACGCCATGCCGCCGGCAGCGTTCCCGCCGCCCCGGTATGCCTGCGCTTGTCGTCCGGTTGATGCATCCGTGTCGTTCCCGCCAGCGCGACCAAAACAGGAAGCTTAGCAAAGGGATGATGACGGACCGGTAGGACTTTTTACCCAGTGGACCGGCCCGGTTCAGCGAACCGGGCCGTATCTCAGCCGCGACCCGGGAACAGGTCGACGGGATACTCGGCCTTCTGCTCGCGTCCCATCAGGGTGCGCAGGCCTTCGGCGGGGGTGACCTCGCCATGCAGCACCGCCTGGACGGCGGCGGAAATGGGCAGGTCGAGCCCATGGGCTTTCGCCAGTCGGGCAACCTCGTCGGCGGTGACCACGCTTTCCACCACCTGGCCGATCTGGCGCACGGCCTCGTCGAGCGACACGCCCTTGCCCAGGGCGAGGCCCAGGCGACGATTGCGCGAGAGGTCGCCGGTGCAGGTGAGCACCAGGTCGCCCAGGCCAGCCAGACCCATCAGGGTTTCCGCGCGGGCGCCGAGGGCAACGCCCAGGCGCAGCATCTCGTTCATGCCACGGGTGATCAGGCCGGCGCGGGCGTTGAGGCCCAGCTCCATGCCATCGGCGACACCGGTGGCCACGGCCAGCACGTTCTTCATCGCGCCACCCAGCTCGGCACCGAGGATGTCGTGGCCCGTATAAGCGCGGAAGTTCGGCGCGTGCAGGAGCACGGCCAGTTCCTTGCCGAAGGCCTCGTCGGTGGCGTGCACGGTGACGGCGCTGGGCAGACCGGCGGTGACCTCGCGAGCGAACGACGGCCCGGTCACGACGGCGGCCGGACGACCCGGCAGCTTCTCGTTGACCAGTTCGTGCAGGAAACGGCCCGTGCCGGTCTCGAAGCCCTTGGTGGCCCAGGAGATCTTCGCGCCCGGATCGAGCAGCGGGACCATCTGGTCGAGCATGGCCGCGAAGGCATGGCTCGGCACCACGACGAGGATGATGTCCGCACCCTTCAGGACGGCGGCCAGATCGCTCTCGTAGGTGAGTTCGGGCGGGAGATCCAGATCGGGCAGGTAGCGCAGGTTGCGGCGCGCGGCGGCCATGGCCGCCAGCGCATCCGCGTCGCGCCCCCACAACCGGGTGGGAACCGCGTTGCGCGCCAGCAGCGCGGCCAGCGCGGTTCCCCAGGAACCGGCGCCGAGGACGGCGACGGTGGGTCGGGAGGGGGAACTCATGCTCAGCTGTTGAGCGGATGGGCCCCGGCGCCTTCGAGCTGCTGGCGCTGCTGTTCGGCGTACAGGGCGTCGAAGTTGATCGGCTGGAGCAGGAACGGCGGGAAACCACCCTCCTGGACCATGGCGGAGACCATCTGGCGGCCGTACGGGAACAGCAGGTTCGGGCAGTAGGAACCCAGGATGCCGTCGCGGTCGTCGTTGGCGAAGCCGGCGATGCCGAAGATGCCGGCCTGGTGCACTTCGGCCAGGTAGGCGGTGCGCTCGCCGAGGGCGCAGGTCAGGGTGAGGCTCAGGACGACTTCGTACATGTCGTTGCCGAGGTCCGTGGCCTTGTGGCCGAGGTTCAGCTGGACCTGGGGCTGGGCTTCGGTTTCGCCCATTTCCTGGAAGATCTGCGGGGCGTTGGGGGCCTCGAAGGAGGCGTCCTTCACGTAGATCTTCTGCAGCACGAGCTGCGGCTGGCCGGCCTGGCCGTTGGCGTTGATCTCTGCCATGGTCTTTCCTCGAATGCGTCGTGTGGTGTGGATTCACGCCAGCGGCGCGAAAGGCCGGATTGTTTCATACATCATGTGACAGCGCACAGTCCGGCTTGCGGTCGGACGTGGGAATCTGAGAGAATGCCCGGCTTCCCTATGCCATCCCGACATGTCGGGTGGGTCCGTCACGCGACGCGGGCCCGTAACCGGCGGAAGCGCTCCATCTCCAGCCATCGCGTGGCGCCCCCATCCCGGGTCGTTGCTGGGCCGTCGCCGTCCTGGCCAAAGGGCGGTCCAACAGAATCTATAAGGAGGCCACATGGCCCGTAGATGCCAAGTCACCCAAAAGGGTGTGCGGACCGGTAACAACGTCTCGCACGCGAACAACAAGACCCGTCGCCGCTGGTTGCCGAACCTGCACGAGCGTCGCTTCTGGGTCGCCAGCGAGAACCGTTGGGTCAAGCTGCGCGTTTCGAACCACGCCCTGCGCACGATCGACAAGAACGGCATCGAAGCCGTGCTGGCCGACCTCCGTGCCCGCGGCGAGAAGATCTAAGGAGATCACACCATGGCAAGCAAGCGCGACAAGCACCGCCTGATTTCCACCGCCGGCACCGGTCATTTCTACACGACCACCAAGAACAAGAAGAACACGCCGGAAAAGATGGTCTTCATGAAGTACGACCCCGTCGTCCGGAAGCACGTGGAATACAAGGAAGGCAAGATCAAGTGATCTTGCGAAAAAGCCGCCGAAAGGCGGCTTTTTTTATGGACGCCAATCCGCCCCCCCTGTAGGAGCGCGCTTGCGCGCGATGGGTGCTTGCGGTCATCCCCCATCGCGCGCAAGCGCGCTCCTACAACGGCGGTGTCGCGACGAACCGTCAACGGCGAGTGTCGAGACGACGCATAAAAAAAGCCCGCCGTCGCGAGACGGCGGGCTTTTTACAACAGAAGGCTTTACGCACCGACGGCCGAATAGCCCTTCAGCCGCTGCGCGAACTGCTGCAGCGAGCGGATACCGCTTTCCTCGGCTTCCACGATCCACTGCTGGAGGGCCTTCAGCGCCTTCTCGGCGCCGCGCTCGTCCATCAGCGCCACGAGGCGGGCACGGAACTCGCAGACCGTACGCAGCGCCGGACGGTTGTCCAGGGCGGCATGCATGCGCTCGCGGGCGTCGTGGTCGAGCCAGCGGCCACCGTCGGCCAGGGCGCGACGGACGCGGCGCGGCACGGCCTTGATGGTTTCGCCGGCCTGGCCGACCTCTTCGCGCAGCGTCGGCAGGATGACGTTGCGGTAGTAGTCGGTGGTGGCCTGGAAGCGCAGCGTCAGCACGCCCTTGAGCGTCTCGGCGTCCGGCAGGTGCACGTTCGGGCGGATGTTCAGCGTCGGCGCCACGCGCAGCACCTTGGCCAGGCGCAGGGTACGCAGGCCGCAGATCACCGACCAGCCGATATCGAACTCCCACTTGCGCAGGGCGAACTTGGCCGAGCTGGGGAAGGCATGGTGATTGTTGTGCAGCTCTTCACCGCCGATCCAGAAGCCCCACGGCGAGATATTGGTAGCCGTGTCGGAGCTTTCGAAGTTGCGGTAGCCCCACCAGTGACCGATGCCGTTGACGAAGCCGGCGGCCCAGAACGGGATCCAGAGCATCTGGATGGCCCACAGGGCCATGCCGACGACGCCGAACAGCGACACGTCGATCACGGCCATCAGGGTTGGGCCCCAGTACGGATGCTTGCCGAACAGGTGGCGTTCGAACCAGTCGTCGGGCGTACCGCGACCGTACTTTTCCATGTCGGCCTTGTTGTAGCTGGCCTCACGGTAGAGCGACACGCCGTCAAGGAAGACCTTCTTGATGCCGAAGATCTGCGGGCTATGCGGATCTTCCTCGGTCTCAACCTTGGCGTGGTGCTTGCGGTGAATGGCCACCCACTCCTTCACCACCATGCCGGTGGTGAGCCAGCCCCAGAAACGGAAGAAACCGTTGAGGGTCCAGTGGAAATCCACGCCGCGATGGGTCGCGCTACGGTGGTAGTACAGCGTCACCGTGAAGATGGTGAGCTGGGTCACCACCAGCATGTAGACCACCATCTCCCCCCAGGTCGCCCGGGTGAAGCCGTTGGCCAGGAAATCGAGCAGGGTGTCGAGCATCGGGTCGGTACCGCGCAAGGGATGAAGGGTATGTGCAAGGCCCAGTCTAACGGGGGGTTTCCATACCCACCAGCACGGTGTAAACCGAAATGTGAAGCCCGCGACTGTCGTTTCAACGGCCGTTTGCGCACAATCCCCCGATGATTCCCACCCCTGCCGTTCAGACAGATCAACTCGCTGCGGCAAGATGCCCGCAAATCCTTGCGCGTACGCCGTCGTTGGGCGACGTAAAGGCATGAATGAGACGCCCATGCTGAACGTGGCCGGGATTTCCCGGCGGCGCGCCGGCCGCGCCGCCGTTTCCGACCTGAGCTTCAAGCTGAATCGGGGCGAAGTGCTGGGCCTGCTGGGGGTCAATGGCGCGGGCAAGTCCACCACCCTGGCGATGCTCGCCGGTGCCCTGCGGCCCGAAGAGGGCCGCATCGAACTGGACGGCCGCCGCTTCGACAACGCGCCGACCCTCGCCCGCACCCTGATCGGCTGGCTGCCCGAGGCCGCGCCGCTCTGGCCGGAGCTGTCGGTGGACGAGCATCTGGGCGCGTTCGCGGCCCTGCGCGGCATCGGCAAGGCACAGGCCCGACGCGGGGCGGATGCCGTCATCGAACGCCTCCAGCTTGGCGACCTGCGCCGACGCCTGGCCGGCGTGCTCTCGCAGGGCCAGCGTCAGCGCCTCGGCTTGGCCTGCGCCCTACTTCACGAGCCACCGTTGCTGATCCTCGACGAACCCGCCAACGCCCTCGATCCGGTCCAGGTCGGCGAACTGCGCAAGCTCATCCGCGAGCGCGCGGCGACAGGCTCCGCCGTCATCCTGTCCACGCATGTGCTCGGCGAGGTGGTCGCGGTGTGCGATCGCGTGGCGATCCTCCACGAGGGTCGCCTGCGCCACGACGCGCCCCTGGGCGATCACGCCGCGCTGGAGAAGACCTTCTTCGGCATCGCCACGGGAGCCACCGCATGAGCCTGACCGCGATGACCCGGCTGGAACTGCGCCGACTCGCCGTCCGCCCGCTCGCCTGGGCGCTGGCGGCGCTCACCATCGCCTGGCTGGCCTGGACCTTCGTGCTGGGCCTGGGCCAGTTCCTCGGCGCGCAGGTGAAGCTTGCCGCCCTGGCCGACGCACCGGGTTTCACCGACCTGGTCGCGATCCCCCTGCTCGCCGAGCTGGTGAAGCTGGCCTTTCTGGTCGTGCCGTTGATGACCATGTCGTCGCTGGCCGGCGAACGTCGCACCGGCACCCTGCCCCTGCTGCTCTCCACCGGCCTGCCCGCATGGCGGATCGTGCTGGGCAAATACCTTGCGGTGCTCGCCTGGCTGGGCCTGTGGCTGCTCGCCACGCTGGCGATGCCGCTGGCCGTGGGCGCGCATGGCACCGCCGACTGGGGCAAGCTCGCCGCCGCCACGCTCGGCACCGCGCTGACCCTGGCGACACTCGCCGCCGTCGGCATCGCCTGCTCGGCCGCCACCGGCTTTCCGGCCATCGCAGCGGCGGCAGCGCTCATCGTCACTCTCGCGCTGTGGACGATCGATCGCGGCGCCCAGGCGGCCGGCGTCAGCGGCGGCTTCCTCGAATGGCTGACCCTGGCGACGCACCTGCAGAACCTGCTGCGCGGGCTGGTGTCGTCGGCCGACATCGTCTGGTTCGCATTGGCGATCGGCGTATCGCTCACCCTCGCCGTGCGTCGCCTCGGCGCCGACCGGGAGCGCCAGTGATGCGTCGTTTCGATCGCCTGTTCTTCGTCATCGCGCTGCTCGTCGGCGCAGGCTGCATCGGCTTCCTCAGCGCACGACATGGCTGGACGAGCGACTGGACGCGCGGCGCGCGCGCCAGCCTCGCACCGGAAAGCGTGGCCGTGCTGCGCACGCTGGAGGGCCCGGTCGAGGTGGTCGGCTACATCTCGCCGACCGGCCCGCTGCGCGAGCAGATCGCCGGTGCCATGGAACGCTACCTGCGCGAAAAGAAGGACCTCTCGCTGTCCTTCGTCGACCCCGACCTCGATCCGGCCGCTTCACGTCAGTTGGGTATCGGTGGCGACGGCGCGTTGCTGGTCCGTTACCAAGGACACGAGCAGCGCGTGGAAAGCCCGATCAACGAGCGAAACCTCTCCAACGCGCTCGAACGACTGGCGCGCGGCGGCGAACGCGTGATCGCCTTCGTCACCGGCGACGGCGAACGCCAGGCGGACGGCCGCGCCAATGCCGACCTGGGCGTTTTCATGGGCCAGGTCGAGCGGCGCGGTGTGCGCGCGGTGCCACTCAACTTCAGCCAGACACGCGGCGTGCCCGAACACACCGACCTCGTCGTGCTCGCCAGCCCGGTCGCCGCGCTGCCTGCCGGCAGCGTGAGTGCGCTGGTCGATTACGTGCGTGACGGTGGCAACCTGCTGTGGCTCACCGAGCCAACCAACGACGATCTCGGCACCGGCCCGCTCGCCGATGTGCTCGGCATCCGCGTACTGCCAGGCGTGCTGGTCGACGGACAGGGCAGCACGCTCAACGTGCAGGACCCGCGCATCGTCGTGGTCGGCGACTACCCGTTCCATGCGATCACTCGCGCCTTCCGCGATACGACGCTGTTTCCGCAGGTGTCCGCGCTTGCGCAGGTCTCGGCGCACGACTGGGCCGTGGTGCCCTTCCTGCGTTCGGGCGAACGCAGCTGGACGGCGTTCGGCGGCATCGACAACCAGAACGCCTCGACGATCGCCTTCCATCCGGAGAACGGGGAACTGAAGGGGCCGCTGGACTTCGGCTTCGCGCTCAACCGGCTGTCACCGAACCCGACCCGTAGCGAACAGCGCGCCGTGGTGATCGGCGACGGCGATTTCCTGTCCAATACCTTCGTCGGTAACGGCGGCAATCGCGCCCTCGGCGAGCGCGTGATCGACTGGCTGCTCGGCGACGACGTGCTGGTGAACCTGCCCGCGCGTGGCGCGCCCGATCGCGTGATCGCGCTGTCGCAGACGGGACTCAACGCGATCACCTTCGGTTTCCTCATCGCCCTGCCGCTGATCCTGCTCGGACTGGGCGCGGGCATCGCCTGGCGTCGTCGGAGGCGCTGACATGAAGGCGAGGCTGATCGCACTGGCGGTATTGGCGGCGCTGGTCGCCGCCGTCGTATGGCAGTGGCATGCCGACGAGGCGGATGCGCGTGCGCACCTGCTAACCGCACTGGATCCGGACACGGTCGGTCACCTCGAAGTGAGCTTGAAGGGCTACTCTGCGCAGCGCTTCGACCGGCGTGACGGCCGCTGGGTCGATGCCTCTGGCGCCCCCACGGACGAAGGTCGCGCGGCGGAACTGGCCTCGCTGGCCGCCACCCCCGTCAACGACTGGAAAGCCGCCAGCGATTTCGACCCCGCGAAAATCGGCCTGGCACCGCCCCTGGCCGTCCTGGTCATCGACGGCCAGCGCATCGCCTTCGGCGAGATGACGGCGCTGGGCAAGCAGCGCTACGCCCGCGTCGGCGACCGGATCGCGCTCGTGCCAGCCCAAGCGTTACCCAGAGCCCCTCGCCTTCTGTAGGAGCGCGCTTGCGCGCGATCCCGCGGCAGCGGCAATCTGGCCCGCTGCCGCGGGATCGCGCGCAAGCGCGCTCCTACAACGACATTACGGCAACGGCGGTGGGCAACGGCTGGGTTGTCGCCACGCCAGGCTTGCCAGCAACGCACCCAAGCCCCATCTTCCGCCCATGCCTGAACTGCCCGAAGTCGAAACCACCCGTCGCGGGATCGCTCCGCACCTGGAAGGCCGTCGTGTCAGCCGGGTGGTGCTGCGTCGCCCGGACCTTCGCTGGCCCATTCCCGACGAGGTATCCCGCCTGCTCCCGGGCCAGGTGATCGACAGCGTGGATCGGCGCGCCAAGTACCTTCTGTTACGGACGCAGGTGGGCACCGCCCTGCTCCACCTGGGCATGTCGGGCATGCTGCGCGTGCTGCCGACGGATACGCCGGTGAACAAGCACGACCACGTGGACATCGTGCTGGAAGACGACAAGCTGCTGCGCTTTACCGATCCGCGCCGGTTCGGCGCGTTGTTGTGGCAAGCACCCGGCGAAACGCACGAACTACTGGAAGGCATCGGTCCCGAGCCACTCACCGACGACTTCGACGGCGACCTGCTCTGGCACCTGTCACGCGGACGCTCCGCGCCCGTGAAGACCTTCCTCATGGACAACGCCGTCGTGGTCGGCGTCGGCAACATCTACGCGAGCGAGGCGCTGTTCGCCGCGGGTATCGACCCGCGCCGCGCGGCTGGCAAGGTATCGCGCGAGCGTTATGCAAAGCTGGCGACCGAGGTGAAGCGCATCCTTGCCTACGCGATCACGCGTGGCGGCACCACGCTTCGCGACTTCCTCTCGCCCGATGGCGCACCGGGCTACTTCTTCCAGGAGTTGTTCGCCTACGGACGTGCCGGCGAAGCATGCAAGGTGTGCTCCACACCCATCCGTGTCGTGACACTCGGACAACGTGCGTCCTTCTACTGCCCCACCTGCCAGCGCTGACCCCACGAGCGAGACGACGCACCGACCGGCATGGGCGATGCTTCTCACATGCCGATGCGTCGTGCCATCGAATGACCATGCAGGCGTCAGTGATCGCCCACACGCTTAAATCCTTATCCTGAGCCATCTTTCAGCGAAAGAAGACAATTCGCATGGAAAACTCCGTGCGTGTGCACCAGGTGCATGACACGATCCCCTACGCACTGAACTTGCGAACAAGGATCGTATCGCCATGTAGCCACTTCCCCGACTCGCGCCGGTCGGCGCCACCCCACATCGATACCTGTCGCGTCCCCAAGCGGCACGGATTTGCATCCCCATGATGACAAGGAATTCATCATGCGACCTTCGCTCGCACGCTTATTGCTTTCGCTCGCCTCCGTATTGCCCGGCTTCGCCTCGGCTGGATACACCACGCCCCCCATCGCCCCCCTCACCACGTCGGCGATGCCCGAGGGCGTTCCCTCCCAGCCGTTCGGCATTCCGCTGGATCGCCCGTTCAATCAGCTCACCTTTGCGGCCACGCATAACTCCTTCGCTTACTACACTCCGATCCTCCGCAACCAGGACAAGAACATAGGGACCCAGCTCCGCGATGGCGTGGGTGGACTGATGCTGGACCTGCATGAATACAAGGGTCGCGTCTTCGTTTGCCACGAAAGCTGCACCAACCCCATCAATACGAAAATCTATTCGCTGGCCAACTGGTTCAACGAAGACATTCTGCCCCATATGCAACAGCATCCCGAGGCGATCCTTACCGTTTTCTTCGAAGACCAGGTAACGAAAGCCCAGCTGGAAGCGGAACTCAAGCTTTCCCCAGGTCTGGCAAACATGACCTTCGACCCCGCGTCCTGGCCGGACAGCGCCGAATGGCCGACCGCTCGCCAGATGATCGCCAAGGGGCAGCGCATCCTGCTGTTCACCGACAGCACGAGCAACCACGGTACGTTCAACGTGGGCAATGGCAAGGCGACCGTCATGCTCGATCGTGACGCCATGGTAGAAAACAACTGGAATCTCGGCGACACCATCTTTAGCCACAACTGGTCGTGCGACAACCATCCCTTCAAGCCTGCGCTCAACAACAAGCAAGTCAAGTTCAGCGGGAAGCGCTGGCCCAGCCTGTTCCTGATGAATCAGTTCCACAGCCAGGGTGAAACACTGCACGCGCGGTCGGATAACAATCTCTCGAACCTGTGGAAGCGGGTCGAGGACAAGTGTCGCGCGAAGACCGACCGGACACCGAACTTCATCGCCGTCGATTTCTACCACCAGGGCGACGCGCTCGAGTACGCCGCGACGCTTAGCCATGGTGGCATGGTGCTTTGGGAAGGCAACAACGCGACGCAGGACGCGGTCTGCGCCATCCCCTACACGGGACGTCCATACGCCGTGAACTTCCAGGCATCCAACCAGCGGGTCAGCGGCTGCGAGAACGACGAGGCTCGATCGGCCACGCTCCTCAACCTGAAGGCCGGCTCGGTGATTTCGATCTACGACTCGCCGTCCCGCTCAAGGGAGGACGACTGGACGACCCTGGAGGTGACGAAGGACTTCGAGAAGATCACGATCAACTCGTTCGAAACTGCCCGCTGGCCCGATGGCATCCTTCTCAAGTGGGTGAACCACAACAATGGCCTGGATGGAAAAGTGTCCTCGGTGACGCTGGGATATCCGGAGCCACCCATGATCGTGTTCTACGAAGGAAACCATACGTCGCAGAACATCGTCTGCACCCTGGTCATGCCAGGCAGCGGAAGGCAATTCGTGAACTTCCAGCATGATCCCTATGGCTGCGACAACGACGAAGCGCGCTCAGCCCGTTTCTACAACATGAAAAAAGGGCAGCACGTCACCATCTACGACAGCCCGAATGGCGCCCACAAGGACGATAACATCCAGATCGAGATCCTCAAGGACATCAAGTACTTCTCACTGCCCACCTTCGAGCAGAGCGTAAGCGACCCCAGCTACCGCGCAACGTTCTACCGAAAGAATGGCCTAGACGGAAAGGTGTCCGGCGTCCTCATGGAAGCATCCAATCGATGAACCGTGGCTGGGCCGTCCCTGGACGGCCCAGCCCATGCTCGATCGTCGATATCAATCCGGCCAGCGCATCGCCGCATGCGAATTGTTGAAGCGCGGATCGGTCTCGTCACCCGACAGGGCGATCTTCAGGCCACCACGCACGCCCGTGACGTCGATCAGCTGGCCCTCCTCGAAACGCGATCCCAGCGCGGCCAGCTCGACGAAGTTCTCCGTGAGCACGCCGACGCTATCGATGTCGCGATCAGGCACATTGGTGACGCTGATGTCGGGGCGACCGAACTTGCGCATGCCGCGCGTACGGATCCACGAACGGCCCTTGGTACCTTCCTCGGGGCTGCACAGGATCAGCACGTGGTGGCGCGGCGGCGCGCCACCGGGCACCAGGTAGTGCTCACGCCAGTCCTTCGCCTCGAACAGGGTGAGGATCTGCGGATCGACCACGACCTTGCCACCGACCTCGGTCAGCGCGGCCACGACACCGAGGGTGTCGCGTAGGTAATCGAGACTCTCGCGATCCGGGAAGCGGCCGCGGATCACCATGACGTGCGGCGCGGCCTTGGCGGCCTGGAAGCCTTCCGGGCTGTCTTCTTTCAGCAGTTCACCGAGCGCGCCGGAGAGCGGATAGCCGTCCCAGCGGGCCAGCACGCTGTTTTGCATGCGCTGCATCTCGATGCCTTCGGGCAGGCCCGGGCTACCGTATTTCGACGACGGGATGAGCACGTCCTCGTCGAACGCACCGAACACGAAGTAGAGCAGGACAGCCTGCTCGTCGCTGGGCTGCCAGTAGGGGCGCGGCCATTCGGCGGCGGGGGTCGTCGTCTCGGTCACGCGGAATTTCCTTCGTTGGTGTCGTTCTCGCCGAGTGGCAGCGGGGGCTGCTGGAGCTCGATCCGGCCATCGCCGGCCGTGATGCTCTTGAACTCGGCACGGCTCACGGAGACATAGCGGTCGTTGCCGCCGATCTCAACCTGGGGGCCTTGGGTGACGGCGCGGCCCTGTTCATCCACGCGGACGACCATGGTGGCCTTGCGACCCGAGTGGCAGATCGTCTTGATCTCCTCGAGATTGTCCGCCCAGGCCAGCAGGTAGCGGCTGCCCTCGAAAAGCTCGCCACGGAAATCGGTGCGCAGGCCATAGGCCAGCACCGGGATGCCCAGGCGGTCCACCACGTCGGAGAGCTGCCAGACCTGGGCCTTGCTCATGAACTGGGCCTCGTCCACCAGGACGCAGTGCAGCGGCCCCTTGGCGGCGATGTCCGCCTCGACCAGGGCCAGCACGTCCGCCTCGCCGTCGAAGCGCAGGCCGCGCGCCTGGAGGCCGATACGGGACGCCACCACGCCTTCCCCGAAGCGGTTGTCCAGCGCCGGGGTGAGGATCAGCGTCCGCATGCCGCGCTCGTGGTAGTTGTGGGCGCTCTGCAGCAGGGTCGTGGTCTTGCCGGCGTTCATTGCCGAGTAATAGAAATACAGCTTAGCCATGCGGGCCCGGTCCGTTCGTGACCGGACATGGTACCCAAACCGGGCATCCCGGTCCTGAGCCCCCTCCCCTGGCACCTGCTACCATCCGGGACCTCGTCCGCCAGTCCGCCCCGGCCGATCCGATGCTCAATCCCCAACAACACGCGGCCGTCGAGTACTGCGACGGTCCCCTCCTCGTGCTGGCCGGCGCCGGCTCCGGCAAGA
This sequence comes from Luteibacter sp., assembly GCF_009912395.1. Lineage (GTDB taxonomy): Bacteria > Pseudomonadota > Gammaproteobacteria > Xanthomonadales > Rhodanobacteraceae > Luteibacter. Next base: position 187,299 of record NZ_WNDO01000006.1, on the reverse strand, counting down.
CCCGCGTCATCACGGAGAAGATCTCGCACCTGATCTCCCGGCGGCACCTGGCCGCGGAGAAGATCGCCGCGATCACCTTCACCAACAAGGCCGCGAAGGAGATGCGCGAGCGTGTCGGCAAGCTGATTTCCGACGACGCTGCCCGTGCGCTGACCGTCTGCACGTTCCACGCGCTGGGCCTCAAGTTCCTGCAGATCGAGCACGAGCGCGCGCAGCTGCGCCGCGGCTTCTCGGTGCTGGACGCCGAAGACAGCGCCAACATGATCAAGGAGCTGTCGCCCAAGGGCGTGAAGCCCGAGGTGATCATGGGCATCCGCAACCTGCTGGGCAAGGCGAAGAACTCGGGTCTCACGCCCGAGGAAGCCATGGCCGCCGCGCGCTCGCCACGTGAGATCGAGGCCGCGACGATCTACGACCTCTACCAGCAGCGTCTCGCCGCGTTCAACGCGGTGGATTTCGACGACCTGATCCGCCTGCCGCTGCGCATCCTGGAAACCGACGCCGACGCGCGGGCCATCTGGCAGGAGCGCCTGCGCTACCTGCTGGTGGACGAATACCAGGACACCAACGACGCGCAGTATCGTCTGCTCAAGACCATCGCCGGCCCGAAGGCGCGGTTCACCTGCGTGGGCGACGACGACCAGAGCATCTACGCCTGGCGCGGCGCCAACCCCGAGAACATCGACCAGCTCGGCCGCGACTTCCCGCAACTGCGGGTCATCAAGCTTGAACAGAATTACCGCTGCGCCAAACGTATCCTGCGCGCGGCGAACCATCTCATCGCGAACAATCCGCACGTCCACGAGAAGAAGCTGTGGAGCGACCATGTCGAAGGTCCGCCCATTCGCGTGATCGAGTGCAAGGACGGCGACCACGAGGCGGAGCGCATCGCGGCCATCGCGGCGACGCTGCACGAGAAGTACAAGGACAAGGGCTGCCGCTGGGACGATTTCTGCATCCTGTATCGCGGCAACTTCCAGGCACGTCCGCTCGAAAAGGCCTTGCGCCTGGCACGCGTGCCGTATCACCTCAGCGGTGCGCTGTCGTTCCTCGATCGTGCGGAAGTGAAGGACATCCTTTGCTATCTGCGCCTGCTCACCAACCCCACCGACGACGCGGCCTTCCTGCGCGTGGTGAACGTACCCAAGCGCGAGATCGGCTCCACCTCGCTGGAGAAGCTGGGCCAGATCGCGCAGACGCGAAATGCCTCGCTGCTGGACGCCGCGCGCAGCGACGCCGCGCTGAAAAGCATCTCGGCGCGCCCGGCCTCGGCATTGGCCAGCTTCTCGCGCCTGATGGACGAACTGCGCAGCCACGCCGTGCATGAAAGCGCCGCCGACCTCGTCGCCACAGTGGTGGAAAAGACCGGATACGGCGCGCACATCGCGGCGACCACGCCCGACGAGACGCTGCGCGAGCGTCGTCTGGGCAATATCCGCGAGCTGATGGACTGGTTCCGCGCCATGGGCCGCGACGGTGGCCGCACCGGCGACATCGCGCAGCAGCTCGCCTTGCTGAGCCATGCCGATCGTGACGACCCGGGCAATGCGCTGCGGATGATGACGCTGCATTCGGCGAAAGGGCTGGAATTCCGCTTCGTCTTTATCGTGGGTTGCGAGGACGGCACGCTGCCGCACGAAGGCGCGCTGGACGAAGGACGCCTCGACGAAGAGCGTCGCCTGATGTACGTCGGTATCACGCGGGCGAAAGAGATGCTGACGCTGTCGTTCGCCGCGCGCACGCGCAAGTACGGAGAAGTGCTGTCGAACGATCCCAGCCGGTTCCTCGATGAGCTACCGCAGGATGACCTGCATTGGGATGGGCAGGATCCGGAGGCGGATGCCGAGGTGAAGAAGGAGACCGCAGAGTCGCATATGGCGCGGATCCGGGCGATGTTGGCGGGGGGCGGTTAGAGCCACCCCGCTTCGTTGGCTGTCGCGCGCAAGCGCGCTCCTACAGAAAAACCACCGCAACTTCGGGATCGCGCTTACAGACGACTTCCCTGATCCGCCGCCAGCACAGCCTCCGGCAACGCCGAAGGCTCGATGCCGCGCGCGAACATCATTACCTGGAAGCGCTCGCCCATCTGGTCCGGCAGCGTGAGCTTCTTCACTTCCTGCGCGAGGCGATACCGCGTCGCCTCGTCGTCCGACGACAGGTAGTCGTTCTCGAAAAACTCCTGCATGTCGGCCGCGATGAGGAACTGCGCCTGCGGCAGATAGGCCGCGACGCCGAAGCCTGCGCTGTTGCCGGCTTCCGCCAGCGCCGTGAAATCCACCGAGGCGGTGAGATCCTGGAGGCCAGGCAGGAAGAACGCGTCGCCATGCGCGCGATGCCGGTAGAACGCGCGCAGCGTGCCGTCGGTGCGCTCGGGCATGTAGAACTCGCCGCGCGTGTAGCCGTAGTCCGCGAAGATCATCGCGCCCCGGGTCAGCGTACCCGCCACCGCCTGCATCCAGTACGGCAGCTGCGGCAGGATCTCGGTACGGTAACCGGCTTCGAACTCACGGCCGAGATCGCGCTCGACGTGGCGAACGGCACCGTTGACGAGCACGTCGGCAGGCCGGTCGATGCGATGGAAACGGCCATCGCCGTCGAGCACCACGTGCTCTTCGTAGACTTCGCCGTCCTTCGTCGTGAAACGCGTGGTCGGCAGCGCGTCGATCACCTCGTTGGCGAACAGCACGCCGGCCCACTCTTCTTCGAGCGGCGCGTCCAGCCATACGGTGCGCGCCGCCAGGGCAGGCGGCAGGTTGGCGTGGAGGCGTTCGCGCTGGCGCTCGCGCAGGTCGGCGCTGGGCTCCAGGATCAAATAGCGACGTGGCAGGCGTCCGGCGGCATCGAGGGCGCGCAGGGCCGCTTCGGCGAAGGCACCGCTGCCACCGCCCACTTCGAGGAAGTCGGCGTCGGAGCCGATGGAGGCCAGCACCGGTTCGAAGGCGCGGACAACGCAGCGGGCGAACAGCGTGCCCAGCTCGGGCGCCGTGACGAAGTCGCCATCCGCACCGAACTTGGTCTTGCCCGCGCTGTAGTAGCCCAGGCCGGGGGTATAGAGGCAGCGCTCCATGAAGCGCGAGAACGGCATCGGGCCGTGCGAGGCGATTTCCTCGCGGAGCAGGCCGGACAGGTGTTCGGAATGGGCGCGCTCGTCGGCGCCGGGTTCGGGGAGGCGGTCGGTCATGCGGTCAGGATACCTGACCGGGGGCGGCGATTCGTAGCGACGGATCGCGCGCAAGCGCGCTCCTACGGGGAGGAGCGCGCTTGCTGGGGCTTAGAAGTCCTGTTGCAGCGACAGGTACACGCCGCGGCGGGGACCGAACTGCGGGGCGCCGACGCCGATGCCCGTGCCATCGCGGAGCTGGTAGGTGCGATCCAGTGCGTTGACCAAGGCCAGCTGGGCGTGGGTGGCGGCACCGCCTTCGAAGAAGTGGAAGTCGCGGCCCACGCTGAGGTTCAGCTGGAAGTAGTCCGGCATCGTGTCACCGTTGGGCACCGCGCCATCGCGACGCAGGCCCGAGCCGTACAGGTAGTCCGCACCGATCCGGGTCGAATCGCCGAACAGGTAGCTGATACCACCGGACGAGGTGAACTTCTGGTCGTGGTCGAGGTGGATGTAGTGATTCGCGATGTACGCCAGGTCGTCCGGCTGGAAGTTGTACTGGCTGGTGATGACGTTCTTGCCGACCGAGCGGTTGTACGCGAAGTTGAAGTACGCCGTGAGCGCGCCACCGTCGTAGTTCATCGTGAACTCGGTGCCCTTCACGCGGCCCTGGTCGTAGTTGAACGTGGAGTACACCAGCGCCGTGCCGAACTGGCCTTCGTCCTGGATGCGCGAGACCTTGCGGTAGTAGCTGTCCAGGCCAAAGGTCCACGCGCTGCCGATCTTCTGCGAGATGCCGATGTCGTAGTAGCTGGAACGCTCGGCGAGCGGCGTGTCGTTGCCGTTGTCCGGCAGGGCGTTCGTGGTGCCCACGAACTTGGCGATCGAGGTCGGCGAGATCATCTCCGACGCCGGCGGCGTGAAATAGCGCGAGTAGCCCGCGTGGATCGTCGTGCTATCGGTCGGCTGGTACACCACGCCCAGGCGTGGGCTCAGCTGGCTTTCCACGCGGAAGGCGTCGTAGCGGTCGCCACGCACACCGTAGTTCACGGTCCACTTGTCGCCGATGCTCCACTCGTCCTGCAGGTACACCGCGTAGGTGCGGGCCAGCACGCGGCTCGCGTCGACGATGTTGAGCGGCATGGTCGAGGCCTGCGCACCCGTGTCGTCGGTCGGGAAGACCAGCGCGTTGTTGCTGGACGTGGCGCGCTCGAACTCACCGTAGATGCCGTAGCGCAGCGTGTGGCTGTCGCCCAGCGGCGTCGAGAAATCGGCCTGGAGCGTGGTGGCGCGGTTGGAACGACGCACCGTGGAGGCGACACCGTTGAACATCAGGTCGCCGATGTCGTCCGGCGTGAAGTCCAGGCCGCTGTAACGTGCGCCGGCCGAGACCTGGTAGGCCGTCTCGCCGAGCTTGCCCTGCAGGCTCAGCACGCCGAAGCGGGTCTTTTCCTGCTGGCGGTCGTTGAGCTTGGAGGAATCGAAGTTGGTGACGTCGAGGTAACCGAACTGCGGGGTCTGGTTCGGGTTGTTCGGCAGCTCGAAGCGATTGTTGGTCACGCCGAACATGAAGCTCAGGCGGGTGTCGTTGTTGATGAGATACGACACGTCGCCGAACGCCTTCACCTGGTTGGTGTGGTCGTGGATCGGCTTGCGGCTGGAGGTCGGGTTCTCGATGCCGACATCGTTCTCGAGGTAGTTCGCGGTGAGGAACCAGCTCCAGTCGCCGCTGCGACCGAACAGCGATGCGTTCGGGTTGATCGTGCCGAACTGGCCGCCGGTGATGCCGACACTGCCGCCAACGCCGTCCTGCTTCGAGGTGCGCGTGGTGATGTCCACGACGGCGGCGGTGCGATCACCGTACTGCGCCGGCAGCGCACCGGTGAGCAGCTTCACGCTGTCAATGGTGCGCGCGTCGAGCGTCTGGCCGAAACCGCCGATGCTCTCGGGGATCAGCACGCCGTTGATGCGGTACTGCAGGTTGGCGTGGTCACCGCGCACGTGCAGCTGACCGTAGGAATCCTGCACGACGCCCGGCGCCTGGAGGATCACCTGGTTGAGCGGCGTGGAATCGCCCAGCGGAAGCGCCTGGATGGTCTGGCGATCCATCACGTACTGGCTGCTGCCGGTGTCCGGCGAAAGGCTGTTGCGCGCTTCGTCGAGGCGGGCGGTGACATCGACCTCGCCCAGATTCGTATGCTTTTTGCGGAGGGGCGTCATCCGCATAAACGGCTACGGAGGCGAGTGCCATGGCGATACTGAGGGCGAGGCGGGCGGGAGTCATCGGGAGCCTTTCGTAAAATGTTATAATGTTGCGATACACAGTTTCATGACAGAACCTTTCCAATCGCTTTCACGCAAGCGTTAAGGATGATGCGCTATCAATCGGCGGCATATCGCTTTCCTGCCGGATACCTTCATGACAAAACGCGATTCCGAGTCGACCTCCCGCGAAATCGTTCCCGTCACCGCCGGTGACCGGAACGACAGTCCGGTCGCCAGGGCCATCCTCGAATTCGTCAGCCGCATTCCCGAAAGCGACGTGCCGCGCGCCAGCAAGGGCACCGTGGAGGAGGAATGCCGGCGTCTCGCCAGCGCGGCCGCCAACAAGGCGGCCCTCACCGCCGGCTCCCTCGCTCTCCCTCCCGGTCCGCTGGGCTGGCTGACCGTGCTGCCCGAGCTGGTCGCGATCTGGCGCATCCAGGGACAGTTGGTGAGCGACATCGCCGCCGCGTATGGCAAGACGGCGAAGCTGGGTCGCGAACAGATGCTGTGGTGCCTGTTCCGGCATACGGCCGCGCAGGCGTTCCGCGATATCGCGATTCGGGTGGGCGATCGCCTCGTCTTTCGAAGCACCGCCACGAGCGTGCTGCAACGACTGGCCGGCCGCATCGGTGTGAGCGTGTCCAAGCGCGCCGTGGGCAAGGGCATCTCGCGCTGGCTGCCGGTGGTCGGTGCGCTGGGCGTAGGTGCGTATGCGTACTACGACACGGGACAGGTCGCGAAGACGGCGATGGATCTTTTCAGCGGTGAGATCCACATCGATGACGACGGTGGATCGTCGACGAAGAAGGGCAAGTCGCGCGATGGTGGCGACACGCAAGCTCCCATCGCGGACACGGTCCGCTCCCACGCCTCCGGTAGCAAGGCATCCGCGAGCAAGAAATCGGCCGTCGGCGAGGTGGCGCCGACGGCACGCAAGGCAGTGAAGCGAGCCGCGCCGCGTAAGCGGGCCGCCGCCAAGACCGCAAAAACGGCCGCGAAAAAAGCGACAAAGAAAACGACCGCGCGCCGCGCACCGGCAAAGAAAACCACGCGCAAGGCAAAACCCGCGACGTGACGTCATCCGCGGTTTACGGCAAGCTTCCCTGGGTCATACATAGGGAACTTCGATGAACCAGTCGCCGGTCATACTCGTCACGGGTGGTGCCCGCCGCGTCGGCGCCGCCATCGTCCGCCGCCTGCACGCGGGTGGCTGCAACGTGGCAATCCACTATCGCCATTCGGCGGACGAGGCGTCCGCGCTCGCCGCCGAACTCAACGCTTCGCGCGACGGCAGCGTGGCGATCTTTCCGGCGGCGCTTGAGGACGACGAGGCGCTTCCTTCGCTCGTCCATTCGGTCATCGACACGTTCGGCCGCCTCGACGGCCTGGTGAACAATGCCTCCGCGTTCTATCCCACGCCGGTCGGCACGGCCACCGGTACGCAATGGGACGACCTGTTCGCCGCGAACGCGCGCGCGCCGTTCTTCCTCGCCCAGGCTGCCGCAGCGGAACTGCGTCGCAACAAGGGCGCCATCGTGAATATCGTGGATATCTACGCGGAGCGGCCGCTGGCGGATCATCCGATCTACACCATGGCGAAGGCCGCACTGGCGATGCTGACGCTGTCGCTGGCGAAGGACCTCGCGCCCGACGTGCGGGTGAACGCCGTTGCGCCGGGAGCGATCCTGTGGCCCGAATCGGGCAAGGCGGAAGACGCCACCGAAGCGCTCATCGCGAAGACGCCGCTGGCTCGCAAGGGCGAGCCGGAAGACGTGGCGGAGGCCGTACGCTGGTTGCTGCTGGATGCCCGCTACACCACGGGCCAGACCATCCGTATCGACGGCGGTCGCGCGCTCACGATCTGAGCGCGCACCACCTCTCAAAACATCACTTCGGACGGAATGCGGATTCGAGCAGGGCGCGGTCGAAGCCCTGGCCCGGATCGCCTTCCTGCGCGTAGCGATACAGCGCGGCGGAATACACGCCATGCATCGCGGTCTGGAACAGGCTGAGGGCCACGAGTCCCACGACGCCGACCACACCGACGGCCACCATCAACGGCACCGACTGGGTGGACACGGCGGCGCCGAAGAGGATCAGGCTGACCGCGACGAGGCAGAACGTCAGCACGCCACCGACCACACCGATGCCCGCATTACCGATGACGTTTTCGCCCCAGGTGCCCTTCAGCAGCGACGCGCTGCGCTTGACGGCATCGACCGGACCGATGTCCTGTGCCGCGAGCACGGGCACCACGAGGAAGGTCGCGACCGACCAGCCGAAGCCGAGCATGCCGACGACGATGCGACCGATGAGGCCGAGGCGCTCCTGCACCGCGCGCAGGATCACACCGACCGTGGCGGAGATGAGCGCATAGCCGAGGATGCTCGGCAGCTTGCCCATGGCCGCGCGCAGGCCGTCGCCCAGTGTCGGATTGCCACCACCGAGACGGATCAGCGCGGCGGAGGCGAGCGCGGTATTGAAGAAGATCACTATCGCGTACTGAACGAAATAGAAGACAAAGGCCAGCAGCATCACCAGCGGCGGCAGTGCGGCATGGCGCTGCCCTTCGAACTCGGTGTGGTGGTGGCGAAGCGACGCGAACACCGGCCAACCGAAGGTGGCGATGATGATCAGCGAGCAGATGCCGGCCAGGAGCGGAAAGAGCATCAGCTCCTTGTCCTGGCGAAGGATGTTGGCACTGGACTTCATCAGCGCCCAGCTGCGTTCGAACTTGCCCATGTCCTTGAGGTTCCCTGATCTCTGGAGGGCGTTTTTTAACATCTGGACGGGAGGGCCGCCATAGGACGCTTGTCCGTAGGAGCGCGCTTGCGCGCGATGACAGGTCGCGACGAGCACCCATCGCGCGCGAGCGCGCTCCTACAGGAGCAGCAGGTCGGTCAGGGGGGCGTCGACGGCCAGGGGTTCCTTGTCCGCCGGAAACGCCCCCCAGAGTTCGGCCATGGTCCGGCCGTCGACCGGGTGACGGAGGTCGGGGGCGATGTCCGCCATGGGCTTGAGGACGAAGGCGTGGCGCAGTTCGCCGCGCGGCAGCTCCAGATGCCCTTCCCCGCTCATCACCAGGTCGTCGTAAAGGACGATGTCCACGTCCAGCGTGCGGCTGGCGTAGCGGTCGCCGCCACGGACGCGGCCGTGGCGGTCTTCCAGGGCGTGCAGCCAGTCATTGAGATCCTGCGGGGCTAGGTCGCTGTCGAGGGCCACCGCGAGGTTGAGGAAGTCGGGGCCGTCGAAGCCCACGGCGGCGCTGCGATAGACCGGCGAGACATCCAACGGCCCGAAACGAGCGCGCAGTTCGTTCACGGCGGCGGACAGCCAACGCTCCGCGTCGATGTTAGACCCCAGGCTCAGGTAGGCACGGCCCATTCAGCGCTCCACGATGCCCGCGTCGCGCAGGACGGAAAAGGCCTCGCGCACGTCGCCACCCGAGGGCTGCTGGAACGGCCGCAGGCCGAACTCGGGAAGGATCGCGATGAGGTGGTCGAAGATATCGGCCTGGATGCGCTCGTAGTCGAGCCAGACCACGGTATTGGTGAAGCAGTAGATCTCGAAGGGAATGCCCTGCGCGCCGGGATCGCGCATGCGGACCATGCGGGTCATGCGGTCGTGCACGTCGGGATGCGCCTTGATGTAGGCCTCGGCGTAGGCGCGGAACGCACCGATGTTGGTCTGCCGGCGGCGGTTCACGGGCAGCTTGCCCGGTTCGCCCAGCGCGTCGTTCCAGCGACGGATGTCCTCGCGCTTGCGCTCCAGGTAGTCCTTCAGCAGGTGCACCTTGCCGAAGCGCTCGATCTCGTCGTCTTCGAGGAAACGCACGCAGGCCGCGTCGACATACAGCTCGCGCTTGATGCGACGACCGCCCGACTCGGACATGCCACGCCAGTTCTGGAACGACTCGGCGATCAGCTTCCATGTCGGCACGGTGACGATGGTGCGATCGAAGTTGCGCACCTTCACCGTGTGCAGCGTGATGTCGATGACATCGCCATCGACGCCCGCCGAGAACATCGTGATCCAGTCGCCCACGCGCAGCATGTCGTTCGTGCTGAGCTGGATGCCCGCGACGAAACCGAGGATGGTGTCCTTGAACACCAGCAACAGCACCGCGGACATCGCGCCGATGCCGGACAGCAGCAGGCCGATGCTTTGATGGGTGAGCTTGGTGATCACCAGCACCAGCGCCACGATCCACAGCGCGAGGTTCAGCAACTGCACCACGCCCTTGATCGAGCGCTTGCCCGCCGGGGTGGCGCTGTACAGCGATTCGAAGGCGACCAGCGAACGGCCCAGCGCGGCGATCACGCAGATGATCATCCAGCACACGGAGAGGTTGCGTATCAGGATGCCTATGCTGTCCTTCTCGCCCAGCAGGACATCGATGCCGTAGTAGATGACGATGGCCGGCAACATGCGCGCCAGCCAGCGAAAGGCACCGTGCTCGTAGAGCGCGTCATCCCAGCGCCATGCGGTATGCCGGGTGGCGACACGGACCACGCGATGCAGGAACAGGCGGCCCAGCAGGCCGACGATCCACGCGGCGAGAAACAGCCCCGCCACCAGCGCGACGCGGCGCAATTCAGGTGATTCGATGAAACCCTCGACGAGGGAGAGCGCCGCCTGCGGTGCCATCATTCCGGTTTCGTGCCGCGCTCGATGCGCACGCCGACGGCGCGCGCGCCGCGCACGGCGCCGGGCTTGGACAACTTCAGGCGCACCCAGGACACACCGAACTCCTCGCGCACGATCTCGGCGCAACGCTCGGCCAGCGTTTCCACCAGGCCGAAGCTGGACGACTCGACGTAGGCCTGCAGGCGCTTGGAGATCGACTTGTAGTTGAGGGTGTGCTCAATATCGTCGCTGGCCGCCGGTCGACGGTTGTCGAAGGCCATTTCCAGGTCGAACGAGAGGGTCTGCCGGATGCGGCGTTCCCAGTCGTAGATGCCGATGACCGCGTCGATGCGCAGGTCTTCGATGAAGACGATATCCATGGGGTGTGTTCGGTCTTGGGAGTGTGACAGGGTCGGTGACGTGCACCGTTTGCGCAAGCCTTCGCTCTCGTAGGAGCGCGCTTGCGCGCGATCCTGCGGCAATCTGGCCCGCTGCCGCGGGATCGCGCGCAAGCGCGCTCCTACAGGGGGTTCGGCATTGATACGCCCCCCGCCGCACAAACAGGCTATGTCGCTGACGGAAGCGTTTCGAGGCTCCAGCGCGGTTGCACCTGGATCGTCTCGTCCTGCTGCTGACCCGCCGCGAGGCGGATCGCACCGGCGAGCGCGATCATCGCGCCGTTGTCGGTGCAGAACTGCAGGCGCGGGAAATAGACGCGGAAACCATCGGCGGCGCCGGCCTCGGCAAGCTGGGCGCGCAGGCGCTTGTTGGCGCCCACGCCGCCGGCGATCACCAGGCGCTTCGCCCCGGTGGCTTCCAGCGCCCGGCGGCACTTGATCGCCAGGGTGTCCACGATGGCCTCCTCGAAGCCCCGGGCGATGTCCGCACGGACCTGTTCGGACTGGTCGGACTTCTGCCAGGCCAGCAGCACCTGGGTCTTCAGGCCCGAGAAGCTGAAATCGAGCCCCGGCCGGTCGACCATGGGCCGGGAGAACCGGAATACGCCCGGTTGGCCCTGCTCGGCCAGTTTCGCCAGCGCCGGGCCGCCCGGATACGGCAAGCCCATGAGCTTTGCGGTCTTGTCGAAGGCCTCGCCGGCCGCGTCGTCCAGGGTGTCGCCAAGGATCCGGTACTCACCGATGGCCTTCACCTCGACCAACATCGAGTGGCCGCCGGAGACCAGCAGGGCCACAAAGGGCGGTTCCGGCGGGTCGTCCTCCAGCAGTGGGGCCAGCAGGTGACCTTCCATATGGTGGACGCCGATGGCCGGCGCGCCCAGGGCCCAGGCCATGGCGCGGGCGGCGGCGGCGCCGACCAGCAAGGCGCCGACCAGGCCGGGGCCGGCCGTATAGGCCACGCCGCCAAGATCGGCCGGGGTCAGGCCGGCCTCCTTCAGGGCCTCGCGGACCAGGGGCAGCAGCTTGCGCACGTGGTCGCGGCTGGCCAGCTCCGGCACCACGCCGCCGTATTCGGCATGCAGGGCGATCTGGCTGTAAAGCGCATGGGAAAGTAGGCCGCGACCCGGGTTTTCCGGGTCCCAGCGGAGCAGAGCCACGCCCGTTTCGTCACAGGACGTTTCCACGCCCAACACGGGCTTTGAAATTTTCGTTTTGATCACGGTATAATCCACGGCTCACCCGGGTTCACGGGTTAGTTTAGACAAGTGGAGTTTCCATGCCGAGCGTTAAAGTCCGCGAGAACGAGCCGTTTGAGCTTGCCCTCCGTCGCTTCAAGCGTACGTGCGAAAAGGCTGGCGTTCTGGCCGAAACGCGCAAGCGCGAATTTTACGAAAAGCCCACCCAGGAGCGTAAGCGTAAGCGCGCTGCCGCGGTGAAGCGTCACCTGCGCCGTCTGTCTCGCGACACGACGCGCCGGACCCGCATGTACTGATTGCCTCACCCGGCCTCACGGCTGGGTGGTGGACCCGCGGCTGGCGCGTTCGCCCGCTGCCGCCGCAATCAGGCGGAAATCTGAGCCGGCTTCGCCGAAAGGTGAAGCCGGCTTTTCGTCGTCCTGGAGATAAAGCGATGAGCCTCAAGGCAAAGATCACCGAAGACATGAAGGCCGCCATGAAGGGCGGAGAGAAGGATCGCCTCGCCGTGATCCGCCTCATGCAGGCCGCCATCAAGCAGCGTGAAGTCGACGAACGGATCGAGCTGGACGACGCCCAGGTGCTGGTCGTGCTCGAAAAGATGCAGAAGCAGCGCCGCGACTCCATCGAGCAGTACGACAAGGCCGGCCGCACCGAGTTGGCCGATATCGAGCGCTACGAGATGGGCGTGATCGACGCCTACCTGCCGGCCAAGCTCAGCGAGGCCGAACTGGACGCCGTGATCGCTGCCGCCATCGCCGAGACCGGCGCCACCTCGGCCCGCGACATGGGCAAGGTGGTGGCCCTGGTGAAGGAGAAAGCCGCCGGCCGTGCCGACATGGGTGCCGTGGCAGGCAAGGTGAAGGCCAAGCTGGGCTGATCCCGGCGTTCTGTAGGAGCGCGCTTGCGCGCGATCGCGCGCAAGCGCGCTCCTACAACAGCCGACCGCCGTTCACGGCGGCCCCACGGCCTCGCTCGCATCCTCCCTTCCGAAGCTGGGGAGTTCCTCCGGCGCCACCCGCGGAGGGAATCCCATGCTCAAGTACGCCATCATCTTCGGCCTGATCGCACTGGTCACCGGCGCCCTCGGCTTCAGCCGCATCTCGGGTGTCGCCGCGACCATCGCGAAGGTCTGCTTCGTGATCTTCCTGATCCTCTTCATCTTCTTCATCCTCGCCGTCGTCGGCGTGTTCAAGCTGGCCACCTGACCCTTCGTCAAGCGCCAGATGGAAGCGCAGGCGTGGCATCCTAGGCGTCCATGCGCGGCCGTATTCCTGACAACTTCATCGACGAACTGCTCACTCGCGTCGACATCGTCGACGTGATCGAGCGGCGCGTGCCCCTGAAGAAGGCGGGGCGCGAGTGGACGGCCTGCTGCCCGTTCCACAACGAGCGCTCGCCATCGTTCTACGTGAGCCCCGTGAAGCAGTTCTTCCATTGCTTCGGCTGCGGGGCGCACGGCAGCGCGATCAAGTTCATCATGGACTACGACCGCCTGGAGTTCCCCGACGCCATCGAGGAACTGGCCCAGTCGGTTGGCTTGAAGGTGCCTTACGAGGGCGGCCGCGACGACAAGCCGCGTGAAGACCGCACCGATCTCTACGGCCTGCTCGACGACGCCGCCTCGTTCTACCAGCGCGAGCTGGGCAACAGCCCCGAGGCGCAGGCCTATGTGGAGCGTCGCGGCCTCGACGCGGAGACGATGAAACGCTTCCGCATCGGCTGGGCGCCCGCCGGCTTCGACGGCGTGCTCAAGGCCCTGGGCACCACGGACCAGAAGCGCAAGCTGCTCAACGATGCAGGCATGATCGCCAGCAACGAGCGTGGCAGCCGCTACGACCGCTTCCGCGAGCGGGTGATGTTCCCCATCCTCGACCGGCGCGGCCGCGTGATCGCCTTTGGCGGACGCGTGCTCTCGTCGGACCAGGGCCCGAAATACCTCAATTCGCCGGAAACCCCGCTGTTCCACAAGGGCCGCGAGCTGTTTGCCCTGTGGCAGGTGAAGCAGGCCAACCAGAACCTCACCCGGATCATGGTGGTCGAGGGCTACATGGACGTCATCGCCTTGCACCAGGCAGGCCTGCCGATCGCGGTGGCTACGCTGGGCACGGCCACCACGCCGGACCATGCCGAGGTACTGTTCCGCGCCGCGCCCGACGTGTTCTTCTGCTTCGACGGCGACAAGGCCGGCCGGGCGGCCGCCTGGAAGGCCGTGGAATCGATCCTTCCGCGCATGCGCGACGGCCGCCAGGCCTTCTTCCTGTTCCTGCCGGATGGCGAGGACCCGGACACCCTGGTTCGCCAGGAAGGCAAGGAGGGCTTCGAGAAGCGCATGAAGGAAGCCATGCCGCTGTCGGAGTACTTCTTCGAGGAACTGGCGCGCGACGTGGACACCAGCCGTATCGACGGCCGGGCACGCCTGGCCGAACGGGCGCGCCCGCTTATCGCCCGTCTTCCCGATGGCGCGTTCCGCGACCTGATGGCGCAGGAGCTGGAGCGCCGCACGGGCGCCCGTGCCGTGCTGGAGGCCGCCGCGCCACCGCAGGCGCAGCGGCCGGTGCAACGCAATGCCAACGTCCAGCGCAGCCTGGTCCGCAGCGCCATCGAGCTGCTGCTGGCCCAGCCGTCGCTGGCCGACGATGTCGAGCCGCCCTACCGCTTCCTGCGCCTGGACCGGCCCGGCATCCATCTCTTGGCCGAACTGGTCGATATCGCCCGCGCCCGCCCGGGGATCAATGCTGCCGTGCTTATCGAAGCCTTCCTCGATCGCCCGGAGTACGTATCGCTGCAAAAGCTCATGCAGGCGGAGATGGTCGGCGACGCGGACATGCAGCGCGTGGAGTTCCGCGATGCGCTGCTGCAGATGGAGCGCCAGGCCGCGACACAGCGTCGCGACTACCTCATCAACCGAATGCGCGACGGCCAGATCGACGATACGGAAAAGGCCGAACTGCGCGTCCTGCTGGCCGACCTGGCGGCCAGGCCCCAGGCGGAGACCCGATGATGCAGCGCACCGCGCATGACATGCGATCCGTGGGATCATCCCTTCCTTGTTCCATGAAGGGACCGGCCCGGGCCGGATACGTGCGTTACTGATGGATTTGCTGAACAACCTCGTCGATGTGTTCGGGCGGAGCGGCTATGTGGCCGTGTTCCTCGCCCTGATGCTTTGTGGCGCGGGCGTCCCGCTACCCGAGGACATCACGCTCGTCGCCGGCGGCATCATTACGGGGCTAGGCTACGGCGACGTTCACACCATGGTCCTGGTTGGCCTCGCGGGCGTATTGGTGGGCGATTCCACCATGTTCCTGCTCGGCCGCCATTTCGGTGCGCGCATCCTGCGCTGGCGCTTCGTCGCCCGTCTGCTCACGCCCGAGCGTTATGCGAAGGTGCAAGAGAAATTCGAGCGCTACGGCAACCGCATGATGTTCGTGGCTCGCTTCCTGCCCGGCATGCGCACCGCGGTGTTCATCACCGCCGGCGCCACGCACCGCGTGGGCTTCTTCCGTTTCCTGCTGCTCGATGGCCTGGCCGCCTTCATCAGCGTGCCGCTGTGGGTGTACCTGGGCTACTTCGGCGCGCACAACCACGAATGGCTGGCCATGTGGATCCGCCGTGGCCAGACGGGCATCTGGCTAGCGATCGGCGCGGTGATCGTGATCCTCGGCGTGCTGTGGTGGCGCAAGCGCAAGGCCGCCGCGCGGGATTGCTGAGCCCCAGCTCGTCGTTCCTGTGAAAACAGGAACCCAGCGCCTCGATTCACCAGCATGGCGAGGGCGTTGCATCGGCCTTTGCGTAGGAGGCCGCGAGGCGACAACCGATTGCCTCGCGCTGGGTTCCAGCGTGCGCTGGAACGACGGTTCGCCAGCCTCGTCGTTCCTGTGAAAACAGGAACCCAGCGCCCCGGTTCACCAGCACCGCGAGGGTGCTGCATCGGCCTTTGCGTAGGAGGCCGCGACGCGATAACCGATTGCACCGCGCTGGGTTCCAGCGTGCGCTGGAACGACGGTTCGCCAGCTCGTCGTTCCTGTGAAAACAGGAACCCCGCGCCTCGGTTCGCCAGCATGGCGAGGGCGCTGCATCGGCTTTACGTAAGAGGCCGCGTCGCGATAATCGAGCGCCTCGCGCTGGGTTCCAGCGTTCGCTGGAACGACGGCGTCAGGCTGCGGCGTCGCTACCCAGTTCCGCGAATAGCCACGCCCTGAACACGTCCGTCTCCTCTTTCGACGCCGCCTCTCGCGACACGGCGAGATACCACACGTGTTGCAACGGCATGTCGATGTGGAACGGTTCGGCCAGGCGGCCGGCCGCGAGGTCGTAGGCCACCAGCAATTGCTGGGCAAGCGCCACGCCCTGCCCTTCGATGGCCGCCTGCAACATCATCGTGCCGTCGCCGAAGCCCATCTCGCGGGAGATCGCCGAGGGCTCCACGCCCGCCCGCTCGAACCACTGGTCCCAACCCGCGATGGCCGCCGCACGACGACCCGGCCGCTCGTGCAGAAGCAGGTGATCGACAAGATCGCTCGGGGCATGGATGCGCTGGGCCAGCGATGGCGCGCAGACCGGCGTGTAGCCCGACGTCACCAAGGGTTCCATGCCCTCGACGAGACGATCGTCGATGGCGAGATCCCAGCCGGCGGCGCCCCCATCGGTGACCACCTCGACGGCGATATCGGGATGCTTCGCGAAGAAGCGGAACAACCGCGGCACGAGCCATTTGGTGCCGAAGGTGGGGGGCACGGACACCCTCAAGCCGACGTTGCGCTGCCCCATCACCTGGTCCGTGGCATGTTGCAGTGCACGAAAAGCATCGCGGATACGCGGAAAATAATTCTCCCCCGCCGTCGTCAACGCGAGTCGATTGTTGCTACGCACAAATAGTGGCGTCCCCAGATAGGACTCCAGCAATTTGACTTGCGCACTGACTGCGGCGGCCGTCAGGGAGAGTTCTTCACCGGCCTTGGTGAAACTCAAATGCTGCGCCGCAAGCTCGAACACACGCACGGCGTTGAGGGGTAGCGAGCGCTTCATTGCACCGTCTTCAAAAAAAATTTGGGGAGAACCCGAAGAATTTCTAGTTTGCCTGCCCGGAGGAATGACGCCAAGAATCCGCTGCGCTTTCGAACGGATCTTCGATGAACATCCTTACCATCGACACCGGCACCACCAACACCCGCGTCACCGTGTGGCGGGACGGCGACGTGCTCGCCCACGCCGCACGCCAGGTCGGCGTCCGCGATACCGCGATCACCGGCAGCACCGCGAAGCTGAAGGAGGGCGTACGCGAGACCATCGCCGAAGCCCTCGACGCCGCGAAGGTGTACCGCGACGACGTCGGCCTCGCCCTGGCCTCGGGCATGATCACCTCCAACGTGGGCCTGTGCGAGATTCCGCACGTACCGGCACCGGCCGGTATCGACAACCTCGCCAGGACCATGCGCGAATCGTCAATCGACGATGTGTGGCACAAGCCGATCTGGTTCGTACCGGGCGTCCGCAACGCGGTCGACCACATCGGCCTGCACAATTGCGAGGCGATGGACATGATGCGCGGCGAGGAGACCGAATCCTTCGCGCTGGTCGAACGCCTCGGCCTCGCCGAGCCGACCGTCATCGTCCTGCCGGGCTCGCATTCCAAGTTCGTCAGCATCGACGCGAAGCAGCGTATCGACGGCTGCGTGACCACGTTGGCCGGCGAACTGCTGCATGTGATCTCGCATGACACGATCCTCGCCGGTTCGCTGAAGGAAGGCTTCGCCAAGCGCATCGATCCCGAGATGCTGCTGGCGGGTGCCGCGTCGGCGAAGAAGATCGGCCTGGGTCGCGCCTGCTTCAGCGTGCGCATCCTGGACCAGTTCGCGGTCTACGACGCCAACGCGCGAGCGAACTTCCTGCTCGGCGCGGTGCTCGGGTCGGACCTGCTCACGCTCAAGAATTCCAGCGCGATCCGCATGAGCCCGGGTACGCGCTTCGTCGTCAGCGGCAAGCCCATCCTGCGCGAAGCGATCGGCAGGCTGGTGGAAGGCGACGATTTCTTTTCCGGCACCGTCACGGTGCTGGGCGACGACGAACAGCGCGATCTCGCGGGCTACGGCGCCATCGCCGTCGCGCGCCAGCGCGGGCTGCTCGGCTGAACTGCGCACGCACACGAGGAGGGAACGCATGAAGATGAACATCGCCCTGGGGCTTCGCGCCCTCGCCCTGGCCATGGCCTTCACGGCCGCGCCGGCCTTCGCCGACGAGCCGGTGAAGATCGGCTTCGTCGTCAAACAGCCCGAGGAACCCTGGTTCCAGGATGAGTGGAAGTACGCCGAACAGGCTGCGAAGGAAAAAGGCTTCACGCTGGTGAAGATCGGCGCCCCCGACGGCGGCCAGGTACTCACCGCCATCGACAACCTCAAGTCACAGCACGCGCAGGGCTTCGTCATCTGCACGCCCGACGTGAAGCTCGGCCCCTCCATCGTCGCCAAGGCGAAGATGAACCACCTGAAGCTCATGACCGTGGACGACCGCCTCGTCGACGGCGCCGGCAAGCCCATCGAATCGGTGCCGCACATGGGCATCTCGGCAAGCAAGATCGGCGAGCAGGTCGGCCAGGCCATCGCCGACGAAATGAAGAAGCGCGGCTGGAAACCGGAAGAAACCGGCGCCCTGCGCATCTCCTACGACCAGCTGCCGACCGCGAAGGACCGTACCGACGGCGCCATCGCCTCGTTGACGGCCGCCGGCTTCCCGAAGGCCAACATCATCAACGCGCCGCAGGCCAAGACGGACACCGAGAACGCCTTCAACGCCGCGAACATCGCAATCACGCAGAACCCGAAGTTCAAGCACTGGGTGGCCTTCGGCCTCAACGACGAGGCGGTGCTCGGTGCCGTGCGCGCCGCGGAAGGTCGCGGTTTCCGTGCGGACAACATGATCGGCGTGGGTATCGGCGGCAGCAAGTCGGCGCTCAACGAGTTCGCCAAGGGCGAGCCGACCGGCTTCTTCGGCAGCGTACTGATCAGCCCGAAGCGCCATGGCTATGAAACCTCGATCGACATGTACGAGTGGATCAAGAACGACAAGGCCCCGCCGGCGCTGACCCTGACCACGGGCCGCCTGATCACCCGCGGCAACGTCGCCGACGTCCGCAAGGAAATGGGACTTTGACCATGGGCAGCGCGCCGCGCCTGGAATTTCGCCATATCGGGAAGAGTTTTCCCGGCGTACGCGCGCTCTCCGACGTGAGCTTCGCCATGCGCGCCGGTAGCGTGCACGGCCTGCTTGGCGAAAACGGCGCCGGCAAGTCCACAATGATGAAGATCCTCGGCGGGGAGTACATCCCCGACGAGGGCGCCGTCGCCATCGATGGCGACGTGCAGGCGTTCCGCAGCGCCGCCGACGCCATCGGCGCCGGTGTCGCCGTGATCCATCAGGAACTCCAGTACGTGCCGGAACTGTCGGTGATGGAGAACCTTCTGCTGGGTCGCCTGCCCACGCGCTTCGGCCTTGTCGACCGTCGCCGCGCCTTGGCCTGGACGCGCGAGCGCCTCGACGCGCTGGGCGTGGACCTCGATCCGCGCGCGAAGCTGCGCCAGCTCTCGATCGGCCAGCGGCAGATGGTGGAGATCGTGAAGGCGATCCTGCGCGATGCCACGATCCTCGCGCTCGACGAGCCCACCAGCTCGCTGTCGCATCGCGAGACCGACGTGCTGTTCCGCCTCGTTCGCGACCTGCGTGCGCAGGGCAAGGCGATGATCTACATCTCGCACCGCCTCGACGAGATCTTCGAACTGTGCGATGCCGCGACGATCTTCCGCGATGGCCGCAAGGTCGCCGATTTCGACACGCTCGAAGGCGTCACGCGCGACACCCTCGTGCAACGCATGGTCGGCCGCGACATCGGCGATATCTGGGGCTACAAACCGCGCGAACACGGCGACGTGCGCCTGTCCGTGAAGGACGTCACCAGCCACATCGTGCAGCGTCCCGTGAGCTTCGACGTGCGGGCGGGCGAGATCGTCGGCTTCTTCGGCCTCGTCGGCGCCGGCCGTTCGGAAGTCATGCGCGCCGTGTACGGTGCCGATCGCCGCCTGTCTGGCACGGTCACGGTGGACGGCAAGCCGGTGAAGGCCTCGCACATCCGCGACGCCATCCGCCATGGCCTGGTCTTCTGTCCGGAAGACCGCAAGGAGGAAGGCATCATCGGCGTGCGCTCCGTCGCCGAGAACATCAACATCAGCGCGCGGCGCAACCACCTCACCGCCGGCCTGTTCGTCAACGATCGGATCGAGGCGAAAACCGCCGACAGCTACATCGAACGCCTACGCATCCGCACGCCGCATCGTCGGCAGGAGATCCGCCTGCTCTCCGGCGGCAACCAGCAAAAAGCCGTGCTGTCGCGCTGGCTGGCGGAGAAGGATCTGCGCGTGCTGATCGTCGACGAGCCCACCCGCGGCATCGACGTCGGCGCCAAGAACGAAATCTACAACGTGCTCTACGAACTGGCCGCGCACGGCGTGGCCGTGGTGATGATCTCCAGCGAACTGCCGGAAGTGCTCGGCGTGTCGGATCGGGTGATCGCCATGTGCCACGGCCGCATCGTCGGCCAGTTCGCCCACGGCGAAGCGAACGAGCAGAACGTGCTCGCCGCCGCGCTCCCCGAAGGCACCACCGCTACGAACGCCAGGTAATCCCATGACCGACTCCCAAGCCGCCGCCATCGGTGCGACCCGCGAGACGCCGGCGGCCCGCCGCCGCGCCCTGCTCTGGCAGGTCGTCGACGACTACAGCCTCATCCTGATCTTCATCGCCCTGTTCGCGGTGCTCAGCGTCACCGTGCAGTACTTCTTCTCGTGGGACAACATGGTCGGCCTGCTGCTGTCCGTGTCGCAGATCGGCATGGTCTCCTGCACCATGATGTTCTGCCTGGCCTCGCGCGACTTCGACCTGTCGGTGGGCTCCACCGTGGCCTTCGCCGGTGTGTTCTGCGCCATCGTCGCCAACGCCACGGGCAGCGTGGCCATCGGCGTCGCGGCCGCCATCGTGGCGGGCGGCCTGGTGGGCTTCGTCAACGGCGCGGTGATCGCCAAGCTGAAGATCAATGCGCTGATCACCACGCTGGCCACCATGGAGATCGTGCGCGGCCTCGCCTTCATCAGCTCGCAGGGCCAGGCGGTGGGCGTCACCAACGAAGCCTTCTTCACCCTGGGCAGCGCCGAGCTGTTCGGCCTGCCGGTGCCGGTCTGGGTCACGCTGGCCTGCTTCGCGGTGTTCGGCGTGCTGCTGAACAAGACGATCTACGGCCGCAATACCCTCGCCATCGGCGGCAACCCCGATGCCGCCCGCCTGGCCGGTGTCGCGGTGGACCGCGTGCGTATCGCCATCTTCCTCATCCAGGGCGTCGTCGCGGCGCTGGCGGGCATCATCCTCGCCTCGCGCATGACCAGCGGCCAGCCGAACGCGGGTGAAGGCTTCGAACTGAACGTGATCTCGGCCTGCGTGCTGGGCGGCGTGTCCCTGATGGGCGGCCGCGCGACGATCAGCGGCGTGATCGTTGGCGTTCTCATCATGGGCACCGTGCAAAATGCGATGAGCCTCATGAACATCGACGCCTTCTATCAGTACCTGGTCCGCGGCACGATCCTGTTGATCGCCGTGCTCGTGGACCAGCTCAAGAACCGCAGGCAAGCCCGCTGATGACCGAATCCTCCTTCAAGCCCCTTTCCGACCAGCGCCAGACCCACGCCGAAGGCGTGATCTGGGACGACCTGGCCGGCCTGGTCCGCTGGACCGACATCGCCACCTCGCGCCTGTTCGCCTACGACCCGGCGACGGGTCACGTCACCGAGAATGTCCTGCCCGCCCGCGTCTGCTGCTTCGCGCTCACACACGAGAAGGGCGTACTGCTGCTCGCGCTGGAGAAACAGGTGGCGCGCTACGACACGCGCGACGGCCGGCTGCACATCCTCACCGACATCGAGCCGGAGATCCTCGGCACGCGCGCCAACGACGGCCGCTGCGACCGGGCGGGCAACTTCGTCTTCGGCACGCTCAACGAACGCGGCCCGGAGAAAGTCGCCTCGTTCTGGCGCTACACGCACGACGGCCACTTGCAGCGGCTCGCTCTGCCCAAGGCCGCGATCACCAACAGCATCTGCTTCAGTCCCGACGGCGAGACGATGTATTTCACCGACTCGCCCACGGCGCAGATCATGGCCTGCGACTACGACGCCGCCACGGGCGACGTGGATCGCATCCGCGTGTTCGCCGAACTGACGCCGGGCTACGAGCCGGATGGCTCCACGATCGACGCCGAGGGCTTCCTCTGGAACGCCGAATGGGCCGCCTCGCGCGTGGTGCGCTACGCGCCCGACGGCCGGGTAGACGCCACCATCGCGTTGCCCTCGAAGCAGCCCAGCTGCGTGAGCTTCGCCGGCCCCGAACTGGATCGCATGGTCATCACCTCCGCCCACCTCGGCATGGGCGACACCGCCGGTCCGTTCGACGGCGCCATCTACATCGGCACGCCGCCCGTCGGTCGCGGCCTGCCCGAAGCCCGTTACGGTCACAAGGTCCACGCATGAGCACGCCCGATCCGCGCACCACGCCCCTCCCCCGCCTTGCCGGCAAGGTCGCCGTTGTCACCGGCGCCACGCAGGGCATCGGCGCCGCCACGGCGAAGCTGTTCGCCGCGCACGGCGCCGCCGTGGTGCTCAACGTGCTGGAAGACAACGCCCAGGCACGACGCACGCTCAACGAACTGAACACCGACAAGGCCATGCTGTTCCAGGCCGATGTCACCGACCCCGCCGCCATCCAGCGCATGGTCGATGCGGCCACCGAGCGCTTCGGCGCGCCGGACGTCCTCGTCAACAATGCCGGCATCAACGTGTTCAATGAACCGCTGTCGCTGACCGACGAGGAATGGACGCGCTGCTTCGAAGTGGACCTGAAGGGTGCCTGGAACTGCGCGAAGGCCGTGCTGCCTGGCATGCTCTCGCTGGGTCGCGGCAGTATCGTGAACATCGCCTCGGTGCACGGTCACAAGATCATCCCGCATTGCTTCCCCTACCCCGTCGCCAAGCATGGCCTGATCGGCCTGACCAAGGCGCTGGGCATCGAGTACGCCGCGAAGAACATCCGCGTGAATTCGATCTCGCCAGGCCTCGTGCTCACCGCGATCGCGAAGGCCGGCTTCGACGCCGCGCCCGATCCGGAAGCCGAACGCCGCAAGCAGACCGATATCCTGCCGAACAAGCGGATCGGCGAGCCCGAGGAAATCGCCTATACGGCGCTGTTCCTCGCCTCCGACGAAGCCCGCTATATCAACGCCGCCGATATCCGTATCGACGGCGGCCGTTCCCAGCTCTACCACGAGTGATCCCATGGCCTGGCCGACTGCCCTTCCCCTCATCGCCATCCTTCGCGGCATCACCCCCGACGAGGTCGTCGACCACGTCGAGGCCCTCATCGCCGAAGGTTTCGACGCCATCGAGGTGCCGCTCAATTCACCCGACTGGCAACGCAGCATCCCCCTCGCCGTGCAAGCGGCGGGCAAACGCGCCCTGGTAGGCGCCGGCACCGTGCTCACGCCGGAAGCCGTGGAGTCGGTCGCCGATCTGGGCGGCCACCTGCTGGTTACGCCGAACACCGACCCGGCGGTGATCCGCAAGGGCCGCGAGCGAGGCATGTTCACCTCCATCGGCTTCCTCACCCCCAGCGAGGCGTTCACGGCCCTGGCGGCCGGCGCCCAGTCGCTGAAGCTATTTCCGGCGGCCAACATGGGCCCCGGTTATGTGAAGGCGATGCGTGCCGTGCTGCCTCCGGACGTGCCCCTGCTTGCGGTAGGTGGTGTCACCCCTGATAACCTCGGCCAGTACCTCGACGCGGGCTGTATCGGCGCGGGCCTCGGCGGCGACCTCTACAAGCCGGGCCAGCCGGTGGAACGAACCCGAGAGCGCGCGCGAGCCTTCGTCAAAGCCTACCGATCGGTCTAAGCATGAAAGTCACCCGGATCACCACGTACCGCGTACCTCCCCGCTGGATGTTCCTGAAGATGGAGACCGACGAAGGCGTCGTCGGTTGGGGCGAGCCCGTCATCGAGGGCCGCGCACGCACCGTGGAAGCCGCCGTGCACGAGCTCTCGGAGTTTGTCATCGGCAAGGACCCGGCACAGATCAACGACATCTGGCAGGCCATGTACCGCGGCGGCTTCTACCGCGGCGGCGCCATCTTCATGAGCGCCATCGCCGGCATCGACCAGGCCCTGTGGGACATCAAGGGCAAGGTGCTCAACGCCCCCGTGTACGAACTGCTCGGCGGCCGCGTGCGCGATCGCATGAAGACCTATTGCTGGGTCGGTGGCGACCGCCCGGCGGATGTCATCGCGCAGATCAAGGAGCGCATGGCGCACGGCTTCGACACCTTCAAGCTCAACGGCTGCGAGGAAATGGCCATCATCGCCACGAGCAAGGCGGTGGACGCCGCCGTGTCCCGCGTGGCGGAGATCCGCGAGGCCTTCGGCACCGATGTGGAATTCGGCCTCGACTTCCACGGCCGTGTGTCCGCGCCGATGGCCAAGGTGCTGGTGAAGGAGCTGGAACCCTTCCGCCCCCTGTTCATCGAGGAGCCGGTGCTGGCCGAACAGGCCGAGTACTACCCGCGCATCGCGGCGCTTACCTCGATTCCGCTGGCGGCCGGCGAGCGCATGTTCTCGCGCTTCGAGTTCAAGCACGTGCTGGAGCGTGGCGGTATTTCCATCCTCCAGCCCGACCTCTCGCATGCCGGTGGCATCACCGAGTGCGTGAAGATCGCCGCGATGGCGGAAGCCTACGACGTGGCCGTCGCCCCGCACTGCCCGTTGGGGCCGATCGCACTGGCCTCGTGCCTGCACCTGGATTTCGTCAGCTGGAATGCCACGCTGCAGGAACAGAGCATCGGCATCCACTACAACAAGGGTGGCGAGGTGCTCGACTACGTGCGCAACAAGGAGGCGCTGAAGCTCGACGCCCAGGGCTGCGCCCTACCGTTCACCGCGCCGGGCCTGGGCATCGACGTGGACGAGGAACTGGTGATCGAACGCAGCCGCGAAGCGGCCGACTGGCGCAATCCGTTGTGGCGGCATCCGGATGGCACCGTGGCGGAGTGGTGAAAAGCATCGCGCGCAAGCGCGCTCCTACCGGGCATCGTGTGTAGGAGCGCGCTTGCGCGCGATGGGTGCCCTCAACGCGCGTCGATCACACGCGTCTGTCCTAGACCCAACCCATCCAACCGATATCCCCCCACCGCCTCGCGCACGAGACGCAGCGTGGGAAACCCCACCGCCGCCGTCATGCGGCGCACCTGCCGGTTGCGGCCTTCGCGCAGCACGATGCGCAACCATGCGTCCGGCACCGTCTTGCGGTAACGCACAGGCGGATCGCGCGGCCATAGCCAGTCGGGTTCGGCGATGGCCTCGACCCCGGCAGGCAGGGTCGGACCATCGTTGAGCGTCACGCCGCGACGCAGGCGCTCGATGGCCTCTTCGGTGGGAATGCCTTCCACCTTCACCAGGTATGTCTTCGGCTGCTTGTGCTTCGGATCGGCCAGCCGGTGTTGCAGCTTGCCGTCGTCGGTGAGCAGCAACAGCCCTTCGCTGTCATGGTCCAGTCGCCCTGCCGCGTACACACCCTTGTACGGCACGAAGTCGGCCAGCGTGCGCCGGCCGGCTTCGTCGGTGAACTGGCAAAGCACCCCGAAGGGCTTGTTGAACGCGACCAGCACTTACTTGGCGGGCTTCACGAAGCGCAGCGTCATGCGATCGGACTCGCCGATGGCCTGGTACTTCGCCTTGTCCTTGTCGCCCAGTTCGAGCACGGGCGGCAGGGTCCACACGCCCTTGGGATGGTCGTGGTTGTCCTTCGGGTTGGCGTTGATCTCGCTTTGCGCATCGAGCTTGAAGCCGGCGTCGGTGGCGAGCTTGATGACGTACTCGGTCGGCAGGTAGCCGCTGTTGACGACCTGGTCGAGGGTTTTGCCCTTGTCCGCGCGGTGGTCTTCCACGCCGAGCACGCCGCCGGGCTTGAGCACCTTGTAGAACGACTTGAACATCGTTTCCGCGCTACCGTCGGCCGCCCAGTTGTGGACGTTGCGGAAGGTCAGCACCATGTGGGCCGAACCGTCCGGGCCGAGGTTCGGCGTCTTGTTGTCGAATTCGAGCAGCTTGGCGTTCGAATACTGCTTCGGACCGAAGGAGAACTTCTTCTCCAGTGCGGCCTTGCCCTTCGAGCCGGTCGGGATCGCACCGATGTAGTGGCCGTTGGCGTTGAGGAAGGGCCCCAGGATCTCGGTGAACCAGCCGCCCGACGGCCAGATCTCGATCACCGTCATGTCCGGACGCACGCCGAAGAAGGTGAGCATCTCCTTCGGGTGGCGGTAGACGTCGCGCGCCTTGTTCTGCGGCGAACGCCAGCTGCCGGCGATGGCCTGGTCGAGCTGGGATGCGGAAACCTGACCGGCGCTGGCCGGCGGCGTGGCCTGGCTCGGCTGATCGGCCTGGAAGGCCTGGGCACTACAGGACACGGTGAGGCCGATCACGCTGGCGATAATGAATTTCTTCATGGCGCTACCGATGGGTTTGGAGGGACGGACCGGAAGGCTAGCATGGGCCGGCGGCCCGCTCTCTACCGTTTGCGACAGGCCGGTGGAATTGGCCGACCTGTAGGAGCGCGCTTGCGCGCGATCGCGCGCAAGCGCGCTCCTACAACGGCATATGCACGCAAGAAACGGCATCATGGCCCGATGCGTCCCTTCTACCTCCTCATCGCCCTCATCGGCGCCGGCGTCGCCTCGGCCCAGGACGCCCCACGCCTCGCCCCCGTGGTCGTCACGGCCACGCGCACGGCCCAGTCGCCGTATGACATTCCCGCGGCCATCGACAGCGTGGCGACGCCACCGGACGGCACGCTGGATGTGAACCTGTCCGAGCGCCTGCAATCCATTCCCGGCGTCACCGCGCGCGACCGGCAGAACTACGCGCAGGACACTCAGATCTCCATCCGTGGCTTCGGCGCACGCTCCACCTTCGGCATCCGCGGCATCCGCCTGTACACCGACGGCATCCCGGCCACGATGCCCGACGGCCAAGGCCAGGTGACCCATTTCAACCTCGACTCGGCCGAACGCGTGGAAGTGCTGCGCGGGCCGTTCTCGGCGCTCTACGGCAACGCCTCGGGCGGCGTGATCCAGTTGTTCACCGCCGACGGCACGGAGCCGCCGGAGCTGCGCTTCGGCACGGCGGGCGGCAGCAACGGCAACTTCCGTGCGTCCGTGAATGCGCGTGGCGTGGAAGGACCCGTCGACTACAACGTGGACGTGAGCCACTTCCGCACCAGCGGCTACCGCGACCACAGCGCCGCTCGCCGCGAATCGGGCAACGCGAAAATCGGCTGGCAGATCGACGACGATCGCAAGCTGACCCTCGTGCTCAATGCCGTGGATATCCCGGGCGCACAGGACCCACTGGGCCTGACCCGGGCGCAGTACAAGGCCAATCCCCGCCAGGTGGCCGCCGTCGCCGACAGCTTCGACACGCGCAAGTCGGCCGACCAGCAGCAGGCGGGGTTGATCTACGAACAGCGGATCGACGCGGCGAACAGCCTGCGAGTGATGGGGTACTACGGGCAGCGCAGTGTCACGCAGTACCTGTCGATCCCCGTGGCGACGCAGCGCAGCCAGCCGGGCAATGCGGGTGGCGTGGTCGACCTGTCCAACCAGTACGGCGGTGGCGACGTACGCTGGACGTGGCACGACACGCTCGCCGGACGCCCTTTCGAAATCGCCACCGGTATCGCCTACGACAACCAGCACCAGCATCGCGAGGGCTACGAGAACTTCGTCGGCAACGAACTCGGCGTGCGCGGGCGCAAGCGTCGCGACGAGATCGACCGCGTGTTCGACTTCGATCAATACGCCCAGGCGACCTGGCGTGTCGCGAACGACTGGACGCTCATGGGCGGCGTGCGTCACAGCGAGGTACGCTTCCGCTCCGACGATCGCTACATCTCGCCCGGGAATCCGGACGACAGCGGCACCGTGAAGTATTCGGCGACGACGCCGGTGTTCGGCGTGTTGTGGCGGGCTGCACCGTGGGCGCATGTCTACGCCAACTGGGGCCGGGGTTTCGAAACGCCCACGTTCTCGGAGATCGGCTATCGCGCCGATGGTGGCGCGGGGCTGGCCTTCAACCTCAAGCCATCGCGATCGAAGAACATGGAGGTGGGCGTGAAGCTCCAGCCGACGGAGCGCATCCGCGCGGGCGTCGCGCTGTTCCGTGCCGACAGCGACGACGAACTGGCGGTGACCACGAACCAGGGTGGCCGCACGACCTACCAGAACATCGCGCGTTCGCGGCGGCAAGGCATCGAGGCCTCGTTCGACGGCGAAATGGCGAAGGACCTGCACCTGATCGCGAGCTACACGCGTTTACAGGCGACCTTCCGTTCGCCATTCATGACCTGCGTCGCCACGCCGTGCGTGCAAGCTCCTGTCGCCGCAGGTACGCGTATTCCCGGCGTGCCGCGGTCGATGGGTTATGCGGCCTTGAAATACGGTGCCGAGAAAGGCTGGCAAGTCGGCATCGACATGAACGCCATGGGGGCGACGTCGGTGAACGATCTCGGTACCGAATCGGCGCCGGGGTATGCCCTGTTCGGTCTGTCCGGCGGCTACGTGTTCGACCAAGGCCCCTGGCGGGTGAACACCTTCGCGCGCGTGGACAACCTCGCGGACCGGCATGTGATCGGCTCGGTGATCGTCAACGACGGCAACGGGCGCTACTACGAGCCGGCACCGGGAAGGACGTTCCTGGTAGGCGTGGATGTGCGCTGGCGGTGACCGCGCCGTTGTAGGAGCGCGCTTGCCCGCGATGGGGGGTTGCCGCGAGCACCCATCGCGCGCAAGCGCGCTCCTACAA
This sequence comes from Luteibacter sp., assembly GCF_009912395.1. Taxonomy (GTDB): domain Bacteria; phylum Pseudomonadota; class Gammaproteobacteria; order Xanthomonadales; family Rhodanobacteraceae; genus Luteibacter. The sequence goes on along the minus strand of NZ_WNDO01000006.1, from coordinate 158,781 downwards.
CGAAGGGATCAGCCCGAGATGGCCAGTCGTTCGGAGCGGTACTACGAGCCGGCACCGGGACGGACGTTCCTGGTAGGCGTGGATGTGCGCTGGCGGTGACCGCGCCGTTGTAGGAGCGCGCTTGCGCGCGATGGGGGCTGCCGCGAGCACCCGTCGCGCGCAAGCGCGCTCCTACAACGAAGGGATCAGCCCGAGATGGCCAGTCGTTCGGAGCGGTACTACGAGCCGGCACCGGGACGGACGTTCCTGGTAGGCGTGGATGTGCGCTGGCGTTGACCCGGCTGTTGTAGGAGCGCGCTTGCGCGCGATGGGAGGGTGCCGCTAGCACCCATCGCGCGCAAGCGCGCTCCTACAACGAAGGCAATCAGCCGGAGATGGCGAGTCGTTCGGAACGGTACATCCAGGCGGCACCGATCACGGCGATGATCGCCGCCGCGAAGCCACCCGCGAGCATCAGGCCCATCTGCTCGGCATTCACGCCATCACCGCGGATCAGCTGCACGATGGCGAGGTTCTGTCCCAGCAGCGGCACCGCATACATCCACGATTCGGGCCGCACGGGAATCACCGATAGCAGCGCGCTGGGCAGAATCGGGATGACCATCAGCACCGAAAGGTAGGTCTGCGCTTCGCGATAGCTCTTGGCCATGGCAGAAACCCACGACTGCAACGCGGCCAGCAGCAGGATCAACGGTGACATCAGCAACAACACCTGCGCACCGAAATGGACGCCAAGGTCGAGCGCGATACCCAGCTTGTCCACGGGGATGAACCACGGTGCCGTGGAGAACGCCGCCACGCTCAGCAGCAGGCTCACCAGCGAGAACGTGCAGATCGCCGCCAGCTTGCCCGCGAGGATCGTCCCGCGCGCCACGGGATTCACGAACAGCGGCTCCAACGACTGCCGCTCACGCTCGCCCGCGGTCAGGTCGATGGCCAGGTACATGCCGCCCAGGAACACCGTCAGCACGAAGAAGTACGGCAGGAACGAGAACATCAGCGCGGCGCGCGACTGCGACGACGCCTGGTCGCGCTCGGCCACCTGGACCGGCCATGCCGTGGTCGGCGACAGACCGCGAGCGATCAGCCGCATCGCACCCTCGCGCTTGCCGTAGGCTTCGATGACGTTGCGCACGCGATTGACCGGCGTCGATGCATCGCGACGCGAGGAATCGTAGATCACCTCCACCTGCACCGCCTGCCCCTTGCCCCAGGCCTCGGCATACGTGGGCGCGATACGCAGCACGACGTCCGCGCGCTGGTCGCGCACGGCGGCCTCCGGGTCACTGACCGCCGGCGCCGCGTCGATGCCCGCACCCTTGAGCGCACGGATCAGGTTGGGCGCCAGCTCCGCCCCGATCACCGGCACGTCGATGGGTCGGTCGGCCTTGTCGAGTTCCCGGCTCACCATCACGTTCATCAGCATGATGAACATCACCGGCCCGAGCAGCGGCCCCGTGAGCAACGCGTTGATCAAGGTGCGGCGATCGCGAAGGTTCTCGCGCACTTCCTTCCAGTAGACGGCAGTGAAGGCCCTCATGCGGCAAGGCCCTCGTCGGTACCGATCAAGCTCACGAAGGCATCCTCGAGGTTGGCCTGCCCGGTTTGCGCGAGCAGCTCGGCAGGCGTCTCGTCGGCGACGACACGCCCGTGGGCGATCACCACGATGCGGTCACACAAGGCGGCGACCTCCTGCATGATGTGGCTGGAAAACAGCACGCAGCGCCCCTCGTCCTTCAGTTGCCGCATGAAGCGGCGCATCGCCCGCGTGGCCATCACATCGAGTCCGTTCGTGGGCTCGTCCAGCAGCACGTTGCGTGGATCGTGGACCAGCGCGCGCGCAATGGCGGTCTTCACCCGTTGGCCCTGGGAGAATCCTTCCGTTCGTCGGGTAGCGATGTCGCGCATGTCCAGGCCATCGATCAGCGCTTCACGGCGACGTTCGATCTCCTTGTTCGACAGGCCCTGCAAACGACCGAAGTAGTCGATGTTCTCCGCCGCGGTCAGGCGCTTGTAGAGGCCACGCGCATCCGGCAGGACGCCGAGCCGGCGACGGGCGGCGACCGGGTCGGACCATACCTCCCGGCCATCCACCAGCACCTGTCCGTTATCGGGCTTCATCAACGTATAGAGCATGCGCAACGTGGTCGTCTTGCCTGCGCCATTGGGCCCGAGCAGGCCGGTGATCTCGCCGTCGCGGGCAGTGAAGCTCACGCCGTTGACGGCACGCACCTCGCCGAAGGACTTGTGCAGGTCACGTACTTCGATCATGGCGTGGCTCCGTTGAAACCCACGAAGACGGGCAGCGGGGAAAGTCGGTCGAGGCAGGAGGCGTTCAGTGCCTTCGCGTCGGCCTTGTCCACGAAGTCAGCGTACAGGCGCGGCATGCAACCGCGCATCACCACGTTGTGACCTTGCCCCTTCAGCACGAAGTGGCGGCCGTTAGGCAGACCCTTCAACACCTCGTCGCCATAGCGCGGCGGCGTCACGGGATCGAACTCGCCGGACATCAGCAGCGCAGGCACGTCGCTCTTCAGCGGCTGGCGGAAATCCGCCGGACGCTTGCCGTACGGCCAGACCGAGCACGCCGTGCGGAACGCCTCGACCATGGTGTCGCCGAGAATCAGCTCGCGATCCTGGGGGCGCGGCTGCAACTCGTCGGCGTCTTCGGAGCAGATCACCGAGTACTGCATACCGCCATCCATCGTGTCACCCAGATCACCCGTCAGCAGCTTGGCCTGGCCGAGCAGCGGACCGACATCGCCATGCGCCGCCGCGTCCAGCGACAACGGCAGCAGCGCGGCCGTCTCCGGCGAATAGGCGAACATGCGGACCACGGTGGCCAGGGCGAAATCGCTGAGCACGCGCTGCACGGATGAATAGTTCTGCGGATCGCGGAAGCTGACGTTATGCGGATTGGCCCGCAGCGCGTCGCGCAGCTGGTAAAGCGTCTGGTACGGATCGCCGAAGCGTTCATGGCAGGCGTGGTCGGCATCGCAGCGGGCGAACTGGGCCTTGAGGGCCGCATCCAGGTTCACCGCGAATTCCTCGCCAAGCACCAGCGAATTGGGCGCGATGCCGTCGAGTGCCCGCGTCCGTACCGAGGCAGGATGATGCATGGCGTACTGCTGCGCCACGCGGGTGCCATAGGACACGCCGAGCACGTCGAGCTTGGGCGACCCCAACGCCACGCGCACGGCTTCGAGGTCCGCCACCGCGTCGGTGGTGGTGTAGAAACGAACGTCGGCGTCCTTCGACAACTGGTCGAGGCAGCGCTTGGTATCGCGCCGGATGGCGTTGTCCTGGAGGCTGTGCGCATCCTCGCTACCGGCGGGTTCGTCGCGGCAGCTCAGCGGATGCGATTCGCCCGTGCCGCGCTGGTCGAGCAGCAGGATGTTGCGATGGGCCAGCAACGACTGCATGGCCGGCGCGATGGTCGGGTAGCTTTCCACCGCCGACTGTCCCGGGCCACCGGCAATGAACACCACCATGTCGTCGGCAGGCACCTGCGCACTGCTGCGCAGCACGGCGAGACGCAGCGGGACCTTCCGGCCCTCGGGATGCTCGCGGTCTTCGGGCACCTCGAACGGCGCACACCAGCCGGCGGTGGACAGGCCCGAATGCGGCTGCGGCAGTTCGCAGGGTGTCAGTTCCAGCGAGCCGAGTTTCCACGTACGGGGCGCCGCGGCGGCGTGCGCTTCCTGCACGGCCGCTCCTTGCTTTCCGTCGTTCCGGTGGATGACTTGCCGTGCGCCGAAGGCACTGGCGAGGATCACGATGACGATGGCGATCCGTGGTGCGCATTTCATGCCGTCAATCCTCCGGCGTGAAGATGGATTCGATGGGAAGCGCGAAAAGCTTCGCGATCTTGAAGGCCAGCGGAAGGCTGGGATCGTACTTGCCGGTCTCCACGGCGTTCACCGTCTGCCGTGAGACATCGAGCTTTTCGCCGAGATCCGCCTGGGACCAGCCCAGGGCGGAGCGCAGCTCGCGGACACGGTTGTTCATCGCAGGCGATAGTACAGGCGCAGGAGGCACTTCACGACGCCGAAGCAAAACATCAGCGCCGGCATCACCCAGATCGCCACGGCCTCGGGTTTCGGCGGCGCAAGGACCGCGGCGTTGAGCAGCATGCCGTAGGTGAAAAAACCGAAGGCACCGATGCCGCCGCCGATCGCGATGGCCTCCAGGTCGATACGTCGCTCGAACTCGTCCTGGTCGCGGATCACCCGCACCATCGCGCGGATGACAAAGGCGACGGGAATCACCGGCAGCAGCGTGACAATGGTGCGCGCCGTCGTTCCTTCGAGGGTCTTCAACCAGCTCACCGAAAGCAAGATGAGCACCACGTAGCCCGCCATGGCGGGCACGAACTCGCGAAAGTAGCGCTTGTGGACGGCGCGCAGTGCCATGTCAGTGGGCCTCAATGAAGTCGTTGAGTGTCTTCTCGAACGCCTTGGGCTGGTCGAGCATCACGTAATGGCGCGACGGTGCGATGGCGACCACCTTCGCGTTGGGCGCGTTGGCCAGCAACGACTGGTAATAAGCCACCTTCTGGTCCTGCGTGAGCTTGACCGGCCCCTGTGCCGCGTCCGCCTCGCTATACGGTGCGATCTCCAGGATCGGCGCCTTCGCGTTCTTCAGGTCCGGGCGGTAGTCGGCCGCGGCATCCTCCGCCGCATAGCGGGCCACGGCCTTCTGGTCGCTGCGTGCGTTAAGAGGCGCCACCTGCTCCGCGATCTTCGGATCGAGCGTGCCGATCTTCTGCATGTATTGAAGCTGCTGTGCCTTGAAGTCCTCGGGCTTGGCGGATTCGAACTGCGCGCGCATGCCGGCGGCGATCGCCGCGCGCTGCTCCGGCGTCACGCGATCCATGCCGGGGAAGATCGGCAGGCCGTCTACGGCGACCACGCCACTGGTGAGGTCCGGATGCGTCCCCGCAAAGCGCAGCGACAGCGTGGCGCCCAGGCTGTGGCCCACCAGGATCGGCTTGCCCAGGTGCTTCTGCTGGATCAGCTGCGCCAGCGAGGCGTCCGCGCGGTCCATCCAGTTGCCCTCGGCGCTGGGCGACGGGGTGCCGTCAAAACCGGCCAGGGTCACGGTGTAGACCGTGTTGTGCCGGGACAGGTCGGCGACGGTGTCCTTCCACACCCACGGACCGCCAGCCAGGCCGGGCACGAGGATGATCGTGCGGCCGCCATGGCCGTGCTGTTCGACCTTGAGCGTGCCGACCTCGAACGGTGCGGCCGCCGTATCGGCGGCGTGCAAGGTGGACGCGGCGCAGGCGGCCATCGCAAGCGCGGCCAGACGGAAAACGATGCGGTAAGACATGGTAGAGCCCCTCCCCAGTGGCATGGAGCGTGTCAAGCACGCTTGACACGCATCCTGATCGCATCCCGGCGCCGTGTCAAGCACCCTTTACACATGCATGGAGACAGGCGAATTCGGCATCGCTAGGCGAATACGGCATTGCATCCGAATTTTCACACACGGGCACAGTGTCCTTCGTCAATGCTGTTCCCGACGGAAACACGCACCGCATGACGCGCTCCAACGCACGACGTTTCCATCAGGAGACACACCATGACCCGGTCCCGTTTACGCCTCACCGTCAGTGCCGCCGTGCTTGGCGTGGTTGCAATGAACGGTGCCCACGCGGCCACCGGGACCAATACGTTCAACGTACTGCTCACGATCACCTCGGCCTGCAACATCACGACCACCGCGCCGACCAACGTCAATTTCGGCACGCAGCCGTCCACGGCCACCAACGTGCCCAACCAGGGGGCGCTCAACGTCAACTGCACGCCCCTGGCGCCCTTCACCATCGCGCTGGACAACGGCCTGAATGGAACGAACGTCAACACCCGCGCCATGAACAACGGAACGACACTGATCCCTTACCAGCTGTACCAGACGGCCGTCGTCAGCCCGACCACGGTCTGGGGAAGTACCACGGGAACGGGCGGCAACGTGTACTCGGGCATCGGCACCGGTTTGAGCGTACCCATACCGGTTTACGGCAACGTGCCCAGCACGAACGTCGCGGCCGGCTCCTACAGCGACACGATCACGGCCACCATCACGTACTGATTGCGCATCACGTTCAGAGGCACGCGTTCCGACGCGTGAACGTAAAAAGGAGAACCACCATGATCCGCCTACGCTCACTCATCGCCGCCAGCGCCGCCGTACTCGCCGTGGTCGCGACCCACGGCGTGCATGCCGCCACCGCCACCAACACGTTCAACGTGCTCATCACCATCACCTCGGCCTGCAACATCACCACGACCGCGCCGACCAACGTGAACTTCGGTACGCAGCCATCCACGGCCACCAACGTGACCAACCAGGGTGCGCTCAACGTCAACTGCACGCCCCTGGCGCCCTTCACCATCGCGCTGGACAACGGCCTGAACGGCACCAGCGTCAACAACCGCGCCATGAAGAACGGCACGACCCTGGTGCCCTACCAGCTGTACCAGACGGCCGTCGTCAGCCCGACCACGGTCTGGGGAAGCACCACGGGAACGGGCGGCAACGTGTACTCGGGCATCGGCACCGGCTTGAGCGTGCCGATCCCGGTCTACGGCAACGTGCCCAGCACGAACTTCGCGACCGGTTCGTATACCGACACGATCACCGCCACGATCACGTACTGACGGTGTTTCGGTGCCTTTCCCCCAGGGGGTTGGCCGGACTACTGGCCATCGCGACGCTGTTTGCGCCCATGACGTGGGCCAGCGGGCTCCAGGTGGCGCCCATCGGTCTTCGCCTGGCGGCCGCCACATCTGCGGATGCGCTATGGCTCACCAATACCGGCAGCGACACCCTACATGCGCAGGTCCGCGTCTTCCGCTGGACGCAGGCGGACGGCAAGGACCTGTACGACGCGTCGCGCGAACTGCTGGCCAGCCCACCCATGGTGACCATCCCCGCCGGCGGCAAGCAGATGGTGCGCGTCATACGGACGAGCGCACCGCCGGACGGCGTGGAAACCGCGTATCGCGTCATCGTGGACGAACTGCCCAACGACAAGCACGACGGGCTGAACTTCGTGCTGCGCTATTCGATACCGGTGTTTCTCGCGCCCAAGGGCGACCCGGCCGTGGCGGCGACGCTGCACACCGAGTGGATCACGACACCCTCCGGCCCCGTGGTGCGCATACGCAACGACGGACGTGGCCACGCGCAAATCGCGGAACTGTCCTTCACCGACACCCATGGCAAGCGCACCGTGCTGGTCCGCGGCCTGGTCGGCTATGCGCTGCCGGGCAGCACGATGAGCTGGCCAACGCCCAAGGATGTGCCGCCCGCCGCCGGCGTGCTGAAAGCAAGGGTGAACAGTGAGCCGGCGGAATCGACCCTGGTCACTGGCGCGGGCGGCGGCTAGCCTCCTCGCGCTCGATGTCGCCGTCGTGCATGCCGTCGATACCCATGGCCCCGCGGACGCGATTCCGCCACCGCCGACCGTCACCCCGCGGGAGCGGCTGACCGGCGAAGACCTGTACCTGGAAGTCACCATCAACGGCAACAGCACCGGACGCCTCGTGCATTTCATTCAGCGCGATGGCACCCTCTGCGTGCAGAACGCCGACCTGCAGGCCATCGGCTTCAACCTGCCGCCGAGCGACGAACAGCGCTGCCTGCGCGATCTGAAGGACGTCACCTTTACCTACGATGCCAGCGACCAGCGCATCGCCATCGAGGCACCGCTGAACCAGCTGCATTTGCCACGGCAGGTGCTCAACGCCGTGGAGCGCGCATCGACGCCGCCCACCAGCGGCACCGGCATGCTGCTCAACTACGATGTGTATGCGTCCAAGGGCGGCGGCCTCGGCAACATGAGCGCCTTCACGGAACTGCGCGGATTCAGCGATGGACTGGGCGTACTCAGCACCACATCGCTGGCCCGACGCTACCAAACGCCGAACGAGGGCTGGCAGAGCCAGACCGTGCGCCTGGATACGCAGTGGCGGCTCTCGTTCCCGCAGCACTCCCTCGCGCTCACCGTCGGCGATACCTTCACCGGCTACACGTCGTGGTCGCGGGCGACGCGCATCGGGGGTATCTCGCTCGGCACGGACTTCCTGCAGCAGCCCTACCGGATCACCACGCCGTTGCCGCAGTTCTTCGGGGAAGCCACGGCACCTTCGTCGGTGGATCTGTATATCGACGGCGTTCGCCAGTACAACGGTCGCGTACCCGCCGGCCCCTTCCAGCTTACGGCCATTCCCGGCATCGACCAGGCAGGCCAGGCCCAAGTGGTGCTCACCGATGCGCTGGGCAGGACCAGCACCGTCACCTTTCCCTTCTATGCCGCACGGCAGCTGCTGCGCACCGGCATCGACGACTGGTCGATCGATATCGGCAAGGTGCGCGAAGGCTATGGCACGTCGTCCTTTTCGTACGGAAGCGCGCTAGTTGGCAGCGGCACATGGCGCCACGGCGTCACCGACCATCTCACCCTGGAAGGACACGTCGAAGGAGGAGACGGCCGGACCAGCGGCGGCGCGGGCGCGCTCTGGAATCCCTTTGGCGCGAGCATCTTCAACAGCTCGCTCGCCGGTTCGCGCGGCGGTGGCCTGCAATACGGGCTGGGCTATACGTGGATGGGCAAGTTCATGAACGTCGCGGTCGACAGCCTGCGCAGCAACAGCCGCTATCGCGATGTCGCGTCCAGCTATGGCTCGCCCCCGCCGCGCATTTCCGAGCGCGCGCTGGTGGGCTTCACCGTGCGCGAATCGAATTTCGGCGTGAACTACGTTCGCCTGCGCTACCCGGGCGAGCCGGTATCGCGCTATGGCGGACTGTTCGCGACGCGCAACGTCGGTCATGGCGTCTCGCTGAACCTGAGCGTCAACCAGAACCTGGACAAGAGCAGCGACCGCAGCATCTTCCTGGGAGCCACCATCGCGCTCGACAACGGCATCACTTGGAGCCTCTCCGGTCAGAAGGACCATAACCAAACCTTCGCCACGGCCGATGTCAGCAGCCCCATCAATGGCGACGGCGGTTTCGGCTGGCATGTGCAGGGCCGCAGCGGGGAGAACGGTGGAGGCCTCGCCGAGGCCGGCTGGCTAGGCGATCGTGGGCAGCTGACCGTCGGTGCCAACAATATGGGCCCCTCGACGATGGGATACGCCGATGCCACGGGCGCGCTGGTCTGGATGGGCGGCCACGTCTACACGTCGCGGCACATCGACGACGCCTTCGCGCTGGTCAGCACGGACGGCACGCCCGACGTGCCCGTGCTCCTGGAAAATCGCCACATCGGCGAAACCGACAGCCATGGCACGCTGCTGGTCGCACGGCTGAACGCCTGGCAGGACAACCGCCTCGGCATCGATCCCCTCGACCTGCCCGCCGATGCACGCATCCAACGCGTGGACGCCGTGGTGGCGCCTTCCGACCGCTCCGGCGTGTTGGTGCGTTTCCCTGTGAAGTACGTGAAAGCCGCCACGCTGATCCTCGTCGACGATGCGGGCAAGTCGTTGCCGGTGGGCAGCACCGTCGACACGGGCGATGGTGGCGAACCGGCGATGGTCGGTTTCGACGGCATGGTGTACCTGGATCGACTGAAGGCCGGTGATACCACCGTTCGCGTCCAGCTTGCCGATGGGTCGCATTGCAGCATCACCTTCACGTATCCCGAGAAAGCCACCGACCTGCCGCAACTGGGGCCGCTCACCTGCAAGAAGGAATCGCCATGAAATGGCTGGCATGGATCGCACTGGTGCTGGCGGGACTCTTCGTCGCACCGCAAGCGTCCGCCACGACCACGTGCGCCGTCACCAGCGTCACCGGTGCGGCCTTCGGGCCAGTGAACCCCATGTCGACCTATGTCGATACGACGGCGACGATCAACTACAGCTGCACCTATACCGGTGCGCTGGGCGGGCTGTTCGGCGCCTTCGTCACCCTGTGCGCCAGCATCGGTCCCGATGACCTGGGCAATTTCGCGCCGCGCACCATGATCAACGCGAACAACGACCGCATGCAGTACGGCCTGTTCCAGGATGCCGGCCGGACGGTTCCCTGGGGCTCCCGACTCAGCGGCAGCTATACACCGGGCACGTTCAACCTGCAGATCGGCATCCTCAGCAACGGCGCCGTGGTCAATGGCAGCGCGACGGTATACGGCCGCGTCCCGGCCGGGCAATCCACGCTGTCGCCCGGTGCCTATACCGCCATCCTCGCCGCAACAAACAATCAGGTCACCTACAGCTACAACGAAGCCTTGCTAAGCCTGGGCACTTTCCCGTCGAGCTGCACCGCCGGCGGTACCGGTGGCCCGCTGCAAACGTCGATGCCCGCGGTGAACGTGTCGGCCTCGGTCGCCGCCAGCTGCGTCCTGGCGACGGCCACCGACATGCAGTTCGGTAACGTGTCCGGATTGTTGAACACCAACAGCAACGCGACGACGCTGGTACGCCTGACCTGTACGAACCGCGCGCCCTTCCAGGTCGGCCTGGACAACGGCATCAACGCGTCGAGCGGACAGCGACGGATGGTCTCCGCGCTGGGGGGATACGTCCTCTACGACCTCTACACCGACAGCGCCGGTTCGCAGCGCTGGGGCAACACACTCAATACCGATACGCAGTCGGGTACCGGCTCGGGGTCGCAGCAGACACTGACGGTCTACGGACTCATCCGCCCGCAGAGCGCCGTGCAGGCCGGCAGCTACAGGGACAGGATCACCGTAACCGTCACATACTGACGCGAGCGCCCTGCATGACGTGGACGGCACGCGTCGTCCTGCGCCGACAGCATCCCGTGTGACAAGAAACCTAGACTGCGCGGCTTGTTTCCACGCACAGGACAGGCCATGGACGTCGCACCACCGCAAGCGCCACCCCAACCTATTCGCTTCGTATTCGCCTGCGTGATGCCTATAGCCGGTCCACCCAGCCCGAACAGGCTCGCTTCGATGTCTATTAAAGCCTGACGGCCCCCAACGACCTGTTCGTAAGACCACGGGGCGAACTGCCATTGACGCGGACCAACGCGAAGTACGAGGTGACGTTGAGTTCCATGCAAAATCTCCCGTGCATCCAGCATCTGCCTGCGAAATATCGGCACCTGCTGGTGTAGGAGCGCGCTTGCGCGCGATGAGGGTTGCGGCGAAGACCCATCGCGCGCAAGCGCGCTCCTACAACAGCCACGACGATTAGGGGTGCCAGCGGGAGAGGATCCAGAAGGCCACCGCGCCCGCCGTGGTCAGGCCCATGCCGATCATGGCCATGCGGAACCACAGGAAGGTGGTGTCATCGGAGGGGTGGATCCATACCTGGATCATCAGGTGGTCCAGTGCCATCAGGGCGACGAGAGCGCTGGCGAAGGCCGCGACGGCGAAGCCGCGTGCGCCACGCGTGGCGATGGTCATGCCGTGGCGGCGGTCGACGAAGATCATCACGTTGACCACGATCAGGCCGATGGCCATCGTCGCCTGTAGCAGTTCGATGCCCATGCCGTATTCAACCCCCAACATGTGGCACCTCGTGGGTGGTCGGGTGATCGAAGATGACCTGGGTATGTGCGCGTTGGATGCAATGCGTGCCCACCGCGACCAGTGCGGCGATGCCGCCCAGGGCAAGCGATAGTTCGTGCGGGTCGACATCGACCTGGTCGTTGCCCAGGCATTCGGCGAGCAGGCTCGCGGTGCCGCGGGCGTAGGCAAACCATTCGGTCGCTTCGTTGAGTAACGCTTCGGTGGATGCGTCGTCGTCGTCCAGAATCCAGTGTTGGTTCGTGTCCTTCATGTCAGGCTCCTTGCGTCGGTGCCGCTCCCGTCTGTCCAGGTGTGGCACGCCATGCAGGCATGGACGTGCCACGGGTAAAGCAACTTCAAGTTGACGCGTTGAAACGCATCGCTCCGGGACGAGGGGGTTCTCCGGCGTGTCCGTGACCGGACGCCGGGCGGCGTGATATCGAAAGTGGTGCGGACTCAGGGCCCCGTGAACCGGCACGCGGTACCGTGCCGGGTGCTTACGGCTAGAGAAACCTCACGGGTGCGGCCGAGGCCGCCGTTCGTCAACCGCGTTCGGGATAGGCCAGAACGGCCCGGGCACCGGAGGGTGGGCCACCGCGGGGAAGCGGCGGGCGGGTGAGTACCGTAGAATGGGTGTTAGCCATTGGGGTGTCCTTGGTTTGAAGGATGACTCGGTGGTTAGCGCGTCATCGGGGAGTGCGAATCCCCGGTGGCGTGCGACCCCACCGCCTTGGAGCGAAGGCTGTCTGCGAACGCATGAATAGGACGACGCAGGCAGCAGGATTACCCTAGCAAATCAACCTGGAGTTGTCTGTAGGCGGCGCCCGCGTGTTGATGCTTTTGCGCCTCGCCGCGATACCTTTGTAGGAGCGCGCTTGCGCGCGATGCGGGGTTATCGCTAGCGCCCATCGCGCGCAAGCGCGCTCCTACAAGGGTGTGGCGTTAGATGAGTGACTCGGCTTCCAGTTCGCTCTTCAGGTAGGCGTAGTAGATGGGTCCCGCGACGAGGCCGGGGATGCCGAATGCCGCTTCGAATACCAGCATCGCTACCAGCAACTCCCAGGTGCGTGCGCGGATCTGTCCGCCGACGATGCGTGCGTTGAGGAAGTATTCGAGCTTGTGCACCACCACGAGGAAACCCAGCGCGGCGACGCCGACCCATAGGGACACGGACAGGCCGGCCACCGTGATCATCGTGTTGGAGATGAGGTTGCCCACGACCGGCAGCAGGCCCACCACGAAGGTGACTATCACCAGCGTCTTCGCCAGCGGCACCTGCACGCCGAGGATCGGCAGCGCGACCAGCAGGAACAACGCGGCCAGTGCCGTATTGATCGCCGAGATCTTCAACTGCGCGAAGATGATGTTGTGGAACGCTTCGGCCAGACGCGACACGCGGGTCGACAGTTCAAAGGCCAGCGGACGCGTCGGGCGGCCGCCCGAACCGTGCGAGATGGCGACGATGGCGCCGAGCACCAGGCCGATCAATACGTGCGCGAACACGCGCGCTGCCGTGGTACCCATCAGGCGCAGGTCACCGGAATGCTGGTGCGCCCAGTCCATGCCCTGTGCGCGCATATCCGCGAAACTGTCAGGCAGGTTGGTGGTGATGAAACCGGGCAACTGCTCGTGGGCCTTGTTGAGCAGCGGAAGCAGCTTGGTGTCCCACAGCTGCTGCGGGTCGCCCAGGTCGTGGCGATAGAAGCCCAGCACCCCGACCACGATCAGCACGATGGCACCGACCACCACGATGGCGACCACGGCTACCGCGATCGTCCTGGCGCCCTCGCCTCCCGGCGTGATGCGCCGGATCAGCGGCGTGAGCGCCTCCACCACCTCGTAGACCAGAAGGCCCGCCAGCAGGGCGGACACCAGGTGGATCATGAGGATGCCCCACAGCGCCAGCGCCGCCAGCACGTAGCTGGCGAGGCGGACATAGCGCGAATCGGACGGTATCTGGACCATGCTGGTGCTCCTTGGGGTGGCGGGATTCCAGCAGGGAAGCGATGAACGTCAGATCAATCGCTCGGCTTCCAGTTCCGCCTTCAGGTAGGCGTAGAAGATCGGGGCGGCGACCAGTCCAGGCAAGCCGAAGGCCGCCTCGAACACCAGCATGGCCACCAGCAGCTCCCAGGCCCGGGCCCGGATCTGCCCGCCGACGATGCGCGCGTTGAGGAAGTATTCGAGCTTGTGGATGAGGATCAGGAAGGCCAGCGCGCCCAGGCCCACGTATAGACCCATGGACAGGCCGACGATGGTGATGGCCGTGTTGGAGAACAGGTTACCGATCACCGGCAGCAGGCCGACGATGAAGGTAAGGACGATCAAGGTCTTGGTCAGCGGCAGGTGCACGCCGAACATCGGCAGCACGCCGACGAGGAAGATCGCCGTGAAAAGCGTGTTCACGAGCGAGATCTTGATCTGCGCGAACACGATGTTGTGGAAGGCGTCGGCCAGGCGCGCGCAGCGCAGGCTCAGCTCGGCGGCGAAGGGGCCCATCTGGTGCGAAGGACGCGTGCGGCTGAGCGCCACGAAGGCGCCCAGGACCAGGCCAATGACAATGTGCACGAGTACGCGCGCGGCTTCCTTGCCGGCGAGCTGCAAGGCGACAGCGTGCGAGCGGGCCCAGTCGAGCGCGGTGACGCGCAGGTCGTCCACGCTATCGGGCAGGCGATCGACCACCGCCTGCGGCAGCTGTTGGCGGGCGCGCTCCACCATCGGCATCAGCTTGTTCTGCCAGAGATCTTCCGGATTGCCGATCTCGTTGCGGAAGAAGGTGATGGCGCCGAGGATCAGCAAGGTGATGATGCCCACCACGAAGACGCCGATGATGGCCACGGCCAGCACGCGGGCGCGGTCGCCGGAGATGCGACGCCCCATCAGCGGCGCGAGGGACACCACCACTTCGTACACCAGCAGGCCCGCCATCAACGCCGGCAACAGGCGCAGATACAGGATGAGGAACAGGCCGAGGCCTGCCATGACGTAGCTGGCGATGCGTGAAACCCTGATCCGGGAGGGGACGGCGTCCATGAACGACCTCGTCTTGGATGAGGGCGAAGTCTGTCAGGACGGGGGGGCGATATGCCAGAGGGTCCGTCCGTCGTCACGCTGTCGTAAACTGCCCGGACAATCGCCGCCCCACGGGCGCGATGCCTGATCCACCAGGGGTTTTCCTACCATGAAGAAGTTCGTCCCGACCGCGCTCGTCGCGGCCCTGCTGCTGACCGCCTGCGCCGGCGCACAGAAGCCCGTCGCCACCGCCACGCCCGCGCCGCAGGCCCCAGGCATCGCCCCGGCTCCGGCCGCCGGCCCCGCCGCCGACGACAACCTTAACGCCGTGGCCTGGACGCAGGACGCCAGCGAGCACGACTTCATCTACCTGCAGACCTTCCGGAACGCGCAGGAGAAATTGCTCAAGGCCAAGAAAGACGCGACCTGGGACGCCCTGCCCAAGGACGACCGCGAGGCCCACGCCTCGCTCAAGGGCCTGAAGCCGGCCGTGGTGCTCGATATCGACGAGACGGTGCTCGACAACTCCCCGTACCAGGCCCGCCTAGTGCGCTCGGGCGGCGAGTTCAACGAGGCCGACTGGGCCGCCTGGTGCAAGGAAGCCATCGCGCGTCCGCTGCCGGGCGCCGTGGAGTTCACGAAGTTCGCTGCTGACCACGGCGTGGCCGTGATCTACATCTCCAACCGCGCGAAGGACCTGGACGAATCCACCCTCGCCAACCTGCGCTCGGCCGGTTTCCCGGTCGCCGGCAAGGAATCCTTCCTGGGCCTGGGCACCTTCGTGGAAGGCTGCGAGCAGGTGGGCAGCGAAAAGGGCTGCCGCCGCCAGCTGGTGGCGAAGAACTACCGCGTGCTGATGCAGTTCGGCGACCAGATCGCCGATTTCGCCAACGTCCCGGGCAATACGGCCGAGGGCCGCACCAAGGCCATGGCGCCCTATACGGCCTGGATCGGCGAGCGCTGGTTCGTGCTGCCGAACCCGACGTACGGCGCCTGGGAGGCATCCTTGTTCGACAACGATTACACTCTGCCTCGCGAAGCGCGTCGCCAGAAGAAGATCGACGCACTGAAAATCAAATGATTCAATGAGTTAGGCAACATTTGCTAAAGTATTGCTTTAGCAATGTCGTCCAACTATCATTTGTGGCGCCGAAACCCGTGGCGCCGAAAGGAATGCGGGCAAGGCCATTTCCCTTGCCGGCTTCGGGCCGGATAACCCCGTGAGGCTTAGCGTCTCCGGGGTTTTTCTTTATGCGCGCCTTCATGCGCCGCCCACTACCCTTGTGATCGGCGGGGCGCCCTCGTACCCTCGCCTCCCCGCCGTTTACGGACGACGCCCGATGTTCCGCTCCACGACCAAGGCCTGGTTGATCCTCCCGGCACTCGTTCTCCTCGCCGCCTGCGGCAAGGACAAGGAGCCACCGGGCACGCCGGGTGGCGGCTCGCCCGAGGACGCCGTGCGCGCCTCGCTGGAGT
The DNA here is from genome assembly GCF_009912395.1 of Luteibacter sp. Classification (GTDB taxonomy): domain Bacteria; phylum Pseudomonadota; class Gammaproteobacteria; order Xanthomonadales; family Rhodanobacteraceae; genus Luteibacter. Next base: position 142,799 of record NZ_WNDO01000006.1, on the reverse strand, counting down.
TGATCCGCGACGGCCGCTTCGACATGTACTGGCAGCACGCGCTGCCGCCGGCCGACTTCGCCACCTTGCGCGCCGACTGGACGCACCGCGACGCCGCGCAGGCGCCGGTGGATCCGCAGGACCGCACCCGCTTCGACACCATGGTGAAGCGCTTCACCGAGCCCGACGCCGAAAAGAAGCTGTTCGCCGACCTGCGCCCGACACTGGTGCGCTTCGACCGCGACTACAAAGACCAGATGCCGCTCATCTCCGGCGTGGGCCAGTCGATGGCACTCAGCGCCATCGATCAGGACAAGGACCTCTCGGCCTCGCAGAAGCGCCAGCTTCGCGATGTCGTCAACGTGGTGCTGCCGTGGACGCAAACCGTGGCCTGGAACGACCAGGTCAAGGCGAAGCAGGCCATCGCCATCGCCGTGGACACGGCACGCAACGCGCACCTGTCCACGCCCGAGGCCTTGCACGCGCTCGATTTCCAGGCCTCGATGGCCACCTATTCCACCGCGTGGCTGGGCCTGAAGAAGCTGCTGGATGTCTACGGCCTGTCGCTGGACAAGAGCATCAACGACGCCACCATCGACACGCTGGAAAACAGCGGTGCCTCGGCACACGTGAAAATCACCTACACGGTGCTCGACAAGGCGATCTCGACCGACACCACCCTCGTGCTGCTGGACGGCCGCTGGTATGACAGCGACCTCCTCCAGGAGGTCCGCGCCGAGCATGCCCGCCTGGCCGCACCGGCGCCGGCAACCAGCACACCCGCCCCCGCCGGCACCGCCGCCACGCCCGCCGCCCCCGTGGCGGACGCCCGTACCCGCTAAGGCCGTACAATCCTGTGATGTCCGAAATTCCGATGAGTGCGGATCCGCACGTCCAAGTTGCCCGCTCGCCCTGGTGGTTCAAGCTGCTGGGGCGTTTGCTCGAGCCGTGGGTGAAGATCAAGCGTGAGCCCGCCGAGCCTGCCGCCCTGCTCCAGGGTGGCGCCGCCGTCTGCTACGCCATCGAGCGCGACGGCACGTCCGACGCGCTGATCCTGGAGCGCGCCTGCCGCGAGGCGGGTCTGCCCAGCCCGATGCAGTTGCTGCACCTGTCCGGCCGCCGTCGCCGCTCCGTGTTTTCGCTGAGCCGTCGCCAGGGCTGGCTGTTCGGCCGCACGGACACCCGTGGTCCCAAGGAGCCCCTGGGCCAGCTGATCCAGGCGCTGGAGGATGATCCGTCGCGCGATATCCAGGTGGTGCCGGTGTCGATCTACGTCGGCCGCGCGCCCAACCGCGAAAGCGGCTGGTTCAGCGTGCTGTTCGCCGAGAACTGGCTGGTGGTCGGCCGTTTCCGCCGCATGCTGGCGCTGCTGTTGAACGGCCGCGACACCGTGGTGCACTTCTCCACGCCCGTCTCGCTGCGCACCGTGCTGGCCGAGTCCAGCGGGCTCACGCACGAGCGCCTGACGCGCAAAATCGCCCGCGTGCTGCGCACGCACTTCCGCCGCATCCGTGCGGCCGTGATCGGCCCCGACCTCTCGCATCGCCGCACGGTGGTCGACGCCGTGCTCAACGCGCAGCCCGTGCGCGACGCCATCGCGGCCACGGCCAGCAAGGAAAACCTGTCCCTCGCGAAAGCGCAGCGCCGTGCGCGCGATTTCGCGATGGAGATCGCCGCCGACTATTCGCATCCGGTGGTGCGCTCCACGTCGTTCGTGCTGTCGAACTTCTGGAACAAGCTCTACGACGGCATCGCGATGCATCACTTCGACAAGGCCCGCGCCGTCGCGCCGGGCCACGAAGTGGTGTACGTGCCCAGCCATCGCAGCCACACCGATTACCTGCTGCTGTCCTACCAGCTGCATCACTCCGGCGTGGTGCCGCCGCACATCGCGGCGGGCGTAAACCTCAACCTGCCGCTGATCGGTCCGGTACTTCGTCGTGGCGGCGCGTTCTTCCTGCGTCGCAGCTTCAAGGGCAACGCGCTGTACTCGGTGGTGTTCAACGAATACCTCGCGCAGCTCGTCGATCGCGGCGTGCCGCTGGAATACTTCATCGAAGGCGGACGTTCGCGTACGGGCCGCCTGCTCACGCCGCGTGCCGGCATGCTGGTGATGACGGTACGCGCCTTCCTGCGCGCGCCGCGTCGCCCGGTGCTGTTCCAGCCCGTGTACATCGGCTACGAGAAGCTGATGGAAGGCAAGTCGTACGCCGGCGAGCTGTCGGGCAAGCCGAAGGAGAAGGAATCCCTGCTCGGCCTGCTGCGCGGCCTGAAGGTGCTGCGCCAGCGCTACGGCCACGTCACCATCAACTTCGGCGAGCCGATCCTGCTCACGCCGATGCTCGAAGCGGCGTCGGCCGAGTGGCGCGATGCCACCACCGACCCAGATGTGAAACCGGAATGGCTCAACCGCGTGGTCGACGACCTCGCCGAGCGCATCCAGATCAACATCAACCGCGCGGCGGACGTGAACCCCATCAACCTGCTCGCGCTCGCCCTGCTGGCGACGCCGAAGCATGCGATGGCCGAGAACGACCTGCTCACCCAGCTCGAACTCACCAAGGCGCTGTTCCAGGAACTGCCCTACTCCGACCGCGTGACCATCACGCCGATGAACCCGCCGGGCATCATCGCCTACGGCGAACAGATGGGCTGGATCCGCCGCGTGCGTCATCCGCTGGGCGACGTGCTCGTCACCGAGGGCGAGCAGGCGGTGCTGCTGTCGTACTTCCGCAACAACGTCCTGCACCTCAACGCGCCGGCCGCGTGGGTAGCCGCGTGCTTCCTCAACAACCGGCGCATGTCGCGTTCGTCGGTGGTGCGCCTGGGCAAGATCATCTACCCGTTCATCCAGGCCGAGCTGTTCCTGCCGTGGGATGCCGACGGCTTCGCCGCGCAGGTGCAGGAGACGATCGAATTCTTCGTTCGCCGCGGCATGCTGGAAGCCAGCGGCGAAGGCCGCGTGCTGGAGCGTGGACCGGGCCAGGACGACGGTGCCTACCAGCTGCGCGTGATCGCGCGCAGCATGTTGCAGGCGTTCGAGCGCTATTACATCGCCATCGCGGCGCTGGTGAAGAACGGCCCACATACGATGTCGGCGGGCGAACTCGAAAGCGCCTGCACGCTCACTGCGCAGCGCCTTTCGTTGCTCAACGAACTGTCGGCGCCGGAGTTCTTCGACAAGGCGCTGTTCCGCGGCTTCATCCAGAAGCTGCGCGAAGTGAAGATCGTCTGGACCGACGAACAGGGCAAGCTCGACTTCGCCGAAGCACTGGAAGACATGGTCCGCGACGCACGCGTGATCCTTGCGCGCGAAGTGCGCCACTCCATCCTCAAGATCACCCCCGGCGGCGAGAACGATCGAGACATCGATGCACGGCCGCCGGACGATCCGCAGGCCTCGGGTACCAGCGATTCGCTGCATGAACGCCATGTGGCGAATGAAAAGCATCGTCATCAGCAACGAGATTAAAGCCAGTGCTGTAACGTGTTGCTTTCTGAGTACTACTGACACATTGAAGAGTACGCCGCGATATGCAGAGTCACGAAGATCACATTCTTGCTGTTGCGGAGTTAACGATCGAAGCCAAAGCGCTAGGAGAGGCCGCGATCGAGTCTGATTGGGAGGAAGCGCGATTTCGATCTCATCGCATTAGCACTCTTGCCCGTAACTTAGATGCATCAGAGATACTAATCGCTACAAAAGACGTGATTCAACGACTCGGCTCAAAGGGTTATCCAGCCTCCGGATACGGAGAATCGATCTCGAGGCTTTCGCTAGCCATTGATCGATTCACCTCTTTTTGAAAGAGCCCCCCTGTATCAATTAGCGACACCCGCAAGCATTCTCTTCAACCCGTGATACTGACGTCGGACATGGCCCTCGCGAACTGTCCGATGCCGAGGTAACATTCCCCATGGACTCCCAAAAAACTACTCATTTCGGCTTTAGAGATGTGCCTGTAGAAGACAAGCAAAAGCTTGTTGGACAGGTCTTTACTTCCGTGGCCAGCAACTATGACCTGATGAACGACCTAATGTCGTTCGGCGTCCATAGATTGTGGAAGCGTCACTTTATCGCCGTCAGCGGAGTCCGCAAAGGTGATCGAGTTCTGGACTTGGCCGGCGGCACGGGCGACATAGCAGCCCTTCTCCGGCCGATTGTAGGTGACGATGGTGAAATCGTAATTGGCGACATTAACGCCGCCATGCTCGGGGTGGGACGAAATCGACTCACAGATCGAGGGCTGGTATCTGGTCTACGCTGGTCGCAAATGAATGCGGAAGCGCTTCCGTTTCCCGATAACAGCTTTGACGCCATAACCATCGCCTTTGGTCTGCGCAACGTTACGAACAAAGAGAAAGCGCTCGCCGACATGCAGCGCGTTCTCAAGCCGGGTGGTCGCCTCCTTGTGCTTGAATTCTCGAAGGTGAGTAGCCCATTGCTATCTAAGCTATACGACATTCACTCGTTTCAGATCCTTCCACGACTTGGACGATTTTTTGCAAATGATGGCGATAGCTATCGCTATCTTGCAGAGTCTATTCGCAAGCATCCGGACCAAGACGCATTAAAGAAGATGATGACAGAAGCGGGCTTCGGACACGTCGAAGTTCGCAATCTAACTAATGGGATCGTGGCCATTCACCGTGGTTACAAGCTCTAAAAAAACAGCTATTTCAAGCCATACAATAGGAGCATCGAGATGGGAAATCCTAATCTTGATGCTCCTTTGAAGTGATTGGCTGCCACCCAGTAAACGTCCTGCCAATAGCAAAATTAACCGCATTTGGCGTTGTCGCTGCAAAGATAGAGTTCCGTAGTTCGGACAATGGCATACTGGAGCCTTCCTGACAGCGGAAACGATCCATGCGCCTGCTTCCCTTCGCCGCCATCACGATGGCCTTCCCCGTGGTGGCCTTCGCCGCCGATCCGCATTCCTATGCCCAGCCGGAGGTGGTCAAGGTCACCCACCTGGACCTCGACCTGAAGCTGGACTTCGGCAAGCGTGAGCTGGCCGGCAACGCCACGCTGAAGCTCGACTGGAAGGACGGCAAGGCGAAGAGCCTGGTCCTGGACACCCGCGACCTGAAGATCGCCTCGGTCGAAGCGGTGGACACGTCGGGCAAGGCCTCGCCGCTGAAGTTCGCCCTGGCCCCGCGCGACAAGGAACTGGGCGCCAAGCTCACCATCGAGGCGCCGGCCCACCCGGCCAGCGTGCGCATCGCGTATGCCACGGTGCCCGAGGCGTCGGGCCTGCAATGGCTGACGCCGGAGCAGACCGCCGACAAGAAGCAGCCCTTCATGTTCTCGCAGTCGGAATCCATCCACGCGCGCTCGTGGGTGCCACTGCAGGATTCGCCCGCCGTGCGCTTCACCTACGACGCCCATGTAACCGCGCCGAAGGATATCCGCGTGGTGATGAGCGCCATCAATGACGCGAAGCATCCGCTCGACGGCGATTTCAAGTTCGACCAGCCGCATCCGATCCCGTCGTACCTGCTCGCCATCGCGGCGGGCGATATCGCGGTGAAGGAAACCGGCCCGCGTAGCGCCGTGTACGCCGAGCCAAGCGTGGTCGGCAAGGCCGCGCACGAGTTCGAGGACACCGAGAAGCTGATCGCCACCACCGAGAAGCTCTACGGCCCGTATGCCTGGGGTCGCTACGACCTGCTCGTGCTGCCGCCGTCGTTCCCGTTCGGTGGCATGGAAAACCCGAACATGACCTTCGCGACCCCGACGGTGCTGGTCGGCGACAAGAGCCTTGTCTCGCTCGTGTCGCATGAGCTGGCGCATTCGTGGTCGGGCAACCTCGTCACCAGCGCCGCATGGCGCGACATCTGGCTCAACGAGGGATTCACCACCTACGTCCAGGGCCGCATCACCGAAGCCGTCTACGGCAAGGTGCAGGCCGACGAGGAAGCCCTGCTTTCCGCGCGCGAACTGCAGAAGACCATCGGCGATATTCCCGCCAATTCGCAGAAGCTCGCGCCTGAGCCGCACGGCGTCGGCGCCGACGATTCGCTTTCGTCCGTCGCCTACGACAAGGGTTCGTGGTTCCTGCGCACGCTGGAACAGCGCTTCGGCCGTGAGACGTTCGATGCTTACCTGAAGGGCTATTTCGCGCACTTCGCCTTCCAGAGCATCGATACCGAGACGATGTTCGCCTACATGAAGACGAACCTGCTCGACAAATACCCGGGCAAGATGAGCGAAGCCGAAGCCCGCGAGTGGATCTGGCAGCCGGGCATCCCGAAGAACGCGCCGCTGCCGTCGTCGCCGCGCTTCGACGCGATCGACAAGGAGCGCACCGACTTCCTCGCCGGCACGCTCGACGCCGCCAAGCTCGACGCCAAGGGCTGGAACACGCAGGAGTGGATGTACTTCCTCGATCGCCTGCCCGACGTGACCCCGCTGGATCGCATCAAGGCCCTCGACGCCGCCTGGCACCTCACGGGCACGCCCAATGCCGAGATCGGCATGCGCTGGTACAGCCACGCCATCGCCGCGGGCGACAAGGACGTGTGGACCGCCGCCGCCGAACACATCACCCGCATTGGCCGCATGTACCTGTCCATGCCGATCTACCGCGCCTTCGCCCGCACGCCGGAAGGCCTGGCCTATGCCAAGGACGTCTACGCCAAGGCCAAGAGCGGCTACCACCCGCTGACCCAGCAGGCCGTCGAGCGCATCCTCGCAGGCAAATCGAAGAAGAAGTAAGCACAAACTTGCGGGGCACCCCTGCCCTGCGAGACTTGCATCCTGAGCCGACGCCCCGCATCTTGCGGGGCGTCCTTTGTACGGATTGTCACTCCCCATGGCCAAGTCCCCCTCCCTCTCCCCCAGTACCCGCCCCCTCTGGCAGCGCCTGCTCCTGCGCCGCCTGAAGTTTCTCGTCGTCGTGGCCCTCGTGCTGGGTCTTGGTGCCGGGCTGGTCTACCTGTTCGCGCCCCAGCTGCTGCTCAAGGCGGACGCCGCCCGCATGGCGATGCAGGCGCACGTGGAGAAGAAGACCGTCGTGGCGGGCGATACGACCTGGTCGTACTACGAGGGCGGCGAAGGCCCGACCATCGTCATGCTCCACGGCTTCGCGTCGAACAAGGAAGTGTGGCTGGAGATGATCAAGAATCTCTCCGGGCACTTCCATGTAATCGTCCCGGATCTACCCGGCTGGGGCGAATCGTCGCGCAACGACGGCGGCGACTATGGCATTCCCGCACAGGCGGCTCGTCTCGAACCGTTCTTCGCCGCCGTGGGCGCCCAGCGCTTCATGCTCGTCGGCCAGTCCATGGGCGGCGCCATCGCCGGTGTCTACGCCGAGCAGCATCCGCAGCGCGTGGCCAGCCTGGCGCTGGTCAGCTCGCTCGGCCTCACCTTCAAGGACAACGATTTCACCCGTGACGTGAAGGCTGGCAAGAATCCGTTCCTGCTTGAAAACCGCGCCGATCTCGAAGCGCTGCTGGCTCGCGTGTTCCTCAAGCCGCCGCATCTTCCGGGTCGCGTGGAAGACGCGCTGCTCGCGCGCAACCACAAGGATCACGACTTCATCGCCCGCACCTTCGACGAGCTGAAGCGCCCGGAACAGGCCTATGCGCTCGATCCGGTGATCGGCAAGCTCAACATGCCGGTGATCGGCCTGTGGTGCCATGACGACAAGCTGATCGACGTGTCGGCGCTCGATACGCTGCGTAGCGGGTTGAAGAGCTCGCCGGCGATTGGCGCCACGATCCTCAATGGGTGTGGGCATATGCCGATGCTGGAGAAGCCAGAGGAGACGGCACGGGTGTTGACTAGTTTTGCGTTGGCGCATTGACCCAGCGATGAGGCTCCGTGGGGTCGCGCGCAAGCGCGCTCCTACAGGGGTATGCGGGGTTGAACGTTAGTCGGCTACGTCGGCGACCAGGCGGTCGAGTTGCATCTTCAGTTCGCTGCCGTGCGCGCGCAGCCACGTGCGTTGTTCCTTGTGTTCGGGCAGCAGGTTCTCCACCCAGTGCCAGAAACGCGGCGAGTGGTTGCGCACCTTGAGGTGGCATAGCTCGTGGACGAGCACGTAGCGCAACGCCGCCGGCGGCGCGAGCGCCAGCGCGAGATCGAGGTTGATGCGATCGCGCGTATCGAGGCTGCCCCAGAGGCTTTTCAGCGGACGTATGCGTAGCGCCGTCGGCGCGGCGTTGATCTGCGGGATGTAGCCGGGCAACCAGCGCGATACGTCGCGACGAATCTGCGCCTCGAAATAGCTTGCCAACAGCCCGCGCGCAACCAGCAGCGCACGACTGTGCGGCCCCGGGATCACCAGCGTCAGGCCGCCCTCGTGCTGCTCCACCTTCGGATACGGGCCCTCGGCCCAGTCCAGCGCGACATCTTCGCCCCGAAAGGGAAAGGTCGTGGGCACGCCGACACGCAGCCGCGGCAGCGGCGTCGAATCCATATGGAACTCGCCGAGCTTCTGTTCGAGCCAGTCGGCGTGATGGCGCAGGAAGGCGGTCATCTGCGCCGCATGCGTCCCGTTGGGGTACGTGAGCCGCGCGCCCTTGGGCGTGACGGTGAGTCGAAGGCGGCGCGCACGCGGATGCGCCGCCTTCAGCACACGGATGATGCCGCCGGTGGGGGTGGAGAGCTCAAGCCACTCGCTATCGTCTGATGCCATGTCGCGGTTCTCATGCCTATCCCGACGAACATCCCATCCACCCGTGTCACCGACTGCGACTTACTCCGGACGCGGCAGCTTGAACCACTCTTCCACCTTGCCCAGCAGGCGCTCGTACTCGAGGGCCATGAGGGTGAAGTTCGCGTCCATTTCGGCCGCGGCGGATTCGTGGCTGTCGGCCTGCTCGTCGAGCACGACGTCGGTGAACTTGATTTTACGCAGGATCAGGTCTTCGCCTAGTACGAAGGAAATGCGGTCATCGAAGACCAAACCAAGCTGGAACACCTGTTTTCCCGTGCGCAGGTGCTCACGAATCTCATCGGTGTCGAGATCCTGGCGGCGGCAGCGGGCGATGGCGCCGGAGGCCGTTGCCGGGTCGCGCAGCTCGCACTCGTCACCCAGGGCCAGGCCGGCCGGCAGGTCGCCCGAGGCCACCCAGTGGGTCATCAGGATGCGCGGGGATTCTTCCGGTGCCAGGGGCACCGCCGGGAAGCTGCCCAGGGCCTCGCGGATCTGGCTCAACGTGTTCTCAGCCGACTTGCGACTGGAGGTGTCCAGCACCAGCCAGCCGTTCTTCTTGTCCATGTAGGCGCGCATGCGCGAGCTGCGGACGAAGGCCCGGGGCAGCAGCTCGTTCATGACGTCGTCTTTCATGCGCTTGCGCTCGCGGCCGCTGACCTTGCGGCCTTCCTCGTCTACGATCTTCTGCACGCGGTTGGCCAGCTCGTCGTTCACGACGGACGAGGGCAGGAGCTTATCCTCGCTGCCCACGGTGACCATCGTGTTGCGGCCCACGCTGTGCGTCAGCGCCTCGTCGTTGCGGCTCAGTGGCGAGACGAAACCGCGCGTGGACAGCTCCATGGGCCCGACCGGGCGCAGGCGGTGTTCGGGCAGGGCTTCGTCCAGGCGCTCGAGATCGTCGGACACGGTGGCGGAAAAACGGAACAGCGTCAGGTTGCGAAAGAACATGTATCGGGGATTCTCTTGCGAATGAAGGGCCGTGGCGGGTGCAGGCACCCGCCGGCGAAACGGTCCAGTCTAACGGTCAGACGACCTTGGCGATCGCCTCGGCGACGCGGTCGATGTTGCCGTCGTTAAGCGCGGCCACGCAGATGCGCCCCGTGCTCACGGCGTAGATGCCGAACTCCTCGCGCAGGCGGTCCACCTGCGCGGCCGAGAGGCCGGAGTACGAGAACATGCCGCGCTGCTGCTCGATGAAGCCGAAGTCGCCCACCTTGGCCAGGCGCTGCACGAGGCCCGTGCGCATCTCGCGGATGCGCTGACGCATGCCGCCCAGCTCTTCTTCCCACGACGCGCGAAGCTCGGCGTGGTTGAGCACCGCCGAAACGATCGAGCCACCATGCGTCGGCGGATTGGAATAGTTGGTGCGGATGACGCGCTTCAGCTGCGACTGCACGCGCACCGCCTCGTCGTGCGAACCGGTGACGATGGACAGCGCGCCCACGCGTTCGCCGTACAGCGAGAACGACTTGGAGAACGAGCTGGCGACAAAGAACGACACGCCCGCGTCCGCGAACTGGCGCACGGCGGTGGCGTCTTCCTCGATGCCGTCGCCGAAGCCCTGGTAGGCAATGTCCAGGAACGGCACGAGGCCACGCTCGCGCACGACGTCGATCACGCGCTTCCAGTCGGCGGTGCCGAGGTCCACGCCCGTCGGGTTGTGGCAGCACGCATGCAGCACGACGACGGCGCCCTTGGGCAGCTTGCCCAGCGCGTCGAGCATGCCGTCGAGGTTCAGGCCATGGGTGGCGGCGTCGTAGTACGGGTATTCCTCCACCCGAAAACCGGCGGATTCGAACAGCGCGCGGTGGTTTTCCCAGCTCGGCGTGCTGATGGCGACCGGCACATCCGGGCTCAGGCGCTTGAGGAAGTCGGCACCGACCTTCAACGCGCCCGTGCCGCCCAGGGCCTGCGCGGTGACGACGCGGCGCTCCTGGAGCAGCGGCGAGGCCTCGCCGAACAGGAGCTTCTGCACGCCGGCGTTGTACAGGGCGATGCCGTCGATGGGCAGGTAGCCACGCGGCAGATGGGCCTTCACACGCTCGTCCTCGACCTGCTGCACGGCCTTGAGCAGCGGCAGACGGCCGTTGGCGTCGTAATACACGCCGACGCCGAGGTTGACCTTATCGGCGCGGTTGTCGGCGCCATAGGCTTCGTTGAGGCCAAGGATCGGATCGCGCGGGGCGAGTTCGACGGAGGAGAAGATGGTCATAATCGGCAGGCCTTGAAGCGTCAAAAGGTGGAAGGATCAGTCGTTGTCGTCACCGGTGTCGCCACCGGAAAGCCATTCGTGCGCGTCGGCGCGTGCCGCGCCTTCGCGTGCGCCCAGGGCGGCGAAGTCGAACAGCCCGCGATCGGCCAGCTGCGACGGCGCGATATTGCCCAGCGCGCGGAAGATCGTCTCACTGCGGCCGGGGTGATTCTTTTCCCATTCCTCCATCATGCGCTTGACCACCTTGCGCTGGAGGTTTTCCTGCGAACCGCACAGGTTGCAGGGGATGATGGGAAAGGCCTTCGCCTCGGCGTAGGTGGCGATGTCGTCCTCGCGGCAGTAGGCCAGCGGGCGGATCACCACGTGGCGGCCGTCGTCCGAGAGCAGCTTGGGCGGCATCGCCTTCAGGCTGCCCTGGTAGAACATGTTCAGGAAGAACGTGCCCAGGATGTCGTCGCGGTGGTGGCCCAGGGCGATCTTCGTGACGCCGTTGGCCGATGCCCACTGGTACAGCGCGCCGCGACGCATGCGCGAGCACAGGCTGCACATGGTCTTGCCCTGCGGGATCACCCGCGTGACGACGCTGTAGGTGTCCTGCTCGATGATGTGGAAGGGCACGCCGCGCGCCGTGAGGTATTCCGGCAGGATGTGCTCGGGAAAGTCGGGCTGCTTCTGGTCGAGGTTGACCGCCACGATCTCGAAGCGCACGGGCGCCTTGGCCTGCAACGAGAGCAGGATATCGAGCATCGTGTAGGAGTCCTTCCCGCCCGACAGGCACACCATGACCTTGTCGCCGTCCTCGATCATCCCGAAATCCGCGATGACCTGGCCCACCTGCCTGCGCAGGCGCTTGGCCAGCTTGGCGGCTTCGTAGGTCTGCTTGCGGGCGATTTCGGGGGAGGCGGACATCGGACAGGCTTCGGGGCGGGCGGCCCCCTATTGTAGCCGCTGCGGACCGGCGCGCCCGGAGGTAAACTTGCCCTTTCCCCAGACGCCCGGCCCACCGCCATGCAGGTTCAGGATCCCTCCGAACTCAATCGCATGCTCGCCGAGCTGAAAGTCGAGCACCGCCAGCTCGACACGGCCATCGAGCAGCTCGCCGAGACGATCAGTCGCGACGAGCTCCAGCTGACACGCATGAAAAAGCGCAAGCTGCAGCTGAAGGACGCCATTTCCCGCATCGAGAGCCGCCTGATCCCGGATCTGGACGCCTGAATGGAGCCGACCTGGCTGGAGAACGCCCATGTCGCCCTGGAGCCCCTGACCCTCGACCACGTCCCAGCCCTGGAGGCCGCGGCGGCCGACGGCGAGCTGTGGCGGCTCTGGTTCACCTCCGTGCCGGCCCCGGGTGGCATGACCGCCTACGTGGAGTCGGCCCTGCGCGGGCAGGAAGAAGGCCGGATGTCGCCCTGGGCGGTCCGTGAGAAGACCTCGGGCCAGATCGTCGGCACCACCCGCTACTACGACATCGTGCCCGACCCGAACCGGCTGGCCATCGGCTACACCTGGTACGCCCGGCGCTGGCAGCGCGGCCACCTCAACACCGCCTGCAAGCATCTGCTGCTGTCCAACGCCTTCCAGGGCGTCGGCGCCGTGGCGGTGGAATTCCATACGGACGGCTTCAACCTGGATTCCCAGCGGGCCATCGAGCGCCTCGGCGCGAAGCGCGACGGGGTCCTTCGGACGCATAAGCGTCGACCGGACGGCTCGCTGCGTGACACGGTTTGTTACAGCATCCTGGCTACGGAGTGGCCTGACGTGGATCGCTGGCTGCAGTTGCGGTTGAACCGTCTAGCCATCCGTTAACTGTAGGAGCGCGCTTGCGCGCGATGGGGTTCACGACTCCGACCCATCGCGCGCAAGCGCGCTCCTACAACAGCGTTAGCGTTCAACAGCGTTAGCGTTCGGCAACGCGGGTGTCGCTACCCGAGGGATGCACCACCAGGGTCGCGGTCATGCCGGCGGCCAGCACCGTGCCGGGCGGCAGGTGGTTCGCGTCGATCTTCACGCGCACCGGCACGCGCTGGGCGAGGCGCACCCAGTTGAACGTGGGATTCACCGAGGCCAGCAGGTCGCTGCCGGTCGGGTTATCGGCGTCGGTGATACCGCGCGCGATGCTTTCCACGCTGCCCTTCAGGCGCACGCCGCCGCTCATCAGGCGGATATCCACCGCGTCGCCGACGCGCAGGCCCGGCAGCTTGGTTTCCTCGAAGTAGCCGTAGATCCAGTAGGAATGGCTGTCGATCAACGCCAGGCGAGCACCGCCGGCGTTGGCGTAATCGCCCACGCGCACGTCGAGGTTGGTGACGTAGCCGTCCACCGGCGCGCGCACTTCGGTGCGATCCAGGTTGAGCTGCGCGGCGGCCACTTCCACGTCGGCCTGGGCGACGGCGGCGAGCGACTGCTGCTGTGCCGCCGAGGCCTGCTTGGTGCTGGCCTGCGCGGCCTGCCAGCCGGCGCGGGCGGCGTTGGCGGCGGCCATGGCGTTGGCCTTGTCTTCCGCCGAGATGACGTTGTTGATCAACTTCTGGCGGCGCTCGGACTGCGCGGCGTACATCTCGTAGTTCGAACGGCTCTGCAAGGCGCTGGCCGAGGCCGCGTTGATGTTCGCGCCAGAGGCCCGCGCCGCCGCCTCGGCCGCGTTGAGGTTCGCCTTGGCCTGGGCCAGGGCGTTCTCATAGCGGGCGCGATCCACGACGAACAACAGGTCGCCCTTCTTCACCGTCTGGTTGTCCACCACGCGGACATCGGTGACCAGGCCGGCGACATCGGGGGCGATGCGCACGATTTCCGCACGCACGCGACCATCGCGGGTCCACGGCGAGTACATGTAGTGCTTCCACAAGGCGTGACCGACGAAGGCGGCGATGACGACGATGACCGCGGTGACGGCGAAGCGGACGACGGTGGCGAGTTTCATGGCGTTCTCACTCAGAACAGGAACAGCGCGAAGGCGCCGAAGACACAGACGAAGACGGCCAGGCGGAACAGCGGCGGATGCCAGACCAGCCGGTACAGGCCGAAACGACCGGCGATCGCGTCCAGCAGCCAGAGCAGCAACAGCGCGAGGACGAACAGGACGAGCAGCCCCGGAACAAGGGCGTCGCCGAGGGCGAGTTCACGAGGCATGGGCAATGTCCTTGGTGAGGGGGGCCTGCGGCATGTAGGCGGCGAGGACGGACTCGCCGTCGAGCAAGGCCAGCCGGACGAGGTGCAGGTGTTCGAGCAGGTGGTTCTGGCCCTCGTGCTCGCCGACGCTGGCGATGGCCGTGGCCACCGCGTCGCGGGCGAGCAGGTAGCCGGCCGCATCGGGCTTCTCGTAGAAACGGGCCAGCGTGCGCAGCGATTCGTCGAGATATGGGCGCAGCGTGGCCGGCACGTCGCGGCGGCCCATGTCGTGACGCAGTTCGATCAAGGCGCGACCGGTCTCGTGCACGGCCAGCGCCCAGGCGATCAGCGCCCGCGAGTCCGCACTGCCCGGCTCGGTCTGCGCCACGACCTGGCTGACCAGATCGTGGTTCACGCTCTCGAAGCGATGACGCAGGCCCGGCAACGGCGCCTCGGCGGCCAGGGCCACCTGCCCGCGCAGGCGGGCCAGCTGGCGGCGGCGCAGCCACGCGCTGCCGATGGCCGGCGGAATCACCACGAAGGAGACCGCCGCTGCACCCAGGCCGATCACCTGCGCGATGGCGTCGTTGATGAAGTGCGCCGGGTCATACGTCTGCACGTTCTTCAGGGAGAGGATGTAGGCGAAACCCATGGCCCAGCCGAGACCATAAAAAGCGAGCTTCGGCGTCATCATCATGACCAGGCCCACGGCGAGAAACGGCGCGACGCCGAGCACCAGCAAGCCGTAGCCGTCCATCTTCGTGAGCACAAAGAACAGGCAGATGAAGCCCATCACCATGCCCGTGAGGTAGCCGAGCATCACGACCCAGGTGACCCGGGTGGGATTGGGGGTGGTCGCGAACAGGCCAGCGAAGATCGTCGCCAGCAGCATCGCGCTCGCGCCCATCGGCCACGCGCTTTCGATCCAGAACGCACCGAGGATGAGCATCGTCAGCGTGGTACGGAACGTCGCGATGCCCGCACCAAGGAAGTCGTTGCCACGGTCGAAGCTCACGCGCTCCACCGAACCGGCGACCACGCGCGGCGACTGCAACGAGGCGGCCGCATCGATGTACGCATGCAGTTCCTCGGCGAAACGATTGAGCAGCGATGCACCCGTATCGAAGTCGCGCAGGTCCTGCGGATCGTCGAGCGTGGCACGCAGTTCCGGCGCGTTGCGACGCATCGTCTCGCGCGCCGTCACGAGGTGTGGCAGTAGTACACGCGCCGCAAGACCCGCCTCGATGGGACCTTGCAAGGCGTCGGCCAACGGCGCATACAGGCGCACCAGCGTATCGGCCGTGCGCGTACGCTTCGCTCGCTTCAGGCGATTGATGAGGTGATGCAGCGACTGGAAGCTGGTCGACGCGGCCATGAAGCGCTGGTTGAACAGGCGCAGGTGATTGCTGCGCACACGCGCCTCAGCGTCCTCGAAGATCACCGAGCTACGCAGGTCTTCCAGCGTGACCGCCGCACGGACGAAGCGCAGGTGGGCCTTCTCCATCGCATCGCGCGGAATCGCACCCTCGGTACTGTCACGCACGAAACCGACGAAGTGCGCGAACTGCTCACGCGCCGTGCGACGAAGCACGTCGCGCATGCGACTGGGAAAGACGACATCGCTCACCACGCCGCTGACCAGGATGCCGAGCAGCACCTCGCTGATACGGAACACGGCCGAGTCGAACACGCCCGGCGGGTTGTCGATGACCGGCACGGCCACGATCGCCGCGGTGTAGCCCGCCAGCACGAAGGCATAGGACTTGAAGTTGCGATACAGCGTGGCGCCACCCGCGCAGATGCCGATCCACAGCGACAGGGCGACGAGGAAGAGGTCACGCTGCTGCGGAAACGAGGCGACGATGCCGATGGCGGCGGTGGCGCCGGCCAGCGTGCCGATGGTGCGATAGAAGCTTTTCGCCAGCACCATGCCCGACTGCCGGTTGGCGACGATGATCGTCGTCAGCATGGCGGTGGACGGTGCCGGAAGGTCGAAGCGCATGGCCAGCCAGCCGGCGGCGAAGAACGAAATGAGCGTCTTCACCACGAACAGCCACACGCTCGCTTCCTCGCGCAGGCTCTCGGCGAGCACCTGGCGGAAGGCGGGGACGGTGTTGGTGGGGTCCATGGTCGACATGACGGGTACTCGTTACTCCCCGGAACCGGCCAGCATTTTCTTGAGCAGGACTTCGAGCTGCCCCTGCTCCCCTTCGGACAGATTACGTGCCTGGCGGTGAAGCAACGTGATGATGTCCGGCATGAATCCCTCGATCGTCTCGACGCCCTTCGGGGTGAGCGTCAGGGTGACCTTGCGGCGGTCCTCGTCGCTGCCCGCGCGGGCGATCAGGCCCTTGTCGCAGAGCTGGGTGGTCAGCCGGGTGACGTTGGCCGACTTCTCGCCGGCCGCGTCGGCCAGCTGCGACGGGTTGAGGGCGTTGTCCGCCGACCCGTACAGCATCATCAGGATGTTGTACTCGGGGTGGTTCAGGCCGAACTCCCGCAGGGAGGCATTGGCCTGGTCGTGCAGCTCCTTGTAGAGGTGCTTCACCAGGCGGACAAGCGCCGCTTCCTGGCGCGGAAAGGCCGGGTACTTGCTGCAGGTGACGAGCAGGCGGGCTTCGGTGGGGGCGAAATCGGGCATCAGGACGGTCCGGGGCGACTTACCTCAGAAGTATATTATTCATTTCTGAAATATCAATACATGAAGCAAATAGGCAAGCAGGGCCACTTGCCAAGCGTTCATGCAGGGGCATACAGTGAACCATATGGTTCACTATCAGACTCGCCTCGACGCCACGTTCGCCGCGCTCTCCGACGTCACCCGCCGGGGCGTGCTGGAACAGCTTGCGGGTTCGCACGCCTCGATCACCGACCTGGCCCAGCGATTCCACATGACCCTGACGGGCATGAAAAAGCACGTCAGCGTCCTGGAGCAGGCGGGACTCGTGACGACGGAAAAGGTCGGCCGCGTCCGAACCTGCAAGCTCGGACCGCGCCAGTTGGAAGAAGAAGCCGCCTGGATCGAGCAGCACCGTCAACTTTGGACCGCGCGTTTCGACGCGCTGGATCGTCTTGTCGAATCACTGGAACGCGAGGAGAAGACCGATGACCCAAGCACATCAGGCTAGTACCACCGCCAAGCACCCCACCACGGTCGAACGCAAGTCCGACCGCGAGCTCATCGTGACCCGGACGTTCAACGCCCCGGTACATCGGGTCTTCAAGGCATGGAGCACGCCGGACTTATTTATCAGCTGGTGGATTCCAAAGTCCGCAGGCATGTCCGTGGTCTCGTACGACATGGACATTCGCACGGGAGGCACCTATCGCCTCGTGTTCAGTCATCCCGCTTTCGAGAAGCCGATGGCGTTCTTCGGCACGTACAAGGAAGTAATCCCGGACAAGTGCATCCAATGGACGAATGAAGAAAGTTACCAGGGCGCCGTGACCACGGTGACGTTCGAAGAGCATGACGGCAAGACGCACGTCACCCTGCACGAAATCTATCCCACGAAAGAAGCCCTCGAGGAAGCCCTCGCCGGTTCGGCGGAAGGCCTGCCCGAGCAGTTCGCGCAGTTGGACGATTGGCTCGCCGACAACGCGTGATGGTTCCGCGACAGGCGGTGCCCTACCCCACCGCCTGTCGATGACGGCCGCCAATGAGTGCCGCCGACAACGGGAGACCCACGAGCAATGAGGCGAGGCCCATGAGTTCGGACGTATCGCCGTACCTTCCGCCGATCACCGCACCGCTGCCAAAGAATCCGAAGTAGACCGCAGGAATGGCACTGACCAGCAGGACCGAGTCCAACGCAGGGAGCCGATCCAGGAATCGGCGAGCGTAGGCGAGTGTCCGGCCGAAGAAGACCACAAGAGTAAGCACGGCCAAGGGGATGCCGAGCAAGAGCAGCACCCAGTCCGGCATGTTAAACGCGTGGGCGACTGTCGCCATGTCGCCGTGCGTGGCCAGCACGCGCATCGGGATGTAGCTGAAGACGTTGCCTGCGGACATCAGCGCCAGGAACAGCGCGAAGAGCCCGAGATGCGTATTTGCCTCGGCTCGCATCCTGCGCATCCATGCAGTCAACAGAAAAAGCGGTAACGCATTGCCCACCACGATACCTGCGGCCGCAATGCTGGCGATGGCCCAGGAACGACCCGATGCGAACAGCGGCGCATAGTCGACGTTCTCGTCGACATCGACCTGCATGAGCACATTGGCCGGCGACAAACCGCCGTAGTTGAGGTCGAGCGGATTGGACTTCGCATCGAGGAACCACGCGACGAACGCGTGGGCGAATTCATGGAGAAAGTACGCCACCGCATGGGCGGTCAGGATAAGTAGCACCAGCCTCGAAACCGCCCTGGCCACGTCGCGGGCCGAAGTCCGCGGGCCTCCGTTCGCCATCGTCATCCTGTCACCGTGGGGTCCTTAGTTGTTGTACTAATCTAGCTGATTCCCAAGGCGGGAGGCAGACTGCGAAAACGTGCCTGAATCGACACAATGCGGCCGGCCCGGCTCGTAAGATCCTGCCACCGTGGCGCACGATGTCGACACGTTTAAGGGGAACGTCTTGGCTCAACGATCTGGTCGCCTGCCGCTTTTCAGACTCACCGCCAGCGCCTTGACGGTCCTCGTGGGTGCCGCCTTGCTGACAACCTACGGCGGCGAATCCCGCGCCGATGGCGCCCGCCCTCTCGCCACGTCGCCGTTTCCGTTTCCACACGACGGCACCGGCATGGTGCCTTTGTGGCCCGGGTCGCCGGAGCCCATTGAGTCGACACAGTTCACCCTGCCCGACGGCACGCTCGTCACCCGCTTCGGCCTGGTGGGCAGGAATCGGCATGCCCGCGAACGCGGTGAAGGCTGGGCCGAAATCGGCTACGGAAAAAACGAAACCGTCGATGCGGCCGGCAACCCCGTTGACAAGGGACCGGGCCACTATCTGGATTTCGTGAAGAACTATTTCCAGAACCGCACGTGGGGCGTCGAGATCATCGACAACAGCCGCGTCGCCGGCGTGACCGTTCCCACCTTGAAGATCAACAACTACTTCCAGGAAGCGCAGCGCGCTGGCGGTCGTTCGTTCTTCCATCGCTTCGACAGCCCCGGCGTGACCGGCTTCGGCTGGATGTCCCCGGGCAAGCTCGTGGATTCCAAGCTCTACGGTGTCGATGAAGCCAACTGCCCTGTCGTGCCGCGACCGCCCAACGGTGCCCTGCTCCATCCGGACACCGGCCTCAACGATGGATGCAGCGCAACGGTCAACAGCTTTCCCGGACATGACGCCCTCAGCTACGACACCAACGGCGTGCTCGTCCCCAGCAAGAACGTTCCGGGTGCCACCCGCTTCTATGACTTCGCCGTCACCAACGGCGAGACCGGGATCTTCGTACCCGGGAAGAACGTCCCCAGTCGTCCGCTGAAGGTGGGCGATGCCGTCGAGTTCACCCAGGCCTTCTTCTCGACACCGGAGGCCATGGCCGCCGTGGGCGACAACGGCGCGTTCCATTACTACACGACCGAAGTGACCTATGTGGTCGGCACCGGGTTGCGTCCCTGGTATGGCATACAGCCGCGCTTGAACAGCGCCCCGCTGCCGGATGAAACGCTGCAAGGCGGCACCGGCTCGGTGTCCTACGACTACAGCGACGGAAGCACCTTCATCTTCCAGCAGCAGCAGAACAATATCGGCATGCAGGACATGCAGCGCTTCGTCGAAGGCCGCCGCCTGCTCCATAGCAACATGACCACCGGCGACCACAACGAACCGGGCAACGATCGCAATCCGAACGTTGTGGGACTACAAGGCCCGAGCTTCAATCAATCGTCGTGCTTCGCCTGCCACGTCAACAACGGCCGCAGCCCCGCGCCGGCGACGCTGAACCAGAAGGTGGACCAGATGGTGGTCCGCGTGGGCGCCTACGATCAGCAAGGCCAGCTTCTGCCCGATCCGAACTATGGCGTGACGGTGCAGATGAACGCCTACGACGCCAAGGGCAAGCTGGTGGACCTGGGCCGCAGTGTCCGCGTCGCGGGGTTCGATACGCATTCGGTGTCGCTGGCTGACGGCACGTCCGTCGAACTGCGCAAGCCCCGGCTGTCGTTCAGCGGCCCTGTCCCGCAGGTCGTCTCGCTGCGCGCGGCCCAGCCGATCATCGGCCTGGGCTTGCTCGAAGCCATTCCCGAAGCCGATATCCTTGCGCGCGTCCGGGCCACGCCCGACGAGGATGGCGTGAAAGGCCAGGCGAACTTCGTCTTCGATCCGGATACCGGTGCCGTAAGGCTGGGCCGCTTCGGCTGGAAGGCCGGCAAGTTCAGCCTGCGCCACCAATCGGCCTCCGCCTTGCTGGAAGACATGTCGGTGACCACCTCGGTGTTCCCAAGCCGGGAATGCCTGTCCGGGCCGGCCACCTGCAAGACGGCACCTGCCGAGAAAGGCCTCACCGACGCCGATCTGCAGGCCGTTTCACGGTACCTTTCGCTCGTCGCCGTGCCTGCGCAGCGCAGCGTTGAAAGCGGCTTCCCCAAAGGCGTGGCGCCGCTGCCGTATCTCGACGTGGATCCGCCGAAGATCGCGCGCGGCGAAGCCGTGTTCAAGTCGGCACATTGCGCCAGCTGCCACACCGCGCAGATGAAGACCGGCTCCGGCCACGAGTTCCAGGAAGTGCGCGACCAGACGATCAAGCCCTATACGGACCTGCTGTTGCATGACATGGGCCCGGACCTGGCGGACAACTATGCGGAAGGACTCGCCAGCGGCTCGATGTGGCGCACGACACCGCTCTGGGGCATCGGCTACACGGAGCGTGTCATGGGCACCGGCGGCACGGTCGGCTATCTGCACGACGGTCGCGCCCGCACCCTCACTGAAGCCGTGATGTGGCACGGTGGCGAAGCCGAACGTGCGAAGCAGCGTTTCGCGGCTCTTGCGGCGGCGGACCGCCAGGCCTTGCTGGCGTTCCTGCAATCGCTTTGATCGTCCGGCTCGCCGATAGGTCGCGTTGCTTCATGTGACCCATCCGCACAACGGACCGCCCCGATCCCGGGGCGGTCCGTTTCGCTTTGATCAGGCCTCGACGATGGGATCGCTACGGCGGCCCAGCGTACCCGCCGCGAAGGCGATGGCCGCACCAAGAATAAGCATCAACAGCGTGCCCCAAGCGGCACGTGCAATACCGCGGGCCGCGACGTCGGCCGCCTCGCGCGCCTTCTGCTCGGCGGTGCGCTTCAGCTCTTCGTAGCGTTCCATGGCTTGCTTGTAGGTAGCGACATAGTTGTCGGCGATCTGCTGCGCCTCGTCATGCGACTTGCCCGTACGCGCCGCGATGATGTTCACGAGTGCGTCGCGGTCGGCGGCGTCGATGGCCGGCTTGCCCGCCGAGCGAACCCGATCGAACCATGCGCTCAATTCGTCGCCGGCCGCCTGCGGAGCCTGGGCGGCCTGCGCGGCCGTGGACTTGCCATCCTGTGCCACGGCATCGGTCTGCGCCGAAAGGTGGTCCGGATTCAGCTCGGGCTTGCCGGTCTGGCGGAGCAAGGTGTCCAGTTGGCCGCGAAGGTCGTTCCAATCCATCTGTACGCCCTGCTGCTGAAGCTCATCCTTGACACCCTTCGCCACGGACGGCGCCGCGGCGGCGATGCCTTGACCGGCCAGGGACACGCCCTTGCCGACCACGCCAGTCACGGCCCCGGCGGCGCTGGTCGCCAAGGCGGCCACCAGCCAGGTCGTCACCAGGGACATGAGCGCCCACGAGAGCAAGCCATGCAGGCCGCCCCGGATGGTCGCGGTGCGGCCAGCGATGAAGGCGCCGACGGCGACCGAGATGAGCGTGGAGGCGATCAGCCAGATCGTGGCACCGATGCCCAGGCCACTCACGGGGTTGGACTCGTGAAGAGGATCGATGCTCCCCGCGCCGATCGCCGTCCCCAGCACGCTCAGCGTGAGATAGGTGACGAGCGACAGCGCGCAGCCCGCCAGAATGGCGCCCCAGGAGAGACGCGGGTGGAAGGGAGTGGTGATGACGGCCATGGTTTGAGCTCACGATGGGTGGGGTGAATCAGTGTGCGCACGGCCGAGCCACGCCGCCTGAGACAGTTGCACCAGGGGAGCTAGTGCATTTGCCTCAGGTCGCGACTACCTTCAGACCGCACGCTTCTGGCTCCCCCTCCTTCCTCCCTGGTATGCCATGTCCGCCTCCCCCGACTCCACCGCGCCGCCCACCTCGACCAATTGCCGGCAGCTCCAGCAAATCATCACGGGGCTCAGCGAAGGCGTCATCCTGATCGAACCCGACCAGTCGATCACCTGGGCCAACGAGGCTGCCCTCACCATGCACGGCGCCTCTGAACTGGCCGAACTGGGCGCCACCGTCTCCGAGTACCGCCAGCGCTTCCAGTTGCGCTACCGCAACAACCACCGACTCCAGGAAGGGAGTTATCCGATCGATCGCGTGATCGCGGGCGAGGTGTTCGAGGACGTCGTGGTGGAGGTGGTAAGGGACAACGACGACGAGCAACGATGGGTGCATCGCGTGCGCAGCCTGGTGCTGACCGACAGCAACGGCGATCCGGATTGCCTGGTGCTGATCGTGGCCGATGCCAGCGACTGGGCAAGCGCCGAACAACGATTCGAGCGTACGTTCAATGCCAACCCCGCGCCGGCCATCATCTGCCGACTGGAAGACCAGCGCTACATCAAGGTCAATCAGGGCTTCTTGGAAATGACCGGCTTCACGCGCGAAGCGGTGATCGGCAAGGGCGTGTTCGAAGTGGATGTATTGGCCATGGCGGATCGCCGTGAACTGGCGGTGGAGCGCTTGTCGGAAGGAGCGACCATTCCGCAGATGCAGGCCGAGCTCAATCTTCCCGATGGGACCACGAAATGCGTGGTCGTGGCCGGCCAGCCGATCGAACTGGGCGACGAATCCTGCATGCTGTTCACCTTCATGGATCTCGAACCGCGCCGACGCGCCGAGGTGGCGCTACGACAAAGCGAGGAGCGCTTCGCCAAGGCGTTTCGCATCACGCCGGTACCGAGCCTCATCTGCCAGGCGGAAACCATGCAGGTCATCGAGATCAACGATGCCGTGACGCAGACCACGCACTACGCCAGCGAGGATATCGCCGGCAAATCCATCCATGAAATAGGCCTGTTTCCGTCGCAACAGGCGTACCAGCAATTCTGTCGCACGCTGGAAGCGACCGGCAGCATGCTCAACGTCGAGTATCCGCTGGTACGCAAGGACGGCGGGCACCTGGACTGCCTGGTCTCCGCCGAAACGGTGACCATCCACGAGGTACGCTGCTACCTGATATCGCTGATGGATATCACCGACCGCAAGCGCACCGAGATGGAACTGGTCACCGCCATCGAAGCGGTGATGCAAGACGCCTCCTGGTTCAGCCAGACCTTGCTCGAAAAGCTGGCCAACGTGCGGCGGGCCAACCGCCCGAAGGGGAACGACAGCTATGGCCTGGCCGACCTGACTGGCCGCGAGCGTGACGTATTGGGCCATATCGCTGAAGGGTTGGCCGACAAGGAAATCGCCGCAGAGCTAGGCCTCTCGCCCAACACCGTCCGCAACCACGTGGCGGCCCTGTACTCGAAGATCGACGTGCACAGTCGTAGCGAAGCCATCGTCTGGGCGCGCGAACGAGGCGTAGCCGGCCCGCCGGGCCGCACTCCGCGGCGACGCCGCTGAAGCCGGCGCGAATGCACCAGTGCACATGGTGCATTCGCATGTGGGCTGGCGTTGTGGACCCTGGCAGCATGATCGCGTCGACCTTCCACACGGAAGGATCGACGCCCCTTATCAACGAGGATCATGTCATGGACAAGAATCGCACCGAAGGCGCCGTGCGCCAGGCCAAGGGTTCGATCAAGGAAGCGATCGGCAAGCTGACCGGCAACAAACGTGTCGAACTGGAAGGTACGGCCGAGAAAACCGTTGGCAAGGTGCAGCGCAAGGCCGGCAAGGCGGCCGACGCGGTGCGCGGTTCGTCGCGCTGATCACCCCTGCCATCGGCATCCCCTTTGCCGCTGCCAAGGTTCAGGCGTTCACATCGACCACGATGCGACCGCGCACCTTGCCCGGGATGATCTGCTGGTAGACGTCCAGCACGTCTGCCAGGCCGATCACCTGCACGGTGCTTTCGAGTTTCCCAGGATCGAGATCCGTCGCGAGACGGTCCCAGGCGCGCTGGCGGACAGGCTGCGGTGCGTTGACAGAATCCACGCCGATGAGCGTCACGTTGCGGACGATGAACGGAATCACCGAACCATCCAGCGCATCGCTCTGCGCCAAACCGCACGCCGTCACGATACCCCGATACTTCCTCTCGGCGATGGCGTTGACGAGCGTCGGGCCGCCAGCCACGTCGACGACACCGGCCCAGCGTTCCGTGCTCATCGGCGTATCGCGCGGTTCGGAAAGGCGGTCGCGATCGTAGATTTCCGCTGCGCCCAGGGCATGCAGGTAAGCTGAATGCTCCGGCCGACCGGTGGCGGCGACCACGCGGTAGCCGAGCTTGGAGAGAATCGCCACGGCGATCGAGCCGACACCCCCATTGGCGCCGGTGACCAGGATGTCGCCCTTGGAGGGTTCCACACCGGCATCCTCCAAGGCGAGCACACACAGCATGGACGTGTAACCCGCCGTGCCGATGGCCATGGCGTCGCGCGTGGAAAGGTTGTCGGGAAGCTTGTTGAGCCATTTACCACGTACGCGGGCGCGCTGCGCCAGACCACCATGATGCGTCTGGCTCAGGTGCCAGCCATTCACCACGTACGCGGGCGCGCTGCGCCAGACCACCATGATGCGTCTGGCTCAGGTGCCAGCCATTCAGCACGACGCGATCGCCCGGTTTGAAATCGGCGTGCCCCGATGCCAACACCACGCCGGCAAGATCGATGCCGGGAATCAGCGGATATCGCTGAATGACCGGACGCTCATTGGATAGCGCCAGGGCATCCTTGTAGTTGAGTGTCGAGTATTCGACCTGGATCGTGACGTCGCCCTCCATCAGGTCGGCCTCGTCGAAATCGACCAACTCGGTATGAACGCCATCGTTCGTTTTGCGGGTAAGCAGCGCTTTGAAAGTCATGACGAGCCTTGCGGTGACGAGATGGCGCCATGCTAGGCTCGCACCCTGGTAGTCACAAGAACGACGATTTTCAGTAGGTACTATGGTTTTCCGGAGTACGTATGCGCGCCAAACGTTGGGACGGTAAGAGCGGTTGCGCCGTGGAGGTCACGCTGTCCGTGATCGGCGGCGTCTGGAAACCCGTCATCCTTTTTCATCTGCTGAAGGAGAAGCGGCGCTTCATGGAACTCACGCGCCGCGTTCCCAATGCAACGCAATCCATGCTCACCAATCAGTTGCGCGAACTGGAAGCCGATGGCGTGATCGTTCGGCATGTCTATCCCGAAGTGCCGCCCAAGGTCGAATACGAGCTCTCGGAGTTCGGACGCACCCTTGTTCCCGTATTACTTGCGTTGCGTGATTGGGGCGAGGCTCATCGAGATACCTTGACGACCCGCTCCATGGACTAGCCGCAACAAACCGGAACGGAGATTCAAGAAGGATCGACGCACGGGCCTCGCGGCACCTGTGCGAACGGGCCCGCCTCGTAGCCCAGCTCGGCAGGTGCATCCACCGCGATCCGGTAATGCACGAGCCGATCGGGGGAGCCGCCGGCCATCACGGTCCATGCAGATACATCGCCGCTGGGCGTATGCACGATCTCTTTGCCCACCACCTTGACGGTAAGTTGTTCCAGGCCCTTGTCGTATTGCCATGTCGGAACGGTGAAGGTTGCGCCTTCCTTCAACGGAAGCGCGGTGAAGGTAAGCCCCCATAGGTTCCCGTCCCAGACCGCATGATCGAAGTTCGTATCGATGGGCGAGGTGCCTTCGGCGGTTTGCCGGGTGCCGCTCGCATGGCGGTCGCCATAGGCGATACGAATGCGATGCCACCCCTTGGCCGTCGTGTCCTTGCCTCGGTCGCTTTCCAGGCTGAGCGGCTGCATGGTCTTCCGATCGACGACAAAATGATCGCGCATGTCGAAGCTTCCATCGGCGAATCGCTGGTGGACGACGATATCCCACGTCGCACGCCCGTTCTTTTCCGCTGGCCGGATACGTTGCCATGTCGTGCCCACGGATTTGCCGCGAACCACGATGTCGTAGCAGGCACTATCCGCCGAGAGACGGGCGCCATCGAGGGGCACGGTGGGCGTCGTGATAGCGGCCACGGTCAACATCGCAAGGCTTGCGAACATCGGAACACCTCCAGGTTGGGACGAAACGTCGGGCTCAGCGCGTGGCGTCGGGAACGAGCCGGGATACGACGCACCACTGTGCGACGGGAATGCAGAGATACAGCGCGAGCGACGCGCCGTTGACGCCGAGGGCCATGATGAGCGTGGACATCGTGAGTCCCGCGACGACCACGCAGGTCGCTATCTGTCTCGCGCGATGCCCGTGACCACGCATCAGGCTCCACGCGAGCGCGGTTTCGCACATCGCCATGGTGAGCAACAACGTGGTCATCAAGCTGGCGGCACGTCGATACGCCTCGGCCATCGCCTGTTCCGTTGCACCACCGGATATCAGGGACGCGTAGTAATGATCTTGCCCCGTGACGACGAGCTGGATACCCCGGTATCCACAACCGAATTCGAACACGGCCATGGGAACCATGACGACGATCGCCACGGCGAGTCGAGCCCACCCGGGTGCGATCGCGGTACGGCCATCGATCCGTTCCTTCACAGAAGCCCACGCGCAACCCACGGCAAAGCGCAGACCCTGGCCATCCTCCTCCGCCGCGCAAAACTCCGCGCGCATCGCCTCGCCCGCCCATGGATGCCTCGACCAGCGCACCGCGCACGACATCAACAGGCGGGCGAGTCGACGCTTCATGGCACCCGCACGCCGTCGGGGTCCGACCCTCGCTCGACCACCGTACGCGCCAGCGCCACACCGGCGGAGGTCAATCGATAGGCATGCCGTGGCGGCTTGCCCGGCTGCTCGGGCTCCCGCCACTCGGACTCCACGAGCCCCTTGGCCTCCAGTCGCACCAGCAACGGATACAAGGTGCCGGACTGCAAGCCGGCGGCCTTCATAAGGGGATAGCCGTAGAACCACTCACGCGGTGCCGAGGCCAATACGGCCAGCAGCGTTTCCATTTGCGGTGAGGGGGCACGATGGCGTTTCATGGCACAACTACAACATATGTAGAGTTAAGGCGGCAATGGGAGAAAAGTCATGACCCGGTGCTCGCTATGAGCGCCGCTACTGATGAGCGCGGCCGAAAGCGGAAGTCCTATGAACTTCGCCCCGGACCGCATTGAAGCCGGCGCGGATGCAGTGCGAGGTTCGTCGCGTTGATCCCCACGACCATCGGCATCCCCCCCGGCCACGCTGGGGGGATGTATCGCGAAGACGGCTCACCAGACCATCGCGGCCCCCACACCCACGCCAGCATCGCCGCGGGTGTTGGTCGTGGCATTGAGTTTGAGTATGTAGCGACCGCTCTCCGTGATGGTCGACACGCCAATGGCGATGCCGGTTTCTCCGTGGAAGCTACCCATCGATACCGCCGCCGCATTCTGGTTGGGTTGATATGCCTGCGGCAGGCTCGCCATGGCCATCGCGGAAGCGACACCGGCATTGGCCCGGTTGCCGACCCTGTTGAGGTCCCTGTTCACCGTTTCGAAGCGCTGGTCGGTGTAGCTCTTGGACCAGTTCTGCACCTGGTTGATGCTACTGCTGAGCTGACCTACGTTGACCGCATCCGTCGTCGCCGTTCTCGCCGCCACGTTGTGTACGGTAGCGGGCGAGCTGCCTGGATTAAGGGTGACGCTGCTGGCGTTTACGCTGCCATCGGCATTCTGGTCGTAGCGCACTCCACCCGCCTTCATCGTGTTGAGCTGATTGACGTTGACCGCATCGGTGCCCTGCGTGCCTGCGGCGACATTGGCGACCTGCCGTTCCTTGCCAACATCACCCACCGAAACCGTATTGTCCCGCCTCGCTACCGAGCCCTGACCAAGCGCGATCGCGTTGGTGCCCGTGGCAGTGGCGTTATTGCCGACTGCGGTGCTGTTGGTGGCCGATGCCACCGCGCCAGCACCGCCTGCCGCCGAGTTGGCGCCGGCCGCAGCAGGTACCGCACCGTTCGCTCCGGTGGCGTTGGTACGGAACGAACCGTTGCTTCCATTATTGACAACGTTGCCGATCTGCTGGTCCGTATAGGCATTGGACTGCGAGATGGCATTGCCTACGCCCGCCTGCAACTGCTGCACGTTGACAGCATCGTGGGACCCCGAGCCATCGGCTACGTTGGTCACCTGGCGGTAAGTGGCCGACGATCCTTGCGCGCCCGCAGAGCCTACCGATACCTCGCCGTTCGATTGACTGCTTCCGGATGCCATGTAGGCGCCCGTGTAGTTCGACTGCGCACCCACGGACGTCGTCGAGTTGGCACCCAGGGCCACCGAGTTATCTCGACTGGCCTGTGCACCATCGCCCATCGCCACGCCATGTGCGCCTGCGGACACCGCCGAAGGACCTACCGCGACACTATCGGTGCCAGTGGCGAGGCTATCATTGCCGGCACTGTTGGCATGAAAATATTTGATTCCCGCGCCATTATTGATACTGGCGACCTGGTTCTGCATGCTGGTCAATCCGGTGTTCAGTCCATCCAGCGCGCCGCCCACGCTGCTGAATGTGGCTCCTTGCACGCTATAGCTCGGTGCGGTGATCGTACCCGTCGTCGAATCGTATGCCGCGCCACCCCCAAGGTGGCTAGCCACGGCGTTACCCAGGCTCGATGCCGCACCCTTCAACTGGGCCACGTTCACCGCATCCGTCGCATCGCTACCCGCCGCGATGTTCGTGACCTTACGTTCCGCACCGACCGATCCGAGGGACACCTCACCGAACGATGCTTGCCTGGAATTCAGGCCGAACGCCGCGTAGTCAGCTTGCGCCCCCGTCGAGGCCACGGCATTCGAGCCAATGGCGACACTGTTGGCCACGGTGACTTTCGCCCCATCGCCAAGCGCCGTCGATACGATCGCGTTGGCCTGGCTGTTCCATCCAATCGCCACGGAGCTGTCCGCAGTCGCCTGGCTATCGAAGCCCTGCGCGATGCTTGCATTGCCGGTAGCGGCGGCCATCGCTCCGATGGCAACACTGTTGACTCCCCCCGCCGAGCTATCGGTAAGCGTCGAGTTGGCGTGGAAGTACTTGATGCCACCGCCGCTGGCGATATTGCCAAGCTGCTGGTTCGTGGCATACAGCTGCGAACCGTTCACCGCATCGGTGCTGGTGGTGTTAAGCGCCGCCGGTGCCAGATTAGTGATCTTCACCGCACCGATCGATCCCGTGCCACCGGTCGCACCGAGCGTTATTACGTTACCCCCGGCTTTGTCGTACTTCACCGCGATGTTCGTCGTGTTGTTGACGTTGGTATTGAGCGCACTCAATGCGCCCGCCACCGTGCCCTGGGCTGTGGTCGCACCCACGGCACCCACCGTGCTGATCGCATTGATCGGCTGATTGAATCCGACCACGCTGCTGGTGTTCGGGTCATACGACGCACTGCCGCCGAGAGTGTTGGCGATCGAGTTACCGAGTTGATTCACACCTGCCGACAACGCATAGACCTGCGAGCCGTTCACCGCATCGGTGCTGGTGGCGTTGAGCGCGGCCGGCGCCAGGTTGGTGATCTTCACCGTACCGGTCGCGCCTGCGCCACCGGTCGCACCGAGCGTGATCGCGTTACCTCCGACCTTGTCGTACTTCACCGCGATGTTTGCCGTGTTGTTGACGTTGGTGTTGAGCGCACTCAACGCGCCGGCCACCGTGCCCTGGGCTGTGGTCGCACCCACGGCACCCACCGTACTGATCGCATTGATCGGCTGATTGAACCCGACCACGCTGCTGGTATTCGGGTCATACGCCGCACTGCCGCCGAGAGTGTTGGCGATCGAGTTACCGAGCTGATTCACACCCGCCGACAACGCATAGACCTGCGAGCCGTTCACCGCATCGGTGCTGGTGGCGTTGAGCGTCGCCGGCGCCAGGTTGGTGATCTTCACCGTACCGGTCGCGCCTGCGCCACCGGTCGCACCGAGCGTGATCGCATTACCTCCGACCTTGTCGTACTTCACCGCGATGTTCGCCGTGTTGTTGACGTTAGTATTGAGCGCACTCAACGCGCCGGCCACCGTGCTCAGGGCCGTGGTCGCACCCACGGCACCCACCGTGCTGATCGTATTGATCGGCTGGCTGAATCCGCCAAGGCTACCCGTGTTCGGGTCGTATGCAGCGCCACCACCAAGGATGCTGGCGACCGTGCCGCCGAGCTGATTGGCTCCTGCCGACAGCGAATAGACCTGTGAGCCGTTGACGGCATCCGTACTCGTCTTCGAAATAACACCCGCCGCGACGTTCTGTACCTGGCGCTCGGTACCTGCGCCACCCACCGCTATCACGCCGTTGGCGGCATTGGCGATCCCGGCGGCGGTACCGTTGTACAACGCGGTCGTACCCGCATGCGGCGCGGCCGTCGTGCTGCCGTTGCCCAAGGCGACATCGTTGGCATTGATGGCGACCGCTTGCGGCCCGATCGCGACACTGTTAGTATCGGTTGCGGTGCTGTCGGATAGCGTCGAGTTCGCATGGAAGTACTTGATGCCACCGCCGCCGGCGATATTGCCGAGCTGCTGGTTCGTGGCATACAGCTGCGAGCCGTTCACCGCATCGGTGCTGGTGGCGTTGAGTGCGGCCGGGGTCAGGTTGGTGATTTTCACCGTACCGGTCGAACCCGTGCCACCGGTCGCGCCCAGCGTGATCGCATTCCCGCCCACCGCATCGTATTTCACTGCGATCGCCGCTGTATTCACCACGTCACTGTTCAGTGCGGAAAGCGCTGCCCCTACGTTGGCGACGGATGTACTACCTCCGTTGGCGCCCGTCGAGCCGATGGTGTTGATCGCGTACGACGGAAGCGTCCAGACACCGGTCGTTGCATTGAGCGTCGCTCCGCCGCCCAGTGCCGCCGCGCCATTCTGAGCGACCTGGTTCAGCTGGCTCACATTCACGGCGTCGGTGCCGGTGCTGCCAGCGGCCACGCCGGTCACCTGACGCCCGATGCCGTTATTGGCGACGTTCAGCTCTCCGCCTGACGTGCTGCTGCCCACCGCATAACCGACATAGCCCGTCTGGGCACCACGAGTCGCCGCGGCGTTGCTTCCGAGAGCCAGGCTGTTGGTAGCTGTCGCGTTCGCGCCCGTACCGAGTGCGACCGAGTTACCCCCCGTCGCCGCTGCGCCGTTACCGATGGCTGTATCGTTGGTCGTGGTGGTGGATCCACTGGCACCTGCCTTGGCATTCAGGCCAAGCGCCACGCCATTGGCGTTGAACGCAGCAGCAGTCGTCCCGATGGCGACGGAATCGGTACCGACCGCCCGAGTGTTCGTGGTGGTGTCCTGCGTGACTCCGCCTGCCGCCGACGCCCCCAAGGCCAGCGAGCGATCGCCCTTCGCATAGGCGGAGTTGCCCATGGCCACGCTGCCCACCCCCGTGGCGGTGGCGACGTTTCCTAGCGCCATGGCAAGATCGCCCGTCACGACACCCATCCGACCAAGCGCGATAGACGAGGCCCCCGTCGCATAGGCGGCTTGCCCCAGGGCCAGGCCGCTTTGGCCACTGGCTACGGCGCTGTGACCAAAGACGAGACTTTGAGCGCCGCTAGCGATACTGTTACTACCAATGGCCTCACTCGACGCCCCCGTCGATTGGGCGCCATAGCCGATAGCCATCGAGTAGTTCACAACCGTTGAATTGCTGCTGGGCCAGCCAAGGCCGTCCGTACGACGAACAGTCAGCGAACCACCCTGTGAAGCCCCGACCAGGGCGTTCGCACCGATAGCAATGCTGCTGTCCGTGGCCACCGAAGCGGAGGCGCCGATCGCCACGCCCGAGGGGGCCGTCGTGTCGACGAACGCCCTGCTACCCAACGCAACCGATTTATCCGCCAACGCCCTTGCGCCCAGCGTACCGGCACCTACGGTGCTATTCGGATCGGTATCGCTACCCCCAATGGCTACGCTTCCTGCGCCGTTGGACATGCTGAACGTACCGATGGAAACGGATCGCAACCCCGTCGCCGATGCGTCCATACCAACGGCCAGTGCTCCCCAAGCTCCAAATGCCGTCCCATTCCCTGCATTTGCCCCGAAGCCCATCGCCATAGCCCCCGTGCTCGAGGCATTTGCATACGTACCCAGGGCCATTACGGCATTCGCCTTGTTGCCTGAAGCGCTGCAACCAAGGATATTCGACCACCAGCCGGAACCATCTACGGGGTTACCTGCCGGCGTCCGCACCACACCGTCCGGGCCTGTGTCGGTACCACCCTGGTTGCAAGCAAAACTAGGCGGATAAGTCGCAGCATGCGCGTCCATTCCGCATAGCGATGCCGCGAGCAACGCAGCCAGACCCAGGGCGCGTGTTGCGATCTTTGGCTGAACCGATCGAGCGCTCGAATCGGTGTCTGCCTTGCCCCGCCGGGAGGCCAGCTCCGAGGTCACGACCAGTGCGCGCAATGAGGTACTCCAGACCTTTCGGAAGATCCTGTTCATAGGCAATTCCAGGACGTCAGCATGGCGAGGGTGGTTTTTTTCCGCTTCATATGGCTTCAACAGGCTGGTTGGGATCGAAAAAGCCCAATCAATTGGCATCGCACCGATACCGTGATCGTCGCTATATGGAGATGCGTAAGACGGGGCCGAAACCCGACACGCCTCGTCCTACTGAGATGCCTGGAAGGCCTTCACGTGACGCGAGCTGCCGCCGAGCCGACAAAACCCGTCGTGTCGGGTTCCGCCTCCGCTTTCCGCATTAGAAGAGAACCTGCCGTAAGAGCAGGACACGTTGGCCCGATCCTCCGCGGGCTTTTCGGGGTGTTTCCCTTGCCATTCGCACCCCGCGCTACGTCGCGAGATGTTGCACACCGAAGGACCGTTTCTTGCTCATGGATGAGCGCTTCGGTGTCCAGGCCATCGCATTCCATAAGACACAAGGTTCGACAGCACCGCAGGAGAAGCTCATGCATGGCCACGGCTCCGCCTTTGATGACGGAGTTATTCCATCCGACCTATGGAAGGTCGACGTACGATCCGCCATCGAGCACTCGGGATTCGAGGCATGGTTTCAGCCCATCGTAAGCACTTCAAACGGTCGCATATACACACTCGAAGCGCTTAGTCGATGGAGCCACCCCGTTCATGGCATCGTGACACCGGGTCACTTCCTGTCGTCGATCGAACGCATGGGACTCATAGATGCGTTCACGGATCACATGATGACGCACGCCATGGACGCGCTTTCCCTGATGCGCGCCCAAGGGCACAGCGACATCTGCGTCAGCGTCAACGCTCCATGGAACTGGCTGGCGTCTCGCAACAACGTACAATCCATGGCCGAGGCCATGTCCAAGCGAGGCATACCGACACGATGCCTTGTATTCGAGGCCGTCGAACACACACCGCCGTCCGATCTCGCGGCCACCGTCCTCAACGCCACGACGATCAAGGACCTCGGATTCATGCTGGCCATGGATGACTTCGGCTCGGGCTTCAACTCACTGGAACTGGTAAGGCATATACCGTTCGACGCCATCAAGATCGACCGGAGCCTGGTTCACCGAAGCAGCGAGGATCATCGCGCCGAGACGATCGTTTGCGCGCTGGTGGATCTCATACACGGCGTCGGTTCGACGGTCACCCTGGAAGGCATCGAGCGTGCGTCCGAATTCGACATGGCGCAACGGATTGGCGCGGACGCTGCGCAGGGCTATCTGATAGGGCGGCCATCGCCCCTGGGCCACGTCATGGAACGCATCGTCGGGAAGCCTCCCGGTGCCTGAACAACGGCCCGGGATGCCCACTGGAGCCCAGTACCTCGCCGGATAGACCGGAAACGGGCGAGAGAGCGGCTATCCGCCCACGCTGTCGACATCGCATCTCGCCCTCTTTTCACCTCTCAGCGACCACCCTATGATCCAACGACGGAAGCCCGGTTGTGGTCCACATGCAATCGCCCATTCCCTGCCTGCGTGCATCGATCCTAGTCTATCCAGGGCCGCGCCATGAGCACTCATCCGCCTCAGGACGATTCGATGGCCTCGCAGGCCCTCGACCTATTTGATGAGCTTCTCGACCTCCCCGAGGATGAACGAAAAGCGCGCCTGTATGCGCTGCAAAGGGACAACCCGAAACTCGCCTACCTCATCGGCAAGCTTCTAGCGGCTGCCGAGCGCCCCAGCCATGCCATCGATCGCCCCGCGCCTGCGCTCTACCTGCCGCCCAGCCAGCACGACTACACCGTGGGCAGCCTGATGGGGCGCCGCTTCGGGTCGTGGAAAATTGGCGAGCTCATTGGCTACGGCGGGATGGGGCTGGTTTATCGTGGCAAGCGGGTGGACGGAAACTTCGAACAAACCTGTGCGATCAAGGTTGTGCGTATCGATGCCAACGATGAAAAGCTATTCCAGAAAATCATCGAAGAGCGCCAGACACTCGCACGCCTTAGCCATCCGCATATCGCCACGCTACTGGATGGGGGCGTAGAGGACGGAACGATCCCATGGTATGCCATGGAGCTTGTCGATGGCCTTCAAATCGATGAATGGTGCACCAGGGAACGTCTCAATGTCCGATCCAGGATACGCATGTTCTTCGACGTACTGGATGCTGTCCGATATGCCCACAGCCAGCTTGTCATTCATAGGGACATCAAACCATCCAATGTCCTTGTGAGCAAGAATGGTGCGGTCAAGCTGCTGGATTTTGGTCTTTCTTCGATCATCGATGCCACAGGAGGTAGCGCCGTCGATCAGGACGACCTCTTGACACCCAGCTTCGCCGCACCTGAGCAGTTCCAGTCTTCTCCACTGAGTACCTCGACGGACATCTACTCCATCGGATTACTGCTTCATCTCCTGCTTTGCGGAAGCCATGCCTTTCCGACGGACTCGACACGTGAGTCGATGCGACGACGTTCATCGGCGCCCGCGTATCAACCAGGCCAGATGAGTCGTTTTGCGGCCGAGCTTACGGCAAAAGAGCGACTGGGCTGGAGCAGCGGACGAAGAAAAATGGTGCGCCAGCTTGCCGGCGATCTCGACGACATCATGGGAAAGTGCCTCAAAGAGCGCCCCGAAGATCGATACACCTCGGTCGATCAATTGGTAACCGACCTGAAACGGTGGCTGGACACGCAACCGATCAGCATAAAGTCGCATGACTGGGCCTATCGCATGCGGCTGCTCATGAAGCGTACCCGGTGGCCGATACTCTCCACCTTTCTCCTCTTGCTCCTTCTGAGCCTGTCCTTGTGGCAGGAGAACCGGCTTCATGCGGGCATAGACAAGGAAAGGGATACCGCTCGACAAGTCAACAACTTGTTTCTCAGCCTGCTCGTACAAAATGATGCGGGAACGATCGGCGACCCCAATTTCATGGTTCGCAAGGCGATCGACACCGGGATCAAGCATGTCGAGGAAGATCAATATCTGGCCGCGTCGGCCAAGAGCCAGATATTCTCCGTTTTTGGCGCTTCCTACGATGCGATGGGACTATCTGAGCAAGCGGCGATCCAGTTTCACAAGGCGATAGAAACAGCGCCGCCCGTCAGTTATGAACGGGTGATAGCGCTGCTGGGTATGGCGGATCACCTGACAGGCTACGGCAACCTGGCGGAGGCCGACGGAATGACGCAGGAAGCATCCGCCCTAACCGACAAGCTATCCATAGACGCTCCTGTCAAGGCGTTGCTGAAAGCGAAGTCCATCCTGTTATCGGCCGCCATCAAAGGCAACATACAGGAGTATGGGCCTGAACAAGTCGATCAGAAAACCCTGCAGGCTCAGCGCCTTCTTCTACAGTCCAAACCGTCTCCCATGGAGGAAGACGCATTCGTTCAGGTTGTCGAGAATTTCCTGCTCTCCAAGAATATGGATGCGGCCCAGTCCGCACTCGATGAGGTGAACGCCCGCTACGCGCTGCGTGGCCTGCCCCATTCGGTCACGGCCATAAGGCTCCGAGTCTTACAGGCGGAAATTCTTCGATTCAGAGGAGAGCTAAGCCAGCCCGTCGCCATTCTTCAGCCGCTGCTAAGCGGATGGTCCTTGCTGTCGATGGGGGAAAGAAATCCTCGCACTTACGCACTTGCTCTCTACATCGAAATGCTCATACGGCAGGGCAAGTTCTCTGACGCCGTGCCTTACGCACGCTACTATAGAGATCATTACGCCGCTTTGTACGGACCGCATAATCCCGATGCATTGATAGCGACATTTGTTCTTGTGGAATGTCTTCGCATCAGCGGGCAAGACCAGGAAGCCGATAGCCTTCTAGCGAACCTATCGCAAATTCAGACAAGGGACCTCGGGCCTAGCGGCGAACAATTCTATTTTGCCTCCATCGCTGAAAAGCAGCTTCTGGATAGCGACGTGGCGGCTGCTGAAAAAACGTCGAGAGACATGGAGAACGGACACATATCCACCGCCTTCACCGCATACAGGATTTCCCAGATTCGGTCGGCGATATGCCTTGAAGCAGGCGACTACCCATGCGCGATAACCAAGGCGCAGGAGGCATTGAAGCTTTATCGCCTTGATATCATCGATCGAAAATCGCTGGATACCGATCCGATGGCGCTCATGAACCGAAGGAACGTGGCCGTGGCGACCATTGCCATGCATGATCGGAATGGATATGAAATGCTCGATCGCCTGCATAGGGAGGCCATGGTTCGCTATGGCCCATGCCACGTTGTGACGCTATCCCTGACCTCCACTGCCCCGGTGTTCGGACTCAAGGCCTTGCGGGCGGCACGTCACGTTTCGTGCACCGAAGCAAGTCGATCATCAGGGGTCGAAAAGTAAGCGCATTGACAATGCTCGGACAAGAAATCCATTATCTCCCGCAGCGGGGATCTACACATGTCATGTGTCCAATCCTGAACCTGCATCATGCGGATAGCGCCAATGCCTGAGAACGATCTGGACGTATTGCTGGGTCAAATCGAGGCAGGCGATGAGCAAGCTCTTCAGCACGCCTACGCCATCGTCTACCAGGACCTCAAGGCCTGTGCCCGCCGCCAGCTTAGGCGCGGCGGTGGAAGCATGAATACCACGGCCTTGGTCAATGAAACCTATATACGAATCTACAATGCCCGGCTAGCCCCGAAGGATCGAAGCCACCTCATGGGCATATTCGCCAACGCCATGCGCCAGGTACTCGTGGACCATGCGCGTACAGTAGGCGCCCAGAAACGCGGCGGTGATGTGGTAAAAATCTCACTGGATGCCACCGTAAGCGGCCACTTGATACAACAGGCCACGGAGATCGTCGCGCTAAGCGATGCCCTGGCCGAGCTGGAAAACGTCGATGCGGAACTTGCCCGTGTCGTTGAGTTGCGATATTTCGGCGGCTACAGCGAGCGGGAGATCGCGGAAAGCCTTGGCGTCACGGAGCGAACCGTGCAGCGCTACTGGAAGAAGGCTCGGGCCTTCCTTCTCGTGAGTCTCGAAGGTTAGCGACGACGTTCCAGCGCCATCGAGACGTATCCGGCGATCACTTCCAGCAACAGGCGATCCTCTTCATGAAAAAAGGCCGGGGTTTCGCTGACGGCCATATACAGAATGCCGGCACTCATCGCTGCCGGTGAAAGCGTTGTCACGGCCCACTGAGGCTCTATGTGGCATGCCATGCTTCCGCTGAAAATGTTCCTTTCAATCACGCCTTCATTCATGAACCTCATTAATCGTGCATCGACCAGGTCGCAGCTCTCGCACGCAGCATCGATTTCATCGATGACATGTCCCGTATAGCCGGCTCGATACACATACACGGGCTTGCCCATCTTGCCGTCCAGGCTGGCGACGGCCATCGAATCCGCGGGAACGATCATGCCCGTCTCGGCATGGATACCAAGAAAAATCTCTTTCATGTCGAGGCTGGACGACGCATAGTTGCCAATGGCCCTCAGTACACGACTCATATCCTCCAGTCGTCTCGCCTTGTGCTCGCGACCCCATTCGCCTTCCATGCGAAGGAGATGGCTCATGCGGTGGGCCGAGGCTTCAAGGAAGCCGGACAGCTCCCGAGTGACTCTCGCGATATCGGCCTCATCGTCGAAAGAGAGGACGATTACCACCCTTTTCGGCACATCGCACAGCACATAGCCAGCCTGGCGACCTGGCAGCGCGCTTCGCCATCCAGGTGCGAACCACCATTGCCGAACGCACATCGAATCGTCACTCGGCAGATGACGATCCATGTCCCATACGATGCTGGCATCCCGGCAACCGGGCCGGCTTCGTGCCAGATCGATCAAGCACTGACCAAGCGCACCCGCTGTCTGGAGAGAACGCATGCCTTCCCAGCCCTGACGTTCGGCGGAGCACATCAGCGGTCACCACGGAATGTCCGCATGTTCAGCGTGGTCGCCGAACCTATCCATTCGATCGAACACGAGTCGCCGGCGGCCTCCGTGTCCAAGGCGTTCTTCAAGGCCACGTCCCACGCCTCATCCAACGTCAGGCCACCAGCGACGACATCCACGTCGCGAAGTACACGCCATTGCGTGGCGTTATCTGGAGCAATCGAAAAGGTCGTCTTGATCATGGGGTAGTGGCTAAGCGTCGGCATTCATCTCGTAAATGCGCAAACGGTCTTCCATACCCGACACAGCCTTCGTCGGTGATGCCACCAGGGCGGAACGAGATGCCACGTGCCTGACGAGGCGCCATGATCGCCTCGTCAGCGTCCGATTCCCGATGGCCTCAGGCGCCCGTCGGAACCAGCAGGTCGTCGAAGCCCGCACGGAAGAACAGCTCCCTGCGCATACGGTCGGCGACGCCATTGACGATCTCCGCGCCGTCCTGCGACGGATCGACATGGACGCGGAAGGGCCGCTTGCCGAAGGGCATGTCGACCACCTCGACGATCTTGCGCGCCACCTCGGTCACGTCCGCATCGGCCGGCTCCAGCGCGGCGAGGCCCTGGAGAATCTTCTCCGGCATGCCGGCATACGGGCCCTGGATGTACTCGCCTTCCACCGCCGCATCCTCGGGCTTGCCAGAGTGCGCGAAGTGATTCGTGCCCTTGGTGAAGGCGCCCGGCACCATGATCGAGGTCTCGATACCCCAGCGGGTGAGTTCGCCGGCATAGCTCACCGCGGGCGCATCCATCGCGGCCTTGGCGGCGAAGTACGGCGCCAGGAACGGTGGCGTGCCGCCGCGCGTGCTGCTGCTTCCCACCCACACCAGCAAGCCGCGCCCCTGCTTGCGCATGGTCGGCAGCGCGGCGCGATTCACGCGCTGGGTGCCGAGCACGTTCACGTCGTAGAGCCGCGCGTACTGTTCGGCGGTAAAGGCTTCGGCCGGACCGAACACCATGTGTCCCGCATTGTGGATCAGCACGTCCAGGCGGCCGTCACGCTCCAACACCGTGCGGATGGCGGCATCGGCCGAGGCTTCCGAGGTGACGTCGAGTTCGACGGTACGCAGGTCGATGCCACGCTGAGCGGCTTCGGCGAGCACCTCGCGGGAACGCTCCGCATTGGCGCCAGCGAGATCGCGCATGCTGGCGTAGACGGTATGCCCGGCTTCGGCGAGCGCACGTGCGGTAAGCAGGCCGAAGCCACTGGATGCGCCGGTGATGAGGATGACTTGCTTCATGACACGATCTCCAGGAAGGGGTTAGGGGTTCAGACGATGCCGCCGTTGGGACGAAGGACCTGGCCGTTGATCCAGCTGCCGTCCGGGCCGACGAGGAAGGACACGGCGGCCGCGATGTCGTCGGGCGTGCCGAGGCGTTCCAAGGGCGAAAGCTTCGCCAGGCGGTCGATCAACTCGTCGGACTTCCCGTTGAGGAACAGTTCGGTGGCCGTGGGACCCGGTGCCACCGCGTTGACGGTGATGCCACGGCCGCGCAGTTCACGGGCGAGCACCATCGTGGCCGCGTCGATGGCCGCCTTGGTCGCGGCATACGGCGCATAGGTGGGCTGCAACAAGGCCACCACGCTGGAGGAGAAGTTCACGATGCGGCCACCATTGCGCAGGCGCTTCGCTGCCTCACGCATGGTGTGGAAGCTGCCCTTCACGTTGATGTCGAGCAGGCGATCGAGCGCGTCGTCGGTGAGGTCGGCCACGGTGGAGAGCGTCATGATGCCGGCGTTGTTCACCAGCACGTCCACGCCGCCGTAGACCTCCTGCACGGTATCGAAGAGACGACGCACGTCGGCGGGGTTGGCCACGTCGGCCTGGGCGCTGATCGCCTTGCCGCCCGCCGATGCAATGTCACGCACCACGGTCTCGGCAGCCGCGGCGTTGCCGGCGTAGTTCACGACGACGGTGAAACCGTCTTTCGCCAGGCGGTGGGCGACGGCGGCACCGATGCCGCGCGACGCGCCGGTGACGATGGCGACCTTCTGGGTTTGCTCGTTCATGGGGAGGACTCCGTACCGGCGTCATTGCTGGGCAGGAACAGGATGGCCGTTGCCAGCTACCGGATAATCCCCTTAGATTTGGCTTCACTATTCCATTGAGTGGAACAACGTGAACCTGGACCGCTTCGAGACCATGCGCCTGTTCGTCCGCATCGTGGAGCGGCGGAGCT
Source organism: Luteibacter sp. (assembly GCF_009912395.1). Taxonomy (GTDB): domain Bacteria; phylum Pseudomonadota; class Gammaproteobacteria; order Xanthomonadales; family Rhodanobacteraceae; genus Luteibacter. The sequence goes on along the minus strand of NZ_WNDO01000006.1, from coordinate 102,123 downwards.
TCACCCAGGCGGCCTCCGACCTGGGCCTGCCCCGCTCCACCGCCACCCAGGCGATCAAGCGGCTGGAGGCCCGCCTTGGCGTGCGCCTGCTCCAGCGCACCACGCGCCAGGTCAGCCCGACGCTAGACGGCGAGGCCTATCACCGCCGCTGCGTGGCGATCCTCGCCGAGGTGGAAGACGCCGAGGGCGCCTTCACCGACGCGCGGCCGTCGGGCCTGTTGCGCGTGGACATGCAGGGCACGCTGGCGCGCACCTTCGTGCTGCCGGGTCTACCGGACTTCCTCGCCCTTTATCCGGACCTGCGCGTCCATATCGGCGAAGGCGACCGTTGGGTCGACCTGGTCCGGGAAGGCGTGGATTGCGTGCTGCGCGTGGGCGAGCTGAGCGACAGCACCATGGTGGGCCGGCGCATCGCGATGCTCGACGAGGTGACCTGCGCCAGCCCCGCCTATGTGGCGCGGCACGGCATGCCCGTCTCGCCCGACGACCTCGACGGCCACATCGCCATCGGCTTTCTCTCGTCGGCCACCGGCGCGACGATCCCGTTGGAATTCATGGAGGGCGACGAGGTGCGCTACGTGACGCTGCCGTCCACCGTGACGGTGACCGGCGCGGAGACCAATACCGATCTCGCCTTGCTGGGGTTGGGTATCGTGCAGGTGCCGCTGTACCACGTGGCGAAGTACATCGAGGAAGGGCGGCTGGTGCGCCTGCTGCCTGGGTATCCACCCACGCCTTCACCCGTATCGCTGCTCTATCCGCACAGCCGGCAGTTGTCGCCCCGCGTGCGCGTGTTCATCGACTGGCTGTCGACGGTGTTCGCGACGCGCGATGCGTTGGGCGTGCGCGCGTCGTGAACGATGCAGACCCTTGTAGGAGCGCGCTTGCGCGCGATTCGGGGTTGCTATGTGGCCTGGTCTGGGCCGTATCGCGAGCACCCATCGCGCGCAAGCGCGCTCCTACAAGGTCGTTTTATTTGAGGGGGACGGTTTCGAAGCCGCCTTGCGCGTTGCCCTGCGGGGCCGGCGTCGGCGCCGGGGCGCTGCGTGCGGCGGAGGACGGAGCGCGGGCGCCACAGGAATAGGCGAGCCAGTCCTGCGAGCCTTCCTTCGGATCGCCGGCCGGTTTCACGGTGTCGGCACCCATCTTGGCCGCTTCGTTGCGGGCCAGCACTTCGAGTTCGTCGCGCACCTTGAGGTCGCTGCGATCGACCGGGCCGACGCGGTTCATCACCGACACCGAGAGCTTGCCCTGTTCCCGGCATCCGGACACGTCGCCGTTCCATGCGGTGCGCACGTTGCGCGCGGCGTCGTCGAGCTTGATGCCCCACGAGCAGGCGGACAGGGCGAGGGGAAGGATGAGGACGATGGCCTTACGCATTGAGGAACTCCGGATATCACGGTCGGCGGCTATCCTAGCCGGATGAAGCCATGGGCGCGATCTGATTCGATCGTGCCCATGGCTGGGGACGTCACTTCGCCTGCTTCACCGGCTCGCCGTCGGCGTCGATCACCTGGATCTCGCCCAGGTTCAGGGCACGAACCGGGGCTTCGATCTTGCGCAGGTCGCCGACGATCACCCAGGTGAGCGCGTCCGGATGGATCACCGCCGACAGCGCGCGTTCGGCCGCCGAGCGATCCACCGCGTCGATGCGCGACTTGAGCGTCTGCACGTAGTCGTCCGGGCGGTCGTAGATCACGATGCTCGACATCGCGCCCAACACGGACGAGGTGGTCTCGAAGCTACCCGGCAGGGCGCGCACGCGCTGCGAGCGGATCTTCGCGATCTCCTGGTCGGTGAGCGGCTTCGAACCGATGACGGCCTTCGCTTCCTTGAGGATCTCCGCAGCCGACTCGGCGGTCTTGTCCGTTTGCACCGGTGCGTAGATCAGCATCGGACGCTGGCCCTTCGCATCCGACAGCATGCTGCCCGCACCGTATGCCCAACGCTTCTCCTCGCGCAGATTCATGTTGAGGCGCGAGGTGAAGGTGCCGCCGAACGCACCGTTGGCGATGCCCAGGTCGAGCGCATCCTTCGCCTTGGTCGGCGGCGCCAGCAGGCCCGCGAGGATGAGCGACTGCGGGGCGTCCGGACGATGGATCAGGAACACACGCGGCTTCGCCTGCGCGGCGACCTCGCCGATGTTCTTCTTCGGGATGGCACCGGCGGGTGCCTTCCAGTCGCCGAACACCGCGTCGAGACGGGGCAGGATCGCTTCCAGCGTGGTGTCGCCCGCGACGAGGATGCGCGCGTTGTCCGGACGCAGGTAGTCGCGCTGGAAGGCGGCAAGGTCGTCGCCCGTGAGCGAGGCGATGGCCTTTTCGTTGCCGCTACCGGTGAACGGGATGCCGTAGGCATGCTGCTTGCCGTAGAGCAGCGGCGGCAGCGCGCGCAACGCGAGGCTGGTCGGCTCGGTCTTTTCCTGAGCGATCCCTGCGATCCACTGGCCGCGCACGCGCTCGATGTCGTCGGTCTTGAACGCCGGATGGCGCACGACATCGGCAAACAGTTCGAGCGAGGGCTGCAGTTCGCTGTTGAGCGCGTTGAGCGCCACCGAGCAGGTGTCGAGCGAGCAGCTCGAACCGATGATGGCGCCAAGGCGCTCCTTGCGCCGGGAAACCTCCACCGAATCGAGATCGGTGGTGCTCTCGTTGAGCAGCGCCGAGGTGAAGCTGGCCGTGCCGAGCTTGCGGCCCTGGTCGGCGGCGTAGCCGGCGTCGAACAACAGCTGGATCTGCGTGACCGGCACGGTGTGGCGCTCGGCCAGCACCACCTCGATGCCGTTCTTCAGCTTGCCGCGCTGGAGTTTCGGGAACGACAGGTCGGGGAAGCTGGCGACCGTGGGCACGCCCTTGGCGCGATCCACGTCGGAGGCCCCCGCCGTATAGGTCTTCGCGGCGGGAAGCACGGCCTTCGGACGGCCGGCGGCGTCGCCAAGACCCTTCACGGCCTTGTCCTCGGCGACCGGATCGAAGCCGGCGGGTGCGGGCAACACGGTCAACGTGTAGTTGCCCTTGCCGAGCCACTGCTTGGACGCGGCGAGCACCGAGGCCACCGTGGCCTGCTGGGCACGCTCCAGATCCTTGCGGTAGGCGGCCGGATCGTTACGGTAGACCTGGCCCTCGGCGAGGATCGCCGCCTTGCCCGATCCACCGACCTTCTCCAGCGCGCGCACGAAGCCGGCGAGGCCGCTGACCTTCGCACGCTCCAGTTCGTCCTCGGTGGGGCCCTTGGCGAGGAAATCGGCGATCACCTCGGCAGCCGCGGCTTCGGCCTTGGCGGGATCCACGCCTTCCTTTACGTCGATGGACAGCTGCAACTGGCTCGCCAGTGCGAACGGCGAGACGCTGATGCTCACGTCGTCGGCGAGCTTGTCCTTGTAGACCAGGCGCTGGTACAGGCGCGACGACTTGCCGCCGCCAAGCACCGTGGTGGCGAGGTCGAGCTGCACCGAATCGTCGGTGCCCAGCTGCGGGGCGATCCAGGTGCGAATCACGCGCGGCTGCGCGACCTGATCATGCTGTACGCCACGAGTGGACGTGGCCAGCGGGGTGATCCACGGCTGCTGGCGCGGCACCGGCGGGCCCGCCGGAATGTCGCCGAAGTACTTTTGTGCCTTCGCGCGGGCCTGCTCGACGGTGATGTCGCCGGCCAGCACCAGGGTGGTGTTGGCGGCGCCGTAGTAGTCGTGGAACCACTTCTTCACGTCGGCGAGCGAGGCCGCGTCGAGGTCGGCCATGGAGCCGATGGTGTCGTGGTGGTACGGATGGTTTGCCGGATACGTGTTGACCAGCACGTTCTCGTCGACGCGACCGTAGGGCTGGTTCTCGCCCTGGCGCTTTTCGTTCTGGACGACGCCGCGCTGGGTGTCCAGCTCGTGCTGGCCGATGGCGCCCAGCAGGTGGCCCATGCGGTCGGATTCCATCCACAACGCCATGTCGAGCGCCGTGGTCGGCACGGTCTCGAAATAGTTGGTGCGGTCGAACCAAGTGGTGCCGTTCATGTCGGTGGCACCGGCCAGCTCGAACGGCTGGAAGTAGGTGCCCTTGTGGTTCTCCGAACCGGAGAACATCAGGTGCTCGAAGAGATGCGCGAAGCCCGTCTTGCCGGCCGGCTCGTCGGCGGAGCCCACGTGGTACCAGATGCTGACGGCGACGACGGGCGCCTTGTGATCCTCGTGCACCACCACGGTCAGGCCATTGGGCAACTGGAACCGGGTGAAGGGGATATCGGGAAGGGTGGCGGCGCCGTCGGCGGCGGACGCGCCGCCTACCAGGGAAATCAGCCCTGCGGCGAGCAGGGTCAGGCGTTTCTTCATGCGAATTCCTCGAAGGCCCTCATGGCCCCTTCTATCGACCGAGGCTAGCCCGCGTCGTTCACCGGACGCAATCGCCATTCGCCAGGCATCTGCCAGGGTGTCCGCCGACCGCTAGCGCTGTCCGTTGGCGGGCGGCCACTGTCCGCGGACAGACAGGGAAGAAAGGGCCACCTGACAAATCTCATGCGAATCAGTTGATTGCGGGCTCTCAAAAGCTGGCACGGGGTTTGCCTTAATACCTCTGCCGGGGTCGAACGCCCCATCCGCCAACCGCCGAAGGAGTCACGCCATGAAATACGAACTGCCGATGCTCGCCGCCCTGCTGATCACCTCCATGGTGCTGTGCGGCCTCACCCTGGGCCTGATGGTCTGAACGCGCCAACCCACCTCAAGGACACACGCCATGAAACACGAACTGCTCCTGCTCCGTAGCCTCCTGGTCGCCTCGATGCTGGTCTGCGGCCTGATCCTGGGCAACATGCTGGGTTACTCCGGCAACCCGGTCCAACTGGCCTCCAAGGGCGCCGCCGCCACGGTCACCGGCTGCGCCCTGCCCCAGGACGGCGTCATGTGCCTGCGCTCTGGCTCATAATGGGCGCATGCCCCACGTCATCCTGTTCCGTCCCGAGATTCCGCCCAACACGGGCAATGTGATTCGCCTCTGCGCCAATACCGGCGCCGACCTGCACCTGGTACGGCCCCTGGGCTTCGAACTGGACGACACGCGCCTGCGCCGCGCCGGACTCGACTACCACGAGTTCGCCAACCTCGCCGTCCACGACACCCTCGATGCCTGCCTGGCCGCCATCGGCCATCCCCGGGTCTTCGCCTTTTCCACCCATGGCCGCCGCCTGCACACCGACGTGACCTACGCGAACGGCGATGCCCTGCTGTTCGGCTGCGAAACGGCGGGCCTGCCCGACGACGTACTCGACGCGATCCCGGAAGACCAGCGCGTGCGCCTGCCCATGCGACCGGGCAACCGCAGCCTCAACCTGTCCAACGCCGTGGCCGTGGCGGTCTTCGAGACCTGGCGCCAGACCGGCTTCGACGGCGCGGACTGACCGCGACACCACGGATGCCTCCCTGCCGGGAGCGGCAGGCTACAATCCGTGGCATGACCTCCGATCGTCCCTCGGCCGACGCCGGCCCGACCCGTTTCCTTCCCCGTCCGCTGCGTGTCCTCGCCGGCCGTGCGATGGAGTCCGTGCTCAACCGCGCCGTCGACCTCGATCCGGACACCCGCCAGCGCCTCGACGCGCTGGACGGCCGCAGCGTCCAGGTCCACCTGAGCGGTCCCGAGCTGGCCCTGCGCGTATCCGTCGAGAAAGGCCGCCTGCGTGTCGATCCGGCGGAAGACGGCGGTAGCCTGCGCGTCACCGCCTCGCCGGGCAGTCTGCTGGCCATGGCCCTGCGCCGCGACGACGACGGCGTCGCCCCCGGCAAGGTGGACATCGCTGGCGACGCCGAACTCGCGCGCCGCCTCGAACGCCTCGCCCGCCAGTACGCCCCGGACATCGAGGAAGCCTTCGCACAGCGCTTCGGCGACGCGGTGGGCGTGCCGCTTGCCCAGGCCCTGCACAAGGCCTTCGCCCACGCGAAGCAGACCGCCGCCCACCTCACCGAGGACGGCGCGGACTGGCTGCGCGACGAAGGTCGCGTCGCCGTGGCACCGGGCGAGGTCGATGTCTTCCTCGATGGCGTGGACGAACTGCGCGAACGTGCCGACCGCGCCGAGGCGCGACTCGCCCGCCTGGAGCGCACGCTGAAGGGCTCCGGCGCATGACGTCGCTGCGCCTCGTTCCGCGCCTGCTGCGCGTCGCCGCCGTCCTGCTCAAGTACCAGCTCGATGAACTGGTCGATGGCGCCCACCTGTTCCGCCCGCTGAAGCTGGTCCGACCGCTGTTCCCGCGTCCCGCCGCCGATGTGCGTGGCATGTCGCGCGGTGCGCGTCTGCGCCTGGCGATGACGGAACTGGGCCCGATCTTCGTCAAGGCCGGCCAGGTGCTGTCCACGCGGCGCGATCTCGTGCCCGCGGACGTCGCCGACGAACTCGCGCTGCTCCAGGACCAAGTGCCGCCGTTCCCCGGCGCCGAAGCCCGCGCCATCGTCGAGCGCGAACTGAAGGCCCCCGTCACCACGGTCTACGCCCGCTTCGACGAGAACGCCCTCGCCTCCGCCTCGATCGCCCAGGTGCACGCCGCGACGCTGCACGACGGCCGCGAGGTGGTGGTCAAGGTGCTGCGCCCCGGCATCGACAAGCGCATCGCGCGCGACATCGACCTGCTGCACGCCCTGGGCGAACTCGCCCAGCGCTGGCATCCCGCGGCGGACAAGATCCGCCCGCTGGAGGTGGTGGCCGAGGTCGAGAAGATGCTCGCCAACGAGCTGGATCTCCAGCGCGAAGGCGCCAGCGCCAGCCTGCTCCGACGCAACTTCGCCAGCGGCATCGACCTGTACGTGCCCGAGGTCCACTGGGATTTCAGCACCGAGCGCGTGCTGACGCTGGAGCGCGTGCACGGCGTCAGCGCCGATGACATCGCGTCCATCGACGCGGCCGGTCTCGATCGCAAGCGCCTTGCCGAGAAAGGCGTGCGACTGTTCTACGAACAGGTCTTCCGCGACAATTTCTTCCACGCCGACGCGCATCCCGGCAACATCTGGGTAGATACCGCGCGCGTGGACGAGCCGCGCTTCATCGCGCTGGATTTCGGCATCATGGGCTCGCTGCCCGAAGCCGACCAGTACTGGCTCGCCGAGAACTTCATCGCGCTGTTCGAGCGCGACTACGCCCGCATCGCGCAGCTGCACGTGGCCGCCGGCTGGATGCCGTCAAACATCCGCCTCGACGAACTCGAAGCTGCTGTGCGCACCGTGTGCGAACCCTACTTCACGCGCCCGCTGTCGCAGATCTCCATCGCCGAACTGGTGGTGAAGCTGTTCCAGACGGCTCGCAAGTTCGAGCTGACGCTGCAACCGCAGCTGATCCTGTTGCAGAAGACCCTGCTGAATATCGAAGGCGTCGGCCGCATGCTCGATCCGGAGATCGACATCTGGGCCGTCGCGCATCCGGTGCTCAAGCGCATCCTGCGCGAGCGCTACAGCCTGCGTTCCACGCTGCGCGACGTGCGCCGTCGCGTGCCGGAGTGGCTGCATAGCGCGCCGCGCATGCCGGAGCTGGTCCGCGACGCGCTGCGCCAGGTCGCCAGCGGCGAACGCCGCGAAGTCGCCGATCCGGTCGCCCTCGCGCTCGCCCGCGAAGATGCCCGCAGGCTGCATCGCTCCATCGCCTGCGGCCTGCTCGGCGGTTCGCTGTTGATCGGTGCCTCGCTGCTCTACGCGCTGTCGCCGCATGCCGCATGGCCGGTGGCGCTGGTGCTCGGAATCGTTGGTGCGGGCGCTTTCGTGGCCGCCTGGCCGCGCCGCAGTCACTGATCGCCGTGCTGGAGATCCTGTTCCAGGACGACGACCTCGTCGCCGTCAACAAGCCCGCGAACCTCGCCGTGCATCGTTCGGCCTTCGTCGGCCCCGACGACGCCTTCCTCATCGACATGCTCCGCGAGCAGGTGGAAGGACGCCTGCACCTCGCGCATCGCCTGGATCGCGCCACCTCCGGCGTGCTCCTCGTCGCGCGCTCGTCGGAGGTCGCCGCGCAACTGGGCGAGCAGTTCATGGGTCGCACCGTGCGCAAGCGCTACGCCGCGATCGTGCGCGGCTGGCCGGAACCCACGGAAGGCTGCATCGACTACCCGCTGCCGGGATCACGCGAAACCGGTCCGCGCCGCGAAGCGCAGACCGACTACCGCCGCCTCGGCACCGTCGAAGTGGATATCGCGCTCGGCCGCTACGAAAAACAGCGCTACGCCCTCGTGGCCGCCGAGCCGCGCACCGGCCGCTTTCGGCAGATCCGCAAGCACCTGGCGCATATCCACCACCCCATCGTCGGCGACAGCCAACACGGCCGGGGCGACCATAATCGCCTGTACAAGCAGCATTTCAGCTCGCATCGGTTACTGCTGCATGCGGCGCGACTGGAGTTCGACCATCCCGTCGATGGCCGGCGGATGAGTGTCAACGCCGGGCTCGACGCGACATGGCAGCGATTGCTCGAACGCTTCGAGTGGCAGGCCGCGTACGAAGACTGGCACGCCGCCTGAACTGTAGGAGCGCGCTTGCGCGCGATGGGGCTCGCGGCAACACCCGTCGCGCGCAAGCGCGCTCCTACAAATAATGCCTGGTTGCGACCAAGCCGGGTCTGCTGGCAGAGCGCTACCGGCGCGCCCTGCTAGAATCCCGCCATCATGCTCACCGTGACCCACGCCATCGTCATCGCCGAGGCCGAACTGATTGAGCGCTTTACGCGCGCCGACGGTCCGGGCGGGCAGCATGTGAATCGCACCGAGAGTGCGGTGGAGCTGCGTTTCGATGTGGCCTCGTCACCGTCGCTGCCCGACGACGTCCGGGCCCGTCTGCTCGCCCGACGCGACCGGCGCATGACCGATGCCGGCGTACTCGTGATCCAGGCACGCCGCTTTCGGGATCAGGCACGCAACCGCGACGATGCGCGCGAACGCCTTGCCGAGATCATCCGCGAAGCCACCGTGGTGGCGAAGAAGCGCGTCGCGACCAAACCGACGCGCGCCTCGAAGGAGCGACGCCTCGCCGGCAAGAACCAGCGTGGCGCGACCAAGCGCGGCCGCTCGCGCGACTGGAGCCGTGAATGAAGGGCGTTCCCAGGCATCTGCCACCCAACGTCCCCTCCCTGCCCGACTCCGCCTGGAAGCGCTTCGCGCGCTGGGCCATCGGCCTCAGTGGCTGGCACATCGCGGGCGAGATACCGGACCTGCCGCGCCTGGTCGTCATCGGCGCACCGCATTCGTCGTACTGGGACGGTATCTGGGGCCTTCTGATGAAGTCGGCGATGGGCCTCGATCTTGGCGTGATGATCAAGCGCGAAGTATTCAGTGGCCCGTTCGGCCCCATCGTTCGTCGCCTCGGCATGATCCCCATCGACCGCAAGGCCGCGACGGATGTCGTGGGCCAGATGGTGCAGCGTTTCGCCACGCATCCGAAGATGTGGCTGGGCATCGCGCCCGAAGGCACGCGCAAGGCGGTAAAACAGTGGAAATCCGGCTTCCTGCGCATCGCGCAGGCGTCCGGCGTGCCGATCCAGCCGATCTTCATCGACTACCCGACGAAGACCTTCACCTTCGGCCCGCTGGTGCATCCCACTGGCGACACCGACGCCGACCTGACGCGCATCCGCGCCATGTTCGCCGGCTACCACGGCAAGCACCGCGACGCCTGAGCCTCAGCGTTCGGAGTGTCCCGACTCGTCGTAGTCGCGATGGGTCAGCAGGCCGGGGCGAATCAGGTCGATGAACGCCCTCGCCTCGGGGCTCAGGAACTTGCCCTTGCGCATCACCACGCCGTAGCTGCGTTGCGGCAGGTACTGGCGCATGTTGCGCACGACGAGTCGCTCGTGATCGGCCTCGGTGAGGCAGATACCGGTGACGATCGACACGCCCAGCCCCATCGCGACGTACTGCTTGATGACGTCCCAGCCACCCACCTCGATCGCCACCGTGTAGGGCACGTGGCTTTGCTGGAACACCATGTCCACGAGCCGATACGTGGTGAGCCGCTTCGGGGGCAGGATGAGCCCGTAGGGCGCGATGTCCTCCAGCCGGATGTCGGTCTTTTCCGCCAGCGGATGATCCGGCGGCATGATCAGCATCGGGTCGTAGTGGTACACCGGCGCCCAGGCGATGTCGTGCGGTACGTCGATCATCGAGCCCACCGCGATATCCACTTCGTCGCTGCGCAACAGCGCCAGGCCATCGCGGTTGGTGACGTTGGACAGCGCGAGGTGCACGCCCGGATAGCGCTCGCGATAGGTCTTCACCAGTTCGGGTAACAGGTACTGGATGGTGGACGACCCGGCCGCGATGGTGAGCTTGCCGGCCTTCGCGCCCTGTACGCGGGTGCGGAACTCGCGATCCAGATCCTCGAACCCTTCCACCAGCGGACGCGCCATCTCGTAGAGCGCCTCGCCGGCATCGGTGAGGGTGATACGACGGCGGGTGCGCTCCAGCAGGGTCGCCCCCAGTTCGCGCTCCAGCGCCTTGAGCTGCAGGCTCACGGAGGGTTGAGACAGGAACAGCGCCTCGGCCGCCCGACTCAGGCTACCCAGGCGGGCGATATAGACGAAGGCGCGCAGCTGCTTGAGCCGGTTGCCCTTGTAGTAGAAACGGCCGCCGGCGTCCTCCCCGACCGAGCTTCGCGCGGTACGCGAGCGGGGTTTGGCGGCGCTTTTACGGGCTGGATTCGGCTTTTTCATGCTCCACATTCCCTATGACAATCAGGCAATTGGATACGTTATTGACATAGTTAATATGTTTCTTTGAAACATTTGCTTTGTCAATCATGATTTTCAAGGCGTAGCGTGACCTCCCGACCCGTCGCTGGAGGCAAACCGTCATGGCCGTTCCCAAGAGTGCGATCGATCCCCTGTCCGGCGTCCGCGTGGAGGACCGCAAGGCCCACGCCGACATCCTGACCCCGGGAGCCCTCGCCTTCGTCGCCGGGCTGCACCGTCGCTTCGACGCCCGCCGCCTCGCCCTGCTGGCCGAACGCACGGCCCGCCAGCAGCGCTACGACGCCGGCGAACTGCCCGACTTCCGCACCGATACGGCCGCCCTGCGGGAGGGCGACTGGACCGTGGCCCCGATACCCGCCGCCCTGCTCGATCGCCGCGTGGAGATCACCGGCCCAGTGGAACGCAAGATGATCATCAACGCGCTGAACTCCGGCGCGAAGGTATTCATGGCCGACTTCGAGGATTCCAGCGCACCGACCTGGATCAACCAGATCGATGGACAACGCAACCTCCGCGATGCCGTGGACGGCCGCATCGAATTCACCAACGAGGCCGGCAAGCGCTACACCGTCGGCGACGACCCGGCCGCGCTCGTCATCCGCCCGCGCGGCTGGCACCTGCCTGAGCGACACATGGAGGTGGACGGCGACATCGTTTCCGGCTCGCTGCTCGACTTCGGCTTGTTCGCCTTCCACAACGCGCGTTCGCTGCACGAGCGCGATCGCGGCCCCTACTTCTATCTGCCCAAGTTGCAGTCGATGGAAGAGGCGGCGCTGTGGAACGAGGTGATGTCCCATGCCGAGAGCGAACTCGACCTGCCCGAAGGTTGCATGAAGGCCACGGTGCTGATCGAGACACTGCCGGCCGTGTTCCAGATGCACGAGATCCTGCATGTGCTGCGCACGCGCGTCGTCGGGCTCAACTGCGGACGCTGGGATTACATCTTCTCCTACCTCAAGACGTTCCGCGCACATCGCGATCGCCTGCTGCCTGAGCGCGGACAGGTCGGCATGACGGTGCCGTTCCTGAAGGTCTATTCGGAGCTGCTGATCCAGACCTGCCATCGTCGCGGTGCGTTCGCGATGGGCGGTATGGCGGCGCAGATTCCCATCAAGGGCGACGATGCGGCCAACGAGGCTGCGCTGGCGAAGGTGCGCGCGGACAAGCTGCGCGAAGTCACCGCCGGTCACGACGGCACCTGGGTGGCGCATCCCGCACTCGTGGCCATCGCACGCGAGGTGTTCGACACACACATGCCCACGCCGAACCAGCTGCACGTGCGCCGTGACGACGTGCACGCCTCGCGCGACGCGTTGATCGCTCCGGCGATCGGCACCGTGACGCGCGAAGGTTTCGACAACAACGTGGAGGTCTGCCTGCGCTACACCGCCGCATGGCTCGACGGCCAGGGCTGCGTACCGATCCATCACCTGATGGAAGACGCCGCCACGGCGGAGATCGCCCGCGCGCAGCTGTGGCAGTGGCTGCACCACGGCCCAATCGAATTCAGCGACCACGCGCCCATCACCTTCGCGTTGTTCGACCACGCGCTGGAAAAGCATCGCCATCGCCTTCGCGAATCCTCCGCACCCGGCGCCGCACGCGCCGACGACGCCGCCTCGCTGCTCGCCGCGCTCACCCGCTCCGACGAACTGCGCGACTTCCTCACCCTGCCCGCTTACGAACGCCTGTCCTGAGCCGACATTTCCAAGGAGAACACGCCATGAAGACGCATACCGCCGAACAGATCACCCTGGACTGGAAGAACAACGATCGCTGGAACGGCATCGAGCGCCCGTACACCGCCGAGGACGTGGTTCGCCTGCGCGGCAGCGTGCAGGTCGAGCACACGCTGGCCCGTCGCGGTGCCGAGCGCCTGTGGCGCTCATTCAACGAGCGTCCCTTCGTCAACGCGCTGGGTGCACTGACCGGCAACCAGGCCATGCAGCAGGTGAAGGCCGGCCTGGAAGCGATCTATCTGTCGGGCTGGCAGGTGGCGGCCGATGCCAACACGGCCGGCACGATGTACCCCGACCAGTCGCTGTATCCGGTGGACTCCGTGCCGAACGTCGCACGCCGCATCAACAAGACCCTGCTGCGCGCCGACCAGATCCATCACGCCGAAGGCAAGGACGGCCGCGACTGGCTCGCGCCGATCGTCGCCGATGCCGAGGCCGGTTTCGGTGGCGTGCTCAACGCCTATGAGCTGATGGGTCAGATGATCGAGGCCGGCGTGTCGGGCGTGCATTTCGAGGATCAGCTCGCCAGCGCGAAGAAGTGCGGCCATATGGGTGGCAAGGTGCTGGTGCCCACGCAGGAAGCCGTGCAGAAGCTGATCGCTGCGCGCCTCGCCGCCGATGTCGCCGGTGTGCCGACGATCATCATCGCGCGCACCGACGCCCAGGGCGCGGGGCTGGTCACCTCGGACATCGACGACAACGACAAGCCGTTCCTCACCGGCAAGCGCACCGTCGAAGGCTTCTACGAGAGCCGCCAAGGCCTCGATCAGGCGATCAGTCGCGGTCTGGCCTATGCGCCGTACGCCGACCTGATCTGGTGCGAGAGCTCCACGCCGGACCTCGAGGAAGCGCGCCGCTTCGCCGAAGCGATCCATGCGAAGTTCCCCGGCAAGAAGCTGGCCTACAACTGCTCGCCGAGCTTCAACTGGAAGAAGCACCTCGACGAGAAGACCATCGCCAGTTTCCAGAAGCGCCTGGGCGAAATGGGCTACACCTTCCAGTTCATCACGCTGGCCGGCTTCCACGCGCTCAACCACTCGATGTTCCAGCTGGCCACCGGCTATCGCCAGCACCAGATGGCCGCATACGTGGCCTTGCAGGACGCCGAGTTCGCCTCGGAGAAGGACGGCTACACCGCCGTGAAGCACCAGCGCGAGGTCGGCACGGGCTATTTCGACGCGGTAAACCAAGTGATCTCGGGATCGTTCAGCTCGCTATCGGCGCTGTCGGGCTCGACGGAAGAGGAGCAGTTCCATCCCGCCACAGCGGCTTAAGCCCCCTGTAGGAGCGCGCTTGCGCGCGATAGCCAGCTGCCGATATTCCCATCGCGCGCAAGCGCGCTCCTACGACAACAACGATTGCTGGCTGGGCTCGCGGGAGGCGAGCTTGGCTGGCTGTCGAGGGGGAGACTGCGGCCGAGGGCGGGGAGACTGCGCGCGGCCGCAGGCGCTATTTTCGGCGCACTGCGGCAACGCGTCAAGAAAAGGGTTCAGCGCTCCGGAGGCACCAGGGCGATCACCGTCCAGCCGGGGCGCGGCTCCAGCTCCCTCGCCCCCGACGCCACGCGCAGGTCGCCCTTCTCCTCCATGCCGAACAGCAACACCGTCCGCGAGCCGTACTGCTCGATGAAGTGCGGCCAGTCGAAGGTCTCGCTCAGACGAGTGGACTTGATCCGCCAGCCCTCACCCAGCAACTCCGCGAAGCGTGCATGGGTCATGTCATCGGCGAACAACGCGGTCGCCAGCAGGCTGCCAGCCAGCGACGCGCGACCGTGGCTTTCCTCCGGCGAGAGGTTGCGCAGGCGATACACCTTGTCCCGCCCGAACTCTTCGCGGTAATGCACGCTCACCAGTGAATTCAGCTCGCGATGCGTCGACATCGCGAACAGGTGGCCGATGCCCGCCAGGTCGAGATTGCGATCCGCCGCCTGTGACGCGGGATTGCCGAAGAAGGTCGGCAGGCCCGCCATGCGCGCCGCGCGTATGCCGTTCCAGTCGTCGTCGGCCACCACTACACGCAAGCCTTCGTTCGCAGCAAGCGCCTGCGCGATTTCCAACGCGACCGTGTCGGAACCGTAGATCAACACGCCGCGCGGCTCGGGATCGGCCACCTTCAACCAGCGCGCCAGCGGACGCGCCGTCGCGCTCTGGAACACCACCGTGCCGATGATCATCAGGAACACCAGCGGCACCATCTTATCCGCACCGCTCATGCCGATCTTTTCCAGGCGAATCGCGAACAGCGCCGATACCGACGCCGCGACGATGCCGCGCGGCGCCACCCAGGCGATCAGCGCGCGCTCGCGCCAGGCGAGCGTGCTGCCGATACTGGAGAGGAAAACCGACAGCGGACGGATCAGCACCTGGCCGACGACGAAGATCGCGATGCCCGCAAACAACGCGCCATCGGGCAGAGGCCAGTCAAGACGCGCGGCGAGCAGGATGAACAACGTCGACACCAGCAGCGTCGTCAGGTGCTCCTTGAAATCCATGATGTCGTCGATGTGCACGTCGCGCATGTTGCCCAGCGCGATACCCATGATCGTCACCGCGAGCAGGCCGGACTCGTGCGCAACATGGTTCGAAAGACTGAAGGCCGCCAGCACGGCGGCAAGCGTGCCGAAGTTCTGCAGGTATTCGGGAATCACCTGCCGACGCAGCAGGCGACCGAGCACGAAGGCGGCGACGCCACCCACGATGACGCCGCAGGCGACCGTGCCCAGGAACACCTGGATCGAATGCCCTTCGCGATGCGACACGATCGCTTCGTACACCAGCACCGCGAACAAGGCGCCGATCGGATCGATGACGATGCCTTCCCAGCGCAGCACGCTGGCGATGCGCGCATTGGGACGCACGGTACGCAGCATCGGCGCGATCACCGTCGGCCCGGTCACGCAGGTCAGCGCACCGAACAACAATGAAAGCTCCCAGCTCAGTCCGCCGATCCAGTGTGCCGCGGCGGCCAGCATCAGCAGGGCCGCCACGGCACCGTAGGTGACCAGTCCCCGCACTGCGTGCCCGATCCCCTTCAGTTCACCGAAGCGCAGCGTGAGGCTGCCCTCGAACAGGATGACCGCCACTGCCAGGGACACCATGGGGAACAGGAGGTCGCCGAGCAGCGCGTCCGGTCTCAGCAAGCCGGAAACCGGTCCAGCCACGATGCCCGCGAGCAGCAGAAAGAGAATCGCCGGCAGGCGCACCCGCCAGGCCACCCATTGGCACAGGAACCCGATGCCGAGCATCAGGGTCAGCAGCATTGCCAGTTCCATAGACGTGCAGATCCTTGTTCCCAAAAGAAAAACGACCGGCTCGCTAGAGTCGGTCGCCTACGGGGATCATAAGGATCCAAATGTGAAAAGGCCGGGTCCCGATGCTGGAGCGGGGGGAGGGAGGGGTATCCAGCATCGGGACGGGGCAGGCAGCCATTATTAAGAGAACCGCCTGGTACAGAATTCTCCGCGCCCGCCCCCTATTTGTCAACTCATCAGTACATGAAACATGTTTTAGGCTGGGCTTGTCCCGAAGCGGCTTTCCGGCATCCGACCCGGCCTCAGACCTTGGGCTGGCAATTCATGGTCGTCTGGGTGGTCGCGACGATGCCGTCCTCGTCCCTGGCCGTGACCTCCCAGACGATCTTGAACGGCTTCGTCGCCGTATGGCACGAACGGTTCGTGGTGTGAGCCTCGGTCTCGTCGTAGAACACGCCCGATCCGCCGACACAGAGAAATCCCTGTGTGCACTCGACAACCCGCATGGTGTATCGAATCGGATAACGCGGATGGCCGCCTACCGCGGCATCGATGTCCCTTGAGTCGCCGGAAACGAGGTCCGCGTCGGGAAATGCGACCGTGAAGGTCTCGCAACCCTTTCCGTCCTGGAACATCCGATAGCCCTTCTCCAGGCCACGCATCGCCGCGTCCTGGAACACCGGATGCTGGATCGCCCTGGCATCCTCGGCGTTGGTATGGAAGCCGAC
This sequence comes from Luteibacter sp., assembly GCF_009912395.1. Classification (GTDB taxonomy): domain Bacteria; phylum Pseudomonadota; class Gammaproteobacteria; order Xanthomonadales; family Rhodanobacteraceae; genus Luteibacter. The sequence continues at coordinate 85,709 of NZ_WNDO01000006.1, read as the reverse complement.
CTCGGCAATGATCGAGGGCATCCTGGCATAACGATTTTCTCCATGCCGCCCTGAAAAGGGATTCTCTTCCACAGGATAGTTCGAATAAGACGGAATGGATCGAATGGACTCCTTCATATAGCAAGCGGCAATTCGCGCAAATTGCTTGCTGTCCGATCGCCCCTCTGCGTAGTACACACGCAGACCCCGCACACCAGGGTTCTCGGCGGCATTCGTGTGCAGATGGATCAGCGAGGTCGCATTCAGATGATTGGCTTAGTAAGGCCGGGAACGAATATCCTGGTCACGTTCAATCAGCGGCGATTTATCTGTTTTCATGCTGTTCCATATCTGGGGAGCATCGGGAAACAAGGACTTGAGTCGGTACCGGGCGCCGAGCTGGTAATAAACCAGGCCACTATCTTCGAATCGATCAAGCGAATCCGACCTAGCCCTGGCGACCTCAACCCCACTCCTATGCTGAAGATATCGTTCAAGACGTCTCGAGAAGCTCGGCGTCGCCATGTCCTCAACGATTCCATTATGAGGGTCACGCTGATATGTCCACTTCTTAAACCCACGGTGGTAGTACATACCGTGGCCGGCAGAAACGACCACCACGTCCTTCGCAGAAGGGGCATCGCGATGCACCCTCGACTGCTGCTGAATATCAAGCTTCGAGTCCTCGATTTCGAGGAACTCACCGATACTTATATCGCCGAATAAAAATCAATCTGATAGTTGATTTTTCTCTCAATCATCACGGTATGAAACGTCGTTTCCAGATCATGAATGATGTCTTCAAAAGCCGCACCGTCGTGAGCTGGCTTATATCCCCGACCAAGGTCCACCATCATCTTGTCTCCCGCATCGGGAACAACAACCTTTACCGTGATGGACTGGGCCTGCCCTTCGATACGCTCCGGCTTGTCCACAACCCTTTGCAGAGCCCGACGGATATCATCCTCCAATACTGCTTTTCCGTCATTGAGAGGACTGGAGCTTCCGTATTGCCTTACGGAAAGGTATTCGACTGCGCCTCAACAACTAGCGAGCCCAGAGTCGACACAGAGAGCACACTGGCGACCAGGATGTTTCTACCCAGAACTAATCTATTCATTCATTGACTCCCCATCCTCACAACGAACGACACCCCATGTGTCATTTGTGCCGGATAGGTCGATTTTCATGAACAGCTAGATCGTCGAACATGAGGCTCGCCCGATGCCCAAGGAGAGATCTCGCCGAAAATAGCGAAGCCTCCCTGGAAAGGGGATCGCTGAAAACAATAAGGCCCCGCCCCTTCAAACGGGCGAGGCCTCGAGGTACCGCATCGCTTTCCCCCGGAACGCGATGGTGACTAAAGGATCAAGACAGTGCTCCGAGATCGAGATCGTAATCCATGAACGACCGGGCATGGGTCGCTGCATCGGCCAGGGTATCGAAGCCCTCGAGTGTCGGCGAAAGCAACCTGAAACGCTGTAAATCCTCCGCCGATCGGAAGCAAAGCAGCGCCAGGTCGGCGTCCCGGTCCGCGACAATCATCCATGATCCACGACTGGGAAGCACGTAGGTGCGATGTGAGGTCTCGTAGATCGAGTAGACTTCCAGCCCGCGTCGGGGAGCGTAAAGCGCTTCCTCGATGTCGCTCGACGGCTCGTCGGGCCGGAATGTCACTGCGCCGAAGAATCCCGTTTCATCGAAATAGCTTCTCGGATCCGGCGCTGTGAACAGATAGCATATTTCCTCGGCGTCCTCGTCATCAGCCATGCTACGTATCGCATCGATAACGTCCACCAGGAATATCTCGGTGTAGCCGAAGGCCATGAAGTTTCGATAGTCGATCGCCGCGACGTGCTCGAACGGCTTCTCGGGAATATTTCCCGTCCGCGATATCCATTGGTCGAAAAGAGACGAATCGGTCAATACTTTCATGGTGTCTGCTTATCCAGGAATCGAACTTTCGCGGCCGCACCTTTTTGGCCTGCGCGATAGAGCTCGCCAGTGGCGCCGTTCGTGCTTGTTGAAAACGTACGCGTAGAGAAGGTCTTCGTTCCCGCCGGGTCGAACCACAACTTCACCGGGCCATTGACCTGTGAAGTGAATCCCGCACCGTCGAGATGATCTTCAAACTGACGTAGTGTCCAACTGGCTTGGTAATTCGGCATCTTGGCCCCTCTGGCCGTAATATCCAAGAGCCGCATCCTTGGCAGCGTCGGTGCGACCGTGGCTGCCGTGGCTGCCGACGCTGCGACGCCTTCGCCAGCGGCTTCCACGGATGCCCGGAGCACCGATGTGGCGGCTCGTGCTGCCATGGTGGCGCCTCCTGCGGCGGCAAACTCCAGCGGGAAGCCGGACGAGGCCACCGCGCCGCTTCCCGATCCTGCCGGTGCCTTGTCGAACACGTTCGACATGGTGAGGATGCTGACGAAGGTCCCCCCCATTCCCGAGATGAAGTTGTAGAGCTTCTCCTGCTCGGAGCCGGGCCAGCGCGACGTGTACGCATCGAGCGGCACGCTCTGCCGCCCGTCCGGGTCGCGGTACGCGACGGGATTGTCGTTGCCGTAGGCAAATCGCGATATGCCATGCACGTCGCCATCACCCGCCGCATCGGGATCGACACTCAGGAATCGTCCCACGGAGGGGTCGTAATACCGGGCCTGCATGTAGACCAACCCCGTGTCGGGATCATCGACATGCCCCGCATAGCCGGGGCCCTCTTCCGGCAGCCCCATCGCGCGATCGCCATAGGGCTTACGGTCGGACACCGTGAGGACGCGTCCGGACTCGTCGGCGGTGGCTAGCACCGAGCCTTGCGAATCGGTGTAGTAATAGGTGACGTGGATCACCTTGTCAGCGGCGTGGCCATTGCCTGCCAGACCGAAGGCAAGCATCCATCCGAAAGCCAGCCTTACCACGAAGGAGATCATGTGTTTCATCGCTTCCACTCGCTCCAGTCAGAGCAGCCTTGCGAATTGCAGGACCGAACACGGTGCCTGCCCTGGAAGGGCAACTCCGAAATATCCAACGAATCCGCCTCGTACTCGGTGGCGCCTCCGCGATTCACGATGATTCCATTGGGATTCGCATTCGGGTCGACATCGTTGGATTCGTACCAGGTCGCTCCTGGCACCGGAGACAAGCTGATGATGAGGCTGATGAACCGGGGGCTGTTTCGGGTATACGCGGTGACGGTCGGTACCGCTGGTATCAGGCTTACCGTGACGCTGGCCACGCCACTGAACGGGCCGCAACCACCTGTATTGCAGGCCTGGACACGATAACCATAGACACCCGTGCCTCGCCCTTGGATCGCGAGGGCACCACTGGCTAGCTGCTGCAGTGTTCCCCAGCCACCACCGTTGACCTGTTCCTGAACAAGGTAATTATCCGCGTCGCTGACGCCGGTCCACGAGACGGTATACGAATCGGAGGCACTCGCCGAAGGCACCGACACGTTGGGCGCAAATTTAGGCGCCACGCGGACAGCTGACGTCGCGACAGGACCATAGTCGCTACATTGAACGTCGTTGCACGCACGCACCCGGAACGCATAGGTTCCCGAATCCGACGCCACATAGGTAACGGCAGGCGCGTTGACCGTGGCGAATGCAGTGAACGCCCCACCATTCCTGGAAACCTCTACCTCGTATTTGACCGCATAGGCCGAAGTATTCCAGGAAATGCCAACCGATGCGCCACTACTCGCGGGGGCCGATACGTTCGCCGGAACGACGGGATGATGCTTCTCGTCCACACGAGGCGAAGCCACCCAGGCGCTACATCCGACGTCGTTGCAGGCGCGTACCTGGTAAATATAGAAACCATCGGACGCCGTATAGTGCTGAGTCGTCAACGCAGGCCCCTTGTAGAGGTCGACGGACGCGTTCCACTGGTAGCTGACCTGGACTTCGTATCGGCTGGCATCAGGGGATTCGGACCAATGGACCGTTACGATGAACAAGTCGGCGGACGCCGAAGCCGACACCGAGGCAGGCGCAGCCGGAGCTGCGGGGGGTGCTCGGACGATTACGGGAAAGGGCTCACTGGAGCGTTTGCAGCTGTCGCCCCGACAGGCCTGTACCTGATAACGATAGGTGCCGGCATCCTGATGCACCCTATCCACGGACCGCCCCGCGCCCTTGTAGGCGAGAATGGCCTCGCCACCGGGAGTCAGCTCCAGCACCTCGTAATATTCGGCTCCGGTCACGGCAGTCCATGTGAGATGGATCGTTTCCCCCAGACCCACGCTCGACGGGCCACTCAGCACGGGCGGCTGATCGGAAAGCTTTTGAGTATCCATGCGCGCGACGAGCTTGTTCGCCGCATAGACATAGTCCTTTCCCGTCTCCGTCGCTGGATCGTATTCCCACATCAGACGGCCATTGGCCGTATAGGCGTAGTAGGTGTCCTTCGTACCGCGCGAGAGCTTCACTCGCCGACCCGCAGCGTCATAACGCATCGACTGCCCCATCGTATCGACAAGTCGATTTCCCAGATCGAAACGACGAGGCACCGCGTCCTTCGCCGTGGCATTTCCGCGTTTATCGTAGGCGAACGTCGTGATGGCCGTACCCGATGCGATCGACTGCAGACGATTCGCACTGTCGTAGCTGTACGTCCGCTGCGATCCGTTGAGCACGATGGCAGCGATATTGTTCAAGGCGTCGTAGGCATACGACTCATCGCCCCAAAGCGACGACTTGGCGGAAACCAGGCGATCCAGACCATCGTAGCCGAACGTCTTCGTTCGCTGCCCCGTGGTCGCCAGATCGGTGATGGTGAGCGGATTGCCGTTGGCGTCGTATCGAATATCCTGGCTGATCGCGAGCTGCGAGGCCGTGCCGTAGCTCGCATTGGCGACGAGATGCCGGGCATTCTGCTGCGCATTGAACGACACGCCATTACCGAGCGTCATCGCCTGCAACGTTCCGTCTGGGTGATAGGTGATGCCGGTGGCAAAGGACTCGACGCGTCGAGCCCGCCCCAGAGCATCGACGTCGAACGAAAGGCCTTGCCCATCCGGATAGGTGATGCCGCTCGGATGACCCGAAGCATCATAACCGTAGCCGAAAGACCAACGGTGACTGTCCACCGACAGCGTTTCCGACGTCAAGGCACCACGCGAATTTCGCTCGAAATCCCAGGCTATATCACCCGAGGCGCTATGCGTCACATCGCCTGCGGCATCGTAGGTGAAGGCCTGGCCGGGCGAGCCATCGGCATAGTTGACCGTGAGGAGGCGATCGCGTGCGTCGTATTCACGACCGACTTTGTCTTCCGCGAGCGCATCGGATCGACCACACTGGACATCATTGACGGGGTCGATCTGACCGACGGCTGTCCAGATGACGTTGCCGTTGTCGTCGTAGTCCGCGACCGTATTGCCACTCTCCGGTTCACGCGTCCGGCAAAGTCTCTGCGATGCGTCGTAGAACCACCATTTGGTGAGGCTCAGTCCACCACCGGACTGGGTGACGGACAATGGCTTTCCGTAGATATCGCGTTCGATGGATTGGCTCAAGCCTTCCGGCGCGTCGATGCGCAGCGGCCGGCCATAGTCCGGCTGATCGAAGACCTGATACGTGGTGACAGTCCGTGCCTGGCGGGCGTCCGTGTTGGCGACGCGCGCACCGGACAGGTATTCCGTCTTCGTCGTGAGGATGCCTTGCTCGGATGTGCTACGTGTCGCCGACAGACGCCCCAATCCGTCGTGATCGGTCCACACGCCTTCATTCATCGCCCCGAGATCGGGCGTCCCGGCCATGGCGTAGGAGTCGAACGTGGTCTGTCCGCGCCAGTCGTATGCGTGTCCGCGGCTCGAGGCCAGCGTACCGTCCAGAGCCATCTTGTCTTCCAGCACCGGCCGGAACCACGCGTCGTAATCGGTATGGGCGGTCGCCTGCCCCTCGCGTTCCGTACGCCGCAAATGCGCCGAGGGTATGCCTCGCCCCGCCGCAACCCATTCGTAGGAGATGAACCGATCATTCCAAGGCATTCCCATATACGCGGGATAGACGACATGCGTCAGCCTGTTCATAGGGTCGTAGGCGTATTGCGTCAGTTCGCCCCGTTCGTTGCGGATAGCCGTGACATTACCCACCTCATCGACCGCGATCGACTGCTCCGCGCCCGCGGGTGCTCCAGCAGTCGCAGGAAAGACGATATGCCGGGGAATGCCTCGCATGTAGTCGCCGAGGGTCGTCACGCCGCCCTTGGGGTTGGTGAACGAAGCGAGATTGCCGTTCGCATCATAGGCGTAGCGCATGGACAGCCGGCCAAAATCGTATCGTGCGGATAACGTCAAGGACGACGGATCGTACTCCCGGCGGGAGATGACATGGCCAGTGCCCAGCTCGTCCGTCTGGACGGGGAGGCCGATAATCCATCGCACCTTGTCGTTGAGCCAGACGGATCGTTCGGAAGACACCGTCTGCGGTGACATGGAAGAAAAACGACGCGTACGCACCGGCTGCGCGAACTCATCGAATTCGTCGACCACGGCTTGATAGGTATCGCCATCCTGAAGGATCGACTGTCCACTGACCGGCGTGATGCGGGTGATTCTCGCGTCGTTCATGCTTCCTGGCGAGGGGTCGTACCCAAATCGTACCGGATAGGGGCCTTGTGCCGCCGAAGCATAGGTCGTTACCACGGACCGGGATGGCGATCCGCCCGCGTTGTAGTCGACGCGCTGCAACTGGCCCTCCGTCTCTCCCCAGGCGATGCTGAACGTGTAGCGGTCCGATGCGCCGTCGGGGCGCACTTCCGTCACCGTGTTGGAGGCGCAAATCGCATCGCCACATTGACCGGCCCAACTCGCATGCGGCGTTCCGTGCTGATAAGACCAAGCCAGGCGGGTGCCCGTGCCTTCCTGCGTGCGAGCCACGATGGACTGCGTATAAAACTCGGCAGGAGCCGCCGCGTACCACGGTGTGTTGTACTCGTTGGGGTAGCACACTCGCGGCACGTTCGCACGCCCATGCTTGGTCAGGGTGATGTCGTAACTCTCGATCAAGCCCGAGGGTCCCGATATCCGGCCCATGAAATGCTTTCCCCACATGTCACTATGGGATATACGGCCCTCGACACCGATGTCGCAGGTACTGACATCCGGCTGGATGTCGCCGACCATGGCATTCGCGAAGCTGGAAAGATCGAAACCGTAGGCCATGCCATCGGGTTGCTTCATCGTGGTGAGATAATGGTCGGTCCTGGCAGGGCTGATCACCTTGGTCGTATAGGCGTACTCCCAGGTCCTGATAGCGTTTCCACTGCCCAGTGTCATCGAGGCGATCGTTTGATCGGCGTTCCACGCGAAACTCAAGCTCCGTCCGTCGCTTCCGTCGATGCGGGTCAGGCGATCGCCGTCATAGCTATAGTTGAGGTAGTTTCCGAACCGATCCTCGATGCGAGTCACCAGCATGGCGGCGCGATACACCGGCAGCGTGAACGTCTGCGGGGTGCCCATGGTCGTCTGCACGCTCGTCCGCCTCGAGTCGAACACCAGCCAATCGAACCAATAACGAGTCCCGTCTGGCGCCATGCCAAGGAATCCCTCGCCGGGTTGCCCGTTCTTTGTGGACGGAAGGCAACCGAACTGCCAGTTATCCGTGGTCACGGCACCATGGCTCGACTCCAGGCTCACGCCATTGGCGTCGGTCGGCGCCAGATGGTTGTCCGGATGCCGCTCGAGCAACTCCCTGGCGATACCGTCCTCGGTGACCAACTGCATACCGGTAAACCAGTCCGCATCGCGAAAGGGGCCCCAGCGATTCAGTGCGGCTGACGGCGAGGCGAACTCGCTGCAACGGGTGTCCTTGATTTGGCCCAATCGCATGATCTGCCACTTCATGTCGCCAGGTACGCGTGTCACCAAGCGCGGTATCGCGATATTCCAATCGCCAAAGCCCGGCGGCTGGTACATGGTGGGTTCCGTGAGTTCGCCAGGGTGCATCTCGCGCCCCAGCCGAAGCAGCGGTCCCGTGCCGGCCAATTGCGCATCGATGGTAAAAAAGGACAACTCACCCGTGTAGCGATTGATGCGCGCTCCGAACGGAGCATCCCCCAATGGCTGGATGCTGTCGTTGATCTTGATGAGATCCTTGTACTCGTGCTCGGGTACCGCCGCCGATACCACCCCGGCCGCCATGCACAGCGCCATCGCGCCAAAGAAACCGTACCGGACCTTGAGGCGCGACCACCCTTTCGTGACCAAGCGGCCACGAACATGCATTCGAGTCATGTTTGTCATCTCTCGTTTCTTAAGCGACACGTCGCCCCGTCGTATCCATGCCGACGCCCTGTGCCACTCAATGGGTCGCGTCGAGAAAAAATGCGGGCGATGTGGGGACCCCGCATGGTCGCCATCGGTACGCACCGGGTGCGCAGCGATGGCGACAGCGATATCTCACGATATTGCGGCAAGATTTTTCGGATGTCTGTAGGGGAACCCCTACAAGGTACTTTCCAGCGCCGAATCCATCGTTCGCTGTCCGTCCCTCCGAAATTCGAAAGGGCCGGACGGCGTCGCGTTCGCGTCACTCAAGGCGGCAAGACGGTCGCTCTTATGCAGACCGTCGCCACGGGCTTGTACTCCTGACGAGCCCTCCTCCGACCGAGAGGGGCTACCAGCTATTACCGCTCTGCGTGACGATGAACGTCGGCTCCGAATTCCGGAACGCCACCTGCCCCGGCAGCACGCCGCTGACCGAGTTGTTGGTGAGCGTCGCGCTGCCGTTCTTCGCCGGGTAGAACGGTGCGCCGATCACGATGCCGTTGCGCCACGGCGAGGTCACCGTGTTGCCCGTGAGCTGCGTGTTGGTGGAGGTGGAGAAGCCGATGCCGTCGAACATCGGCTGCACGACGATGTTGCCGGTCACGACGTTGCCGTCGACGACGCCCACGTTTTGGCCATCACTTCCATTGCCGATATGGATCGCTGGCTGTCCCTGGTCGAAGCCGTTGCCGCCCGCCCGTTCGATCTGGTTGCCCGCGATGCGCGAGTTGTGCAGGTCGTCGCCGTTGACGCCGAAGCGGCCCACGCCCAGGCCGGTGTATCGCGCCGTATCGGCGATGAGGTTGTTTTCCACGTCATGGCCGCTGCCGCCATAGACGCCGATGCCCTTCCCGTTCCATGCGCCGATCAACGTGTTGTTGGTCTCATGGATGTTGGTCATCGCGTCGTAGTAGACGCGATTGGAACCGTCGCCGTTGTAGTGCACGGAGTTGATCGCCATCGCATCGTCGCCGGTGCCGCGGATGAAGTTGTTCGTGGCGGTCAGGTTATTGCCCTGGTGGGCGTCCAGCGAGACGTTGTTGAGATTGCAGCCATCGGCCCAGACCGAGGTCACGCGATTGTTGCGGATGGTGCCGCCGTTGCCGGCCGCCCAGTAACCCGACAGTACGTGTTCGGTCCAGAGGTTTTCCAGCAACCAGTTGTCACCCGCGATATCCATGGCGCCGCCCGCACCATCGACGCTTTCGCGGCTGGTCGCGTTGGAATCAAGGTGAAGGCCACGGATGGTGGACGAATGCACCTGGAACAGCGCGCCGAGACCGCCGTTGTTGGGCAACGGTACCTGGCGATCGATGGTGCTGTACCACATGCCCGCACCCTGGATGGTCAGGCCGTTGACGATGAGGCCTTGTGTGCCCTTGAGATAGAAGGTGCCCGGCGGCACCCACAGCACGCGGTGCTGCGACTGGGCTTGGTTGATGCAGTTCTGGATCGCCCCGTAGCTGTCCGGCGCGTTGTTGTCGCCGCGGCCGCGAGTGGGCGCGTTGTCCGGCACTGCGCCGCAATCGGTGATTGACAGGGAGCCCACCGGCTGCGCGAGCGGTGCCGGCGGATTTTCCACGTCGATCACGTCGATGTCGTAGAAGCTCGCCGTGTTGTCGCTGTCCTTGCGGAACGAGAACGTGCTGCCCGGCCCGATCGGATCGCCCTGCACGAAGAAATGGCTGTCGTCGAAGAACGCGCGCGGTTTGCCGCTGGCCGGATTCTGATCGCTGGCCTGGTACGACTGACCTTCGTAGATCCACGACTGGTGCGAATTGAGATCGACGTGCTGGCGGAAGACGCCGTTCACGTAGAGGTTCAGCGTGGTGTCGATGCCGCCGCCCTGCGCCGCGTCGGGCACACTGGCGCGGACGTCGATATAGCTGATCGGCTGGCCGGTGTCGTTGCTCCACCAGATCTCTTCACCGGTGCGGCGCAGTTCGACATAGGCGTGCCCGGAGGCCTCCAGCGCGGGCGTCGCGAAACGGTCGGTGGGGGCCGCGGTCAGCGACACCAAGTGCGAGCCGTTGAGGTGCCCCGCTTCGGCTTCGTAGCTGACGAACGGCGTACGCGCGCCTTCGGCGTAGGCGCCCGCCGAGGCCGCAAGCAGCGCGGGGATCAGGACGCCAAGCGCACGGCGGACGGGGAGGATGCGATCGATCATCACGGTGGTCTCGCAAGAAGGGGACCGGTCGCAAGCTACGGCGATGGGAGGGGCGGTTCGTGGCAAAAAATCGCGGGGATTGGACAGGGCTGCCCAGGGTGGCTTTGGGCGTGACCCGTGTCACGGCTGTCGCGCGCAGGGCGCGCTCCTACCTGTAGGAGGGCGCCCTGCGCGCGACAAACCCAGCGAAGCCCACCCGTCCGTTGCGTCCACAGAATATACGATGTATATATATTTCATATATTCCCCATATCAGGATCCCCATGGGCATCGTCAACATCGATGACGAGCTGCACGACCAGCTCCGTCGCGCCTGCACCGTCACCAGCCGCTCCATCAACGCCCAGGCCAATTTCTGGATCCGCATCGGCATGCTCTGCGAACTGCATCCGGACCTCAGCTTCCAGGAACTGGTGGCCCGCGAGCTACGCGACGCCGGGGTACGCTCCCAACCGCTGGCGGCATCGGCGTGATCAAGGCGCCCGACGAGATCCTTCGGATGACCGAGGCCGACCGCTTACTGGCGTCGGTATTCCACGCGCTCGATCGCCTTCCGATGGAAGGCATGAGCACGATGCAGATCAACGATATCGTCGAGGTCATGATCGTCGGCGAACTGAATGCGCGGCCGGCGAGCAAGGGACAGTATGGCTTCCTCTATGTGCTCAACGCCTCGATCGACAACGTCGTATGCCACGGCATGCCGTCGACCGACGATGTGCTGCGCAACGGACAGATCGTCAATCTCGACATCACGCTGGAAAAGGACGGCTACATCGCCGACTCCAGCACCACCTACCTCATCGGCGAGGTGGACTACGCGGCACGACGGCTTGTCGACACGACGTACCAGGCCATGTGGAAGGGCATCGCCGAGGTCCGTCCCGGCGCGCGCCTGGGCGACGTGGGTCACGCCATTGCAAAGCACGCGCGCGTGAACGGCTACAGCGTGGTGAAGGAGTTCTGCGGCCATGGTATCGGTCGCGAGATGCACGAGGATCCTCAAGTGCTTCACTACGGCCACCGCGGCACCGGTGTCGAATTGCAGGAAGGCATGACCTTCACCATCGAACCGATACTCAACCAGGGACGCGCAGCCATCCTTCATCAACCCGACGAATGGCCGGTATACACCCGAGACGGAAAGCTTTCCGCGCAGTTTGAGCATACGGTGGCCGTGACACGTAGCGGCGTACGGGTGTTGACTCTCAGACCGGGTGAGAAGCCTCTGTGTGCGATGACCTGAATCGCCAGGGACGCTTGCGAGACTCTTGCAAGGAAACGCCTGTCGGAGCTCCCAAATCGCGTACCACAGGATGCGTGATGTGAATTCAGGGCGGCTATTCGCGTCAATCCGCAGCGAACTGTGAGCACCCTTCGCGATGTGCGAAATGCGAACACGTCAGTCCATCGTGGGGCATGGGATATTCCACTATGGAATCACTGCCCCACGAAATGACATACATGCTTCTCTCATCGTCGATGCACAACCTGAAGTCCATGCGGCCATGCCGCGCTGTCAATTCCGCCTCGATGGCGTCAAGGGCATTCCCTTCCCTTTCGTAGGCGTGATATGCACTCACGGGCACCGTATGAGTGACGCCATTGAGGGTGAACCGGATCAACGCGCCCCGCTGATGCCCATCGAGCAACATGCCGCGCCCATCGACACTCCACTGGGCGGGATAAAGGAGGTTGCCACCCAATTGCTTATGGTTCGCCCATTGCTTGAAGTCCTTGCCATCGGCCGGCCACGCGACCTTGCCATCAGCGCGCTTAAGACTCAGCCCCAGCTCATCGGCGCCCGATCCGATTCGTTCAAGGATCCTGGACCGCTGGTACAGGTCATGATGATCCCCCAACGCCAACGCATGAAAGTTTCCAGGCGTGAAAATGCCGAACACCAGGGTGCTACCCGTTTCCCCTTTGGTACTACGAGCAAGGTGGAGATGACTGATTCCGCACGAATGGAAGAGAAAATCGTTGAACTTCCAGTCCGCCACCCGCTTGCTCGAATAGGGAAACAGGTCGTCACCCGCCTCGATGGCATCGCGCAATAGCTGCCACTTTGAAACATAGGTGTCCAACTCCTCATCGAACCCCGCCGTCGTACGCACGTCCCGGGGCTTCATGGGGATACGTTTTAATTTGAGGCAACAGTAGGCTAGTGGATAGATATCCGGCCCGACGCTCTTGTCCGGCGAAATATCCAGACGGAATTCATGTTTGATGCGTCGCCTGAAGTGGGCGAACCAACCATGCATCAATCGACCTTTCATCTGATTTCCTTCTGAACGGCGGTGACGGCGAACGACACACCGCACGGCGAAAGCATCGACCTTTCGGAGCGCCAAGCTTTCTTTCAGATACGAAAGAAGTGCAAGGCCGGGATCTTAGAATCGCCGGTAATGCAACGCCTCAGCCAGATGCGGCTGTTCCACGCAGCCGGTACCGCCTTCCAGGTCGGCGATGGTGCGCGCGACGCGAAGGATGCGGTGGTAGGCACGCGCCGAGGCACCCAGCTTGTCGAGTGACGATTCAAGCCACTCGCGCTCGGCATGCGGCAGCGCGCAGTCGCGTTCGAGGTTGACGACACTCAGTTCCGCGTTGCTCTGCCCCGAACGCAGCAAGGCCTTCTCGCGCGCATTGATGACGCGGCGACGCACCGTGGTGGTGTCTTCGTCGCGGGGCGAGGCCTTGGCGGTGAGTGCGGAGATGGGAACGCGCGGGACTTCCACGCAGAGATCGATACGGTCGAGCAAGGGACCGGAGATGCGCGAGCGGTAACGCTGGATCTGGTCGGGGGTGCAACGGCATTCGTGATGCGGGTCGCCCGCGTAGCCGCAGGGGCAGGGATTCATCGCGGCGACCAGTTGGAACTCGGCCGGGAAGGTGGCCTGCCGTGCGGCGCGGGAGATGACGATCTGGCCTGATTCCAACGGCTCGCGAAGGACTTCGAGCACGTGCCGGGAGAATTCGGGCAACTCATCGAGGAACAGCACGCCGTTATGCGCCAGCGAAATCTCGCCTGGGCGGGGACTTGATCCTCCGCCGACCAACGCGGCGCCCGAAGCCGTGTGATGCGGGGCCCGGAAGGGACGACGGCGCCAGCCCTGGGGGTCGATCTCCTCCCCGGCGAGGGAGCGGATGGCACAGCTCTCCAGCGCCTCGGATTCCGTCATGGGGGGAAGGATGCCGGGAAGGCGCTCCGCGAGCATGGTCTTGCCGGTGCCCGGCGGCCCGATCAGCAGCAGGTGATGGCCACCGGCGGCGGCGATCTCCAGGGCGCGACGCGCTTGGTGCTGGCCCCGGATGTCGCGCATGTCCGGCCCGGACTGCGGCAGGTCGTAGAAATCGACCGCGGCCGGTGGCGGCACCAGTTCGGTCTGGCCGCTGAGCCAGGCACAAACCTCGGCGAGACTGTCGGCGAGCAGGACATCGGCTTCGCCGATGAGGGCTGCCTCGGCGGCATTGGCCCGGGGGACTACGATGCGCCGGCCACTGCGCCTGGCCCGGATCAGGGCCGGAAGGATGCCAGGGACGGCACGCAGCTCTCCGGAAAGGGCCAGCTCGCCAAGGAATTCGCAGTCGTCGAGCCGTTCCCTGGGGACCTGCGAACCGGCGGCAAGGATGCCCAGGGCAATGGCGAGGTCGAAGCGGCCGCCGTCCTTGGGAAGCTCGGCCGGCGCCAGGTTCACGGTAACCCGGCGGTTGGGATATTCGAACGCGGTGTTCTGGATGGCGACCCGAACGCGGTCGCGCGCTTCACGGACAGCCGCTTCGGGCAGTCCGACGATGGACGTGGATGGCAGGCCGCCGGATAGGTGGACCTCGACGACGACCTGCGGCGCGGCGACACCCTCCTGCGCCCGCGACAAGGTGACCGCAAGGCTCATAGGTGCAAGTATCGTAACCGGTTACGTATCTGGCCGGGCAGCGAACGTCTTCGATCCGGTAGGGATCCTGTTCGCATACGCACTCCTTGCGCGCCGGCGGGGAAAATAACCGCCCCCGACCGCTCTCGGGGTGAGGGTGACGGATCGGAGGCGGTCCCGGGATGTGCAGCCGTCCTACTGGCCGCGGTGCGCAGCGCTGACTTCGAGATCAGCGATGCGCTTTTCCAAACTTTCGAGCTTTTCGCGCGTCCGGGCCAGAACCTGACTCTGGACGTCGAATTCCTCGCGGGTTACGAGATCGAGGCGGCGTAGTCCTTGCGCCAGAATATCTTTGAAGTTGGCGTGCATATCCTCACGCGCTTGCGCCAACCCTGGCGGAACCAACGATGCCAACCGCTGTGCGAGTTGATCAATACCCTGCACATCCATCTTGCGCACCTCGATGTCGTGGAATGAATTTTAGGTGATTGGATTGTAGGCGCTATAGGCGCTTGCCTACACGGCTTGTAGGGTTTTTCCTACAAACGCCTCCGGGAGACGCCCGGCAGCCCGGATGGCACAATGGCCATCCCCGCGCCGGCACCCGCCTGCGCCCCAAGGAGCCTTACATGAAGCTGGTGGTCGCCATCATCAAGCCGTTCAAGCTGGACGACGTCCGCGAGGCCCTCGCCGACGTGGGCGTCCAAGGCGTCACCGTGACGGAAGTGAAGGGCTTCGGCCGCCAGAAGGGCCATACCGAGCTGTACCGAGGCGCCGAGTACGTGGTCGACTTCCTGCCCAAGATCAAGCTGGAAGTGGCGGTGGCCGACGACCAGATCGAGCGCGTGGTCGAGGCCATCCAGCAGGCCGCCCGTACCGGCAAGATCGGCGACGGCAAGATTTTCGTGAGCCAGCTCGACCAGGTGATCCGTATCCGCACCGGCGAACTGGATAACGACGCCCTCTGAAGGGCGTCGTTTCAGGGCGACCTCAGGCGGCGGCCTGGCCCATTCGCTTGAAGCGGCGGTGGTGAATCTGGATGCCTGCGTAGTAAGCCATGTAGTAGCCGATGGTCAGGCCCGCGATCACCATGGTCAGCGGGCTGTTGCCCGGGGCCGGGGTCTACGGATGCAGGGCCGCGCCGCCGAACATGGGCGCCAGCACCAGGAAGCGCCAGGCCAGGCGTCCCAGCAGCAGCGCCGTCAGGGCCGCGCCGATCCAGGGATTGGGGATGTAGCAATCCTGTCCGCCGGTTCCCAGCTCGAAGCGGGTCAGGCGAAGGCCGAGGATACCCAGCGCCGCGCCGACCACCAGGCCACCGAAGCCACCTTCCGCCAGGCGGATGTCCTGCAGGCCCGACGACAGGATCAGCAGCGCCACCAGGCCGAACAAGGCCACCCGGACGGTCATCCGCTTCGTGCGGATCGGCTGGCGGCCGAAGCTGCCGCGCACCCGGCGATAGATGCCAAAGGCGATCAACCCGCCGATAAGGATGGGGGTGAACAGCGAGGCGGGGGACTGCGTGGCTACCTGGGCAAGCATGGCGTGGCTCTCGCGTTGATCGGATGGACACAGATTAGCCATTGCCCCTCGCCCCCACGAGGGCCAGTCGCCACCCATCGCGGGTGACGACTGTCAGGCGGGGTCCGAAGACCCCGCCACGTCGGATCAGGCCTTGGCCTTGCCCTGGTTGGCCACGGCAGCCATCTTGGCGGCGATCTCGGCCTCGTCGCCCAGGTAGTAGTGCTTCACCGGGTGCATGTTCTCGTCGAATTCGTAGACGAGGGGGATGCCGTTGGGGATGTTCAGTTCGGCGATGTCATCGTCCGAGATGTTGTCGAAGAACTTGACCAGGGCGCGCATGGAATTGCCATGGGCGGTCATCAGCACGCTCTTGCCCGATTTGATCGCCGGGGCCAGCACCTCGTGCCAGTACGGCAGCACGCGGGCCACGGTGTCCTTCAGGCACTCGGTGAGGGGGACGTCGGCGATGCCCTCGTAGCGTGCGTCGTCGGCGAAGGACATCTCGCCCGGCTTCAGGGCCGGCGGCGGGGTGTCGTAGCTGCGGCGCCAGATCTTGACCTGATCGTCGCCGTACTTGGCGGCGGTCTCGGCCTTGTTGAGGCCGGTCAGCGCGCCGTAGTGGCGCTCGTTGAGACGCCAGTCGGTGACCACCGGGATCCACATCAGGTCCATGGCGTCCTGCACGTGCCACAGGGTGCGCACGGCGCGCTTGAGGTAGGACGTGTGGGCCAGATCGAAGGTGAAACCGGCGTCCTTGAGCAGGCGACCCGCCTCGCGGGCCTCCGCGACGCCCTGCTCGCTGAGGTCGACATCGGCCCAGCCGCTGAAGCGGTTTTCGAGGTTCCAGGCCGATTGGCCGTGGCGGATCATGACGAGCTTGTACATGGCGTCCAACGCTGCGAGGGGAAAAAGGCGATGGTGGGCCGTGACCCGGGGGCCGTCAACTTCAGGACCCTGCCGGAAGTCACGCTAAACCTTGCGCCCGGCTGACGCATCCTAGGCCTACCAGACCACTCGTGGAGTAACACACCATGCGCCGTACCCTGCTTTCCGTCCTCGTCGCCCTCACCATCGCCGGAGGCGTGATTGCCAAGGACACCGACCCGTACAACAAGGTCAATGGCTCCGTGGAAGTCTCCGCCGGCGAACACGTCGACAAGGTCAGCACCGTCAACGGCAGCGTCCGCGTGGGCGACCGCGCCGTGGTGCAGAAGGCGCAGACCGTGAACGGCTCCGTGAGGCTGGGCGACTCGGCCTCGGCCGACAAGCTGGACACCGTCAACGGCGCGGTGAACCTGGGTGCGAAGGCCAAGGTGAGCGGCGATGTGAAGTCCGTGAATGGCCGCGTCTATCTCGACAAGGGTGCCGATATCGGCGGCCGCCTGTACAACGTCAATGGCGAGATCGAACTCGACAACGCCCACGTCGGCCAGGGCATCGAGACGGTCAACGCGGACCTGACCGTGGGCAGCAACTCGAAGGTTGAGGGCGGCATCCTCTACAAGAAGCCGCAGGGCAACGGCTGGCGCGACGAGAATCGCAACCCGAAGGTCGTGATCGGCCCGCACGCCGTGGTGAAGGGCGACCTCACCTTCGAGCGCCCGGTGGACCTGTTCGTGAGCGATTCGGCATCGGTCGGCAATGTGCAGGGCGCGACGGCGAAGAAGTTTTCGGGTAGCGCGCCGTAAGGCCTGATCGCGCGCAAGCGCGCTCCTACCTGTAGGAGCGCGCTTGCGCGCGATAGCCGGTCAGAGCCAATCCCGCGGCTTGAGATAATCGTAAAGCTTCGCCTCGGCACTCCCCTGCTCCGGCGCATAGGCGTATTCGAAGCGCACCTGCGGCGGCAGGCTCATCAGGATGGATTCGGTACGGCCGCCCGATTGCAGGCCGAATAGCGTGCCGCGGTCGTAGACCAGGTTGAACTCCACGTAGCGGCCGCGACGGTACAACTGAAAATCGCGTTCGCGCTCACCGTACGGGGTGTCCTTGCGACGCTCCACGATAGGCAGATAGGCATCGAGGAAGCCCTGCCCCACGTCGCGGGTGAAATCCATGCAGCGGTCGAAACCGCCTTCGTTGAGGTCGTCGTAGAACAGGCCGCCCACGCCGCGCGTCTCGTTGCGGTGCTTGATGAAGAAGTAGTCATCGCACCACCGCTTGTAGCGGTCGTAAACGTCGGCGCCATACGGCGCGCACAGATCGCGCGCCACCGTGTGCCAGTGGCGCACGTCCTCGTCCACCGGATAGAACGGCGTCAGGTCAAAACCGCCACCGAACCACCACACCGGTTCGACGCCCTCTTTCGAGGCTTCGAAGTACCGCACGTTCGCATGCGTGGTCGGGATATGCGGATTACGCGGATGCAGCACCAGCGATACGCCGGTAGCGACGAAACCGCCGCCCACCAAGTCCGGCCGGTGCGCCGTGGCACTGGGCGGCAGCTGCGTGCCGGAGACCCGTGAGAAGTTCACGCCCGCCTGCTCGAAGATCGCGCCGTCGCGCAGCACGCGGGTGCGTCCGCCGCCGCCGGCGGGACGGGTCCAGGCATCCTCCTGGAAACGCGCCTTGCCGTCGATCTCCTCGATGGCGGCACAGATGCGGTCCTGAAGACCTCGCAGGAAGGTTTCGGCAATATCGGCTTGTTCGGACATGGGGACCGCATCCTCTTGGCAGGTGTGCAGCTTATCAAGTGTGCCCGCGCCCACCGCTGCGACACGCGGCCGCGCAGGGGTGACGCCTCAGGCGATGCGCGCGGCCATGCGCCGGTTGCCGGTGAGCGACGCCCAGCGCATGCCGGTGTCGATCCACATCAGGTAGCCCGCCTCCATCGCCATGCGCACGACATAGCGCCGCGTCCATGGCATGACTTCTTCGGCGCCCAGCGGCGACGCGTCGAAGCCTAGGCGCGTGGCGAGGTACATGCAGCGGGCCAGGTGATAGCGGCTGGTAACCAGCCATACCGCCGGCAACGGTGCCCGCTCGCTCCCCCGCAACAATTCGCGGGCATGGCGCAGGTTTTCCAGCGAGTCGATGGACACCTGTTCCAAGGCCAGTGGCACGCCAGACGGCCACCCCTGCCCGAGCAGCCATCGCCGGCCGGCCTCCGCTTCGCTGACATGGCCACCGCTCATGCCGCCGAGCAGCATGACGATGTCGGCGCGTCCTTCAAGGGCATTGGCGCGCGCCCGTAGCAACCGCGCCTGGAAATCCCTCTCCGGCCGGTCGTCCACGAGACGACGGCCGAACACGAGGAAGGTGCCGCGATGCCCGGCGGTCACCGGCGAACGGCGCGCCAGCCTCAGGACGCGGATGAAATGCGCGACATACAACAGGCCCAGGCTACCCACAAAGCCCACGGCGGTGACCAGGGCTGCGACGAGGATGTCGCGATCGCTCAGGTACCGCCACACGCCACGGCGCAGGGGCTTTAGCAGGCCGGTGGACATACGTGGGCGACGCATCCGGGGGAAAACGCGGAGTCTACCCGGAGCCGACGATGGCTGAATCGGCGCACGGCGTTCACGCGACGCTGGAGGTCAAAAACGCTAGGCTCAGGTCATGCCTCATCCCATGTCTCCCCTGGCCGTTCGCGCCTACACCGCCACCTCCGCCCTCGGCCATGGACTCGCCGCCCACGCGGAGGCCCTGGCGCTGTCCCGCGGTGGGCTACGTCCCAACGACATCAGCTCCGCACCGCTCGACTGCTGGATCGGCCGCGTCGATGGCGTAGAGCAGGTGGCACTGCCCGGACCGCTCGCCGAGTGGGACTGCCGCAACAACCGCCTCGCGTGGCTGGCGCTCCGGCAGGATGGCTTCATGGATGCCGTGCGCGATGCCCGCGCACGCTACGGCGCCTCGCGCGTGGCCGTGCTGCTCGGTACGTCCACGGCGAGCATTGGCGCCACCGAGGAAGGCTATCGACGGCTCGACCATGGACGCATGCCGGCCGACCTGCATCGCCCTGTCCTGCACACGCCGCATTCGCTCGCGGGTTTCGTCGCCACCGTCTTCGACCTGGAAGGACCCTGCCTCACCGTCGCCACGGCCTGCTCGTCGAGCGCGAAAGTGTTCGCCAACGCGGAGCGGATGATCCGCCTCGGCCTGGTGGACGCGGCGATCGTCGGCGGTACGGACACCTTGTGCGACAGCGTGCTGTTCGGCTTCAACTCGCTGGAACTGGTCTCGCCGTCACCCTGTCGTCCCTTCGACGCGGAGCGTGATGGCATTTCCATCGGCGAGGCGGCGGGTTTCGCGCTGATCGAACGTCCGCAAGAGGACGACGACGCACCGCTGTTCATCGGCTACGGCGAAGCCAGCGACGCGCATCACATGTCCACGCCGCATCCGGAAGGACTCGGCGCCGAACTGGCCTTGCGCGATACGCTCGATCGCGCGGGCATCGAGGCGATCGACGTCGACTACATCAACCTGCACGGCACGGCCAGCCAGAAGAACGACGAGGTCGAGGCCGCGCTGGTGACACGCTTCTTCCCCGACACCACCCGTGCCAGCTCCACGAAGGGTTTCACCGGGCACACGCTCGGCGCAGCCGGCATCCTGGAGGCCGTGATGACCTTGCTCGCCATGCGCGACGGCGTGGTGCCGGCCAACCTTGGCGGAACGACACCCGATCCGCACTGCGGCGCGCAGATGGCCTGGCACGCGGAGCGTGCCGACATTCGCATCGCCCTCAGCAACTCGTTCGGATTTGGCGGCAATAACGCCTGCCTTGCGTTCTCCCGGCAGGGAGGTGCCGCATGAGCGCCGCGCTGACCGTCTGGGTGCAGGGCATCGGACTGTGGGCACCGGGGGCCGCCGACTGGCATGCCTTCGGCGACATCGTCGCGCGTGGTGCAGAGCCGAGCGCGACCACACGCCCCCCTGCGGAAATCCTTCCACCCAACGAACGTCGTCGCGCACCGGAAAGCGTGCTACTCGCCGCGACGGCGGCCGGCCAGGCCGTGCGCATGAGCGGACTGGATGCGGCGACGCTGCCTTGCGTGTTTTCCTCGGCCCATGGCGACCAGGCCATCACCGACTACATGTGCGAAACCCTGGCGAGCGCACCGCGCGAACTCTCGCCGACCAAGTTCCACAACTCCGTGCACAACGCACCCGCCGGCTACTGGACCATCGCGACGCATTGCCATGCCTCGTCGAGCGCCGTCTCCGGTGGTGAATACGCCTTCGGTGCCGGGCTACTCGAAGCGGCGACACTCGCCGTGGCCGACGACCATCCCGTCCTGCTCGCGTGCTACGACATCGCCGGGACGGGACCACTGGGCAGCATGACCAGCACCACCGGTGCGTTCGCCCTCGCCTTCGTGCTGTCGCCGCACGCGCACGGCGCCGCCGCGCGCATGGACCTCTCGCCCGAACCCTGCAATACCGGTGCGGAAGCCAGCGGCCACGCATGGCTGGACGCACTCGCCGCCAGCAATCCCAGCGCTCGTGCCGTGCCGCTGATGGCCGCCTTGGCAAAGACCCATGCCACTGCCCTGCGTGTTCCCGCCGCGCACGAGCTCGATCTGCATATCGACCTGGGCTATCCCACATGAACGCGATTGCCGGCCGCCCTTGCGTGCTGATCCCCTGCCTCAACGAGGAAAAGGCGATCGGGCGCGTGGTGGCCGATGCGCTCGCCCTGGGACTGTCCGTGATCGTGGTGGACGACGGCTCCAGCGATCGCACGCCGGATATCGTCGCCGCCCTGCCCGTCACCCTGATTCGCCATCCCCAGCGTCGCGGCAAGGGAGAAGCCTTGCGCTCCGGTTTCCGCGAGGCGCTGCGCGCGGGTTACGACGCCGTGGTGACGATGGACGGCGACGGCCAGCATCTCGCCTCCGACATACCCGCCATTCTCGATGCCGCAGACCGGTATCCGGGCAGCATCGTCATCGGCGCGCGCCTCATCGATCGCCAGCAACAACCCGGCGGACGCCGCCGTGCGAATGCCGTGGCGGACTGGGGCATCTCGTGGGCATGTGGCCGCCCCATCGCGGACACGCAGAGCGGCCAGCGCTTTTATCCACGCGCGGCACTCGACCTCGTGGACCTGCCGGCGGAGCATTTCGTGTTCGAGGCGGCCCTGCTCATCACCGCCTGCCGCGAGCGTGGCATCGGCGTGGTCTCCGTGCCCATCGCCTCCCGCTACCAGGGAGAATTCCGCTTGAGCCATTTCCAGCCCGTGCGCGATGTGACCCGGATCACCACGTACACCATCGGCCGCCTGTTCCACTATGGCGATATCCTCGCCAGCTATCGGCGCTCACGGGCCATGCCCACCATCATCGACGAAAGCGCGCTGCGACCGGCGCACTGACACCCTTCCAGGAGGACAGGCTATGGAGCAAGGCACGCAGCACGATGTCGTCATCCTCGGCGGCGGGCTTGCCGGCCTGTCCCTTGCCATGCAGCTACGCGCGGCACATCCACAGCTCGGCATTGTCGTGCTGGAGCGCCAGACGCGCCCCTTGCCCGAAGCCACCCACAAGGTGGGCGAATCCACGGTGGAGATCGCCGCGCACTATTTCGCCGATACGCTAGGCCTTCGCCATCATCTGGAAGCGGACCATATCCGCAAGTTCGGTTTCCGCTTCTTCTTCTCGGAAGGCCGCGACGACCTCGCGGACGTGACGGAACTGGGCGTGAGCGCCGTGCTGCCGACGCCCAGCTACCAGGTGGATCGGGGCATCCTCGAGAACTTCATGGGGGAGGAAGCCGGGCGACGCGGCATCGACTTTCGTGAAGGCGCTACGGTGCGAGGTTTCGACATCGGTGCCGGTGACAACGCGCATACCGTGCGCTACACGGACGCCGCTGGCGACCACACCCTCCATGCACGCTGGTTGCTCGACGCGTCCGGCCGCGCGGGCATGATCCGTCGCAAGCTCGACCTCACCCGCGACAACGGGCATCACGCCAATGCCGTCTGGTTCCGCATCGGCGAGCGCTTGGCCATCGACGGCTGGTGCGACGACGCGGAATGGCTCGATCGCTGCGATCCACCCGAACGCTGGCGCTCCACCAACCATCTCTGCGGCCCCGGTTACTGGGTGTGGCTGATTCCATTGTCTTCTGGGGCGCATTCGGTGGGCATCGTCGCCGATGCCGACATGCATCCGCTGGATAAGATGAAGACCTTCGATCTCGCGCTCGATTGGTTACGTGAACACCAGCCCGTCGTGGCACGCGAGATCGGCAAGCACACGGACAAGCTGCTCGACTTCGCTTTCTTCCGCAATTTCTCCTACAGCTGCTCGCGCATGTTCTCGGCAGACCGTTGGGCGCTTACGGGCGAGGCCGGTGCCTTCCTGGATCCGTTCTACTCGCCCGGCAGCGACTTTATTGCGATCACCAATACCTATATCACGCTGCTGATCGGGCACGATCTTGCTGGCGCGAAGCTGGCGCCACATACGCGGCATTATGAGCGTCTGTTCATGTCGTTCTACGACAACACGCTGTGCATGTATCGGGGGCAGTACAACCTGTTCGGCGATCCCGAGGTGCTGCCGATCAAGGTGATCTGGGACTATGCCTACTACTGGGGCGTGCTTTGCCAGATCGTGTTCCAGAACCGTCTCGGCGACAGTGCCTTCATCACTCGCATGGGCGACGACCTACAGGCAGCGGCCGAGTTGAATGGCGAGATGCAGGTGTTCTTCCAGCGCTGGCACGCGCAGTCCGAGCGGCGCAATCGCAAGACCATGCTCGACCAGCGCGACCTCACCTGGTTCGCCGACATGAACCGCACGTTGCATGACCAACTCGACGATAGCTCCCTGGCGGAGCGGCTGCGCAACAACGTGCACATGATGCGCTTGCTGGCCGCAAGCATCGTCGAGCGCGCGGCGGTGGATCACCCCTCGTTGCTGGAAGGCACCGAGCGGTTCACGGGCATCGAAGGTACTCGCACGGCACTCTTCGCCCGCGTAGCCTGACTTGTAGGAGCGCGCTTGCGCGCGATGGGATTCGACGCGAGCACCCATCGCGCGCAAGCGCGCTCCTACAAGTCTTAGAGAATGAGACAGCGCTCCCACACACTGGCCAAGTCGGCCCGGAGGGGTCGGTCAGGCTCCTCATCAGTCACCCTTTCTCGCAGCCCCTCCGGGCCGCCGATCACATCGGCGGATGGATCACCGCAACACGCCCCGAGGCGATCTCGCGCCCGTCGTGTTCAATACGGAAGGTGTACTGCGCACCGTTGTCGTCGGCCATCAGGCATTGCGCATGTACATCGATACGGCCCGGCAGGTCGTCAATGCGACCCACGGCCAGGGTCACGCCACGCAAGCTCACCAGCATCCCGGGGCGCGGCGGCGCCGTGCCGCCGGCTTTCGACTTCAGCGCACCATGCACGGCCGTGGCCTGTGCGCCGTACTCGGCCAGGTGCACGGCATGCAGTCCATCCGGGCCACGCAGCGGATGCGTGGGCGAGACGTGGCTGGTGCTCCAGGCGTGGATTGTGTCGCCGTCGACGGCGTCCACGCCGTCCAGCAGGCACATGTCGCCCGCATGCGGGATGAGATCAAGGAAGTCGGTCTTCGCGTACATGCGGGGCCATCAGGATCGAAAGACAGAAATGGAAGGCGACGCCCAGCGCCACGGTGAGGCCGATCGCGCGCAGCACGGGAATGCTCGACCACGCCAGCATGCCGAACACCAGCAACGCGGACAGCACGCAGACCACGGTGGCGTGCAGGGTGCGCCGCTGCTCAGCGGCATCGCCCGTGTCGCGCTCGAAGAACAACGCGTAATGCAGGCCCAGGCCAGCGGCGAGGATCAACGCCACGAGGTGGAACAGCGAGATCGGAATACCCGCCAGGCGTTCCACGCCAAGCACGAGAAAGGTCGCCAGCGTCATCGGCGCCAGCACGTGCCATGCCCGACGAATGCTGCGCAGCGCCAGCGTGATCGTGATGAACAGCAGCGCCGTCGCAGCCAGCACCGCATGCAGGATGCGCGTGCGATAGGCCGCCACCAGCGACTCCGAGGCATCCTTCAAGTCGAGCAGGCGGGCGTCGACGCCCGTATCGTGCAGGGCGGTCTCGATGGCCTGTGGATCGCGTACGCCACTCAACGTGGACAACCCGACCCACTGGTCGCCACGATGGACCAGCATGGCGGCAAGACGCTGGCCGAGTGGCGATTGCTCGAACGCTTCGGGCGTGAGCGGCGGTAGCGTGCGCGCCTGCTCCACGTCGGCGACGAAGGGGGCGAACAGGTCTTTCCGGAACGGCAGTCCGTGCAACGCCAAAGCCAGTTCGCGATCCAGCGTTTTCTGATCGGGCAGTTTCGCCTGTCGCGCCCGCTGGGTCTCAAGGTCGGGCAGGTAGACCGATGGCAACTCGTAGCCATCCAGCGCTTCGAGCTTCACCAGCGCGTGCATCGCCGGCTCCAGCTTGCGCGACGCGCTGAGCACGGCATCGGCATCCTTCGCCTGCACGATGAGCAGGTAACGCACGTCCGGCGCACCCAGTTCGCCGCGCAGGCGCGCATCGGTCATGAGCAGGTCGCGCGGCAGCGGCGTCAATGCCGAGAGATCGTTCTGCCAGAACGGACCGGGAGCGAAGCACAGCATCGCCAGCACGGCGAGCACCACGGGCACCGGCAGCCAGCGCGGACGCGGCAGGCCGTCGAGCCATGCGCGGAAGCGCGCGAGCCCCGGCGTATCCGCCACGTCGCGCGCCTGTTCGGGCAACAGGTAAGGCAGCAGGTAGCGCGTGGAGAAACCGGCGGCCAACAGGCCGCTGATCGTGAACACCGCGAGCTGCTTCAGGCCACCGACACCGGAGACGTAGAACGCGAGGTAGGCGATGCACGCTGACGCGATCGCGGTCAGCAGCAGCGGCCAGAGGCCGCGCACGCTCGCCACGGCGGATTCGCCTGCGCGACGATGGCTGAGCAGGCGGATCGGGTACTCCTGCGCCACGCCAAGCAAGGTGAAGCCGAAGGCGAGCGTGATGCCGTGCACTTCCGGGAACATGGCCATCAACGCCGCGATACCGGCAAGCGCGCCGGTCGCCACCGGCAGCGCGCCGAGCAGCAAGCTGCGCACGCTGCGGTACGCCAGCAGCATGAGCACGATGAAACCGACGGTGGAGACACGTCCGATCCAGTCGGCTTCGTCGCGCGTCTGCGCGTTCACCATCACGGTGAAATAGCCGGGACCGCTGATCGTCAGCCGCGCATCCTTGCCATCCGGCAGCGCGGTGAGCGCCGCACGGATGTGGTCGATGGCTTCGCCCTGGGCGCCCGGATCGAAGCCCGCACCACGTGTCTGCGCGAGCAGCAATGCCTCGCCCTTCGAGGAAAACCACACGCCCTCGCGCACATCCGGTGAATGCGCCGGCGTCCAGCGTTCGGCGATCTTCAGCACTTCGAGAGTCGGATCGCGGGGCAACAGCCCTTTCAGCAAACTAGCGGCAGGTGAACCGAGATCGTCCAGACGCTGCTGTAATTCATCAGCCAGGTAGTCCTTGTCCAGCGGCTGCGTATCCAGCGTGGGCGACAACAGGTAACGGTATGGCAGCAGGCGTTCGTCAAGCGCGGCCATGTCGAAATCGCCATTCACCACCTGGGTGAATGCCGGATCCTTGCGCAACGCCGTGGCAAGTCCGCGACTCCAGGCGGCCTTTCGCGCATCGTCGCCACCCTCGATGGCGAGCAACAGCAGGCGCGAGCCCGGACCTTCACCGACCTGTTCCATCAGTAGCTTCTGGTCCGGTGTGGTCGGCGCCGGCATGAAGCTGCGTAGGTCGGTACCGATCTTCAGATGCTGCGACGCGAGCCAGCCAAGCAAGCCCAGCGCCAGCAACCACAGGACAAGGAGCCCCAGGCGTGCCCGGCTCACATCGCGCCGCCGCACTGCGCGATCACCGCCTCGAGCTTCGGCTCGGCCGGCATGTGCGTGGCCAGCTCGCCGAGCATGTCGATAGACGTGTCGCCATCGGCCTCGTTCATGCGCATGCAGCGCGGCTGGTTACCGCTGCCGTAGACCTGGATGGAGGCAATCTGCTTCACCAGGCGGGCATCACGTGGCGTCAGGGTGAGTGCCCAGCGATCCGCGTCGCGGCCCAGATGCACATCGAAGGAGTCGTCCAGGCGCGAGGCATCACCGCCAAGCAAGGCCACGAAGCTATCGAGCAGGATCTTCAACTGCGGGGCGCGCTTGAGCGAGAACGTACGCGGCTTGCGACCATCACGCTCCTGCGTTACCTCACCATCGGCGATAGTGGAGACTTCCTTCGCCGGCTTGTCCACGCGCCGTTCGAGTCGATCGCCACCAAGCCACGACAGTTCGCCGGAAACAACCAATGGCTTGTCGAGCACCTTCATGAAGCGGGCCTCGGCGAACGGCGTACGTGCAGGCGCCGGACGCTTGAGCGAAGCGACCAACGCCCTCGCATCGGTGTTGTCAGGCGTCGGAGCGGCGAGGCAGGCCAGTGGAAGCAGCAGCAGGCTCGTCAGCAGGAACCGTTTCTTGCCAGAAGTCATAGAAATTGAACCAGTTGAAGGGATAGGCGCGACAGTAGTGCTCGATGCGCGACGCATACTGGCCGACGATGTCGTCGAGGGCCGCGGCACGACCGGCACGAGGGATGTCGATGCTTTCCGCGAAGGGTTCGAAGATGAGCCGGTAACGGTCACCACCCAGGTAGATGCCCATGCACAGCATCACCGGAATCTTCAGCGCGGAGGCCAGCAGCCACGGCCCCACCGGAAACGGTGCCGGTGAACCCAGAAAGGGCACGATGCGCGACGCCTCGCCCTGGTGCCCGCGATCGGCGAGCAGGGCCAGCATGGCGCCATTGGCGGCGCTTTCGGCCATCGCCAGGGCCACGGAGGTGCCGCCCAGCGAGGCGTCGATCACCGCGGCGCCCACGTCCGGCGCCAGGGCCTCCAGCACGGCGGTAAGCGCGGGCGTCTTCTGCTTGTCGAGCACCACGCGCAGCGGCACGTCGGGACAGCGCGCGCCGAGCGCACGCAAGGCTTCGAAACTGCCCTGGTGGGAACCGATCAGGAATACGCCGCGACCTGCGCGAAGGCGCTCGTCCAGTTCGGCGAGGCCTTCTACCTCGACGCGGAAATCGCGTTCGCCGCGCGCCAGGAAGAACAGGCGGTCGAGCAGCGTCGCGGCGAACAGGTGGATGTGATGGAAGATATCGCGATGCGTGACCGGCCGGCCGAGCACGCGCTCGAGATAAAGACGCGACGCCAGTCGCTCGTTGGCACGGCGCAGGAAAAAGTACAGCGTGATCGGATACAGCAGAATGCGCGTCGGCTTGCGACCGATACGCAGGGCGATCGTGCGGATCAGCCAGATGGCGAAACGGCCGCCACCTTCACGTTGTTGCCAGTGACTCACTCGGAGGCCTCCAGCGTACCCTTCACCAGCACGTCGTCATCGCGACGGACCACGAAGCGGTAGCGACGCCCCCCAAGCGCATCGAGTTCCACGCGGGCGTCCTCGTCGGGCAGCAGGGGCGCAAGGAATTTCGCATCGATCACCTGCCGCACGCCCAGGCCGCGCCATGTGCGAAGGGCCTCTGCGGCCTGCTCCAGCATCAGGACGCCTGCCACGATCGGCCGACCGGGAAAGTGTCCGGCAAAGCTGGGATGGTTGGCGTCGAAACGCAGCGGGCGGACGAAGGACGCGGTGTCGGTCATCGGCGAGGCTTCCGGCGGTAGGCGTTTCGGGATGGTCGCCACTAGCGAACCATGCCCGGGCCGAGTAGGGCCTGAACGGCGGTCAGGCCGCTGCGCGATGCTGCTCGACGTGATCGGACAGCGAACGAAGGCTCGTGAAGATCGTGCGGTTGTCCGGGTTGTCCGACTTCAGCTGGAAGCCATAGCGCTTGGACACGGCGAGCGCGATTTCCAGCGCATCGATCGAGTCGAGGCCCAGGTCGCCACCAAAAAGCGGCGCATCGGGATCGATCTCGGCAGGCTGGACGGATTCGAGGTTCAGGCTGGTGACGATCAGTTCGGCGAGTTCGTGTTGTGCTGCGGTTTGCGTTGCCATCGGTATTTCCAGGTTCCCGGATATGCCTGCCTCCCCCCGGATGGCAGCGGCCGCGGAGTGTAACATAGCCCCCCTTTACGCCTGATCTGTAAGGGTTCAGCGACGTGAAGGCCCTACGCGTCTTCACGGCGTCCGCCTACACGGGAACGCTATCATGACGGCACTCCCGCCATGGACCTCGCGATGCCCCCAGGCCGTGAAATGCGCGACGATGCGCCGTCCCTCCGCCGTGCCGCCCCCCGGGTGGATTATCGACCGCGCGATGGGGATCTCTGCGGCCGTACGCTGGCGTGCTTCCGCTTCGACACCCAGCCCTCGCCCGACGATGCCCGCGTCCTGCACGTGCCGTTGCCGCTGCTGGGTGATGCGCTCGACGAGGTCTGGCAAGTGGATGGCGACGTGGTCCACGGCCATGACGGGGCGCTGCGCTGGTCGCGTGGCGGCGGCTGGCTGTTTGCCGCGATCGAGGTCCACGAAGCGGCCCATGGCGGCCCGGAAGAGGCCGCCGAGCATGCCTACGGATGCCTTTCGCGTTTCGTGGCGGATGCCGAGGAGCGGCACGTCCAGCGGATATGGAACTACCTCGGCGCCATCAACCGCGGCGACGGCGATGACGAGCGCTACAAGCATTTCTGCACGGGCCGCATCCGTGGCATGGGCGAGGTGTTCGCCCAGGGGTTTCCCGCCGCGACCGCCATCGGCCACCATGGCGATTCCGGCCTGCTCCAGGTCTACCTGCTCGCCACCGACCGCCCCGGCACGCGGGTCGAGAACCCACGCCAGGTGAGCGCTTGGCGCTATCCCCGCCAGTACGGGCGTACGCCACCCAGCTTCGCGCGCGCCACGCGCCTGCCTGACGACGATGTGCTGGCGATCTCGGGCACGGCCGCCGTGGTCGGCCATGCGTCCGCGCACGCGGGAGACCTCGATGCCCAACTCGACGAGACGGCGCGCAATCTCGATGCGTTGGTCGAAGCCGGCGAGCTACCGGCCGGTTTCGGACACAACGCACCGCTGAAGGCGTATGTGAGAGATCCCGCGCATGCGAACGCCGTGCGCACGTTCGTTACCCGTCGCTGGCCCGACACGCCCGTACTGGCCGTCCATGGCGACATATGTCGTGCGGAATTACTCGTCGAGATCGACGGATGGCGGTACCGCTGACCCGGAATGCCGATCGAGCTCAGGATTTTTTCGTGGGCCGCCGCCATTCGGCGATGGTCGCCTGGGGCGCACGGGTGAGCGTGAGCTTGCCTTCCGGCGCATCCTTCGTGATCACCGAGCCCGCACCGATCGTCGCACCGTCGTGCAGCGTAACGGGCGCCACGAGCGCACTGTTGGAGCCCACGAAGACGTTGTCGCCGATCGTCGTGCGACTCTTGTTCACGCCATCGTAGTTGCAGGTGATTGTGCCGGCGCCGATGTTCGTCTTGCTGCCGATTACGGTATCGCCGAGGTAGCTCAGGTGATTGGCCTTGGAACCTTCGGCGATGCGGGCGTTCTTCGTTTCCACGAAGTTGCCGATGTGCACGCCCGCTGCGAGGTCGGTACCCGGACGCAGCCGTGCGAACGGACCGATGGTGCACGGACCATGCGTCACCACGCCATCGAGATCGCAATGCGCGAGCACCACGGTACCGGCGGCGAGCGAAGCATGGCGCACGCGCGTGAACGGCCCGATACGCACGCCATCGCCCAGGGTCACG
Source organism: Luteibacter sp. (assembly GCF_009912395.1). Taxonomy (GTDB): domain Bacteria; phylum Pseudomonadota; class Gammaproteobacteria; order Xanthomonadales; family Rhodanobacteraceae; genus Luteibacter. The sequence continues at coordinate 55,153 of NZ_WNDO01000006.1, read as the reverse complement.
TCGCCTTCGAGGATTACATCGATATCGAGTTCGACATCGCGCCCGGCATTGACCTTGCCGCGCACGTCCAGGCGCAGGGGATCGGCCATACGGACGCCCGCCAGCGCGAGTTCACGCGCCATGCGACGGCGATGCAGGGCTTCCAGCTCGGCAAGCTGCCAGGGATCGTTCGCGCCCGTGGATTCGGTCGCATCGCAATCGACGCAAGCCGCCGGCGCACCTTCATCCGCCGCCATGCCGAAGATGTCGGTGAGGTAGTACTCGCCTTGGGCGTTACCGTTGGTCAGTCGCTGCGTCCATGCCAGCAAGGCGTCGGCGCCACCGGCGACGATGCCCGTGTTGATGAGATCGATACCCCGCTCCGCGGCGCTGGCGTCCTTTTCCTCAACGATCCGCTGAACCTTGCCTGCCGCGTCGAGAACGACACGGCCATAACCCCGCGGATCATCGACACGGGTCGCCAGCATCGCCAGGGCGTCGCCCGTGTTGACCATGCGCTCCAGCGTTTCAGCCCGGATCAGCGGAACGTCCCCATAGAGCACCAGCACGCGACCTTCGAGCTGCCCCTTGTCCTGGAGGTGTTCCAGGGCGGTGCGGACGGCGTGCCCCGTGCCCAGCCGCTCGGTCTGCTCGATCCAGCCCAGCGACGTGTCGGCGGCGAAGGCGTCACGCACCTGCTGGCCGTTATGGCCGTACACGACGTGGACACCTGCCGGATCGAGACTGCGCGCGGCCTCGATGACGTGAGCCAGCAATGGCCGGCCGGCCAGGGGCATGAGCACCTTGGCGTAGGCGGATTTCATGCGCTTGCCCTCGCCGGCGGCGAGGATGAGGACGTGGAGCGGTTCTGCGGTCATGGATGAGGCATGCCATGGAAAACGTGACGCGAACTGTCGCGCGTTTGTCCGTCCCTGCCAAGTCGGCCGGGCGGCCGGTCATTCGTCCTTGGGGCGTTCCGTGAGGTGTTCGAGGTTGGGCTTGTAGGCCTGGACGAAGGCATTGCGCAGAATGCCGACGATGGCCTGCAAGGTCGAGACACTGCGGTCGTCGATCGTGCCGGAAATGGGAACGCGGGTGGCGAACTGGTCCTTGGACTGGTTCTTGAACACCTTGGTAACGCCTTCGGCGACGGCCTCGTAGGCGAGCTTCAGGGGCCCCTTCTTCTCCTGCTCCACGTCCTGCTTCCAGCTGAAGATCTTCAGGCCCCGGAACAGCGGTTTGGCATAGCCGTCGAGATGTCGGTCATGGGCCTGCAACTCCATGACGAAGTCCCCTTCGCCCCCGGCGAAGTCGAGGCCGGTATAGGCGCGCACCAGCTCATTGGCCTTCACCAGCTTGATGTTCTTGACCATGAGCTGATAGTGGAAGTCACCGGTTTTCTCCAACGGATCGAATTCCGCCGTGGCCTCCAGGGGCGCGTCACCGAGCACCTTCGCCGTAGCATGCAGGTGCGCCACGCGTGAACCGCCCTCGCCCTGCACATTGGTGAGGTTGCTGACCTGGGCCTCGACCGAGGTCATCTTCAGATCCACCTTGGGGCTGGAGACGAAGTTGTTGAAGGTCACCGTACCGTTGTAGACGTTGAGCTCGTCGATGCGCGTGGGCACGATGGCGCGAAGTTCCTCGCGCCAGTCGACGCCCTTACCCGTCTGCGTATCGCCTTCACCGCGACCATCCACGAAGTTGACCACCGGGTCGAAGAACTCGACCTTGCCGCGAAGATGGCCCTTCGCGAGTGCACGCCAGCTCAGGGCAATTTCGACGCGCCGCCCCTCGAACAGCGGCACCGGCACCTTGCCGTCGACCTTGACGATCTTCATGGCGTTGATCGTGTACGCACCGCGCCAGAGGTGGATGTCGATGTCGTCGATATGGCCGGCGTACGAGCCCATGTGGGCCAACCGCTTGTTGAGCTGACCCAGCACGATGGAAGGCAAGGCCAGACGCGCCACCAGAAGAACGATGGCGACGGCGGCGACGATCCAGAGGCTGCGGCGGTAACGAACGTGCATGGCGTCAGTCTGGCGCCGCGGGGGTCGTCGGAAGATGAAGGAGCGCAACGCGTGGCCCGCCCATACCCACCGATGGGCGAAGACCCGTCATTCCTGTGAAAACAGGAACCCAGCGCATCGGTTTGCCCGCCCTGCAAAGGCCTCGCATCGGCCTTGGCGTAGGAGGCTGCCTCGCGAAAACCGATCGCTCCGCGCTGGGTTCCTGCGTTCGCAGGAACGACGGCTTGGCGGCATCTCGGTTTGAGGGCCCCGCCGATCGCCTAAAAAAACCCCGCCGAGGCGGGGTTTTTCGGGACATCAGTGCTTGAGCGTCTTTCGCATGCGCTCCAGAGCCTGGAGCTGGGCGAGGGCTTCGGCCAGCTTGGCCTGGGCCTCGGCGACGTCGAGCTGTTCGCCGCGGTTGGCCAGGGCGGCCTCGGCTTCGTCCTTCGCCTTCAGGGCCGCAGCCTCGTCGAGGTCGGCCGCGCGGGCTGCCGTATCGGCGAGGATCGTGACCACCTGCGGCTGCACCTCAAGGATGCCGCCGGAGACATAGAACTGCTGACGCTCGCCGTTGCTGCCGACCACGTCCACGTGGCCCGGCTTCAGGCGGGTGATCAGCGGCGCGTGACGCGGCGCGATGCCCAGCTCGCCAAGCTCACCGGTGGCGACCACGAGCGTGGCTTCGCCGGAGAAGATCTCGGCTTCGGCGCTGACGATGTCGACGCGGATGGTATGGGTCATGGGCTGGATTCCGTCAGTGGAGAATAGGAAGGGAGAAGGCGCTTACGCGGCCTTCTTCGCACCCATGTCCTCACCCTTCTTGATGGCTTCGTCGATGCTGCCGACCATGTAGAAGGCCTGCTCCGGCAGGTAGTCGAGATCGCCGTCGAGAATCATCTTGAAGCCGCGGATGGTTTCCTTCAGCGGCACGTACTTGCCCGGCGAGCCGGTGAACACTTCGGCCACGTGGAACGGCTGCGAGAAGAAGCGCTCGATCTTGCGGGCGCGCGACACCGAGGCCTTGTCTTCCGGCGACAGTTCGTCCATGCCCAGGATCGCGATGATGTCCTTCAGCTCCTTGTAGCGCTGCAGGGTGCCCTGGACGCGACGAGCGATGTCGTAGTGTTCCTGGCCGATCACCGAGGCGTCGAGCTGGCGGCTGCTGGAGGCCAGCGGATCCACGGCCGGGTAGATACCCAGCGAAGCGATGTCGCGGCTCAGGGTCACGGTCGCGTCGAGATGCGCGAAGGTGGTGGCCGGCGACGGATCGGTAAGATCGTCCGCGGGCACGTAGACGGCCTGGATCGAGGTGATCGAACCGGTCTTGGTCGAGGTGATGCGCTCCTGCAGGACGCCCATTTCCTCGGCGAGGGTCGGCTGATAGCCCACGGCCGACGGCATACGGCCGAGCAGCGCGGACACTTCCGTACCGGCCAGCGTGTAGCGGTAGATGTTGTCGACGAAGAGCAGGACGTCCTTACCCTTGCCCGAGGCATCCTTCTCGTCGCGGAAGTACTCCGCCATGGTGAGGCCGGTCAGCGCGACGCGCAGGCGGTTGCCCGGCGGCTCGTTCATCTGGCCGTAGACCATCGCGACCTTGTCGAGGACGTTGGAGTCCTTCATCTCGTGATAGAAGTCGTTACCTTCACGCGTACGCTCACCCACGCCGGCGAACACGGACAGACCCGAGTGCGCCTTGGCGATGTTGTTGATGAGCTCCATCATGTTGACGGTCTTGCCCACGCCGGCGCCGCCGAACAGGCCGACCTTGCCGCCCTTCGCGAACGGGCACATCAGATCGATGACCTTGATGCCGGTTTCCAGCAGTTCGTTCGCGGTGGCCTGCTCGTCGTAGGACGGGGCTTCGCGATGGATGACCCACTGTTCCTTCTCGCCGATCGGGCCGGCTTCGTCGATCGGGTTGCCGAGCACGTCCATGATGCGGCCGAGCGTGGCGCCGCCGACCGGCACCTTGATGCCTTCGCCGGTGTTGCGAGCGATGAGGTTGCGGCGCAGGCCGTCGGTGGAGCCGAGCGCGATGGCGCGCACGATGCCGTCACCGAGCTGCTGCTGCACTTCGAGGGTGATCTCGGTGCCGTCGATCTTCAGTGCGTCGTAAACCTGCGGCACCTGATCGCGCGGGAATTCGACGTCGACGACCGCGCCGATGATCTGAACAACTTTGCCCTGGCTCATGGAATGCTCCGGATGAATCTTCGTAAGGTTCTGGTGAGGCGCCGCGTGATGCGTCGCCATCGCGTATTTTTTTCGGTCAGACTGCGGCGGCGGCGCCGACGATTTCCGAGATTTCCTGGGTGATCGCGGCCTGACGAGCCTTGTTGTAGACGAGCGTCAGTTCGCCGATGACCTTGCTGGCGTTGTCCGACGCGGCCTTCATGGCGACCATGCGTGCGGCGTGTTCGCTGGCGAGGTTCTCCAGCGCGGCCTGGTACACCACGGACTCGATGTACCGCGTCATCAGGTGCTCGAGCACCGTGCGCGCATCGGGTTCGTAGATGTAGTCCCAGTCGTGGGTCTGCTCGACCTTCACGCCTTCGGACGCCTTGCCTTCCGCGCCTTCCAGCTCGCTGGCCACCAGCGACACCGGCAGCAGGGCTTCGATGACCGGCTTCTGCACGATGGTGTTCACGAAGTCGTTGTAGACCAGGAACACGCGATCGAGCTTGTTGTCGGCGTAGGCATCGAGGACCACCTTGATCACGCCGATCAGGTCTTCGAGCTTCGGCTTCTCGCCCAGGTGCGTGGCCGAACCGATGAGGTTCACGCCCTTGATGCGACGGAAGAACTGCACGGCCTTCTGGCCGACCGCCACCACGTCGATCTCGGCACCCTTGCCCTGCCATTCGCGGATCGAAGCCAGCGTGCGGCGGAACAGGTTGGAGTTGAGGCCGCCGGCGAGGCCGCGGTCCGTCGACACCACGATGAAGCCGACGCGTGCCACGTTCTCGCGCTCGGTGAGGAACGGATGCACGAAGTCCGTGCTGGCCTGGGCGACGTGCGCGATGACCTTGCGCATGAGGCGCGCATAGGGACGCGAGGCCTTCATGAGGTCCTGCGCCTTGCGGATCTTCGACGCCGAGACCATTTCGAGCGCACGCGTCACCTTGCGCATGTTCTGCGTGCTCTTGATCTTGGTTTTGATTTCGCGGCCGCTTGCCATGGCTTACTCGTCTGTAAAGGGTGACGCAGCGAGGCGGCGACGCCGCCTCGCGTGGGTGTCGCTACTTACCAGCTACCGGTCTTCTTGAACTCGTCGGCAGCCGACTTGAAGGTCGCCTCGATGTCCTTGTCCCAATCGCCGGTCTTGTCGATCTTCGACATCAGCTCGCCGTGGTTCTGGCGGAAGAAGGCATGCAGGCCCTTCTCGAAGGCAAGCACCTTGTTGACCGGCAGGTCGTCGAGGTAGCCCTTCTCGGCCGCATAGACCGACACGCCAAGCTCGGCGATCGACAGCGGCGAGTACTGCGCCTGCTTCATCAGCTCGGTGACGCGCTGGCCACGGTCGAGCTGGGCGCGGGTGGCGGCATCGAGGTCCGAAGCGAACTGCGCGAACGCAGCCAGCTCACGGTACTGGGCGAGGGCGAGCTTCACGCCGCCGGAGAGCTTCTTGATGATCTTGGTCTGGGCGGCACCACCGACGCGCGACACCGAGATACCGGCGTTGACGGGCGGACGGATACCGGCGTTGAACAGATCGGTTTCCAGGAAGATCTGGCCGTCGGTGATCGAGATCACGTTGGTCGGAACGAAGGCGGAAACGTCGCCGGCCTGGGTTTCGATGATCGGCAGCGCGGTGAGCGAACCGGTCTTGCCCTTCACTTCGCCGTTGGTCATCTTCTCGACGTACTCGGCGCTGACGCGCGAGGCGCGCTCAAGCAGACGCGAGTGGAGATAGAACACGTCGCCCGGGTAGGCTTCGCGGCCCGGCGGACGCTTCAGCAGCAGCGAGATCTGACGGTAGGCCACGGCCTGCTTGGAGAGATCGTCGTACACGATGAGCGCGTCTTCACCGCGGTCACGGAAGTACTCGCCCATGGCGCAGCCGGAATACGGCGCGACGTACTGCAGGGCGGCGGCTTCGGAGGCCGAAGCGACGACCACGATGGTGTTGGCCAGCGCGCCGTTCTCTTCGAGCTTGCGCACGACGTTGGCGATCGAGCTGCGCTTCTGGCCGATGGCCACGTAGATGCACTTAATGCCCGAGTGCTTCTGGTTGATGATCGCGTCGATGGCGACGGCGGTCTTGCCCGTCTGGCGGTCGCCGATGATCAGCTCGCGCTGGCCACGGCCGATCGGGATCATCGAGTCGATGGACTTGTAGCCGGTCTGCATCGGCTCGTCGACCGACTGGCGCCAGATCACGCCCGGCGCGACCTTCTCGACCGGACTGGTGCCCACGGCGTCGATCGGGCCCTTGCCGTCGATGGGGTTGCCCAGCGCGTCGACGACGCGGCCGAGCAGGCCCGGGCCGACCGGCACTTCGAGAATGCGGCCGGTGGTCTTGGCGGAGTCGCCTTCGCGCAGGTGCTGGTACTCGCCCAGCACCACGGCGCCGACCGAGTCGCGCTCGAGGTTCAGCGCGAGAGCGTAGGTGTCGTTCGGCAGCTCGATCATTTCGCCCTGCATTACGTCGGCCAGGCCGTGGATGCGCACGATGCCGTCGGACACGCTGATGATCGTGCCTTCGTTGCGTGCCTCGGCGCCGAGCTTGAACTGCTCGATGCGGGTCTTGATCAGCTCACTGATCTCGGACGGGTTCAGAGTGGTGCTGGACATGGTCGGTTCCTTGGGTTGCGCCGCTCTCACGGCACCCGGTGGTATGAGAATCTCGTATCAGTGCGTCAGCGCGCTGGCCAGCCGTTGCAGGCGGCCTCGCGCCGAACCGTCGATGACCTGCTCGCCTGTGTCGATGACGACACCGCCGAGCAACGTCGCATCGACGTGCGTATCCAGTTCGATCTCGCGCTTGAAGCGGCGCTTCAGCGATGCACGCAGCGTTTCCGTCTGCGACGCGTCGAGATCCAGTGCGCTCGTGACCTTGACCTTCAGGGTCGACTCGGACTCCAGCTTGTACTGGTCGTAGAGCGCGGCGATTTCCGGCAGGAGCACCATGCGGCCGTTTTCCGCCAGTTCCTCGAGGAAACGGGCGAACGGCGCATCGGCAGCCATGCCTTGCGGGAGGTGGATCGCGACGAGCTGCGTCGGCAGCACGCGCGGATCGTTGCCAAGGCCGGCGACCTGCGGGTCGACCGCGACCGCGGCGGCGAAATTCAGCGCCGCCGACCAGTCGGCGAGCGCACCCGACGCGTGCGCTACCTCGAAGGCAGCGCGCGCGTAGGGACGGGCGAGGGTGCGCGCCTGGGCCATGATCAGATCTCGGCAGCGAGCTGGTCGAGCAGCGCCTTGTGGGCCGCCGGATCGATTTCACGCTGGACGATCTTCTCCGCGCCCTGGACGGCAAGCTTGCCGACCTGCTCGCGCAGCTGCTCACGGGCACGCTGGGCCATCGAGGCGATCTCGTCCTGGGCCTGCGCCTTCAGACGGTTGATCTCATCGGTGGCTTCCACGCGGGCCTTCTCGATGATGGCGTTGGCCTGGGCCTGCGCCTTGTCGATGATGTCGGTGGACTGCTGGCGGGCCTGCTTGATCTCGGAGGCGACCTTGGCGTCGGCGTCCTTGAGCTCGGCGCGCGCGCGCTCGGCGGCGGCCAGGCCATCGGCCACCTTTTTCTGACGCTCTTCGATGGCACCGTTGAGCTGGGGCCAGATGAACTTGGTGGTGAACCAGACCAGGATCGCAAAAGAGATCATCTGGCCCAGGAAGGTCATGTTAATTTCCATGATCTCTCCGAAGACTCCGAACGCTTGTTACTGACGCGTCGCCGTGACGGAATGCGTCACGGCGACGAAACGGGCGAAACGCTTAGCCGCCGGCGGCGGTGCGCAGAACGCCGATCAGCGGGTTCGAGAACGCGAAGAGCAGGGCGACGGCGAGGCCGATGATGAACGCCGCGTCGATCAGGCCGGCGAGCAGGAACATGCGGCCCTGGAGCAGCGGGACCAGTTCCGGCTGGCGAGCGGCCGACTCGAGGAACTTCGAGCCCATGATGGCGATGCCGAGACAGGCGCCGAGCGCGCCGAGGCCGATGATCACGCCGATGGCGATGGCGGTCATGCCCTGGACGTGCGCGAAGAGAGCGGTGAGTTCCATGATGGTCTCCTGGGATATGCGAATAGCGAAAGGTGGATAACGAAAGGACTGAAACGGAAACTAGATTCGGACGTCGGTGCGGTGAGTTAGTGGTGTTCCCGGGCCGTGGCGATGTAGACGATCGTCAGCATCATGAAGATGAACGCCTGCAGGGCGATGATCAGGATGTGGAAGATCGCCCACGCCGTGTTGAACACGACGCCAGGCACGAAGCTGATCCAGCTCACCATCAGACCGGCAATCAGCATGAACACCAGTTCGCCGCCGTACATGTTGCCGAACAGTCGCATTGCGAGCGACACGGGCTTCGACAGGGTTTCGACGACGTTGAGAAGGAAGTTCGGAATCGCCAGCACGATCTTGGCGACCGGGCTATGCGCGTGGAACGGGGCAGTGAACAGCTCCTTGGTGAAGCCGAAGCCGCCCTTGGCCTTGATACCGTGGCCGATGACGATCAGCAGCACGGCGACCGACAGGCCCACGGTGGTGTTGATGTCGGCGGTGGGCACGATGCGGCCGTAGGTGTGATGGGCCACTTCCTTGCCCGAGACCGTCTGGACGATCCACCCGAACAGGTCGACCGGCAGCAAGTCCATGGCGTTCATCAGGAACACCCACATGAAGATGGACAACGCCAGCGGCGTCACCGTGCGACGGTCACCGTGGAAGGTGTCCTTCACCTGCGTATCCACGAACTCGATGATGATCTCGACCAGGGCCTGCCCCTTGGAGGGCACGCCCGAGGTCGCCTTGCGCGCGAACAGCCAAAACCACAGGCAGAAGATCGCACCCAGCGCGAACGAGATGATGATGGAGTCGGCACGCAGGTTCCAGAACCAGAAATGATCGGTGCTGAAATTCACCGTCATGTGGTTCAGGTGGTGCTGGATGTATTCGGTCAGACCGCCTTGCGGTTCGCTCGCCATGCCTCAACCCTTGAATCTGAATGCAAATACGTTGACCGCGTAGCCGGCCACCAATCCCACCAAAGCGGGTAAGGGTGGCAGCTTCCACTGAACCAGAATGAGCAGCAGTCCACCGATGAGCACAACCCATCGAAGGACCATGCCCACCAGGAACCGCATGAACGTTGCTCCCGCTCCACCCAGCGCACCGAAGGCTCGCGCGGCAAGCAGCGCGGTACCGATGGCGACGATCAGGGTGCCCCCGAAAGCGGCCAGACCGGCCGACCGCCCCTGCAGGGTGAAAGCGAGCCCTACGACAACGGCCACCACCAGCTGCGCGATGACAACGCGCAGGGCTAGATGACGACCGGCAGCAAGACTGTTTAGCAACGCGAGGCTCCCGTGGTTACGCGCTAGGCGGCACCAACTGGTTCAACGGGCCACGGTGTAATCCGGAAAAGTATACCAGCGGCGTAAACGACTGGACAAGCGAGGAAAGGGCGCTACCACTCGCCGGCGCGACAGGACGTCGCGTCGTCGGAGCACCATCGCGACGGAGGTTCAGGCCCTGGCGGGCCGGACCACCAGCGCGCCGAGCGACGTGGCCGTCTGAACAGCCACATCGAGTATGTCCCCGGCGGCCGTCGTGGCCCGCTCCACACCCTCGCGCTGCAAGTGCTCGCCCCGTGCCAGTACGGCACGGAGGGCATCGGCGTCGGGAGCGAGCATGGCATCGGCCATCAGGCCGGTCGCGGCCCTGGCGTGCCCTTCGATGGCCTGCAGATGCAGGTCGGCAACACGTTCCATGCCACGCCAGGCCAGCGCCTGGGCGGCGGCGGCCTGCTCGACGAAACGGGCGAAATCGGCGTAACCGTTTACGTTGGCCATCGTGTCACCGTTGGGGAACGGGGGAGGTGCCGGAGTGTAGACCCGCCTGCTGCAGGGCAGCAACCATAATTTGTTGCGGTGACAGGTTTTCGACGTCTGCCGGAAAAGCGCAGGCGATCGTTACTCGCTGTACTCCGCCCCGGAGGTGCACGTCTCATGCACCACCACCTTGCACAGCTGCGGCACCTCCGGACGCAGGTGCTCGAAGATCCAGCGGGCGAGGTTCTCGCTGGTGGGATTCTCCAGACCCTCGATGTCGTTGAGATAGTGATGGTCGAGGCGGTCGTAGAGCGGCTGGAAGCGGGCCTTCAGGTCACCGAAGTCCATCACCCAGCCGAACACTGGGTCGGTCGGCCCTTCCACATGCAGTTCGACGCGAAACGAGTGTCCGTGGAGACGCGCGCATTTGTGCCCTTCAGGCACATTCGGCAAGCGGTGAGCCGCTTCGATGTTGAAGGTCTTGAAGATGCGCATGATGGATCCGGAAGGCTGGTGACCGCCTAGTTTAGCGGCAGCCCTCCAAAAACGCGCCGACTCGCAAGTTCTTCACGACCACCGTCGCAAATCCGGCGATGCGACTGGACTTTTCCATGGCGAACGGTTGCAGTGGAAACTTCACCGCGGGGTAAGGGGCCCCGTCCACAGCCTGTCCATAGCGCTCACAAGGAGGCATCCGATGGGCCTTGGTCGTGATTCGCTCGACGGTTCGCATACCAGCGGACTGGCCGAGGAGGTTTTCGCCGCCCTGCCCTGGCCCTGCGTCATCTGGCCACGCGAAGGCGGCCCTGCCGTCATGGCGAACGACGCGTTCCATCGCGAGTTCGGTCATACCCTGCCCGCCGCCCTACCCGACTGGTTCGCGACGCACCTGGAACGCGGCGGGAGCGACGACGAGTACCTGGTCCGTGCGACGGGGCGCCCGGTCCGCCGCTTCCGCCTCACCCGCCAACCGCTCGATCTCGCGCCCATCGCCTTCCAAGCCGCCTTCCTGATGCCCCTGCCGGAGGACGAACCGGGCAGTGAGGAACCCACGTCCAACAGCTTCGCCATACTGCGCCCGGAGGTCAGCCTGACTCGCCGGGAATCCCAGGTGCTCGACGGCATCATGAGCGGCAAGCTCAACAAGGTGATCGCGGCCGAACTGAACATCAGCCCCAAGACCGTGGAACTGCACCGGGCCAACCTGATGGCCAAGCTGAGGGTGAACAACGTGGTGGAACTGGCCCGCGTGGTGCTTGAGCCACCCACGCCTGTGCGCAGGGAGGATGCGCCCGCGGAACCGGAGCCCCTGGCGGGCTGAAAAGAAAAAGGCCGTGCCCTGGGGCACGGCCTTTTCGTTTTGGTGGCTAGAGGCGGGCTCGAACCGCCGACCTCAGCATTATGAGTGCCGCGCTCTGACCAGCTGAGCTACCTAGCCTTGGAACCTGGTCGTCCGCGAGACGCGCTCGCGAAGGCCGCGCAGTTTAATCGGGGCTGGCTCGTCATTCAAGTGGCGCCTTGCCCCCGCTTCCGGCGCTGTGGTTGAATCGGACCCGAAGCGCGACGATTTTCGTAAGCGCGCCGGGGTTTTGCGGAGGGCTGATGATCGACGCAGATGGCTATCGACCGAACGTGGGAATCGTCCTCCTCAACGGGGACGGGCGCCTGTTCTGGGCGCGCCGCGTCAATCGGGACGGCTGGCAATTCCCCCAGGGCGGCATGCGCAGCGACGAAACACCGCTCGAGGCCATGTACCGCGAACTGGAGGAAGAGACTGGCCTGCTCTCCCATCACGTCGAGGTGCTGGCCGAGACCCGGGGCTGGCTGCGTTACCGCCTGCCCAGCCGTTTCGTGCGGCATCACCAGCGCCCCACCTGCATCGGCCAGAAACAGGTCTGGTTCCTGTTGCGCCTGGTGGGCGCAGAGAACGACCTGAAGCTCGACGCCTGCGAAAAGCCCGAGTTCGATCTCTGGCGCTGGGTCGATTTCTGGTACCCGGCCAACCACGTGGTCAACTTCAAGCGCCAGGTCTACGAGCGCGCCCTGCGCCACTTCGCGCCCACCGTCGAGACGGTCTGCTGCGTGGAGGTGGGCCGCTGCCCCCAGCAGGCCGAGGCACAGCGCCGGGCCGCCGAGGGCCGCTGAGGCTGCCTTCACATTTGCGCAGTTGACAATCGTTCGCATTCGCGTTCGAATGCCGCCCCATGTACATCTGCATGTGTAACGCCGTCACCGACCACGCCATCCGCCGCGCCGCGGCCGAGGGCGTGGAGTCGTTTGCCGAACTCCAGGCCCGCACCGGCTGCTCCGACTGCTGTGGCGCCTGCGAGTCCGAAGCCCGCCAGTGCCTGCGCGACGCCGTCGCGGAGACCCGGCCGGTGCTGGCCTTCCTGCCCCAGCCGGCCTGATCCGCGCACCTCCGTAGCGCGGACGCAAACCGTCTTCATTCTCGTTACGTCATCGTCTTTTCGGGCGACGTATAGTCGCACCCTGCTTATCCAGGGAGACCCCATATGAAGGGCGACGCGAAGGTCATCGAATACCTCAACAAGGTGCTCTACAACGAGCTGGCCGCCATCAACCAGTACTTCCTGCATTACAGGATGTTTAAGGACTGGGGCTACAACGAGCTCGCCAAGCACGAGTACGAAGAGTCCATCGAAGAGATGAAGCACGCCGACAAGCTGATCGAGCGCATCCTCTTCCTCGACGGCCTGCCGAACCTCCAGCACCTGGGCAAGCTGCGCATCGGCGAGAACGTGGTCGAAGCCCTCCAGGGCGACCTCGATCTCGAAATGATCGCCACGAAGGACCTGCGCGAAGCCATCGCCTACAGCGAAGGCATCCACGACTTCGTCAGCCGCGACCTGTTCAAGTTCATCCTTGGCCAGGAAGAAGAACACATCGACTGGCTGGAAACCCAGTTCAGCCTCATCAAGGACATCGGCCCCGAGCGCTATATGCTCAGCAAGGTCGGATCGATCAACCACGATTGATCTCACGAAGGCCGCCGCAAGGCGGCCTTCTTCTTGGTGATCCGTGGAACGGTTCCTTGACCGTTCGGAAACACAAGGGCTATACCATCGGCCCTTCACGCTTTTTCCACGGACCCGTCCATGGCCCCACGCCATCCGCCACGGTTCGTCGTGCGCACGCTCGACGACGCGGCCCGCGAACGCCGTCGCCGCCTCTTCCTTGGGGTTGGCTGGGCGTTGAGCGTCGTCGTCGCCCTGCTGCTGGGCGGGTGGTTCGGCGGCCGCGGCGGCTCCAGCCGACCCGCCGATCGCAGCGCCAGCCACCAGGCCACCGCCGAAACCGAGGAACTGCGCCAGCAGGTCGCCAACCTCGAACGGGCCAGCCAGGTGGGCGATGTCGCCACCAAGGAACTCAAACGCAACCTCGCCGAACGCGACGAGGAGATCAGCGGCCTGCGCACCGACCTCGACTTTTACTCCCGCCTCGTCGGCGGCGACGGCCAGCGCCAGGGCCTCCGGATCCAGGGCGCGCGCGGGACCAAGGTCGACGGGTCGAAACAGGCCTGGAATCTCGTCGTCACCCTCACCCAGAACGCCCGCCGCGGCGATCTCATGAAGGGTTCCCTGCACCTTGCCATCGAGGGCATCCAGGCCAACAAGGTCGTGACCCTGGAGGGCCCCACACTGGGCCAGTCCGGCGACCTGGTCGACCAGCCCTTTTCCTTCAAGTACTTCCAGCAGGTGCAGACCAGCTTCACCCTGCCCACTGGATTCCAGCCGGCCCGGCTGTGACTGGTCGCCACTGTCACCGGCGCCGAGCCGGTCACCGCAACCATCCCCTGGACCGACGCCACCCGTAACGAGGACGCCAACGATGTTCGGCACTAACAACCGGAAGAACCAGCCGCCAGCGGTCAGCGCCATCGCCACGAGCCTGATCGCCCAGGGCGTGACTCTGCGCGGCGATATCGACTTTCGCGGCGCCCTGCACCTGGACGGCACCATCGAGGGCAATGTCCGTGCGGATGGCGACGGCATTCTCACCATTAGCGAGACCGGTCGCGTCATCGGGCGCGTGGATGTCCCGCATGCCGTCATCAACGGCGGCGTGACCGGGGATGTCGAGATCCGCGACCGCCTGGAGCTGGCTCCACTCGCCCTTATCGAGGGCGACGTGCAGTACCAGGTGCTGGAAATGGCCGCCGGCGCCAGGGTGAACGGGCGGATGATCCACCGCGCCCCGCCGACCGTGCGCCAGCTCGCCGAGAGCGCCACCGAGGTTACCCGGGCGCTGACCAAGGCTTGACCTGTCACGGATCGGCGCCATTATGGGCGCATGAACAACCCCTTCCCCATGGCTCCCACCGCTGCCGCGCCGGATTACCGGTCGGCCGGTGCTCCGCTGATCTTCACCGAGGCCGCCGCCCGCAAGGTGCACGAGCTGATCGAGGAAGAAGGCAATCCGTCGCTGAAGTTGCGTGTCTACATCAGCGGTGGCGGTTGCTCGGGCTTCCAGTACGGCTTCACCTTCGACGAGGACCAGGCCGAGGACGACCTGGCCATCTCGCGCGACGGCGTCACCCTGCTCGTCGATCCGCTGTCGTTGCAGTACCTGACCGGCGCGGAGATCGACTACAAGGAATCGTTCAGCGGTTCGCAATTCGTCATCCGCAATCCCAACGCCAAGACGACCTGCGGTTGCGGCTCGTCGTTCAGCGCTTGAGCCATCCCGCGTGAGCGTCGGGGCGGAGCGTAACGAGGCGGTGGCGACACGGGCGCGCGAGAACGTGTTCGCCGGTATCGAGATCGATCGCATGGCCGAGCGCCGCGACGATCGCCTGTGGGTGGAAGAAACCGAACGCGCGGCCGATACGCGCTTCCTCGTGCTGGACAGCGAAGGCCAGGCACTCGTGCAGGCCAATGCCGACCGCCCGCAGTGGATGGACGCCAGCATGCGCGCGGAGCGTTTCGGCGACGTGCCGGCGACCTTCCTCGGCCTCGCACAAGGCTCGGCCTGGTTCGCTCTGGAGTTCGACGAAGCCCACATCGAGACCTTCGTCGCCCTGACCGGTGCGCGGCGCATGTCGCTGCGCGAGGCGGGGCTGCTTTTCCCGGCCTTCGACGCCGGCCTGTTCGCCTTCGCCAAGGGCGTGGCGCACTGGCATCGGCAAACACGCTTCTGCAACCTCTGCGGCGCGCCGACGATGGTGGTGTCCTCCGGCCATCGCGTGCAATGCACGAATCCGGAGGGTCCCCACCTGCATTTTCCTCGCACCGATGCCGCGATCATCGTGATCGTCGAGCACGGTTACGCCTGCCTGCTCGGCCGCCAGCGTGGTTGGCCCAAGGGGCGTTATTCGACCCTGGCCGGTTTCATCGAGCCGGGCGAATCGCTCGAGGATGCCGTTAAGCGCGAGGTACGCGAGGAATCCGGCGTCGAGGTGCTGCACGCCACCTACCACTCCTCGCAACCCTGGCCGCTGCCGGCGTCGCTCATGGTCGGCTTCACCGCCACCGCGAAGAGCCGCGACATCCGCCTGCGCGACGACGAACTGGAAGACGCGCGCTGGTTCACGGTCGAGGACATCGTGCAGGGCATGGCCGCCGGCACGCTCGGCGTGCCGCCACCGCTGTCGGTGTCGTACCGGCTGATCGAGCACTGGCTGGGCTTGCGCGGCGTGAAGCTGGAGCAGCTCGTCGCGGACATGCCTCGCAGCTGATCCACAGCCTTCGATCCATCGCCTACAATCGGGCCATCGACACGCGGACCGCATCGTCATGGCCCTACGCCTCCTCGCCGTACTCATCGCCCTCGTCATTGTCTGGAGCGTGCCGCAGCTGGCGCGGTGGCGCGACGATCGATGGTTCCGCCACTGGGTGAACCGGCTTGCCGACCTATCCGGCGCAGGCCGTGTCGCCGTCGTGCTGCTGGTGCCCATCATCGGCTGCGCGATCCTCGGCGGCATCCTGCGTGCCCTGCCCCTCTTCGACATCGCGTGGTTCGTCTTCGCCGTGCTGGTTCTGGTGTACGCGCTGGGGCCTCGCGAGATCGAGACCGACCTCGACGCCGTGCTGCATGCACCGGACGCCCTGCGTCGCGAGGAAGCCGTGGCGGCCCTGCGTCACGACGAACAACCGCTGCCTTGGTTCGCTCCAGCCCTGGTCGAAGCCACCTTCTACGCGGCCCTGCGTCGTCGTTTCGGCGTGCTGTTCTGGTTCTTCCTGCTTGGCCCGGTCGGCGCGCTGGGCTATCGGCTCACGCAGTCGCTGGGGCGCGACGCGTCGCTTTCGCTCGATGGCGACGCGCGCGGTGCCGCCCGCCGCCTTGCGGACGCGTTGGACTGGATCCCCGCCCACCTGATGGTCTTTGCCATGGCCCTGGTGTCGGACTTCGACGCCGTGGTCGGCGCCTGGCGGCACTGGCACCGCCACTCCGGCAGCCCGCGCAGCCGTCTGGAGCCCGACTTCCTGGGCGCCGTCGCCCGAGCAGGCGTAGATGCCGACGTAGAAGCCGGCGATGGCTATGTGCAGGACGTCAGCGACCCCATCGCCGAACTGGAAGACGCACGCCGCGTCATCCGCCGCGTGCTGATCGTCTGGCTGGCCGTGGTGGCGGTGATCGTGCTGGCGGCCTGGTTCGCCTGAGGCATTGCCTCAGGCGTTGTCACCACGCAGTTCGCCGACCCGCGCTTCCAGCACGGCGGCATTGGCGGCGCCCACCGGCACCGCTGCACCACCCACCAGTTCGATACGCGACCAGAAGCGACGCGGTAGTCGCGCACGATGCAAGGCATCGTCGCGCCGGCTGAAGATGCTGCCCCACATGCCCCGCAACGCCAGCGGCACCACGGGCACCGGGCGACGCGCGAGGATGCGATCGACGCCCGGACGGAACGGCGCGATGGCGCCATCGCGGGTCAGCCCGCCTTCGGGGAAGATGCAAACGACCTCGCCGGCGGCCAGCGCCTCGTCGATGCGTTCGAAGGCCTCGTCCATCAGCGCCTGATCTTCGTTGCGACCCGCGATGGGAATCGCCTTGGCCGTGCGGAATACGAAGTTGAGCACCGGGATGTTGAATATCTTGTAGTACATCACGAAGCGCATGGGCCGCCGCACGCTCGCCATCAGGATCAAGGGATCCATGAAGCTGACGTGGTTGCACACCACGAGCGCGGCGCCTTCATCCGGCACGTTCTTCAGGCCATCCACGCGCACGCGATAGAGCGTATTCACCAGCACCCACGTGATGAAGCGCATCATGAATTCGGGAGTGAGCGTGAAGATGTACACCGCCACCGCGATGTTCATGAGGCCAGTCACGAGGAAGATCGTCGGCGTGTCGAGACCGAGCAGCGTGAGACCTACGCCGAAGCCGGAGGCGATGCAGATAAGCAACGCATTGACGATGTTGTTGCCCGCGATGATGCGCGACAGCCGCTCGCGCGGCGCCCTGCTCTGCACGAAGGCGAACAGCGGCACCACATAGAAGCCGGCGAACGCGCCGATCATCGCCAGGTCGAATGCGACGCGCCAGGCGCCGGGCGCGGCGAGGAAGCCCGTCCAGGTCAGCAACGTGCTCGCCGGGATCACCGGATGGGCGAAAAAGAGGTCTACTGCGAAGATCGTCAGCCCGAACGCGCCCATCGGCACGAGGCCGATCTCCACGCGGCGGGTCGACAGGCGCTCGCACAGCAGCGAACCGATACCGGTACCCAGCGAAAACAAGGTAAGGGCCAGCGTATTGACCGAACCATCGCCACCCAGGACGTGTCGCGTATAGGTCGGCAACTGCGCGACCATCACGGTGCCGAAGAACCAGAACCACGAAATGCCGAGCACGGCGTTCCAGATCGCGCGGTCCTCGTGCGTGATCTTCAGCACGCGCGAGGTCTCGCTCGCCGGATTCCAGTTGAACTTCAGATCGGGCGCCGTCGCCGGTGCCGAAGGAATGGAGCGGCTGACGATATAGCCGGTCAACGCGATGACGATGGTGGCCGACGATGCCGCCAACGGACCGTAGCCGGGAATCAGCATCAACGTGTTGCCCACGATCATGCCGATCAGCATCGCCAGCTGCGTACCGGTCTCCACCAGCCCGTTGCCACCCACCAATTCGGAGCGTTCCAGCGACTGCGGAAGGATCGAGTACTTGATCGGCCCGAAAACGGTCGAGTGCACGCCCATGAGGAACAGCACCACGAGCAGCAGCGACACGTGATGGGTGAAGAAGCCCACCGCGGCGATCGCCATCGCGGCGATTTCAAACAATTTGACGAAACGAATGATGCGCGTCTTCTCGAACTTCTCGGCCAACTGCCCCGCCGTGGCGGAAAAAAGGAAGTACGGAAGAATGAACAGGGCAGGCGCGAGGTTGGTGTAAAGCGAGATTGTTTTGTCGGGCAGCGCCATCTGGAACGCCACCAGCATCACCATGGCGTTGCGGAACGCGTTGTCGTTGAAGGCACCGAGCGCCTGGGTCCAGAAGAACGGTGCGAAGCGACGCTTGCCGAGGAGGGAAAACTGGGACATTCCGTGGTCAGCCTGGTGGTTTGGCGCAGTGTATCCCATGACTATTGGTGGTCGTCCACGCATTGTCGTAGCTGCGTCGCAACATGCCATGTAGGCGGAAAGACCGGCTTTGGTTTAGGAAACCACCTACATCCTTGAGTGGCCGGGGGCGGCAATCTTCACGGACCCACCCCCAAAACGCCAAAGGATTGGCCATGAAACATCGATACCTCCCCGCATCCATCGCAGCAGGACTGCTGCTGCAATGTGCATTTCCTTACGCTGCGTCGGCAGCACCGCTGTCTCCTGTACCCGTCGCCAATCTCAGCGTCGCGCTTGCTCCAGGAGCCCATTCGGCGACAGCCGACCGCTGGGTGACGGAAAAACTCGAGCACCGCGTGATCTGGCTGGACGAGGCGGAGCTGGACGAACCGTCCATGCATGCATTCGCTCTCGATTCCCTGGCCTCGGGTCTGGCGGTGCTGGTCACCACTCGACAGGACAGGCCGCACGAGGCCATCCAGCGCGCCGACTTCATCTCGCCCACGCGTCGCACCATCTATCGACAGGATGCCGATGGTGCCTTCGCGAGCGCATCCGTGCCGGATGACATGGATGCCTGGGAAGCCGCCGTATTCATGGCCGAATGGCTCGACCGCGATCTCGTGTTCCATGACGTGCCCGAGGACGAACCTGGCCTGCTTTTCGATGATGCGCCGACGGCGCGTCGATGGGTGGATTCCGAGCAGACTTCCTATGTTCCTCGCAAGCCATTCCGTAAGCAGACGTTTCCCTTGGCCAACGGACAGTCCATCACATACGACATCTCCGTCGTGAGGGACCTGACCGCCAACAGCGATCAGGATCGCAAGCTGATCGCGGTCCAGGCACGCATGAACCTTCGCCCCGGTCGTAACCTTGCGTGGTGGAACGGCACGTTTCGCGAACGAAAGGGATCGCATTTCTTCATTCCGAAATCGTACGACGTCGCGATGAACATCCAGGCACTGAGTGGATCGCCTACCATCGACTTGTCCGACTTCCAGCCACGCAACGCCAAACCGACCTCCCAGCGCATCGATACCCAACTTTCGATCCAGAGTGCATCGGGATCAGGCCTGGCGCCGGACATCCTCGATCTTCTCATCGGTGCGGGCACAGATCCGGTTGGCGCGCTGAGTAAACTTCCGTCCATCCTCATCCCCGACTCCAACGCGACGACGACCGAAACAAAGACCCTATCCATGCAGGTGGACGATTACTGGGTAAGCGCACGGACGCCGACCCCAACCAGCCTGTCCTGGAGTTTCGAGTTGAGTCCCGAGGCAGAGGGACCCGTCGAGGTAGAAGTGAATGGCAAGAAAGTAACGAAAGAAAAGTTTGCCGACGGCACGCATCCCAGCCAGGGATACACACTGTATTCCGTCGACCATCACCTCACACCCATGATGAAATCCGCCGCCATCGAAACGGGAGCGATATGGATGGTTCCTGCATCATGGACGGGCAAACTCGCGATCACGACGGACGTGAGCATCCTGAATAGGGTCTACTTCCACAAACGCCTCACCGGCAAACCCTTCCAGTCGCTGGAAAAGGATGACCTGGCTCCCGCCAGGCACACGATCGAGATCGATCTCGATTCACCGCTTCTCACCCGCACTCCGACGGTGCGCCTGCAGTCCTTCTCAGGCGAGAGCCTGTGCCTCGCCCAGCCCGACAAGGCAGCGCCTGGTGTCGCCATGCAGGTATGCACGGAAGGCGAAGACGGCCGCCAGCAACAGTGGCATCTCGATGCCCGCGGCACCTATCGCAATCGCGACAGCGGCTGGTGCTTGACGGCCAGGATGGGTGACGGTGGCGCCGAGGCGCGGCCTTGCCGGGAAAACCTGCGAAGCCAGGAATGGATATGGGCCGCCGACCGACTGGCGTCCAAGGTCAACGGCGGTGACCTGTGGCGACTGCACCTGCGGGACGGTGTGCCGCGTGCGGAGATGGATACGGAAAGGCATAGCCGCATCGTCTGGAATCGATACCACACGCTGCTCAAGCCCTGGCTCAACTATCCCTATGCGCCGACCGCCACCGATCGCGAACCCGGTCCCAACGGACTGTCGACGCCGATTCCTGTCGACTACCTGGGCTTCAAGAACGTCACGCTCGAAGAACGCTGGGAAGCCAAGCCGGTGACGCCGAGTCCGTAAGCCGGAGAACGACGAGGTGGTCGTGTTGCCACCTCGTCGCCACGCTCATCGATTGAAGGCGCGATGAGCGATGTCCTTGCGATGGAAGGCGTCCGCAAAATGGATGCCTTCCATCGCTTCGTAAGCCTTTTTCCGTGCGTCGGCCAGATCGCTACCCAGTGCGCACACGGTCAGCACGCGGCCACCCGCCGTGACCGGACGGCCGTCGGCGTCGGTACTCGTGCCTGCATGGAAGACCTTCACGTCGGTACCGAAATCGGTGTCCGTGCCGGTGATGACGTCGCCGGCGCGCACCTTGCCCGGGTAACCACCCGCCGCGATCACCACGCCCAGCGATGGGCGCTCGTCCCACACCGCCTGCACGCGGCCGACATCGCCATCGAGCGCCGCCTCGACGAGGTCGACGAGGTCGGACTTCAGGCGCAGCATGATCGGCTGGGTTTCCGGATCGCCGAAGCGCACGTTGAATTCGATGACCTTCGGTGCGCCGCTCTTGTCGATCATCAGGCCGGCGTAGAGGAAGCCGGTGAAGGGCGCACCGTCGGCGGTCATGCCGGCAAGGGTCGGCTCGATGACCTCGCGCATGACACGCGCGGATACCTCATCGGTGACGACCGGCGCTGGCGAATAGGCGCCCATGCCGCCGGTGTTCGGACCCTTGTCGCCATCGTCGCGACGCTTGTGGTCCTGGCTGGTCGCCATGGGCAGCGCACGCGTGCCGTCGGCGATGACGATGAAGCTGGCCTCCTCGCCGTCGAGGAACTCCTCGATGACCACGCGCGACGACGCGTCGCCAAAGGCCTTGTCGCCAAGCATGTCGTTAAGCGCGCCCTCGGCCTCGGCCAGGGTCATCGCCACGACCACGCCCTTGCCGGCCGCGAGACCGTCGGCCTTGATGACGATCGGAGCCCCCTTCTCGCGCACGTGCGCCAGCGCCGGGGCAAGGTCGGTGAACACGGCGTAGTGCGCCGTGGGGATCGCGTGGCGGGCGAGGAAGTCCTTGGCGAAGGCCTTGCTGCCTTCCAGCTGGGCGGCGGCCGCACGCGGGCCGAAGCAGCGCAGGCCCTCGGCAGTGAAACGATCGACCACACCCGCGACCAGCGGCACTTCGGGGCCTACCACGGTCAGGCCCACGCCCTCGGCCTTGGCGAGGGCGACGAGACCCTCGATATCGGTGACCGAGACCGGCGCATTGCGCAGCTTGGGCTCGGTGGCCGTGCCCGCATTACCCGGGGCCACGATGACGCCCTCCACGCGCGACGATTGCGCGATCTTCCAGGCCAGCGCGTGTTCGCGACCGCCGCTGCCGATGACGAGGACTTTCATGATGGGACTCCGGACCGGGGATCGCGCATTCTAACCGGGGTGTCCGGGTCATGCCGGATCGAGGTAGCGCGTCCGCCCCGGAATGGCCGGGTCTTGTAGGAGCGCGCAGCATCGCCAGGAGCTCGCCGCGGGGCAGCTTGCCGGTCTCGTTGCGCGGCAGTTCGGCGACGAGGCGTAACGGGCGCGGCAGGAACACCGGGTCCATCGCGCTGCGCAGGGCGTTCAGCACATGCTGCTCGGTAAGCCCCGGGGCCACGACCAGGCCCGCGATACGGCGGATGCCCGAGGCGTCGGCCTCATCAAGCTGGAACAGGACCCCGTCACGCACGCCGTCGATCGCCAAGAGGCGACGGTTGAGATCGCCGAGCGACGCACGCTTGCCCGCGATTTCGAGCAGGTCGGTGTTCCGGCCGCAGAGGCGGAAACGACGGCCCTCGTCATGCAGCGTGACGATGTCGGCCAGGGCGATGGGCTCGGCCAGCTGCGGAGCGTCCACCAGGGTGCCGTCGGGCTGCGGATGCAGGACGACGCCGTCGTACAGGGCCCAGTCGACATCGGTCGACGTGCGGCGGCTGGCGAACACGCAGGTCTCGGTCGAGCCGAACACCTCGCGCACCGGCGCACTGAAGCGCTCCTCGGCGGCGGCGGCCAGTTCCACGGGCATCGGCGCGGTGGCGGAGACGAAGGCCGCCAGCGGCGGCAGCACCACGCCCGATTCGACCAGCGCACGCAGGTGCACCGGCGTGGTCACCAGCACGCGAGGTTCCGGCAACGATGCCAACGCCGTGGCGACGTCGGCGGGGAAGAACGGCCGCCCCGCATGGATGCCCACCTCGGACAGCAGCGGCATCAGCACGGACATCTCCATGCCGTACATGTGCTGCGGCGGCACGGTGGCGACGCTGTGGAAACGCTCGCCGATGACGCCCTGAAGCATGCGGGCGTTGCCCGCGTTGCTGGCGACGAACGAGCCCCAGGTCTTCACGTTGGGCTTCGGCTTGCCGGTAGAGCCCGAGGTGTAGCCGATGGCGACCACGGCATCGGCCGCGATCCGCGGCAGTTCGCCAAAGGCGGGAAGCGTCTCCACGAACGCCGGCATCTGGAGGTAGCCCTCCGGCGCCGGTACGAGCGCCAGCTCGCCGATGGCATAGGACCCGGGATGATTAGCCATGACCTCGTCCACCGCGTGCGGCGCGCGCGACGGCGGCAGCAGGTTCACCTGCCCACGCAGGACGAGCGCAGCGAAGGCGACGAGAAACGCGTAGCGGTCCTCGCACAGGTTCACGGCCGCGATGGCGTCGGGCAGCGTGGCAGCCACCTGCTGCACATGGGCGAGGAACTGGCCGGCCGTGACGGCCTGACCGTCGCGCCAGGCGACGACGCGCGATGGTGAACCCGCAAGCAGCGGCAAGGAGGGCGCGACGGCGCCTCCGGCGATCTCATGGACGATGGACAACGGTTGGACTCCCCTCTCAGGAGCGGATCATAGCGCCGCTCAAGGCGTCGCGGATCGTGCTGGGGCGAGCGAGCCCGCCGAGCGGCGCATCGAAGGCGCCTTCCAGGCGTTCGCCGAAATAGCCCTCCAGCGTCGCGATATCGCGCGCCGGCGGATGGCCATGGGGGTTGGCACTGGTGGAGACCAGCGGGCGCTCGAAGGCCCAGCACAGGGCCGCCGCGGGCTCATGGGACGTGACTCGAAGGGCGATACCTTCGTGCGCGCCGGCCACCCATTCAGGGACAAACGGGCTGCGTGGGAAGATCCAGGTATTCGGTCCCGGCCAGGAGTCCACCACCTGGTCCATCACCGTGTCGGGAACGCGACTGAAATCGATATACGGCAGTACCTGCTCGACGCTGGCGGCGATGAGCAGCACGCCCTGCGTCGGCGGCCGTTCCTTCAGGGCAAACAAACGCTCCAGGGCGTCCCTGTTATGCGGATCGCAGCCGAGGCCGAACACGGCCTCGGTGGGATAGGCGAGCACGCCGCCCGCATGGAGGAAGACGGCCGCGTCGACGACACTGGACGGATCGAAGCGGCGCATGTCACTTCGCGGCCGGCGCGGCCTTCTTCGCCGCGGCTTTCTTCACCGCCGTCTTCTTCGTGGCGGTCTTTTTCGTCGCCGTCTTTTTCGTCGCGGCCTTCTTGGTGGCGGTCTTCTTGACGGCGGTTTTCTTCGTGGCCGTCTTCTTTACCGCCGCCTTCTTGGCGGCTGGCGCCTTCTTCGCCGCGGCCTTCTTCGCGGCCTTGCCACCACGCGGCTTCTTCACCGGCGCGGCGGCGAGCAGTTCGGTGCATTCGGCTTCGGTGAGCGTCTTCGGCTCGCGATCCTTCGGAATGCGCGCGTTCTTCTCGCCGTCGGTGATGTACGGGCCATAACGACCATTCAACACCTGCACACCATTGCCGAAGTCGAGAATGATGCGGTTGGCGATGGCCTCGAGCTTCTCCTGCACCAGCTGCGTCGCACGCGGCAATTCGATGGTGTACGGATCGTCTTCCGCCTTGAGCGAGGCATAGGTGCTGCCCTGCTTCACGAAGGGACCGAAGCGACCGATGCCGACGGTGACATCTTCGCCGTTCTCCGCCTGACCGAGGTTGCGCGGCAGCTTGAACAGCTCCATCGCCTCCTCGATCGTGATCGTGTGCATGCTCTGGCCGGGGCGCAGGCTCGCGTAGGTGGGTTTTTCCTCGTCGTCCTTGCTACCGATCTGCGCGTAGGCGCCGTAGCGACCCAGGCGCACGGACACCGGCTTGCCGGTCTTCGGATCGGTGCCAAGCTCGCGCGCGCCCGTGGCTTCGCTGCGGTCGACGCTTTCGGTCTTGTCGTCCACCAGCGTCTTGAATGGCTGCCAGAAGCGCTCAAGCAGCGGCACCCACTGTTCTTCGCCACGGCTGACGGCGTCGAGTTCGTCCTCGAGGCGCGCGGTGAAGTCGTAGTCGACGTACTGCGTGAAGTGGCCCGAGAGGAACTGGCTTACCGCGCGGCCGACGTCGGTCGGCTTGAAGCGACGGCTGTCGAGCAGCACGTACTCGCGGCTGAGCAGCACCTGGATGATGCTCGCGTAGGTGGACGGACGGCCGATGCCGTATTCCTCGAGCGCCTTCACCAGGCTGGCTTCGGAGTAGCGCGGCGGGGGCTCGGTGAAGTGCTGGTCGGCGGCGATACCGGACACCGGCACGACGTCGCCCTGGGTCAGGCGCGGCAGGCGGCGCTGTTCGTCGTCGTCCTCGCCCTTCTGGTCGCGGCCTTCCTCGTACACAGCGAGAAAGCCCGGGTCGATCACCGTCGTACCGGTGGCGCGGAAGGCCGAGTCGTCGACCGGGAATTCCACCGACACGGTGTTCATCGTGGCGTGGATCATCTGGCAGGCGACGGTGCGCTTCCAGATCAGCTCGTAGAGCTTGCGCTGGTCATCGTTGAGGAACGAGGCGACGCTGCGCGGCAAGCGCATGGCCGAGGTCGGGCGAACGGCTTCGTGGGCTTCCTGCGCGTTCTTGGCCTTCGACTTGTAGACCTGGGTGCCCTCGGGCAGCGCCGACTTGCCGTATTCGCGCCCGATCAGGTCGCGCAGTTCAGCCACGGCGTCGTCCGACAGCGCCACCGAGTCGGTACGCATGTAGGTGATGAGGCCGACGTTGCCCTCGCTGCCGAGCGACACGCCTTCGTACAGGCCCTGGGCCACGCGCATGGTGCGGCTGGTGGAGAAACCGAGCTTGCGCGCGGCTTCCTGCTGCAGCGTGGAGGTAGTGAACGGCGGCGCTGGGCGACGCTTGCGTTCGCGGCTGGTGACCTCGCCGACCGTGAAGCGACCACCGGCGGCCTTCTCCAGGGCCGCGCGGGCGGCCATGGCATCGGCTTCGTTCGTGAGATCGAACTGCTCGAACTTCTTGCCGTGCAGCTTCACCAGGCGGGCGTCGAAGGCGCCGTCGGCGTGAGCGAGGCTGGCCTGGATGGTCCAGTACTCGCGCGCCTTGAAGGCTTCGATCTCCAGCTCGCGCTCGACGATCATGCGCAGGGCCGGCGACTGCACGCGGCCGGCCGACAGGCCGCGCTGCACCTTGCGCCAGAGCACCGGCGACAGGTTGAAGCCCACCAGGTAGTCGAGGGCGCGGCGGGCCTGCTGGGCGTCGACCAGGTCGTGCGACAGCTTGCGCGGATTGGCCACGGCTTCCTTGATCGCCTTGGGGGTGATCTCGCTGAAGACCACGCGCTGGACGTCCTTGCCTTCGAGCAAGCCACGCTCTTTCAGGATCTCGCTGATGTGCCAGGAGATGGCCTCGCCTTCGCGATCCAAGTCGGTCGCGAGATAGATGCTGCTGGCCTTGCTGGCCGCCTTGGCGATGGCGTCGACGTGCTTTTCGTTGCGGTCGATCACCTCGTAGGCCATGGCGAAGCCGTGGTCGGGATCGACCGCCCCCTCTTTCGGCCGCAGGTCACGGACATGACCGTACGAAGCCAGCACCTGGAAATCCGTGCCCAGGTACTTGTTAATCGTCTTGGCCTTGGCGGGCGATTCGACGATGAGGAGGTTCTTTGCCATGCGCTGATCGATTCCAGATGTCGCCTGGGTCCCGAGTGGACCCCAGCGTGTGTATATATTTAGTTGGAAACATATCGCCGTGATGGCTGTCAAGCCGTGTCGATCAGACGACCCGCTGGTAACGGTTTCCGGGAAGCGGGGAAACCTCCCCTTCGAGCTCGAGCATCAGCAGCATCGACGAGAGGGCTCCGGGGGAAAGGCCGGTGGTGCCCACCAGGGTGTCCAGAGAAGCGGGATCGTAACCCATGGCGTCGAGGAGGCGGCGATATTCCTCATCCTGGCGCCAGTCGAAGGGCCCTTTCCGGGCCTTGGACACCCCGCTGGCCGGCCGATCCAGCCGGGCCCGCAGTTCCGCGCCCAGCTCCATGGCAGCGGGCGCCAGCGCGGCCAGGATCTCGTCCGGGCGCTGGACCAGGCGGGCGCCATCGGCGATCAGGGCATGGCAGCCCTGGGCCAGCGGATTGTGGATGGAACCGGGCAGGGCGAAGACCTCGCGCCCCTGCTCCCCCGCCTGGCGGGCGGTGATGAGCGAACCGGACTTCACGCCCGCCTCGATCACCAGGACGCCGAGCGATAACCCGGCGATGATCCGGTTGCGCTGGGGAAAATGATGTGGCTGGGCATGTATGCCTGGAGGATATTCGCTGACGATCGCACCGTTTTCGACGATCCTGCGCGCCAAAGCATGATGTTTACGCGGATAGACCCGGTCGGGACCGGTACCGATCACCGCGACCGTGGGCTGGCCGGCATCCAGGGCCGCGGCATGGGCCGCGCCATCCACACCGTCGGCCAGGCCACTGGTCACCAGCAACCCACCCGCCGCCAGTTCGGCGGCGAATCGGGCCGCGTTGGCGAGCCCCGGCGGCTGGGCCTGGCGAGCGCCGACGATGGCCACCTGCGGCAGCAGGAGCAGCGAGGCGTCGCCCTTCACGAACAAGGCGGCCGGCGGGTCGGGCATGGCTTCCAACTGCGGGGGAAAATCTTCCTCGGTACAGCGCAGGAGGCGATGGCCGGGATCGTCCAGCCAGGCCATGTCGGCCGCCAGGACGGTTTCGTCGGGATGCTCGAGCCAGCGCCGACCCTCGTCGTCGAGCGCTTCGTCGTGACGCGCCAGCCAGGCCAGCAAGGCTCGCGCACCGCCGCGTACGGCAAGGCCTTCGCGAAGGCGGCGCGCACTCAGACCCGGCATGTGCAGCAGGAGGAGCCAGTCGCGGAGTTCGTTGGAATCGGTCATCCGCGCAGTCTAGGAGAGGCGACGGCGTGAGGGAGCGACGACCAGCCCGCGTCGACGCGGGTGATGGGCCGACGCAGGAAGCCGGCCCGCCCCCACCCGACGTGGGAGCGGGCCGCGAGGTTCACTCGGGCAGCGTCAGCTTGTCGCCGCGATGCACCGGACGCAGGGAGTCCATCACCAGGGCGTAGCTGACATGGTCGAAGGTACGGAAGACCATGAGATGCCCCGCGTACTCGTCCGGAAGCTGGACGCTGCGCGAGGTGCTGCGACGCTCGTAGTTGCCGGACACCTCGTCGGGGATCCGGTCGCCCTGGGCCATGATGGTGAAGGTGGTGCCGTTGTCGACGCCGTCGGCGCTGCCGGCGGAAATGGCGACCACCTGGTGGGCGCCCACGCTGTTCTTGGCATCGGTGAAAGCGATGACCCGAGGGTCGGCGGGCATCGACTTCGGCGCATGCGGGTAGAAGTAGGGGTCGTACGGTTTGTCGTCCACCGGCATCAGGCGATCACCCTTGCGGATCTCCAGGGTCGAATCGACCAGCACCAGGCTGGCGACATCGTCATTGGTTGCCAGGACCTCGGCCGTGCCGATCACCGTCACCTCGACGCCGCGATCGCTACCCGTGCCGGAGTGGGTATCGTGGTAGGTGTCCTCGCGCCAGGGCGACGAGGCCATGGAGGCATCCGAGTCCAGCTCGTCCGCCACGAAGGAACCCTGCCCCGGCCGGGTCAGGGCATCGACGCTACCGTTGCGCCCACCGTGGTCGCGGAATCGCTGGGTCGGACGGACCACCGCCCAGCGCTGGCCGGGCTGCGCCGTGTCGAGGTCGCGGGCGTAGATCTTGGTGCCAGGCGTGGCGCGCAGGCGACTTTCCTCGAAACCGACCACGTAGGGCGAGCGCTCGACGGCGTCCGCGTCCATCACTCGCATTTCCTTCAGGAACATGCGCAGCTCGGACAGCGGCACCGCCGTGATCGGCTCACCCTCGGAGCGGATCCGCGGCTCGAGGCCGAGATGGGGCGTGTTGGTGCCGTCCAGCGACAGGTTGAGCACGTCGCCCGGGTAGATCAGGTGGGGATTGCGGACCTGGGGATTGGCCTGCCAGATCTCCGGCCACAGCCATGGCTTGCTGAGGAACCGGGAGGAAATCGCCCACAGGGTGTCGCCCTTGCGAACCGTGTAGGTGTCGGGGTGTCCGGGACGCAGCTGGGACGCGGCCGCGTAGACGGCCACGGTGAAAAACATGCCGCCCAGCAGCATGGCGAACTTCTTGATCATGGTGGGATTTCCCCCTTCCCCAGTGCTGTCGCAAGTGTAACTGAATCGTTAATGCGTACACCACGGAACCTGCTCGCCCGGTTCCTGCCGCACGCGTAGAATAGGCGGCCATCCTACAGGGTCCATCTGCTTGGATTTCGCCTACTTGCCCGCATTTTGCAGGCACGGGGCGCCGCACTGGCCCACGCAACGATCAAGGTGACACCGTGTCCACCCTCACCATCCTGGAATTCCCCGACCCGCGCCTGCGTACCAAGGCCGCGCCGGTCACGACCTTCGACGACGCGCTCAAGCAGTTCGTGGCCGACATGTACGAAACCATGTACGCCGCCAACGGCGTCGGCCTCGCCGCCACCCAGGTCAACGTGCACCAGCGCGTGCTGGTGGCCGACATGAGCGACGACCGTAGTGAGTCGCTGGTCCTCATCAACCCCGAGATCCTCGAGAAGGACGGCCAGCAGGTCTACCAGGAAGGCTGCCTGTCGTTCCCAGGTATCTACGCCGACGTGACCCGCGCCCTGAAGGTGAAGGTCAAGGCCAACGACGTGGACGGCAACGAGATCGTGGTCGAGGCCGAAGGCCCGCTCGCGGTCTGCATCCAGCACGAGATGGACCACCTGGCCGGCAAGGTCTTCGTCGACTACCTGTCTCCGCTCAAGCGCGGCATGCTGCTCAAGCGCATGGAAAAACAGCGCAAGGCCAGCGCCTGAGCATGGCGGATCGCTCCCTGCGCGTGGTGTTCGCCGGAACACCCGACTTCGCCGTGCCCTGCCTCGAAGCCTGCCGTACCTCTGGCGTGGATGTCGTGGCCGTCTACACCCAGCCTGATCGACCCGCCGGTCGGGGACGCAAGCTCGCGGCCAGCCCGGTGAAGGAAGCCGCGCTCGCTGCGGGTATTGCCGTCGAGCAGCCGGAATCGTTCAAGGCCGAGGCCGACCGTGAGCGCCTGGCGGCCTATGCGCCCGACCTGATGGTGGTGGTGGCCTACGGCCTGATCCTGCCTCGCAAGGTGCTAGCCATCCCGCGCCTGGGTTGCTGGAACGTCCACGCCTCGCTGCTGCCGCGCTGGCGCGGCGCCGCGCCGATCCAGCGCGCGATCCTGGCGGGCGACGCCGAGAGCGGTGTCGACCTGATGCAGATGGAGGCCGGCCTCGATACCGGCCCCGTGCTGGTCGAGCGCCGCACGCCCATCGCCGCCGACGAGACAGGCGGCAGCCTGCACGACCGCCTGTCGGCCCTTGGTGCCGACGCCTTGGCCGAAGGCCTGCGCCGCACGCTCGAAGGCGAGACGCTGGTGGCACGCGCCCAGGCAGCCGAGGGCGTTGAATACGCCCACAAGCTCGACAAGGCCGAGGCGCGGCTCGATTTCGCACTGACCGCCATCGATCTCGAACGCAAGGTCCGCGCCTTCGATCCCTGGCCCGTGGCCGAGGCCGAGGTGGCCGGCGAGCGCCTGCGTATCTGGTCCGCGCGCGCCATTGACCGTGTCGCGGACGCGACACCCGGCGAGGTGATCGCCGCCTCCCGCGACGGCATCGATGTCGCCTGCGGTACCGGCGCGCTGCGCCTGCTCGCCGTGCAGCGCGACGGCGGCCGCCGGATCGGCGCCGCCGACTACCTCAACGCCCGGCCGAAACTGCGGCGGGCCGCGTCGTGAGCAAGGCCCCTTCGGTCCGCGCGCTCGCGGCCCAGGCGCTGGCCGACATCGCCCTGTCCGGCCATTCCCTGCGCGAGGTCGCCGATCGCGCGCTTCCGCGCCTGCCCGACGCTCGCGACCGTGCCCTGCTCACCGCCTTGCTCAATGAAGGCGCACGCTGGTGGCCGCGCTTCGACGCCGCGATCGACCGCCTGCTCGACAAGCCGATCCGACGCAACGAACCGGTGATCCACGCGCTGCTCGTCACGGCCCTGGTGCAGTTGGAAGTCCTCGAATTGCCCGAGTACGCCGCCGTCGCCGCCACCGTGGAGGCCGTGCGCGAACTGCGCCGCCCACGCCTGGCCGGCCTCGCCAACGCGGTGCTGCGTCGCTGGCTGCGGGAGCGCAGCGCGTTACTCGCCGCCTTGGATGCCCGCCCCGCCACCCGGCATGCGCATCCCGCATGGCTCGCGGCCGCGATCGATCGCGACTGGCCCGGGCAGGCCGACGAGGTGCTGGCCGCCGCCAACCGAGAACCACCGCTGATGCTCCGCGTGAACCGGCGACGTGCGGATCGCGCCAGGGTGGCCGATGAACTGCGTGCCGCTGGCCAGGAGGTCGAACTCCACGAATGGCTGGTCGACGGCCTGATCCTTCCGCATAGCACCGACGTCACGCGACTGCCCGGTTTCGCCGAAGGACACTTCGCCGTCCAGGACGGTGCCGCCCAGGTCCCTGCCGACCTGCTGGACCTCTTCGATGGCCAACGCGTGCTCGATGCGTGCGCCGCGCCGGGCGGCAAGGCCTGTCATGCGCTCGAACGCGCCGACATCCGCCTGCTTGCCGTGGAGTCCGAGTCGCGCAGAGCACCGCGCATCCGGCAAAACCTCGAACGACTGGGGCTGCACGCCGATGTCGCGGTCGCCGATGCCGGAGACACCTCGGCATGGTGGGATGGCCATGCCTTCGATCGCATCATGATCGACGCGCCCTGCTCCGCCACCGGCGTCATCCGGCGCCGTCCCGACGTGCGCCTGCATCGACGAGAGTCGGACATCGATGCCCTGGTCATCCAGCAGGAGCGCATCCTCGACGCATGCTGGACGACGCTCGCACCCGGCGGCCGCCTGCTTTATGTGACGTGCTCGATCCTTCGACGTGAAAACGAGGGCGTGATCGATGGATTCCTTCATCGGCACGCGGATGCCGCCTTGCGGTTCTCGTTGCCGGCGGGAGAGGCCGCCCATGTGGGGTGGCAGGTGCTGCCCGGAAACGGCGACCTCGACGGCATGTACTACGCCCTGTTGGAAAAAAAGGCCAACTGAACAGGCGTGTCCGGATCGCCATTCGGACGGACCAGTCGGTGATGTACCATCGTAATGTCACGGCAACCCGTGGCACCGTACCGTTGCTTGCATTCACGCGGCCGCGGCGTTTTCCCGACGGGCGTTGATGGAAAGAACACGCATGACCGCAGCCGCCACGGCCGCCCCTCCCCAGTACACCTGGCGTACCGTCCTGCTGAGCGCCCTGGTCGCCCTCGTGCCGCTTGCCGTCTCGGTACCCTTCAAGTCGAAAGCCATCCTGCTGCTCGGCCTGCTTGTCACCGGCATCGTGACGATCGTGCGCCACCCGGATACGCGGCTGCGCTACAGGCTCGTGCGCGCCATCGTCATCGTCTGCTTTCTTCGGTTCGCCTACGCGATCTTCAATATCGCCTGGCACCGGCTCGGTTGGGGCGAGCTCGATCTGCCGGCCCAAACCCTGCTCTACCTGGGCACCGCCGCCATCTTCACGATGGCCCTCGACTGGCGCCTGATCTGGAACCTCCTGGCGGTTGTCACCCTGGTGCTCGGCGGCTCGTGCATCGTGCAGCACCACCTGATGGGCGTGGAGCGCGCATACGGCATCAGCGGCGGAGAGTGGAGCGCCATCGAGTTCACCATGGTCACGCTGTGCATGGTGCTGTTCTCGATCATCCGGCTGATGCAGCCCACCGTAGCGCTTCGCGAGCGCTGGCTGCATGGCATCGCCGTCGCCGTCGGCGCCTATGGCGCCATCCTCACCCAGAGCCGCGGGCCGATGCTGGCCTTCCTGCCCGCGCTGCTCGTCATTATCGCCCTTCATGTCCGCCGGACCCACCGCTGGCGCGGTGCGTTGATCTTCCTCGGCATCCTGATCGTGGGCGTCGCTGGCAGCACCACGATGCTCAACCACCAGGTCATCCATCGTTTCGGTGAGGTGAGTGGCGAGATCTCTACGTTCAGCAAGGACAACACGGCCGGTCCGGTCCGGGAGCGCCTCGCCATGTGGGAGTCTGCCACCCAGGCGTTTGTTCAGCATCCGCTGGACGGCGTGGGGCTCGACCAGTTCGGCGTCTACAACCGGGCGCGTATCGCGCGCGGCGAAGTGTCCGAGACCATCGCCAAGTACGACCATCCGCATAACGAATACCTGGAGGCCGCGGCGGCCGGCGGCGTGCCGTTGCTGGCGATCATGCTCCTGATCTTCGTGCTGCCAGGCATCCACTTCGCCCGTCGGGTCGGCGACGACGACGAATGGACGGCCACGCTTGCCACGGCCGGCCTCGCCATCGTCATCGTCTATGCGCTCTCGGCCATGACGGACAACGTTTTCTATCGCGCCATGCCGCATTCGTTCTACCTCTATCTCGTCCTGGGCTTCATGCTGGCAACGGTGCTTCCGGTGCGCATCGCGCGGCACGTGCGGGCCGCAGCCTGATGGCACGCATCCACCTGCTGGCGTGGGACAACCAGCGCGGCCTTTCCCATGACATCGAGGTCGTCGAGAACGCCTTGCGCGACCTGGGCCATGACGTCACCGTCAGCCGGCTTGGCTCGCGACGCCACGATGGCGCCTGGCGCCTGCGTGGCATGCGACTGCGCATGTGGCTGGCCTCCTGGCTGAGCCTCGGTCGACGCCGCGCACGCTTCGATATCAACCTCTCGCTGGAACATGTCAGGCCGGCGAGTTTCGGGCTGGCCGACATCAACCTGCTGATGCCCAATCCGGAATGGGTCTCTTCGCGTAGTCTGCGCTACCTGCCGCGCTACGATGCCCTGCTCACCAAGACCCACGAAGCCACCCGCATCTTCGAAGCACGCGGCCTGACGGCCATCGAAGTCGGCTTCCGCAGTCGCGACCGCCACGATCCAAGCGTGCCGCGCAAGCCACACTCCTTTTTGCATGCGGCAGGTTCAAGCCACCTGAAGGGCACCGCCACGCTGGTCGAGGTATGGAAGCGTCATCCGGAGTGGCCGCTGCTCACCGTGCTGCGCGCCGGCCCGTCCGCCGAAGACGATGGCGGTGCGGCCAACCTGCGCATCGTTCGCGAACGCCTATCCGACGAGGACGTGCGTCGCCTGCAGAACGAACACGTCTTCCACCTTTGCCTGTCGCAGACCGAAGGTTGGGGTCATTACCTGGTGGAAGCGATGAGCTGCGCCGCCGTGGTCATCGCCTGCGATGGTGCGCCGATGAACCAGATGATCGACGACAGCCGCGGCATCCCCGTGACGGCCCGCGAGGGCGATGCGTACCATCTGGCTCGCACCTGGCATGTGGACGAAACCGCCCTCGAACAAGCCATCGAGCGCGCGCTGACGATGGGCGACGATGAACGCCGGACCCTCGGCGCCAATGCGCGCGCGTGGTACCTCACCAACCAGATCGCCTTCCCGGCACGCCTGGGCGCGGCGTTAGATTCCCTGGACTGACGCCGGCCTCAGATCGGGCGGCGGCGTCGCGAATTCGTCGAGGTACTGGTCGAGCCCCAGTTCGCTACGCACCAGTTTCCGACGACGCGTGTCGTCGAGGATGCGATCGTTGGGGTTGTCGATGATGTTCTTGCGCGTGCGGTGGTAGAGGTGCGTGGCCAATCCGCTGAAGCGCATTTCACGGCGACGCAGGCCCATGTGGTAAGCGCGGTGCACCAGCTCGGTGTCTTCGCGGCCCCAGCCGGTCATCATCTCGTTGAAGCCATTCAAAGCGAGCAGGTCATTACGCCAGAAGCCCATGTTGCAGCTCTTGATGCCGCGCGTTTTCTGGCTCGGCTTCGCGTACCAGCGCGCCAGCCAAGGCATGCGCAGGGTGTGGCGGCGGCGCTCGATACCCGGGGTGAAGAACGTGGCGCGTACCGATCCGTCAGCCAGCATCCGCTGCGTAAGCGATTCGTCGCTGAGCACGCGCGAACCCTGCACGTAGCAGCCCTTCATCGCGAAGGCCTCGTGGTCGGCGATGAAGTTCGGCTCGGCCACCATGTCGCCGTCCAGCAGGATCACGTAATCGCCCGTGGCCGCCGCGATCGCGCGATTGCGGGCCCGGCTCATCCGGGCACCGTCGTCGGGCTGCCACAAGTGGACAAGACGCGTGGGGTACGTGGCCGCGACACGCTCGAGCATCTCGCGCGTCTCGGCTCGCGAGCCGTCGTCGGAGACGATGACCTCGTCCGGCAGGCGGGTCTGTCGGGCCAGCGCCTCGAGCACGCGCTCCAGGGCCGTGGGCCAGTTGTAGGTGAGGATGGCGACGGAGATACGCATGACCGGCGAAGGATAGCCGTTTCCGTCCGGGCCCGGGGACGATTCGGGTAGACTTCGCCGATGGCGAGCCTCCCCCTGACCCTAGTCGTTATCACGTACAACGAGGCGCATACGATCGCCCGTTGCCTGGACAGCGTGCCCTTCGCCGCCGAGAAAGTGGTGGTGGACAGCGGCAGCACCGACGATACCGTGGCCATCGCGAAAGCCCATGGCGCCCGGGTGGTGCACCAGGACTGGCTGGGCTTCGGCCCGCAGCGCAATTTCGCCACCACCCAGGCCAGCCACGAGTGGCTGCTGGCCCTGGACGCCGACGAATTCCTCTCCCCCGAACTGGCCGCCGAACTGGAAGCCGCGTTGCCGGCCATCCAGGCCAGCGGCGACGCCGCCGCGTACCTGCGCCGTCGGACCATCTACATGGGCCGGCCGATGCGCTGGTACCGCCCGGCCATGGGCGAGAAAATGGCGCGCCTCTGGCACCGCGATCGTGCCCGCTGGACCGACGCCCGCGTGCACGAATCGCTGCGCTTCGACGGCCCGTCGCGAACGCTACGTGCGCCCTTCGACCACGTGAACAACCCCAGCCTGGTCGAGAAGCAACTGAAGGTGCTGCGCTACTCCGAACTGAAGTGCCGCGACTGGTACGACAAGGGCAAGTCCACGCGCATGTGGCAGACCCCGTTCGTCTTCTGGCTGGCCTTCATCAAGGACTACTTCTTCCGCCTCGCCTTCCTCGATGGCTGGCGCGGTTTCATCATCGCGCAGACCGCGGCCAGCTACGCGATCTACAAGCGCATGCGCTACTACGAAATGCGGCACAACCCGGTCTCCCGCGACTCGGCCGCCACCGCCCTGCATCGCCACGGACTCGACCGCGGCTCGGACACCACGACATGAAGAAGCACTACCTCCTCTACGGATCGGAACGCTACGCCCTGGCCATCCTGCGCCCGTTGCAGGACGCCATCCGCGCGCGCGGCCACGAGGCGGCCTGGTTCTTCGACGGCCCGGGCGGCGAAGACCTCGTCGACGGCGAGGTCTGGCTGCGCACCACCGAAGAGGTGCGGCGCTACAACCCCATCGCCGTGATCACCTCGAGCAACGCGGTGCCGCATTTCTTCCCGGGCGTGAAGGTCGAGACCTTCCACGGTTTCGACGCCGGCAAGCCCAGGCACATCTACATCCGCGGCTTTTTCGACCTGTACTGCACCACCGGTCCGCGCGACACGAAGTCCTTCGGCGAGATCGCCGGCAAGCTCGGCCATTTCGCCGTGAAGGAAACCGGCTGGCCGAAGCTCGATCCCTTCATGGGCGAGATGGGCCGTCGTCCGGTGCCGGACGTGCGCCAGCCGCCGGTGATCCTCTACCACTCCACGTTCTCGCCTTCGTGGAGTGCGGCGGAGATCCTCCACGACAAGGTCCGCGACCTGTCCCGCGACGGGCGCTACCGCTTCATCGTCACCTTCCATCCGAAAATGAACCCGGAAACGGTCGCCAAGTACCGCGCGCTGGAAAACGATCACCTGCGCTTCGCGAACGACGACAACATTCTCGACCTGTTCGGTCAGGTCGACATGATGTGCTCGGACACCTCGTCCGCACTCAACGAGTTTCTGCTCACCGGCAAGCCGGTGGTCACCTTCAAGAACCGCCGCCCGGGTCCGCAGCTGATCGACATCGACGATCCCGAGCAGTTCGCGCCGGCGATCGAGCGCGCCCTCTCCCGGCCGCCGGAACTGATGCAGGCCATCGACGACTACGCCAATGCGATCCACCCGTATCGCGACGGCCGTTCGAGCGAGCGCGTGCTCGACGCGATCGATGCCTTCATTGCCGAAGGTGCGCGTAACCCACGCCGCAAGCCGTTCAATCTGTGGCGAAAACTCAAGATCCGCAAGCGCATCGGGTACTGGGGCCCCGCCTGAACGAAGCGGGCCTCCACGCGGCCAACACCCGGGGCGCGGTAGGACTTCAGTCAGCCAAACCGATCTTCACACGTTAGACTGTTCATGATCTTTTAACGGTGACGACGCCCTTGTCCTACAGCGCCTATACCCGCTCGGAACACCTTCGCGCCCTGTGGCCCTGGCTGCCGCTTTGGGGCGCCATGGCCCTGCTGGCCATCTTCGCGCACGGCCCGATGCCGATGTTCTCGACGCGCACCCTGGCCGTGGCCTGGGAAATGTGGGCGCACGGCCACTGGCTGGTGCCGCACATTAACGGCGAACCGTACAGCGAGAAGGTGCCCCTGCTGTTTTGGCTGATCCACGCCGGCTGGGCGGTGTTCGGCGTCAACGATGTCTGGCCGCGCGTGCTCGAGGTCATCTTCGGCGGCGCCCAACTCGTGCTCACCTCCGTGCTGGCCAGCCGCCTGTTCCCCGGGCGCCCCTGGGCGGCCAAGGCCACGCCCTGGCTGCTGATGGCGCTGTCGTATTCGTTCCTGTTCGGCCTGCAGATCATGTACGAGGTGCTCCTCGTCGTCTGGGTGCTGGCCGCGCTGCTCTGTCTCACGCCCACGGCCACGCGCGCGCAGCCGCGCTGGTGGCTGTTCGGCATCGTCATCGGCGCCGGCCTGCTCACCAAGGGCCCGGTGATGATCGTGCACGTGATCTTCCCGCTGCTGTTCGGCCCGCTGTGGAACGACTGGGCGCGACAGAACAAGGCGCGCTGGTACGGTTTCGGCCTGCTCGGCCTGCTGATCGGCTTCGCCATCCTGTTGGCCTGGGCCCTCCCCGCCGGCGAAGCGGGCGGCGAAGCCTATCGCCAACGGCTGTTCTTCACCCAGACCGCCGGCCGCGTCGTCGACAAGCACACCCATGGCCTGCAGAACCATGCCCGTCCGGCGTGGTACTACCTGCTCTTCCTGCCTGTGATCGCCTTCCCGCTCAGCGGCTGGCTGCGCGGTATCGTCGCCCTTCCCACCGCCCTGCTGCGCAAGCCGTGGCGCCCGGGCACCGGTGCCGCCGTGTGGATCACGGTGGCGTCGCTGGTGCTTCTGCTGGTGTCCGCCGCGTTCGCGCACTTCAACGCGCGTGTCGAGCAGGCGCTGGTCATCCTCGCCTTCGTGCCGCTGTTCGTCGCGCTGATGCGGCAGCCGATCGAGCCGGGCCTGCGCTTCCTCGTGGCGTGGCTGTTCCCGGGGCTGCTAATCTTCTCGCTGATCAGCGGCAAGCAGCTTTACTACCTGCTGCCCGAACTGGGCGGCGTGACCATGCTCGTGGCCGCCTCGGTCGCCGACCTGCGCGAGCGCCACAAGGGCTTGGCGACGCATTACGCCTTGGGTACCTGGCCGCTATCGGTCGGCGCCTTCCTGCTCGCCATCGCGCTGTTCGCCATGCCGTCGGTGGTGCCGACGCGCTTCGCGGACAACATCTGGCTGACGGGCATGGCGCCCTATGCGCGCTTCTTCGCCGTGATCTTCATCGTGCTGGGCGCGTTGCTCCTGCTGCGCGGACGCGGCGAGATGCGTCGCCTTGCCTTCGCCGGCCTCATCGGCACCGTAGCCCTCAATGCCCTGTTCACCATGGGCCTGTGGTATCGCTACGACCTCGCGCCCGCCTCGGCCTACCTGGCCCAGGCCGATGCCGCGGGACGCCCCATCGGCAACCTCGGTGCCGAATACAACGGCCAGTACCACTTTGCCGGTCGGCTGATGCATCCCATCGCCCGCATCAACAACGTGCCCGGCATGACCAGCTCCTCGGACGATGACGACGACGACATCGTGCACGACGGCGACAGCCTCGAGGACTTCGCGCGGCACCATCCGGACGGCCTGATCGTCTCCTACGCCAAGCATCCCCCGGCCGACGCCTTCCGTTACGCACGACTGATCCAGCCCTCGCGCACCGGCTGGCTGATGATCTGGGACGCGAACACGCTCCAGTCGCTGCAGACCGGACGCGTACCGCCGGAGCCGGCTCAGCCCACCCTGCTTTATCCGCAGGAGTACTGGCGCACGCGGACGGCGATGCGATGAGCGATCCCCTCGTCGAGCGCCTGCGCGCGCAGATCGGCGGCCCCCGCGACGGGGCCCTGCTGCGCTTCTCCATCGGCAACGCGCTGCTCGGCGACGGCCAGTACCTTGAAGCCTCGCATGCCTTCCGCGAGGCCCTGGTGTTCGACCCGAGCTATTCGGCGGCCTGGAAGCTGCTCGGCAAGGCGCTGCTGGCGAAGGACGACGAGACCGCCGCCGCCGACGCCTGGCGCAAGGGTATCGAAGCCGCCGCGGCGCGCGGCGACAAGCAGGCCGAGAAGGAAATGACCGTCTTCCTCAATCGCCTTACGCGAAAGGGCTGATCGTCTTGTAGGGATCGGCGCGGTCGTAGGCCGTGTAGCGCTTGTAGTGCCACTGATACTGCGTGAAGGCACGTTCGACGCACTGCTCCACCCCGCGATTCAGGGCCGCGCAGGCCACCTTCAGGTCGGTGCTGTCGATGCCTTCCGGCGCCGGCAGGACATGGATACGGAAACCCCTCCCCTCCGGCAGTCGCTCCGCGAAGCTGAACAGCACGGTGGCTCCTGTCCGCGCGGCCAGGCGCGGCAGCAACACCATCGTGAGCGCATCCACCCCGAAGAACGGCGCGAACTCGCCCTCGCCCTCGCGGGGCTTCTGGTCGGGCAGGATACCGACCGTGCCACCGGCCCCCAGGCGCTTGAACAAGGTGCGCACGCCCGCACCCTCGGCGCGGACCTGCTCAGGCGCCAGCTTGCCGCGCACCTTGCGCAGCAAGGCCTCGATGGCCTGGATGCGTGGCGGGCGATACAGGATCGCCATGGGTGTCTTGCTGCACAGCCAGTAGTTCAGGAGCTCCCAGCAACCCAGGTGCGGTGCCGCGACGATCACGCCCTTGCCCGACGCCAGCGCGGCCTCGAACAACTCGCCGCCGACCACCTCGCGGACCAGCCCCAGCGCTTTTTCGGCGCCTCCGCCCCAGATCGCCGCCACCTCGGTCACCGAGCGACCGGAGTCCTCCATCGTCTCGCGCAGCAGCGTGGCCCGCTCGCCGTCGCCCAGCGCAGGGCGAGTCAGCTTCAGGTTCACCGCCGTGTAGCGCGCGCTGCGCGACCGCGACGCCAGCGAACGCCGACCGATCCAGGCGCCAAAGGCGTGGACGGTACGCAAGGGCAGGAAGCTGACAAGGCGCAGCAGCAGATAGAGGAGGTAGATGTCCGGACGCATCCGCGGAAGTTTAGGAGATGGGGGCCGCCAAGTGGCGCATAAGCGCCCGCGTGCGTTTCAGGGAACGAAATACGCCACGGAGGCATCCAAAGGCTCGCGAACGAGGTCGTCCGGTGGGCGCCACTCCCTTAAGCTATGCCGCCAGCCGCCGCTACGGAATGTCATGATTGCACTGATCCAGCGGGTCGAATCCGCGCGAGTCGATGTGGACGGGGACACGGTGGGCGCCATCGGCGCCGGCCTGCTCGCCCTCGTGGCCGTGGAGCCCGGCGACGGCGAGGCGCAGTGCCGGCGGATGCTGGAGCGCCTGCTGGGCTATCGCGTGTTTTCCGACGCGGAAGGCAAGATGAACCTCGGCCTCGCCGAGACCGGCGGCGGCCTGCTCCTGGTCAGCCAGTTCACCCTGGCCGCCGACACCCGCAAGGGCATGCGCCCCAGCTTCACCACCGCGGCGCCCCCCGAGGAAGGCCGGCGCTGGTTCGATCGCCTGGTGCTGCTGGCCCGGGAAGCCCACCCGGGGGTGGAAACCGGGCGCTTCGGTGCCCATATGAAGGTTCACCTGATCAACGATGGCCCGGTCACCTTCCGTCTGGAGGTGCGCTGAGGCATCCCTACGGGCCGGATGGCCCTTTCCCCTCACCGGATTGCGTCTTTTGGGCCCAAATGGCCGTTCTGGCGCGATTTTTGCGTACTCCGGATGAGGCCGATCCACTTGAAAACTGGTCAAAAAATCATCAAATGACTATACTGATCGATTCCTGTAACCCCCGCGGCGGTCGGCATGACTAATAAAGCTCACGAGCAACAGTCGGAAATCAAGCAGCTCATTTCCAAAGGCCTGGAGCAGGGCTACCTGACCTACGCGGAAATCAACGACCACCTGCCCGACGACATCGTCGATCCGGAGCAGATCGAAGACATCATGGCGGTGCTCAAGGGCGTCGGCATCGAAGTCCACGATTCCGCACCCGACACTGACACCATCAGCGATGGCGCCGCCCCCGGCTCCACCTCCGACGACGAGTCGGCGGCCGAAGAAGCCGTGGCGCTGCTGTCCGCCGTCGACTCCGAAGTGGGCCGCACCACCGACCCCGTCCGCATGTACATGCGTGAGATGGGCACCGTGGAGCTGCTGACCCGCGAAGGCGAAATCGCCATCGCCAAGCGCATCGAAGAGGGCCTCAACCAGGTCCAGACCGCGCTGTCGTCCTTCCCGCTCACCATCCAGCTCCTGCTCGAAGAGTACGACCAGCACCTGGAAGGCAAGCGCCGCCTCAGCGAGATCCTGGCCGGCTTCGCCGACCTGGAAGCCGCCGAGGACCAGGCCCAGGCCGCCGCCGCAGCCAACCCGGTGGACGTCAACGACGCCGAGAGCGACGAGGAAGACGACTCCGACGACGCCAGCAGCGACGAGGACGAGGGCCCGAGCGGTCCGGATCCGGAAGAAGTGAAGCGTCGCATGGAAGAACTGCGTTCGCTGCACGGCAAGTTCCAGAAGTCGGCGCCCAAGGCCGAGATCGCCGACAAGAAGGTCGCGAAGATCCGCGAACAGATGTCGGAAGCCTTCCTCAACCTCAAGCTGCCCTCGGCCCTGATCGACAGCTTCGTGCGCAAGCTGCGCGAAGTGGTGAACGACATCCGTCACCACGAGCGCATCCTCATGGACATCTTCGTCAAGCAGGTGAAGATGCCGCGCGCCGAGTTCCTGAAGAGCTTCCCGTCCAACGAAGGCAACATCGAGTGGGCCGCCGAGCTGTCGCGCAAGCGCCAGAAGTGGTCGCCGAACATCAAGAACTTCCGCGAGGCGATCGACGGCGAACAGGAAAAGCTCGCCCAGATCGAGCGCACGCTTTACCTGCCGCTGACCGACATCAAGGAAATCAACCGCGCCATGTCGATGGGCGAGGCCAAGGCCCGTCGCGCCAAGAAGGAAATGGTCGAGGCCAACCTGCGCCTGGTCATCTCCATCGCCAAGAAGTACACCAACCGTGGCCTGCAGTTCCTCGACCTCATCCAGGAAGGCAACATCGGCCTGATGAAGGCCGTGGACAAGTTCGAATACCGTCGCGGCTACAAGTTCTCCACGTACGCCACGTGGTGGATCCGCCAGGCCATCACCCGCTCGATCGCCGACCAGGCGCGCACCATCCGTATCCCGGTGCACATGATCGAGACGATCAACAAGCTCAACCGCATCTCCCGCCAGATGCTCCAGCAGTTCGGCCGCGAGCCGACGCCGGAAGAACTGGCCAAGGAAATGGAGATGCCCGAGGACAAGATCCGCAAGGTGCTGAAGATCGCGAAGGAACCGATCTCCATGGAAACCCCGATCGGCGACGACGAGGATTCCCACCTTGGCGACTTCATCGAGGACACCAACGCTAGCTCGCCCATCGAGTCGGCGACGGAAACCGGCCTCATGGAAACCGTGCGCGACGTGCTCGCCGGCCTCACCCCGCGTGAAGCCAAGGTGCTGCGCATGCGCTTCGGCATCGACATGAACACGGATCACACGCTGGAAGAAGTCGGCAAGCAGTTCGACGTCACCCGCGAGCGCATCCGCCAGATCGAAGCCAAGGCCCTGCGCAAGCTGCGTCACCCGAGCCGCTCGGAGACGCTGCGCTCGTTCCTCGATATCGATTGATCGGTAGCGACAACGGTAGATGTGGAAACGCCCGCGCAAGCGGGCGTTTCTTTTTGCGGATGAATTACCCAGCGCGCTCGGAACCGTCCGCCCGCTTTCGTGTCATCACACCTACCCGAAGCCCCATGGGTTTCAGCAACTTCGCCACGGTATCCAACGTGGGGCTGGTGAGGCCGCGCTCGATATCCGCAAGCCCACGCGCCGATACGCCGCACAACCGCGCGTACTCGGCGATCGTCAGCCGCAGCGTCGTGCGAACGACGCGAATCGTATCGGGGACAGATCGCTCGGGATGGCTATCGATATCTTCGAGCAATGCCAGTCGCACTTCGAGCTGTTCGCTCGCCGACATGGGGTTGAATCGCTTATCCACGATCAGAACGCCTCGATCTGGCGCACGACGTTCTCGATCGTCGCGCGCTGCATGTTCACCACCGCCTCATCTACGCCAAGCGCAAGCGCATTCGCGGGCAATGCCTTCAAGGCGGGCAACATAGTCGTGAGCGCGTCGAGAAGTGGCTGTTCGGGAACACCGCCTGCCTCGGCAGCCTGCCGTACGGCGCTACGCCACACGGGATGCCCCACATCGTCGTCATCCCAGCGCATGCGTCGGGCGATGCCGTCCGGGTGAAGCATCATGGGCGCGAAGTCGAATACGGGCGTCAGGCCGATAAAACCATCGGCGCGGCGCTGGATGGCCGTATTGCGCGCGTGGTTGTCCTTGTTGCCCAAGGCCACGTTCGCCACGTCCCGACGAAGGTATTCGACAACGTCACGCAGCGGATGCGTGCAGACGGCCGCCATCCGCCGGCAGACCGTATTGTGGGAAGGCACGTCGCCAAACCCGGGGATTTCGCACAACGAGGCCACGCTCTCCTGCGCATGACGCAGCACACGATGTCCTTCGACCTCACGATCGAAGCGAGGGATAAAGAGCACGCCAGGCGCGTAACGAAGCTCGCCATGCACATGAAGGCCCAACTGCCGCGCCAGCGGCATGTAAAGCGCTTCGAGGCGAAGGATCGACTCGGTGGAAGCATGCGTTCCGACCGCAAACTTCACCAGCCAGTGCTTGGCCACGTCATGGTCGGGCAGCGCATGATCGAGGTAGTAGAGCCCGTCCCGACCTTCGGCCAGCAAGAGCTTGGGCCATTCGCCCTGCACACCCGACGAACCACCGATGAACGCGCCATGGGTCGCCAGGTAGTCGATGAAGTCACCGTCGCGGGCAACGATGTCTTCCCAGGTGAATCCCTGCCGGTCATCCACGACATGCCGCCCGAATCGCTCCGCCGCCTCGCGAATACGGGCATTACCCACGGGATTGCCCGCACCCGCACACAGCAGCGCCCAGTCCGCCGAAGCGCCTGCCGTCGCGGACAAGCCCATTTGCCGGAGCAGCCGCTGACGCCCGTAGCCCTGGGGCAACAGATCAGTCAGGTAAGGCGGCCAGGTGCGTTGGGTATAGGTTTCCAGCGACACCGGCGCATTGACGCCCAAGGCGGCCGCGTCGTTTCGGTCCATGAAGTCGAACACATAGGACAGTTCGTAGCCGACATCCGCAGCCGCCTCCCATCCACGCTCTGGCGGATCGCGCAGG
Source organism: Luteibacter sp. (assembly GCF_009912395.1). Lineage (GTDB taxonomy): Bacteria > Pseudomonadota > Gammaproteobacteria > Xanthomonadales > Rhodanobacteraceae > Luteibacter. Next base: position 10,467 of record NZ_WNDO01000006.1, on the reverse strand, counting down.
GACACCACCGCCGCCTCACGCCAGGCGTCGTCCATCCAGACCTCAATGTGGGCTTCGTTCGTCATTTAGGCATTTTTATAGCATAAGAAAGCCAAAAAATAAGCATATAAAGACTATTATTATGCATAAATAAGCTCACCGAGCTTTGCGGGGTGCCCCTCGATCCGCCAGTGAACGACGCGCTCAGCGCTTGCGCTCTGGCACCATCGCCACGGCAGCATCTCAGGCTGGGCGAGAAAGCGTAGCTTCGCTACACTCCCTGCTCCGCAAGGGCCTATAGCTCAATGGTTAGAGCAGAGGACTCATAATCCTTTGGTTCCAGGTTCGAGTCCTGGTGGGCCCACCAAGTCGAAACGCGACGGCGCTGCTGCGTAGCCACGAACCCATAAATTGTCCGAATGGACAGCTTATGGTGCACACGGCACGGACAATATATGGTGCTTGCAGCAAAGCGCTTGGATGGGGTTCTGCCCCCCTTGGCGGGCAGGGGGGCTCAGGCGCAGCAGCCCAGCTCCAGCTGCACAGGAAAAGTAGAGCCGCCATTTCGCGCTCAAGATCGAAAGCGATTAGCCGATGCAACGGCTGTAGCACCCTGTCAAAGTCACCTAGCCTATGGATCTCATATGAAGAATGGAATCGTCCTTGTTCTGCTTACGGCCATCGTCCTTGCAAGCATCTCGGGCTGTACATCTCTGACTGAAAAGCGCAAAGCGTATCTCCAAGAGGTGTCGAACACCGCAGGTCCAGATGCTGCCGATTGCGGAATGTTTCTCCCGGGATCGGATGTCTCGCCAGGCATGGCATGTGCCGCCGAGCATCTGAAGGCGCACACACCCTTTAAGTTGGTGTGGCAACTTCACGATAAGAGAGTTGCTGGTGACGATAACTGGCTTGCCATTGCAGCAGGCCCGAACCCTTACAAGATCGTGCTGGACACAACAAAGAGTGGCAAGCCGCTAAAGTCTCCCTGCATCAAATGGGACTATCGGGCTCCAAAGGGTGACAAACCGGCAGAACTCGAGTGCGACTTCACTGCTCCTGGACACTTTTGAAAGTTCGCAAACTAAAACGGGAGCATCTTCTAGGCACCTCGCGAGATCCTTTCTGCCGTCGCCTTGCAGCCTTAGCATGACCAAGTTAAGACGCTGTCGCGCATTGTTAGGAGTGCGTCAATGACATTAGAGAGTGTCAGGGAGAATCAAATTGCCTGAAGCAGGTGGATCAGCTACGCAGGCTGGAATTTTCTATCAAAACAGTGTTGCAGCACTGTTTTTGGTCGACCTCCTGAACTTCGATCCTCTTCCTGCGCGCGAGCGCGTAATCGAGGTCCAAGTAGAGGCGCCCGAAGACGTAGACGATATCGTCATTAGCTACGCCGATGGCCACCGCCAATATGTGAGCGTAAAGCTCAGTCTGACTATGAGTAGCAGCGGCTGGGAGCAGCTATGGGCTAGCTTCAAAGCACAGCACCTGTCTTCGCGTACTGGTTCCGATGACCCGCTGACAATTGTTGTAGGGGACTCTTCCGGCGACAGCCAAGCACTCAAAAGCCTTTGTGAGCGGTCATCGTCTTCGCTTAACGGGCAAGAGCTTCGTGGACGCCTGACGCAACGGCAAATGACAATCTTCGACAACATCGCGAAGATTGTTGAACTTGAGACCGCTTTCGAATTGCTTAGGCGCACGTCCGTCCGCCACCTAACTGAGCTAGAGATTGCGAATGAGATCGGGCATCGGCGGCTTGCAGGAGGACAGACAACGCCTCCTCAATTGCTTTCCATGCTGCGAGACATTATCGGCGGTCAGGCACGTCGACGCGGCGTGTTTCGCGCCGCGCCGCTCCGTCGCAAACTGAAGCTTGAATTCAACATTGAACTGTCTGAGCCCCCCGAGTGGGGGCTGACGTCGTATCGTGCCTTGGTTTCCCGTCCTTCTCGGATTGATGACTTGTTTGATCAACTCATCGGCATGGCGTGGGATCTATATCATGTTCGTCAACTTGAAGAGAACATGACCTTTAAACCTTCTCCAGGAGCGCGATATTTCTTTCCCGCACTACTGACTTTCGACAAACGATTCATAGAGATCATTGACCTCTATCCACTTAGAGCCCTTGCATACAAAGAAGGATCACGCACTCCCATGCCATTTTATGCGGGAGATTGGCGTGAATTTATGGCGACTTCTGAATCTAGTAGGCAATTTGCCTTTGATCGTTACTACTCATCTGAGGCACGTGATCAGCGCTCAAGTAGCAGAGATGCAGTTAAGATAAAGCTGGAGGCTACGATTGAAGAATTGATTTATTCAGTTGCCAAATTGGCCTCCATAGAACCAATGCGTCGCAGCTCATAAAAGTGGTCTGTATCATGGTGCGGTAAAAATGTGTAGTCCGATCTAAAGGCCAATACGTTCATGCCCTTCAACAGCCGACGAGATAAGCGGCAGATATTTAAGAGCTAACAATGGACAATTTCTACAAAAAGCCGAACGATCAAAAGCTGAAGCGGGGACCAAAACAGAAGGCTTCTGTCGAAGCAGAAAAAGCAACTGAAGCGCGGGAAATAAGACTAAAGGCCCACAACAATTGGCCGCGCGCGCAAGAATCACAGGCGGAACGCGACTTCGCGCAATTACTCGACAAACTGGCTCCGAGTATCGTTATGACTCCGTATCCATTCTTAAATGGAAATACGGAAGCAAATTTTCATCGTCATTTGGGAATGCTAATCGACGCATTGGACATGCTTCCCAGAAGACCTGACCATGCCTTCGATCTCTGCTTTCGAAGCCTAGATGAGCTTGCTCAAGAGTTGACGAAAAAGGGGACTATTACTGATGCGCTTAATAGACTTGGCAGTCACGTTTGCCATAGCCTGTCGAGCGCGCAGTCATGGAAGAACTCCATCGACAAACTTAGTGTAAACATGCCAAAAGTTTCTGGACGATACCTTGCCCAGCGATTACTAGATGTATTGGACACTCAAAATGATCCACTGAAAAATCGCGCAGTGACTGTTCTTGGTGGACCATTTTGCAATGACTTTTTTAAAAAATACCGTACAGACCTCCCGTCATCCAGATCTCCTGAGGAAGCTGAGAAGATACTCGCGACAGCGAACAATCGTGCGGGAGAATTTCTGTCGCTCTTAATGTCATCAAGAGCGCCCCTCAATATCCCCCCGGGGCAGGAGACAAAGTACGCAGCATATGAAAGACTAGATCTTTCAAATCCTGACAATGTTTTTGATCAAGCAAAAGCACTTTCAGTGATGTTGTCGCTTCTAGCGTACAACGCCCGCAATGAACGCGTTCACGGCTCGTCACTTTCCCCCTTCAGGTCCAGCAAAGCGTCTTTAACTACATATGCCAGCTATTACTTTCAGTTTCACTTGATCTACGCGATTGCTGTCGGACTGATGATCGAGTCCTTTCCTGGCTGCGGTGATTCGATCAGATGGAACGCTAATGTGGATGAAAATATGGGGAAGTATCACTCAGTATTTGGGCCATACAGCCGTAAGACATAAGATTCGATGGTGGAATGCGCGTGCTACCGAAGGCTAGCGGACATTAGAATTCGACTCGAAGCGATCAAGCACGGATAAAAATATCGGGAATATTTGACCTATAATCTGTCCGCAATGGGAAAAATCGGACAAGATTTGCCTCCCAACCACGGACAACTTATGGGTTCGTGGCTACTGCGCGATCTGACATAGTTTGGGCAAAACGGCCGAACTATCGCGGACGTCCGACAAAGTTGGCCGCGCAATACCGTCCTAGCTGCTGAGAGTACTTGCCACACAAGGATAGGTTGTCCAAGTCGGTCAGCTTACGGCGCAATTTCAGTAGTTGCTGTCATGAAAGCGGGTGGCGACCACTCAAGACCATGCGCCAGTTGTAACGGTGCGACGCATGTGGTTTTGCCCCGATTTCGACTCCTACCATCTCCACTAACGTGGCCGATCTCCCCAACACAACGCGGAAAATGGCTCTATGCGGCTGATTCCTTCGATCTCGCGTGCCAATGCCCCTCCTTCAGGTCAAGCATCCAGGCGAGGATGTCTGAATGCTGTCCTTCGTTGAGGGACATCCCAACGAAAATGCAGTCACCAGTGCGACGGTGTTCACAGCGCTCAACAAGGTGGACGCCAGCGAAGCCTGATACGAGTCAAAGGGCTCCATCCAATTCCTTTCGCAGAGAGAGCCGTGCCCGCCGGTGCTGCAGGTACGTAGCACGTGAGACGAGATCGAGCATATCCGGTAGGCTATTCCATGTAACCCTTTGGGAGGCACAACGGAATGACGTTCGATTCGCTGAGGGGAGCTCTGGCTGCATTGAGCGCGACAGGTGAGAAGGGATTCGAAGGGCTCATCAAAGAAGCACTCTCGCAAGCCACAACAATCCGTTTCCGCCTGGCCGCCAGCGGCACCCAGGCGGGTACGGACGGTGACTCTGACGGTTCGATCAACTGCATCGGCTACGAATGCAAGCTCTACCGCTCAACCCTGCCTGCCGACTCCGTAAAGACGAAACTTCTTTCGCTTCAGTCGAGGAACGATGTTGATTTGTGGTTGCTTTGCACGACAGTCACAGTTAGCGCGCAACTCGCGCAAGAGCTTCGAGAGAAAGGTGCTGACTTCGGTCTTGAAGTCCAGATCTTTGATTGGAACGCCGTCGCCGGCATCCCCCGCCTTGCTATCCTTCTCGCATTAATTGACGCTTCACGGCTAGAGTCATTCTTTCTTGAAGCTAACGTTTCGTTAGCAGAAAGGACAGGCGCTCGTAAAGAGCTCGACGACTTTCGCTCATCACCAGAATTTTCCGGAGAAGCGAACAATCTTTCACAGCAGCTGGACGTTCCCTATCTTAGCTTTGAAACAGCGAGGCGGTCCAACAGCGCGTGGTTGACCGCCGTACTCTCTGACCCGAACGAAGCCCGCTACAACCTCGATCAACCTATTGCTCCGCTCGACACAAGCGCACGCCACCCTCGCGTCTTTCGAGAAACATTAGTATCGCAAGTTCAAACCCACCTTACGGCGAGTGAAAGTCCCTCACTCCTTATGCTGACCGGCGATGAAGGCGTCGGTAAATCATGGATCCCATTCGACGCGTGGCTTCGAATGGATGATGCCCCTCTTCTCCTTTTCGTGTCCGCAGGAAGGTTAGCTGCGATGCACGGAAGACCAACCATTGTAGACATCGTCGGTACGTTTCTAGCCGAGCAGATTGACAACAAGGGGCTACCGCGGGACTCTCGTCGATGGCAAAGAACTGTGCAACGTTGGTTTAATGGCACACGCCCGTTACCACTCGCACTTGTCATAGATGGCATCAACCAGCGTCCAGACCATGACTGGGGTTTTGTCATCGGTCGGCTTGCCTATGAGCTGGGCAAACATAACGGTCGAACTATCGTATCAACGAGGCCGGACTATTACCAAGGCGTGGTCCAAAGCCGGCTCCCCGTACAACCCTCGCACATTCCTATTCCCGAGTGGACGGAGACGGAGCGCGACAACATTCTCGAGTTTGTGGCGGGCGAATCCGCTGCCAAACTCGTTTCGCCTGTAGCAAAGGCGCTGCGAAATCCGCGATTGCTATCAATTGCGTTAAACCTTCTCGGCGAGCGTGCACTGAGAGATCTCAGGGAAGTCAGTATCCCTCACCTCATTTTCGAGCACCTTCGCGTGACTGCCAGGGACTCATCAGAGCATGTGGACGTACGAAAATTCCGTGAACAGCTCAAAGAACAAGCCAAACGAATTTTTGACGCGACAACAGACGGCGAGAGAGCAGCGCTTCGTAAACTCGGCGACCTCGGGGCTGCTGCCGAGGGGCGCTTTCTTCGGCTTGTTGACGAAGACACTGGCCTATATGAGCTATCCGAAGACGGGCTAATACTGACACTTGGACTGGCGCTCTTCGATCGAATTCAGGCGGCCATTGAGGCGAATATCGACGTCAATGATCTCATGACGCGCCTGATTGATCCTATCGCTGCCCCAGACATAAGCGCAGATGTGGTTCTCGCCGCCGCACTTGCTGCTGACCTGCGCCGAAATGATACCGGAGAAACAGCGATGGCCGCGCTTCTTGTTGCCTTCGTTGACCTCCAAAATGTTTCAGGCGAACGTCTTGCCGGATTTATGGCCCTAGCTCGCAAAAGACCAAGACCTTTCCTACGCGCAGCGGAGAAAATCTGGCTTGAACACCCTCGCCCATTCCGGGCTGATTGGCTCGAAGGAGCTCTTGCACAATACTATTCCGACGATGACGCGTGGCCGATCGCCATTTGCGAGATCAATCGTTGGCTTCGATACTACTTCCCGGAACATGACCCCGGTTTTCGACACGAGTCGGACGGAGGCTGGGAGGAGCGTGCCGCGCGAGGACGCAAAGAACTCGCTGAGCGGATCGAGGCCCTGACGACAAGCGAACGGGCATCTCTTGCTCGTCTTACGCACTCCACAAAGAACGTGTGGGCACTGTCAGATCTCGCGTTCTGACTGATTGCCGGACACCCTCTCACACCGTTCGTACATGCTCTTTCCGACTGGGCGTTTAGCTATCAGCTCAATCCGATGCCATACGCACCACGCATTGAATTTGACTGGTTAGGTAATCACAACTATGTCGACTGGGTTCAGATGCGGGATGTTGCAATCTCAAGCGTAGACGCGATGGGATCGGACTCCAGTCGCACCGGATTGTGGGTCCAATTGCACATACTTTGCTTTACCGGAGATTCCGCAGATGGAGCGCAGGCCAGCAACATCCGCCGCCATCTCAACGAGACGAACTCTGAGCTGCAATCTTTCCTTCGAACTAGCCCGCAACCATATATGGAAGCGTTAGACCCCGACTGTCAGATACCCCGGATCAAGGCATTCGAAGACCAGCAAACGTTGATAGATGTCAAAAGCCTCTACAAGACGTTCCATACTGGCGACGACGACCATTTTCGCGAACGGGATTTGCCCAAGTTGGTCCGAATGCGTCCTGACTTGGCCATTGCCAAAGGTCGCGAGCTGATTGAGAACGTCCTTACCCGCTCAGGGCTGGCGCTCCGGCAAGGCCTGATTGCCTTGCGAGACGCTTCGCTTCTCATCACGCCTGAAGTCGCCGCCTCCCTAGTCAGGTTTCGCCGAGACAGATTCCCAGATTTGTCCATCGACATGGAGGATAGCGAGCGAAAATTCCAGTCATGGTTGTTTCTTATGCTCGCATTCCCACACCTTTGTGGCGACGATCAGCTCCTGGCTCTGATGGACCCCGCCGTGGACACGTCCTTCCCGATCCAAATGATGCCCTCGTTTAAGCCACCCACTCCCGGCCACCTGGAGAGGGTATTGGATGAAGCCCTATCTAAGAAATCTCGCGAGCAGTGCCTCGTAGCAGGGTTTCTCGCTCAGATAAACATCCAGCCGCCTCGTAGTATGGCAAAATTCATCGAACATCTTCTTGCCGGAGATGATCGTCTCTTTGGTATATTGCTTCTTATAAAACACGGCGACTTGGATCGCATTTCGACTTTTTCACGAAGTGCTTGGTCTGCGAAGAATGAGATTCACGATGCGATCGCCTTCTTCGGATCCTTGGCTCTTATAGAGGCTGTCCGAAAGCAACTCATAGCTGCAGACGATATCGCGACACGTATCACCGTTGAATCCTGGGGCTACCTTGCGCAAAGCGGCGCGGATGGTGCTCGGACGGTTATCCGACTTGTCGGCGAATTCATCCAGCGAGCCTCGGAATCCGACGTGGCCAGACCGGTGATCGATATTGAGCTACAGGCCCGGCCTGGATATTGGCCTCGCCGTCTGCACGATGTCTCCAGACGAAAGTCGAAAGACAATGAAGACATCATATCTTCCGGTGATTTAGCAGATGAATTAATAAATCACCGTCGGCGATCTGATGAAGACAGAAACGAGTTCCTCTGCATCATGGACGGTTTGGTGCAGAAAGATGTGGAGTTGGCAATACGACCACTTCTCCCGCAAGACATGGATGCCATCGCTAATGCCAGCCCAAAGACGATGGACGCATGGGCTACCTCCCTTCTCGATATTTCGCGTGAGAGAAAACCTTTGACCTATACACTTGCGATCTTCGTGGCGATCCAGATCGCGGGAGACGACGACGAAAAGGCCATGGCACTCCTTGATAGTTACCGGACAACTGAGCCTATTGCATCAGTCGTCATCGGATGGCCGGAGTATTCACCGATTGCAAAGTTAGTTTGGGGTGCCGGCGCCGGCGGTGCCTGGAGGGAATTACGCCGCCAGAGGTTAAGGCTCGCCAAAAACGATCATGAGCTTTTCTTGGAGGCAGTAGCCGCAGAGGCAGAGGGCGCGTCTGCGGTGCTGCTTGAACTTGTCGATGAGCTTCTCAGCGATATGCATCCATCGCATCAGGCGCGCGGGCTGATGCTTCTTGGGTTCATGGATACGGCCGGCAGTTCAAAATCACGCATTGATGCCTGGAGCGAAAGCCATGGACTTCCGGGCCAAGCCCACCGAGCTGCGCTGCGCGCCTGGCAGCGCAACAAGTGGGCCCACCACTGGTTCACGAAAATGGTGTCGGCCGACACGGACGAGGAAGCTTGGTGCCATCAGGTCCTCTTTCTTGAATGTGTCGACGCGCGTATCGAACATTGGGGCCATGGGTTCGCTGGCGGAGCATCCAAGCATCACCGCCTGACCGGAGGCCTCGAGAACACAATCAAGAATCGCATCTCACAGCAGAAGGAACGTCGCATGAGCAATCTCTTCGGATCCCCCGCTCCCCGCGACGAGTTTCTCCGGCGGCGTGGGGAATTGGCCTAGTCGACCCAGCACAATATGCGGCAAAATCAATAGCTTGACTTGCAAATGGAGATGGTGGACAAACTATGTAAGACAGTGCGGCCAAACTACGTCAGATCGCGCAGCTGCGCCCAGAAATCCGGCAAGCCAAGCTCAAAACGCTCAGTGCAGTGGAGGATTCTGTGAATTGCAGCTGGTGCAAGAGCCGACTACACTTGCGCTTCAGCGGTAGCTGTATGGATACCTGGGTCGCGGCAAAGTTAGACACGCTGATGTTGCGGGCTATGCTATGTTGAACATCACGCCACTCAACCTCTTCAAGACGCTCGCCATCTGGCGGTACATACCGTCAGACGACCAGACCGCGTTATACCAAGACTGCCACTCAAATACGGAGTGAGGGGCACGTCAAACGACTAACTCACCATATTGAGTATCGTTGAGGAGGCTCTCGCTTGATGCGCAGCTCGCCTCACCGCCCGTTGTTCGCGTAATGGCATTCACACTTGACGCGATAAGAATTGAAAAAATCTGCAAACGCATCGTGCAATTCACGCGCCCACAGAAGCCTGTTTGCATGAGGGTCAAAGAAACGTCGGATCGCCTCCGGGTCTTCACGAAGATGAAACGTTTTGTTTCGAAACTCTCGAAGTGGATTTCGGTGCCTTTTAATCAACTTCCCCAAGGCATCGCTCTTCGGTATCAACTTGTTAAAGTCTGCTGGGCGACTATTCAGCAAGAGAAGGTGCATTCGAAGATTCTCGAAACCTTCGCATGTCACAGCAAGAAAGCCCAGCCAAGAGGACATATAGAGCTGCATGTCAATGATCTTACGATGACTCAAGGAATTGTTCTTTTCCCATTTTCGATGCAAATTGTCGTAGTTTTCGAGCATTAAGTCAGCAGCATAAAAGTAATGGCTGTGAAGGACCAGAACAATGTCCAAATTGCGAGCCGGGAGATTGTCCTCAGGCAGTCTACAATCAATATCAATAGCTAGTTGACGTGGAAGGTTCGCGAAGTAGTAGAGAGTGTAATCTGGGCAAACCAGATGCCCTTCCGAAACTGCTGTTTTGAAATACCCGTCGAGAGTATCCTCACTCTCAAATCCATATGTCGACAACCGCTCTCTAGCAAAACGAAGCAGGCGCCACGCGTCGAACCCGTTAATCTCTCCACGTCTCCCGAAATCAAAATCAACCTCTCCATCGGGAAGATAAACCGCACATCCAACGCCATGCTTCACGTACGCAATATCGCCATCAAGTCGTCCATTTCGCGGAATGCGGGTTCCAGCCCACTCCAAGCTTGAAGTCGGCATTCTGATACCGGACCTATGCATGAGCACCAAAGCCTCATGGACCATCGCCTGGTAATCGCGGATCAGATCAACCAGCTGTTTCTTCACAGAGCCATTGGCCTCCGCTTTTGTCATTAATCATATAGCTCTTCGGGAGTGGAATACGTGCCCATTAACGGTGTAACGGTTCACGGCATCCCCTTACGCTTGGGCGTAGTCAAACTGATCTTGCCCCCGTTTCACGGACACCCCTATAAGCGATTAACTATCGCAATAGGAGGTGGACGATGACCAAGAGCAAGGCAGGCAGAAAGGGGCAGGAGTTCAGCCTGGAGTTCAGGCAGCAGGCA
>NZ_WNDO01000056.1 GCF_009912395.1 Luteibacter sp. | reverse complement strand
GAAGGCGCTCGCACAACGGCCATGGCTCACGGTCGAATGGTTGCCGAAATACGCGCCCGAGCTCAACGACATCGAACGAAGCTGGCGCGATCTCAAGCGCCATCATCTGGCCAATCGGACGTTCCTGTCCGTGGACGATCTCGACTCGAAAATTCATCAGGCTGTCCTCGCGATGAATCAAGAGCGGGTCATCAATACGTGTTGTGATTTACGCATAGCTGCTTAGGTTCAGCGTCGAGACGATGGGCTGGCGCACGTTGGCGTAGGCGTTGCCCGGAATGGACGACAGCCATGCATCCACGGCGTTGAGCGTTTCGGGGATGGTGACGAAGCCCCGGCCCTGGATGACACGCTCCACCATGCGCAGCTTCTCGTCCGCCACGGCGGCGTCCGCGTCCATGACGGTGACGGTCGCCGTCAGGTAGCCGAAGGCCACCTGGTCGCTGCCCAACTCCTGCAAGGCGGCGTCGGCGTCGGCCGCCTTGTTGTTGGCGTCGGTATCGACCAGCGGGCTTTCCTGCTGGAAGATCGTTTCGCGCAGCAGCGCGATGACGTTCTTGCGCTTGGCGAACCACTGGCGGCGCAGGCGTCCCAACTCCCGTTCCGCCTCGGCTTTGTCCAGGCAGAGAAAGCGCGTGCTCCAGCGGTAGGCAAAGCCGAGGCGGTTGAGGTCATCCAGAATCCCCGGCCAGGTCGAAGTCGGGAAGCCCCGCACAGACACCACGCGCAGGTGCTGGTCGCCCAGCATGGGCGCCAGGCCACCGACCAGCGCGGAGTCGGTCAGCAGCGCGTCGATGTGGAACGGCAATCCGGGCACGCCGACGCGGTAGCGCCGCGTCGAGATGGTGGCGTGCAGGTAGGTCAGCGTCTGGCTGTCATCGAGCCAGGCAATTTCCGGCATCACGCCATCGAGAAGGTCGAAGACGCGATCGGTTTCCGCGACGAAGGATTGCAGGCGCTCGCGCCAGTCCACGCCATTCGTCGGCGTGTTCTCGTAGAGCATCTTGGCTGCACGGGCACGGGATTCTTCTGGTGGCAGATACACCAGCGTCAGGTGATAGCCGCTCTCAAAGTGGTTGCCCGATTCCTCGAAGGTGGCGCGGCGCTCCTCGTCCACCAGCCACGACAGCGGCTCGGGAAACTCCGAGTGTGGATAGTCGGCAGCGGGTCGGCGCTCGGCTTCGATGAACAGCGCCCAGCCCGAACCCATGCGGCGCAATGCGTTGTTCAACCGCGCCGACGTAGCGATCAGCTCGCCTTGCGTCGCACTGTCGAGGTCAGGCCCACGAAACCGGGCCGTACGCTGGAAACTGCCGTCCTTGTTCAAGACGACGCCCGGCGCGACCAATCCAGCCCACGGCAGCCAGTCGGCGAGCAATGCGGGTCGCTGGCGGTATTCGGCAAGGTTCAGCATTGCGGCGTCCCCCCTCACACGTCCAGCAGCGGGCGGTGCTTGATGTGCCGGGCGAAGACCTGCATGAACTGCGGATCGACGCGCGCCCCCCACACCGCCAACGAATGGCCGACGATCCAGAGCACGACGCCGGGAATCCACAGTTGCAGGCCCAGCCCGACGGCGGCGGCCAGCGTGCCGTTGGCGATCGCCACGGTGCGCGGCGCACCGCCCAGCAGGATCGGCTCGGTGAGCGAGCGATGCAGCGGCACCTCGAACCCGGCCGCGAAGCTGTCCGGGCCGTTCATACGACAGCCCCGCCAGAGAACGAGAAGAATGACAGGAAGAACGAGGACGCAGCGAAGGCGATGCTCAAGCCGAACACGATCTGGATCAGCTTGCGGAAGCCGCCCGACGTGTCGCCGAAGGCGAGCGCGAGGCCCGTGGCGATGATGATGATGACGGCGACGATGCGCGCCACCGGCCCCTGGATGGATTCGAGGATGGATTGCAGCGGGCCTTCCCACGGCATCGCGGAACCGGCGGCCTGCGCGGTGCTGGCCAGGAACAGCAGCAGCGCGGCCAGCAGCAGCCCTTGCCCCGCAGGGCGGGCCAGGCAGCGCAGCCGTGCAATGCGCAAAGCCGGATTTACGGAAACACGGAAAGCAGGAACGGTCGTCTGCGTCATGGCAGTTCTCCAAGTGAGTCAGGGGATGGGAAAGTCGCCGCAGCGAGTGCGGCATCGGAAACGGGCGGCAGCTCGGGAAACGGCGCGTCCATCGCGTCCGCCAGTTGGTAGCCCACGCCGTCGAAGCCGACGACGCGGGCGATGCTCTCGATGCGGCGCTTGCGCCCGCGCCCGGCGATGTGGATCACCACGTTGACCGCCTCGGCGATCAGCGCGCGAGGCGGGTTCACGGCCACTTCGAGAATCAGTTGCTCCAGGCGCAGCAGCGCGCCGAGCGCGGAGCCGGCATGGATCGTGGCTATGCCGCCGGGGTGGCCCGTGCCCCACACCTTGATGAGATCCAGCGCCTCGGCGCCGCGCACCTCGCCGACGACAACGCGATCCGGGCGCAGGCGCATGGACGAGCGCACCAGCTCCGTCATGGACACCACGCCTGCGCGGGTGCGCAGCGGAACGTGGTCGCGGGCCGCGCATTGCAGCTCCACCGTGTCTTCGAGCACCAGCACGCGGTCGCCCGTGGCGGCGATCTCGGCCAGCAGCGCATTGGCGAGCGTGGTCTTGCCGCTGCTGGTGGCGCCAGCGATCAAGACGTTCTGCCGCTCGCGCACGGCGCGAACGAGAAAGCCCGCCTGGGCGCTGGTCATCATCCCGTCGATGACGTACCGCTCCAGCGGGATCACGCCGATGGCCCGCTTGCGCAGCGCGAAAGCCGGCCCCGGCGCAGCCGGCGGCAAGATGCCCTCGAAGCGTTCGCCGGTTTCGGGCAACTCGGCCGACAGCAGCGGTTGGCCGCGATGCACCTCCGCGCCGACGTGAGCGGCCACGAGGCGGATGATTCGCTCGCCATCGGCCTCGGGCATCTCCACGCCCATCGGCGCACGGCCCGACGACATCCGATCCACCCACAGGGTGCGATCGGGGTTGAGCATGATTTCCACCACGTCCGGGTCTTCGAGCGCGGTGGCGATCAGCGGCCCCATCGCCGTGCGCAGCATCTGGATGCGGCGGTCGAGCGACGTGGCGCTCATGGGCTGCGGAGCGGCGTTCATGACGCACGCTCCTGCGCTTGCGCAGCTGCTGCCGCGTCCTCCATCCGCATCGGGTCGGGGTGCAGTTCTTCCACCACGTCGCGCACGAGGCTTCGCCCGCGCAGCAGGTGGCGGCCCAACTGTTCCACGAACTGCTCGAAGCGCGCTTTGCCCTGGGCGCGGGCGGCCTCTTGGTGAGCCTCGGGGACTGGCGTGCTGACCGTGAGGTAGTAGCGAATGAACAGTGCCAGCGTCTCGATCTGGATGTTCTGGTCGCGCTCCAGGCGCTCGGCTTGGCGGGACAAGCGATCAAGGCGCTTGGCGACTGCTGCCTCGCGCTGGTCGGCGGCATCGGGCGACAGCCACGATGCAAGCGCCGCCGCGACGATGGACGACTTGGACACGCCTTTCTTGGCTGCCAGCTCATCGAGCCGCTTGGCGTGCTCGGGCTGGATGAACAGGTTGAGGCGGTAGTGGCTCATAGCTCGATTCCGTCGTTGGGGTCGAGGGAAGCCAGCCGGGCCGTGCGCTGCATGGCTGGATCAAGCTGGCGAGGCAGGGGAAGCGGCAGGTCGTCGTCGTCGAGCAGCGCGAGGTCGGCCGCAGGCGCGGCGAGCTCGGGGGCGTAGGCGACGGCTTCGGAAAGCTCGGGCTGGCGGCGCGGGCCACCGTCGTCGGCGGCCAAGCTCTCCAGGCCGTCAGCGGATGCGGTGGCTGATGCGGCAGGCGTTGGCGGAATAGCCAGCCCGCTCCAGTCGTCCGGGCGCAGCGGCGGCGCGTCGGTGTACTGCGCACCCGCCAGCGCGGGCGGCGGCAGCACGCGGCGCTTGAAATTGGCGTCCGCGTAGTAGCGCAGCTTCTTCGCCTTGATCGGCGGCACGCTGGACACCATCACCACGGCTTCGTCAGGCGGAAGCTGCATGACTTCACCCGGCGTCAGCAGCGGGCGGGCCGTCTCCTGCCGCGACACCATCAGGTGGCCCAGCCACGGTGCGAGCCGATGGCCCGCGTAGTTGCGCTGCGCGCGCAGCTCGGTGGCGGTGCCGAGCGTTTCGGAAATGCGCTTGGCTGTGCGTTCGTCGTTGGTGGCGAACGTCAGGCGGTGTCCCAAACGTAGTTGAAGGTTGGGACGGCGTGGTTTGATAGATTAGGCAGACTCCCGATCATGGTCAACGCGTTTTTCGAGTGATCGATGCAGGGCGACGGCGAGGATCCAGAGGTCGTTGGCACCACCGAGCTTGCGGAAGCGCTTCTCCGCTTCCAGGAAACCGGTGGCCGCCCAGCGCATCGCCATGTCGGCGTCGCGATAGCGATGGACCCGGCCACTCACGC
>NZ_WNDO01000055.1 GCF_009912395.1 Luteibacter sp. | reverse complement strand
TTTGGTTAGCGGGTCGTAGGTGCTCTAACACCTGCGGCCCGCGCTTCTTACCGCTTACGAGCGATGGATGTTTGCCGACACGTGACATGAAACAGCAAACAACGCGAGCACGGTAGCAAATTACGTGTGTGCTTGCCTATGGAAGGATTCTCAAAAGTTACCTCACCGTCGTTCCTGCGCACGCAGGAACCCAGCGCCTCGGTTTACCAGCAACACGACGATGCTGCATCGGCTTTTGCGTAGGTAACGCACTCGCGACAACCCATCGCATCGCGCTGGGTTCCAGCGTTCGCTGGAACGACGTGGGGCGCGATCAGACGGTGACGATGACTTGGCCCGCTGCGCGGGATCGCGCGCAAGCGCGCTCCTACAAAAGTGATGACGCGGTGGTGACTCGATTTGCGGCTACATGACATCGACAGCTGGGAGATCGGTGCGGTCAATGTGCGTACCTTGCGTGCTCTGGCAGAATGAGCCTTGCACATAGGCACCGTGGCCATGCCGCCGGAGGAGCAAGGATGATCGAACACGTGAGCCATTCGTCGCGCGGTACAGGGCTGGTCCTGGCGGCGCTCATTTCTCCCTTTTCCGTTCCCTTGGTGATGTTCGTCCTATGGACGGCTATCGCGCTGGCGAACGGTGGTGGTTGGTCGTTTTCCGAGATGGGGGTGGTCTTCATGTTCGCGACGATCCCTCCGTTGGTGACGATGGTGGTCGTCGGGCTCCCGGTGGCCTTGTGGCTTCGCCGCATGGGATGGCTCAACGCGATGACCTTCTGCGCTTTCGGCTGTGTGGTCGGGGCGGTGGTCATGGCGGGCATGCTGTGGTTCTTGATCGGAGATCGACAAAAATCCGATGCGCTGGGCTGGGAAGCGCTGATCGGTGGCGGTATCGGGCTGCTCGTGGCGATCTCTTTCTGTCTGTTGGCCCGGGTGCCGGTGCAGTCACGGCCGGCGGGGGACGCCTGACCTGCCGGCCGACCCTGCGACGCTTTGCCCGGCGCCGGGGGCCGGGCGGGGAGTAAAATGGCGGGATAGCCACCGAACAGGCCGCCATCCATGAGCTTCCCCGCTGTTCGCATGCGTCGCATGCGTCGTGATGCTTTCTCCCGCGCCCTCATGCGCGAGAACGTGCTTACCGTGTCCGACCTGATCATGGTCGCCTTCGTCGTCGAGGGGCAGGGCGTGCGCCAGCCGGTGCCGTCGATGCCAGGTGTGGATCGGCTGTCGATCGACGAGTTGGTGAAGTTGGGTGAGGAGTGCGTGGCGCTGGGTATCCCGGCGCTGGCCCTGTTCCCGTCGGTGGACGGTTCGGTGAAGACCGAGGACGCCCGGGAGGCCTGGAACCCGGACGGCCTGTTCCAGCGCGCCACCCGTGAGCTGAAGAAGCGTTTCCCGGAGCTGGGCCTGATCGGCGACGTGGCGCTGGACCCGTACACCACCCATGGCCAGGACGGCCTGATCGACGACGACGGCTACGTGATGAACGAGCCGACGGTGGAGGCGCTGATCAAGATGTCGCTGGCCCAGGTCGAGGCGGGCATGGATTTCGTGGCGCCCTCGGACATGATGGACGGCCGCGTCGGCGCCATCCGCGAGGCGCTGGAGGATGCCGGGCATATCCATACCCGCATCCTGGCCTATTCGGCCAAATACGCGTCGAGCTTCTACGGTCCGTTCCGTGACGCCGTGGGTTCGTCGGCCAACCTGGGCAAGGGCAACAAGCACACCTACCAGATGGACGTGGGCAACAGCGATGAGGCCCTGCGCGAGGTGGAGCTGGACCTGGAAGAAGGTGCCGACGTGGTGATGGTGAAGCCGGGCCTGCCGTATCTGGACATCGTGCGCCGGGTGAAGGACACCTTCGGCGTGCCGACCTTCGTGTATCAGGTGAGCGGCGAGTACGCGATGATCAAGGCCGCCGCCCAGAACGGCTGGCTGGATGAGAAGGCCGTGGTGATGGAGTCGCTGCTGGCGATGAAGCGCGCGGGCGCCGACGCGATCCTGACGTATTTCGCCGTGGACGTGGCCCGCTGGCTGAAAGCCTGAGCGACCCGCCGGCCTGCTCTTCTGTAGGAGCGCGCTTGCGCGCGAACCCTCAGAATGGCTATGACGAATGAGGCCTTGCGGTGATCGGGCGAGCGGTTACAGCTCCCCCGATCACCGCAAGGCCTCGTCGTTTCAAAGGAGAGGATGAGGGTTCGCGCGCAAGCGCGCTCCTACAGGGCACGGCGTAGATGTGGGATAGGATGTCGTACGGTCGCCAGCGTCACGTTGTGGCCTAGTGCACATGTCGACGGCATCTCGCCACGGCCTGGCGTCCATGTCGGCCGCATCGCATGACATAATCCCGGGCGGTACGTCGGGAGTCGCTGGATGGACGGACATCATTTTCTCGAGACGGCAGTCGTCTTCCTCCTGGCGACGGTGATTGCCGTTCCGCTGACCAAGCGCTTCCGGCTCGGGGCGGTCCTCGGGTACCTGCTCGCCGGCGTGGTCATCGGGCCCTCGGCGCTGGGACTGGTCAGCGACACCGAGGGTGTCGCCACCATTTCCGATTTCGGCGTGGTGCTGATGCTTTTCGTCATCGGCCTCGAACTCTCTCCCTCCCGACTCTGGGTCATGCGCCGCGCGGTATTCGGCAGCGGCAGCCTCCAGGTCGTCGCCTGCGCCACGGCGCTGGGCGCCATCGGTTACTTCCTTTTCGGCCTCACCTGGAAGGCGGCGGTCATCGTGGGCGGTAGCCTGGCGCTGTCGTCGACGGCGTTCGGCTTGCAGATCCTTGCCGAGCGCAAGGAAGCGGGCACGGTCTACGGGCGTCAAGCGTTCGCGATCCTGCTGTTCCAGGACCTCGCGGCCATCCCGCTTATCGCGGCGGTGCCTCTGCTGGGTGGGGCGATCGCCCGCGACCCGCACGGCCCGGACCTGATGAGCGTGCTGCGCGTGGTGGGCACGATCTTCGCCGTGATCATCGGCGGTCGCCTGCTGTTGCGGCACGTGTTTCGTTTCGTCGCCCGCGCCAAGAGCACCGAGGTGTTCACGGCCACCGCTCTGCTGGTGGTGATGGGCACGGCATGGCTGATGGAAGTGGCCGGCATCTCCACGACGCTGGGGGCCTTCCTCGCCGGCCTGCTGCTGGCCGACTCGGAGTACCGCCACGAGCTGGAATCGAACATCGAGCCCTTCAAGGGCCTGCTGCTCGGCCTGTTCTTCGTCAGCGTGGGCATGTCGGTGGACCTGGCCTTGCTGGTCGCCAAGCCCCTGCTGATCCTGGGCATGGTGTTCCTGCTGTTGGCGGTGAAGGCGGCGCTGATCGTGCCGCTGGGGCGGCTGGTCGGGTCGCTCACCGGGGCGGATTCCGTGCGGTTGGCGGCGGTGCTGGCCAGCGGCGGCGAATTCGCCTTCGTGATTCTCAACCTGGCCCAGCAGAAGCGGTTGATCGACGACAGCCAGCGCGGGCTCATGGTGATGGCGATCTCGCTGTCCATGGCGCTCACGCCGCTGTTGGTGCTGGCGGCGTCGCGACTGGTGCACGAGAAGGTGCGCAAGCCCGATCGCGAGTTCGACCAGATCGAGACGGATACACCTCACGTCATCATCGCGGGCTTCGGCCGCATGGGGCAGATCGTGGCTCGCGTGCTGCGTGCGCAGGGTATCCAGTTCGTGGCGCTGGAAAGCTCGGTGGAGCAGGTGGAGACGTCGCGCCGTTTCGGCGGCACGTCGCTGTTCTTCGGTGATCCTGCGCGTCCGGAGATGCTGCGCGCGGCGCAGGCGGACAAGGCGGAGGTGTTTGTCATCGCCACCGACGATCCTGAAACCAATATCCGCACCGCGCGACTCATTCGTCGGCAGTATCCGCACCTGAAGATCGTGGCGCGTGCGCGCAACCGCCAGCATGCGTTCCGACTGATGGATATCGGCGTGGACGATCCCGTGCGCGAGACGTTCTATTCCAGCCTGGAAATGACGCGCCACGTGCTGGAGTCGCTGGACATGCCAGAGGATGTGGTCGAGAGCCGCATCGCTCGTTTCCGCAAGCTCGACGATCAGACGCTGCGTGCGCAGTACCTTGTGTACGACGACGAAGCCGCGCTGGTGCAGACCTCGAAGGAAGCGCTGCACGACCTCCAGCAGCTGTTCGAAGCCGACGCTGCCGAAGAGCGGGAGCGCACCGAGAAGTAGGAGCGTGCCCTGCGCGCTACTGTTGTTGGGCTGCGCTCGCGCTCTTGTATATGTCCTGCCTGATCTTGCCCCTGATTTACGGACACCTATCTAAGCGACATTGGCCAGCTCGTACTGCTCTGGGCTGAGGTAGCCCAGGGTCGAGTGCAGCCGGATCCGATTGTAGTCAACCTCAATGTAGTCAAACACATGAGCCTTGGCCTGCTCCCGTGTGGCGAGGTGTTCACCATGGATGGCCTCGACCTTCAGACTGTGGTTCCAACTCTCCATTGCTGCGTTGTCGTAGCAGTTGCCTCTGGCACTCATGCTGGCGATCAAAGCGTATTGCTCCAACAGGGCGCGGTGCTCGCGCGAGCAGTATTGGCTACCACGGTCA
>NZ_WNDO01000054.1 GCF_009912395.1 Luteibacter sp. | reverse complement strand
TAGGTAACCGATCTGCAGGCCCGTGATGTTCACCACGGGCGGCAAGAGATTGCGGCCGAGGTGGCGCCGCAGAATTTGGCCGCGCGGCAGTCCTTGCGCGCGCAGCGTACGGACATAATCAGCCCCAATGATCTCGATCACCTGCGCGCGCACCAACTGCGCGAGGATGAGCATCGAGATGATGGCCGCGGAGATGGCCGGTAGCAGGAGGTGCCGCAACAGATCGCCCAGGCCATGGTCGCCACGCAGGTCGTACATGCCCGAGACCGGCAGCCAGCGCAGTTGCACGCCGAAGATCCATATCAGCAGCAGCCCCGACCAGAACACCGGGAAGTTGTGCCCGATCTGGATCAGGAACATCGCGGCGTGATCGATCAGGCTGCCGCGCTTGAGGCCGCTGGTGACGCCCACCAGCACACCGCCCGCCACGCACACCACCACCGCCGCGCCGGCCAGGATCAGCGTGTTGCCGAAGCTGCGGCCGAGCACATCAAAGACAGGGGTGCGCAATACGAGCGAGATCCCCCAATCGCCGGCCGCCAGATGCTGCAGCCAACGCGCATACTGGACCCAGACCGGCTGGTCCAGGCCGTATTCTCGCCGGATGGCGTCGATGGATTCTTGCGGCAAGGTGCTGGCGAGCGCATTCGTGATAGGGTCTCCGCCGCCCGCGTGCGACATGAAGAACACCAGCACGGAGATCACCAAGAAGAGCGGCGCCGCCTGCAGCAGCCGGGCCAGGATCGCGCGGCTCATGGCTTGAGCCAGACCCGGGTAAGGTCGTAGAAATTCTGTGCCGGCACGTTGAAGCCCTGCACATTCGGCGCGGATGCGAAGTGGTTGCGGAACGTCACGAGCGGGAGAAAGGCCACGTCGCGCTGCGCGACGGCATTGGCCGCCTTCCAGGCAGCGATGGCTTGGGGCTCGTCGGTCTGCGCGGCCGCCCTGGCGATCGCCGGGCCGAGTTCCGGATCCACGACTTTCTCGCCGCCGCCGCGCGTCACCACGTAGGCGTCGTACGCGAGCTTGAGCCAATATGGCGTCACGAAGCCCCACTCCATCGTGAACAGCCCGGTTTCCGGCGACAGGTTGGCGAGCTTGCTGGTGTATGTCAGCCACTCCTGCGATACCACGTCGACCCGGATACCCACCTTGCCGAGATCGCGCTGGATCCACTCCACCGCCGGCTGGTTGGCGACGTCGGTGATGATGGTGAAGCGCACCTCGCCGTCCTTGAAACCCGCCTCCTTCAGCAATGCGCGGGCGCGCTCAGGGCTATAAGCCACATCCTGCTGCGCGGGGTCGTATGCCGTGCTGCCGAGGTTCAGGATGTTGCGCGAGGCAAGCGCGCGGCCCCTGAAAATGGTTTTCGCGAGCCCGTCGCGGTCGATGGCCGCCGCGATCGCCTCGCGCACCGCGCGATGCTTCACGAATTCATTGCGGAAGTTCCAGCTCAGGAAGAGCTGGCCGGCAGTCGTGCTGTCGTGCACCGTGTATCCGGCTTTCTCCAGCGCATCCGCCGCGTCGGGCGGCACACGGGTGAGGATATCGATCTCGCCCGACCGCAGCGCCGACAGGCGCGTCGCCTCGTCGGGGATGGGTCGGAAGATGATGCGGTCAAGCGGCGCCTTGCCACCCCACCAGTTGTCATTGCGCGACAACACGGTCTTCTCGCCATGCACGCGTTCCACGAACTTGTATGGGCCCGTGCCCGTGGGATGGAGCGCCAGCCCGTCCTGCCCGTACTTCTTGAGGGCGGCAGGGCTGAAGATGCCCGACACGTAATTTCCCTGGGGCAACAGCCGCGGAAAGTCGATGAACGGTTCCTTGAACACATACTGCACGGTGTGCGCGTCAATCACCTTCACCGCCTCAAGCTTGCCGTACACGGGCTTCATCGTGGCCGCGGCGCGGGCGTCGTAGAACTCGAAGCCCGGATCGGTGTAGCGGCGGACGTTGAAGCGCACCGCTTCGGCGTCGAACGCCGTGCCATCGTGAAACGCCACGCCGCGGCGCAGCGTGAACGTGAACGTGCGCGCGTCCGGGCTGACCTCCCAGCGCTCGGCCAAGGCGGGCACCAGCGGCGGCGCTCCATCTTTCGCGGGTCGGCCGAGGTCTTCGGCGATGAGCGACTCGTAGATATGTTTGTCGACCCGGTAGGTTTCCCACGAGTACTGACGGTTCGGGTCATAGACGGTCGGCTCCTGGTATTGGCCGACGATCAGCGTTCCTCCGGCCTTGGCGGCGGGCCTTTCCTGTGCCTGCGCGGCAGCGCCGAGCGCCAGGCCCGCGGTCGCCAACGCGGCCGCCAGCATTGCCACGGCCACGCCGCGCGCGCGGCGACGGCGCAATGACGGCGCCTGCCCTTTTTCAAACCCCTGCTGCACCACTGCCCCCATGAGGCTTACTCCTGACCAGACAAATCAGGCTGCATGGTAGGGAGGCGTAACGGCTGCGCGAACGACCAAATGCGCATGTCAATATGCGCGCCCCGCCTTAGCAATCCAGGCGATAAGGTCAGACGCGCATCAAGGCCGCGCAAGCGCCGTGCCTGACCGGGTGTCGGCATTTTTGTGAGCAGCCTACGTGGGCAGGTCACCCCAGCGCATATTGATAGGAGATTTTCTTCGTTCGTCGGCGCGCGGTGCCTCCCTAGAATCAATGGGTAAGCCGATGTGCATGCATCGGTGAGCTGCCCTGACTCACCCGAACAGCCTGCGATGGACACCTCCCGAATCACCGTGAACGAAGATGCCGCGCTCAGCAGCGGCGACGACGCCTATCAGCGAATCCGGCGCGACATCATCTCTTGCCGTCTTTCGCCGGGCACCATCGTGACCGAACCCGCGCTGATGGCGGCCTATGACATCCGCAAGACCAGTCTGCGAATCGCGCTGACCCGGCTGGCGCAAGAGGGCTTCCTGCGGTCGCGCCCGCGCAAGGGGTATCAGATCGCGCCGATCACGCTGCGCGACGTCGAAGAAGTCTTCACGCTACGCGCTCAGCTCGAGCCGCTGGCCGCGCGCCTGGCCGTGGGCCGGGTCGACCTTGACCGGCTGCGCGACCTGGAGGCGGCCTGCCGGGTTCAGCATCCGGTATTGCAGCTGAACGATCAGATCGATGTGTTCATGGACGCCAACAAGGCGTTCCATCTGGCCATCGCCGCTGCTTGCGGCAACGCGCGCCTGCACCACACGCTGGCCGGCCTGATGGACGAGATGTCGCGCCTAGTCGCCCTCGGCTTTGGCGTGCAGAAGACCAAGCCGGAAATCAAACACAACCACAACGCCATGATCGCGGCGTTCGAGGAAGGCGACGCGCGGCGCGTGGAGCTTAACGCCCGCCGTCACATCGAGACATTCCAGGCCATGACGCTGGAGAAGCTCTACGCCAGCCTTGCCGAAACCGGCGCGGCCATTCCGGTGGCTGGCCCGGGAAGCTGGCGATGACGCAGGCCAGCCTCGTCCCGGCCCTGCGCGTCGCGGGTCTGTCCAAGCACTTCGGCGCGCTCGAAGTGCTGCGCGACATCGCCTTCGACGTGGCCCCGGGCGAGATCGTGGCGCTGCTCGGCGCGTCGGGCTGCGGGAAAAGCACGCTGCTCGATCTGATCGCGGGCCTGCGATCGCCCGGCAAGGGCGAGATCACGCTGGCCGGCGAACCCGCTGTCGAGTTTCACCGCCACGGCCGCCTCGGCTATCTGTTCCAGGAAGACCGGCTGCTGCCATGGCGCACGGTGCGCGACAACGTCGCACTCGGCCTGGAACCCGATGCGCTGCCACGCCTGGAGCGGCGCCGCCGCGCCGACGCCGCGCTCGAGGCGGTAGGTCTGTCGGGCTTTGGCGACGCCTGGCCCCACGCATTGTCCGGCGGCATGCGCAGCCGCGCCGCGCTCGCGCGCACGCTGGTGATCGGTCCGGACCTGCTCCTGATGGACGAGCCCTTCTCCAAGCTGGACCCCCAGACCCGCACCCAGATGCACGAGGAACTGATGCGCATCCAGAGCGGCAGCGGCAACACCATTCTTTTCGTCACGCACGACGTCGAAGAGGCGGTCGTACTAGCGGACCGCGTCGTGCTGCTCGAGCCCCGGCCTGGAAGGATCCGCGAAATCGTGCCGATCGACCTGCCGCGTCCGCGCGCCCCCACCGACCCCGACGTCACAGAAACCACGCGGCGCCTGCGCCTGAAAGTCCAGCAATGAATCGCACCACCCTCATGAACCCCGCCCCCGTGCGCCGCGCGGGTCCGCCCGCGTGGGCCGGACTCGTGCTGACGCGCGTGCTGCTCGCCCTCGCTTTCCTGGCGCTGTGGGTGTTTGCCGCCTCGCGCATGCCGACCTTCGTTCTGCCGGGGCCGGCAAAGGTCTGGAATGCCCTCGTCGCGCTCGCCCAGACGCCCAGTTTTTTGCACGATGTCGGCATGACGACCTACCGCGTGGCCGCGGGCTTCCTGCTCGCCACGCTGGTCGGCACGCCGCTCGGCCTGGCCCTGGGCTCGAGCCGGGCCCTCGCCCGGGTCTTCGAGCCGCTGCTCGCCGTCATGAACACGGTCTCGTCCGCGATCTGGGCGGTGTTCGCGATCATCTGGTTCGGCATCTCAAACGCCACGACGATCTTCGTGGTTTTCATGACCGCGATGCCGCTCATCCTG
>NZ_WNDO01000053.1 GCF_009912395.1 Luteibacter sp. | reverse complement strand
GGCAACTGCTACGACAACGCAGCAATGGAGAGTTGGAACCACAGTCTGAAGGTCGAGGCCATCCATGGTGAACACCTCGCCACACGGGAGCAGGCCAAGGCTCATGTGTTTGACTACATTGAGGTTGACTACAATCGGATCCGGCTGCACTCGACCCTGGGCTACCTCAGCCCAGAGCAGTACGAGCTGGCCAATGTCGCTTAGATAGGTGTCCGTAAATCAGGGGCAAGATCACGAAGCGGTCCGTTGAGGACCACCGTTGTGAGGTTGTTTGATGCGGGGAGGGCTGGGGATGGCCCGCGCCGTCGATTCCCCTCGACATGACGGCGTAACGTCAACATAACGTCGCCGTCATAGGCGTCACAAGTCGTCCGGGAACGAAAAATGAAGATTCGTAATACTTTGGATCACGCAGGGGAAACTATGCGTGTTTTAGTCAACGTATGGCCGGAATTTACGGCTCAAGACCTATCGCAATGGCGATGCATCGCATTGTCCTGCGCTGATGGATTTTGGCTAAGAATTTTTCGCACGGTTCGCAATAAATAGCGATCTATGCGTGGCCATTCGTATCGCGTTTATGTGCTGACACTCGATATTGCACCCGAATTTTCGTTTCATTCGTAACCAAAATCGTGCTTTGTTGCGATTTGGCTTCACAAAAATTGAAGCTTCACACGATGACGATTTCCAGGTGAGGGCCTGATGGCCCTTTAAAGGGAGCGATGGCGCGTGGTGATTGCGTGGCCATCGGGTTCGTGTGAGCCATACCAGGGGACGAAGGATGTCGTACGTCGACGTGCGTGGCAGGGCAGCGCGGTGCGCGCTTGCCCTGGTGATGGCCTGTGTCAGTGGCGAGGTCTATGCCCAATCGGCGGCGGTGACTCCCGAAAGCGAGTACCAGAAACGCATCAAGGTATCGGAGGATATCCAGCCGGTTGGCGAGCATCCGTTTGGCGAGAGCATCAGCCTTTACAACGGTGCCCTCGCGTTCGAAGAGAACGACATCAAGCTGACGGGCCAGGGGCCGGACATCGAGCTGACCCGGTCTTTCCATCCTTCCGACACACCGTCTCAGTCGGTCTATTATGACTTTATCGACAATGCGTTCGTCGACTGGTCGTTAGAAACGCCGCGCATCGAGACCCTTTCGGCGGCGAGCGGCACCGCCAATGTCGATCCCCCGGCGACGGCGCGCTGGTTCTTCATCTCCGATGCGACACGCTGCAGTTCATCGGGAGGTGCCCCGGACGAATTCGTCAGCTTCAAGGGTACCGTGATCACCTACAAGGCCGATGACTGGTGGCATGGCTATCAGCTCATCGTTCCCGGTAGCGGAAGCCAGGACCTGTTGATCCGTGACGCCGGCAATGCCCAGGTACCCGCCATGACGGGCTCCGATGGCCATCCCGTGGCGTTTCCCCTGGTGACGAAAGCGCGCTGGGCCGTGGGCTGTACGCCGTCTACGTCCAATGGTCAGCCTGGCGAGGGATTTGTCGCCGTATCACCGGACGGCACGAAGTACTACATGGATGTGCTGCTCTACAAGAAGACCGACTATATGGCTACGGGCGGCGGCGGTGCACTTCACCGTCGCGTGGCGACGATGAACGTGTCGCGCGTGGTGGATCGCTTCGGCAACTCGCTGAGCTACGCCTACGACGGCAATGGAAACCTGACTGAGATCGACGGCAGCGACGGTCGAAAGGTCACTCTCACCTACGAAACCTGGCAAAATCCGGCCAAGGACCCGTTCGGCAACTACTACGACCCGGTGGCTTATCGCGTCCACAGCATCACCGTGCAACCCTCCAGCGCGGCACCGCGTACCTGGACCTATACCTACGATGCGAATCCCGTCATTCCTAGGCTGAATCGCGTCCAGTTGCCCGATGGCAGCGCCTGGACGTTCAACCTCGGCGGCTTCGCGCCGTTGCCAGCCGACGGGGCGCTTATCGTCAACCAGGGCTGCGCCTATCAGCTGCGGCCCCAGGATGCGGTGACCTCGACCGGTTCGATCACGCACCCCGCGGGCGTCACGGGTACGTTTACCTTGCAGACCACGATTCGCGGCCGCTCTTACGTACCCGCCGTATGTCTGCGAGTGAATGGAGCGGACGAGAACCGTTTTCAATCCGTGTACAAGCAGAATTCGCTGATCCAGCGCACGCTAAGCGGTGCTGGCATCGGCACGCAAAGCTGGACTTACAGCTATTCCGCACCCAACGACAGCTGGTCGACCTGCACCACGGGTTGCCCTACGACTGTAACGACGGAGATGGTCGACCCCTCCAATCGCACCACCCGCTATACCTTCAGCAATCGCTTCGATGCATCGGAAAGCTTGCTTCTGCAAAGCGATTACTTTGCGGCAGGCGATACGTCCGCCGTCGTACGGACTGAAGCATCGTCCTATGCGTTTCCGGCGGCCGATGGTTCGTCGCCGTGGCCCTGGCCGGCGATGCTGGGCCGCTCGCAGATACTGGCGGTCAACGCCGACCAGATGGGCAGGCTGACCCCGGTAACGACGCGGACGACCGTACAGGATGGCGACACCTATACCTGGACGGCCCAGTCGTTCGACGCCTTTGCCAATCCGGCGCAGGTGACCCGATCAAACAATGTCGCCGGCCAGACCGCGCTGGTCGAGTCCACCAGTTACCTCAACGATGCGGCGCTCTGGGTGCTTGGATTGCCCGTGCAGGTGACCAACGTTTCTACGGGTGAAACGGAGTCGGTTAACGGGTATACGGCGCAGGATCAGCTCCAGTCCCGTTCCCGTTTCGGCCAAACCCTCATGACCTATACCTATGACGGGGCGGGACAGCTGGCCAGTTATACCGACGGTAACGGGCACGCTACGTCTCTTACGGGATACCAACGGGGTCTGCCGACGACGGTGACCTATCCGGACCAGACGACTGAACATATTGGCGTCGATGACTTCGGCCAAGTTGCTTCGCTGACGGACCAGGCGGGTAATACGACGAGCTATGCGTATGACGCGGTAGGTCATCTCGCGCAGATATCCTACCCGGCCGGCGATTCGGTGGCGTGGGCGCCGCGAGTGTTTTCGTACGCCTTCGTGGTTTCCGCCGAACGCGGCATCGATGCCAATCACTGGCGCCGCACGGTAACGCAGGGTAGTCGGACGGAAACGACCTACTTCGACGCCCTGTTGAGGCCCATGCTGACGGGGCGCTATCGCAGCGGTGATGGAGCCTTGCAGAGCACGACAGTGACGACTCACGACTGGCATGGCAATGCCGTATTCCAGTCCTATGCCGTCGATGGCGCGCCGAACTACGGCGACGTCACCAGCGGCATCACGACGAACTACGATGCCTTATCGCGAGCGATACAGACCATCCAGCCTTCGGAAACCGGCGCCGCGCTGACGACCACCACCTCCTATCTGTCCGGCGCCCGCAAGCAGGTGAGCGATCCCAGGGGCAACACGACCACCACGTCCTACCAGGTCTTCGACGAGCCGACGCTGGATCATCCCGTACTGGTGCAGGCGCCTGAAGGTATCGTCCAGTCGATCGCCCGCGACGTGTATGGAAATCCGACACAGGTGGCCCAGGGCGGCATCACGAAGACCATGCTGTATGACACCTTCCACCGCCTATGCCGCTCTACCGAGCCGGAGACGGCAAGCACGGTCATGGCCTACGACGCGGCCAACAACGTCATCTGGAGCGCGAAGGGGCTTTCCCTCGGTGGAACGGGGTGTGCGGCGGACCAGGTGCCGGCCGCGGTGCAGATTTCGCGCAGCTACGATGCGCTGAACCGGGTTACCCAGGTCACGTATCCGGGAACCACGCCGGCCAGCAGCTTTACGTATACCCCGACCGGCAAGCTCCTGACCGAATCGACGGACGGAATCGTCTGGACCTTCGTATACAACAAGCGTGACCTGACGACGGGGCAGAGCCTCTCCGTGGACGGGCACATCTGGCCGGTAGGTTTTGGCTACGATGCCAACGGTGCATTGGGTGCGGTGAGCTATCCGGACGGCAAAGCCCTGGTGTTGTCACCCGATGCCCTGGGGCGCCCCACCCAGGCGGGAGCCTACGCCACCGGCGCCTCGTACTTCCCGGACGATCAGCTGCAGCATGCCACGCTGGGCAACGGTGTCGATTACCTGGGGCAGCGCAATGCGCGGAACCTGCTTTCCAACGTCTCGTACGCTCATGCAGGCGCGCTACAGCTGAGCGAAGACTTCATCTACGACAACAATGGCAACATCACTGCGGTCAATGACCTGACCAATGGTGCAACGCGCTCGAAGTCGTTCCAGTATGACGGGCTTGATCGGCTTCGCTCCGCATCGTCGGCCTTATGGGGGACGGAAACCTACGGGTACGACACGCTCAACAATATTGTGAGCGTGGCTACCGGAGGCGCGACGAACACCTACAACTACGATGCGAGTAATCTTTTGCGGAGCATTTCCGGCGGAAGCCTCGCACGCAGTTTCAACTACGATGCACGAGGCAACGTCGTCCAGAACGGCAGCGCGCAGTACACATTCGACCAGGCTGACCGGCTGGTCGCCGTCGTTGGTGCCGACACTTATCGTTACGATGCGGAAGGTCGCCGGGTGAAGGCCGTGACCTCGGCAGGAGCCACCACCTATTCGCTTTACAGCCACGATGGGCAGCTCCTGTGGCAGTTCGATCCATCGACTAACAGCGGTACAGATTACATCTACCTGGGCAAAAAGCTGGTGGCGCGCACAAACAACGTGCTCGTGCCCACCGCCGCTCCAGCGCTCAGCGCTCCCGCTTCGGCGCAGGCCAGCAGTGCCTATGCCGTGTCGTGGACATCCACCGCCGCCACGACGAGTTACGAACTCCAGGAGCAACCCGATGGGGGCGCCTGGGGCGATTTAGCGAATACGGCACAGCTTTCCCAATCAATCACGCACTCGGCAGCAGGAACGTTTCATTACCAGGTGCGTTCATGCAATGCCGGGGGATGTGGTCCCTGGAGCAGCATCGCCACGACCGTGGTGTCGCCGCCGCCCTCGGCACCGAACCCGCCTGCCGCCGTCACTGCGACGCTGGCCGGCGACCTGTCCTCCATCGGCGTCACCTGGTCTCCCTCGGCGACCGCCACGTCGTACGGGCTGCAGCAGTCTGTAAACGGCGGGGCGTGGAGCGACCTTTATTCAGGTAGCGGGACGTCGTCCAGTGTGTCCAACCCAGGCGACGGCACGTATGCCTATCAGGCGCATGCCTGCAATGCGAACGGATGCAGTGCCTGGGTGGCGGGTAATACCATCAGGGTTGCGCACATCCCCCCGGCACCTGCCTCCATCAGCGTACCAGGCAGCAGTACGGGAGTCGTCGGCATCAGCTGGTCCGCGACGGTGTATGCCACCAGCTACAGCCTCGAACAAAGCATCAATGGCGGCGGTTGGAGCGCCATCTACAACGGCGGCGCCACTTCGTTCAGTCTTCAGGCCGGGGCCACGGGGAGCTATAGCTACCGCGTGAAGGCCTGCAACGCCAACGGCTGCGGCGGTTACGCCACCAGCGGGGCCGTGGCCGTGACGCTGC
Organism: Luteibacter sp.; assembly: GCF_009912395.1. Taxonomy (GTDB): domain Bacteria; phylum Pseudomonadota; class Gammaproteobacteria; order Xanthomonadales; family Rhodanobacteraceae; genus Luteibacter. The sequence goes on along the minus strand of NZ_WNDO01000053.1, from coordinate 3,483 downwards.
CTCCTTCGGGTGCGCCGTCCATCAGTGCGCCAGGCAGCAGCAACAACGGCGCCTGGACCGTCAGTTGGACCGGCGTGGCCGGTGCCACCAGCTACCTGCTGAGCGAAAGCGTCAATGGCGGGGGCTGGACGATCGTGCAGTCGAATGCGTCGGGAAGCTGGAGCACGAGCGGCCGGGGCGATGGCAGCTATACGTATGTGGTTGCCGCCTGCAACGTGGCCGGCTGCGGGGCAAACAGCAGTGCGGTGACCGTCAGCGCGGCGAGCATCCCTCCGGTGCCGACCAATCCGCGATACACGAAGACCTATCCCAACCGCAAATTCGAGAATCTGATTTTCCTGTGGGATGCGTCGCCGGGGGCCACCCGATACGAGGTCCGCGGTCTGGACACGCCCGACACGTGGACGATTCTTCCGCCCACCACGTCGGTCAATGTTTTGCTTTCTCCGTTCGGTGAGACGCCGCCCTATCACTACGAGGTCCGGGCCTGTAACGCCGTCGGCTGCTCGGCATGGATATGAGAGGAGGTATACGCATGCACCCGCGCACATTCGCCAGCTTCCTTTTCCAGCTGTTCCTCATCGCCATGGCGTCGTGGTGCGGCCTCGCGTCCCCGCCAGCCATCGCCGAGACCGTTACCTACTACTACACGAATCCCCAAGGTACGGTGCTGGCGACAGCCGATGCGGCCGGGAACTTGCTGACAACGACGGATTATCGGCCCTATGGGGCCCAGGCGCTGGGAAGTCCGGCGCCTGGGCCGGGCTATACCGGGCATGTCAACGATCCCGATTCGGGCCTGGTCTACATGCAGGCCCGGTACTACGACCCTACGATGGGTCGATTCTTGGGGACTGATCCCAAGCCACCGACAGCGGGTTCGCCGTTGACGTTTGGCCGCTTCACCTATGCAAACGGCAATCCCATCGGGAACATTGATCCGGATGGTCGTGAGTCGGCATGTGTCATGAGCGCAAGTCATTGCGCGGGAGATCCGGCATCGGCTTTGGCTGCAACCCAAGGAGCCGGCCAGGTGGCCGTTGGCATTGGCAAGGCGATTGCCAATGGCATGGCTGAGCTTGATGCAAGTTTGCAGCGCGGTACTCAGGAGAGCTCGCCTCTAGAGCCGGCGAATGAGGCGCAAGCTGGTGGCGTGTTAATTGGTACGGTGGCTGTCGAGGCTGCAAAGGCCGTTGTCACTGAGGGGCGCTCTGCTGAAGCGGGCGCTGCGTCAACCGAAGGGCGGTTGACGTACCTCTACCAGAAGCTTGATGCTCAAGGCGGCCATCTAAAGTTCGGAATTACTTATAGTCCGACCAGTCGCTACACCGCCACTGCAATGAATGGTGGAAAACTAAATATCCTGGCTTCGGGTACGCGGCCAGAAATGCTAAAGCTCGAACGAGACTTGCACGAAACTCTTCCTATTGGGTCTGAAGAACGGCAAAATTTCTACATACAGAAGCAAGTTGACAAGGGCCTTAAACCACCTCCATATGAGCCATGAACAATCAATATCAACTCGTGTTGCAATGGCGAGGGGAGGCACAGCCTCCTTTTGATGACTTGATCGACTTAGAGGAAACACTCATCGCCGGTCTGAATGGGGTTGGTGATGTTGATGGCCATGACATGGGCCAAGACGAATCGAACATTTTTGTGGTCACCGATACGCCAGAACATTGTTTTCAGCGATGCCTGCTGCTCCTGCGTAGCGCTCACTACGAACAAGGTCTTGCAGCAGCTTACCGCGCGAATGATAGCGAAACCTACATCGCAATCTGGCCCGAAGGAACGATTAACTTTCATTTGACTTAATCAAGCGGCGGCGGGCTGCGGCGAATCGTCTCGTATGCGACGCCCCCAGATTTGAGTCGTGTGGCCGAAGAAGTAAACGCAACGGCAACATTGTGTCGGGTCTCCATCGGCGAAGTATACCGGGCATGATGGTGTTAACAGGTCCTAGGATGGGAGGCGACTTATTCGGTCTGCCCAGGCAGTCCTCGTTGCATCGCGAAGCGTCGCGGCGTGGTTCCGGTGACTTCGCGGAACGCATTGAGGAACGCTGTGACGCTTTCGTAACCGACGTTCCTGGCGACCTGCCGTAGTGGCGTGGATGCATGCAGCTCGACGATGGCTTTCATGATTCGCGCTCGTCGCCGCCACTCGATGACGGTAAGCGAGGTTTCATCCTTGAAGCGGCGAGCGAGCGTCCGCCTTGGCATATCGATGTCCGCCGACCATTGCTCGGGACCACGCGCGTCGCCCGGATTCCGAGCGATATCGCGCGCCATGGTGCGTAACCGTTCATCGCGCGGAATGGGCAGCGAGAGCGGTTCGATGCTTGCATGAGCCAACTCGTCGAGCACAACGGGCAGGAGATGGCGCGCGCGTATCGCGTCCGGTGGTAGCGAGCCCAGCCGCGCGATGGCGGTCAACAGCAGAGACTCCGACTGGAATACGTTCGCGCGTTGCGGGAGGCCTGCGCAGACCAAGGGATCGAGCAGGATGCTGATGCCGCTCACGGGGCCATGAGTGGTCGTGCCGTGCTCGATGTCCGGTGGAATCCAGCAGGGACGCCCGGGAGTCATCAGCCAGGTGCCGTGCTCCGTCTGGAAGGTACACAAGCCGTGGTCCAGCGAGAACAACTGTCCCTCGGGATGTCGGTGGACGACATGATGGGGCGTGGCAGCATGACTGAAGCGCTTGACGATATGCATGTCCGGAACTTTTTTTGGCCGGCAGCGGCAGCTATGCATCTTATGGCTGATCTATCGTGGCCGTATAGAGGTATTTAGGCATTTCATACATTTGACGGGCCTGTCGGAGTGGCCTATCAAGCAAGACCTTGCCACTCATGAGACCTCTGTATGCCTGTCGCCATCACATCGCCCCATGACCGCTTCGCCTCACTTGTGGGGGAGTGGAAGGGCAGCGGTTACGTCGAGCCCAATCCTTGGGGCCCGTCGGGGGTGACGACATGTACGTGGCATTTCCGCCTCGGCCACGGCGGTTGTTACCTCATTGGCGATTTCTCGGATCGTCGCGAGGGCGGCTTCCGGTTCGATGCGCATACCGTGCTGACGGTCGACCCGCTCACCAAGGACTTGCTGTGGTTCTGGTTCGACACCTATGGGTTTCCGCCCCTGGAGCCTTATCGGGGGCGCTGGCAGGGCGCCGTGCTGGATGTCGAGAAACGCACTCCGCGCGGAGCCGGGCGAGCTCGGCTTACGCTCGACGCCGAGGGTTTCGGCTTTGATCTTGCCCCCGTTTCACGGACACCCCTATAAGCGATTAACTATCGCAATAGGAGGTGGACGATGACCAAGAGCAAGGCAGGCAGAAAGGGGCAGGAGTTCAGCCTGGAGTTCAGGCAGCAGGCACTGTTGCGAGCGGCCACAGAAGGGGTAACCACGGTGGCTCGTGATCTGGGGTTGCAGCCTGCCCAGCTGTACAGTTGGCGCGCCCAGGCGCGGCGGCACG
>NZ_WNDO01000052.1 GCF_009912395.1 Luteibacter sp. | reverse complement strand
GAAAGCGTTCTCCTCCTCCAGCCGCGCCACTTCACGTTTGAGCCGTGCATGTTCGGCCAACTCCAAGCGTTGTGCCTGATCGTCCTGGTCGTGCCGCCGCGCCTGGGCGCGCCAACTGTACAGCTGGGCAGGCTGCAACCCCAGATCACGAGCCACCGTGGTTACCCCTTCTGTGGCCGCTCGCAACAGTGCCTGCTGCCTGAACTCCAGGCTGAACTCCTGCCCCTTTCTGCCTGCCTTGCTCTTGGTCATCGTCCACCTCCTATTGCGATAGTTAATCGCTTATAGGGGTGTCCGTGAAACGGGGGCAAGATCAGGATGCTACATGAGGCTTGCACTTTCGGATCACGATTTGGCAGATGAGATAATGGGTACTTTGGACGACCGTAGCAGTTGATAGCTTCCTTCAGGGCATTCAAAGCCGGCTCGTCGGTAATGGATGGTGAGCCTAACGCCACCGAAGCGCTTACTCGTAGTACGTTCACTATGGTCAGTACTTATTGGGCAAGGCAATGAATGAATGTGTTTGGGAGGTAATAGAGAGTTTTTCATCTCCAAAGGAATATGAACGCTTTTCTGCTTGGATTGGTGGTCAGATTGAGGCGGGAGTATTGCAGCCAATTTCTGTTCAGGGAAGCTATGCAGGAATGGGTTTTGAAGAGAAATGGTTCAGGTGCATAGTGTCGGGTCGCACGTGGAGGCTGGTTTCTCCTCAAGATCCGTTTCATGGTTACTGGGGGCCAGTCTAGAGCCAGGCGTTATTGAGCTAGTGCAAGAATTGCCCTTCTATCCTTGACCCGGAAGAGAGATTCTTAAGTCCGCCCGTCCAAGCAAGACGAGTGAATTTTCTGGTGACTTTGAATTGCAAATGAGTGGTTTCGGTCGATGTTCATTTGGCTTGTTCACAAGACGTCGCAGGTGCCTCTGTGTGTCGCCGTGATGTCGCTTTTGCTCGGTATTCCGTTCCTTGCGACCACCTTGGCAGGCTACGCACCGCCGGATATGCGGTTTCTTCGTAACGTGACTGGAACCGTTGTTCAAAAAAGTACGGCATGCGGACGTTTCGGCTGTTCCAATACGCGTGTTGACCTTGAAGCTATGGAAGTCACTTACTCCATCGGTCTTACAAACTGTGCTCGCGCACGTGATGATGTGCAGATTGGGGACCGCCTCACGGTTCGCTTCATTCCTTATCAAGATGATTCTCTTGAGGGTCAAGCTTATGCCGTTGAACGAATGGGCGTTTCTTGGTGTGGTGTGGGCGACGTAATGAGTGCGCGGGCACGAAGATATCGAATGGAACTATATATTAGCGGCTTGATCATGCTCGTTGGCCTGCTGGCGCTGAGTCGAGCTTTCTTTGATCGGTATGCTGAGTTGAAGACGACCCAATCAGTGGGATGGAGTCCTCGTCTACCAACAGCTTCCTATCTTCGTGGTGATGACAAGTACGAAGCTAAACTTTGATGGATTTATTTGCATACCGCGTATGAGCATGAGTTGAGGAAATTTCTCAACCCGCGGGCGACGCCTACAGACAATCGCTTATTGATTTGCTACGTTGATCTTGCTGACGGCGTGATCCATATCAACGTGTCGTCGTCAGCCTTCGCTCCAAGGCGGTGAGGGCGCGAGCCACCGGGGATTGCAGTCCCCGATGACACGCTAACCACCGAGTCATCCTTCACAACAAGGAATCACTGCTGATGGCTATCGCCAATCATACGGTACTCACCCGCCCGCCGCTTCTCCGCGGTGGCCCACCCTCCGGTGCCCGGGCCGTTCCGGCCTATCCCGAACGCGGTTGACGAATCGCGGCTTTGCCGCGCCCGTGAGTGTTGCCTTGCCGTAACTACCCGGCGCGTTACCGCGTGCCGGTTCACGGGGCGCTGAAGCCGTTTCTACTTCCGATATCAAGCCGCCCGGCGTCCGGTCACGGACACGCCGGAGCCCCTTGTCGTCCCGGAGCAATGTCCAGACCGTTGTGTTTTGGAGGGTGGCACGCCGTGCTCGCATGGCGTGTCATACCGGGATGGGGTGCGGTACCTACGTAAGGAGCCTGAGATGAAGGACACACACGAGCGGTGGGTGGTGGTGGATGCCGATGCCTCCACCGACGCGTTGTTGAACGAGGTGCTACATGGGCATTGAGCACGGCATGGGCATCGAGAATGTGCAGATCGGCGTGGCGCTCTTTCTGATGCTGATCAATGTCCTGATCTTTATCGATCAACGCCAGGGTGACCATCTCGCCAGGCGAGGGGCACGCGGTTTTGCGGTGGGGGCGTTTATTGGTGCCATTGTGATGTTGCTGGCATTGGACCACCTGATGATCCAGGTTTGGATTCATCCGAGCGACGACATGGCCTTGCTGGTGTTTCATACCGCGATGATAGGGATGTCGTTGGCGACATCCGCGGCGGTAGGGTTTTGGATTGTGTCGCGGTGGGATGTGTAGGGGGGGCGATTTGGGGGGCGCTTGGTTTTGGCTTATTGATGGCACCTGTCGCGCGCAAGCGCGCTCCCACATTAAGCGGGGGTTATTGTGGTGATTAGGGCGGCATCTAGCCAGTCGGCCAGCAGGGTGCCGGCGCGGGCGATGCCGGCCTCTTCGCCGAGGCGGTCGACCAGGTGTTCGCACAGGGTGTCGAAGCGTGGGTCGTCTTGCAGGCTACGTAGGGCGGCGTATTCCACGGCGTCCACGCGTTGCAGGCGCGAGGTGTATTCGCGGCGCCATACGATGAGGCCGCCGGGAATGTCGAGCATCTCGCCGTCCGGTGCGCGGGCATTGTCTTCCTGCAAGGCTTGCCAGATCGCGTCCGCGTTGGTGGTGGCGGTGCGCAGTCGCAGGCTCGGTGTGAGGTGGAGGTTGGCGGTTTCCCAGTCCACGTTCCATAACGCGTCGCGCGACAGCGCGGGGGCATCGGTGGCGACGAAGGCTTCCGACAGGGCCCATTCGATCCAGGCCAGTTCGTGCAGGTCGGGGTTGTGCGGATACAGCGTGGACAGCGTGTCTTCGAAGTCCTTGCCGTAGGTGTCGAGCGTCCAACCGCGCGGCGGATGCGTTTCGATGTGGGTGATGGCGGCTTCGCGGAAGGCGTCTTCACCCAGCCATCGGGCAATCGTCGGGTAGCTCACGCCGAGGCAGCGGACGAGCTGCGTGCGGTAGTTGTTCTGGTAGATGTCCAGGCCGAGCGTCGCGCAATGGCCGAAGACGCGGGCATTGTCTTCGTTGCCGGTCAGCAGCCACTGGCGGAAGTCGTTCTGCCACTGGGCGAGGTTCATGCGGCCTCCTGCTTGCGCTGGCCGATGCCGCGCGCGATGGCGAGTTCGTCGAGCAGGTCGGCGAGGGGCGGAATGTCGTCGTCGCGTTCGATCATGGTGGCGACGGGGCCGAGCAAATCGACGGCGGTGGCATAGAGCGCCCACACGTCGTCGCAGACCGGTTGGTCGTGGGTGTCGATGAGGATGCCGGGGCCTTGCGTGTGGCCAGCGAGGTGGATCTGTCGTACGCGCTCCGCCGGGATGCCGCGCAGGAAGGCGTGGGCGTCGAAGCCGTGATTGCTCGCGCTGACGTAGACGTTATTGACGTCCAGCAGCAGGCCGCAGCCGGTGCGCTTCGACATTTCGGCGAGGAATTCCCACTCGTGCAGCGTGGCGCCATCGAAGGCGACGTAGCTGGAGGGATTCTCGAACAGCATGGCGCGGTCGAGGATGCCCTGGGCCATGTCGATGTTGTGGCAGACCATGTCCAGCGCTTCTTCGGTATATGGCACGGGCAGCAGATCATGCGAGCTGAAGCCGGCGACACGCGACCAGCTGAGGTGGTCGGACACGTAGAGCGGATCGATCGCATCGGCGAGCGCACGCAGGCGCAGCAGATAGTCGCGGTCCAGTCCATCGGCCGAGCCAATCGACATCGATACGCCATGGAGGATCACCGGATGCCGCTCGCGCACCTGGCGAAGGATGTGCAGTGGCTGGCCGCCGTCCACCATGAAGTTCTCCGAGATCACCTCGACGAAGTCGACGGGCACGTCGGTGTCGAGGAAGTCACGGTAATGCTCGCGGCGCAGGCCGAGGCCGTAGCCGGAGAACGTCGTCGGAGGCGTGGTCATGGCGTGTTTCCTGCTCGAAAGAGAGGGGCCGTCGATGCAGGCCCCTCGGGATGGATCACTTGCCGGCGGGCTCGGTGGTGGTGCCGCCGAGCGACTTGCACTCGCTCGGGGTCTTCACGACGACGCCTTCGCCCTTGCAGTTGTTGAGGCCCTTGCAGTCGTGCTTGGCGGTGGCGCAGAGGCTTTCGCCCTTGCAGTTGTTCACGCCGTAGCAGCGGCCCGGCTGTTCGGCGGCACCCTTGTCAGCAGCCTGCACGGGCGAACCGATGGAGGCGACGGCGAGGGCGACGAGGGCGGCGGCAGCGGCGAAACCGGTGCGGGATTTGGTGGCGACGGATATGGTGGTTCTCCTGGGTTGGGGGTGGTCCTCGTGGACCGGTGGTGGCAGGGAGGGGAGGCGTTATTTCGCGCTGCGCGCGGCTTCCTCGATCACGGCGGCGACCTTCTCGGGCTGCGAGATGTAGGTGACGTGGCTGCCGGCGATCTCGGTGACCTTGGCCTGGGCACGCTGGTACATCCAGCGCTGCAGGTCCGGGCTGAGGGCGCGGTCCTGCGTGGAGACGACGGCCCACACCGGCTTGTCGTGCCATGCGGCGATCTGCGTGGTCGAGCCGAAGGCCTTGGTGGTGCCCGGCACCTGCGAGATCGCCATGAAGTCGGTGCGGTTCTTCGTGAGGTTGGCGGCGACGTCGTCGGCGAACTTCGCTTCCGAGACGTAGAGACGACCTTCGCGGGTCGGTGCCACGTCGTTGCTGGGCGAAGGCATCGAGCCGAGCAGCTGGCTGAGCGTCTCGCCCACCTCGGGCACCAGCGCGGAGACGTAGACCAGGCCCTTCACCTTGTCGCGCTCGCCGGCCTGGGTGATCACCATGCCGCCGTAGCTATGGCCGACCAGGATCGTCGGACCGTCCTGCTTACGGATGCGGTCGGCGAGCTGGTCCACGTCGTCGGCCAGCGATTCGATGCGCGGCTGCACCACGGTCACGGTGTAGCCCTTGTGGATCAGGATGTCGTGCACCACACGCCAACCCGACCCGTCCACGAAGGCGCCCGGGACGATCACGATGTTGTGGACGCCCGGGGGCGAGGGAGCGTCGGCGGCGAAGCCGGCGGTGGCGCCACCGAGGGCGAGGGCGGCGATGGCGAGGGAAAGCAGCTTGCGCATGGGGATGGTCCGGAAGGTGGGAAGAAGGAAGGGACGGGAATCAACGGCGGCGCAGGACGCGGTCGAGCGACCAGTTCCCACCACCGCGCGCCACGAGCGGCAGCAGCAGGCCAGCCCACGAGAGGTGCGTGGGCCACGCGTCCGGGTAGACGAACACCTCGATCACCGTCGTCATGCCGAGCAGGGCCAGCGCCGAGACGCGGGTCATCAGGCCGAGCACCAGGAGGAGGGGGAACAGGTGCTCCGCATACGTCGCCATGTGCGCCGCCACCGAGGGCGGCACGAGCGGCAGGGCGTACTCGGACGAGAACAGCTCGTAGGTCGAGGGTTTGATGGTCAGCAGCCCATCCACCTTCGTCCGGCCGGACTGGAAGAACACGGCCGCGATGCCGAAGCGGGCCACCAGCAGCAGAAACGCCTGGGGAATGCGTTCCGCCCAGCGGGCCAGCGGCGAGGTCGCTGTCGCGTCCCGCGCCGCCGTGCTCACGATTGGGCCTCGAGGGTGCCGTGGCCCTTGGGCGTCTTGATGCTGGTGCAGGTGCCTTTTTCCACGAGCACCCAGGCGTTGCCCTGGTAGTCCTTCTTTGCCGTGCCGGCGCAGGTCGTGCCCGGGCCGGCGGCGCAGTCGTTCTTGCCGGCCTGGGACACGCCGAAGCATTTCTCCATCGGCTTCTTCGCGTCGTCGGCGTGCACGCCCGTGGCGATAGTGGCGAGGCCCAGGGCCAGCGTGGCGGCGAGGCGGCTGTAGGTGCGGTTCATTGGCGTTCTCCGTTGAGTGGGGGCAGGGGTCAGGCGACGGTCAGTTCGACGTCGATGTTTCCGCGGGTGGCCTTCGAGTACGGGCAGGTACCGTGCGCGGCGTGGACAAGGGCTTCGGCCGTCTCGCGGTCGAGGCCCGGCAGGCTGACGACGAGGTGGGCGCGCAGCGAATAGCCGTTGTCGCCATGGCCGAGGTCGACCTCGGCGTCCACCGCCGTATCGGTCGGCAGCGCGATCTTGCGTTCGCGGGCGGCGAGGCCCATGGCGCCGATGAAACAGGCCGACCAGCCGGCCGCGAAGAGCTGTTCCGGGTTGGTGCCGGCGCCGGTGGAGCCGGGGGCGGACAGCTTGATGTCCAGGCGGCCATCGCTGCTGCGGGCGTTGCCGTCGCGGCCGCCGGTGGTGTGGGTCTTGCCGGTGTAGAGGACGTTGTCGATCTGGGCCATGGTCGTGATTTCCGTTGCGTGGTCTGGGGTGGTCGGCCTCGGATCGGCCGGTGTGGACATCAGACCGCAGCGGCGTATCCCGCCTGTGTCCCGTTCGGGGGCAAAGGGCAACGGAATGTGTAGCGGGGGCGTCCGTACACATTCGGATACACAACGGGGTGGGGAAGGCCGCTGGCGGCCTGTACAGACGGATACAAAAGTCCCTGCGCGAGGACATCCCGGATATACGCGTGAATCGTCCAATGGCAGCGACCCGGCACCGGCCGGCCCGCTATTCCTTCAAGGAACGCCCATGTCCCCCTATCGCATCGCCGTGGCCCTGGTGGCCCTGATCATCGCCGTCTCGGCCTCCTGGCCCGGCGGTTTCGCCAACGCCTATACGAAGGACGCGAACGCCGTCATGCCGGCGCCCGAGTTCCAGGGCATCGATCGCTGGTTCAATTCCGAACCGCTCACCATGGCCGGCCTGCACGGCAAGGTGGTGCTGGTGGAGTTCTGGACCTGGGACTGCATCAACTGCGCGCACGTCACGCCGCACGTGAAGGCGCTCTACGAGCGCTACGCGAAGGACGGCTTGGTGGTGGTGGGCGTGCATACGCCCGAGTTTGACGAGGAGCGTTCCCCGGCCAGCGTGCAGGCGGCCATCCGTCGCTTCGGCATCACCTGGCCGGTGGCGACCGACAATGGCTATCGCACCTGGAATGCCTTCAATAATCGCTTCTGGCCGGCGCTTTACCTGATCGACCGCGACGGCAACATTGTTTATCGCCACGTGGGTGAAGGAAACTACGAGGATACCGAGGCCCGGGTCCGCGACCTGCTGCGCAAGGCCTGAGGGGGACGCCATCATGGGACATCAGAACGTGGAACACATCGACCATATCCTCGTCGTCGACGACGACCATGGCATCCGCACCGGCGTGGTGGAATACCTGCGCAAAAATGGCCTGCGCGCCACGCCAGCGGCCGACGGCCGCGAGATGATGGCGCAGCTCGACACCTCGGCCTTCGACCTGGTGGTGCTCGACATCATGATGCCCGGCGACGACGGGCTGGTGCTCTGCCGTAACCTGCGCGGTGGCCGCCATCGTGCGGTGCCGGTGCTTCTGCTCACCGCGCGCGACGACGAGACGGATCGCATCATCGGCCTGGAGATGGGCGCCGACGATTACGTCACCAAGCCGTTCTCGCCGCGCGAGCTGCTGGCGCGCATCAAGGCGGTGATCCATCGTACGCGCATGCTCCCACCCAACCTGCGCATCACCGAGGCTACCCACGCGTTGTCGTTCGGTCGCTGGCGCCTCGATACCACGGCGCGCCACCTGCTCGACGAGGACGGTACGGTGGTGTCGCTGAGCGGCGCGGAGTTCCGCCTATTGCGCGTGTTTCTCGACCATCCGCAGCGTGTGCTTTCGCGCGACCAGCTGTTGAACCTTACTCAGGGGCGCGACGCGGAGTTGTTCGACCGCTCCATCGACCTGCTCGTGAGTCATCTCCGCCAGCGCCTTCGCGATGATGCGAAGGATCAGGGCTACATCAAGACGGTGCGTAGCGAAGGCTATGTGTTCTGCATGTCGGTGACCGTGCACGGGGATGTGGCGTGAACACGAAACGGCCCCGCTGGTGGCCGCGAAGCATGGCCTCGCGGCTGTACCTGATCATCTTCTCCGGCTTGTTGCTGGCGCATGTGCTGTCGTTCGCGCTGATGTTCTATGAGCGTTACCAGAGTGCCACCACCGTGATGCTCAATACGCTGGAGCGCGACGTGGGTACCTCGGTGGCGGTGATCGATGGCCTGCCTGCCGCCGAGCGTCCGGCATGGCTTAGCCGTTTCGCCCGTGACAACTACGTTTTCGTACTCGGTCCGGGCGAGCATGGCGTGCCGTTGGTGACGGAGCGGTCCCGTGCCGTCATGAAGATGATCGAGCGCGAGGCGGGCGCCGGATACAAGGTGCATGGCGACACCATCTCGATGTCGCCCGAGCGCTACCAGATCCATTTCATCCTGCACGACGGTTCCACGTTGACCCTGGTGGTGACGCCGCGCGGCATCGTGCCGGTGGCCGACTGGCTGCCGTTCGTTTTCGTTCTCCAGCTGGTGTTGTTGCTGGTCTGCACGTGGTTCGCGGTGCGTTTCGCCACGCGTCCGCTGGCGCATCTCGCCCAGGCGGCGGAGGCGATCCGTCCGGGGACGGATGGTCCGCGCATGAGTCAGGACGGCCCGACGGAAGTGGCGCAGGCCGCCACGGCGTTCAACGAGATGCAGGACCGTATCGGGCGTTATCTCAAGGAGCGCCTGCATATCCTGGCTTCCATCTCGCATGATTTGCAGACGCCGATCACGCGCATGCGACTGCGTGCGGAGTCGCTGGATGGCAGCCCCGAGCGCGACCGCCTGTTGAACGACCTGCAGGAGATGCAGCACCTGGTGCGCGAAGGCGTGGCGTATGCACGCAGTGCGCATGGTGGGTCGGAGGTGCCGGTGCGCATCGATCCGTCGGATTTCCTGGAAAGCATCGTCTTCGATTACCAGGACATGGGCCAGCCGGTGACGCTGGACGGTCGTATCAAAGGCCACGCCACGGTACGTCAGCAGGCGCTACGGCGCGTGTTGGGTAACCTCATCGATAACGCGCTCAAGTATGCGGGCGCGGCCGAAGTCGGGCTGGCGCGCGATGGTGTCGATGGCTTGCGCATCACCGTGGCGGATCGCGGTCCGGGTATCCCCGAGGACAAGCTCGACGAGGTATTGCAGCCGTTCTATCGGCTGGAAGGCTCCCGCAATCGCGACACAGGCGGCGCGGGCCTCGGCCTGGCCATCGCGACACAACTCATCCGCTCCACCGGCGGCGACCTGCGCCTGGCGAACCGCGAAGGCGGCGGCTTGATCGCGACGCTGACCCTACCCTAAACCCGTCGTTCCTGTGAAAACAGGAATCCAGCGCCCCGGTTCACCAGCATGGCGAGGGCGCCGCATCGGCTTTTGCGTAGGAGGCCGCGACGCGATAACCGATTGCACCGCGCTGGGTTCCAGCGTGCGCTGGAACGACGGATCGCGAGCTCGT
>NZ_WNDO01000051.1 GCF_009912395.1 Luteibacter sp. | reverse complement strand
CCGGGAAGACGTGGGTTGGGTGCTCAGGCCTCAGTAAGCACTTCTGGGAGTTCCCTGGGATCAATACAGGGTACTTTGCGCCGACCTACCCGATGATTCGGGACATCTTCTATCCCACGATGGAGGAGGTGGCCTACGACTGGGGCCTGCGGGCAGACACGAAGGAAGGCAACAAGGAGGTTCACCTCTACTCGGGGCGGCAGTACCGCGGCACGGTGATCTGTCGATCGATGGAGAAGCCCGGGACCATCGTAGGCTTCAAAATCGGCCGTGCGTTGGTCGACGAGCTGGACGTGCTGACCTTGATCAAGGCACAGACAGCCTGGCGGAAGATCATCGCCCGCTTGCGTCAGAAGGTCGATGGACTCGGGAACGGCGTGGATGTGACCACGACGCCTGAGGGATTCAAGTTCGTCTACCAGCAGTGGGTGAAAGCGATCCGGGAAAAGCCGGAGCTGGCCACCATGTACGGCATGGTGCAGGCCAGCACCTACGACAACGAGGCGAACCTTCCGGACGACTACATCCGTTCGCTCATGGCGAGCTACCCCGAGCAGCTGATCAAGGCCTATCTGCGCGGCGAGTTCGTCAACCTGCTGGCTGGCACGATCTACCACCAGTTTGATCGAGTCCTGAACAACACCTTCGCTTCGATCGAGGAGGGTGAGCCGGCGCACATCGGCATGGACTTCAACGTCGGCAAGATGGCCGGCATAGTCCACGTCGCGCGCGAGGGGTTGCCCTTGGCTGTCGACGAGATCACGGGCGGCTACGACACGCCGGACATGATCCGGCGGATCAAGGAGCGATTCTGGCGATACGACGAGACCGCGGGCCAGTACCTGAAGACTCGCGAGATCACGATTTACCCTGACGCTTCGGGCGGCTCTCGCCGCTCGGTCAACGCTTCCGAGACCGACATCAAGCTGCTGCGTGACGCAGGTTTCCGCGTGTCCGCGCCCGAGGCCAACCCTCCGGTGAAGGACCGCATCAACGCGATGAACGCCATGTTCTGCAATGCCGCCGGCGATCGCCGCTACAAGGTCAACACCCTGCGGTGCCCGACCTACGCGGACCACCTTGAGCAGCAGATATGGGACGAGAACGGCGAACCTGACAAGAAGTCAGGTAACGACCACACAAACGACGCGGGCGGCTATTTCATCCACCGCCTGTTCCCGATCATCAAGCCGGTTACCGCCCGGTCGATTCACCTGCCACACATGGGCCGATAACCGCATGTTCGACACGCTCGCCAACCTGGTTCCCCGGGATAACGACCTGCCGCTACGTGCCTGGCGCCTGGAGGTGTGGTCGCGCGTTCTGGATGGCTCGATCTACGACGTGCTTCCCTACCAGTTCCACGAGGAGAGGAACGGCGCGGGCGAATACGTCCCGGTGCGTGATCGCCGGCCAAGCGTTCGCACCGGCCTGATCCGCACGGTGGTGGACGACAGCATCTCGCTGCTCTTCAGCGAGGGCCACTTCCCGTCGGTCGAATGCAAGAACGAGGCGACCAAGGAGGCGCTCGATGCCATCAGCAAGGACGCGAAGCTGAACCTCGCGATGATCGATGCAGCCACGCGCGGTTCGGTCGGTAGCGTGGCGATAGCCGTGCGCTTCTTGTCAAGCCGCGTCTTCCTCAAGGTGATGGCGACGACCTACCTCACGCCGTTCTGGAGCGCGGAAGCGCCGGACACGCTGGATCGGGTCGTCGAACGCCGAAAGGTGGACGGCAAGACGCTTGTAGCGGCTGGATACGACGTCAAGGACGACGCCACGCAATACTGGTTCGAGCGTGAGTGGACGACCACTGCGGAGACTTGGTTTGCGCCACGGAAAGTCGCCGACAAGGAGGCTCCCCGTATCACGGACGCGGATCGCTCGACCACCCACGGTCTGGGATTCGTGCCCATTGTCTGGGTGAAGAACCTGCCCGGTGGTGACGACATCGATGGCGAACCGACCTTCGGCGTGGAGCCCATCAACACCACCGTTGAGGCGGATTACCTGCTTTCTCAGGCTGGGCGAGGCCTGAAGTACAGCGCAGACCCCACGCTGCTCATCAAGGAGACGGCGGCCACCGACGACGGTCAGCCGATGGTCCGCTCGGCGGCCAACGCCATCGTGGTGGGCGAGAAGGGCGACGCGAAGATGCTGGAGATAAATGGCACGGCGTCCGAAGCGGTACTCGAATACGTCAGCAGGCTTCGCGAGTTCGCGCTGGAACGCATGCACGGCAACCGGAGCAACGCGGACAAGCTCAGCGCCGCCCAGTCGGGCCGCGCCTTGGAGCTGATGCATCAGGCGCTGATCTGGCTGGCGGACAAACTGCGGGCCAGCTATGGCGAAGGGGCCCTGCTCGACATCTACCGGATGATCGTGCGCGGCAGCGCCAAGTTCTCGCTGACGATCAACGGCCAGGACTTCGGCAGGCTGGCGGATAACGAGCCGGTCACGCTTTCGTGGCCCGCGTGGTTCCCGCCCACGGCGGACGACCGGCAAACGCTGGCCACTGCGCTCGCCACGCTGATCAAGGTGGGTTCGCTGAGTCGAGAAACCGCAGTGCGCATCATCGCCAGCGACTACGACATCACCGACGTGCAGGCCGAGATGCTGCTCATCGACGCCGAGCGCAAAGCGTTGCTCGCGGAGCTACCGGCCGAGCAGACCAAGATCACCAGTAACGATTAACCGCGAGGGTCGATCCCTCGCCACTGTACCGGCGCGAGCCGGCGCCAACACGGAGAAGGCCCGATGCCTGACGAAAGCGCAGTACCCCTCAACCTCAACACGGCCCCTAAGGCGATCTGCGATCAGATCGGCGTACCGGGCTGCATCGTCCTAATTGCCAACGTGGACGGGTCCATCGGCTTCAGCGCCCACGGCGTCTCGCCCATCAAGGCCAACGAGCTGCTTAGCGTCGGCATCCACATCAATCTGAGCCAGCACGACCAGATGGTTCGTGACGGCGCGGCTGGTGAGTATGCCCAGCGCGTGCAGGCGTCCATCGACGCCGAAGGCGGTGCCGCATGATCCGCTTCGGACGCAAGCGTCGTCGCCTGATGGAAGGCGAGGGTGGTGGCGAAGGTGGCGGCGGCGCGGGCGGTCCGGCCGCTCCGCAGAATCCACCCTCCCGCAGCAATGAAAGCTTCTCTCGCGAGTACGTGCAGGAGCTTCGTGCCGAGAGCAGCGGCTACCGCCTGAAGGCGAAGGAGCAGCAGGACGCGCGCGAAGCGGCCGAGAAGCGCGCAAAGGAAGCCGAGGATGCGGCCAGCGCCCGCATCGCCGAGGCGACCAGTGCAGCCGACCAGCGAATCATCCGGGCGGAACTGAAGGCCGTGGCCATCAAGGCCGGCATCGTTGACCTCGACGGGCTGAAGCTGGTCGATCTCAGCAAGGTGAAGCTCAACGAACAGGGCGAGGTCGAGGGCGCCGATGCGCTTATCGAAGAGCTGAAGACCGCCAAGCCATACCTCTTCGGTGCGGCCGGCAGCAGCAGTGTGTCCACCCCGCCGGCCAACACACCGCCGGCGCAGAAGAAGGCGTCCGACATGACGCCGGAAGAGTACGCGGCAGCACGACGCGAAGCCATTCGCCGCCGCTGACTGTCCAGATACCCATCGGGGCCAGGCGCCCAGGGGAAAGCCAATTCCCAACCCCGATAGGAGTTACCCCGCATGGGTATCAATAACTTCCCGGCTGCTCTCCAGCCGATGATCCAGCAGGGCTATCTTGAGCGTGAATTCCAGGATGGTATTCAGTCCGTCCTGGGCTTCCGCGAGATCGCCCGCCGCGAGACGTTCCCCAACAAGATCGGCGAGACGATCGCCAAGACTCGTCCGGGTCTCAAGGCGCCGGTCACCACGCCGCTGAACCCGTCGACCAACACCAACCTCGACAACGGCCTGACGCCGGGCACCTGGACCATCGAGCAGTACACGCTGTCGATCAACCAGTACGGCGACACCATCGACCTGAACACGGTCACCAACCGCGTCGGCATCGTCGAGCAGTTCCTCCAGAACGCCAAGGTTAACGGCGTGCAGTCGGCCCAGTCGCTGGACCGCTTGGCGCGTAACACGATCTACAACGCCTACATGGGCGGCAACAGCCGTGTGCGCGTGACCATCGGCTCGGCGGGCACCGCCGTGCAGGTCGACGACATCCGCGGCTTCCAGTTCGTGTTCGTGAACGGCGTGATGATCCCGGTCAACGGCACGAACACCATGGCTGTGACCGTGGGTGGCAACGTCTACACCCTGGTCGGGGCCGCGGCGGACGGCAGCAACGTCTCCACCGCGCCCAACGGCGTCAGCGGCACGCTGACCTTCTCGGCCGCCGTCTCGGTAGCGGACGGCACCGCGGGCAACGACGTGACCGCCTACAACCTCGGCAGCGGCGTCGCCCCGTTCATCCTGCGTCCGAACGGCCGCGGCAACACGTCCAAGATCGTGGGCACGGACCTGCTCACCATGGGCGCGATGCTCGACGCCGTGGCCTACCTGCGCTCCAATGGCGTTCCGACGATCGGCGGCATGTACAACATGTACGTGGACCCGGTCAGCGCGCGTCAGCTCTTCGCGGATCCCGACTTCAAGCTGCTGTACCAGGGCGCGACGGGCATGAGCAAGGAGTTCCGCATGGGCCGAATCGTCGAGCTGGTGGACGTCCGCCTGATCCCGACGACCGAGGCCTACGTCCAGAACCTCAACGGCGTGCGCGTTCGCCGCGCGATTGTCTGTGGCGAAGGCTCGCTCATCGAGGGTGACTTCGAGGGTATGGCGGCGCAGGACATCGCCGGCAACAACGCCCAGATCGACGTCGTGGATGACATCGTGCACGTCACCCGTGAGCCGCTGGATCGCCTCCAGCAGATCATCGCTCAGTCCTGGTACTGGATCGGTGGTTTCACCGCGCCCACAGACCAGACCGTGAACAGCACGATCGTTCCGACGGCGAGCGCGAGCTACTACAAGCGCGCCGTGGTGATCGAGCACGCCGGCTAAGCCGGTGCTTGCGTGCGAGGCCCTGCGCGGGCCTCGCACGTCTTCCGGGAGGACCGTATGCCCCTTGGCACCCCGTATATCCCCGACACCTCGCCGCACGCGGTGGGCAACGGGCAGATCCAGAACCTGACCGCGAGCCAGGTATCGACCAAGTACGGCTCCGGCAACGTCCGCACGCCGACCCGACATTTCACCCTCCAATTCCGTGGCGCGCTGATGCAGTTCACGGCCAATGTGCCGTTCGTCGTAACGCCCGATCTCGCCTCCGCCCTGGTTTCCGCCAATGCCCCCGTCGTCTAACCGCCAACTTGCCGCTGCGGCCAACCTGGAGCGAGAGCGTGCCGCTTTGCAGCGCGAGCGGATGGCCGTCGAAGAGACGAAGCAAGCAGTGGCCGCCGAGCGCGCAGAGCTGAACGCAGCCAAGCGCGAGTTCGCGACGGCAGTAAAGGATCTCGCTAGCGTGGTGCACGAGCTGGTCACCCCAGCTCAGCCGGCCCCTGTCATTGCCCCAGGCAGCGAAAAGGTTCGCCGCATACTGCCCTCGACCATCTGCCTGACCGAATCCTTCGGCTTCGCTGTGAACGGGGTGCT
Source organism: Luteibacter sp. (assembly GCF_009912395.1). GTDB lineage: Bacteria > Pseudomonadota > Gammaproteobacteria > Xanthomonadales > Rhodanobacteraceae > Luteibacter. The sequence goes on along the minus strand of NZ_WNDO01000051.1, from coordinate 4,980 downwards.
GCGTCATTTCCCCGCAGGTCGGGCCATCACCAACGCAGATGACATCGCGATGCTTTTTGAAAGCGGTGCCAGCATCGAGGGTTACCTCAATGAGTGACGGCGTTTACGTCTCGCAGGGCAAGAATTCGGCCCTAAACATCAGCGCTGCGACCGTTCTCAATGGCGGCAACAGCCCGGGGCTCTATAGCACGGGGCCCAAGGCGCGAATCCAGCGCGTCAGCGTGCTGGTGGCGGGTTCGACCGTCGGCGGGGCCTACGATAGCCCCACCGTGGCGGGGTCTGCCGCCGAAAACCAGCTCGCGGTCATCCCCAACACCGTCGGTTCGTACCTGATCGACATGCCTTGCTTCGCCGGCCTGACGGTCGTCCCGGGCACGGGCCAGGTGCTCGCCGTCTCCTACGACTGAGGTCTAGCCATGGCATTGTCCGATCAGGAGCGGGTCGATGTTCGTCGCTTCTGCGGCTACCCGATGTTCGGCGGCACACCTTCCAGCTTTCAGTCGTACCGCTTCTTTCAGGCCTACGGCACGCTCGAATATCGCATGACGAACCTATCGGCGTCGGAAGAGACCACGCTGCGCACGACGTACCTCACGGGCACGAACAACCTGTACCAACTGGAGCAGGCCGTGACGTCGGCGAGCGACAACCTCGACACGGACCAGGCGGCCGTGTGGACGCATAACCGTACCGAGGTGCGCGACCGCATGCGTCTCTACAACCTATGGCGCCGACAGTTGTGCGCCTTCCTCGGCGTTCCTGCTGGGCCAGGCATGTCCGGGTCGTCCGGCGATGGCACGATTGATCTGGTGGTCTGATGGACGGCGTAAAGCTCCAGGACAAGGTCTACGCAGGTTACGCGCAGGCGGCGAAGCGCATCGGCCTGCCGTTCCAACAGTACCGTCCGACCAGCACGGCGGGCGCGATTTTGCCGGCGTCGCTGATCGGCACGCTGGTGGCGAGCTTCAACGCCCAGGACATGAAGTACGCGAAGGCGAACGCCTACGGTAAGCCGCTCTGGTACTGCCTGGCCGACGGACGGCTGCTGTCCCCGGGCGACTATATGGTCCACGGCGCCTCCACATACTTCATCGCCGGCATGCAGCCGCTGCTACCGATCCTGGCGGTGGACTGCAATCGCGTGCTGACGTTCTACCGGCCGCAGCAACAGCCAACCGTCGGCATCGGTTCCTACGGGGGCAACACGGCGGAGAACCAGCAGCTCATCGCGACGGGGTTCCCCGCCTCGGTGCTCCAGGGCACGAAGGGCGAGCGCAACGAGGTTGGCTTGCCGGGCGACGTGAAGACGCCATGGTGGGCCATCCTGCTGCCAGCGCTTCCGGGCAATATGCAGCTGCGAACGGACGACATCGCCATCGACGAGAACGGCCGCCGCTACGTGCTGGCCAGCGCGGAGCAAACGGACCTGGGCTGGCGGCTTACTGCGGCCGAGGCGGGCACCTGATACAGGAACGACCATGGCAGACCTCACCGACGCGCTGAACGCCGTCGTCGGCCTGCTCGCGCAGGCGATCTATCCGAACGGCACGGCGCAGCCCTCGGCCACAGGCGATCCCGTGGTCATCTACCCGGGTTGGCCGCAGGCCTCCCAGCTCGACAAGGACCTTGCCGGCTTCGCGAACGGGCAGGGCGGCCGAGTGCACATCTCGGTGTTCCCCCAGAACGGGGAAACCCTTGTGCCGGCTTACTCAAACGTCTGGACCCCGCTGAGCCAGCAAGCGGCGACAGTGACTCTGTCGGTCGCGGGGCAGAACGTGACGCTGGGAGGCGCGGCCGCGACGAATCAGGTGGTGGCCATCGTCCTCCCCACGCAGGCATTCACCTACGCGGTGCAGGCGGGCGACACGCTCACCAGCATCGCCACGGCGCTCGCGGCAATCATCCCGGGCGCGGTGAGCAACGGGCCGGTGCTGACGCTTCCGGCCGGAGCGCAGATCGTTGCGGCGCGCGCTGGTGGCATCGGCACGCTTCAGCGGGAGGTGCAGCGCCGAAAGCGGCCGGTGCAGGTGACGATCTGGGCGGACACGCCGGAACGGCGCACGGCCGTCGCGCGGGTGATCGACCCAATCCTCGCAGCAGCGGAGCGCGTGGACCTGCCTGACCTCACCTCGGCGCGGCTGGTGTACCAGACCAGCCACGAGATCGACGCGACGCAGAAGTCGAACCTGTACCGCCGCGACATCATCTACACCGCCGAGTACGCGGTGACCCAGACCAGCACGGCGACCGAGGTGGTCGTGGTGCAGGAAAACATCGCCCTGGGTGTCGTCGGAGCGACGGCGCCTGCGGGCACCAAGACCATCTTCCAGTGAGGACCCCATGGCGAAGCACCTGATCGTCAGCGAGGCCTTCGGCGATTACGCCAAGGGCGACCGCATCACCGATGCCGCGAAGGTCGCGGAAATTCTCGACTCGCCCAGCGCGGTCAACGTCCTTCCGATCAACGTCCCCGACGCTCCGGCCCCGAGCCGTGGCAGCAACGGCTCCGGCGACCAGGGCTGATCCCCTCGCACTGAGCCCCGCCGAACCCGCGAAAGCGGGTTTTTTTACGCCCGGAGAAACCCATGACCCAGATCGTCCAGCAGGGTGCGATCAACACTACTGCGCTCATCGTCCCCGACCTCTACGTGCAGATCGTGCCGCCCCAGACCGGCCAGCTCAACGGCGTACCGACCAACGTGCTCGGCATCGTCGGCACCGCCGCCTGGGGTCCGATCAACGCACCAACGGTGTTTGGCAACATGGCGGATTTCGCACGCCAGTTCGGTGCTTTGCAGAACCGCAAGTACGACCTCGGCACCGCCGTGGCGATCGCCGTACAGCAGGGCGCGAACAACATCGTCGGCATTCGCGTCACCGACGGCACCGACACCGCCGCGAGTGTCGCACTGACCACCAATATCACCTTCACGAGCAAGTACACGGGCACCCTGGGCAACAGCGCGAGCGTCCAGCTCGCCACCGGTAGCGCGGCGAACAGCTGGAAGGCGATCATCTCGATGCCCGGCCAGGTGGCCGAGGTCTTCGACAACATCACCGGCACCGGCAACGCCTTCTGGGTGAGCCTCGCCGCAGCGATCAACAACGGCCAGTACGGCTTGCGCGGACCGTCGAACATGATTGTGGCCACGGCCGGTGCGGGTACAACGGCGCCCTCGGCGTCCACGAACGCGCTGACCGGAGGTACGGATGGCGCCACGACGATCACCTCCGCTGTGCTGGTGGGTGTGGACACGTCGCCCCGAAAGGGCATGTACGCCATGCGTGGTACGGGCGCGTCGATCGGAATGCTTGCCGACGTGGAAGACCTCACCACGTGGACCGTGCAGGTAGCCTACGGCCTGTCCGAGGGCACGTACATGATCTGCACGGGGCCGGCCGGCGACACCATAGCCAACGCCGTCACCACGCGCGCCGCCGCCGGTGTCGACAGCTACGCGTTCAAGCCGATCTTCGGCGACTGGTGCTACTGGGCCGACCCGGTCAACGGCGTCACGCGACTGGTTTCGCCGCAGGCGTTCTGTGCCGGTCGCCTCGCGAACCTTGCCCCGCAGCACAGCTCACTCAACAAGACGCTGTACGGCATCGTCGGAACCCAGAAGACCAGCCAGAACCTCACCTATTCGGTGGCGGAGCTGCAAACGCTCATCTCGGCCGGCTGGGACGTCATTACCAATCCGGTGCCGGGCGGCAACTACTTCGGCATGCGCGTCGGCCACAACGGCAGTTCGAACCCCGCCACGCAGGGCGACAACTACACGCGTATGACGAACTACGAGGCGGCGACGATGGGTGCGGGCATGGGCCGGTTTGTCGGCCGTCTCCAGTCGCAGGCGGCGAACGATCCCCTGCGCGCCGAGGTGAAAGCGACGCTGGACGCGACCTTGCAGGCCCAGGTCGATGCGAAGCAGATCGACAGCTTCGACACGAAGTGCGACCTCGGAAACAATCCTCCGTCGCGCATCGCGGCAGGCAATCTCCAGGCCGATGTCAGCATCCGTTACCTCGGTGTGGTGGAAAAACTTCTCGTCAACCTCCAGGGCGGCCAGACGGTCGTCACCAGGCAGTCCACGCAGCCGGCGTAAGCGGGCACATCCCATCCATCTCTGGGCGCCTATGGCGCCCTTTTTCGTTTGGAGAGCACCATGCCCGCAAACGGCTTTACCGTCGGAAAGGACATCGCACTGACGATCGTCACGAGTACCGGCATTCTTGCGTTGCCTGTCACCACCACGAGCTTCGATTCAAAGCCTCAGTACAACAAGGTACGCGGTGTGTGTCTCGATGGCGTAAATCGCGGCTTCAACGCGCCGACCGGCTGGGATCTGGCCTTCCAGCTTGATCGTTCGAGCAGCGTCGTGGACGACTTCTTCGCCCAGCAGGAAGCCGGCTATTTCGCGGGTCTCGACACGCTTACCGGATCGGTCACGGAGACCATCACCGAGGCAAACGGCGCCGTCACCCAGTACCGCTACACCGGCGTGATCCTCGCGCTGGACGATGCTGGCAAGTTCACCGGCGATGCCAAGGTCGGCCAGACCATCAGCGCCTTCGCCTCCCGCAAGCTCAAGGTTGCCTAAGCAATGACCGAAACCACGCTCACGATCAACCAGGCCGGCCCCGACGATGGTGCGCCGACTGCCGACGCTCCTGCGCCGAAAGCCGCGGCCCAGCCCGGCACCACCACGGACGCCGGTGGACGCGTGCTGACGTTCAAGAAGCCCTCCGTGCTGGAGGAATACCGACTCGTCCGCATCGTTGGTGACGTGTCCGACAGGTACATGGGCATGCTCGCCCCGCTGGTTTGGGTACGCTCGATCGACGGAGACCCGGTCGCTTTCCCGAACTCGCAACGCGACATCGATCTGCTGATCCAGCGCCTGGGTGAGGACGGGGTAACCGCGACCATGGAATTCATGATGGGCGCGGTGAATGCCGGGCAGTCTGACGCCAACGAGA
>NZ_WNDO01000050.1 GCF_009912395.1 Luteibacter sp. | reverse complement strand
GCGCGAGCACCGCGCCCTGTTGGAGCAATACGCTTTGATCGCCAGCATGAGTGCCAGAGGCAACTGCTACGACAACGCAGCAATGGAGAGTTGGAACCACAGTCTGAAGGTCGAGGCCATCCATGGTGAACACCTCGCCACACGGGAGCAGGCCAAGGCTCATGTGTTTGACTACATTGAGGTTGACTACAATCGGATCCGGCTGCACTCGACCCTGGGCTACCTCAGCCCAGAGCAGTACGAGCTGGCCAATGTCGCTTAGATAGGTGTCCGTAAATCAGGGGCAAGATCAATGCTCACCCGCTGGAGCGCGGATACGGGCCTGAAGTTGTCCTATCGTCTCCGGTCCGACTACACGCTTCCGAAAGCTGCGTCACAAATCCACACGTCTGAAGCGCGTGACGCGGCATCGCAGCTGAGCGCCATCTATGCCCCCCAGGGCATCGCCGTGGTGATCGAAGGCCCGCAGATCATTGTCGAGGAAGTCGGCAGCGTGACGGCACCCGCCGCCACCGCCACGCCGGCCACCGCACAAGCGTCCGCCCAGGTGACCGGCAAGCCGGCCACGCCTGACAACAATTGACGGACGCCAAGATGCTCAAGAAGAAACAATCGCCGAAGATCGACGCCGCGGTGGCGCAGTCGGTGAACTTCGAAGTGTCCATCGCGGACATGGCGCGACGTAGTGAGCGCCGGGCCTGGATCGTCGCCACATGCTCGGTCCTGGTGTCGCTCAGCCTGATCGGAGGTTACTTCTACATCCTTCCGCTCAAGGAAAAGGTGCCCTACATCGTACTGGCGGATCCCTACTCGGGAACCAGCACGATCTCGCGCCTGGAAGACGACCTGGTCAATCGCCGCGTCACGGCCAACGAAGCCGTCAATCGCAGCAACATCGCCCACTTCGTTCTCGCCAGGGAATCCTACGACCTGGCGCTCACGAACCTTCGCGACTGGCCGACCGTCATGACCATGGCGGCTCCCCAGGTGGCTCGCCCGTATCTGGACCTGCACTCGTCCAGTAACGAGCGTAGCCCCTACAAGCTCTACGGCACCACCAAGGCCATCCGCGTCAAGATTCTCAGCATCGTGCTCGTCGGTGGCGGTGGTGGTTCCCCGCCGAAGGGCGCCACGGTCCGTTTCCAGCGCTCGGTCTACGACAAGGGCAACGGCAGCACCGTCCCTCTCGATAGCAAGATCGCCACCATGGAGTTCGTCTACAAGCCGAACCTCGGCATGGACGATCAGAACAGGGTTGAAAACCCCTTGGGTTTCCAGGTTCTGAGCTATCGCGTCGACAACGACTACGGATCGACGCCTCCGCCGGAAGCACCGGCCCCGGGCGGCGCCGTAGCCGATCCGAATGCAGTGCAACCGCAGGCCGCGGCCCCGACGGCGGCCCCGATGGACCCTGCCGACATGCCATCCGGCGCAATCGCTCCAGGCCAGATCGGCGCTCCCACTCCTGCACCGGCTGCCGTGCAGCCCGGCGCAGCCTACCCGACCACTCCCGTCACCGAAGCGCCCGGCGCAACGGCAGCGGGCCATCCGACCCCACGAAGCGCCGCCAATGGAGGGCGCCGTTGATGAACCGATCCTTCAACCTACGCCTTGCCGTACTGGTGGGACTCGCGTCCGCTATCTCGGCGCTACCCGCGATGGCGGACACCGTACCGCCGGCTTCACCGCAGCCATCCCAGGGCGCTTCGGCCGTCACCACCTACGAATACGCCGCGGACCGCATCTATCCGATCCGGGTCGGCCTGGGCATAACAACGCAGATCGAACTCAGTCCCAACGAAAAGATCCTGGACTACAGCACCGGCTTCAGCTCCGGCTGGGATTTGACCCGCCGGGACAACGTTTTCTACGTCAAGCCCAAGAACGTCGACGTGGATACGAACATGATGATTCGTACCGCGACCCATTCGTACATCTTCGAGTTGAAGGTGGTGGCCACGGACTGGAAAACGCTCGACCAGGCCCGACGTGCGGGCGTCCAGTACAAGGTCGTGTTCACCTACCCCGCAGACACCAGCTTCCTGGCTGAAACCAAGAAGGTCGAGGAAACGCCGGCGCTGGATACCGGCCTGGTCAAGGGGCGCGACTATAACTTCGATTACGACTTCGCGAAGACGCGCAGGACTCCGCCCTGGCTGGTTCCCGTGAACGTCTACGACGATGGCCGTTTCACGTACATCAAGATGCCCGATATGAAGCAATTCCCCACGGGCAACTTTCCCACGGTCTACATGCGCGAAAAGGAACACGGCGAGGATGCCGTGGTTAACACGACCGTCGAAGGCAGCACCATCGTTGTCCACGGCACGTATGCATACCTTGTTATCCGTCACGGCGACAACGTCGTGGGTCTGCGAAGGAACACCAAGAAGTGAGCCCGAACACGCCTAATCATCCGGAAGACGAGAACCACGGCAACGCCCAGCAGCAGGGCGCCAATGTGGAGTCCCAGCATGATCCGCTTGCCAACAACCCCTATTCGGCCCAGGCACGGCAGGCCCGACAACCCGACCTGGACAGCGCTGCGCCGCAGCTGACGTCCACCGACATGAACCGCATGAACCGGCGTGCTCTCGGCCTGCTGGCCAGCATTGCCCTGCTTCTCGTGGTCATCGCGATCTGGGCATTCAACAGCATCGGTGGCGACAAGCCCAAGCCGAAGCCGCGCGAGGAAGTCGTCTCGATTCCCGAGGCCCCGCGTGCGCCGCCGCAACCGGTACCCGCCATGCCTACGCCCGAGCCTTCACAGCCGATCGAGCTGGCTCCCGCACCGGCGATGCCTCGCAACACTCCATCACCTGAGCCCGATCGTCCTCGTGGCCCCACCCTGCTCGAGCGCCGCATCGCGGCGGCTGGCATGGGCACCACGGGTGTCGCCGAAGGCGGCGCTCCCGCGGTCCCGGGTGCTCCGGGCGCCGAAGACCCCACGGGCGCTGGTCAAGCAGGTCCGTACGGCGGCATGCCCTATATCTATGACCCAAATGCCGCTGAAAAACCGCGCCCGCGGATGAGCAACTCCAATAACTTGGCTTACACCGCGAAGGACCTTCCTGAGGTTTCGAGCGCTGCTCCGCTGACGCATCCGGACACATTGATGCTGCGCGGGACATTCATTCGCTGCGTACTTGAAACCCGCATCGTTACCGATATCCCGGGCTTCACGTCATGCATCGTCACCGAGCCGGTCTATTCCTTCACGGGCAAGCGCCTACTGTTGCCGAAGGGATCGAAAGTCATGGGCAAGTACGAAATGGAGCCCGATGGTCCGCGCGTGGCCGTCATTTGGGATCGCATCGTCACGCCCACCGGTATCGACGTAAACATGGCGAGCCCGGGTATCGACCAACTGGGTGGTGCCGGACACCCTGGCCACTACAACGCGCACTGGGGTAGCCGCGTCGGCGCCGCACTGCTGATCAGCCTCTTGAGCGACGCGTTCAAGTACGAAGCTGCGAAGCATGGCCCGAAGACCACGGTGGTCGGTCAAGGCTTCGCTGCCGAAACCCCCTTCGAGAGCAATACCGCCGATACGATTCAGCAGCTATCGAATCAGGCCGTGCAGCGCGCCGCCAACCGTCCTGCCACCGTGACCATCAACCAAGGCACCGTCCTGGCGGTCTACGTCGCCAAGGACGTGGACTTCGCCGGCGTCGTCGCCCGGTACTGAGAACGGCATGAACGAACCCGCACTCGCTTCCGTCAGCAACGACTTCCTCGACTATCAGTACGAAGTGCTGAGCGTTAAGGAATACCTTGCGTCGTCGGATGTCACGGAAATCTGCATCAACCGCCCGGGCGAGCTTTATCTCGAACGGCGCGGCGGCTGGCAGAAGGTGGAAGTACCCTCCCTCACCTTCGAGCGGGCGCGGCAGTTCTGTACGGCCGTCGTCAACGAAAGCAACACCGGGCAGCGCATTACGGATACCGACCCCGTGGTTTCGTTGACGTTTCCCACGGGTCAGCGAGCGCAGTTCGTCATTCCGCCGGCATGCGAGGCGGGTCGCATCTCGATCACGATCCGCCTTCCTTCACGGCAGACACGCACTCTCTCGCAGTATCAGGATGATGGTTTCTTCAATGAAATCCTGGAGGGCGCGAACACGATCAGCCAGGTCGACAAGGAGCTGCTGGAGCTTCGTGCGGAACGGCGTTATGCCGATTTCTTCAAGCATGCCGTGCTGGGAAAGAAGAACATCGTCGTCGCCGGCGCCACGGGTAGCGGCAAGACCACGTTCATGAAATCGCTCGTGAACCATATTCCGCACGACGAACGCCTGGTGACCATCGAGGATGCGCGCGAGCTGTTCATCGACCAGCCCAACGTCGTCCACCTGCTCTACTCCAAGGGCGGTCAAAGCACCACCAATGTCAGCGCGAAGAGCTGCATGGAAGCCTGTCTTCGCATGAAGCCGGACAGAATCATTCTCGCCGAGCTTCGCGGAGACGAGTCGTTCTACTTCATTCGAAACTGCGCATCGGGCCATCCCGGATCGATCACCAGCTGCCATGCGGGAAGCGTGGAGCAAACCTGGAACCAGCTCGCGCTCATGGTGAAGGCATCCACGGAAGGCGCAGGCCTGGAATTCGCGACCATCAAGCGACTTCTGATGCTTACCATCGATATCGTCGTTCATATCAAGGCACATGGGGGCCGGCGCTACATCACCGGCATCGACTTCAACCCGGCTCGCGCCTTGGGCGGGGACGGGGGGTAACACTCGCCACACATTCGGTCATGAGACAGGAGTTGTAACGGTGCTACCAGGAATGGAAATGATGATGTCGTGCCAGAACCTCGCGGTACCCGCGGAGGTGATGCAGCACGTTGTCAATGTCGAATCCAGCCACAACCCGTATGCGATCGGGGTGGTAGGAGGACAGCTCGTGCGTCAGCCCCAGAACCTCGGCGAAGCCGTGGCCACGGTGCGCATGCTCGAGGAAAAGGGCTACAACTATTCCCTTGGCGTCGCACAGGTCAATCGCGCGAACCTGGGTAAATTCGGCCTCAATTCCTACGACAAGGCGTTCGAGTATTGCCCGAACCTGGTCGCCGGCTCCCAGATTCTCTCCCAGTGCTACAACAGCGCGGGACGGGATTGGGGCAAGGCGTTCAGCTGTTACTACTCAGGCAATTTCACCACCGGCTACCAGGACGGATACGTCCAGAAAGTGTTCCAGTCCATGGCCCGCGCCGCCATCAATACAGGGGCGCAAGCCATCCCCCTGCAATTGACCCGGACACAGGCCAAGATCGTGAATGCCGGAAAAGGCCCCGTGATCGTCACGACCGACAGCCCGGCCTATCGGGTGGCGATGCGCAGTGTCCTCGACGCTGCGGCATCCGCTGCCATCACGCCGGCAGTCGCCGCCATGACCGGCACGAACCAGGCGCAGCGGATGGTCTCCGTGAACCCTGCCGCTCTACCGCCTGGCTATACGGGCATGCCGAATGGGATGCAGGCGCAGCCCTTGCCGGGTCCGATTCCGACTGATCCAGCGACGGCCGCAGTCATGTCTCAGGTGGGCGCTCAATGGCAACCGAATGCCAATGCGAACCAACCCGGGCGGATCCGGACCGATCCCGCCACGGCGGCAGTCATGTCCCAGGTGGGGGTCTCTGCGGCCGCGAATGGCATGCCCACTCCTGTCGACAATGGCGGCGTCTTCGTACCCGAGGTACATGGCCCGAACGACCCCACGCAGGCAACAGCTCCTCAACCATCCGCTCCGCGGCGTCCCGGCATGGACAACGCCGACCTGCGCAACGGAAACGCCGACGATGCATTCGTCTTCTGAATCGCAGGCTTGCCCCGGACGGATGCCGGGCGATGCCAGTGCACCGATGACCGCGCGGTACGCGGTCACCCGTGGGCGGCCCGATCCCGCCCACCATTGATCCGACTCAACTGAAACGAAGGAACCGAAAGATGTCCCTGTCCACCCTCAGCTCTTCCATCGCAAAGTCGAAGTATCCGCTGCTGAATACTTTCGCCCTCTTCCTCGTTGCCGTCGTGCTGTTCATGCCCGGGGTCGCCCTGGCTGACGTCGACGGTGACACCCAGGGTAAGGTCTGCGGCTTCTTCGGCAGCATCAAGACCATCCTCAACGCGGCATCGATCGTGGTCGTCACCGTGGCCGTCATCTTCTCCGGCTATCAGATCGCCTTCGCCCACAAGCGTATCTCCGACGTCACCCCTGCCCTGCTCGGCGGCGTGCTCATCGGTGCGGCGGCGCAGATCGCCAAGACGGTTGTCGGCTCTGGTGCCGACAACGACAAGTGCGTGAACCAGGCGTTCATGATGGATGCCATCAATGCCGCCTTGCACCTGATTCATTTCCATGCATAAAAACGTACTGTTCCGCGGCTGCACGCGCCCCCCCATGTTCATGGGAGTGCCCTACATTCCCTTTTTCGTGGGTGCGGGCTCGTGCCTGCTGATGGCCATGTACTTCAACTATTTTTTCCTGCTGCTCATCCCCGTCGTCGTTTTCATCATGCGAATGATGGCCAAGCGCGACGAGATGATCTTCCGGCTGCTTGGCCTGCGGCTTCAGTTCCGCACACGCATGCGGAACCTGCAGGAGCACGATGGCATGTGGGTATTCACACCGAATACCTACCGCGATCCTCGCGACAAGCGCAAGAAGTGAAAACTACGCCCTGGCACGTTGTGCCAGGGCCTTTCGAGCATTCCACGGTAAAGACGCCATGTTTACGCCCGACGCCCCCATCGCCTCCCACATCACGTTGTCGAGTCATGTCTCGCCGACGGTCGTCAAGACGACCGGTGGAGACTTCCTGCTGGTCTGGCGTCTAGGCGGCCTTCCGTTCGTGGGCCGTGAAGAATGGGAGATCGAACACAGGCACAACACCTTCAACCGCATGCTGCAGACGTTGCGTGCCCCGGACTACACCAACGTGGCCTTCTGGGTTCATGACATCCGGCGCCGCCGCACCATCCGCGATAAGTCGTCATTCGACCAACCGTTCAACCAGGGACTTTCCGACGCCTACTACAGCTCCCTGTCCGGGCAGAAGCTCATGCAGAACGAGCTCTACCTGACCATGCTCTACCGTCCCGTGGTCGAGGGGAAGCGCTTCGCTGAAAAGGCCTCGAGCGTCGAGCGTCTCCAGCAACTGCAAGCCCACGCCATATCGACGATTCTCGAGCTTGCCGGCAACGTCGAGGCCGTGCTGAAGGACTATGCACCTTACCGCCTGGGTCTGTACGAGGCCTCCAACGGCGTTGTTTTCTCCGAGATCCTCGAACTCTACGGATACATCCTCAACCGCATCGACGAACCGGTCCCGGCGCTGAGCGCGCCGATCTACGACTATCTGCCGGTAACTCGCCAGCGGTTCTCCGCCAAGACGGGCGACTACGTCCTGACGACGCCGAACGGCGCAAATCATTTCGGCGCCATCCTGAATTTCAAGGAGTTTGTCGACGGCACCTACCCAGGCATCTTGAACGGGTTGAAGTACCTCGACTTCGAGTACGTCATAATGCACTCCTTTACCCCCATGGGGCGACAGGCCGCGCTATCCGCGCTGAACCGCACCAAGGGCATGATGATCTCCTCCGGCGACAAGGCCGTCAGCCAGATCATCGAACTCGACCACGCGATGGACCAACTGGCCTCGGGCAACTTCGTGCTCGGCGAGTATCACTTCACCATCGCCATCTACGCGCCTAGCCAGGAGCAGCTGTCGCAGCAAATCGCAGCGACCCGCGCCGAGCTTTCGAACGCCGGCTTCGTCTCGGTCAAGGAAGACCTGGCGGTCACATCGGCGTTCTACGCCCAGTTTCCCGGCAACTGGAAATATCGTACTCGCCTCGCCAACATCAGCTCCCTGAACTTCCTGGGCCTTTCCCCGCTGCATAACTTCGCGACGGGCAAGAAGGAAAACAATCCGTGGGGCGACTGCGTCACCACCCTGCAGACCACCAACGGGCAGCCCTATTTCTTCAACTTCCACGCGACGCACCCGGCGGAAAATTCGCTGGGCGAGAAAGCCATCGCCAACACCATGGTCATCGGCAAGTCGGGTACCGGCAAGACCGCGCTGATCAATTTCCTGCTTAGCCAGGTACAGAAGCTCGATCCGCCCCCGACCATCTTCTTCTTCGACAAGGATCGAGGCGCCGAAATTTTCGTCCGGGCCTGCGGTGGTAACTATCTTGCCCTGGAAAACGGCATGCCCACCGGGTTCAATCCGTTTCAATGCGAGCGCACCGAGGAGAACGTCCAGTTCCTGGCCGATCTCGTCAAGGTGCTTGCGGGCAAGAGCGTTTACAGCTCGCGGGAAGAGGAAGATATCTTCCGCGCCGTCGAGAACATTCTCGACACGCCCATGCATCTGCGCAGCATGACCAATTTCCAGAAGAGCCTTCCCAATCTTGGGGACGATGGCCTGTTTATCCGCATGCGCAAGTGGACCGCCGGCAACTCGCTTGGTTGGGTATTCGACAACCCCAGGGACACCGTCGACCTCACCAAGGCGAACATCATCGGCTTCGACTACACGGACATCATCGACAACCCGGAGGTTCGAGCTCCGGTCATCAACTACCTCCTGCATCGTCTCGAGGCATTGATCGATGGACGACGCCTGATCTACGTCATGGACGAATTCTGGAAGATCCTGGATGGCAAGGGTGGACTGAAAGAGTTCGCCAAGAACAAGCAGAAGACCATCCGTAAGCAGAACGGAATGGGCATCTTCGCCACCCAAAGCCCCGAGGACGCCCTCGCCAGCGACATCTCTGCCGCTCTCATCGAGCAGACCGCCACCATGATCCTTCTGCCCAATCCGAACGCCAGCCGCGAGGACTACGTGGAAGGCCTCAAACTCACGGATGCCGAATACCAGGTCGTGGTCAGCCTCGACGAACGGTTGCGCTGCTTCCTCGTCAAGCAAGGTCATGCCTCGGCCGTGTGCCAGCTGAACCTCCGCGGGCTGGACAACGAGCTGGCCGTGATATCGGCCTCGACGGACAACATCGAGATCATGCACGAGGTCCTGCAGGTGAACGCTCAGCAGGAGGGCATTCATCCCGACGATCTGCGCCCAGAACAGTGGTTGGAAACGTTCTACGCCCACCGAAAAGGCAGCGGTAAGGGCAAGCCCACCCCTACGCAGCCTTCGTCCTCGTCCAAGCGTGTTGCCTAACTGCCAGACCGTCGCTGAATTGGAGTCACCATGAACCTGACCTCATCGTTCACCACTGCTCGCCGCCATGCGCTCAAGATCGCCGTCGTCGCCGCCCTGACCATGGCTGGCTCCATGAGCAGCGAGCCCGCCAAAGCAGGCATGCCGGTCATCGACTACACCGCGATCGCCCAGGCTGCAAAGAATTTCCAGGACCAATACATGCGCTGGGGGAAAACGCTGGCTCAGTACGGCAAAGTTATAAGCCATTACACCGCACAAGCAGCGTTCTGGCAGCAGCAGCTCAACAAGCTGAGGAACCTGGACCTTCAGCTTCTCGACATCGAACAGAACTTCACGGAAATCGACCCCGACTATGGCGTCGACATCATGTGCCCCGGCGCCTCGCCGTCGAGCATAGTCGACAAAGTCACCTCGTCGCTTGCGAACATAGTCAACCCCAAGGCCGATGTCATCGGCGAGCAGCAGAAGACGTGCGTCAAGATCGTCATGACGCAGAACAGAAAATACAACGACACCATCATCTACCTCCAGTCGCTGAGGAAGCAGACCGAAAGCTTCATGGAAATCACGGATATGCGTCTTAAGGCCATCGGCAACTCACCAGGCAATACCGAAGGCTTGATGCAGGAAACCGAGCGCTATTCGGCCAATCTCGAGCTGGCCAAGACAAAGTGGCAGACCAGCATGGATCAATACGACGTGCAGCTCGAGCTTCTGAAGCAACAGCAGATGGTGTTGGCAAAACGGGCACTCAACGGTCAGCCAAGCATCTGGGGAACGCTGGTGAATACAGCCGTCCTACAGGGCGCCCTCAAGCTGAACCAGTGACCCAGATCAAAAAATACGAGCGCGCGGACCTTCGCGCACAGCCACAGGGCGCGCGACGCGCATGCCCACGGGATGAGGGAACATGCAAGACGTAACTGCCTATATCTACTATCGACTGATCTTCAATTGGCTCAGCGACAAGATCGAGAAATTCGGCTACGGCATGATGGAACGCGTTGCCGGATGGGCGAGCGCCATGGCACTGATGCTGGTGACGATATGGATTCTCGTTCAGGGCTATCGCATCCTGACGGGCACCATGCGAGAACCCCTCATGGCCACCGTGCTCAGCATGGGGCGCGTGGCCGTCATCGTGGGCGCGGCGTCGACGATGGCTTTCGCGGGCACGGACTTGCACAAGTTCCTGACCGAAACGCTGGATAAGCAGTTCCATGGTTTCTTCACCGGCAATTCGGATGAAACCACCTCATCGGCGATCGACAGGAATCTCGGCTGGACCCAGCTCGCTTTGGGCGCGATCAACGCCGTGCAGGTGGTACCTGGAGACGAAGAGGCCCGGTCTGAGAAATCCCGTGCCCAGATGCTGGCCGCCTTCGGCACCGCCAGTTCGCCCATGGCCGCCGGTGCCATGCTGCTTCTCTACCAGTTCGCCATCGCCTTGTTCATCGGCCTCGGCCCGCTCTTCATCCTTTGCCTGATCTTCGACCAGACCAAGGACCTGTTCCGACGATGGCTCATGTATGGCATCGGAACGATTTTCTCCATGGCCTTGCTGAGCGTAGTCGCCAGCATGGTGCTGGACATGATGATCGCGGTGAACGAAGCCATCTGGGGCGCGAAGCTCGCCAACAAGATCCTCGGCACCGATGCGGAAGGTCTCAGCAGACTGGCACTCCAGCAGGGCGGCATCGGCCTTCTCCTGACCACGCTCATCATTTCCGTACCACCGATGGCAGCCATGTTCTTCCAGGGCACGATGGGCAGCATCCTTACCTATTCGGCATTCGCAGGCGGCAATGCGAGCAAGCCAGGCCCGAATGGCCAGCCGCCCGGCTCTTACGGTACAGCACCGCCACAAGTCAATGCTTCTGGCGAACTGAACCAGAAGCATACTGTAGGATCATTTGATCGCTTCTCCGGAGCGCAACCAGTGATACAAAGCGACGCGGTTAAGACCTCGCCAACGAATACTGGAGCGAATCGATGAAGTTTCTTGCTTACCTAATTCTTACATTTCTCTGCCTGGCTACGGTGAGTCCAGCGTTCGCCGAAGGCGGGTGATCTTGCCCCCGTTTCACGGACACCCCTATAAGCGATTAACTATCGCAATAGGAGGTGGACGATGACCAAGAGCAAGGCAGGCAGAAAGGGGCAGGAGTTCAGCCTGGAGTTCAGGCAGCAGGCACTGTTGCGA
>NZ_WNDO01000005.1 GCF_009912395.1 Luteibacter sp. | reverse complement strand
CAAATCCTCATCCACCGCTTCCGAGCGGGGCACGCCAACGGCCGTGCCCCTCATCGACTCGAGCGGTTCGATCTCACAAGGTCCGACTGTCCGATGTTCTCATTCGCCCACGGCGCTACGCGCCGGGAGGTTCGGCGGAGGGAAATGCCATGAGAAAAGCGGACAGGCCGGGCGTTTAGCCGCGTCCGGAGGGGCTCCGGGACGTCCGTGGACCGCGTGGGTCGGGCGGTGGGTGTGAGAATGCCTTAGACTTTGGCTTAGCCATCGTCAACTCCTCTAAGTTGATTTGGTTAGCGGGTCGTAGGTGCTCTAACACCTGCGGCCCGCGCTTCTTACCGCTTACGAGCGATGGATGTTTGCCGACACGTGACATGAAACAGCAAACAACGCGAGCACGGTAGCAAATTACGTGCGTGCTTGCCTATGGAAGGATTCTCAAAAGTTACCTCACCGTCGTTCCTGCGCACGCAGGAACCCAGCGCCTCGGTTCACCAGCAACACGACGACGCTGCATCGGCTTTTACGTAGGTAACGTGCTCGCGACAACCTGTTGCATCGCCGTGGGCACCGGCCTGCGCCGGTGCGACGAAGTGCTCCGTCGTTCCGGCGCAGGCCGGAACCAACCGCCTCGGTTTGCCAGCACTGCGGCGGCGCTGCATCGGCTTTTGCGTGGGCAACGTCGTCGCGACAACCCATCGCATCGCGCTGGGTTCCAACGTTCGCTGGAACGACGTGGGGCGCGATCAAGCAGTGCCGATGACCTGGCCCGCTGCGCGGAATCGCGCGCAAGCGCGCTCCTACAAGAGGTGGGATGCGATAGCCGGATGCATCGCCGGGGCACCGGCCTGCGCCGGTGCGACGAAGTGCTCCGTCGTTCCGGTGCAGGCCGGAACCCACCGCCTCGGTTTACCAGTACTGCGACGACGCGGCATCGGCGTTTACGTAGGTGACGTACTCGCGACAACCTATCGCATCGCGCTGGGTTCCAGCGTGCGCTGGAACGACGTGAGGGGGTTTGTAGGTTGCCTCGCCCTTTCCATATGCACCTCACCCTGCACGCCCCGGGCGGGTTGGCCCTTGGGGCCGCCTGAGCAGAGGGCCGCGTAACGTACGGATATTCAAACCACGGCAACGGCCCGCTCCGAAGGACTGCGCCGAAGGCCCCAAGGGCCAACCCGTCCGGGGCTCAACGCAACCTCCGAGCGCAAGGCGGCGAACGCCGCTCAACACACGAGTCGCGCAGCGACTGACCGCATCCCACCAGAACAACGGACGTCCATACGTCCATCGCACACAAAAAACAAGGCGAATCCAAACCAACCGCACCAAACGTGCACACCGTCACATTACGTCTCAATCGAGTGTGATTTTAGGACAACTCCTAATAGCTAAGAATTTCCCCTAAGCCCTACTCTTTCCCTCAACGCCGGACACCACGCTGGCATGGGGATCGGGCCGAGCGCCCGGTCGGGGAATGATCACTTCGTAGATAACGACACGCGACGCGCATCGGGAGGTGCGTGACAAGGGACGTTGCACGCCTCGTTTCTGACGACGCGTGCGATCGGCCTTCAGGGCCGATTTCAAAACGAACACCACGGAACGACCGGTGCACGACATGCCTGTGAAAAAGGGGGCAAGGGGAGGCTTTGGCCGTTACCCAGCCACCAACCGACATCGACCGCTTCCGGCGGCTATCGCCTGCGTGCTCGCCATGGCCGCTTGCGTGCCTCTCGCGGCACGTGCCGTGGATGCCAGCGCAGCATCCGGCGCCGCGATTTCGTTCAACAGCGCTTTCCTGATGGATGGCGACAGCATCGACCTGGCGCGCTATGCCGACGGCAATCCAGTCGAACCCGGACCGCAGCTTCTCGATATCGTCGTCAATGGCACGCCCTTGGATCGTCGCGAGATCCTGTTTGTCGCCTCGGGCACACCGGATCATGCCGCTGCCTGCATCACGCCCGAACTGCTGCGCGTTGCCGGCGTGAAGGATGAGCTTCTTACCGGATCCCATGCCGACTCACAGGGCTGCGTGGCGCTTGGCGCCACGATACCCGACGCCACCGTGACCTACGACAGCCACGCGTTACGTCTGAACCTCACGATTCCGCAGGCGGCACTGGCTCGCGAGGCGCGTGGCTACGTCGACCCCGTGCTCTGGAACTACGGCGACACCGCTTCATTTCTCAACTACACCTTTAACGCCCAGCGTACGCGTGGCGATACCAATGCCTACGCCAGCCTTATGGGTGGCCTGAACCTGGGCGCATGGCGCCTGCGTCATCGCGGCTCGATGCAATACAACACGGGACGCGGGCGACATTACCAGTCGTTCACCAATACCGTCGAGCGCGATATTCCTTCATGGCGTGCGCAGCTTCTGGTGGGTGAGAGCTATACGAACGGCCTGCTTTTCGAAGGCGTGGGCTTTGTCGGCGCGCAGGTGGTCAGCGACGATCGCATGCTGCCGGATGCCTTGCGCGGTTACGCCCCGGTCGTGCGGGGCATGGCCTCCACGGAAGCGCGTGTGACCGTTCGCCAGAACGGTTATGTGCTCTACGAGGTGTCGGTCGCGCCGGGTCCGTTCGAGATCAGCGACCTGTATCCGACCAGCTACGGCGGCGATCTTGAGGTGACCGTCTACGAGTCGGATGGGCGCGAACAGCGTTTCACCGTGAGTTTCGCCGCCGTGCCGCAGGCGCTACGCGAAGGGGTGACGCGCTTCAGCGCGACGGCGGGCCGGCTTCGCATGCCTTATGGGAGCGGACGCGAGCCCGTGTTCGCGGAGGGCACCTGGGCGCGGGGCATGAACAACTACCTGACGTTGATCGGTGGTGCGCAGGCCAGCAAGGATTACACCGCCATGCTCGCCGGTAGCGCGATCAATACGCGCTGGGGCGCGTTCGGTGCGGACGTCACCTTTGCGCGGGCCACCTTGCTGCGTCGAGAGCGCCATCGCGGCAGCAGTCTGCGTCTCAACTACCAGCGTACGTTCGCCGGCAGCGGGACGAACTTTGGCCTGGCCGCCTATCGCTACAGCACCGAGGGCTTCTATACATTGACCGAGACCGCGCAGGTCCGGAACGAGCGCGACCCCATCAATACCTATACGGTGTCCCGCGCGAAGCGGCGCCTGCAATTCAATTTTTCGCAGCGTGTGGGTGAGCGAAGCTCGCTGTTTCTCAGTGGCGGCCATGTCAGCTACTGGGGCAGCCAGGGGACGCAGACGGACTACCAATTCGGGTTCCAGAGCAGCATCCGATCGGCCAGCTACAGCGTATCGGCGATGCGCACCCGCGATATCGCCGGCCGTAACGACAACAGCCTGCAGTTCACCCTCAGCATGCCGCTCGGGGGCACCTCCCGGGCACCGAACATCAATGCTTCGGTGCAGCGCACCCGTCGGGATACCAGCAGCCAGGCCTCGATCAATGGCAGCGCGGGCGAACGTGGCGCGCTCAGCTATAGCCTGGGCGCAGCGCATACCCGGGGTGACGCGGCGGCGTACTACGCCAGCTCCTCGTATCGCAGCGCGTTGGCCCAGTGGAGCGCGATGGCCGCGCATTCGCAGGGCGCGACGACGACGGCCATCGGTGCAACCGGTGCGATCGTCGCCCACCGCGGTGGCATCAACCTCAGCCCGACGATCAGCGACGGTTTCGTGCTGGTCGAGGCGAAGGGTGCGCGCGGTGCCCACCTGAGCCAGGGTGATTCGCGTATCGCTCGCAACGGATTCGCGGTGCTACCGCAGATCACGCCTTACCGCTGGAACAGCGTCAGCATCGAACCGCAGGGTCTGTCGCACGACGTGGAGCTGCTGCAGACCAGCCAGCGCGTGGTGCCTACCGCGGGCGCCATGGTGCATATGACCTTCGCTACGCGAATCGACACCACGGTGTACATCCGCGCCGTGGCACCCGATGGGCCGCTCGAGATTCCCTTCGGCAGCGATGTCCGCAACGAGGCCGGCGAGCTGGTCGGTGCCGTGAGCCAGGGCGGCATCGTCCGCGTACAGGGCGACCACCATCACCTGATCGTCGGCAACGACGACACCGGCCAATGCCGTATCGATTACGCCGTCCCCGCTTCCACCGACGAGCGCGGCCTGCGCATGACCGAAGCCGTCTGCAAGCCCGTCGTCGCCGCACCCGCCGTTCCACCCACCGAAGAGGCATCTACATGAGGCGTCCCACTCCCCATGTCTCCATCCGACCCACGCCACCACGACTTGCGCTGTCCCTGCTGATGGCCTGCCTGTGTCTTGACGCCATGGCACCCGCCCAGGCCGATAGCCAGGTGACGCTGACGGGCAAGATCACCGCAGGCACCTGCGTGGTGAACCATCCGTCGGTAGCCTGGGAAGACATCTCTGCCGCCGATATCCCGGAGGGCGGCCGTGTCACGGCGAGTACGCGGCGTTTCGATATCGAACTGAGCAGTTGTGCCGGCGTGACGGCGGCCACGTTCACCTTCGGATCGACGGCCGACGCCGATCCCGTCGAGGCGGACACCTTCCGCAACACGGCCACCTCCCCGGCGCCGTATCTCTCGATCTGGATTCAGCGCGCCAATGCCATCGGCGCCTGCCCCAGCAGCGGCAGTACGCAAAAGCCGGGTACCACCCACAACGTGCTTGTGGACAGCGACGCGATCACGGTGCCGATGTGCGCCACCTACTACCAGCGACGCGACGGACGCATCACCGCCGGCGACGTGCACGCGGCGATCGTCCTCGGTATCGCCTACAACTGACCACCACAGGGATAGCCCTCCATGATCCACCGCACCCTCACCCTCGCCCTGGCGACGGCCATCGCCGGTCTCGCGACGGCACCCGCCATGGCGCAGAACTCAAGCACCATCACGCTGACCGGCCGGGTCACGGCCGGCACCTGCACGGTCACCAACCCGACCATCACGATGCCGGATGTCTCCGCCAAGGACATGACCGCGCCGGGTCGCATCGTCGCCAGCAATACGCCACTGACCATCCAGCTTTCCGGCTGCTCGGGTGTCACCGGGGCGCGACTGACGTTCGGCGGGACCGCCGATCGGGATACCGATGTCACCACGGTGTTCAAGAACAAGGCGACGACGGGCGCGGCGCCGCATACCGCGATCTGGCTGGGCCATACCTCCTGCACGACGTCCAGTAACGACCTGTCGCCGGGCGCGACGCGCGACCACACGTTCACCAGCGGCACCTTCAGCATTCCGCTGTGCGCGGCGTACTACGCGAAGTCCACCGGCGTGGTGAAGGCCGGCACGTTCAGCAGCACGTTCAACGTCCTCATCACGTACCAGTGAGCCACGCATGAGGACCGTCCCCGTGACACATCGCACGTCCCTCCTGATGCTGGGCGGCGCCTTCGCGCTGGCCGCCCAACCCGTGCCGGCCGATAGCAGCTTGACGTTCGGCGGCCGCGTCCTGGCGGGCACCTGCGACGTGCACGCGGACGACGCGGCCAAATCCGTACCGTTGCCGACCTTACGCGCCGACGAACTGTCGTCGTTCAAGGAGGCGCCCGTCCCCGCGAGCGAAACGCCGTTCCAACTCAGGCTTATCAACTGCCGTGGCGTGACAAAGGCACACCTCGACTTCAGCGGTACACCGGCGGGTAGTGGATCGGCCCAGTACGCCAATACGGGAACCGCGAGCGGCGTCGCCGTCCATCTGGTGGAGGCCTCGAACGGCAAGGTCATCAACGCCTCGGGCCATCGCATCACCCTCGTCATTGACGGCGAGACGACGAAGACGTTCGACGCGAAAGCCTACTACTACCGGCTCGGTACCCAGGACCTGAAACAGGGGCTAGTGGATACCACCGCCATCGTCACCGTGCAGTACGACTGAACCTCCCGTCGATCGCAGGCGTCGCCCGGACGCATGGCATCGACTCATACCCACCCTTCCGGGCTATCTACCCAACTCATGACGCAAGGAGCGTTATCGATGAATTTCAAGCTCGCCCTTCTCACCGCCTCGCTGGCCCTCGTGCCGACCTTCGCCTCTGCCGGCACGCTGCAGATCACCGGTGAGATCCAGGCGCCGACCTGCGATTACTCGTCGGGCAGCGACACCAAGACGATCGCGCTGTACCCGATCGATGCCAGCCAGCTCAAGGCCGCCGGCGACATCGCCGGTCACCAAAATGTCGATATCGAGCTCAACTGCACCGCCGCGCTCGGCCGCAAGGTCGGTATCGCCTTCAGCCATCCGGATTCGGTCGATCCGGACACCGGCGACCTGATGCCCAAGGGCACGGCGGAAAACGTCCAGCTCACCCTCATCGACGAGGGCGGCAACCAGCAGAAGTTCAACGGCAAGCCCAACAACCTGAAGGAGACCGTCAACGGCACGACGACCTTCCGTCATACCGTCGCCTACAAGGCGAAGGCCCCGGTGACCAAGGCCGGCACCCTTAACGCCACCGCGACGTACACGGTCGTCTACGAGTAAGTCTCCCCTTCTCGCTCCGCGCTTTCACGGTACGTGCGGCCAACTCGGGGGTGGCCGTCCGTATCGTGCTTTTTTCTCCATGCCCAAGGTGAAAGCCCATGATCCGACACCTCTTCTGGCTTCCGTTGATCGGTGCCTGCCTGCTGGCCATTTTTGCCGTCACATCCACCGCGAAGGCCGGTGTCGTGGTCGGCGGCACGCGCGTGGTGTTCAACGAAAGCAGTCGCGAACAAACGGTGCAGATCACCAACCAGGGTACCTCGCCCGCCATGGTGCAGAGCTGGATCGACGACGGCCAGGCCGACGCACGCCCACGTCATATCCAGGTGCCCTTCGTCCTCACCCCGCCGCTGACGCGCCTGGAACCCGGGCAGGGGCAGACACTACGCATCGCCTACCTTCCTCTGCCGGACAAACCGCTGCCGACGGACCGCGCTACCGTGTACTACCTCAACGTGCTGGAGATCCCGCCCACCTCCGACGAGCACAAGGGCAAGAACACCCTGCAACTGGCGGTACGCACGCGCATCAAGCTGTTCTTCCGTCCCAAAGGCGTCGAAGGCATGCCGCGCGAGGCCGCTACGAAACTTGTCTGGCGTGTGGATGGCGGTGCAAGCGGCCGCTACCTCACGGTGGAGAACCCGACGAGCTATTACGTATCGATCAATCAGGCGGTTGTCTCGGATGGCGCGCAGACAGATACGCCGACCATGGTCGCTCCCCATGAGTCGGCACGCATGCCGCTGGGCGCCAAGGCGATCGAGAAATTACCGAATGCCGGAATGGTCGCCTTCCAGTGGATCGACGACTACGGCGCCTCCGTCGAGAACATCACGTCCCTCACATCGCATGATGAATGATACCGACGAGGGCATACGCATATGACCGGATTCATCGCGCGTAGCATCGGATTGATGTTTCTTTTGATAGTTCCTACGACGTGGGCATGCACAACGCGGAGCGGTGGTGGAGGCTACGCCAGCAACCTAACCGTTCGAGCATTCTACGCCGCCGCGCCCCTGGGAACGCTGATCACGCCCTGGCATTCCATGTTTGGGGGTGCCGATGGGCATACTTACTACTTCGGAGGATGTTCATCCACCGACCGAATCGCCATTACCGCTCGCGGCTCCAGCTCGCTTCGATACGTCGCCATGGTGACGGTAGGTGGAAACCAGTACGCCGCCTATGAAGTCACCCCGACATCGCCCCTGTTCATTTTTGATCACGTCACCGAGATTGGTAGCCTCCACAACGCAGGCAAGGTCACGACCCCCGTTACCGATATCAGCAACATACGTAGCCAAGGCGCCACACCGGCACCAGGAGGAGCGGGCGGCCGCGATAAAGAGAGAACCTCTTATTTTCAGTATGCACTGGTTGGCCGAGGCCACCTGATGACCGGACTCCCGAGCACGCTCGTCGTGAACTTCACAAGCTATCCTGACGCCTATCCTTCGTTGAATATAAACACGTCGCTCACCGCCTCGATCGACGTGGAAATGCCAACCTGCGCGCCAGCGGATACGACGGTGACGTTGGACGACGTGTCTCTCGGAGAACTGAATGCCGTGGGCAAGACATCGGGTGCGAAAGACTTCTCGGTTCGCATGTACTGCTCAGGGGTTGGCCGCAATATGACCATTTCCCTGATCGACGCCAATAACAAAAGCAATATCGGTACGGAGCTGACTCCGTCGGCGGGCTCGGATGCGCAAGGTGTGCGACTGCAGATACTCCGGAGTGGCGCACCGGTACGCATGGGCTCATCGTGGAATGGTGGCGGCACGAGCGCCGCGTACCAGAACGTGGACCTTACCGCACGCTACTACCGCGCAGCCGTGGGCGCCAGGCCGGGCCTTCTCGGCGCCAAGGTTACGCTTCAAGTCGACTATAACTAGGTCAGGCATCGGGAGAACGCCACGCCTTCAATTCGCAGGGCATGGCTAACTTCCTCAGGCTCCACATCATCTATCACTGCTCACCCGAGAGCCTTTGTCTGACGTTCAAGGGTCGTGGTTCTCGGACATTTCATTCATGCCTATGCCTTTTATCTCTCGGCACCGCGCCGTTCCGGCGCTCGCCCTTCTGGCTCTCGCCGGAACCACGAACCACGCCAGGGCCTGCGTAAAAATTACGCCACCGAGTATCGGTCTTTATGCACGGGCGAATGTCGCCAACGACGAAGCCAACGCCCCGTTAGGCACCCCGTTGAGCGACTGGGCGAAAACGCCTTCGTTTGTCTACAGCGGATGCACCTCTAGCCTGCCGCTTGCCCTGCGAACGCAGTTCGCTGGTGGACTGGGCCAGTTCGTGACCTACGTGAATCTCGAAGGCCAACGATATGCGGCGTTTCAGGTCTACGCGAACTCACCGTTGTTTATCTTCAGACAAACCGTGATCGCGGAGAATTCGGGACGAAAGTCGACGCTGCCTGTCGGAGAGTTCGAACTGAACCATCCCGGCATTCTGCCGGACAGCTCGGGCACGCTCGCCAGTTACTTCGAGATGCGCACGGTTGGACGGGGCAGCCCGATCCAGCCGGCGACCAGCGATGAACTTCATATCTTTCGCTTCAACGTGACACCACCGAGCTTCCCGGCACTGAAAGGGTATGCCGATCTGAACAGTTCGATCCAGGTGGTTCAGCCTACCTGCGAATTCCTGCAATCGGAGCAGTCAGTGAAGCTACCCGACATCCGGATGTTGGATCTTGGCTCAACCAGCGCATCGGTATCTTTCTACGTCAATATGAAGTGCAATGTCTATCGCAGCTTCCGTATTCGACTGACGGACAAGCTCGATCCCGGCAACAACAATACGGCACTGACGCCAACACCAACGTCTACGGCGCAAGGCGTCCGCCTGCAAGTACTTCGCAACGACGTCCCCTTTCCCATGCAAGGTACATGGGACTTCAGGGGTTACGGTGGCGGAAGCTATCAATACGAGCAACTGGCGGTGCGTTACGTACGGACATCCGGCACCCTGGTACCGGGAACGATCGGTGCCATGATCACCATCACAACCAACTATCTCTAGCGACGCCGTCAACAGAAAGGGCCACGGAATTTCCGTGGCTCTTTCGGTTTCAACCGATGTCAAAGAAGACTTAAGCTGCCTTCGATGCCTGCATCTTCTCGGCCTTGCGAATCACCGCTGCACGCAGCTCCTCGCTGTCGAAGTCATCGATGGAGATGAACTCGGCCACCGCGTCACGCACACGCTGGAGCAGTTCCCGCTCCGCCGCGTTGATGGCGCCGAGCTTCTCGGCTTCCGCTAGTTGCTCGTTGTAGGTGCGGGCATGCAGCTGGCCGCTCTTGAGCGCCTTGACGAACTTGCGCTCGACCGGCTCGGCGGCGATCACGTCCGGCAGGATCGCGTTCATGCGACCGACCGTGTTGTTCGCCGTGGGCGTGATGTACGACCAGTTCATCAGGCGGTCGCGGGCTTCGCTGGGCGCGGTGATCAGCGCGGCGACGCGACGGCCCAAGCGATCGGACGGCGGCACTTCGCGGCGGCCCCACGGGAAGACCAGGGCGCGCAGCAACCAGGCCACCGGACGGACCGGGAAGTTGCGGATGACGCCGTCGAGCGCGTTCTGGATGCGCCACATGCACTCGTGGAACGCCCAGGCGAGCAGCGGACGGTCGGCTTCCGGACGACCGGTGTCCTCGTAGCGCTTGAGCATCGCGCTGGCGATGTACAGGTACGAGAGCACGTCGCCGAGACGGGCCGAGAGCTTTTCCTTGAACTTCAGCTTGCCGCCCAGCACGCCCATCGAGACGTCGGCACACAGCGCCAGCGCCGCGGAGTAGCGGTCAAGCTTGCGGTAGTAGCGACGGGTGTAGGCGTCGCCGGCAGTCTGGCCGATCTTCGCCGCCGTGAGGCCCAGCGTGAAACTGCGCACCGCGTTGGAGAAGCCGAAGCCGATGTGGCTGAAGAGGAGTTTGTCGAAGGTCTTCAGGCGCTCGCGGTAGTCCGCGATGTTGAGCGACTGCATTTCCTTCAGTACATAGGGGTGGCAGCGGATCGCACCCTGACCGAAGATCATCAGGCTGCGCGTCATGATGTTCGCGCCTTCCACCGTGATGGCGATCGGCACGCCCTGCCACGCGCGGCCCATGTAGTTCTTCGGGCCTAGGATGACGCCCTTGCCGCCGTGCACGTCCATCGCGTCGGCCGCGATCTGACGCGACCACTCGGTGGCGTGGTACTTGGCGATGGCCGACGGCACCGCCGGCTTTTCGCCGCGGTCGACGGCGGCGGCCGTGGCGCGCGACAGCGCCTGGGTGGCGTAGGTCAGGCCGCCGATGCGGGCCAGGGCCTCTTCCACGCCTTCGAAACGGCCGATAGCAAGGCCGAACTGCTTGCGCATGCGGGCGTAGGCGCCGGTGGCGGCAACGGCCATGCGCGAAGCGCCGGTGGCGTTGGACGGCAGCGAGATGGCGCGACCGACCGAGAGGCACTCGACCAGCATGCGCCAGCCCTGGCCGGCCATGTGCGGGCCGCCGATCAGCACGGACAGCGGAACGAACATGTCCTTGGCGTGGATCGGGCCGTTCTGGAACGGCGTGTTGAGCGGGAAGTGACGGCGGCCGATTTCAAGCCCCGGGGTTTCACGCGGCAGCAGGGCCAGGGTGATGCCGAGGTCTTCCTTGTCGCCCAGCAGCTTTTCCGGGTCGTACATGCGGAAGGCCAGGCCCACGATGGTCGCGATGGGCGCCAGCGTGATGTAGCGCTTGTCGAAGGTGAGGCGGATACCGACGGTTTCCTCGCCGTTCCACGTGCCCTTGCAGACGATGCCGAAGTCGGGGATCGAGGTGGCATCGGAGCCGGCGTAGGGGCCGGTCAGCGCGAAGCACGGAATCTCGCGACCGTCGGCCAGGCGCGGCAGGTAGTGGTTCTTCTGCTCGTCGCTGCCGTAGTGCATCAACAGTTCGCCTGGGCCCAGCGAGTTCGGCACGGCGACGGTGGACGACAGCGTGGCGGACATGCTCGAAATCTTCTGCAGCACGGCCGAATGGGCCAGCGCGGAGAAGCCGAGGCCGCCGTAGCTCTTCGGGATGATCATGCCGAAGAACTTGTGCTTCTTGACGAATTCCCAGATCTCCGGCGGCAGGTCGGCCAGCTCGTGGCTGATCTGCCAGTCGTCGACCATGGCGCAGAGTTCTTCGACGGGGCCGTCGAGGAAGGCCTGCTCTTCCACCGACAGCTCGGGCTTGGGCTGCTTCAGCAGCTCGTGCCAGTTCGGCTTGCCGGAGAACAGCTCGCCCTCGAAACCGACCGTGCCGGCTTCCAGCGCGGTCTGCTCGGTGTCGGACAGCTTCGGCGTGACCTTGGCGAACATGGACAGCAGCGGCGCCGAGATCTTCTTGCGGCGGAAGTCGACCATGAGCAGCGGCACGGCCACGATCGCCAGCAGGATCAGCAGGACGAGGGTGGTCACCGTGGCGCCGGCGAGGATGCCGACGACGAGCGTCGTCACCGCCGTGGCGATGGCCCACGTCTTCAGGGACGTGCGGTGGTAGGCACATGCACCGGAGGCGATAAGCGCCGCCAGTACAACCAGGATCGCTGACATGGGTGTCACCTCTTACGTTCGTCGTGTTGCGGGGTTTACTACGGAAAGCGTTTCAGGAAAGTGTTTCGAGGAACCGTGCTATCTCGCGGGTGAAGGCGTCGTTCGCGTCGCCGGCCACCATGTGGGTGGCGTCGGCCAGCGAGACATGGTGCGCATGCGGCACCACGCGAAGGAATTCGTCCACCGTTTGGTTGGAGACCACGTCGCTACGCGCGCCCGACAGCAGCAGCACCGGCACCTGGATGTTCGCCGCAGCGGCGAACAGGCGGGGCTGGTAGCGCTCGCTCTCGTGGATCACGCCGTCGAGCATGGCAGGGTCCCAGTGCCAGCGCAGGCGACCGTCGGCGCCTTCGCGTAACAGGGGCTTGAGCTGTTCTTCCGTCTTGCGTTCGCGACGATGCGGTAGGTAGGCCTCGATGGCCGAGGCCGCTTCGTCGTAGCTGGCGAAACCGTCCGGGTGGGCGCGCATGAAGCCGAGGATGCGCTCGACACCCTTGGTCTCCCAGCGAGGGGTGATGTCCACGAGGATCAATGCCGAGAAGGGGCAGGCATGGGTCGGCTCGCCCGCCGCCACCATGCCGAGCAGGCCGCCCATGGACGCGCCCACCAGCACCGGCTTGCGGCCCGACGCCGGGGTGGCGTGCGCCGTCACCGCCAGCAGGTCGGCCACGAACTGTTCCATGTGGTAGTCGCCGTTCGCCAGCCGGCCGCTTTCGCCATGACCGCGCGCGTCGAAGGTGGTGGTGTCGTAGCCCTGCCCGGCCAGCGTGCGGGCACTGCCGTTCCAGGCGTGGCGCGTCTGGCCGAAGCCGTGCGCGAACACCAGCGCGGGCTCGCGCTCGCCGCGCCAGTGCTGGGTCGCGAGCGCCAGGCCGTCAGCCGTGGCGAGGCTGGCTCGGGTGGAACGGAGGGTGGAAGGTTCGGCTACCATACGCTCGAGTATGTGGTTTGCGGCAGAACCCGTCAATACGGATGCGTATGGACATGCAAGCCCCGCAAAGTCAAGGTCTTATGCAGCATGGCTGGGGCACCCCCGATTGCAAATGGCCCGCCGTCCGTTACCATGCGCCGATGAACGAAGGTGCCAAGAACGAACGCGTCCGTCTCTCCGCCGAAGATTGGGAAGACGGCGCCCTAGCCCTGATCGCCGAGCAAGGGGTCGGCGCCCTGGCCGTCGAGGCCCTCGCCAGGCGACTCGGCGTCACCAAGGGCAGCTTCTACTGGCATTTCCGCACCCGCGAAGCGCTGCTCCAGGCCGCGCTGGAGCGCTGGGAGGAATACGCCGAGCGCGAGGTGCTGGCCGAGATCGAGCGCATTCCCGATCCGCTCAAGCGCTTCCCCGAGCTGTTCCGCCGCGTCGCCCACGAACTCCAGCCGCATCGTGTCTACGCTGCACTGCTGAAGGCGCTCGACCATCCGCAGGTGGTGCCGGTGATGGCCCGCGTATCGCAGCGGCGCATGGACTTCCTGACTCGCCTGTATTCCGAGGCCGGCCTGGATCCAGTCACTGCGCTGCATCGCGCCCGCCTTACCTATGCGGCCTACGTCGGCTTCCTGCAGCTCAATTTCACCCTGGGCCTGCCGCGGATCAGCCACGAGGAATTTGACGCCTACGTCGAGCACATGATCGCCACGCTCACCCCGGCCAAGAAGACGGCGTGAAGCTGAACGCACGGCGCGCATTTTGCTGCGCCGTGCCTTGCGAATACCAGGAAGCGCAAACTACTGTCGCGCCTTGCGTTTACCTGGAGACCACAACGGATGCGTTCGCAAGGCAGTTCCCTGGAAGCCCTGAATCGATGGGTCGACGATGTCGCCCGCCTGACGGAGGCCAGCTCCGCCGTCTGGTGTGACGGCTCAGACCAGGAATACGCGCGACTCGTCGCGACCATGCTGGAAAGCGGCGACCTGCTGCCGCTCAACGAGACCACCAACCCGCGCAGCTACCTGCACCGCTCGCATCCCTCGGACGTCGCCCGCGTCGAGCACCTGACCTTCGTCTGCACGCCCGAGCAGGACGACGCCGGCCCGAACAACCACTGGATGGCGCCCGCCGACGCCCACGCGAAGATGGACGCCCTCTTCGCTGGCGCCATGCGTGGCCGCACCATGTACGTGATTCCGTACTGCATGGGTCCGATCGACTCGCCGCTGTCGCGTTGCGGCGTCGAGATCACGGACAGCCCGTACGTGGTCGCCAACATGAAGATCATGACCCGCATGGGCGCGCCCGCCCTCGCCCGCATCGAGCGCGAAGGCCGGTTCGTAAAAGGCCTGCACTCCACCGGCGATCTCGATCCGAACCGTCGCTTCATCATGCATTTCCCCGAAGAGCTGACGATCAAGTCGATCGGCTCTGGGTACGGCGGCAATGCCCTGCTGGGCAAGAAGTGCCATGCCCTGCGCATTGCGAGCCACCAAGCCCGCCGTGAAGGCTGGCTCGCCGAGCACATGCTGATCGTCGGCATCGAGAACCCCAAGGGCGAGAAGCACTACATCGCCGCCGCGTTCCCATCGGCCTGCGGCAAGACCAACCTCGCCATGCTCATCCCGACCGAGGGCTACCGCAAGGCGGGCTGGAAGGTCTGGACGGTGGGCGACGACATCTGCTGGATGACCCCGGGCAAGGACGGTCGCCTGTGGGCGATCAACCCGGAAGCCGGCTACTTCGGCGTGGCGCCGGGCACCGGCGCCAACACGAATCCCAGCGCACTGGCCACGCTCGGCCACGATGCGATCTTCACCAACGTGGCCGTCACCGCGGATAACCGCCCGTGGTGGGAAGGCCTCGACGATGGTCAGCCGGTCACCGACTGGCAGGGCCGCGCGTACGATCCGGCCAACGGCCCGGCCGCCCATCCGAACTCGCGCTTCACCGTTAGCGCCAAGCAGTGCCCGAGCTGGGCGCCCGAATCCGAGGACGCCGCCGGCGTGCCGATCTCGGCCATCGTCTTCGGCGGCCGCCGTCCGTCGCTGGTGCCGCTGGTGTTCGAGGCGAAGGACTGGGCGCACGGCGTGCTGGTCGGCGCAGCGATGGGCTCGGAAACCACCGCCGCCGCCACCGGCGCCGTGGGCGT
The DNA here is from genome assembly GCF_009912395.1 of Luteibacter sp. Classification (GTDB taxonomy): domain Bacteria; phylum Pseudomonadota; class Gammaproteobacteria; order Xanthomonadales; family Rhodanobacteraceae; genus Luteibacter. The sequence continues at coordinate 209,414 of NZ_WNDO01000005.1, read as the reverse complement.
GCTCCGCCGCGACTCCATGGCGATGAAGCCGTTCTGCGGCTACAACTTCGCCGACTACTTCGCCCACTGGTTGTCGTTCGACAAGCCCGGCGCGAAGCTGCCGCGCATCTTCCACGTCAACTGGTTCCGCAAGGACACCGACGGCCGCTTCATGTGGCCGGGCTATGGCGAGAACCTGCGCGTGCTCGACTGGATGATCCAGCGCGTGCAGGGCCTCGCCAGCGGCCACGAGACCCCGATCGGCACTGTGCCGGCCGCGGGCGAACTCAACGTCGACGGCCTGTCGGTCACGCCCGGCACCCTCGACGAGCTGCTGCGCGTGGATGTCGACGGCTGGGTCGAGGAGCTCAACGCCATCGGCACCTACCTCGACGGCTTCGGCGAACGCATGCCCGAACGCCTGAAGAGCGAACGCGAAAAGGTCAGCAAGGCCCTCGAGGCCGCCCAGGACCGCCGGACCGAACGCGTCGCCTAAATGCTGGAACTGTAGGAGCGCGCTTGCGCGCGATAGGGGTTATCGCAGCCCCCATCGCGCGCAAGCGCGCTCCTACACAGCGGGGCGACCGCCCCGTTCCGGACACCCCGTCCGACGAAACCCTCCTCCGGCCCGACGAAGCGGCCGAAAAGTGGCTTAAACCGTTTCTCCCTTGTCCGCATCCAAGCTGGCAAGATGAACGCCCTATGCCTCGCCGCCACTTCATTCATGCAGCCTGAGCTGCCCGCCGCGTCGACCGACGACGATATCGTGCGGGCCGCCGCGGCCGGCGATCGCAAGGCGTTCGAGACCCTCTACCGCCGGCATGCCGACCGGGTCTACGGCGCCATCCTGCGCCTGGCCGCCTTCGACCACGCCCGCGCCGAGGACCTCACCCAGGAAGCCTTCGTCCGTGCCTGGCAGAAGCTCGACGGCTTCCGCTTCGAGAGCGCCTTCGGCACCTGGGTCTACCGTCTTGCCGTCAACGTGGCGCTGATGTCCATACGTGCCCGCAACGCCGACCCGGTCAGCATCGTCGACGACGAACACCTGCCGGACATCGCCGATACCGACAATCCCGTGCGCGCCATCGAGCGCGCCGAACTGGAAAGGGCCATCGCGGCCTTGCCGCCGTGAGCCCGCGCCGTCCTCGTGCTGCACGACGTGGAAGGCTGGAAACACGAGGAGATCTCCACCGAGCTGGGCATGGCGGTGGGTTCTTCCAAAGCACAGTTGCACCGCGCGCGCGGCCTGCTCCGCCGGGCGCTGGGAGATACGCCATGAACGAACTCGACTACCTGCGCCAGATGCGCTCGCTCAACCGCCCGGTCACGCCCCATCGCGACCTGTGGGCGAGTATCGACGCCCGACTCGACGAGGCCCGACCGGCCACGACGACGCGCCACCGCCGTGCACGCCCCTGGATGATGGCCGCCGCCATCGCCGGTGTCGCGGTCCTCGGTGGCGGTATCGGACTGCACCTGGTGGCACCCACCCCCATCGACGACATGGCCGTCGCCCCGGCATGGAAACCGGCCGACCCGCGACTGGCCGGCGCCGCGATCCAACTGGATGCCACCCGCATGGAGCTCAACCAGGCGATGCGCGAGGCCCCCGACTCCGCCGCCCTGCAACGCCTGCTGCTGCGCACGGAGCGCCAGCGCGAGCGTCTGCGGAACTTCGACAAGCAAGCCGGCTAACAGGCAGGAATCCCCCTATGAAAACCCTCTACATCGCCCCCCTGCTGCTGGCCTTGTCGATTGGCGAGGCCCTGGCTTCCACGCCGATCAACCTCACCAAGGACATCCGCCCCAACGCGAAGATCAGCATCGACAACACCAAGGGTGACGTCACCGTCACCGCGTGGGACCGCAACCAGATCCAGGTCACCGGCATGCTCGGGAACGGCGCTCGTCCGCTCGAACTGGAAGGCGACGCCAACAGCATCGACATCCGTGTCCAGGGCGGTGGTGGCGACGGCAAGAAGTGGTTCAGCTGGGGCAACGACGCCAGCATGCAACCCTCCACCTTGAATGTGCGCGTGCCCAAGGGCGTCAGCGTCGAAGTGAAGGTGGTCAGCGCGCCGGTGAGCATCGACGGACTGGATGGCGGTCGCGTCGAAGTCGAATCCGTGAGCGGCCGCGTGCGTGCCAACGTGCGTTCGCCAGATGTGCAGATGCAGACGGTGAGCGGCACGATCGACCTCGCCGGTCGCGCCGACAAGGCCGACCTGCAAACCGTCTCCGGCGACATCACCGCGCCGTCGGTCATCAGCAAGGTGGATGCGCAGACGGTGTCCGGCCGCATGACCATCGGCGGCGGTCCGTGGACCAGCGCCAACTTCAGCACGGTGTCGGGCGACACGCTGATCAACGGCGGGCCGGCGAAGGACGGCAAGATCACCGTCGACGCCATGAGTGGCGACGTGCAGGTGCAGTTGCCCTCAGGCGCGTCGACGAAGCTCGAGGCGACCAGTTTCAGCGGCGACATCCGCACCGATTGGGGTAATCCGTCGCGCAACGACGATGGCCCCGGCAAGGAGCTGAAGGTCACCATCGGCGACGGTCGCGGCATGGTGCACCTGGAGTCCTTCAGCGGCGACGTGCGCGTGCGCAAGAGCGGCAATTAACCCACGCCGCCACTGTAGGAGCGCGCTCGCGCGCGACCCCTCAGGATGGCGATGACGAATGAAGCCTTGCAGCGATCGAGCGAGCGGTGACAGCCCGCCCGATCACGGCAAGGCTTCATCGTTTCATGGGGTCGCTTGAGGGTTCGCGCGCAAGCGCGCTCCTACAACAGCGATACCGCAAGGAGGGGGATCAGAGATCCTGGTGGTACTGCACGTACGGCGTGCGCGACTGGTCCGGCTCGGTGAGCGTGGGACCACCGTTGGTGGCAGGGCCATTGCCCGACGACCAGACGTTCTGCGCGCCCACCGACAGTTCACCGCGCCACGGCAGGCGGAAGGTGACGCCCAGGTCGATGGAGTTCCAGCGACGCTCCGGATTGAGGCCGGCGCCCGGTTCGGGCTGCATGGTGCGACCCGTGATTGTGCCGTACAGCGGACCGCGATCGACGCCGAGGCTCAGCGCCTTCTGGTCGATGGCACCCACGCCCAGCAGGTTGCCCGGCAGGAGACGGATTCGGCCAAAACTGGCGCCTACGTCAATGCCACTGCGACCACCGAGATCGACGCGACCATGCGCGTTGAGTTCGGTGCTGGACGACAGCGCGCCAAACGGCAGGCCCGACAGCGTGGACGTGCCCGGCAACACGCGCGGAAGCGCAGGACTGTTGCCCGAAGGACGGGTGGAGCCGACGCCCACGCCGACGCTGTAACCGGAGCCGCGCCAGGTGGCGCCCACTTCGCTACCGACGATACGCGGTGGTGCACCGGGCGAGGTGCAGCGATCGCCATGCGACGTCGCGGAGGCAGCGCAGGATTCGGCGGAATTGATCCAACCCTGCCCGTTCACCGAGGCATGCGCCTGGAGGCTGGGACCGAGGTCGTATTGCAGGCCGCTGGACACGTACTGACCCGCGCCCAAGGGGCGCGGTGCCAGGGCGTTGGTAGTGTCGGCACGATCGTCGGAACGGACCGACAACGTGCGACCGTCCGGCGAACGCCAGATCGGCACCGAGGAATTCTGGGGATCGGAACCCGCATCGGCGGCATCCGCGGCGACGGGCTCGGCATACAGCCGAGCACCCGTGCCTTCCGGTGCCATGCCCACGCCATGCCCTGCCGCGGCGAGCGGCATCAGCAGTAGCAGAGAGGGCAAGGTTCGGCGCATGGAAACCATTGATCGGAAGCGGCTTGAAGGTCCCCCCGGACACCGGCGCAAGCCGACGCCTAGGTTGGATCAGTGTAGCTGGTTTTACTTTTTACTAACAACCCCGAAACCGGCGTCTTAAGGAATCAGGATAGCTGCCGTTTATGACGTTCCAGGAGGGCCGCGGCCGCCAGGCGCAGGGGCCGTGAGACGGGCCACGGCGTCCCGTCGCGCGACCGCCACAACGCATATAGACTGAACCGACCACGACCCGGGACCTACGTCAGGCGATGACCATCGCTCCATCCCAAAGCCACGCTTTGCAGACGGCCGGTTCCGGCGAGGTCGAGCCGTTGCATGACGCCGTGGAGCGCCTGCTCCGGGCCGCCGACGCCGAGGTCGTGCGCAGCGAATGCGAGGCCTTCGCCCGATGCCTGCTGCCCGGTGTCGAGGTCTCCTGGCATGAAACGGCGCCTGCCGCGACGGCCGGCGAGTCCCTTTTTGAACTGGGCAACGACCCGCAGACCGGACTTGCCCTGTTCCTGGCCACCCCCGAGCCCGATGGCGCCACCTGGGCCGACATGATCGGCTGGCTGGGGCGCTTGGCCGGGGCCCGCCTGCGGCAGCTGGCCGAGACCGCCAACCTCTATGAGGCCATCTCCCGCCTGGCCCTGGCCGAGCGCCTCCAGCGGGCGCTCTACGCCATCGCCGAACAGGCCGGGGCCGAGCACAACATGCGCGACATGATGACGGCGCTCCACGACATCGTGGGCAGTCTCATGTATGCCGAGAATTTCTTCATCGTGCTGTACGACGCCCAGAGCCGTACGGTGCGCTTCCCCTATTTCGTCGATTCGGTCGATGACGATCCGCCGGATCCGGAAACGATCCGCCCGATCGAAGACATCGAGAACAGCCTGACCTGGCACGTGCTGCAGAGCGGCCGCCCGTTGATGGGCGCCAGCGCCGACCTGGAAAAGGAACTGCCCGGCCCCAGCGTCTCCATCGGTCCGCCTAGCGACGACTGGCTCGGCGTGCCCATGAAGCACGGCGAGGAAGTGGTGGGTGCCCTGGTGGTGCAGAGCTATCGCGACGACACCCGCTACACACCCAACGACCGCGAACTGCTCACCTACGTGGCCCAGCACGTGCAGACGGCGCTCGAACGCCGCCAGGCGCACGAGGAACTGGAACGCCGGGTCACCACGCGTACCGCCGCGCTGCGCGAGGCCAACCGCGTGCTGCGCCAGCAGGTGCTCCAGCGCCAGCGGGGCGAGCGTCTGCAAGCGGCGTTGTTCCGCATCGCGGAGCTGGCCAATACCTCCGACAGCATCGAGAATTTCTACGCGGCGGTGCATCGGGTCATCGGTGGCCTGCTCTACGCGCGCAACTTCTATATCGCCCTGCTCTCCGAGGACCAGGGCAAGCTCACCTTCCCCTACTCCGTCGACGAGCTCGACGGCGCGCGCGAACCGCGCGAGCTGGGTCGAGGCCTGACCGAGTACGTGCTGCGCAACGGCAAGGCCCTGCTCGCCGACCGCGCCGAGATCGACCGCCTCAACCGCGACCAGGTGCTCTCCACCACCGGCGCACGCTCGCTGCACTGGCTGGGCGTGCCGCTGATCTGGAACGAGAAATCGATGGGCGTGCTCGCCGTGCAAAGCTACTCGCCCGAGCACACCTACAGCGCACGCGACCAGGAGCTGCTGACCTTCGTCAGCTACCACATCGCCAACGCGCTGCAACGTAAGTACACCACCGAATCGCTCAAGCAGGCCTACGCCAGCCTCGAACGCCGTGTCACCGAGCGCACGCGCGCGCTGGCCCTGGCCAACCGCGACCTGCGCGAGCAGATCGCCGAACGCGAGCGCGTGGAGCGTCGTCTCAAGTACGAAACCCTACACGACTCGCTGACTGGCCTGCCGAACCGCACGCTGCTGCTCCAGCGCCTGGAGCAGGCGCTGAACCACTACAGGGAAAACCCTGGTGAGTTGTTCGCGGTGCTGTTCATCGACCTGGACCGCTTCAAGGTCATCAACGATTCCGTGGGCCATCTGGTCGGCGACGACCTGCTCTTCCAGGTCGGTGGCCGCGTACGCGCCTGCCTGAAGACCCGCGACGTGGTCGCACGCCTGGGCGGCGACGAGTTCGCCGTACTGGTGGAAGGCATCACCGATCCGCAGGCGGCGACGCATATCGCCGAACGCATCATCGCGCAGTTGCAGACGCCGTTCCGCCTGGGTGCCAAGGAGATCTTCACCTCGGCCTCCATCGGCATCGCGTTGCCCACGCCGGATTACACACGCCCCGAGGAACTGCTGCGCGACGCCGACTCGGCGATGTACCGCGCGAAGGACGAGGGGCGCCATCGCGCCGCCGTGTTCGACGATCGCCTGCGCCGCGAGGCGCTATCGCTGCTGGAACTGGAAGGCGATCTGCGCCGCGCGCTCACGCGCAACGAGTTCGTGCCGTTCTACCAGCCGATCGTCGACCTGGAGACCAGCCGCGTGGTGGGCTATAAGGCCCTGCTGCGTTGGCGCCACCCGGAGCGCGGCCTGTTGCCGCCGGGCGAGTTCCTGGCCGTGGCCGAGGACACCGGTTGCGCCGAGGCGATCGACTGGCAGATCTTCCAGCAGGTGGCCAAGCAGACCCGCGCGCTTACGCGCGACGAAGGCTTCATCAGCATCAACGTGTCGGGCAGCCACTTCCGCTCGCCCGACCTCGACCAGCGCCTGCTCGACCTGCTCGCCCAGCACAAGGTGCCCGCACGTTGCATCCGCGTGGAGGTGACCGAGCGCGCCCTGCTGGAGAATCCGGCACAGGTGAAGCGCATCCTGGAAAACCTGCGCGCCCACGGTGTCGGCATCGCGCTGGACGATTTCGGCACGGGATACTCGTCGTTGAGCTACCTGCACCAGTACCCGATCGAGACGCTGAAGATCGACCGCTCGTTCGTCACCGAACTGCCCGCCGAAGATAACGAGGCGCACAGCACGGCCGTGGTCCGCGCGATCCAGGCGCTGGCCAACTCGTTGCGCATGCATGTGATCGCCGAGGGTATCGAGACGGAAACGCAGATGAAGGTGCTGCGCCGTATCGGCTGTCGCTTCGGCCAGGGCTTCCTGTTCGCGCAACCGGCGCCGGCCAGCAAATGGCTGGGGGCGCCGTTGTCGTTGGATATCTGACCGAACGGGTTTGACGGGTCGCGTCGCCGCTGCGTTGGCTTATCGCGCGCAAGCGCGCTCCTACAGGCGAAGCGCAGCGACATCGCCTGTAGGAGCGCGCTTGCGCGCGATCGGGATTACTGCAGCGTCTGCGACGTCGGCGGCGTATCGCCGTCGCTGAGGAGCTGCTCGGCGTCCACGCGGTCGAAGGTGTAGCGCGTGGCGCAGAATTCGCAGACCACCTCGATTTCGCCGCCGCGATCGTCCAGCGTCGCCTCGACTTCCGCACGTCCCAGGCCTTGCAGCATGCCCTCCACCCGCGTGCGCGAGCAGGTGCAGCCGAAGGCCAGATGCCTGGGTTCGTAAAGTTGCACGGTTTCTTCGTGGTAAAGGCGATAGAGCAGGTCTTCCGGGAGCGTCGCCAGCATTTCCGCCGACTTCAGCGTGGCGGTCAGGGCGCCGACGCGATTCCAGGCGTCGGCATCTTCCTCGGCTGCGTCATGGCCACCCTCGCCAGGCACCGGCTGCAACATCAGCCCGACCGCACGCTCGCCATCGGCGGCCAGCAGGATGCGCGTGGGCAACTGCTCCGACTTGAGGAAATAGGTTTCCAGCGCCTGGCCGATATTTTCGCTGTCCGCGAGATCGACGATACCCTGATAACGACCACGCTCCGCGCTGCCGACCGTGATGGCGAGCAGTTCGTCGTCCATGGTGCCGAGGTTCACCGCCTCGCCGAGGGAGTCTTCACCTTCGTCAAAGCGTGCCAGGCCGCGCAGGCGTCCCTTGTCGGTGCATTCGCTGAACAACAGGCGCACGGCGCCCTGGCTCTTGAACTCCAGGGAGAGCGAGCCATCGAACTTGATGTTGCCCGTCAGCAGCGCGCTGGCGGCGACCGTCTGGCCCAACGTGTCGCGCAAGGCCTGGGGATACTCGACGCGTGAGGCGATCTCCCGCCAGCTGGCGCCCAGGCGGACGAGCACACCGCGCACGCCCGCCTTTTCGAGCATGAACCGATGCAGCACGTCGTCGGTCAGGGACATGGGGGTGGTCGTATCGGTCACGGGTCTCTCCTTATGATCCGACGGAAGATGGGGCTTGCCGGCCCCCACGACAAGGCCGGCCGCGGGCACCCGTATACTGCGCCATCCTCCGCCATCGTGCCCCCATGAGACTGACGATCCGACGCCTGTTCCGTATCGCCCTGCTGCTGGTCGGCGCCTGGCTGGCTCTGTCCGTGCTGGTGGTGTTCGTGCTCCGCTTCGTGCCGCCATGGACCAGCGCCGTGATGATGGAAGACCGTCTGTCCGCCATGATGGACGGCGATACGAGTTTTCATTTCCGGCACCGCTGGGTGGCCTGGGACGACGTATCGCCCTACGTCGGCATCGCCATGGTCGCCGGCGAGGACCAGAAATTCCCGTTCCACCACGGCTTCGATGTCGATGCCATCCAGGACGCCATCGACGCGGCCGACGAGGGCAAGCGCCTTCGCGGCGCCAGCACCATCAGCCAGCAGGTGGCCAAGAACCTGTTCCTGTGGAACGGTCGCAGCTTCGTGCGCAAGGGTCTGGAAGCCTGGTACACCGTGCTGATCGAGGCGCTGTGGCCCAAGCGGCGCATCCTCGAGGTCTACATGAACAGCGTGGAGCTGGGCGACGGCATCTACGGCGTCGGCGCGGCGAGCGAGGTCTATTTTCACACCACGCCGAACCGGCTCAATGCGACGCAAGCCGCGCAGCTTGCCGCCGTGCTGCCGAATCCGCAGCGCTTCCGCGTCGACGCGCCCAGCGCGTATGTGCAGCGCCGCGTCGCATGGATCCTCCAGCAGATGGGACAGCTCGGCGGCCCCGCCTACCTGGAGCGTCCCGCGCCGGTTCGCGGTCGCGTGCGCTGACGCCTTCACCTGTCGCTTACTCGGTGTTTTGCTCACGGCGCTAGACTGGACTCCAACGCGGCGACGCGCCGCGCACAGCCAGTGGAGTCGAGCATGCAGCAGGTCAAGCATCTCCTTGAAGCCAAGGGAAAGGGTGCCTACTCGGTAGCTCCCGACGCACCGGTGATCGACGCGATACGCGTGATGGCCGAGAAAAACGTAGGTGCCCTCGTGGTGATCAAGGGCAGCGAACTGGTCGGCATCGTTTCCGAGCGCGACTACGCCCGCAAGGTCATCCTGAAGGACCGTTCGTCGCGCGACACCCCGGTCGCCGACATCATGACCGCCAGCGTGGTCACCGTCGCCCCGGACGCCACCGTGGACGAGTGCATGCGCCTGTGCACCGACAGCCGTTTCCGCCACCTGCCGGTGCTGGACAACGGGCGCGTGATCGGCATGATCTCCATCGGCGACCTGGTGAAGGCCACCATCTCGGAGCAGAAGGAAACGATCAACCAGCTCGAGAGCTATATCGCCGGCTAGCTGTCGTCGGCTAGCTGTCGTCGGCCTCGGGCAGCAGGTCAGGCGAGGTGGCCGCGCGCTTGGCGACGAAGGCCGCCACGCCGGCCAGGCCCGCACAGATCAGGCCCAGCGTTGCCACGGTGGCGCCCATGCCGCGCAAGGCGTTGAGACCCGAGGTGACCAGCAGGTCGCCCAGGCGCCATACCGTGGTCTCGACGAAGTTCTTGCCCTTGTAGCGGTCGTCGCGCGGGATGCGGGTGTACAGGGCATCGCTGGCCGGCTTGGTCATCCCGTAGGTCATGCCGCGCGTACCGATCTGCACGATCGTCACCAGGGACACCGCCCACCCCAACATCGCGATGTCGACCGGCCCGTTGATCGCCAGCGCGACCAGCAGCAGGAAGTTCACCACCGACGGCAGCACCATCGCCCAGACGGCGCCGAGGCCACGCAGCAGCATGGGCGTGATGGTCAACTGGAGCACGGCGCCGAACAGGTTGATCGCAAGATCCAGCCGCGCGTAGAACGCGGTACGAGCGGCGGTGTCGAGATAATGCGTCTTCGTGTAGTCGGCCATCAGCGCATAAGCCACCGTGGCCACACCGTCACTGAGCAGCATCAGGAAAGTCATGTTGCGCAGGAACGGCCGCGCGAACACGGCCTTGACCCCGTCGAGGATCGAGCCGCCGATGGGAGCGCCCGCGCTGCGATCGTTGCTCGCGGCGTTCGCAGGGATCGCCAGCAGCAGTCCCAGGGCCAGCAGCAGCGCCCCCGAGGACACCAGCAGCAACGGAGGCACGCCGATCCTGGCGACGAGCATCGAGGTCAGGAACGGTCCGACGAGCGCGCCTGCCATGCCGCCGAAAGCGATGAAGGGAAAGACCAGGCGGGCCTGCATGCTGCGGTACACGTCGGCCATGACGCTCCAGAACAGCGACACGACGAACAGGTTGAACACGCTGACCCAGACGAAAAACACCCGCCCCAGGTTCACCGCGCCGATACGATCCTGTGCCGAAAACGCGGGCATGAAGGCGATCAGGCAGGCCACGAAGAACAGGTAACTGCCACCGAGCACCCAGCGCCGCGGAAAACGCGAGACCAACCAACCGAAGATCGGGGTCAGCACCAGCATCACCACGAACAGGATCGCGTAGAACACGGGCAGCGACGACGATCCGGCGGCACCGATGAGCTGGTCGCGCACGGGGCGTATCACGTAGTAGGACGTCATCACGCAGAAGAAGGCGATGACCGAAAGCGCGAGGGTAATCCCATCGCCCAGGGCGGCGTGTCGACGAGCGTTCACGAGGTGGGCCGGCATATCCGGTGGAGGCGCGCAAAGCCTAGCACGGTGCCAGGGGCCATTCATTCAGGGTGATCAACGCGATTTGCGTTGTCGCGAGGCCGGAACTGGCAGACAATCGAAGCATCCAAGTATCGATGGCGTGATTCCACGCCGGGCTTTTGCGAGATAAGCATGTCGTTTCGTTCCGTTTCCCTGCTCGCCTGCGCGCTGGCTTGTGCCCTGGCCGCGCCCCTTGCCTTCGCCGCACCGCCCCCGCCCGCCACGCCGCCCGTTGTCCACAACGACCCGCAGTACGTGAAGCTTCCGCCGGAGCGGGTGAAAGAGACCATCGAGAACTACAAGCGCTGGCTCGACGAAGCCGAGTCGCGCGACGCCGCGCCGGCCCTGGTGACGGCGATCATCGTCGACGACAAGGTGGTGTACGAACGCGCCATCGGCTTCGCCAACGCGAAGACGAAAGAACCCGCCACGCCGGAGACCGTGTTCCGCCTCGCCTCGCTGTCGAAGGCCTTCGCCACGGGCCTCACCGCCGTACTGGTCCGCGACGGCTTCCTCAGCTGGGACACGAAGCTCGTCGACGTGCTCCCCTACTTCAAGCTCAAGGACATGCAGGCCGCGCAGCAGGCCACCGTGCGCGACATCCTCGGCCAGCGCCTGGGCCTGCCGCGCAACACCTACGACGCGATGCTCGAGGCCGATGCGCCCTATGAGGAACTGGTGCGCAAGCTCGACGAGGTGAACCTCTCCTGCAAGGTCGGCGCTTGCTACGGCTACCAGAACGTCGCCTTCAGCATGATCGGCGACGTGGTCTACGCGCAGACTGGCGATTACTTCTTCCGCCAGGTGGAGCGCCGCATCTTCACGCCGCTGGGCATGACCACCGCCAGCTACGGCCGCGACGCGCTGGAATCGAGCAAGAGCTGGGCACGTCCGCACCGCGGCGGCCCGCACAACTGGATTCCCTACGAGCCCAACGACGCCTACTACCGCGTCGCCCCGGCGGCGGGCGTGAACGCGAGCCTGCGTGACATGGAGCAGTGGCTCATCGCGCAGATGGGCGGTCGTCCGGACGTGCTGCCCGCGCAGGTGCTTGAAGTACTGCATGCTCCGGAAGTCTCCACGCCGGGCGAGGAACGCTCGCTGCCCTGGCGTCGCTCCCGCGTCAGCGATGCGCACTACGCCCTGGGCTGGCGCGTGTTCCGCTACGGCAACGAGGACCTGGTCTATCACGCAGGCGCCGTCTCGGGGTATCGCACGATGATCGGCTTCTTCCCGAAGTACCACGCCGGCGTCGTGAGCATGTGGAATGGCGCAGGCCCGATGCCCGCCGGCCTGATGCCGATGGTCTTTGACAGCCTGATCGGCCTGCCGCACGTGGACTGGGCGGGCGTGGAAGGCCCGGTGCACGCCGCCGCGCCGGCACCGAAGGCCAAGGCGAAGACCAAGGCCAAGGCCGCGCCGACGAAAAAAGCCGCGACCAAGAAGAAAAAGAAACCGTGACCCTGTAGGAGCGCGCTTGCGCGCGATCGCGCGCAAGCGCGCTCCTACAGGAAGCCCGTCAGCGGCCCAGGTTGAACTGGAGGCGGCGGCGCAGGGTTACCACCATCGGTTCGCCATTGCGCGTGGCCGGCTTGAACTCCCAGCGGCTCACAGCCTCGATGGCGGAACGGTCGAACACATGGCGGGGCTGTGAGTCGGTCACGTTGACATTGCTCACCGCGCCGTCGGTACCGACGGTCAGCTCGACGTCGACCCAGCCTTCCTGGTTCGCGCGCATCGCCGCCGTCGGATAACGCGGCTTGACCTGGTTGACCAGCACCGCGTCGGTGATCGTCTCGCCTTCCGGCGCCTTGCTGGCTGGCGCCTGCGTCACCGGAGCCGTGGTCCGGGGTTGCGCCGCCTGTTGCGGCGTGCGCGCCGCCAGCTCGCGTGCCGCCACCTGCTGGCGCTGCGCTTCCGCCGCCTGTTCGGCCGCCTGCTGCCGCGCAGCGGCCGCCGCGTTCTGCTGGGCGAGCTGCTGAGCCTTCTGGGCGTCGAGCGCCTGCTGCTGCTCGCGATCAAGCGTCTTGCGCTGGGCATCGAGCTTCGAGCGCAGGATGGTCAGGGTGTAATTCTCCGGATCGGCCTTCGCCAACAAGTCGATCTCGCGCTGCGCCTCGTTGAAGTCGCGCTGGTTGATCGTCTGCTCGGTGGCGGCGGCGCCATAGGAGAAGGTTTCCCGCAGCGCGTCGGCCGCGACGGGATTGCCCGGCTGCTTCTGCAGCACCTTCATGTAGAACTCGAAAGCGTTATTTCCTGCGGGCGCCACGAGACGCTGGTCGTTCATGGCCGCGCGCGCTTCATTGAGCAGCTGATCGACGCTCAACGCGTCGACGTTGGCCAGCGGCGTGTCGCGTGCACTCGCCGGACGCGCCGCCGACGCGGCCGGTGTCTCGCCCGTGCTGGCATCGCGATAGGGTCGGATGATCAGGAACCAGGCGGCCACGGCCAGAGCGGCGACAATGGCGAGCACGGCGATCGTGACGGGCTGGATCGCACCACGGGCCGGGTGACGCGAGGGAACACGGTAACGAGGAACCATGGCGGTACAAACCTTTTCCGCAGGACGCGCTCCCCCTGTAGGCATGGCGGAGACCCCCCGGTCACCGCAGCGCGATACGGCTGAAAGGTAAACGTAATGGTCCTGTGAATCCAGTCTGGAGACGTAGGAGGTTTTCGGGGGTGCGGAGTGAGTCGCGGTTTTGGGTCGTCCAAAAACGAAGAACCCCGGCATGGCCGGGGTCAAGTTTCGAAATACCTCCCCGCGCTGGGCACCGCGGGGAGGGAATTCGACACGAGCTTTCTTATTGGATGAAGCGGGTAAAGCTTAGGCCTTGACGGCCTTGGCGGCACGCGGAGCGCGCGGAGCCTTGGCGGCCTTCGGAGCCTTGGCGACGCGCGTGGCGCGCGGAGCCTTGGCGCCGGCAGCCTTCTTGGCGACGCGGGGCTTACGGGCGGTCTTGGTAGCGGTCTTCTTGGCGACGCGCTTGGTAGCAGCCTTCTTCGGGGCGGCCTTCTTGGCAGTTGCCTTCTTGGCAACGCGCTTGACGGCAGCCTTCTTGGCGGTGGCCTTCTTGGCTACGCGCTTGGTGGCGGCCTTCTTGGCGGTTGCCTTCTTGGCAACGCGCTTGACGGCGGCCTTCTTGGCGGTTGCCTTCTTGGCAACGCGCTTGGTGGCCGCCTTCTTGGCGGTACGCTTCTTGGCAGTGGCTTTCTTGGCAGTGGCCATGGTTCGTCTCAGCTCCTCATCAGTTGGCAGTGGTTGCCCAGTAAAAGCGTGGAGGAACGCTTCGACCAGCAGGTCGCTGTTCGTCGCGTGCCTCAAATTGTTCACCTGTCAGCGAGTACGTTCATCGGAAAGTAGCCGGAGCACATGCAGCGGAATCGAGACTGTGATCTTGCGAACCGATCCTGCTTTTGCACCGTGATCCACATACGGCCTGATGAATGTCTGTGTTTCCATTTCCGGGTTCCCCGTCAATTGACGCAAAAGCTATTCCTGAACATATCCGGTGTCAATAAATTTTGGCTCTAAATTGAAGGTCTTGCGGACGCATATCCACGCCCGGCATTCCATTTGGCCAAGTCATCGGCGTCATTTTGAATGACGCCACCGGGTAATCCGGCATTGCACCGGCATGTCCTGAAGTACGCAATGCGATTCAAGAAATACCTTAAATAATGATGTTTCCCGTTAATCGCCCGAAATGCGAAACGCGTTGACAACGCGTTTGCGCATGTCCTTCGACCGCTGCCAGACGGTCCCCGAAGGACCGCTTTCGGGGGATGAACGGAGTTCGACTGACCGGGAAAAAAAATTTCCCGGAAGACCCGCCCCGGACAAAAAAATGCCGGTCGAGGGACGACCGGCATGGGGGTCGAGCGATCCGACGAGGATCAGTGGTCTTCGTTCTCGACCAGTTCGGAGTACTCGTCCGGCGTCAGCAGGTTGTCGAGTTCGGACTTGTCGCTGATCTTCAGCTTGAAGATCCAGCCGTCGCCGTAGGCGTCGGAGTTGATCGTTTCGGGAGCGTCGGCGAGCTCCTCGTTCACCGCGATCACTTCACCGGAGAGCGGCGAGTAGATGTCGGAGGCGGCCTTGACCGACTCGACCACGGCCGTGCCGTTGCCGGCTTGCACGGAACTGCCCACTTCCGGCAATTCGACGTACACCAGGTCGCCCAATTGCGCCTGCGCGTGGTCGGAGATGCCGACAGTGACGGTGCCGTCCTGCTCGACGCGCACCCACTCGTGGGACTTCGCAAATTTCAGATCGCCGGGAATGTCGCTCATGGGTGTGGTCCTCGATGTCTCGGTTCGGGGCTGAGGTGATGGTAGCGGCCAATTGTACCGGTCTGGGCGTGACGGGAAAGCGGGCGCCGTATCGAAAGAGGGGAGCGACCGCGTCGCTCCCCTTCCTACATATATATATGTGTGCGGATCAGATGCCCGCCTTGGGCTGGCCGTCGCGGACGAAGGGGAACGTCACGACGCGCACCGGCACCTCGCGACCGCGGATGTCCACGCGGACATCACCCGGCTCGCCGGCCGGAATGCGGGCGAAGGCGATCGACTTGCCGAGCGTCGGCGCGAAACCGCCGGAGAGAATTTCGCCGTCGCCGTTGGCGGTGAGCACCTTCTGTCCGTGGCGCAGCACACCCTTGTCGTCCATCACCAGGCCGACCATCACGCGCTTCACGCCATCGGCCTTGTGCTTCTCTAGCGCGGTGCGGCCGATGAAGTCGCGGCCGTCGTCGAGCGAGATCGTCCAGGCCAGCGCGGCCTCCCACGGCGACACGGTTTCGTCCATGTCCTGGCCGTAGAGGTTCATGCCCGCTTCCAGGCGCAGGGTGTCGCGCGCGCCCAGGCCGGCCGGCGCGACGCCGGCGTCCTTCAGCAGGTTCCACAGTTCGACGACGCGGCTGTTCGGCACGACGACCTCGAAACCGTCTTCACCGGTGTAACCGGTGCGGGCGAGGAAGAGCGGCATGCCATTCGGGCCTTCGATCTCGATGGCGGCGAACTTGCCGAGCTTGGTCGCCTTCTCCTGGACGTCCGACGGCAGCAAGCCGATGAGCTTCGCGCGCGCGTTCGGTCCCTGCACGGCGATCATGCCGAATTCCGGACGCTCGCGTACGGAGACACCAAACGCGGCCGCCTGCTTTTCGATCCAGGCGAGATCCTTCGCGCGGGTGGCGGCGTTCACCACCAGGCGGAAGAAGTCTTCACGCAGGAAGTAGACGATGAGGTCGTCGATGACGCCGCCTTCCTCGTTGAGCATGCAGGTGTAGAGCGCCTTGCCCGGCTTGGCGAGCTTGTCGACGTTGTTGGCGACGAGCTTGCGGAGGAAGTCGCGGGTCTTTTCGCCGGTGAGGTCGACCACGGTCATGTGGGAGACGTCGAACATGCCGGCGTCCTTGCGCACGGCATGGTGCTCCTCGATCTGGGAGCCGTAGGCGATCGGCATGTCCCAGCCGCCAAAGTCGACCATGCGGGCGCCAAGCTCGCGGTGGGAAGCATTGAGTTCGGTCTTGTCGGTCATCGTCTTACCTTGAAGGGGATGGCGGGCGAAGCGGTCGACCATTATCGGGCCCTTGGGGCGCAAGGCCAAGCGCGACCGCAACATCGAGTCCTGCTAGCCTTCCCCTCATGGCGACCCCCTCCCTGCCCGGCACCGTCTCCCTCACCCGCGATTCGGGCGGCGCACGGCTGACCCTGCGTGGCGACTGGACACTGCCGCACTACGTGGACCTGCAACACCGGGCCAACGAACTGGCCGGTGATATGGGAACGGACGTCCAGGTGGATATCCACGACCTGGGGGCCATGGACACCTCCGGCGCGTTCGTCATCGCCGAACTGCTCGGCAGCGCGCGTACCCAGGCGCTGGCGCAGGACACCGCGCTCCCCGCCGCCCGCCGCGCGCTGTTGAAAACCGTCGCCGACGCCATCGACACCTACTGCACGGGAAACAAGCCGGTGCGCGACGCCGGTTTCGTCGTGCTGCTGGAGCGGATCGGCAAGGCCATGGCCTCGTTCTGGAAGCAGACGGCCAAACTGCTCGGCTTCATCGGCATCACCCTCCAAGGTTTCGCCTCCACGGTGTGGCGCCCATCGCGCTGGCGGGTCACCTCGCTGGTGTCGCACATCGAACAGACCGGCCTGGACGCGGTGCCGATCCTTGCCCTGCTCTCCTTCATGGTCGGCGCGGTGGTCGCCTTCCTCGGCGCCACGGCGTTGGCCAGTTATGGCGCCAGCGTCTTCACGGTCGACCTGATCGGCTTCGCCTTCCTGCGTGAATTCGGCGTGCTGCTCACCGCGATCCTGTTGGCGGGCCGTACCGCCAGTGCGTTCACGGCGCAGATCGGCTCCATGAAAGCCCGCGAGGAGATCGACGCCATCCGTACGCTGGGCCTGGATCCGATCGAGCTGCTGGTGCTGCCACGCACGCTCGCCCTCCTGATCGCCCTGCCTCTGCTCACCTTTGTCGCGATGCTTGCCGGCATCGTCGGCGGTGCCGTCGTCTGCCTGGCCACCTTGAAGATGTCGCCGTCGATGTTCCTGACTATGTTCCAGGACGACATGTCGATCGCGCAGTTCCTGGTCGGCATGGCCAAGGCCCCGGTGTTCGCCTTCATGATCGCCACGATCGGCTGCATGGAAGGCTTCAAGGTATCGGGCAGCGCCCAGTCGGTGGGCGAACACACCACCTCGGCCGTGGTGCAGTCGATCTTCGTGGTCATCCTGCTCGATGCCGTGGCGGCACTCTTCTATATGGAGATGGGCTGGTGAGCGCGCTCCCCACCCAGGCGACCGCGGTCGAACCGGTGATCCAGGTCCGCGGCCTGGTGAATCGCTTCGGCTCGCAGACGGTGCACGAGGACCTCGACCTCGACGTACGGCGCGGTGAGATCATCGGCATCGTCGGCGGCTCGGGCACGGGCAAATCCGTTCTGCTGAGAACTATCGTAGGACTGGTACGTCCCGTGGCCGGCGAAGTCCGCGTATTCGGGGAGAACCTGCTCGCGCTGGATGAAGAACGCCGCTCGCTGGTCGAACGACGCTTCGGTGTGCTGTTCCAGAGTGGCGCGCTGTTTTCTTCGCTGACCGTCGCGGAGAACGTCGCGCTGCCCCTGGTGGAGCACGCGAAACTGCCCCGCCCCGATGCCCAGCGCCTTGCCGGCGTGAAACTCGCCCTCGCGGGGCTGCCGGTGGACGCAGGGCGAAAGTATCCCGCGCAACTCTCCGGCGGCATGATCAAGCGCGCCGCGCTCGCCCGCGCGCTGGCGCTCGATCCGGAGATCCTGTTCCTGGACGAGCCCACCGCCGGACTCGACCCGATCAGCGCGGCCGCCTTCGACAGCCTGATCGTCACCCTGCGCGACGCGCTGGGTCTCACCGTGTTCCTCGTCACCCACGACCTGGACACCCTGTACTCCACCTGCGATCGCGTGGCGGTGCTATCGCAACGCCGCGTGCTCGCCGTCGGCCCGATCGACGAGGTGGCCCGCACCGACGATGCCTGGGTACAGGCGTACTTCAACGGCCCGCGCGGTCGCGCGGCCACCTTCGCCGCCACGCAAGGCAAGGACTGATCCCATGGAAACGCGCGCCCACCACATCCTGATCGGCCTGTTCACGGTGATCGTCGTGATCGCCGCCCTGATCTTCGGGGTCTGGCTCGCCAAGGCCCATTCCGACCAGGAGTGGAACTACTACGACGTCGTCTTCAACGAGGCGGTCACCGGTCTTTCGAGGGGCGGCGCGGTGCAGTACAACGGCATCCGCCTGGGCGATGTCATGCAGCTGCGCCTGGACCCCGAAGACCCCCGTCGCGTACTCGCCCGCATCCGCGTCACCGGCGATACGCCGCTGCGCACGGATACCCACGCGAAGCTCGCGCTGACCGGTGTCACCGGCGTGGCGATCATCCAGCTTTCCGGTGGCACCCCGGGCAGCGCCCTGCTCGTGGGCCACGACGGCGAAGTGCCCGTGATCATCGCCGACCCGTCGCCCCTCGCACGATTGCTATCCAACGGCGAAGATCTCATCACCAACATCAACCAGGCCGCCGCCCGCGCGAACCAGTTGCTGTCGAAGGAAAACGTCCACCATATCGAGAACGTGCTCGACCACCTCGACCGCACCACCGGGGTGATCGCCGACGAGCGCGAGGACATCCGCGAGCTGATCCACCAACTGGCGTCGGCGACGAAGCAGGCCAACGAGACGCTGGCCGAGAGCAAGACGCTCATCCACAACGCCAACGGCCTGGTCGAAGGCCAGGGCAAAGCCACCCTGGAGAGCGCGCAGCGTGCGATGGGCTCACTGGAGCGTTCGATGGGCACCATCGACCGCCTGCTCAACGACAACAGCGACGCGATCAACGGTGGCGCGGCCAGTCTCGGCGAACTTGCCCCCGCGCTGCGCGAACTGCGCGACACGCTGGGCTCGCTGCGTTCGATCACCCGTCGCCTCGACGAAAACCCCAGCGGTTACCTGTTCGGCCGCGAAAAGACCCAGGAGTTCACCCCATGAGCCGCGCCCGCTTCGCCCTGCCGCTGGTCGCCCTGCTTTCCGCCTGCTCGATCCTGCCCAAGCAGGAAATGTCCAAGGTCTATACGTTGCCATCCGCACCGGGCGCACGTCCGCAGGCTCCCGCCACGGTAACCTGGGCGCTCCGCATCGCATCGCCGAACGCGCCGCGCTCGCTCGACAACGCGCGTATCGCCGTCGTGCCGCAGGCCAACACCATCACGGTGTATGCCGGGGCACGCTGGAGCGACACGGCACCACACCTGTTCCGCGACCGGCTCGCCAACGCCTTCCGGGACAGCGGTCGCATTCCTGCGCTCAGCACCGACGACGGCAGCTTCGCCGCCGATTACGAGCTCGGTGGCAGCCTTGCCGCATTCCAATCCGACTATGTGGATGGCAAGCCGGTGGTGACGATCCGCTACGACGCCGTCATCGCCGACACCCGTCGGCATCGCATCGTGGGTAGCCGACGTTTCGAAGTCAGCGAACCCGTGGCAGGGAAAGAGGTGCCGCAGGTGGTCGAGGCCTTCGGTCGGGCGATGGACAAGCTGTCGGGCGACGTGGTGGGCTGGACGTTGAAAACACCGTAGCGATCCGCGGCAGCGGGCCACTCTGCCACTGCCATGCCTGCTCTTGTAGGAGCGCGCTTGCGCGCGATCCCGCGTAGCGGGCCAGATTGCCGCTGCCGCGGATCGCGCGCAAGCGCGCTCCTACAGGGGATGGATATAGCGGAAGGTGAGGTTCAGGCGCGGGGTGGTGACGCGCTTGCGCACTGGCAAGTCATGCTTATAGAGACGCTGCGTACCCTCGCCCATGCGTAGCAGGCTACCGTGGGTCAGTTCGACCGCGACCGTGTCGCCACCCTGTTTCGCCCGGAACCGGAACGTCCTCTGCGCACCGAGGCTGATCGACCCGATGATCGGCTCGGGGCCCAGTTCGCGCTCGTCGTCTGCGTGGAATCCGGTGTACTCGCCACCGTGGCGATAAAGGTTGGCCAGCACGCTATTGAAACGCGTACCGCACGCCTGTTCCGCCCGCTCGCGCAATGCGAGCAAGGTCGGCGTCCACGGATAAGGCTCGAACGTGTTCCCCGAGTACCGATAGCTCGCCCCCGGATCACCCACCCACGCGTTGAGCCGGGGCGAATCCACCCAGCGACCGAACATGCGCAACCGGTGTGTTTCCCAGGGAATCTCCTCGTGAAGGACGGCCAGCAGACGATCGGCTTCCCGAGGATCGAGCCAATCCGGCGCGAAGCGGACGTCCGCGCCGGGTAACGCGATGACCTGCCAGCGAGTCAGACGGGCTCCACGGGATAGCGCGGCTCCGCATCGAGCGAGGACGCGCAGACGGCAGCCAGTTCGAGCAGGCGCAGGTCGGAACCGCGCGCACCCACCAACTGCATGCCGATCGGCAATCCATTGGGAAGCGTGCCCATCGGAATACTCACCGAAGGACAGCCGGCCAGGCTGGCGAAGCTACAAAGATCAGCCTGCGAGGCCGGCGCGGGGCCATCCAGCGGAAAAGCCCCCTGCGGCGTGGTCGGCAACACCAGCACGTCGACCTGGGCGAACAGGCGGCGCATTTTCAGCGTGGCCGCGTCGAGCACCAGGTCGGCCGCGACATAGTCGGCGGCGGATTTCTTCGCAGCGAACTCCACCATCTGGCGGAAACCGGCGGAGACCGGATAGGCCTCGTCGGCCAGTTCGGTCGCGAAGGTGTTGAGCATCTCCGCCTCCATCAACAGCAGGCCCGCACGACGCGTCCGCGCGAAGTCCCAGTCGGAAAAATCGACGTTACGCCGCTCGCCGAGTTCTCCCTTGAGCTGACCCAAGGCATGTTGGAAGACGTCGATGACATCACGTTCGACACCGATCGCCGCCAGATCGGGCAGAAAACCGGTTCGCAGGTTGCCCGGCTCCCAGTCGGGCGGCGAAAAGGCCACCCGGCGGCGGCGCGAGCGCGCGTCGTCGGCGTCGTAGCCGGCCAGGGTCTGCAAGAGCACGGTGAGATCGTCCACGCCACGCGCCAGCAGGCCCACGGCATCGAGTCGACGGGCGGCCGGTACGAGGCCCCGGGCGGAAATCTCGCCATGGGTGGGCTTGAGCGCGTACACACCGCAGTAGCTGGCAGGCACCCGGATCGAACCCAGGCTGTCCGAGCCGATGGCGGCCACGGCCATGCCGGCGGCGACGGCGGCTGCCGCACCGCCGGACGAGCCGCCCGCGGTGTAGCCCAGTCGATGCGGATTGTGCGTCGCGCCATGGAATGGATTGTTCGTGGTGAGCCCCAGCGCGCCCTCGTCCATATTGGTCTTACCCAGCAGGACGGCGCCGGACGCGCGCAAACGCGCCACCACATGGGCGTCTTCCTCGGGCACCACGCTGCGCCGCCGCATACCGGCGCGCGTCGGCACGCCAGCGACATCGAAGTTGTCCTTGATGGCGATCGGCATGCCATCGAGGCGCCCGATCACCCCGTCGCGGCGACGGCGGTCGGCCGCTGCCGACTGCTCCTGGATCAGGGAGACGCTGAAATCGACGAAGGCGTTCAGGCTCGGATTCAGGCGCTCGATGGCGTCCTGGTAGACGTCGGACAAGGCCTGCGGTTGTATCCGGCCGATCGCCAGCCAATGCAGGATCTGCAGCAGCGTGGCGCGGCGCATGTCGGTATCGGCGACCGGCGGCATCGTGTTCATGAAATCTCCTTGCACGTGGGACGATTATGAACGCGGTTTGTGAAGGGCATGCAACCCCTCGCAATGCAGCATGGGTCGTTTCAAACAGGTATTTGCCCGCCCGGCGACGAAATCGGACAATGACCGGTCACATGCGCGCCGGGGAGGCGCGTGTCTTCCCCGCCAGCCCGAGTTTGAGTGAGCCAGCCATGAGCGAACGCGAAACCATGGAATACGACATCGTCGTCGTCGGCGCCGGTCCATCCGGCCTGGCGTTCGCGATCCGTGCGAAACAGCTCAATGCGGAGTTGTCGGTCTGCGTCATCGAGAAGGCCTCCACCATCGGCGCCCAGATCCTCTCGGGCGCCGTGATCGAGACCGCCCCGCTCGACCGCCTGCTGCCCGAGTGGCGGAACAACCCGCCGCCGATCTGCGTGCCGGTGACGCATGACGAATTCTGGATCCTGCGCGACCACGCCTCCAGCTCGAAGCTGCCGGTGACGCCGCCGCAGATGAACAACCACGGCAACGTCATCGTCAGCCTGGGCGCCACCTGCGCCTGGCTGGCGCCGCAGGCCGAGGCCCTCGGTGTCGACGTATTTCCGGGCTACGCGGCCGCCGAGGCGCTGTTCGACGAGGCCGGCGTGGTCAACGGCGTGCGCATCGGCGACATGGGCATCGCCCGCGACGGCACGCACAAGCCGGGATACACGGAAGGCATCGACATCCGCGCCAAGGTGACGGTGCTGGCCGAAGGCTGCCGCGGCCACATCAGCAAGACCCTCATCAAGAAGTTCGACCTCGACAAGGACAGCGACCCGCAGACCTACGGCATCGGCATCAAGGAGCTCTGGCAGCTTCCCCCGGGCCGTTCCGAGCCTGGCAAGGTCGTGCACACCGCTGGCTGGCCGCTGCCCAGCGACACCTATGGCGGCAGCTTCCTCTACCACCTCGACAACGATCGCGTCGCCGTCGGTTTCGTCGTGGGCCTGGACTACCCCGACCCGAATTTCTCGCCGTTCGAGGCCTTCCAGCAGTTCAAGCACCACTCCAACGTGAAGGGCCTGCTCGACGGCGGCACGATCGTCTCGGCCGGCGCCCGCGCCATCGTCGAGGGCGGCTTCCAGTCGCTGCCGAAGGTGGAGATGCCCGGCGCGATCCTGGTCGGCGATTCGGCCGGCCTCGTCAACGTGCCGAAGATCAAGGGCACGCACCAAGCCATCGCCTCCGGCATGCTGGCGGCCGAACACCTCGTGGCCTCCGCGCTCGACAGCAAGGGCTGGGACGCGAAACTCCGCGGCTCGGCCGTGATGGACGAACTGAAGAAGGTCCGCAACATCCGCCCGGGCTTCAACAAGGGCCTGTGGTGGGGCCTGATCAACGCCGCCTGGGAAACGGTCACCGGCGGCAAGTCGCCGTGGACACTGAAAAACCATGCCGACTGGTCGTCGCTGCACAAGCTCGGTCAGTACGAGGCGCCGAAGAAGGATTACGTGGAGCGCACGCTCGCACCGCGCGACCGTCTCGCCAGCGTCTACTTCGCCGCCACCGAGCATGACGAGGACCAGCCGGTGCATCTGAAGGTGGCCGACACCTCGATCTGCGTCGATCGCTGCACCACCGAGTACGGCAACCCCTGCCAGCGCTTCTGCCCGGCGGGCGTGTATGAGATCGTCCAGGACGAGGCCGGCAAATGCCTGCAGATCAACTCGGCGAACTGCGTGCACTGCAAGACCTGCGATATCAAGGACCCTTACCAGATCATCACCTGGGTGACGCCGGAAGGCGGCTCGGGGCCCAACTACCAGAATCTCTGATGGAACTTCGCTGGAGGCTACGCCGTATCCATCTGTTGTTTCGGCGCCTGGCGTCCAGTATCGCCCTGCGAGGCTGGACCGGAACGCTCCGCCATATCCGTCGATCGAAGGATGCCTTCGACGAGACAACCTCGCGAACCGCGGTGCTACGCCCTCCCGCCGAGGGCTTCGCCCCTCGGCGGGCGCTGGTGATCGATAGCCTGCCCCCCGACGCCACTCGCGACTCAGGTTCCATGCGGCTGATCCAGATGCTCCGACTGCTCAACGGCTCGGGGTGGCGGATCGATTTCATTGCCGACGACGGTCATGCCACGCCCTCCGCCGAAACGCGCCTGGCCGAGTTGGGCGTACGACTCGTGCGGGAGTCCCCCTTGCGTTGGCTGGCTCAGCAAGGTAATGCGATTAATGCTGTCATGCTGTGTCGTCTTCCGGTGGCGGATCAATACCTGGATATCGTCCGGCACAGGGCACCTGCGGCACGAATCATCTTCGATACCGTCGATCTCCATTTCATACGCGAGCGACGCGCCGCGGAGATCACTGGCGCGCAAGCCCTGCTGCGGCAAGCGAACCGGTCCCGGCGCCGGGAACTCGCCATGGTGGAAGCCTGCGACATCACCCTTGTGGTGAGCGACGACGAGCGCCTGATCCTTGAGCGAGAGGCGCCGACAGCACACGTGGAAGTGGTCAGCAACATCCATGAGGCACATGGCCGGGACCAGGGATATCACGGGCGTTCAGGCCTTCTTTTCGTCGGAGGTTTCGGCCATCCGCCTAACGGAGACGCGGTTCGCTGGTTCATCGCCGACGTGTTGCCGCTCCTTCGCGAAAAAGACCCGTCGATCATCCTGCACGTGGCGGGAGATATCGATGAAGAGTCCCGTCGTTCCATCGAGCACCCCGGCGTGATCGTCCACGGACGTGTGGCGGACCTGCGCCCGCTACTCGCCTCCTCGCTGGTGTCGGTGGCCCCGCTTCGATTTGGTGCGGGTGTAAAAGGCAAGGTGAACCAAGCCATGAGCCACGGGCTTCCCGTCGTACTCACCGAAATCGCTGCCGAAGGCATGCATCTGAACGACGGCAAGGAAGCCCTCGTCGCAAATACCCCATCCGCCATGGCGGATGCCATCCTGCGACTGCATCGCGATGAGAGTCTGTGGATGGCGCTTTCCGAGGCCGGACTCGAAAACGTTCGGCAACACTTCTCCGTCGAACGGGCCGGCGTCGCCCTTTCCCGTGCCATGGAGCACCCTTTCGAATGACCGGGCTGCTTCGCTTGCCTCTTCGCGCTGCCCTTCGTCTACTGACGAAGCACCCGCGTATGAAGCGCTGGCTGGTCGATACCGTTTATCGAATTCCCGCACTCGACGCGGCTCTTCGCACCGCGGCGCACCGCGTCTCCCATCCCGAGGCCCGGCTTGATGTGGATGCCAGCCAGATGTCCGAAAGCAGCCGCCGCAGTTTTGATCGCATGCGAATGGGAAACCCGCAGTGAAGATCGTCGTCGACATGCAGGGCGTTCAGACGGACAGCCGTCATCGAGGGATCGGCCGCTATACGCGGCAAGTGACGTCCGCTTTCCTCACCATGGCGAGCGCACGTCACCACGTCCAATTCATGTTCAACGCGGCGCTCGACGGTATCGACGAAAGTATCGAGATGTGGCCGTCCGGCACCGGCAAGCCCAGTTGGTCGACCTACGGGCCGATACGGCAGACGTCATCGAGCAACCCCGACAACGCATGGCGTCGCGATGCCGCTGAACGGCTGATGTCCCACGCGCTCGATACCAGTGGGGCCGACGTGGCGTGGCAAAGTAGCGTCGTGGAAGGATTCACCGACGATGCCCTCGCGCCGAGCGGAATGATCTCCCCACTCTGTGTCGCCACGCTCTATGACCTTATCCCCCTGCATGCGCCTGAAGAAATGGGGCGTTCGAGGATGCGGGACTGGTACTTCAGGCGCATAGCCTCGCTGAAGCGCTGCGACCTGCTGCTCGCGATTTCCGAATGGGTGAGACAGGATGCCATCGAGCGCCTCGGCGTGCCCGCGGAGCGGGTTGTCGCCATCGGCGCCGGTGTGGATGCCCGTTTTCGCCCCGCCCCACCCGACGGATCCGCGCAAACAGCGCTACGGGAGCGTTTCGGCATTCGGGGAGCGTTCGTTCTCTACAACGGCGGGTTCGATCAACGCAAGAACGTCGACGTGCTGTTTCCGGCATTTGCCGAACTGCCCAGGGATGTCCGCGATAGCCACCAACTCGTTATCGTCGGACGACTCGACGAAGGCACACGCCAACGCTTCGCAGCCCACATGGAACGGACGGGACTTCACGCTCACGAGGTCATCCTTACCGATTTCGTGAGCGATGATGAACTCGTCCTGCTTTACCAGCACTGCGACCTGTTCGTCTTTCCTTCGCAGCGGGAGGGTTTCGGTCTTCCTCCGCTCGAAGCCATGGCCTGTGGTGCTCCCACTATCGCGAACAACGCCACGAGCCTCCCAGAGGTGATCGGCGACGCGTCGGCGCTCTTCGACGGCTCAAGTGCGCAGGCCATCACGAAGGCCATGCTCGACGTGCTCACGTCCACCGAACGCCAACACGATATGCGGGAAGCCGGACTGCGACGCGCTGCGATGTTCACATGGGACAACGTTGCCGAGCGGGCCTTGGTCGCGATCGAGCATGCCATGGCGGGACGGCGACCTCGCGAACGAATCGACCAGACGCCCCTCACGCACATCGCACCGATCCACGCCCTCGACGCATTGAACGTCAGCCACCGACTCCCCGAGGTCCGACGCTGGCCGGGGCCTATCCATTGGAGCGGCCCCTATCCCACGGCGGACGCCCTTCCTCCCGCCGACCGCTACCGCGTTCACGGTTATGCAGGGCTTGTCCGCCCTCCCGACATGGACGACTGGCGAGTGCTGCTGGCCGGGCTTGGGCCGATCGTGGTCGCCCCGACCGACACCATCGACTGGACCTCGGTCGCAACCCATCCGCTGATCCGCCAGCGTCTCGTGGAAGACGCCATTGCCACGAACGAGGCGCCTCACCTGGGCGACGATGACCTGGCTCGCATCGCTGACGCTCTCGATCGCCTGCGTCCGGCGACTGCACGCCGCTGGCTTGTCGATGTCACCCAGATCGCAGAAGCCGATTTCGGTACGGGGATCCAGCGCGTGGCGCGCTGCATACTGGAGAACTGGCTGGCCCGTCCCCCTGAACACGTAAGGATCGAGCCAGTGGTTTTCAGGGACGGCCGCTATCATCACGCGCATGCCTATGCTTGCGCGCTGCTCGGCGTGCCCACACCCGCCGATCTCCCGGATGACATCGTGGCGGTCACCGGAAACGAAACGTTCGTCGGCCTGGATTGGGCGATCAACAGCCTTCCAGCCAGCGCCCCCCTGCTACGCACCTGGCGTCGCGCCGGGGTCGACATGCACTTCATCGTGCACGATCTGTTGCCGATCACGCTGCCGGACGCTTTCCATCCACATACACGGACGTCGTTTGTCGAATGGCTCGCCAACGCGGCCGATCTAGCCGATGTACTGCATTGCAACTCCCGCAGCACGGCGCTGGATCTGGAGCACTGGCTTGCTGCCCGGCATGACGCAAGCCGCCCTCGGGTCACCATCTTTCCGCTCGGCGTCACGCCGATGCGCACGATGAAGAAAACCACGATTCCGCCGTACGTCGCTGACGCCCTTCGCGCCCGTCCCAGCTTTCTCATGGTGGGAACGCTCGAACCCCGGAAAGGACATGCCCAGGCGCTTTCGGCCATGGAAATATTATGGGCGGAAGGTGTGGACGCCAACCTTGTCATCGTCGGCAAGCGCGGATGGCTCGTGAACGACCTGATAGAGCGTCTTGATCGACATACCGCCCGTGGCGGCCGCCTTTTCTGGCTGGACGAATGCGACGATGCCATGCTCGACACCATTTATACCGCCAGCACCGCGCTGTTGGCAGCGTCGTGGGGCGAGGGCTTCGGGCTTCCCCTCATCGAAGCCGCTCAGCGCGGCAAGCCGGTGATAGCACGGGATTTGCCGGTTTTTCGTGAGGTGGCCGACGCCTACCCCGCTTACTTCGACGCCGATACCCCACGGCAACTGGCCACGTTCCTGAAAGGCTGGCTGACATCGCCGCCGCCCTCCGGGACCCTTCCTCCATGGCCGGAGTGGGCCACCAGCGCCCAGGCGCTAGCCACCGATATCCTGCGACAACGAGGCGTCATCCAGGAGCAACCGAGCCAAGTGGTCTCACCCTAGGCTGCGGAAAGCCTCGATACGACCACCGCGGCGGCACCCTTCACCCGTCAAGTACCCGCGCAACTAGCCGTTTTGTCGCCATTTGCCATGTCGGGAGCTACAATCGAAGTGGTATGCCTCCCGGATCTGGCCCCGGGCGGGAACACTCTTCCATCAGGGAATAGCCGAATGAAGATTCTGGTTGGTTACAAGCGTGTGGTGGACTACAACGTCCGCATTCAGGTCAAACCGGACGGTACGGGCGTCGTGACCGACGGCGTGAAGCTTTCCGCCAACCCGTTCGACGATATCGCCCTCGAAGAGGCCTTGCGCCTGCGTGAGAAGGGCATCGCAGAGGAAGTGATCGTCGTGGGCATCGGCCCCGCCGACCTCACCGCTCATCTGCGCAATGGCCTGGCGATGGGTGCAAACCGCGCCATCCATGTCCAGACCACCGACGCCGTCTCCCCCCTGACCGCCGCCCGCACCCTGCTGAAGCTCGTGGAAAAGGAACAGCCCGGCCTGGTCATCGTGGGCAAGCAGGCCATCGATGACGATGCAAACCAGACCGGGCAGATGCTCGCCGCGCTCTGGGATCGTCCGCAGGCCACTTTCGCCAGCAAGGTAGAGATCTCGGACGGCAAGGCGACGGTCACCCGCGAGGTCGACGCCGGCCTGGAGACGATCGAGGCCGAACTCCCCGCCGTGATCACCACCGACCTTCGCCTCAACGAACCCCGATTCATCAAGCTTCCCGACATCATGAAGGCCAAGTCTAAGCCGATCGACATCATCGAACTCGGTTCGCTAGGCGTCGATGCCGCAGACCACCTCAAGACCACGCACTATGCCGCTCCGGCCAAGCGCAGCAAGGGCGTGATGGTGAAGGATGCCGCAGAACTGGTCGCGGTCCTCAAGCAAAAGGGTCTGCTGTAAAGCAGGCGCACGGAGACTCGACATGACCAAGATCCTCGTTATCGCCGAACACCTCGACGGCAAGCTCAACGGCGCCACCCACCGCGCCGTCAGCGCCGCCGCCGCCGTCAACCCGGAAGCCATCGACATCCTCGTGCTGAGTGATGCCCCTGATGCGATCGCCGCCGATGCCGCGAAGATCGATGGCGTCAGCAAGGTACTTACCGTGGCTCGCCCCGAGAACACCCATGCGCTCGCTGCGGTTTTCGCCCCACAGATCGCCAAGGTGGCGGCAGGCTATAGCCATGTCTTCGCTCCCTCGACCACCTTTGGCAAGGACCTCGCCCCTCGCGTCGCCGCGTTGCTCGGCGTGTCCCAGGTCAGCGACGTGATGACCGTGGAAGGCCCGCATAGCTTCAAGCGCCCGATCTACGCCGGCAACGCCATCGTCACTGTCGAGGTCGACACGGCCTCCATCGTCGTTGCCACGATCCGCACGGCCTCCTGGCCGGCCGCGGCTGCCAACGGCTCCGCTACCATCGAACCGGTGGTCGTCGATGCCGCGTTGCCCACCCACACCCGTTTCGTCGGGTTGCAGCAGGGCAAGAGCGATCGCCCGGACCTGCAGGGTGCGCCCAAGGTCGTGTCCGGTGGCCGAGGGGTTGGTTCGAAGGAAAACTTCGAGGTGATCTACAAGTTCGCCGACAAGATCGGCGCTGCCGTAGGAGCATCCCGTGCGGCGGTCGATGCCGGGTATGTCCCCAACGAACTACAGGTCGGACAGACCGGCAAGATCATCGCCCCTGAACTCTACGTCGCCGTGGGCATCTCGGGCGCCATCCAGCACCTCACCGGCATAAAGGACGCCGGCACGATCGTTGCCATCAACAAGGACGGCGAAGCGCCTATTTTCGAAATCGCGGATATTGGCCTGGTGGGCAACCTGTTCAAGATCCTGCCTGAACTGGAAGCTGCCATCGGCTGACAAGACAGGCCAGCCGCGCAGGCGGCTGGCCTTCATCAGGGGAACGTGCGGC
Source organism: Luteibacter sp. (assembly GCF_009912395.1). Lineage (GTDB taxonomy): Bacteria > Pseudomonadota > Gammaproteobacteria > Xanthomonadales > Rhodanobacteraceae > Luteibacter. Next base: position 179,513 of record NZ_WNDO01000005.1, on the reverse strand, counting down.
AAGCGTCGCGACGTATAGGTGCGAATATTTCATGGTGTACGTCGCGATGGACAACACAAAAGCAGAAGGAATCCCACTCTGCGTGGATCTTGACGGAACGCTGATCCGTTCGGACTTACTAGTGGAATCCGCGTTGATGCTGCTGGCGCGTCAGCCTTTTGCATTTTTCCTGATGCTTGTCTGGTTGCTCCGCGGCAAAGCCTACCTCAAGCAACAAATCGCCCTTCGCGTCGAGCTGAATCCTGCCGCGCTGCCCTATAACCACGAAATTATCGACTGGTTGCGGGAGCAGCGCGGCTATCGCCGCATCGTCCTGTGTACCGCCTCCGATGCGATGCTCGCAGCCCCGGTGGCCACCCACGTCGGCGTCTTCGACGAGGTCCTAGCCAGTGACGGTCAACTGAATCTCGCGGGCGCGAATAAAGCACGCATCCTGACGGAACGTTTCGGCGAGAAGGGGTTCGACTACGTCGGCAATGCACCGGTCGACCTGATGGTGTGGCAACACGCGCATGCAGCGCTCGTGGTGGAGCACGGCCATGCCTTGTCCACGGCAGCCGCCAAAGTGAGCGCCGTCGAAAGACGTTTTGTCATCCGACGTGGAGGCCCCCGTGCCTGGGCCAAGGCGCTTCGCATACACCAGTGGATCAAGAACGTACTCGTGTTCCTGCCCCTGCTGGCCTCCCATCGTGTATTCGATGTAGAAGCCCTCTCCGCTTCCGTACTTGCATTCCTTACGTTCGGACTCTGCGCGTCCAGCGTGTACCTCACCAACGATCTACTCGATCTTGCCGCCGATCGACAGCATCACCGCAAACGTCACCGTCCCTTCGCAGCGGGTAACCTGCCGCTAGCGGCAGGTCCCGCGGTGGCCGTCCTGCTCTTGGTGACAGCCTTCGCCCTGTCTACCCTGCTCCCCTATCATTTTATCGCCGTGCTCGCCGGGTATTACGTACTGACCACGGCATACTCCGTACGTTTGAAACGCATCATGATGCTCGACGTGGTAGTGCTGGCAGGTCTCTACACCACGCGGATACTGGCCGGAACCGCCGCCATTCATTCCAAACCGTCGTTCTGGCTGCTTGCCTTCTCGATGTTCATATTCCTGAGCCTCGCGATGGTGAAGCGCTATGTCGAACTTCTGACCCTCCAGTCCGCCGGCAAGGTCCAGGCCAGTGGACGCGGATACGATGTGGACGATATCCCTCTCATCCAGTCCATGGGAAGCGCCAGTGGCTACATGGCGGTGCTTGTGCTCGCGCTTTACGTTGAGAGCACAGCGAGCCTCTCGCTCTATCGGCATCCCCATTACCTGTGGATGCTTTGTCCGTTACTGCTTTACTGGATAAGCCGGACCTGGGCCATAGCGCACCGAGGTGTCATGCACGACGATCCCGTCGTGTTCGCTGTCATGGACAAGACTAGCCGCATCCTGGGTGTCATAGCCGCGGTCATTGTCGGGTCGGCGATCTGATGCGCCGGGTGGGACGCTCATGGGGGCGCTATCCCGTGACGACCGAGCAGGTCGTCACCTTGCTCGATCGACATGCACCCCTTCCCCAACCCGATCACGGGTTCGCGCTGCCGATCGGCAACGCCAGAAGCTATGGCGATAGTTGCCTGAACGACGGGGGCACGCTGTATGCCATACGAGGACTGGATCGCTTCATCGCCTTCGATCCCACCACAGGCATCCTGACCTGCGAAGCCGGTGTCCTGTTTTCCGACATCCTGGACCTTGTCGTTCCGCAGGGCTGGTTTCTGCCGGTCACCCCAGGGACACGCTTCATTACTGTCGGAGGCGCCATCGCCAACGATGTGCATGGCAAGAACCATCATCGCGCCGGGACGTTTGGCCATCACGTTCTGGCCTTTGAACTCCTCCGCACGGATGGAAGCCGCATCCGGTGTTCTCCTGACGAACAGTCCGACTGGTTCTCCGCCACGATAGGCGGCCTAGGGCTGACCGGCGTGATCACATGGGCCACTATCGCCCTGCGCCGCATTGCCAGCCCATGGATGTCTGCCGAGAGCCATCGGTTCGCCAACCTGGATACGTTCTTCGAGTTGTCCCAGGCATCGAATCAGGACTACGAATACACGGTGTCTTGGATCGACTGCGCGGCACAAGGAAATGCCCTGGGTCGTGGACTGTTCAGCCGGGCCAACCACGCGCCAAATCCGTCGGACGCACCGGCAAGCCCTCCCCGGCAACGCATCGGCGTACCCGTAACGCCGCCTCTTTCCCTGATCAACCCGTACAGCCTGCGCATTTTCAACTGGCTTTACTATCATCGTCAGCGCAAGAGCGTCCGCCACGATACGGTCCACTACCAGCCATTTTTCTACCCGCTCGACGGTATCTCCGACTGGAATCGGATCTACGGGCCGAAGGGTTTCGTCCAGTACCAGTGTGTGGTGCCGCCTACGGCGGCGGAAACCACCATGAGAGAGCTGGTGCGAACCATAGGTAACGAAGGCGGCGGCTCCTTCCTTGCCGTGCTCAAGCAATTCGGCGCCAAGCCGTCCTGCGGCCTGCTGTCCTTTCCGCGCGAAGGCACGACACTGGCGCTGGACTTTCCCTTGGGGGACCAGCGCACGCTCCCATTGCTGGATCGTCTCGACGCCATCGTCGCCGACGTGGGTGGAGCCGTATATCCCGCCAAAGATGCGCGGATGAGCGGCCCGAGCTTCCGCAAATATTATCCATCGTGGGAGGCATTCTCCCGATTCATCGACCCCGGTTTGTCGTCAAGCTTCTGGCGCAGGGTCACGGAGTAACCATGCAACGAGTGCTCATCATCGGCGCGACATCGGCTATCGCAGAAGCTGTCGCCCGCATTTACGCGAAGCGGGGGGCGCGGCTGTTCCTGTGGGGACGCTCTTCCAGCAAGCTCCAGGCCATGGCGGACGACCTTGGTGTCCGCGGTGCAGTCGCTGTCGGTCACGCAAGCCTGGACGTCAACGAGATCCAGGAGCACGCATCGATGTTAGACCGCGCCTGGAACGAACTCGGAGGTATCGACGTCCTGCTGATCGCTCATGGCACGCTACCGGACCAGCACCAGTGCGAGATAGCCGTCGACATCGCCCTTCGGGAGTTCGCTACGAACGCGACCTCGACCATCGCATTGTTGACCCTCGCCGCCCAACGCATGGAGCAGGCCGGGAAAGGCAGCATCGCCGTCATATCCTCCGTGGCTGGAGACCGTGGGCGAGCCAATAACTATCTATATGGTTCGGCGAAGGCTGCCGTCACCACGTTCCTGAGTGGCCTACGGCAGCGGCTCTCGCATCACGGCGTAAATGTCCTGACAATCAAACCCGGCTTCGTGGATACACCCATGACCAGGGACTTCAAGAAAGGTGCGCTATGGGCGAAGCCATCCGCGGTCGCTAGTGGCATTGTCAACGCCCTGGATAAGAGGCTGTCGAGCGTTTACCTGCCATGGTTCTGGCAAGGCATCATGATCATCATTCGCAGTATTCCCGAATCCATCTTCAAACGTCTCCGTCTCTGACCATGCCTAGCGAACACAGCAAGATCGTCATTACGGGTGCCGCCGGACTGGTCGGACAGAATCTTATCGTCGAACTGAAGAGTCATGGATTCGTTCGAATCGTCGCGATCGACAAGCACGAATACAACCTGGGCATCCTTCGACAGCTCCATCCGGACGTCGAAGTCATCCAGGCCGATCTGGCCGTGCCCGGCGACTGGGAACAAGCCTTCGAGGGTGCGGATTGCCTAGTCCAATTGCATGCCCAGATCACCAGCAAATTTCGTGATGTATTCATACGCAATAATATTGATGCTACGCGCCTGGTACTGGCGGCAGCCCAACGGCACGGAACGCCTTACATCGTCCATATCAGCTCGTCGGTGGTGATCTCCGTGGCGGTGGACGACTACACTGAGACCAAGCGGGCGCAAGAGGAACTCGTCGTTTCCTCGGGTATGCGGCACTGCGTGCTGCGCCCCACGCTGATGTTCGGCTGGTTCGATCCGAAGCATTTTGGCTGGCTATCGCGATTCATGGCCCGAACCCCCGTATTCCCCATACCCGGTGACGGCCGCTACATGCGGCAGCCCTTGTATGAGCGCGATTTTTGCCGCTGCATCGTCGATTGCATTCTTCGCGAGCGCAATGGCGAGATCTACGACGTCGTGGGTGATACCCGAATCGACTATGTCGACATTATCCGGACAATCAAGAAAGCGAAGGGGCTCCGTACCGCCATCGTACATATTCCCTACGGGCTTTTCGCATTTCTCCTCAAGGTATATGCATTGTTTAGCGGAAAACCCCCCTTCACCGCCGATCAATTGAAAGCACTCAGCGCAGGGGATGACTTCAAAGGCGTCGATACAGCGCAAATCTTCGGCGTAACCCAGACGTCCTTTGCCGAGGCCGTGCGTGAGAGCTATTGCGATCCGCGCTATTCGGCCATCGTCCTCAAGCGCTGATATCGGAAAATCAAATGAACAAGCCACAACGCATTGCCGTCATCGGAGCGGGCCCGATGGGCTTGGCCGTCGCCTACCAGCTGGTCCGCGACGGACACCAACCGGTGGTATTCGAGGCTGACGACCGTGTCGGTGGGATGACCGCCACGTTCGATTTCTCGGGCCTTCAGATCGAGCGCTACTACCATTTCCATTGCACTTCGGATCGAGGGTTCCTGGATGTCCTGTCCGAGCTGGGTCTTTCGGACCGTATGCGATGGACGGAAACTCGGATGGGTTATTGGTATCAAAAGCGCCTGCAGCCCTGGGGAAACCCCATGGCCCTGCTGCGCTTCAAGGGTCTTGGCCTGATCGCCAAGATTCGCTACGGCCTGCACGCGTTTTTTTCGACCAAGCGCAAGGATTGGCGGCCCCTGGATCATGTCGAAGCGACAGGATGGATCCGCCGCTGGGTCGGCGAGGAGGCATGGAACGTCCTCTGGCGGCGCCTTTTCGACTACAAATTCTACGACTACAGCGACAACCTTTCCGCTGCCTGGATATGGAGTCGAATCCGTCGTATAGGCAACTCGCGATACGACATCTTCCGCGAAAAACTCGGTTATCTCGACGGAGGATCCGAAACGCTCCTCAAGACCATGCAATCCTGGATCGAGGCCCACGGAGGAGAGTTCCGGCTATCCAGCCCGGTTAAGAAAGTCGTCATGAACGACGGCGCCGTCATGGGCGTCGAAACCGCGCAGGGGCTTGAGTCGTTCGAGAAAGTGATCAGCACGACACCGCTACCCCTGGTTCCCCGGCTGATGCCCGACCTGCCGCCGGATATCCTGGAACAATATTCCCGCCTAAAGAACATCGCTGTCGTATGCGTCATCGCCAAGTTGAAGAAAGCCGTGACGGAAAACTTCTGGTTGAACGTCAACGACGAAGACATGGATATCCCAGGATTGGTCGAGTACACCAATCTTCGTCCGCTCGATGCGCACATCATCTATGTTCCCTTCTACATGCCGGGTGAGCACCCGAAGTATGGCGATGCCGATGAGGTCTTCACCGCGAAGGTGAAACGTTATCTCAAGACCATCAATCCGGGGCTGACGGATGCCGACTTCATCGACATTCGCGCCAGCCGATATCGCTATGCCCAGCCGATCTGTCCGCCGGGGTACCTGGATGACATTCCGTTCCGAAAGTTACCCGTTCAGGGACTCTGGGCCGCGGACACGTCGCACTATTACCCCGAGGATCGAGGCATCTCCGAAAGCATCGATTTCGGCCGGATGATGGCCCGGGAGGCCGTGGCGTCCCCTGTTCAGGTGGATCAGGGCGCAGGATCGGCATGATCCGCGCCCTGTCTCCTGCTCATATACGCTTTCTGAAATTCCTGGCGGTTGGTGGTTTTGCCGCAGTGGTCAACTTCGGCTCTCGCATCGCGCTAAGCCAGATGATGGCCTATGCGCCCGCGATCGTCGTCGCGTACTGCCTGGGCATGATCACCGCCTTCTACCTCAATCGCCGCCTTGTATTCCAGGCGAGTGCGCACTCCGTAGGCCGCCAGGCCGTCTGGTTCGTAGTGGTGAATCTGTTCGCCGTCATCCAGACATTGGCAATAAGCTTGCTTCTGGCCCGTTGGTTCCTGCCATTGATCGGATGGTCCTGGTACCCCGAGCTTTGCGCCCATGCGGTCGGCGTGGCTGTCCCGGTCGTGACCAGCTACCTCGGCCACAAACACCTTTCCTTTCGCTGAGGACCACCTCTCCCTGTATGGGTATCGATACCATGACCATCCAGCATCCCAGCCGGTTCTCCTGGGGCATTTTCGCTTTCGTAACCGCGCTTATCGCGGCCTTTGTCATCACGCAACATGCGACCTTCCTTTTCGGTCCGCCGATCATGGAAGTCGGTGACATCGGCGCCAATGCGCTCAACATCATCGATGCGAGGTCTTTTTCAGACCTGTATGGAAATTATTCGCGCTGGGGCTTCAATCATCCCGGACCGTTTTTTTTCTATTGGTACGCAGGCGGACAGTGGTTATTCCACGACGTGGCCCATCTTGTCGCGTCTGCGCACCAGGCCGATATCTTGGCCGGCATTCTTCTCCAGTCAGGCCTCATCGCTGGCGCCATCAGTCTTCTTGCTACCACGACGCGACGCGCCGTGGTGCTGCCTCTGCTGATCATCGTCGCCACCATCGTCCTGACGTACGCCGGCAACGCCATTGCCAGCGTGTGGATGCCCCATGTGCTGCTTGGGCCATATATCCTCCTTCTTGTCGCCTGCAGCTTCCTAGCCTGCGGCAGGCTGAACATGCTTCCATTGTCGGTCCTGATGGTATGCATCCTTTGCCATGGGCATGTCGCGCAACCGCTCATGTCAATCCCCCCGTTGCTCGTGGCGGTAGCCTTCTACGCACAAGCATGCCGTCGCGAAGGCTCATCTCCTTCCGCCATCCTGCGTAAGGCCATCAAGCCGCTACTTGTCTCGCTCCTCATTATGGCGATCTTCCTGTTACCTATCGTCATCGACCTGGGGCGATGCCCCGACTGCAACGCCGCCCGAATCCTGGACTATGTAAAACGTGGCGGCGGAGAGCGCCCGAGCTGGGCTCAAGCCATCAACGCCATCGCATCGCTGTTCATTTTCGATCACCATCCGGAGGGCATAAGCGGCCTGCCGCACATCGGACTCCTGACCCGTCGCGTGCTGGCCATGGTGCTCGCCTGCATCGGCGCGTTCGCCATCACCACCATCGTGGCACGCCGCCACCCCGGTGACCGCGGCGCTCAGGCACTGCGGATGACGGTCGGTTTCTGCCTGCTGGCTGTAGCGCTCTCTTGCGTGTGGTCTAGTCGAATCACCGGGCAACTGTTCGAATTCAACTCCTACTTCGTGTACGGCATCATTTTTGTCATGGCGGCGACCACCGTCTCGGCATTGGCCATGCTGACAGGCCCCGTATTGACCGGGCCGCTCCCCCCCTCGCTAGCCTGGCTGATGGTCATCGTCGTCGCCACCCTGATGCCCAGGGAGCCGATCAACAGTGAGTCGAACGCCTTCGACCAGACCCCATCCACGCAGCTGCCCTATACGGGTCGCATGGCACTCATCAACCAGTCCGCGGTTGAGAATTGGCCTGCCACGGTAGCGCTGGCTACCTGGGCCTACCGCTCCGGATCCGAGTTCCAGGTCCCATCCCAGTGGGCCTACGTTTTCGGGTATAGACACGCATTCAATGAGCACGCAATACGGGCGGCAGGCGATCGTGTGGATGTCTGGGAGGTGGGCAGCGCCGGCAACATCATGGCCACGCGCAGGTTCTCTTCCACCATGTACTGCCATATCACCGCGACGACGCCCATTGCAGAACTGGAAGGGGCCATCAAGTCCCTCGCCGCTCTACGAAAGGACTGCACACTGGCAGCGTTCGGATTACCCGATCCGGTGTCGTCCCCCCAGCCAGCTTACGTCGATGGGACGGTATACCTTCAGTTTCGGTCGCGCTCCGCACAGAATGCGGTCGTATTGCAGGTCGAGGTGGCATCCACCCCCCACGCAAAAGACGTGCCAGTCACAGTCAAAGTCAATGGCCAGGATGTGGGTATACAAGCGGTTGAACAGCACGGGCCCGTCAGCGTCCGAATTCCGGCAACCCTATGGAATCGGAGCCAGATCACGACCGTCGAGCTGTCCCCAACGGATGATGCGTCCCGTCCTGAACGAGATGCCACGGGCTCCACCTCCCATCCACCCCTGGATATCCGCGGTATCGGTCTGACCTATGAATGATTCAGCCAGCCCATCCCTGGGTGAGCCGATCAGGATGGTAAGGCTATACTTACGGGATATCTGGTGCTCCCCTGCCCGCTCACGGGTCGCCGACGGGGGCTAGCCATCCAACGAATCCGGCCGATCAGGGAAAGAACCATGCGTCATACCGAACTTCTTGCGTTCGAGGAAAAGCTGCGGGGCAGAAAGGTATTCGTCACCGGCCATACGGGATTCACCGGTTCATGGGCTTGCGCGTGGCTTCTCGATATTGGCGCTGACGTATGTGGTTTTTCGCTCGCACCGGAGACATCTCCCAGCCTTTGGCACGAACTCCGCCTCGACGGACGCATGCGCTCTATCCTCGGCGACATTTGCGACCGTCAGGCGCTGGAACAGGCCATGTCGGCTTACTGCCCCGACGTGGTACTTCACCTGGCCGCCCAGCCACTGGTCCGCAAAAGCTATCGCGAACCCTTTGACACATTCAATACGAATGTGATGGGCACCCTCAACGTGCTCGAAGCCAGCAGGCACGTTCCTGGCCTGCGGGCAGTCGTTTGCGTAACGACGGACAAGGTCTACGAAAACCGCGAATGGCCGTGGCCTTATCGCGAAAACGATCCCCTTGGCGGAAAGGACCCGTACAGCGCGTCCAAGTCCGCGGCCGAGATGGTCATCCAGAGCTACCAGTATGCGTTCAGGACATCGGACGACCGCCCTTTGCCGGTAGCTACCGCACGTGGTGGCAATATCATCGGTGGCGGCGACTGGTCTGAAGACCGCCTGATACCTGACTTCGTCCGGGCGGTCACGCAGGGCTCCAGCCTTACCCTCAGGTATCCCGACGCTACCCGTCCCTGGCAGCATGTACTGGCCCTGGTGCAGGGTTACATGATGTTGGCGGCACGTCTTATCGACTCGCCCGACACCACCGCGCGCAGTTGGAACCTCGGGCCGGCCGACGGGCGGGCACTGACAGTCCGCGCCGTACTGGAATCCCTGGCCGAAACGTGGTCCCGTCCTGATCTGGAGTATCTCGACAATCCCGCGAAAGAGGCACGCCTTCTGGCGCTGGACAGCACGCTGGCACGAGATGACCTTGGCTGGCATCCCGCATGGGACGTCGAGCAGACCATCGAACGTACCGCTGCCTGGTATCGCGAATTCCACACCGGGAAACAGGACGCGACCACCATCACCTTCGGACAAATCGTGGAGTGGCGACAGCTCCTGCTCAAGCGGAACAAGGGCTGATGCGCGTCCTGCTCACGGGCGGCGCCGGTTTCATCGGTAGCAGGCTGATTGCCCACCTCCAGGCAGCCCGCATCGACGTCGTGTCGATCGGGCGTAGCCCGCTGCGGTCATCGGGGGAAATACGGCACGTCCTCGTACCCGGCGGCCTCGACGGTTCCAGCGCCCGCAAAGCACTCGAAGGCGAAGCCTTCGATGCGATACTCCATCTCGCCGCTGCGGGCGTGCATCCTTTGGATCGCTCGCCCGAGGTCCTCATCCAGGTCAATGGGTTTCTTCCCAGCGAACTGGTATCGCTGGCCCATGACCTGGGCTGCCGTGCCTTCCTCATGACCGGAACCAATTCCGAGTACGCCAGTTTCGATGGGAATCGCCTTGACGAGGCAACCCCGCTGGAAACCCGCAAGCTTTACGGCGCAACCAAGGCTGCGGGAGCGATGCTGGCCGTGGCCAAAGGTGCCGCGCTGGGCGTTTCTTCGACGAATCTCCGGCTGTTCAATGTGTACGGCCCCGGCGAGGCTCCCCATCGCCTGCTGCCTTCGCTTCGCAACGCACTGCTCGAGAAGCAAACCGCTCCCTTGTCGGAAGGCCACCAGCTCAGGGACTTCGTTCATATCGACGATGCCTGTCGTGCGATACTTGGTGCGCTCGCTGCCGCCCTCGACGGGACGCTTCCCGGTGGTCACTACAATGTATGCAGCGGTATCGCCACAAGCGTGCGCGATTTTGCGCTCCACGTCGCCCAGGCCATGAGAGCGGACACCGCACTCCTGCAATTCGGCGCGATCCCTCTTCGACCGGACGACCAGCCGCGTGTCATCGGCAACCCGGACGCCCTGGCATCCCATATTTCGTGGCATCCCCGGTTCACGGTGACCGAGGGCATCCAGGCCACGATCGCCGAACTAAGCCAGACGGACCTTCTTGGAACGCCATGAACGCATTACCCCTGATTTCGATCGCCATTCCCGTCTTCAACGAAGAAGGAAATATCGAAGCGCTGTATGCACGCCTCGACGCCTTGGCACACTCCCTTGCCAATGAGTGCGAGCTGGAATTCGTTTTCAGCGATAACTGCTCTACGGACAGCACGTGGAGCATGTTGGAGGCACTGGCCGCGAAGGACCAGCGCATTCGGGCAATTCGTTTTTCAAAGAATTTCGGCTTTCAGCGCTCGATCCTTGCCAACTATCTCCACACCCGTGGAGATGCGGTCCTGCAAATCGATGCGGATCTCCAGGATCCGCCCGAACTGCTCAAGGAATTCCTCGCGCTTTGGAAGCAGGGTTACCACGTCGTGTATGGGGTGCGCAGGGCGCGGCCAGAAGGCAAGCTCATCCACTCGTTCCGCAAGGTCGGCTACTGGTTCATCGACCGAATCAGCGAGCATCCCATTCCGCGTAATGCCGGTGATTTTCGCCTCGTGGACCGCAAGGTAATCCAGGCGCTAGCCGAGCAGAGATCCGCCGAACCTTACCTGCGCGGACTCATCGCGGGCATGGGCTTCCGGCAGATTGGCCTGACATACGATCGCGCCGCTCACGTCGCTGGATCCAGCAAGTTCGGTGTCGCCCAACTGATTCGACTCGGACTGACGGGCGTATTCAATCACTCGCTGATCCCGCTTCGCCTGGCGACGGTGGCGGGCATCGCCATTCTCTCGTTATCTGCTATCGGCGCCATTTATTATCTCGTGCTGAAGCTGATCTTTCCCGATCTACCCCGGGGCCTCGCAAGCCTCCACATCCTCATTCTGTTCGGCATTGGCTTTCAATCGCTTTTGCTTGGCATACTCGGCGAGTACCTGCTGAGGATCTACCGGATACTCCGGCGCGAACCCATCGCTATCGTTCAGGATGCCCTGAACCTTGCTCCCAACGACATCAAACTCTAAGTGGCCCGAACATGAAGGCAGTTATTCTCGCTGGCGGCCTCGGCACACGCATCGCCGAAGAATCCGACTACAAACCCAAGCCGATGGTCGAGATCGGCGGTCGCCCTCTCCTGTGGCACATCATGAAGAGCTACGCCAAGCATGGGGTGAAGGACTTCGTGATCTGCCTCGGCTACAAGGGCTATGTCATCAAGGAATATTTCTTCAATTACTATCGCCATACGGCCGACCTCGAGATCAACCTTCGCACGGGTGAAACTGCCGTGCTGAACAGCCAGGCGGAAGACTGGAAGATCACACTCATCGATACGGGGCAGGACACGATGACGGGTGGTCGCGTTAAACGAGTTCGCGAGTACCTCGGCGAAGAAACCTTCTGCCTCACGTATGGTGACGGCCTGTCGGACATCGATATCTCGGCCGAACTGGCCTTCCATCGAAATCATGGCAAGCTCGCAACCGTCGCGGCGGTGCAGCCGCCGGGCCGATTCGGCGTGCTCAACATGGGCGCAAGTGCCAACGTTACAAGCTTCGAAGAGAAGCCCCAGGATGAGATCGGCTGGATCAACGGCGGCTTCTTCGTCCTCGAACCTAAAGCCCTGGACTACATCGCTGGCGACGATACGTCATTTGAACGAGCGCCCTTGGCCAACCTTGCCCGGGATGGCGAACTCATGGCATTCCAGCATCACGGCTTCTGGCAGCCGTGCGACACGCTGCGCGACAAGCGGGAACTGCAATCCTTGTGGGACGCCGACAAGGCACCCTGGAAGCCCTGAGGATGTCGAGCGAAACCCTTATCGAAACCTCAGGCACCAAGAAAAAAGGCGGCTGGCTCCGCCTGGTAATTGGCTGTGCGCTTTCTGCCGTCTGCTTATACTTCGTATTCCGCAACATTCGATTCAATGAAGTCGAGCGCGCCCTGGAAACGTTCCACTGGCCGTACCTGGTGGTGGGCGTCTTATCGCTCGCCATCGGTTACACCGCACGTATCCACCGCTGGAAAATGCTGTTGGAAGCCTGCGGCCCCAAGGTAAGCACCGCGGCTTGCGCAAGCCCGTTCCTTGCGTCCATCGCCCTGAATAACGTACTACCCTTCCGCCTGGGTGACGTTGTTCGAGCGCTGGTTTTTCCAGCTGCCCTGGGTGTCACGAAAACAGGCGCGACCGCTACGCTGGTACTGGAGCGTCTTGTCGACCTGCTCACCCTGCTGATCTGCCTTGCCCTGGCCGGCTCGTTTTTCCCAAAGGGCGCCCTTCCGGCCTCGGTTGTGGATATCGTCCTTGTATTGGCGGTACTCGGCAGCATCGCACTGCTCGGGTTGATCCTGTTCACGGGCCTGGTGGTGAAATCCATCCGTTGGCTGGAAAAAAGCCTGACGAACAAGGCACCCCCAAAGGTTCTGAATCTGCTCCACGCTCTGGGAGACCTTGGCGAAGCCCTTCAGGCCATATCGCGGTTAAGGACGATTTTTGCGGCACTGGCCATTTCCTTTGTAGCCTGGGCTGGCGAGCTTGGCCTATACCTCGCCTTGATGCAGGGCATTGGCATGCCGTTCTCCCTGCCTGGCGGCCTGTTGCTGATGTCCATGGCCACCATCGCCACGCTCGTGCCTTCGTCACCTGGCTACGTGGGCCCCTATCATCTCGCGGCCTTCACGGCGGCCCATCTCATGGGTGGATCGTCCTCGCAGGCCATGACGCTCGCCGTCCTGTGCCATCTCGGCGTATGGCTTCCAACGACGATCGCAGGTGCGACCGTCATGATTTTCAACCGTAACCTGTTCAAGGCGGCGCGCACACAAGCATCGCGCGACGTCTCCGGAGACATGCCATGACGCACCCCACTACCGCATATGACACCGCTATCGTCGGTGCCGGCTTCACTGGCCTGGTCGCTGGCCTGAGGCTTGCCCAGGCGGGCAAGAAAGTCATCGTCCTCGAATCCGATTCGTCGGCAGGCGGGCTTGCGGGTACGTTCGACTTCGACGATGGCGTGCGCATCGAGAAGTTCTACCACCACTGGTTCAATAACGATGCCTTCGTTCCGAAGCTCGTCGAAGAACTGGGGTTGAGCGATCTCATCCTGACGCTCCCATCGCGTACCGGCATGTACTACAACGGTCGTCTATGGCGACTCTCGACCCCACTGGACGTCCTTCGTTTTAGCCCGCTCCCGTTCGTTGATCGCCTTCGGCTCGGCTGGCTCGTGTTCCAGGTGCGCAAGGTCAAAGACTGGAAGGAAATCGAGCACCTGACCATCCGCGAGTGGCTTGAGCCACTTTGCGGAAAGAAAGTTTTCGAACTGGTCTGGGAACCGCTGATCCGCTCGAAGTTTTCCGTGTTCGCGGAAGACATCAACGCCGTATGGTTCTGGAAGAAGTTGGTACTCCGCGGCAGCACGCGCGATACCAAGGGCGGCGAACAGCTCGCCTATTTCCGGGGCGGTTTCGGCAGACTCGCAGAAGCCATCGCCGATCGCATCGTGTCGCTGGGCGGCGAGATTCGCTACAACACGCCGGTCACGGGTGCCGTTACCGAAGGCAATCGCATCCAGGCGCTGCAGACACCTAACGACGACGTCCAGGCAAGCAATTTCCTGCTGACACCGTCGTTCAAGATCATCGCCAGGATCCTCAAGGATGCGCCGCGCGCCTGGATCGACTCGCTGGAACGGGTCAATTATCTCGGAAACGTGTGCCTGGTGATGGAGCTCACCCACAGCCTTTCCGACACGTACTGGATCAACGTCAACGATCCGGGCTTCCCCTTCGTCGGTGTTATCGAACACACCAACCTGGACGACAGCTCGCACTACGCCGGCAGGCATATCGTTTTTCTTTCTCGCTACCTCGCCACCTCCGATGCCACGTGGTCCATGTCGGATGACGAATACCTGGCCTTTGCGTTGCCGCATCTCGAGCGCATGTTCCCGAAGTTCCGCCGGGACTGGATCAAGGAATTCCGTATCTGGCGTGCGGACTATGCGCAGCCGGTGACCGAGCGAGGCTATTCGAAGTACGTCCCGGCAGAAGAAACCCCGTACGAAAATGCCTTGATCTCAACGATGGCGCAAATCTATCCGGAAGACCGTGGTACCAATTACGCCATTCGGGAAGGTCAGCGCATGGCTGAACGACTGGGCGCACCTGCTCCCGGCGGCCATTGATTACCCATGGCCACCCTCGATGGACGGCTGCGAGAGAAATTCTCGCGGGGAGGTGGATGGCTCACGGTAAGCGCCTTGCTTGCCGTGGTCGTCTTCATATTCATTCGGGCCGTACCTTACGGATATAGCTCCAGTCCGGACGTGGCGCACCATTACGCCTTGATTCGATGGCTCCACGATCACTGGGGCGTCGGATCAGGTGCCGCACCCGTCCTTGGAGAAATGGCGATCTACCCAAGGTACGCGCATGTCCTTGCGGCCTGCGTCGCCGCGTTTGTCCATTCACCATTCATTGGCATGCAGGTCGTCGCCACGATGTCCCTCGTGGCGTGCTGGGCCGCCGTGGGCGCACTGTCAAGGCTCCTGCCCGGCAAGAGTTCCTGGCTGTTCGTCGGGAGCCTGCTTGCCCTCCTGGCCGTCAATCGCGTCTATCCCAGGCTCGATCTGTTCGGCCATGAGATCGTCGTAAATTACTTTCTGCCCCAATTGGCTGGACAAGCCTTCTTCATGCTGGTCGTCGCAGGATGTGCCTTCGTAGAGCGTGCCCGTGGGAGTAGCTTCTCCCTGCCACTCATCGCCGTCCTACTGGCCATCCTCGCCGCCGGGATACACCTGCTCCCGGCCCTTGAGGGCGTCGCGTACGGGCTGATGCTTCTGGGAATGTACGCAATCTCTGATCCCGGCAAGGCATGGAAGCGCCTCCCCGCGCTCGTGATCGTTACCATCCTGGCCGGCCTGGCCATTTATTGCCACCCGGCCTTCATGGCGATGAGAACGATCAGCGACAACAACGGTTATCTCCCCCTGTCATTCCTGACATCGTTACCCCGCCTGGCCGCCATGGCGACGATCGTCGCCCTGATGTCCGCGACGCTACTCTACGTATCCTTGCCTTACAGCCGTTTGCACGCGAGCAAGGTCGCCGTCGCTGCCAGGCATGTGGGTTGCGCTGGAGGAGCCATTGCCGCTCTATGTCTCATGCAACTCGTTGCGAGCCGATTCGGTATCGGCTCCGAATACGCATGCCGTAAGTATGCATTCGGTTTATCCACCTTTCTTCTTCTCCAAATATCACTGCTGATCGTCATAATCCGGTCTGGCCGGAACGCTGCATCCCACACGACCCAGCGTCCACTCCTGGGCTGGCTACAGCCGGCAATCATTCTTGCAGCCATGTGGGTGCTGACGTTTTCGCATAGCCATCGCGAAGTGACGGCACCTGAATTCCTAGCCGTGGAGAGCGCCGCCAGCGTGGCGCGTGCCACGGGGGCCGTTGATGGCACCATGCATGCCTATGCTCGCGGTTTGGTGGTCGGAGACATGAGCAACGTCGCCAATTACCTGGTCTCGCTTGCCGTTTTCTCATCGCCCCGCGACGGCAATGGCTACGCCCCGCTTTACGACCACGACTTCCCTGAACCATCCAGGGTCGGAGCCATCTTCAGCTCCACGACTCATCCCAGCGTATGGTCGGATCCTTCATGTATCCGAACGCGATTAGGCGACGGCTTCGTCGTAAGCGACGGCCAGTGCATCATGGCCAAATTCTCGGATGTCTGTCGTCAAACCCTTGATTTTTCTTCATCAGGGCACCTTCCAGAGACCATGATGACCGGTGTCAGTTCGGCGGGCGATACCGGCCGCTGGACCGATGGCAAGCACGCGACTCTTCGTTGTCGCTATCCATCCCAAGGCATGGTGTTTCCGCGCAGCCTTCGCCTGTCTGTCTCGCCCTTCAGTCCTTCAGGCCACTCACAACACCTCGCCATCAGCGTGAACGGTGTGCCCGTCGGAACCTGGAGTCTGACGACGGCGACACAGATCGACATCGCCATTCCAGAGAGCGCTCGCAGTACGTCGGATACATTGACGCTCTCACTCGATTTGCCCGATGCCCTTTCACCCCGTGATGCCGGCATAAGTTCCGATTCGCGCAATCTCGGCGTCATGCTCGACAAGCTCGAATTCCGTTGATACCGGTTGAGAACAACCGGCGACCCTTCATGAAAATGGCTGACCATGCGACCTGGCGATACTGACTCATCCGAGAGCATCAAGGATAAAGGGCTCCGAAAGGACGCCGTGCATATTCATCCGTGGATCTCTCCCCTTGCGAATAAATGGGCGCTTATACTTGGCTTCGCCGGTCTAGCCCTGATATTTCTCACCGGTGCACTACTCAAGCCAACTCGCGTGGGAGATGGCTCGGAGTACTACGCGCTTTACTATGCCATCAAGGTTGGGCACCACCCCTTCATGACCGAGCCGGCCTATGTGGCCTACGACAAGCTCGTCGCTAGCGGCACCCTGCGTGATGCCGTTGCAACGCAAACGATGAGGGATGCCTTCCCCCCGCTTATCCAGAAAAGCGGCGCGGACTACAATCATTTCTGGTTCTATCCCGCGCTTGCCGTGGTAGCCGGCGGCTGGCTCTCTCTTTTTGGCGCCGGGGCACACCTCGCGTTCATCTTCCTCCACGCATTGCTTTTCGGAGCCCTGATCTACGTCTCGGCCCGCGCCTACGGGCGTATCGGTGCCTTCGCCGCCGCTGTTGTCACCATCGGCTCGCCGATGATCTGGTTCGTAGACAAGGTTCACACTGAGTTCCTGACGTATTGTTGCGTAGCGATTGCCGCCGTGGTGTTTTCCCGGCGATCCTATTTCGTCGCCGCGCTAATGCTGGCGATCGCCTCCACGCAGAACATCAGTATCGGCGCCACGTCGGTATTCTTGCTAGCAATCGCAGCATGGAAAGTCCGAAAGGAGCCCATAAAATTTTCGAATGTCGTCCTTGCCGTCACCACGCTGGCATTGATCGCGCTACATCCGCTGTACTTCTTTACCCGCATCGGAGTCATCGATCCCCAGCTTCTGGCGGGGGGGAGCCTCCATCGGATCGAATATCGGTAGCACACTGATTTGGGTAATCGATCCCGATGTCGGCCTTTTTCCCAACTGGCCCCTGGGCCTGGTGATACTGGCGCTCGGCGCATCGGTCATGCGCAAGTCGCGCCCCGCGCCGATCACCCTGGCATTCGTCGGCGTCTTCGTGGTGACCAATCTTTTCGCCGCGTCCTCGACCACCAACCTGAATTCCGGTGCCACTGTCCACGTAGCACGGTATGCCACCTGGTATATCGGCCTGTTCGTTCCCTTGCTTGCGTTCGCACTCTCCCGATTCCGTCCTGCCTCCAGGATCGTCCGGGGAATTGGCCTGGTGCTACTCATCCTTGCTACGACCGCCACCGCCATGCACTTCAAGCCCAGCCGGCATGAGGTGTACATGAAACCGACGGCGCTCTCCAGGCTAATCCAGGTCCGCGCGCCATACTTCTACGATCCGCCGCCGCAGATCTTCACGGACCGATTCACAGGCGAGCCCCTGTCCTATCATCCGGTTACCTTCGCCGTCATCGGCCCGGATTGCGCAAAGATCCTGGTCGTCCAGTGGCAGCACATGGCCATCACGCCGTCGGTAAACAAGCGCTGCGACTATGATTTGAGCGCGTTGCCTACTCGCGTATTCAATCCGGAGAAATGGCAGGGCCATATCCCAGACGGTCGTCGTTTCGTCTATCTGCACCTGACCACGGCCGAGCGTGAAGCAGCCCGACTGATGATTCGCCCGGGCGTGCATTACAAACT
This sequence comes from Luteibacter sp., assembly GCF_009912395.1. Classification (GTDB taxonomy): domain Bacteria; phylum Pseudomonadota; class Gammaproteobacteria; order Xanthomonadales; family Rhodanobacteraceae; genus Luteibacter. Next base: position 161,313 of record NZ_WNDO01000005.1, on the reverse strand, counting down.
GGACGCCGCCGACTTCAATTCAGCCAACTTCCTCGGCGCAGGCTGGTTCCCCCGAGAAGAGAACGGCACATGGACCGACGGAGCCATGGCGAAATTGGCCGGTCCCGTCCCCCAATGCACCGGACATGGTTTCCGCTTCCACCTGCGATTCATCCCACATGTCACCGACCGGAATCCACAGATGCGGGTATCCATTCGTTCCGGCGCACGTCAGTTGGGCGATATGACGATTGTGAAGCCTGAGGCGTCATTGCTGGAAACGGATGTGCCCTGTGACGCGGTAGCAAACGGCCGTATCGATTTCGATATCGGCATCGAAGGCTACATGTCGCCAAAAGACGCAGGTATCTCCGGCGACGGGCGCGCCATCGGCATCCATGCGAGCGAGTTCTGGATCGACGCTCTGCCATAAGTTAGCCGCAATGGCGGCTCATACTTGCACTTGAGTTATCCGTTCCATTTTCCGTATCGAGGATAAATGCAATGGCCCTACCGCTTGAGTCTATCTTTTCGCATATCGACCGCCCCCTGTCGCTTCCGTCTTCCCAGACGGAAGCGACCCTCAGGACGTATCTCGGAGGCTTCTCACTCGACGGTGCGCCGCGATCTGAGCTGACCAACTACCTGGACGAAGATTTCAGGCGATTCGTTCATACATTGGAATTAGTTCCCGATACACGCGGTCGCCTTCTGGAGATCGGCGCGAATCCCTATTTCACGACGATCCTCCTGAAGAAGTTCCGCAAGCACGAGGTCCATTGCACGAACTACTTCGGCATCGATGGCGGTGGCGGCACCCAAACCTGCAAGCATGTCGATACAGGGGAAACCTTCGCCTTCGATTTCCTCAATGGAAACGTCGATGTCGAAGACATTCCTTTCGAAGGCTCGTTCGATGTCATTCTCTTTTGCGAGGTAATCGAACACCTCGTCTCGGACCCGCTAGGGGCACTCCGGCGCATCAAGGACAAGCTCACGCCGGGGGGAGCCCTGGTGCTGACCACGCCGAACATGAATCGCCTGGAGAACGTGGCCAAGATGCTGGCCGGGCAAAACATGTACGACCCCATCTCCGGCTACGGTGTCTACGGCCGGCACAACAGGGAGTACAATAAGCATGAACTGTTCCTCATGCTGGACCACCTTGGCTTCGACCTTGAGATCCTTTTTTCCTCGGATGTCCATGCGAACCACTCGGATCTCTACTTTCCCGTCGATCGCATTGCACCATTGATCGCCACGATCCCCAACCGGGACTACGATCTCGGGCAATACATCTTCCTACGAGCCAGAAACAACAGGCCGGCAAAGCCCGGCAAGCCACGCTGGCTGTACAGAAGCTATCCTGAGGCCGATCTTGTTGACTGAACAGCAGATTCCGGGCCACGTCCTATGGACTGGTCCCGGGATATAATTGCTGGGTTAATGTCCTCCTGGAGCGGATTTCATGATTGTCCCGGTCATACTCAGCGGCGGTAGCGGTACCCGTCTGTGGCCCATTTCGCGCAAGAACCGCCCAAAACAGTTCCTCGCTCTCGTAGGGGACGACACGCTATTCCAGCAGACGGTCAAACGTACCCGCCAGTTGGACGACGCCGGCACCCCCATCGTGGTCTGCAGCGAAGATCATCGTTTCACGGTGGCCGAACAGATCCAGGAGCTGGGCATCGACGGCGCCGCGATCCTGCTGGAGCCCGCCGCAAGAAACACGGCTCCCGCCATCGCCCTGGCGGCCATGCAGGCGGCTTCGCATGACTCCGAGGCCATCATCCTTGTGCTTCCTGCCGACCACCTCATCGGTGACGAAGGCAGCTTTGTCGACGCTGTCCGTCGTGCCACACCGCTGGCGACCGATGGATGGTTGGTCACCTTCGGTATCCGTCCGGAAGCCCCCGAGACCGGTTTCGGCTACATCAAGCGTGCGGAAGCCGTATCCGCCGACGGATACAAAGTCGCCCAGTTCGTCGAAAAACCCAACGCGGAAACCGCCCAGGCCTACGTCACCAGCGGTGATTTCGATTGGAACTCCGGCATGTTCCTATTCAAGGCGAGCCGGTACCTGGAAGAACTGCAAAAGCACTCGCCCTCGATCCACGATGCGGCACGCAAGGTCTTCACTACGGCGCAGCCGGATCTCGATTTTGTACGCTTCGACAAGGACGCCATGGTGGCCGTCCCCGAAGATTCCATTGACTATGCCGTGATGGAGAAGACCGCTCATGCAGCCGTTGTGCCGGTCAGTTGCCGCTGGAGCGACATTGGCTCATGGTCCGCTCTCTGGGAGGCCTCCGCGAAGGATGACGATGGCAACGCGACGCAAGGTGACGTCATTGCCCACGACACGCGCAACAGCCTGGTACGTTCCCATGATCGCCATCTGATAGCCACGGTGGGACTGGACGATGTGGTTGTCATTACCAGTCCCGACGCCACGCTCGTCGCTTCACGCGACAAAGTGCAGCATGTCAAGAAGATCGTGGACACGTTGAATCGTACGGGGCGTAGCGAACATCTCGCTCATCGGCAGGTCTACCGCCCGTGGGGCAGCTACGATTCCATCGACATGGGAGAGCGCTTCCAGGTCAAGCGTATCGTGGTCAAGCCGGGCTCCGTGCTCAGCCTTCAGATGCACCACCATCGCGCCGAACACTGGATCGTCGTTTCGGGTACGGCCGAAGTCACCTGCGGCGAAAAGGTATTCCTGCTCACCGAAAACCAGAGCACGTACATTCCTCTCGGCGTGACCCATCGCCTGCGCAACGTCGGCAAGGTCCCCCTCGAACTCATTGAAGTACAGTCCGGAAGCTATCTGGGCGAAGACGATATCGTGCGCTTCGAGGATGTTTACGGACGCGCCTGATTTCGGGCATAAAAAAAGGCGGCCCAACGGGCCGCCTTTTTTTCACCTCATCGGGGATCAGGCAGGCTCGCCACCGATGAGTTCCCGCAGTTCGGCGGTACGAGCACGCATGAGCTCCTCATCGCCACGCGCTTCGACATTAAGACGAAGCAATGGTTCGGTATTGGATGAGCGCAGGTTGAAACGCCACGTCCCGAACGACATGCTGACACCGTCGATGTTCTCTTCGGTCTGCGCCTGAGGACGATAGCGCTCGACGACGCGAGCCACTGTCGCCACCGCGTCCTGAACCCGGAAATTGATCTCGCCGCTGCAGGGGTAGGCAGCCATTCGTGCCGCCAGCATGGCTTCCAGCGAGACGCCCGACCTGGCGACTCGCTCCGCGACCAACAGCCAAGGAATCATTCCCGAATCGCAGTAGGCAAAATCGCGGAAGTAATGGTGGGCGCTCATTTCGCCGCCGTATACGGCGTCTTCGGCCCGCATGCGCTCCTTGATGAAGGCATGCCCGGTCTTGCTTTCCACCGCGATGCCACCGGCCGCCGCGACCATGTCCACCGTATTCCAGGTCAGTCGAGGATCGTGGATGACCCGGGCACCCGGATGCTTTTCGAGCAACTGGGCGGCCAGCAGACCGACGATATAGTAGCCCTCGATAAAGCCACCTTTCGCGTCGAAAAGGAAGCAACGATCGAAATCACCATCCCAGGCGATTCCCATGTCCGCTCCCGATGCGATGACCGCCCTTGCGGTCGCGTCGCGATTTTCCGGAAGAAGCGGATTGGGAATACCGTTGGGAAAGGTACCGTCCGGCTCGTGGTTGACCCGAACGAAAGTAAACGGCAGATGTTTCTCCAGCAGATCGACGACTGCACCGGCGCCACCGTTGCCCGCGTTCACGACGATCTTGAGGGGGCGCAGTTGCGTCGGGTCGATATATCCCAGCAAGTGCTCGATATAGGCGGTCTTGTCGTGGTCGATGCGTATCTCGCCTCGCGAGAGCGTCGGCGCCTCGAACGCGTTGTCCTCTACCATACGCTCGATATCGCGCAGACCCGAATCGCCGCTGATCGGCCGGGCGTTCTCGCGAACCAGCTTCATGCCGTTGTAGTCGATCGGATTATGGCTGGCCGTCACCATGATGCCGCCTGCCACGCCGCGATGGGCGGTCTGAAAGTAGACCTCCTCCGTTCCGCACAGGCCGATGTCGATGACGTTGCGCCCCTCGTCGGCGAGGCCCCGAGCGATTTCCGCGGCGAAGGTCGGGCTGTCGATGCGAATATCGTAGCCAACTACCACATCGCCCGCATCCACCGTCCGGGCGAAAGCGCGACCGATGCGATAGGCGATATCGGCATTCAGTTCATCGGGCACGCGACCACGGATGTCGTAGGCCTTGAAACACTTCATGGATCTATCCTTGGCGCGTCAACGCGCGGGCGAAGGGGTCGCGTACATCCACTCCAAGGTGGTACGCAGAGGAATGATGTCGAGAGGACCGATCAGGCCGCGCAGGCGACGATTGTCTCCCGTGAGTCGGGCGACCTCGTTGCCGCGAACGAACGCCGGATTCACCTTGACCTCGATCTCGTAACCCGCGATCTCCTGCATCATCTCGATCACCTGCATCAATGACACAGAGGTGCCCGAGCACAGGTTGACGGCAAGACCGGCGGCATCGGCTCCCAGAAGCCTGGCGTATGCGTCGGCGACGAAACGCACATCCTGAAAATCGCGGGCGACATCGATATTGCCCAACTCGATGACTTTCTCGCGCCGCTGGAAGTGCGAAACGATCTTCGGCAGCAGGAAGTTCTCGGCCTGACCCACACCGGTGTAGTTGAACGGACGAGCCAGCGTGATGGGGAGTCGATCCATCCACAGACGGGCCATGTACTCCATGGCGAGCTTGCTCACCGCGTAATCATTCGCCGGCGACGCCGCGACGGCTTCGTCGAGCAACTCGACGTCGCTGTTTCCGTAGATATTGGCGCTACTGGCCAACAGCACAGCTCGCGGTCGCGAGCCCTGAGCGGCCAATGCTTCCAGCAGATTGCGCGTACCCACGACGTTGGTGCGGTACATCTCTTCCGCGTCGCCGTGCGCGACGAAAGCGATGGCGGCCAGGTGGACGACGGTATCCGGCGCCACCTGGTCGATCGCTTGACGCACCGCCGCGCGATCCAGGAGATCGACGCCAGGCGCGTCGGGATCGCCGGGCCGCGTGGACAGGCCGAACACCTCGTGCCCCGCCGCCCGGAGGGCGGCGGTGACATACTTGCCGGTGAATCCCCGCTGCCCCGTGACCAGCACGCGGCCGGGGGGATGATCAGAACGAAGCGTCACGTTCGTTCCGGCGAAGATCGGCCTCGACCATCATCTGGCAAAGCTGTTCGAGTGAGGTTTCCGGCTTCCAGCCGAGCTTGGCGTGGGCCTTCGCGGGATCGCCGATCAGCAATTCCACTTCCGCGGGGCGATAGAACTTGGCGTTGATACGGACCAGGATCTTACCGGTCTGCTTGCAGGTGCCGGTTTCGTTTTCGTCCTTGCCCTTCCATTCGATTTCGATACCGGTCGCCTTGAAGGCCAGCGTCACGAAGTCGCGAACGGTTTCCGTCCGATTGGTGGCCAGCACGAACGTGTCCGGCTCATCGGCCTGCAGCATGCGCCACATGCCTTCGACGTACTCCTTGGCGAAACCCCAGTCACGCTTGGCGTCCAGATTGCCCAGTTCGAGCACGTCCTGTTTGCCCAGCTTGATCTTGGCTACCGCGTCGGTAATCTTGCGAGTCACGAACTCACGTCCGCGCAGCGGCGATTCGTGATTGAAGAGGATGCCGCTGGAACCGAAGATGCCGTAGGACTCGCGATAGTTCACGGTGATCCAGTGGGCGTAAAGCTTGGCCACGCCGTACGGGCTACGCGGATAGAACGGCGTGTCTTCCTTCTGGGGAACGGCCTGCACCTTGCCAAACATCTCGGACGTCGACGCCTGGTAGAAGCGGATTTTCGGGTTGACGATCCGAATGGCCTCGAGCAGATGCAGGGCCCCCACGCCGGTGATGGCCGCGGTAGTCGCAGGCTGATCGAACGACACGCCGACGAAGCTCTGGGCAGCGAGGTTATAAACCTCGGTGGCTCCCGTCTGTTGCAGCAGACGAATCGCCGAGCCGCCATCGGTCAGGTCGAATTCGACCAGCTCGAGGTTCGGATGGTTCTGGATACCCAGCTCTTCGATACGCCAGAAGTTGACCGAGCTCGTGCGCCGATAGGTACCGTAGACGCGGTAGCCCTTCTCGAGGAGCAGTTCCGCGAGGTAGGCGCCGTCCTGGCCCGAAATTCCGGTGATCAATGCTGTTTTCATCAGTATCCGTCGCTGCAAATAATTGATTTTTCTGAGTCACTATTGTCCATGACGGCTTTAAGCGACTCAAGTCCAGTACGTAGGTAGGTGCCGCCGATCAAGTCGCTGATATTTCAACGCTTTCGAACGTAACGGAGGCGCCTGCGTCCACCATGATCCGGATTCGAAGGTCGCGTACGTCCTCGTGAACCCCGACGGCGACGCGACCGATCAGCCCCTCCCCGGCGGTCAATGCGGCGGAGGCCATTCGCCAGGCTCCGCCATGGGCCTCGACGTCCACCCACGCCGAGCCGCCCCCTTCCCTGCTTCCCATGATGACGATTTCATAGTTGCCGGCGCTCATGGCGAACGTCGGGGTGCCATAGAGCAGCCCTGGCACCTGGCTGGAGGAACGCCGCCCCCTGGCCAAAGAACCGACCGTGGCCTCGGCTCGGTAATCGGAGGCCGCGAAACGACGCACGCTCCCTGGTGACCAGGAGTCGTGCCATTGCCCGCCGACGGCGACGTCTGCCAGTTGGCGGGCGCTTTGTGCCCAGGTCAACCAGGGTAGCCCGGAGGACTGGGGATGGGCGCCCTTGGCGAAAAGCTCCAGCCAACGCTCGATCGCATCCGCCATCGGTGCCGCGTCCGTGCCCGAGAAATAGTGGGCATGCTCGCCCGCTACTTCCTGGAAAACCGGAAGGTCGCGGGCGATGATCGGTCGCCCGTACTGGGCCGCCTCGATCAACGGCAGACCGAACCCTTCGCCCTCCGATGGCGCCAGGAGGGCGGATGCCGTCTGGTACATGGCGATGAGCTGGGAGTCGTCGGCCCGTTCGAGCCAGAAGAGCCGCCTGCCCGCCTCGTCATGCTTGCGCAGTCGGTTGACCAATTCGTCCACCCGCCAGCCAGGCTTGCCGATCAGGACCAGGTTGACCTCGTGCCCACGAGCCCAGAGCGCTTCGAAAGCCTCCACGGTCTGCGCGTGCCCTTTGCGAGGTTCGATGGTTCCCACCATGAGGAAGGTGGGCTTGCCGCCAAGATCGAAAGGCAGCACGCCATCGACATCTTCCTGCGATGCGGTCGGCACGAGGTCCGCACCGAGATGGAACCAGCCGATCCGCAATGGCCGGCCGCGCACGGGCATGGCCTGGGGCAGCCAATGCCGGAACTCCTCAGCGACTGTCCTCGAAATGCAGATGATGCCATCGGATAGCTCCGCGATGGCTTCATACCAAAGGCGAAACGTCGGCAACCCCGCTTGATCGAAGCAATCAGGGCGGAGCAGCGGCAGCAGGTCGTAAACGACGAAATGAATATCGACGCCACGGCTGCGCATCCGCACGTAGGTATCCCTGAGATAGGGCACCAGGTGAGCGGCGAGATCCAGCCCAACGAATACGTCGCCCGGTCTGAACTGGACCGGCGCATCCTCAGGCAACCTGATATCCGGATGGAATCGCTGCACGCAATACGAACGCGCGTAGCGGAACACGCCATCCGGTTGAATGTAGATCGGCTCCACCCGATAACCTTCCGGCGGAGTGGCGAGCAGCTCGGCGACGATATGCCTGACGACGCGCTGGATGCCCGTTTTCGCATCCTCCGTCACCAGGTGGGATATGTCGACATAGAGCGTGCGCAGGTGGCACCGTGGCGCTTCGTTGGCTGCGATCGCCATGGCCAGTCGGGTCACTTCCTCGGGCGACCAGCGCGACACCCCTGGCAACGACACCACGTCGGCGACCAGCGTCCCCGTCGAGCGGGTTACGCCGGACACGGCCAGGGACCATGCGACATCGCCATACCCCAGCACCTCCGAGGGAATATCGACAAACCCTGAGGTATCCGCCGCGGCGAGAACGTCCAAGGCACGATACCCACCCCATCGGTAGAGCATCGACGCCAGAAGAGCCGGCTCAGCGGAAGCCAGGGCCTTGAAGACCTGTGAGACACGATCGGAGGCCAGCACAAGCGTGGCGGGAACGTCTCGGACCATGGCCAGCAGGTCCGCACCGTCCAAGGAGTCTGAAAGATGCACGACGACATCGTCGAAGGCGGCGGCATGGAAGGCGGCCAGCGCGGCGCCACGTACACCATCGGAAGCTCCGGAGGAGCGCGATTTGCAGAACAGCTCGACGCGTCCAGGAACATAGCCCAGCGCCTGAGCGACGCAAGCCGGATCCACCGGTGATTCGGCAAGGAGCGCCACCACCGATGCGCTTCGTGTCGGAAGCTCCTGCTCCGGTGCACGGGATCGATGTCGTATCGCGTCTTCCATGGCGTCCCAGGCTTTTTCCGCCGATGCCTCCCAGGAAAAACGCGTGGCCTGGACGGATGCATGTTCGCGCATGCGCTCCCGGAACGGCTCGTCGGTGAGACCCTGCAGCACCTTCGCCGTGATCGCCGAGATGTCCCTGGGATCGAAAAGAGCTTCCTCGACGCCAATGACTTCCGGAAGACTGGTCGTGGAGGAACCGATGACTACCGCTCCACAGGCCATGGCCTCGAGTGCCGGAAGGCCGAATCCTTCATGGGTGGACGGAAAGACATAGAGCGAACAGGCATTGTAAAGACGCACCAGTTCCGCATCCGACACGAACCCCGTGAACACCAGTTCGTCGGCCGACAGACCCACCGCGTCGCGCACCCTGACCAATTCGTCGAACTCGACCGTATCGATATTGCCTACCATCACGAGCTGATGGCCGGCGCGAACGGCGGACGGAAGTGCGGCATAGGCCTTCACCAACGCCACCAGGTTCTTTCGCGGATCGAAGCCACCCGCATACATGGCAAACGATTTTCCGATGCCGTATTTATGCCCCACGGCGGACGTGGTGACGGGAACCGGCGACTTGCGGAAATCGGATCCTACGGCGGCCGAGATGTTCACCACATCGTCCGGATTGGTGTCCAACATGCGAATCGCTTCTCCGCGCGCCGATTCGGAAATCGCCAGGAGGAGATCGCAGCGACGCAGATGATCGACCTTGCGCATGTACCATGCCGACTGTCCTTCCTTCACGAGATAGGTATCGGGAAGCAATAGCGGTATGAGGTCGAACAGGATCGCGACCTGCAGCGCACCGGAGCGCTCCGCCACCGAGGTGACGACGGAGTCGACAAACCCATCGACCATGCTCGCGGTCAGGACGACGTCCGCCTGAAGCGATTCGAGGAAGGCCTCCCTCAAACGTTCGGCCACCCGCGAGCGTTCGTGGTTCTCCGCATACATCGATGCCGTCGGCGACAGTCCTTCCCAGGCGACGATCCGCTCGGGAGGCACGATCCCCGTGAACATATCGCGGATGTTGCCGACCGATTCCGGCATGGCCCCGTTTACCGCGATCCACAACTCGTGGTCCCGGCTCTGGCGAGCCAGCGCGGTGGTCAGGGAAAGGCAATAACGCCCCACACCCCGGATGCGACCATCCGGGGACTGACATGCCTGCAGATCGACTACAACTCGCATATACCTCCAAGGACGATAAGCACTTACCGACGTTGCCGGTTGATGGCTCGACGCAACATTTTTTCCACGGCGGCGGCTTCTTCCGAAGGCGCCAATGGCACGGCGACCGGGTTCGCCACCGATTGCGGAAACAGGAATATCCGGACACGGCGTCCGATGCGCGAGTCCGGATGGACAAGTACGCGTGCCGCCGATCGCACGACGGGAATATCAAGCGCCTTCCGGGCAGCCGGTCGCAAGGCACGCGCGATCCGCGCCACGGAAGGGCGGGCCACGGACCAGAGGATTCTCACGGCACGGCCGATGACGATCCGCACCCAGCGCATGGGAGCCGTGATGCGCCACGAGGTGCTGGAAATCAGCGACGCGATATGGCGGTCGCGCTCTTCGCAGGCGACCCTCAGCGCTTCCGTCGTCCTGATCAGCTCGTGTTGCCGGCGCAGCAGTTCATCGACCTGCTCATTCTCCGTCGCGGATGAGGACGAAGCGGCACGTCGGTAAGCTTCCGCGCGGCTTTGTTCCGCTTGGCGCAGGCGCGATTCCGTGTCCGCGAGAGAGGCCGCCAGCGCATCGCGTTCCTGGGTGACGGCCACCCGTTCGGCATGCTCGGTCTCTCGCCACTGCCCATGCTGCGCATCGAGGTGATTCAGGTGCTGGGCCAACGACGCGGAAGTACTACGTGCCTCCGCCGCGTCGACGAGGGCGGCCCGGAGTCTTACGTGCGCCTCGTTCAGTCCATCGTGCGCCTGGCCATCCTCGACGCGCACGAAGTCGTCGAAGACATTGGGTGGCAATGCGAAGGACGGAAGCAACTCACGTCGTTCTTCGGCAACGTAGTATCGATTCAGACCGTCGTTGTAGGCGTGAATGTAGCCACGATCCACCAGTAGCGACTCCCACTGCTCATGTACGCTGACCTGGCTGTTGGGCAGGGTCGCTTCCACGACGACGATCCAGGGGCGAACCGTTGCAAGGGAGCAGGATGCCAGCGCGGTGCGCTCCGCACCCTCGCAGTCGACCTTGAGGAAGTGCACCTCGCCGACGCGGTACTCGTCGAAGATGTGGTCGAGAGTCATCGTGGGAACGCTATGGGCGATGACCTCGCGCCCTTCACTTCGATGTCGCTCCGCAAACGCCGGGTCGGTTGTGGACAGGCCGGTGCCCTCGACTTCGAACAGGTCGAGGACACCCTCGGACTCGGCAACCGCCAGGTTGAGGTTGATATCGTGCGGCCGATCGGCGGCGAGCATGTCGAACCAGTGCTTCACCGGTTCGATATTGATGCCTCGCCAACCACGCAGCGAAAAAGCCTTGGTCACGGAATCCTTGACCGGGTGCTGCGCACCCACGTCCACATAGAAACCGTGCTCGACGTGCCCGAGGGCACGTCGAAGCATCACATCTTCGAAATTCTGGGCGTAACTCACGAATGTCATGGGCAGGGCGTCACATCGATATGGGGTGGCAGCCACGCGTTACCCACGAAATGCGGATGGGAGTGATTGGCCACGGTAAAGATCAGGGCCAGATCACGCCATTCGTAATTGTCCACCAGGTGCGTATCGGTACTGACGAGTGCCGTCGAGATCGAGTACGTACCGGGACCGAGGTTCATGGGGAATCGCGCGACATATCGGACCGCCTGCCCGGCCCGCGCGTTTTCAACAACTTGCTTCGTATGGTGCGTATTGGTTCCGAATATGGATTGTCCGAGCCGATCCTTGATCAGATACCCCATGACCAGCCTCGGGATATCCGCATGGAGTCGTACATCGATATGCAATTCGACGGGCTGCCCCACGTCGATGAATTCGATGGGCTCGCCGCTTTCCGAATGGATGCGGATCGACTCCACAACCGCCTCAAGCGTGCCGCTGGTCGTCTGCAACTGCCCGGATTCCAGGCGTTCGACCTTCATCGTGCTGTTTTCGCGCTCGGCGATGAGCGCGTTATAGGCATCCATGACCTCGACCGGATCACCGTCCTTCAAGACACGACCGGACTGCAGGAGAATGGCGCGATCGCACATGTTCTGGATCGCGCCGCTGTCGTGGGACACGATCATCAGACTCGTGCCCTGCTCACGAAATTCCTTGATGCGCTTGAAACATTTATGCTGGAAATAGGCGTCGCCCACCGACAACGCCTCGTCGACGATCAGGATATCGGGACGAAATGCCGTAGCCACACTGAACGCCACGCGCATCTGCATGCCGCTGGAATACGTGCGAACGTACTCGTCGAAGTAATCGCCGATTTCCGCGAACGCCTCGATCTCGGGCATCGCCCGATCGATCTGCTCGCGGGTGAACCCCATGAGTCCGGCGGCGTGGTACACATTCTGACGACCGGTGAGATCCGGGCTGAATCCCATGCCAAGTTCGAGAATGGCCGCGATACGCCCATGCACCGATACCGTGCCCTCGCTGGGCATGAGCGTGCGAGTGATCAGTTTCAGCAGGGTGCTCTTGCCCGCGCCGTTCTGGCCGACGATGCCGATAGCTTCACCGCGGCCCACCGAAAACGAGATGTCCCGGATGACCCAATGCTCTGCCTTCGGTGTTACGTGGGCGCCGAACCAGGAGGCGAAACGCTTTAATTCGCTACCGTAGTCGCGAAAGGCCTTGCCGAGCGACTTAACTTCAAGAACGGCATCGATCATAGAACGTCGACCATCTCAGGAGCGGCCTTGCGGAACATCATGAACGCCAGGGCCAACAGCACCAACGAGCCCAGGGCCGTCCAGCCGAGCGCCACCAGATCGGGCGTGCGGTCGAAGAGCATGACGTCCTGGAAGCCGCCCACGATGTAATACATCGGATTCGCCGCGATGATTTGGCCGAACCCATGAGGGAGGATGCTGGGCATATAGACGATGGGCGTAATCCAGAACCACAGCTGCAGCACCACGGCCATGACTTGGCCGACGTCGCGAACAAATACGTTGATCACGCCCAGCAATAAACCGAGGCCCAGTGAAAAAGCCACGTTAACCGCCACGAGCAGCGGCAGCCACAACAGGCCGGACGACGGAAAATGACCGACCAGGGCGAAAATGGCCACGGTCGCCACGAAGAGCAAAGCGTTGCTGACCAAGGCCGACCCTATGGCGATGAACGGCAAACAGGCACGCGGGAAGAATATCTTCTTCATCAGGTTGCCGTTGTCCACGAACAGGGTGAGCGACCGCTGCACGACTTCGACAAACAACGACCACGCCAGCATGCCCGACATCAGGTAGATGGAATAGGCGTACTGATTGGTGATGCCAGGCAGTTTGGCGCCCATGACGCGGGACAGCACCAGCGAGTAGATCGCTACCTGGGCCAGCGGCTGCAGGACCATCCATGCCGCACCCAACCGGCTCCGGGCAAAGCGTGCCTTGAGGTCGTTCTTCACCGACGACAGGATGAAATGGCGGTATCGCCATACAGAACGCAGCAATTCGTTCATGCCTGTCCTCCCGGCAGGACCATGCCGTCCATAACCGGGAGATCAGCGAGCAAGCGCATGAGTGAGTTCCGTCCTCAAGTCCTCGATATCCTCCACGCCCACCGACAGACGGATCAGCCCGTCGCTGATGCCCAGACGTTTGCGCGTAGCGGGAGGGATCGACGCATGCGTCATGATCCCCGGGTGTTCGATCAGGCTTTCGACACCGCCCAGGGATTCCGCGAGAGCGAAGATCTCGCAGCGCTCGAGCATCTTGCGAGCAGCACGAATGCCGCCCTTCACTTCGGCGGAAATGATGCCGCCAAAACCGTCCATCTGTCGGCGAGCCAGGGCGTGCTGGGGGTGGGACTTCAGGCCCGGGTAGATCACCCGCTCGATGGCCGAGTGCTTCTCGAGCCAGCGCGCGATGTCCAGCGCCGACTCGCAGTGGGCCTTCATGCGCAGGTGCAGGGTCTTCAGGCCGCGCATGGCCAGGAACGAGTCGAACGGGCCGGCGACGGCACCCACGGAATTCTGCAGAAATGCCATGCGCTCGGCCATGTCGGCATTCGCGGCCACGACGATGCCACCGACCATATCGGAATGGCCGTTGAGGTACTTGGTGGCCGAATGCAGCACGAGATCCGCGCCGAATTCGATCGGGCGCTGGAGCATCGGCGAGCAGAAGGTGTTGTCCACCACCAGGATCAGGCCATGCTTCTTCGCAAACGCCGACAGCTTCGCCAGATCCACCAGCTTGAGCATCGGGTTGGTGGGCGTCTCGGCCCAGATCATCCGCGTGTTCGGCTTCAACGCGGCCTTGAGGGCCGCGGTGTCATTCAGATCGACGAAGGAGAAATCCAGCCCTGCCGACTGTCGGCGCACCCGCTCGAACAGCCGATAGGTACCGCCGTAGAGGTCGTCCATGGCGATGACGTGGCTGCCGGTCTCCAGCATGTCCAACACCGTGGCGGCGCCTGCCAGGCCAGAACCGAACGCAAAGCCCGCCACGCCGCCTTCCAGATCGGCGACGCAACGCTCGTAGGCCATGCGCGTCGGATTTTGCGTGCGCGAGTACTCGTACCCCTTGTGCTTGCCGGGACTGGCCTGCACATACGTCGACGTGGCATAAATCGGGGTCATGATGGCCCCCGTCGAAGGATCGGGATGCTGGCCCGCGTGAATGGCTCGGGTACCGAGACCCATGACTCGCGCAGCTTTCTTGGAAGTCATTGATTTACCTTTAATTAGGTCCACCGACCCAAGAAGGATTCGGCGATAAAGCGCCCATATTAGCGCCTTGCGTCATTTCCGGCTCCGGCGACTGAAAATGCTGTTCATAATGCTCTTCCGCACACATGTACGGTGCCCGAGGCTCTTGGCCCATAATGAACGGATCGCCCGCGGCCTCCAGAGGCACCGGGCATGCCAAGGCCCATCATGTCGACATTACTGGTTACCGGCGGAGCCGGATTCATTGGCGGCAACTTCGTCCTTCGGGCGATTGCCGCAGGTCAACGCGTCATCAATCTCGATAAGCTGACCTACGCCGGGAACTTGGCCACCCTGGCGCCCGTGGCCGGACATCGGCAGCACGTCTTCGTGCATGGCGATATCGGTGACCGCGATACCTTGCGCGGCCTGTTCGACAGCCATCGACCCGACGCCGTAGTGAATTTTGCCGCCGAATCCCACGTGGATCGCTCCATCGACGGGCCGGCCGCATTCATACAGACCAACGTCAGCGGCACCCTGGGCCTGCTCGAGGAGGCCCGCGACTACTGGCGCACCCTGGAAGGTAAGGCAGCCACGACGTTTCGCTTCCTGCACGTGTCCACCGACGAAGTCTACGGATCGCTCGGCGCCGAAGGCCGGTTCTCGGAAACCACGCCCTACGCGCCCAACTCGCCCTATTCGGCATCCAAGGCCGCGTCCGACCACCTCGTGCGTGCCTTTCACCATACCTATGGGCTGCCGACGGTCACCACGAACTGCTCGAACAACTACGGCCCTTATCAGTTTCCCGAGAAGCTCATCCCACTCGTGATCCAGAAGGCCCTCGCCGGCGAGGAACTGCCGGTGTATGGCGACGGCCAGAACGTTCGCGACTGGCTGTTCGTCGAGGATCACTGCGAGGCCATCGAGCACGCCCTTGCCAGGGGCATACCCGGCGAGACCTACTGCGTCGGTGGCGACAGCGAACGCAGCAACATCGATGTGGTCCGTACGCTGTGCGCGCTCATCGACGAACGGGTTCCCACGAACACGCCGCGCGAGACCCTGATCCGCTTCGTCCGCGACCGCCCCGGACACGACCGGCGCTACGCCATCGACGCCGGCAAGGCTCGTCGCGAACTGGGTTGGGCACCTCGCCACGACTTCACGGGCGGACTGGCCCGTACCGTCGACTGGTACCTGGACAACCAATCCTGGGTAAACGGCATCCTCGACGGCAGTTACCGACTGGAGCGACTGGGTCAATGAAGCAACGCAAGGGCATCATCCTCGCAGGCGGTTCGGGGACCCGGCTGTATCCCATCACGCAGGGCATCAGCAAGCAGCTTTTGCCCGTCTACGACAAGCCGATGATCTACTACCCGCTGGGCACGCTCATGCTGGCGGGCATCCGGGACATCCTGGTCATCAACACCCCCCATGAGCAGCCGATGTTCCAGCGCCTGCTCGGCGATGGATCGCAGTGGGGCATCCACATCACCTACGCCGTGCAGCCATCGCCCGATGGCCTGGCCCAGGCCTTCATCATCGGCAGGGATTTTCTCGACGGCGCGCCGAGCTGCCTGGTACTGGGTGACAACATCTTTTACGGCGAGGGCCTTACCGAGCGCATGCGCCATGCCGATGCGCGCGCCTTGGGCTCCACTGTCTTCGGCTACTGGGTGCGCGACCCCCAGCGCTACGGTGTAGCCAGCTTCGATGCGAACGGAAAAGTCGTGGACATCGAGGAAAAGCCCGCCGTTCCACGTTCGAACTATGCCGTGACCGGCCTCTACTTCTATGACGGCCACGCGCCGTCCTATGCCGCCGAACTGTCACCCTCAGCACGCGGCGAACTGGAAATCACCGACCTCAACCGACGCTACCTCGGCATGGGGCAATTGCACCTGGAACAGTTGGGTCGTGGCCACGCGTGGCTCGACACGGGCACCCACGAATCGCTCATGGAAGCCGGTAACTTCATCCAGACCATCGAGAACCGTCAGGGCCTGAAGGTCTGCTGTCCCGAGGAAATCGCCTTCGATCATGGCTGGATCGACCGTGAGCAGTTGCTCCGCCTCGCCGCACCGTTGTCCAAGGTCGGCTACGGTCAATACCTCCTGCGCCTTGCCCAAGCATCTTCCTCCACATGAAATTCATACCCACCGATCTGCCCGATATCGTCATCGTCGAACCCACCGTCCACGGTGACGATCGCGGCTATTTCTACGAAAGCTTCCACCAGGCAAAATTCGCTGCGCATGGCATCCACGCAAGCTTCGTTCAGACCAATGTCTCGCGCTCCCGGCGCGGGGTGCTTCGTGGCCTCCACTACCAGTGGCCGAATCCGCAAGGCAAGCTCGTCAGCGTATCCGAAGGCGAGGTCTACGACGTCGCCGTAGACATCAGGGCCGGCTCGCCGACCCTTGGCCGGCATGTCGCCGTGATGCTATCCGCCGCGAACAGGCGTCACCTCTGGATTCCGCCGGGCTATGCACACGGATTCTGCGTCATGTCCGAGATGGCGACCTTTTCCTACCAGTGCACCACCCTCTACGACCATTCGGCAGATGTCGCCATTCGCTGGAATGACGCCACCTTCGCCATCGACTGGCCGGTGTCCGCGCCGGAACTTTCGGCAAAGGATCGGGGCGCCCCGCTCCTTGCGGAACTGCCGCCCGACCGCCTGCCCATCTGGCAACCATGACGATCCTGCTACTCGGCGCCGACGGACAGCTTGGCTGGCATCTGAGGACCGAGCTCGCGTCGCTCGGGCCCCTCCGAGCCGTGACCCGACAGGGACGGGGCGACGATCTCGCATGCGATCTCTCCCTGCCCGGGGAGGTGACCGCCCTGCTCCAGGCACACCGTCCATCGCTCATCGTGAACGCGGCGGCTTATACCGCCGTCGATGCCGCCGAAACGGACGAGGCGACGGCGACGCAGGTGAACGGTGAGCTTCCCGGGCTACTGGGTCGCCTCGCCGCAGGCTGGGGCGGGAGAGTGATCCACTACTCGACCGACTACGTTTTCGATGGCCAATCCCGCAGGCCCTATCGCGAAAGCGATCCGGTGGCTCCCCTCAATGCCTACGGCCGGAGCAAACTGGCCGGCGAGCAGGCCCTCGCTTCCAGTGGTGCGGACCATGTCATCCTGCGGACCGCCTGGGTTTACAGCCTGCGTGGACGCAATTTCCTGACCACCATGTTGCGCCTTGCCGGCGAACGCGATCACTTGCGCGTGGTGGATGACCAGTTCGGATGCCCCACCAGCGCCTCGTTCATCGCACGGGCGACGCGTCGCGTCGCGGAAAACGAAATGCACGGCAAGGCCGACGCCAGTGGCGTTTACCACCTCGTTTGCGGCAACCAAACCACATGGCATGGGTTTGCCAGCGCCATCATGGAAGGAGCCGCACGGAGAAACCTGCTTACCGCGATGCCTCGCGTCGAACGCGTCGCTACGAGCGTCTATCCGACGCCAGCGCGGCGCCCCCCCTATTCGGTGCTCGATTCCCATCGCTTCACGAGCACCTTCGATTTTCAGATGCCCGACTGGCGCGATGAACTCGACCGGGTGCTGGATGCCGCGGAGCGCTGAACGCGCTCCGCGGCCCTCACTTATTCCACCGTCACCGACTTCGCGAGGTTGCGCGGCTGATCGACATCCGTGCCGCGCTGCACGGCAACGTGGTACGCCAGCAACTGAAGCGGGATGGTGAAAACGGCAGGTGCGATGAGGTCGCCACCGCCGTCCACGCGAACCATGGCGACATGCTGCGTGCCATCGTCCATCTCTGCCCGCTCGTCGGCGAACACAATGAGCTCACCGCCGCGCGCACGAACCTCCTGGAGATTCGACTTCAGCTTGTCGAGCAACGGACCATTCGGCGCCACCGCGACGATCGGCATGTTCTCGTCCACCAGCGCCAAGGGGCCATGCTTGAGCTCACCCGCCGGATAGGCCTCGGCATGGATATAGGAGATTTCCTTCAACTTGAGGGAACCTTCCAAGGCCACCGGATACTGCGCGCCACGCCCAAGGAACAGGGCATGCGCCTTGCTGATGAAGTGGTCGGCGATGGCCAGGATCTGCGGTTCGCTCTTCAGGGCGTTCTCGATGTAGCGCGGGAGCGACTGGAGCTCCTGGCAGTGCTCCAGGTACTTCGCATGATCAAGACCACGACGACGACCAAGATCCAGCGCCAGCAGCGCGAAAGCGGCAAGCTGGGTCGTGAAAGCCTTGGTCGACGCCACACCGATTTCCGGACCCGCCCGCGTCATGAGACGAAGGTCGGATTCACGCACCACCGAGGATTCGGGCACGTTGCAGATCGCGAAGGTCGCGAGGTAACCGCGACGACGCGACTCACGCATGGCCGCCAGCGTGTCGGCCGTTTCGCCCGATTGCGATACCGCTACAAATAGCGTGTTTTCCGGGACCACCACCTCGCGATAGCGATATTCGCTGGCCACTTCGACCACGACCGGAATCCGGGCAAGCTCCTCGATCCAGTATTTGGCGACCATGCCTGCGTGATAGCTCGTGCCGCAGGCCACGATATGGATGCCACGAGTCTTGTCCAGGATCGGATCGGCGTCGATACCGAAGATGTTCGGCAGCACGCCATGGGGACCGATGCGCCCTTCCAGCGTGTCCGCAACGGCGCGCGGCTGCTCGAAGATTTCCTTCTGCATGTAGTGGCGATACTCGCCGCGCTCGACGGAGTCGGCGCTGATCTCGCTTTCGTGGGCCGCACGATCGACCGGGGTGCCATGGATATCGAACACCTCGACACCGTTACGGGTGATCTCGACGATGTCGTCTTCTTCCAGGTACATCATCCGGTTGGTCACCTTGATGAGCGCCTGGGCGTCGGAACCGAGGAAGTGCTCGCCGATACCGATGCCGACCAGAAGCGGACAACCGCGCCGCGCACCGACAATGCGCTCGGGCTCGTCAAGGCTCATCACGGCGATGGCATAGGCGCCTTCCAATTCGCGCACGGCGGCGGTCACCGTCTCGCGCAACGACTTGCCGGCCTGGACATGCTCATCGATGACGGCGCCCATCACCTCGGTATCGGTTTCCGAATGGAAGGTGCGTCCCTTGGCCTTCAGCGCGTCGCGCAAGGAAGCGTGGTTTTCGATGATGCCGTTGTGGACGATGGCGATGCGGCCCTGCACATGTGGGTGCGCGTTCGCCTCGCTGGGCACGCCATGGGTCGCCCAGCGGGTGTGGGCGATGCCGGTGCCGCCCGGCACCGGATCGGCGTCGTAGAGCGCTTCCATCTCGCGGACCTTGCCCTTGGCCCGCACGCGACGGATCTCGCCGCCATCGGCGATGGCCATGCCGGCCGAGTCGTAGCCCCGGTACTCCAGGGCCTTGAGACCGGCGATCAGGATGGGCGCGATGTCACGCTGCGCGACGGCGGCGACGATTCCACACATGGCGATGTGTCCTTTTTAGTTGACTTTGCGGCGCAGGTAATTGAGCAGGTCGATACGCGTAATGAGACCCAGGAACTGCTCGCCGTCGACGACGATGGCGACATGCCCCTTCTCGAAGACGGGCAGGAGGGACTCGATGGGCGACGTGACCTGGAGCATTTCCGGCGAGGCGATCATCGCCGTGGACACCGGATCGCGGAACCTCGCCTCGTCGGCGTGCACATGCAGCAGCACGTCGGATTCGTCGAGGATGCCGACGATACGATCGCCCTCCATGACCGGAAGCTGCGACACGTCATAAAGCTTCATGCGGTTATAAGCCGTGACGAGCATGTCATCCGGCTTGATCACGACGGTGTCGCGTTGGGCATAGGGGCGCAGGATGAGATCGCGAAGATCGCCATAACGCTCGCGCTCAAGGAAGCCGTTGTCGAGCATCCAGTAGTCGTTGTACATCTTCGACAAGTACTTGTTGCCCGTATCGCAAACCAGCGTCACCACGCGCTTGGGCGTGGTCTGCTCCTTGCAGTACTTCAGCGCGGCGGCCAGCAGGGTGCCCGTGGACGAGCCACCGAGCACGCCTTCCTTGCCGAGCAACTCGCGCGCAGCCATGAAGCTCTCCTTGTCGGAGATCGCATAGGCCTTCTTCACGAGCGAGAAGTCGCTGATCGACGGCAGGAAGTCCTCGCCGATGCCCTCGACCATCCACGATCCCGACTTCTCGGAAAGGATGCCCTCGTTGATGTACTGGGCGAGGATCGACCCCACCGGATCGGCGAGCACGATTTCCGTGTTGGGCGAATGCTGCTTCAGGTACGCCGTGAGTCCGCTCATGGTGCCGGACGAACCGCAACCCACCACGATCGCATCGACCTTGCCGTCGAGCTGTTCGAGAATCTCCGGACCCGTCGTGAGTACATGGGCCAGGGGGTTGTCCGGGTTGCCGAACTGGTTGATGAAATAGGCACCCGGCGTTTCGCGCGCGATACGCTCGGCCATGTCCTGGTAATACTCCGGATGACCCTTGGCCACGTCGGAACGAGTAAGCACCACTTCGGCACCCATCGCCTTGAGGTTGAAGATCTTCTCGCGACTCATCTTGTCGGGCACGACGAGGATGAGGCGGTAGCCCTTCTGCTGCGCAACCAAGGCGAGGCCCAGACCGGTGTTGCCGGCGGTGCCTTCGACGAGCGTGTCGCCCGGCTTGATCTTTCCGGCGCGCTCTGCGCCCTCGATCATCGACATGCCGATGCGATCCTTCACCGAACCGCCCGGATTGGCGCTTTCCAGTTTCAGGAACAGTTCGCAACAGCCGGTATCCAGGCGCTGGGCGCGCACCATCGGGGTGCGACCGATCAGGTCGAGGATGCTGTCATGAACACTCATGGATACTCCATTGCTTGGTTTGTCGGGGCCCCTTCGACCCCGCGCTCAGGGCGCACATGATAAGCGGTCGCGCGTCCTTGCGATGCCGGGCTTCCGGCCGAAGCGAAAAGCCCTAGCAAAGACCGCGATACCCCCGTCAGGTTCCTGCTGCGCACGCACAATAAAAAGGGCGCGTTTCCGCGCCCTTTCCTCGCATTGCTGTACTGCGGAATACATTCAGTGTCGCGGTGCGCTCCAGGAATCCCACATTCTCTGGAGTTGATTCTTCGCCTGCAGCTTCTCCAGCTTCATCCGCGTCAGTTCCTCGTCGCCGAGGGCTAGACACCCCCGACCTGCGTTATCGAGCTTGTCGTTGAGTTCCTGGTGACGGAAATAGAGACGACGGGTGTCCGGATCCTTGTGGATGAACTTTTCGACGTCGTCACGCTGCTGGTTTTCGAACATAGCCATGCTCCTCGCGGTGGGGCCGGCCCGGACGGGCCGGTCGTGAGGGGAGCCATGCGGGCACGGCTGCGCATCGGATGCAGGTTGGATCGCGATGCGGTGTGCCTGGGTGAACGTCACGCATGCTCCGAAAGACCCGTCACATGTTTTTTCGGTGACGGGGGATCGAAGCTACTCCGCTCATTGAGGGCGCGCAAGAGCGAAATTTCGTAGAGCCTCGCCCAAAAAACAGTTTCTTAAGCAATCACTTACACAACATCAAACAAGTACGCCCCGCGTGCGACCACCTGTCAGGCGGCCGCACGCGGGGCGCATGGGTCCGAAAGAGCCGGCGGTCAGTTGCCGCCGGATTTCTTCGACTTCTTGGGGGTGCTAGTAGCCGGGGTGTTCGCCGGGGCGCCACCGTCGGACGAGTTCAGGTCACGCATCGCGCGGGCGGCGGCCTCGGCCACGGCGGCCTGCTTCTTGGCCGCGTTGGCCACCTTTGCCTGGGCGGCGGCGACCTGGCGGGCCTTTTCGCCCTCGGCCTTGGCCTGGTCCAGCGCCTGCGAGTACTCGACGCCCTGCTGCTGCAGGCGAGCGGCCTCTTCCTGGATCATCTGGTTCTGCATGCGCTGCTGCTCGAGCTGGCGGCGCGCCATCTCGGCATCGAGGCGGCTGGCCTCCAGGAGGATGGCGTCGTGCTCGCGATCGAGCTGGGAGCTCTTCGACTGGGCGTCCTGGAGCTGGGCGGCCGCCTTGGCGATGTCCACGCGGCGCTCCGCGAGGTACAGGTAATGCGGGTGCTGCTTGTCCTTGGGTTTGAACTGGGCCAGCTGGTTGATGGCCTCGCGGGCGCGGGCCTGCTCGGACTGCGCATAGCCGCCCAGGGTCGGGTCGCTGGAGAGCTGGTCGAGGCTGGAATTCAGCCGACGGACGTCGAGGTCGTCGGTGGCGGCGAACGCCGGGGCGGCCGAGAAGGCCAGGGCCAGGGCCAGGGCGGAAAACAGGATGGTCGATCGCTTCATGTCAGCGGCCTCCCTGGTCGTTCAGGGGCTGGGTCTCGCCACCGGCAGCCGGCGGCGGGGCGTTGTTGGTCGCTTCGGGCAGGACCGTCTCGGATTCCTGCACGCTGCTGGGAATCGGCACGGTGTCGTTCGCGTGGTTGTCGATCATCTCGACGCGCATGCGCGAGTTTTCCTTGCTCTTGGACTGGTTCTGGGCCCGGGCGGCGCCCAGGCGGGCCTTGGCGCGGGCAAGTTCGCTGTCCACGCTGGATTCGTCGGCCAACAGGGCCGCATCGTCGTACTTGCGGTTCGCCATGGCCTTCTGGGCCTGGGAGAACTTGCCCTGCGCATAGTCGAGGTCGACCGGCGCGTAATCGGCCGCCCCGGCGTCGCGGGCGGCCTGGAGCTGGGCCAGGGCCTGGTTCATGGTGCCGTTGGGCGGCGGTGTACTGGCGCAACCGGCCAGCGTGGCGAAAGCAAGGCCTAGCGTAGCCGTGGCAAGGAGCCGGCGGCCCCGATACAGGGTGTTCGACGGCAAGATGTGCACCATCACTCGTTCCTCTTACAGATTTGCGAGATATTGTCGATATACAGGGTCTGGAGAGACTTCGTCTCGATTGTAATGCGAACACCCGGGGGTTTAGGTGGACATTGGTTATTTCCTCAAGCTTATGGTGGACAAGGGCGCGTCGGACATGTTCCTGACGACCGGCGCCCCGGTGAACATCAAGGTGGAGGGCAAGCTCTATCCGCTCGGCAATACCGGCTTGCCGGCGGGCATGGTCAAGAAGATCGCCTACTCCCTGATGGACGAAGGCCAGGTGCCCCAGTTCGAGCGGGATCTGGAGCTGAACATGGCCCTGGCCGTGAAGGAAGCCGGGCGTTTCCGCATCAACGTGTTCAAGCAGCGCGGCGAGATCGGCATGGTGATCCGCGCCATCAAGAGCGAGATCCCCTCGCTGGAAGAGCTGCGCCTGCCGTCGATCTTCCGCGAGCTCGTCTTGGAGCCGCGCGGCCTGATCCTGGTCGTGGGCGCCACCGGTTCGGGCAAGTCCACCACCCTGGCGGCGATGATCGACCACCGCAACCAGAACACCTCCGGCCACATCCTCACCATCGAGGACCCGATCGAATACCTGCACCGTCACAAGCGGTCGATCGTGAACCAGCGCGAGGTGGGCCTGGACACCCACAGCTACCACGAGGCGCTGAAGAACGCGATGCGTGAGGCGCCGGACGTCATCATGATCGGCGAGATCCGCGACACGGAGACCATGGAGGCCGCCATCGCCTTCTCCGAGACCGGCCACCTCTGCCTGGCCACCCTGCACTCGAACAACGCCGACCAGACCCTGGAACGCATCCTCAACTTTTTCCCGGAATCGGCACACAAGAACGTGCTGATGAATCTGGCCCTGAACCTGCGCGCGGTGATAAGCCAGCGCCTGGTGATCGGCAAGGATGGCCGTCGCGTGCCCGCGGTGGAAGTGCTGCTCAATACGCCGCTGATCCGCGACATGATCCGCCGCGGCCAGATCCACGAGGTGAAGGACGCCATGGACCGCAGCCTCCAGGAAGGCATGCAGACCTTCGACCAGTCGCTCTACCGCCTCTACAAGGACGGCCAGATCACGCTGGACGAATGCCTGGCCAAGGCCGACTCCCGCGATGGCCTGGCGCTGAAGATCCGCTTGTCCGAAGGCGCCTCGGGCAACGAATTCGCCTCGAGCGACCCCTACGGGATCGGTGTCTGAAGATGCGGGACCGCGCTTGCGCGCGGTCGCCCCTCAGGTCGCGTCCGGCTGCATCTCCGGCGCGGCCTTCCTGAAGGCTTCCAGTGCCTGGCAGGCCTCGACCACCCGGCAGATGTTCGGGTACGGCGCCAGGTCCAGCTCCCAGCGCACTGCGTTGTAGTACTGCGGCACAAGGCA
Organism: Luteibacter sp.; assembly: GCF_009912395.1. Lineage (GTDB taxonomy): Bacteria > Pseudomonadota > Gammaproteobacteria > Xanthomonadales > Rhodanobacteraceae > Luteibacter. Next base: position 136,791 of record NZ_WNDO01000005.1, on the reverse strand, counting down.
GCAGTCCGCGATGGTCGGTGTGTCGCCGTAGCTGTAGCGTCCTTTGGGACCTCGCTCCAGCAAGACCTCGATACCGTCGAAACCGTTGCCGATCCAGCGCCGGCACCAGGCCGCTTTGCCGGCCGCATCGGCGCCGTAGCGCGATTCCAGCTCCTTCAGTACCCGCAGGTTGCCCAGCGGATGGATGTCGGTGCCCACGGCCAGCGCAAGTTCGCGCACGCGTGCCCTGCCCTGCGTATCGGCCGGCAGCAGCGCCGGCGTGGGCCGGGTCTCTTCCAGGTATTCCAGGATCGCCATCGACTGCCGGACGGTCACATCGCCATCGATCAGGGTCGGCAACTGAGCCTGGGGGGAGATGTCCCTGTAGGCGGATTTCAGGTGCTCGCCGCCGTCGTTGACCAGATGGACCGGACGGGCTTCGTAGTCCAACCCCTTGAGGTTCAGGGCGATACGGATGCGGTAGGCGGCGCTGGAGCGCCAGTAGGTATAGAGGGCGAGCATGGGCGTTCCCGAGTGCGGCCCTTGATTCTATGTAGGAGCACGCTTGCGCGCGACCCGTCGAGCGAAGAGACCTGATTTGCACCCACCGATGCAGGCCGAGGACAATTACCGCTTCTCCTACACCTGAAGCTGGAGTTCCTCGTGTCCGTCACCCGTATGCAAGACCTCGACCTGCGCGGCAAGCGCGTGCTCATCCGCGAAGACCTGAACGTCCCGGTCGAGAACGGCAGGATCACCTCGACCCAGCGCCTCGATGCCGCCGTCCCCACCATCATCGCCGCCCGCGATGCCGGCGCGAAGGTGATGGTGATCTCGCATCTGGGTCGCCCGAAGGAAGGCGAATTCGACGAGGCATCCTCGCTGAAGCCGGTCGCCGAGTGGCTCGGCCAGAAGCTCGGCAAGGACGTGCGCCTGGTCCGCGACTACCTCGACGGCGTCGATGTCGCCGATGGCGAGGTCGTGGTGCTGGAGAACTGCCGCATGAACGTCGGCGAAGGCAAGGACGACGAGGCCCTGTCGAAGAAGTACGCCGCGCTCTGCGATGTCTTCGTCATGGATGCCTTCGGCACCGCCCACCGCGCCCAGGCCTCCACGCATGGTGCGATCCGCTTCGCCCCCGTGGCCGCCGCCGGCCCGCTGCTGGCGAAGGAACTGGACGCCCTCGGCAAGGCGCTCGAGCATCCGGCCAAGCCGCTGCTGGCGATCGTCGCCGGTTCCAAGGTGTCGACCAAGCTCGACCTGTTGCAGAACCTCGTCGGCAAGGTCGAACAGCTGATCGTGGGCGGCGGCATCGCCAACACCTTCATCCTTGCTGCCGGCCATAAGGTAGGCAAGTCGCTGGTGGAGGCCGACCTGCTCGACACCGCGAAGAAGATCATGGCCGATGCGAAGGCCCGCGGTGCCGACGTGCCGGTGCCGACCGACGTCGTCGTCGCCACCGAATTCTCAGCCACTGCCCAGGCCACGGTGAAGGCCGTCGATCAGGTCGGCGACGACGAGATGATCCTCGACATCGGTCCCGAGACCGCGAAGCGCTACGCGGAGCTGATCGCCAAGGCCGGTACCGTGGTGTGGAACGGCCCCGTGGGCGTGTTCGAGTTCGACGCCTTCGGCAAGGGCACCGAGATGCTGGCGCGCGCCATCGCCGCCTCGAAGGCCTTCTCGATCGCCGGTGGTGGCGACACACTCGCCGCTGTCGACAAGTACGGCATCGAAAGCGGCGTGTCCTACATCTCCACCGGCGGCGGCGCCTTCCTCGAATTCCTCGAAGGCAAGGAACTGCCGGCCGTGACGGCGCTCAAGGCGCGCGGGGAGACGAAGTAATGCTTTTCCTCTTCGACCTCGATGGAACGCTCATCGACTCGGAAATCGGCATCCTCTCCGGCGTGCGTCATTCGCTCGCCAGCGTGGGTGCCGAAGCGCCGCATGAGTCCGTGCTGCGCTCCTGGATCGGACCTCCCCTGCGCGTAAGTTTCGCGCAGGTGCTGGGCGACGACCGCGATCGCATCGAAGCCGCCGTGGCCGCCTACAGCGAGCGATTCCAGGACGTGGGCTGGTCGGAACACACCGTCTATGACGGCATCCCCGAAGCCATCGCCGCGCTAGCCGAGGCGGGCCACCAGCTTGCCGTGGTCACGAGCAAGACGCGGACCCATGCCGCGCGCATCATTCCGCACCTGCCGTTCGGCGCCGCGTTCGAACGCGTCTACGCGCCGGGACCGGACACGGCGCACAGCGAGAAGGCGGAGATGATCGCCGCCGCCCTCGCCGACTTCGGCCATCCGAAGGACCAGGTGTTCATGATCGGTGATCGCCGCTTTGACATCGAAGGCGCGGTCGCCAACGACGTGCGCGGTGTCGGTGTGCTCTGGGGCTTTGGCGACCAGGATGAACTGGAAAAAGCCGGCGCCTGGAAGACGCTCGCGGCACCGTCGGATCTCCCCGGTATCGCCTGATAGGGTGTTCTCGATGCGACGGGGCTATCTGACCGCCCGTCGCATCGCCTCCTCGAAGGCAGGCAGCAGCACTTGATTGCCGTAGCCACTGACGTGGTCGCCATCGAAGAACAATGGGCGGCCGTCCTTGAAGCCCGTGCACTCCACACCTTCCGCGCATAGCGAGGGCAGTGGATCGAAAAGACGCGTCCCTGGCACGGCATGTGCCACGGCTTGCTCTGTGTCCAGCATGGGTTGGCGAAGGCGAAGAATGACGGCGCGATCGATAGCGATACCAGGCGTGCACATAGGGTTGCTGCGTGTCCACCAGTCCGCGCAACGGTAGGCTGGCGCGTTGAGCAGGACATTGGGTGCTTCGAGCACCACATGTGCGCCCTTCGCGCTGAACCGCGAAACGACATCGATCGCCTGCTGTTCGGCACCACTCGCTTTCGCCAATCGGCCCGCATCCAGCGCCTGGGCAATCACGGCGTCGCGCGGGTATCGAATCCACTGGTCGACGAAGCGCGGCATGCGCAACGAAGGCAGGAACACCACGTCCCCCGGTTTCACCCGGGCAAGGATATCGCGCTCGGAAATGGCCGATACCGTCTTGCATCGATCATCCGTTGCGCCCTCGGGACGCAGGCTGAGGAAGGCGCAGCCTGAATTGTTGTAGAGCGTGACATGCGCACCCGTGTTCGCCACATAGGCCTCGAACAGCGTGCCGAACGCCATCGCGTGGGAGTCGCCCACCACGAAGACGTCAGGGGCATCCACCGGATGCTCGCAAGCCGTCCTGGCATAGCTGATGCGCTTGCCGTGCTCCAGCTCCTCGACGGTCGGCTCCGGCACGCCGCAAGGCGGCACCGTCTTCGCCCGGACGGTCGTGGGGTACCAGTCGTCGGCGTGCCTGGCCACGGTACTCAGCGACCAGCGCGGCTGCCGATGATCGATGAAACGATGCAGGGAAGCACCGATCACCAGAGTCAACACCCCACATCCCACAATGGCCCACCGCGGGAGGTGGCGGATACGTTGCGAGCGGCGCACGGGCTGTTCGACCCACCGCCAGGAGAGCCATGCCAGCGTAAAGGTCAGGGCGAGCGCTGCGAGAAGCCACGGCCAGTCACCCAGGCCGACGGTCCAGCGAAACAGGACGAATACTGGCCAATGCCATAGGTAGAGCGAGTACGACATGCCGCCAATCAGGCGCATCGGCGACGACGTGAGCAGGCGAACGGGCCAGACCGTCGCTGGCTGACCGTGAAGCGCACCCAGTATGAGGGCGGAACCGACGACCGCCCATAGGGCACCCGGCACGGGAAATTGCTCGGGTTGGGAAAACCAAAAGCCGATGCCCATCGACACGAAACCAAGGATCGCGAGCGCTCCTTTCCAGCGCGTCACCGGATCCGCTGTCGACGTGTCGAATCGACGACCCATGCAGGCCATCGCCTGGTACAGGGCCACGCCCACCGCCAGTTCCCAGAATCGCGATGCCAGCAGATAGAAGGCGGCAAGACTGTCCGTGCTCCGGATATCCCACGCATGGACGAAGGAAGCGATACCCAGCAGGACAAAGAGCCCCAATGTCAGGCGACGCCAGCGACCGCCAAAGCTCCACGCCCAGAACAACAGGGGGAACAGCAAGTAGAACTGCTCTTCCACGCCCAGCGACCAGGTGTGGGTGTAAGGATTGAATTCGGTGATGGGCGAGAAATAACTGTTGTCGTTACCCGCCAGTACGAGGTTGCTGAAACCGAAGAAGGCGAAGCGGCCCGTCTTCTGGTTGTGCTCGCTCAGCCACGCCTCGGGAATGAAGAGCGTCGCGGCGAGCGTCGTCGCCAGCAGGCAGACCAGCAACGCAGGCGCGATACGCTGGAAACGACGGGCCAGGAAATAACCCCAGAACGAGGCGAGCGACGATCGCTCCCGCAAGCCCACGGATGCGCTCACCACGAAACCCGAGATCACGAAGAACACGTCCACGCCGGCGAAACCGCCCGGCAGCCAGCTCCCATGCAGGTGGTACAGCACGACGGAAAGGACGGCGATGGCCCGCAATCCATCGATATAGGGAAAGTAGGCGTGAGGCGACCGTGCTGGAGTCATCGTGACCAATGGTTCATCCGGAAAACAGGGGTTCAAAACGCAAGAAGGCCCCCTTGCGGGGGCCTTCGCTGGAACGGCATCGATTACTTGATGACGCCCTTGACCGCATCGACCACGGCGGTGGTGGTGATGCCGAAGTGCTCGTACAGCTTGTCGATTGGGGCCGAGGCGCCAAACGTGCTCATGCCGATCGCCTTGCCGTCCAGACCGATGTACTTGGCCCAGAAATCGACGCTGGCGGCTTCCACGGCCACGCGGGCGCGGCACCAGGACGGCAGCACGCCTTCGCGGTACTCGGAAGGCTGGGCATCGAATTCCTCGGTGCAGGGCATCGAGACCACACGGACCGGCACGCCCTGGTCACCCAGCGCCTGCGCGGCTTCCACCGCGATGCCGACTTCCGAACCCGTGGCGATGATGATGGCCTTGAACTTCTCGGAGGGCTCGAACAGCACGTAGCCGCCCTTCTCGATGTTCGCCACCTGCTCGTCGGTGCGCGGATTGTGCTTGAGGTTCTGGCGCGAGAAGACCAGGCACGACGGGTTGCCGGCGCGTTCGATCGCCTTCTTCCACGACACCGCCGACTCCACGGCATCGGCCGGACGCCACACGCGGTTGTTCGGGATCAGGCGCAGCGAACCCAGATGCTCCACCGGCTGGTGGGTCGGGCCGTCTTCACCCAGGCCGATCGAGTCGTGGGTGTAGACGTGAATCGCGTGCGCCGGAATCAGCGCCGACATGCGCACCGCGTTGCGGGCGTAGTCGGAGAACACCAGGAACGTGGCGTCGTACGGAATGAAGCCGCCATGCAGCGCGATGCCGTTGGCGATGGCCGACATGCCGAACTCGCGCACGCCGTAGTGGATGTAGTTGCCTTCCGCACCGCCCGTGGCGATGTTCTTGGAACCCTTCCAGATGGTGAGGTTCGACGGGGCCAGGTCGGCGGAGCCGCCCATCAGTTCCGGCAGCAGCGGGCCGAACGCGTCGAGGGTCATCTGCGAGGCCTTGCGCGAAGCGACGACCGGGCCTTCGACCTGCAGCTTCTTCACGTAGGCGGCGGCGCCGTCATGCCAGCTCTTCGGCAGCTCGCCGGCGATGCGACGCTTGAACTCCTCCGCCAGCTCCGGATAGGCCTTGGCGTAGGCGTCGAACGCCTCGTTCCAGGCCTTCTCGGACTTGGCACCGGTGTCCTTGGCGTTCCAGGAGGCGTAGATGTCGTCCGGGATCTCGAATGGACCGTACTTCCAGCCCAACTGCTCGCGAGCCAGCTTGACCTCGTCCGGACCCAGCGGGGAGCCATGCGAGGACTCCTTGCCTTCCTTGTTCGGCGAGCCGAAGCCGATGATGGTCTTGCAGATCACCAGGCCGGGCTTGTCGCTCTGCGCGGTGGCGGAAGCGATGGCGGCCTTGATCGCCTCGCCATCATGGCCGTCGACCGGCTTGCCGTCCTTGCCCACCACGACGTTCCAGCCGTAGGCCTTGAAGCGCTCGGCAGTGTTGTCGGTGAACCAATCGTGCACCTCGCCGTCGATGGAGATGCCGTTGTCGTCGTAGATCGCGACGAGCTTGCCGAGCTTGAGCGTGCCGGCGAGCGAGGAGACTTCGTGCGAAATGCCTTCCATCAGGCAGCCATCGCCCACGAAGACGAAGGTGTGGTGGTCGACGATGTCGTGGCCGGGCTTGTTGAAGCGGGCGGCGAGCACCTTTTCGGCGATGGCGAAGCCCACGGCGTTGGCGAGGCCCTGGCCGAGCGGACCAGTGGTGGTCTCCACGCCCGGGGTGTGGCCGTATTCCGGATGACCCGCGGTGTGGTGGTTGAGCTGGCGGAAGTTCTTCAGGTCTTCGATCGGCAGGTTGTAGCCGGTCAGGTGCAGCAGCGCGTACTGCAGCATCGAGCCGTGGCCGTTCGAGAGGACGAAGCGATCGCGGTTGGGCCAATGCGGATTCGACGGGTTGTGGTGGAGGAAGTCACCCCAGACCACTTCGGCGATATCGGCCATGCCCATGGGCATGCCCGGATGGCCCGACTTTGCAGCTTCCACACCATCCATGGCCAGGGCGCGGATCGCATTGGCGCGTTCGCGGCGTGTCGTCATCGGCGTTCTCCAGTTAGCAGGCGGCTGAAAAAACGCCATTGTCGCGCATTGCGTATCACGTTGTCGTGGAGGTTCAGCCCAGAGCCGGGAAGTTAACCCCGGCTTAATCTTTTCATCCGCATTTCTGAATTTCTTCAGGTTCGAGGCGTTCTAATCGTCCACAGGCCACCCAAGCTCCCCCACCCCAAGCCGGTGGCCGCCCCGACAATAAGAGGAACATTCCCATGAAAAAGGCAGCTCTTGCCCTTGCGGTTTCTTGCGCTTCGTTCGCGGCCATCCCGGCCTTCGCCCAGGACAGCAACTCGGCTGTTTCGGGCAATTACCAGCCCAGCCAGGCCGTCGGTAGCGGCAACTGGTTCATCGGCGCCAACGTCGGCCGTACCAACGGCAGCGACACCGGCGGCTTCGGCAGCAATGCCAGCGGCTTCAACTTCCTGCACGGCGAACAGGGCCGTCGCACCGGTTACGGCGTCCTCGGCGGTTACCGCTGGAAGGCCGGCCAGGATCTGGGCCTCGGCCTCGAAGCCGGCTACACCGACCTGGGCAACTACCGTGTGAAGAACATCTTCAACGATAACGACGTCAACCAGCGCAAGTCGCGTAACGCCCTGCGCGGCTGGATGGTCGGTATCAACGGCAAGCTGAACCTCGTGCCGCAGTGGTACATCAGCGCGCACGGCGGCTACTTCCGCGCCAACGACAACAGCAACAACTACAACAACAGCGTGGGCCAGGACATCGGCTTCTCCAACGGCGGCCGTCCGGGCCGTGGCAGCTGGTACGCCGGTATCGGTACCGGTTGGGACATCAACGAGCACTTCGGCGTGGGCGTCACCTACGACTACTTCCACGCCAATGCCGGCAAGGTCCGCAACAACGCCACCGGCGATGTCAGCACCGGCCTGAAGCGCTCCACCGGCATCGTCTCGCTGGCTGGCGAATACCGCTTCTAAGTCGTCAAACCCCGGTTTTTCCGGAGTTTCCTCGAGCCGCGACGGGCAACCGTCGCGGCTCGTTCGTTTCTAGACTTAACCGATTCTAAATATTGAACTTGACGGTATTGAATCGTAACGAAGCTGCCACATCTAAGTAACGACGCGCGGCGCCCCCACGACCGCGCGCAGGTAGCGCGGACGACATTCCCCCCATGGTCGCCGACGCTCACAAGAACAAAAAGCAGGAGAGATTCACCATGAAGAAGACCCTTTTCGCCCTCGCCCTTGTCGCTGCCAGCGCGGTCACCGCCCCGGCGTTCGCCCAGGATGCCAACGGCGCAGGCTGGTTCGTCAACGGCAACGTCGGCCGTACCTCGATCGACAAGAACGCCTACAACGGTCACGACACCGGTTACGCGCTGAACGGCGGTTACCGTTGGGCCGTCGCCCCGTGGGCTGCCCTCGGTGTCGAAGTCGGTTACAACGATCTCGGCAACATCCACGCCAAGAACTTCTTCAACGGCAACCGCGTCGTCGACCGCCGCAAGTCGGAGCTGCATGGTTGGACCGCCGGCGTGAACGGCCACTTCAACATCACCCAGCAGTGGTACATCAGCGCTCGTGGCGGTATCTACGGCTGGAAGGGCCACGGCCTGAGCAACGACGATGTCGACCTCACGAGCCGTCGCGGCATCGACAAGACCAGCTGGTACGCCGGTGCGGGCGTGGGCTACGACTTCAATCGCAATTGGAGCCTTGGCATCAACTACGACCATTACGATGCCGACAAGCACGGCGTCGACCTGTCGACCAACATGGCTTCGATCAGCGCCGAATATCGCTTCTGATCGCTATCGCCAGATACAAAGAAAAGCCGGTGCCGCGAGGCACCGGCTTTTTTTATGGGCGCGACGGATCAACGTGTCTTGCTGGCGCGGAATCCTGCCGCGATGGGCATCGTCAGGCGTAGCGTGCGCGCAACGTCCGCGTAGTCGGCAAGGCCGCACGGCAGGCCCTTGCACTGCACCTGCGGGTTGGAGAACGTCCAGAAGCGCTGGTTCGCATCGGGGCCATAGGCCATCACGTCGTAGAACTGCGCGGAGAAATTGCGATAGCCATAGGAGTACGGGAACAGGCCGCCCGTCGCGTCCTGTTCGTGGTTGTGCTGTGCGCCGAGGTTGTGGCCCAGCTCATGCGCGAGCGTGGTGGCCTCGCAGTAGTAACCGGTCGGCAGGCTGCCGTCGCTGACCACGGAATACATCAGGTCGCCCGCGGCGGCGTAGTTGCCCGGCGGGATATAGGCCACACCGCAGCTGTTGTTGCCGGCGTTGTACTGGCGCACAAAGGTCACCAGATCGGCACCCACTTGATCGCGCAGGGTCTGCACCCAGGGCGTGCTGGTGCGGATCGCATCCAGCATCTGCGTGTTGTCCGTATCGTCGGGCGCTTGCGCTTCCTGGGCGCGTACCATGCGGAACGACGCGTTGACCTGCGAGTTCAACAACACCTGGTTGGCCACGTCGAAGCGGTTGGTCAATTCGGTGATTGCCGCGGCGGTGGAGCCCTTCGCCTGGCGGAAACCGCTGGAATAGATGGCAAGCACGTCGACCGTGGTCGGCCCGGCCGCGCTCGGTGCTTTCAGGCCGTTGGCATCCTGGCCCGAGGCGAGCGGAACCCCCAGCGTGTTGTCGAGCGCTCCCGTGCTGGCCAGGCCGGCACCCGGCACACCGACGGGCTTGATGGTGTCGCCTAGCGGGTTCACCCCGACATGCAGGCTGGAGAGGGGGGCGCTGACGAGGTAGGTCTGACCGCCCTGGATGGTGAGCTTGCGCTGCTGGCCATCGGCATCGGGCAGGGTCGCCGCCGTGGCGTCAGGACCGAAGGTGATGACAGCACGCTGGGTATTGTCCTGGCCGTCGAGACGACCGACCCAGGTCCAGTTTCCGTTCCCATGCTCCACGGCGTGTTCGAACGCCAGATCGAGGCGCGAACCGTCGGGTGTCGGAATGGACAGGCGGCCGCCCTTCATCGCGGCACGCGCCTGCTTCTCATCGATACGGACGGGGTAATAGGTGAAGACGCCATCCCGGCGCGGTGGCTCGGAGCCCGTGATGACAAGCAAGGGAAGCGTCGGCCCCGGATCGTTCGCCCCTGAGGACCGGTGCCGGGCGGGCGCATCGATCGCCAGCCGCGGCGACGATGTCGCGGATGCCGACGTGGCAGCCGCCGCAGGACGGGCCGCCTCCACGGCAAACATTGCGCCGGATCCATTCCCCTCACGCAGCAAGGCCGCTCCGGCCGCCACGCAAGCCAACGAGGCCGCCAGGGCGACCCAAGCACGCTGCTTCATTCCCTTCACCCTCAAGCCCGTGGGCGCGAGCGCGCCCCACGGGTGATTGGAGCGCTCCGCCGTGGCCGGAGCAACCGAGAACCGCGGAAAACGGCGAATCGGTCACAAGAAAAAGGCGCCGACGGAGCGGCGCCTTTTTCGGTCTAGACGGCGGAAACCGTCAGGCGCGCTTCTTCCAGTTGCCCTTGGCGGCGTCGCTGTTTTCCTTGGCGCGCTCGACCACGGTCTCCTGACCGGCACCCCAGTTGGCCTTCTGGTCCTTCGACCAGACGTCCAGGGCCTTGGAGACCAGGGCGCGACCGTAGGAGAAGCTGATCGGCCACGGGTGCGGACCGAGCTTGTTGATGGCGTCGAGGTGGGCCGTGGCCTGCTCGTCGTCCTGGCCGCCCGAGAGGAACACGATGCCCGCCACGGAGGCCGGCACGGCGTTCAGGAACACGTCTACCGTGGCCTGGGCCACGTCTTCGATGTCCACCTGCTCGTCGGCCGGGGCGTACTTGCCCGGGATGACCATGCTGACCTTGAGGATCAGGCCGCGGAGATTGACGTTGTACAGCGCCAGCGCACCGAACAGGGCACGCAGGACTTCCTCGTGCACCATGTAGCTGGTGTCGAGATCGTGGACGCTTTCCTTGTCGTCCATGAGGATTTCCGGCTCGACCATCGGCACGAGGCCGGCTTCCTGGCAGAGCGCCGCATAGCGGGCCAGCGCGTGCACGTTGGCATCGATGGCAGCCGAGGTCGGGGTGCCGTCGGTGATCTTGATCACGGCGCGCCACTTGGCGAACTTGGCGCCGAGGCTCGCGTATTCCTGCAGGCGCTCACGGAGGCCGTCGAGGCCTTCGGTGACCACTTCGTCCGGGAAACCGGCCAGCGGGTGCGTGCCCTTGTCGACCTTGATGCCCGGGAGGATGCCGGCGGCTTCCATGGCCTGGACCATGGTGCGGCCGTCGCCCGTCTTCTGGCGGATCGTCTCGTCGAACAGGATGGCGCCCGAGATGTAGTTACCAAGGTTCGGGGCGGTGAGCAGCAGCTCACGGTAGGCGCGACGGTTTTCCTCGTTATTCTCGAGCTTGACGGCTTCGAGACGCTTCTTGATGGTCGAGGTCGATTCGTCGACGGCGATGATGCCCTTGCCGGGGGCGACCATCGCCTGCGCGATCTGTTCGAGGTTTTCGATGCTCATGAGGACTCCGTGGACGTAGTGGTATGCCCCTTGGAACGAGGCGGGGCTAGTGCGAAAACCGGCGGAGTATAGGGGAATACCCCGCGAAAGCCGTTGTGCGGCGCGATCAAGTGGTCTGGTAGCCCGGCAGCGCGCACTGTTTCACGATCGCCGCCTTGCGGGCCGGGTCCTCGGGAAGGTTGAAGCCGACCACGTAGTAGGTGTTGACCGGTTCGGCGGCGCGATTCACGCCGGAAGGACCGTAGCGGAAATCCTTGACGGCGCTAACGCCGACCTTGTCGAGATCGCCCTGGGGCACCGTCTTGGCGGCCACCACGTTCTGCGTGCGTCCGTCGGAACCGATCATGTAGGTCACGGCGACGCAACCGGGCTTGTCGAGGTTGCTGCCGATGTTCGGCACATCGGCGCTGACCGAGGTATTGGTCAGGGTCCAGTAATAGGGAAGACGGTCCGGTGCGACCTTTCGAATGGTCTGAGCCGCGGCAGGGCCTGCGACCAGGAGGACGGCGGCGACGATGGCGCCGGTGCGGAGAGGATTGCGGATCATGACGCCCTCGTTGGTTAGCCAGTGCGTCGAGTTTACTCCGAGGGGGCGTGGATGGCGTGTCTGGTCGCGCAGGCTATCCGCGATGCCGTCTTCACCGATCACCAGCAGCTTCAGCGTGTTGGTGCCGCCGTGGCTGCCGATATGGTCTCCGTGGGTCAGGATCACGCGGTCGCCCTTGACCAGCTTGCCCAGCGAGAACAGATGCTGGAGCGCGGCGCGGGCCGTGTGGGCCGGGTCGAGCTTGCCGGTTTCGAAGGCCACCGGCTGCACGTCGCGCAGCATGAGCATGCGGCGGCGGGCCACGTCGGACGGCGACATCGCATAGATGGGAACGGCGAAGCGATAGCGCGACAGCCACTGGGCGGTGGCACCGGATTCGGTCAGCGAGACGATCGCGCGCACGCCGATCTGCGAGGCCAGCACCATCGCGGCCAGGGCGATGGCCTGGTCGGAGCGGTCGAGCGAATGCGTGCTCGGACGCAGGTCGTCGCGCGGCTCGAACTGGCGCTCGGCGCCGAGGCAGATGCGGCGCATGGCGGCCACGGCCTTGTCCGGATGGGCACCGGCGGCGCTCTCTTCCGAAAGCATCACGGCGTCGGTGCCGTCGATGACCGCGTTGGCCACGTCGAGCACTTCGGCGCGGGTCGGGATCGGTGCGCGCACCATCGACTGCAGCATCTGCGTCGCGGTGATCACCGAACGGTTGCGCATCACCGACTCGCGGATGATCTTCTTCTGCAGGCCCGGCAGCTCGGCGTCGCCGATCTCCACGCCCAGGTCACCACGGGCCACCATCACCACGTCGGACGCGTCGATGATCTCGCCGAGCACGGGAATGGCGTCGGCGCATTCGATCTTGGAGACGATGCCCGCATCGCCGCCGGCCTCACGAAGCAGGCGACGCGCCTCGTGGAGATCCGCCGCCGAACGCACGAACGACACGGCCAGGAAGTCCGCGCCCATTTCGGCGGCCAGCTTGATGTCGTTGCGGTCCTTGTCCGACAGCGCCGAGACGCTGAGGCCGCCGCCCTGGCGGTTGAGGCCCTTGCGATTGGACAGGCGGCCGCCGATGGCCACCGTGCAACGCACTTCGGCGCCGACCACCTCGTTGACGGCCAGGGCGATCAGGCCGTCGTCGAGCAGGAGGATGTCGCCCGCCTTCACGTCGTTCGGCAGGTCATAGTAGCTGACGCCCACGCGGGTCTGGTCGCCGAGCGGCGCATCCGGACGGCAGTCGAGAACGAAGCTGTCGCCGACCATGAGGTCGACCGGGCCGTCCGCGAACTTCTCGACGCGGATCTTCGGGCCCTGCAGGTCGGCGAGGATGCCGACCTCGCGGCCCACCGTCTCGGCGGCGGCGCGCACGGCGGCGGCGCGGGCGCGATGGTCGTCCGGCGTGCCGTGCGACAGGTTAAGGCGAACGATATCCACGCCCTCCTCCAGGATCTTCTCGAGCATGCCCGGCGCGTCCGTGGCGGGTCCGAGGGTGGCAACGATCTTGGTACGGCGGATCTGGATATCGGTCATCTGTGCTTACCTTGGTGTCGAATGGAGTCGGGACGGTGGATCAGTCCAGCGTCTTGTTGAGCAGGTCGGCCAGGCGCTTGCCGGCTTCGCGCAGGCGGGTCTCGGCCACGGGGAGGTTCGCCGTGACGTAGGCGTCGTCGATTTTGTGGCCGTCAGGATAGAAGCCCGGCTTGGCGACGATCTGGCACGATTCCTCCGCCCACTGGGCATACGGGTTGTCGAGCGGCGGGATCGGCTTGGGCAGCGTCACCGGGCCTTCGGCCGCGAGCTTGTCGGCATAGGCCTGCCACTTCAGGTCGGTGGTGTAGAGCATCTGGGAGTCCCAGACCCGGTGCAGGTTGGTGCCCTTGCCCTGGAACTGGACCTGGTACTCGTTGCCGCCCTTGTCGTCGCGGTTGCCGGCATGCAGCGGCTGGTGGACGTCGCCCACGAAATGGACCACGAACTTCAGGGCCTCGGCGCGCTCGGCGTTGGACTTGCTGCGGTCCTTGAGGATGGCCACGTACTTCTGCAGGCCACCGACGACGTTGCGCTCGGCGGCGCCGTCGCCCTGCGGCTTGTAGACGCAGCTGGAGGGGAAGTTGATGTAGTGCAGCGGGCCGGTGGCCTTGCCCAGGTCTTCCTTGCCCGGCATGTCGCGGAGCTTGTCCGGCCAGCTGGCCACGTCGGCCAGGGAATCGGAGCCATCGGCCTTGAGCAGGCGCTCCACCTCGGCCTTGGCGGAGGGGTCGAGCTGGCGCCAGGCCAGGTCGGCGACGATGCGGTGGCCGATGTCGCCCCAGGCCGAGGCGGTGCCTGCGGCGGCGGTGACGGCGAGGGCCAGCAGGGTGGCGATGGTGCGGCGCTTATGGAGGGTCTTCATGGGACAGTAAACGTTTCCGTCGCGGGCGAACGGCCAAGTGTGCCACAGCACGGCTGAGGCACGAATGACAAATCGCGGCATTGCAGCAAGCCCCCCACGGGGGGCTTCCGCTACCATGGAGGTTTACGACACCCGTCCTTATCTACGTTCGCAAGTCCATTCCCGGAGGCTGCACATGACCATCAAGGTCGCCATCAACGGTTACGGTCGCATCGGTCGCAACATTCTGCGTTCGCTCTATGAGTCGAAGAAGAATGGCCAGGACATCCAGATCGTCGCGATCAACGATCTCGGCAACGCCGAGACCAACGCGCACCTGACCCAGTACGACACGGCCCACGGCCGCTTCCCCGGCGACGTGTCGGTCGACGGCGGTGACCTCATCGTCAACGGCGACCGCATCAAGGTGTTCGCCGAGCGCGATCCGTCCAAGCTGCCCTGGGGCGACCACGGCGTCGACGTGGTGCTGGAATCCACCGGCTTCTTTACCTCCAAGGCCAAGGCCAGCGCGCACATCGCGGGCGGCGCCAAGAAGGTGATCATCTCGGCACCCGGCGACAAGGACGTGGACGGCACGTTCGTCATGGGCGTCAACGACGACAAGCTCACCTCGAAGCTCGAAGTCATCTCCAACGCCTCCTGCACCACCAACTGCCTCGCGCCGTTGGCCAAGGTGCTGCACGAAAAGATCGGCATCGTGCACGGCCTGATGACCACCATCCACGCCTACACCAACGACCAGGTGCTGACGGACGTCTACCACTCCGACCTGCGTCGCGCCCGTAGCGCCACGCACAGCCAGATCCCGACCAAGACCGGCGCCGCCGCCGCGGTGGGTCTGGTGCTGCCGGAACTCAACGGCAAGCTCGACGGTTTCGCCATGCGCGTGCCGACCATCAACGTCTCGGTGGTCGACCTCACCTTCACCGCCTCGCGCGAAACCACCAAGGAAGAAATCGACGCCGCCATCAACGAAGCCGCCAACGGCAGGTTGAAGGGCATCCTCGCGGTGAACACGCAGCCGCTGGTCTCGATCGACTTCAACCACAACCCGCACTCGTCGATCTACGACGCCACCCAGACGCGCGTCATGGGCGGCACGCTGGTGAAGGTGCTCTCGTGGTACGACAACGAGTGGGGCTTCTCCAACCGCATGCTCGACATGACCAAGGCGCTGATGGCGGCGAAGTAACGCCTCCGTTTCGCCACAATGCGGTAGCAAAATCGAGCGGCCCGCACATTTCGTGCGGGCCGCTTTCTTTTCAGGGGATGAAACGAATGACACGACGTCTTGCCGCCCTCGCCTGCGTGGCCCTCGCTACCCAGGTTGCATTCGGTGCGGATTGCCCAGCCGACCTGCCGCCCACCGGCGCACTTATCGGCCAGGGCCTGCTCGATACGAACACGCCCGACGCGAAGCGTCAGGAGCTGGCCCACCTGCTGCTTTGCTCAGCCGTGGCCGGCAACGACAACAGCATGGAGGTCGCCGGCTCGCTCTATCGCTGGGGACCGCGACACCCGGCGCATGTGTTCGAAGAGGACCATGACAAGGCACGCGACCTGCTCAATGGTGCGGCGGCCCAGGGGCGACTGAGCGCGATGCTGAAGCTGGCGGAGCTGGAGTTGGCGGACGGTCACGCCCGCGAAGCCATGATCTGGGTGCAGGTCGAGCGTGCCTATTACCTGCAACGCGCCAATGCGACGAAGGACGGCGGCGATACCGTCGCCGGGGCCGGCTACTTCACCATGCTGCTCAAGCGCGTGAACGATGCACTGGGGCCTGTCGACGACCAGAAACTGATCGTCGATGTGAATGCCCGCCTGGCTGGATTGGAAAAACTCGCCGCGGCCCATCCACGAACCCGACGGGAAGGCCCGGGCCTTGGGCAGCTCCATCGTCCGGCCCGGTTCCAACTGGCCGCGATCACCAACACCGAGCGTGACGAGGGCTCATACGCCCAGTACTTCGTCGAGGTGGCGCCCAACGGAGATATCGCCCGCCGCTGGCTCATCGATGCGTATCCGGAGCCCAGCAGCGGCGTTCGGCTGGCACGCGCCGTCGAACAGATGCACTGGGATCCCTTGAAGCCCGGGGAGACCGGTATGCGTTACGTCATCTTCCCCATCTCCATGAGCAGCATCCGCCACGGCTACAAGGTGGAAGGCTCCTGATCCGTGCGCCGCGCCCCTCGCGAGGGGCGCGGCCGCAGCATCAGAGCTTGCGCATGACCTGCTCGATCGCACCGAAGATCGACACGCCGGTCTTGTCGGTAACGTCGATCTTCACGGTATCGCCAAAGCACAGGAACGGCGTGGACGGCTTGCCGTCGCGCAGGGTTTCCACCGTGCGCTGCTCGGCCAGGCACGACGCACCCTTCGAGGTGTCCTCGTTGGCGATGGTGCCCGAGCCAACGATGGTGCCGGCAGTGAGCGGCCGGGTCCTGGCCGCATGGGCCACCAGTTGCGAGAAGTCGAACTGCATGTCGACGCCACACTCGGCCTCGCCGAACCACTTACCGTTGATCCAGGTGCGCATCGGCAGGTGGAGCTTGTCGCCCTGCCATGCATCGCCCAGTTCGTCCGGCGTGACGAACACGGGGGACAGCGCCGAGCGCGGCTTGGACTGGAGGAAACCGAAGCCCTTCGCCAGCTCGTTGGGGATCAGGCCACGCAGCGAGACGTCGTTGATCAGACCGACCAGCTGGATATGACCCGATGCCTGCGCCGGCGTCGCCGCCATCGGCACGTCGTCGGTGATCACCACCACCTCGGCTTCGAGGTCGATGCCGTAGTCTTCGCTCGGCACCACCACCGGATCACGGGGACCAAGGAACCCGGCGCTGGTCGCCTGGTACATGAGCGGGTCCGTGTAGAACGATTCCGGGACCTCGGCACCACGCGCGCGGCGCACGCGCTCGACGTGCGGCAGGTAGGCGCTGCCGTCCACGAACTCGAACGCGCGCGGCAACGGCGCGGCAAGCTGGGTCATGTCGAGGTCGAAAGCACCCTCGGCCCGGCCCTCGTTCACGTCTTCCGACAGCGCGTTCAGGCGCGGCGCGATGGCGTGCCAGTCGTCCAGCGCGGCCTGCATCGTGCTGGCGATGCCCTTGGCCTTCACGGCGCGGGATAGGTCGCGGCTGACGACGACGAGGGTGCCGTCACGGCCGCCTTCCTTCAATGAAGCGAGTTTCATGCGTGTCCTTGGATCAGGCGGCGTTCGGGTCGAAGTGCTTCTTCAGGCCGCGCCAGCATTCGTAATAGTTACCCTGCAACGCCGGCGACGCGAGCGCCTGGCGGCTGGGCCGGATGACCTTGCGCGTTTCGAACATGAAGGCCATGGTACCGACGATGTGATCGGGCTTCGTGGTGTCGGCATGCGACGCCTTCTCGAAGCTCGCCCCATCCGGACCGTGACCGCTCATGCAATTGTGCAGGCTGGAGCCGCCCGGGACGAAGCCCCCCACCTTGGCGTCGTACGCACCGTCGATCAGGCCCATGAACTCACTGGCCACGTTGCGGTGGAAGTACGGCGGACGGAAGGTGTGCTCGGCCACGAGCCAGCGCGGCGGGAAGATCACGAAATCCATGTTCGCCGTACCCGGCGTATCGCTGGCCGAGGTGAGCACGGTGAAGATGGACGGGTCCGGATGATCCACCGCGATGGAGCCGATGGTGTTGAAGCGGCGCAGGTCGTATTTGTACGGGGCGTAGTTGCCATGCCACGCCACCACGTCGAGTGGCGAGTGGTCGATCGAGGCCTGCCACAAGGCGCCCTGGAACTTGGCGACGAGGGCAAAATCGCCATCGAGGTCCTCGTACGCCGCCACGGGCGTCAGGAAGTCGCGCGGATGCGCCAGACCATTGGCACCGATCGGGCCAAGGTCCGGCAGGTGCAGCGATGCGCCGAAATTCTCGGCGATGTAGCCACGCGCCTGTCCGTCAGGCAGTTCGACGAGGAAGCGCACGCCACGCGGCACCACCGCGATTTCCAACGGCTCCACGTCCAGCACGCCCAGTTCGGTGCGGATGCGCAGGCGCCCCTGCTGCGGAACGATCAGCAGCTCGCCATCGGCATCGTAGAAGTAACGCCCTTCCATGGAGCGGTTGGCAAGGTACTGGTGGATGCCCACGCCCGCCTGCTCGGCCGGGCCGCCGTTGCCGCCCATGGTGTACAGGCCATCCAGGAAATCGGTCGGCGCCTCCGGCATCGGCAACGGATCCCAACGCATCTGGTTGGGCGTGGCCGGCGCCTCGTCGAAGCGGTTGTGGAAGCTGTCGTGTGCCAGTTCCCGGAACGGCGAGTGCTGCGCGGCCGGACGGATGCGGTAGAGCCAGCTGCGCAGGTTGCGATGGCGCGGCGCGGTGAACGCGCTGCCGGACAGCTGCTCGGCGTAGAGGCCCTTCGCCACGCGCTGCGGCGAGTTCTGGCCCGTGGGCAACACGCCCGGCACCGCCTCGGTGGCGAATTCGTTGGCGAAGCCGGTCTGGTAGCCGCGGGTGTCGTCGGTGTGGGTCATCGAAAGTGTCCTGAGGCGATGGCTACCTGGCATTGTAGGAGCGCGCTTGCGCGCGATCACGCGCAAGCGTGCCCCCACAACCTCAGGGTCAGATCACGCCGCGGCGCATCTGGTCGCGTTCGATCGACTCGAACAGGGCCTGGAAGTTACCGTTGCCGAAGCCTTCGTTGCCCTTGCGCTGGATGATCTCGAAGAAGATCGGACCGATGTTGTTCTGCGTGAAGATCTGCAGCAGCAGCTTCTTGTGCGTCTCCGGATCAGCGTCGATCAGCAGCTTGTTCTTCTGCAGGCGCGGCACGTCTTCGCTGTGGCCCGGGATGCGTACGTCGATGACTTCGAAGTACGTATCCGGCGTATCGAGGAAGGCCACGTCCTTCTCGCGCATGGCTTCGACGGTTTCGTAGATGTTGTCCGTGAACAGCGCGATATGCTGGATACCTTCGCCGTTGTACTCGCGGATGTACTCGTTGATCTGCGAGCCGTGGTCCGAGCTTTCGTTCAGCGGGATGCGCACCATGCCGTCCGGCGCGGTCATCGCCTTCGAGACGAGGCCGGTCTTCGCGCCCTTGATGTCGAAATAGCGGATCTCGCGGAAGTTGAACAGGCGCTCGTAGTAGTCCGACCACTTCTGCATGTTGCCGAAGTGCAGGTTATGCGTCAGGTGGTCGATGAAGGTGAGGCCGAAGCCCTTCGGGTGACGCTCCACACCGGGGAAGAAATCGTATTCGGCGTCGAAGCAGTCACCTTTGGCGCCATAGGTGTCGATCAGGTACAGGCAGGCGTCGCCGATGCCCTTGATGGTGGGCACGTCCAGGGCGAGCGTGTCGGTGAACGCGGTCAGCATCTCGGCGCCGTTGGACAGGGCCGTGGCCTGCACGTCGGTGGCCGGGCGGTTGAAGCGGATGGCGAAGCCGCAGGCGCAGGGGCCGTGCTTGGCGACGAAATCCGTGGCGAAGGAGTTGGGCTCCTCGTTCACGAGGAAGTTGCATTCACCCTGGCGATACAGGGTGATGTTTTTCGACTTGTGCTTTGCCACGGCGATAAAACCGAGCTTCGGGAACAGGTCGTGGAGCAGCTTGGCGTCGGGAGCCGCGAATTCGACGAACTCGAAGCCATCGACACCCTGGGGGTTTTCGAAGGTGGTGACTTCCATACCGATGTTGGGCTGGGCGCTCATGGGCGATACTCCTGGCAGGCGTGGGCGCGGCTTGCGCCCTATGAATCGAACTTATAGTTTCACTTGTAACCAATTGCAAGGACTGGCGCAGCAATGTCCATAGAGATCGTCCCCGCCCACGCACCCCTCGAGCTAGAACGTTTCCTGCCTTATCGGCTGTCCATTTTGTCGAACACGGTCAGCCAGGCCATCGCGGCCGAGTATCAGGACAAATTCGACCTCAGCATGACGGAATGGCGCGTGATGACGATCCTGGCGCGCTTTCCGGAGGTATCCGCACGGGAGGTGGTCGACCGGTCGCGGATGGACAAGGTGGCCGTGAGCCGCGCCGTAGCGCGGCTGGTGGAGGCCGGCCGGGTGGACAAGGGCATCCACGACGACGATAAGCGGCGCTCGGTGCTGAAGCTGTCCGAGGCCGGCTGGGCGATCCACGACGAGGTGGCGCCGAGGGCACGGGCCCATGAGCGCGCGCTACTGGCCAAGCTGGACGACGAGGAAACCGCCTGGCTGGGCCGCATCCTCGACAAGCTGATGGTTGGATAAGACTCGCGACAACCGCCGAAACCTGCGGCCACCGCCGTTGTAGGAGCGCGCTTGCGCGCGATCGCGCGCAAGCGCGCTCCTACAGGATCACTTGATGCCGTGCATCAGGCGATTGATCAGCGGGGCGATCAGGAACAGCACGATACCGGCGCCCAGCAGCAGTTCGAAGCTGAAGGTGAAGCCAGACAGCGCCGACGCCACGGTCATGCCGTTCTCGCCGCTGATGTGGCCGGCCAGCAGGCCGGACAGGTTGTTGCCGATGGCCGTGGAGAGGAACCAGCCACCCATGGCGAGGCCGACCACGCGTATCGGGGCCAGCTTGGTCACCATCGACAGGCCGATCGGCGACAGGCACAGCTCGCCGATGGTCTGCGCCACGTAGCAGGCGGCCAGCGGCCAGAACGGGATCAGGCCGCGAACGTCCACCAGGTCCTTCAGCGCGTACATCAGGATCAGGAAGGCCACCGCGTTGAACAGCAGGCCCAGGCCGAACTTGCGCGGGATCGACGGCTCCTTGCGGGCCTTGGCCAGCAGGGCCCAGGCGAGCGCCACCGGCGGGGCGAAGACCAGGATCGCCGCCGAGTTCACCGACTGGAACCAGCCGGTGGGGAATTCCCAGCCGAACATCTGGCGATCGACGATGTTCTGCGCGAGGAAGTTGAACGAGCTGCCGGCCTGTTCGAAGAACATCCAGAACAGCACGTTGAAGGCGAACAGCACGAGCATCGCGATGACGCGGTGGATCTGGATGCGATCGTGGCGCACGGCTTCGAGCACCAGCATCACCGCGACGCCGACGAACAGCGCGCCGAGCAGCCACGCGACGAAGATCGCACCGGCCTGGGCCATCAGGAGATAAACCAGCGGCACCGCCACGAGGATGCCGACGACCACGCCCACCAGGCTTTTCATCGCGTGACGTTCCGGCGGCGGCGCGCCCACGCCCTTGAGCTGGCGCTTGCCGATCAGGAACCAGATGAAGCAGATGACCATGCCGATGCCGGTGGAAAGGAACACGGCACGGTAGTTCTGCTGCAGAGGCGTATCGGTGAGCACCGAGGCGATCCAGCCGGTGACCAGCGGGGCGAGGAAGCCGCCCATGTTGATGCCCATGTAAAAGATGGTGAAGCCGCGGTCGCGACGCTCGTCGCCGACCGGATAGATCTGGCCCACCAGCGACGAAATGTTCGGTTTGAACAGACCGTTGCCGACGATCACCGTGGACAGGCCGATGAGGAAGATGTCCTTGTCGGGCACCATTACCATGAACAGGCCCGCGCCCATGACGATCGCGCCGACCAGGATCGAACGCTGGTAACCGAGGACGCGGTCGGCAACGTAGCCGCCGAAGATCGCCGAGGCATAGACCAGCGCGAGATAGGCGCCGTAGGTGCGGCTGGCGTAGCCCTGTCCGGACTGATCGCCGGAGAAGAATTCGGCCACGATGTAGAGCGTCAGGGCCCAACGCATGCCGTAGAAGGCGAAGCGCTCCCAGAACTCGGTCATGAACAGCATCCACAGGGGACGCGGGTGTCCCATGGTCTGCGGATAGTCGGGCACGGGCCGGGCGTCGGCTGGGGCGGTCGGTGTCATGGCTTCCCTTGGCGGTACGAAGGCGGACGCAAGCGTCCGCGCGAAAATCTGCGATGTGCGTGTGTACCCGCCCGGGCGCGATCCGTCAAATTCAGGTACCCAGGACGGTACGCACCTCGATCAGTTCAGGAAAGAAACTCTGTTCCAGCGCCTTGCGCAGGAAGGCGACACCCGACGAGCCGCCCGTACCCGCACGGAAACCGATGATTCGTTCCACCGTTTTCATGTGGCGGAAGCGCCAGAGCTGGAAGGCTTCCTCGATATCCACCATCTGCTCGCTGAGGTGGTACTCGGGCCAATGCCGCCCCGTATCTTCGTAGATGCGCCGCAACACCGGCAGCAACGACGGCTGCGACGTCCATGGCTGGGTCACGTCGCGCGAGACGATCTCCGCCGGCACGAGATGCCCCCGGCGCGCGAGGAAACGCAGGTATTCGTCATACAGGCCCGGCGCATCGAACACCGCGCGCAGGCGACCGTACGCGACCGCATCGTGCTCAAACACGCGCAGCATGTCGGCGTGCTTGTTGCCGAGCATGAATTCCACCATGCGGTATTGCAGCGACTGGAATCCCGACGACGGCCCCAGCACGTCGCGGAACTGCAGGTACTCCGCGGGGGTCAACGTTTCCAGTACGCCCCACTGCTCGTACAGCTGGTGCTGGATTTGCTTGACCCGGGCAAGGATCTTCTGCGCGCCCTCCAGGTCGTCGGCGCGCAGGCGCGCCAGCGCGGCATCCAGCTCGTGGATCATCAGCTTCAGCCACAGCTCGGACGTCTGGTGCTGGATGATGAAAAGCATCTCGTCGTGATGCGCCGGTTCGCTGCGCGGCTGCTGCGCCGAGAGCAGCTGGTCGAGCTTCAGGTACTGCCCGTAGGTAAGGCGCCCGTCGAGATCGGTGCGGATACCGGCTTCGAGGTCGCGCTGCGGATTGGCCATGGAGGTCTTCACATTGAGGGGGTTGACAGCCGCCACAAGCCGCCGGAAACCCCCTTCCCGGGGGCCTTAACGGAGGTTTGATGCTGCGCCGTGCCTTGCCGGGTGATAATACCCCTGATATCTAGTCCGGCTCGCAAGACCTGATAAGCCGTGTCGCGCCCCGCTGGATGGGCTTGGCCGCTTCCCCCTTTCGTGCGTGTCGTTTCTAACCTTCCCCTGGGAGCGAGTCGTGTCCATCGCCGCCAAGTTCGAAATCGAATACCTGCAATACCTTGACCAGGACGGCAAGGAAACCGGCAAGGAACTGCCAGAATTCGCCAAGGATCTCGACCACATGGTCGAGCTCTACAAGCTCATGGTTTCCACCCGCGTGTTCGATACCAAGTCGATCGCGCTCCAGCGTACCGGCAAGCTCGGCACCTACGCGTCCTGCCTGGGCCACGAAGCCGCTCATGTCGGCATCGGTAGCGCCATGCGTCGCGAGGATTCGCTGGCCGTGTCGTACCGCGAGTACGGCGCGCAGCTGTACCGTGGCGTGAAGCCGCGCGAGGTCTACACCTACTGGGGTGGCGACGAGCGCGGCAACGACTTCTCCGAAGCCCCGGCGCACGACTTCGCCTGGTGCGTGCCCATCGGTACGCAGTGCCTGCACGCCGCCGGTTCGGCGCTGGCCTTCAAGATCCGCAAGGAGCCGCGCGTCGCCGTGTGCACCATCGGTGACGGCGGCTCGTCGAAGGGCGACTTCTACGGCGCCATCAACGTCGCCGGCGCGCAGAACCTGCCGCTGGTCGCCGTGATCGTGAACAACCAGTGGGCCATCTCGGTACCCCGCCGCATCCAGAGCGGTTCCGGCACGCTGGCCCAGAAGGGCATCGCCGCCGGCCTGCACTGCATCCAGGTGGACGGCAACGACATCATCGCCGTGCGCAAGGCCATGGAAGACGCGCTCGAGCGCGCCCGTTCCGGCCAGGGTGGCTCGGTCATCGAAGCGGTGACCTACCGCCTCGGCGACCACACCACCGCCGACGACGCCCGTCGCTACCGTGGCGAGCAGGAAGTGAAGGACGCCTGGCAGCGCGATCCCGTGCCGCGCCTGCGCAAGTGGCTCGAAGCCAAGGGCAAGTGGGACGACGCGAAGGAAGAAGCCTGGAAGGCCGAGTGCGACGACTGGATGGACAACGAGGTCAACGCGTACCTCGAATCGAAGGTGCAGCCGGCGACGGCCATGTTCGACTACCTGTACGCCGAACTCCCGGCCGACCTCGAACCGCAGCGCGACCTCGTCGCCTCGCTCGATCGCAAGTAAGGATTCCTTCCCATGGCACAGATCACTCTTATCGAAGCGGTGACCCAGGCGCTCGCCTATGAAATGCGCAACGACGAAAGCGTCGTGGTGCTCGGCGAAGACGTCGGCGTCAATGGCGGCGTGTTCCGCGCAACGCAGGGCCTGCAGGAGCAGTTCGGCGAAGAGCGCGTTATCGACACGCCGCTGGACGAAGGCACCATCGCCGGCCTCACCGTCGGTCTCGCGGTGCAGGGCATGAAGCCCGTCGCCGAAGCACAGTTCGAAGGCTTCATCTACCCGATGATGGAGCACATCGCCTGCCACGCCGCCCGCATGCGCAACCGCACCCGCGGCCGCATGACCGTGCCGGCCGTGTGGCGCGCCCCCTGGGGCGGCGGCATCCGCGCCCCGGAGCACCACTCCGAGGCCAACGAGCACCTGTTCACCAACATCCCCGGTCTGCGCGTGGTGATGCCCTCGTCGCCGGCGCGCGCCTACGGCCTGCTGCTGGCCGCCATCCGCGATCCGGATCCGGTCATCTTCTTCGAGCCCAAGCGCATCTACCGCCAGTACAAGGAAGAAGTGCCCGACGACGGCGAGGCCCTGCCGCTCGACGTGTGCTTCGTGCTGCGCGACGGCACCGACGTCACCCTGGTCACCTGGGGCGCCCAGGTGAAGGAATGCCTCGAAGCCGCCGACGAGCTGGCCGAGAAGGGCATCAGCGCCGAGGTGATCGACGTCGCCACGCTGACCCCGCTCGACTTCGACACCATCGCCGAGTCGGTCACCAAGACCGGCCGCTGCGTCATCGTGCACGAAGCGCCGAAGACCGCCGGCTTCGGCGCCGAGATCGCCGCGCGCCTGTCGGAGGAATGCCTCTACAGCCTGCTCGCCCCGGTCGAGCGCGTGACCGGCTTCGATACCCACATCCCGCTGTTCCGCCTGGAAATGAAGTACCTCCCCAGCGTCGAACGCATTGTCGAGGCCGCCGAGCGTACGCTCGCGGCGTCCTGAGGAATCCAGCACATGGCCGACATCAAGACCTTTTACCTGCCGGACCTCGGCGAAGGCCTCCCCGACGCGACCGTCGTGGAATGGCACGTCAAGGAAGGCGACACCATCAAGCTCGACGCCCCGCTGGTGTCGATGGAAACCGCGAAGGCCGTCGTCGACGTGCCCTCGCCGTACTCCGGCACCGTGAAGAAGCTGCACGGCGCCGCCGGCGACATCATCGAGACCGGTTCGGCCCTGGCCGACTTCGAGATCGACCCGAATGCCCGCCAGCGTGCCGAGGCCGAATCCACCGGTCACCACCACGGCCCGAAGAAGGGCGTCGGCAGCCCCGCCGCCGATGACGCCTCCAAGGTCGTCGCCTCCGACGACGGCGGCGAGATCGACCCGCCCAAGGCCAAGGCCGACCGCGAGGACGAAGGCACCGTCGTGGGCGCCATGGTCAGCGGCAATGCCGTGCACACCGAGCAGGTCTCCAGCGCCGGTGGCGTGAAGGCCGTGCCGGCCGTGCGCGCCGCCGCCAAGAAGCTCAAGGTCGACCTCGCCCGCGTGCAAGCGACCGGCGCCGGTGGCGTCATCACCATGCAGGACGTCAAGAACGCCGCCGCCAACGGCAGCGCGCAGCTTGGCGCCGCCCCGGCCCGTCCGGCCTCGGCCCAGCACCTCGCCCCCACCCTGCCCGAGCCGGGCCCGGCCCCGCAGCAGCGCACCGCCGTGTCGCTGGCCGGCAAGCCGGTCCGTACCGCCCCTCCGGGCGCGGACACGATGGGCCAGCCGGAGCAGCTCAAGGGCGTCCGCCGCAACATGGCCCGCGTGATGGCCGAGGCCCACGCCAACGTCGTGCCGACCAGCATCGTCGACGACGCCGACCTGCACGCCTGGATCGGCAAGCAGGACATCACCGCCCGCCTCGTGCGCGCGATCGTGGTGGCCTGCAAGACGGTGCCGGCGCTCAATGCCTGGTTCGACGGCAAGAACCTCACCCGCACGCTGCACCCGCACGTGGACATCGGCATCGCCGTGGACACCGAGGACGGCCTGTTCGTGCCGGCCCTGCGCAACGCCGACGTGCTCGACGGTGCCGGCGTTCGCGCCGCCATCAAGCGCCTGCGCACGGCGGTGGAAGACCGCAGCATCCCGGCCTCGGAGCTCTCGGGCTACACGATCAGCCTGTCGAACTTCGGCATGTTCGCCGGTCGCTACGCCACCCCGGTGGTTGTGCCGCCGACCGTCGCCATCATCGGCGCCGGCAAGCTCAGCCACGACGTGGTCGCCGTGATGGGCGGCATCGAAGTGCACCGCCGCATGCCGCTGTCGCTCACCTTCGACCACCGCGCCGCCACCGGCGGCGAGGCCGCGCGCTTCCTGAAGGCGATGATCGACGATCTGGGCTTGCCGAACTAAGCACGTGTGAGAACCTGCGAACGCCGCCTCGTGCCAACGGGGCGGCGTTCGCTTTTGTAGGAGCGCGCTTGCGCGCGATCGCGCGCAAGCGCGCTCCTACAGGTATCCTTTCGCCATGCAGAACAACGACACCCTCCGCAGCATCCGCTACATGCTCGACCTCGGCGACGTCCACGTCGTCGATATCCTCGCCCTGGCCGGCTACACGGCCACCCGCGAAGAGGTCGGCACCTGGCTGACCAAGGAAGACGAACCCGGCTTCGTCGCCATGCCGGACATCGCCATGGCGCACTTCCTCGACGGCCTCATCGTGCATCGCCGCGGTCGCGACGACAGCCAGCCGCCCCGCCCGGTCGAGCCGCGGATCAATAACAACGTCGTGCTGAAGAAACTGCGCGTCGCCTTCGAACTGAAGGAAGACGACATCCTCGCGATCATGACCGAGGCAGGTTTTCGCGTGTCCAAGGGCGAGATCAACGCCCTCTTCCGCCAGCCCAAACACAGCAACTTCCGCCTTTGCGGCGACCAGTTCCTGCGCAATTTCCTGAAGGGTATGACAATCCGGCTACGCGGCAAGTGATGCGGCTCTTGTAGGAGCGCGCTTGCGCGCGATCGCGCGCAAGCGCGCTCCTACAAGGGTTTTCTGCGCTTCCAGACGAGCTGGCGCACGATCAACGCCAAAGCCAGCACCGCCACGAACGCACCATAGCCATAGAGCGCCGGCACCACCTGCTGCCAGATTGCGCCGCTTTTCGGCCCGAACTCGTCGGCCGCGGGTAGCTCCACCGCGTCGTACGCCACCAGCGCCGCCTGCACCGACGCCACGACCGCCGCGAGCAGGGCGAGCAGATCGAAGCCCCGACGCGTCGCGTTCTTCAGCAACGACTTCGGATAGGCCCAATACGCCCACCCCAGCACGATCAGCCAGGGCGCCAGCAGCAGGAGCGCGAGGTAGCGCATGCGTCAGTCCTGCGCGGCGGCCAGCGCGTCGAGCGCGGTGCGCAGGCGAAGCACGAAGGCCGCGCGGGACACTTCGTCGGGATGCGATGCACCGTTGGCGACGACCTCGCCATGCACCCGCAACGCCACATGGTCGCCCTGCGATTCGATCACCGCATGGGCGCCACCGAGGGTCGACAGCGTCTGGCGAAGCTTGCCGGCCGCTTTCGGGTCGGCGAACGATGCCGAGAGCAGCAGCTCCTCGCCGTCCGCACCGAACAGGCGGAAACGGAAGCTGCCATCGTCCTCGCGGAAGCTGGCGAAACGCGGCGGCTTGGCCTTGCTGACCGGGGCCGCAGCGGCGGCCGGCTCCGCGATGGACTGGGCCGTGTTGCGGAACGTACGCAGGCCGACGGCCTCGCGCAGGCGCTCCAGCAGCGGCACCGCGATGGCGCGGGCCTTGGCGGCACCGGCCAGGAGGATGTCCTCCATGTCGTCCGGTCGGGACATCAGCGACTCGTAGTGTTCGCGCATCGGCGCCACCTGCGCCTCGATGCGTTCGAACAGCACCTGCTTGGCCTCACCCCAGCCGAGGCCGCCATGCAGCGCGTCGGCGAAGGCGGTGCTTTCCGCCGGCGAGGCGAAGGCCTCGAAGATGGTGAACAGCGCGGAATCCGTGGTGTCCTTCGGCTCGCCCGGCGCGCGCGAATCGGTGACGATCTTCATGATCTGCTCGCGCATGGCCTTGGAGCCACCGTCGAACAGCGGGATCATGTTGTCGTAGCTCTTCGACATCTTGCGACCGTCGAGGCCCGGCAGCGTGGCCACCTGCTCCTCGATGTGCACTTCGGGCAACACGAAGAAATCGCTGCCGTAGACGTGGTTGAAGCGCTGCGCGATATCGCGCGCCATCTCGATGTGCTGGATCTGGTCGCGACCGACCGGCACCTTGTTCGCGTTGAAGGCGAGGATGTCGGCGGCCATCAGCACCGGGTACATGTAGAGGCCGGCGGTGACGCCGGCATCCGGGTCTTCCTGCTGTTCGACGTTGCGGTCCACCGCCGCCTTGTAGGCATGGGCGCGGTTGAGCAGGCCCTTGGCGGTGACGCAGGTGAGCAGCCACATCAGCTCGGGCACCTCGGGGATGTCCGACTGGCGGTAGATGGTGGCGGTGTTCGGGTCCAGGCCGGCGGCCAGCCAGGTGGCGGTGATCTTCATGCGCGAGGCGGCGACGCGGTCGGCGTCGTCGGCCTTGATCAGCGCGTGGTAGTCGGCCATGAAATAGAAGGCGTCGACGTTGGGATCTTTGCTGGCCTGGACGGCCGGGCGGATCGCGCCGGCATAGTTGCCGAGATGCGGCGTGCCGGTGGTGGTGATGCCGGTAAGGACGCGGGTACGCATGGGGACCTTGCTTGCTGGACGGACGGTAACCGGCCGAGTGTAGCCCGCGTGGATGCCTTGTAGCGACCCGCGGAGTGCGGCGACCTGCCGCGCTCCGAAGATCGCGGATGCGATCCGCTCCCACCCCTCCGGCAGGAACGGTCCTACCGAAGGGGTGGGAGCGGACCGTGTCCGCGATGGGCGGATCTCAGCGCATCAGGGTCGACTTGCCGAACAGCGACTCCACGAGGTCCACGGCCAGCTTCGCCGTCTGGTTGCGCTTGTCGAAGGCCGGGTTCAGCTCGACGATGTCCAGCGAGCCCACGCGGCCGGTGTCGGCAATCATCTCCATCACCAGCTGGGCCTCGCGGTAGTTCGGGCCACCGCGCACGGTGGTGCCCACGCCCGGGGCGATCGACGGATCGAGGAAGTCCACGTCGAAGCTCACGTGCAGGTGGGTGTCCTGGTCCACCCCCGCCAGCGCTTCCTCCATCGCGGCCTTAATGCCGATTTCGTCGATGTAGCGCATGTCGTAGATGTCGACGCCGACCTCGTGGACCAGGCGCTTCTCGCCCTCGTCCACCGAGCGAATGCCGATCTGGCGGAACACCTCGGGGGCGGTGGCTGGTACATGGCCGCCGATATGGGTCAGCACGTCGGGGCCGAAACCGCACAGGCAGGCCACCGGCATGCCGTGGATGTTGCCCGACGGAGTGATGTCGCTGGTGTTGAAGTCGGCATGGGCGTCGAGCCAGAGCACGCGCAGCTTTTTCTCAGTCTCGCGGCAATGGCGGGCCACGGCGGAGATGGAGCCGATGGCGAGGCAGTGGTCGCCGCCGAGCATGATCGGCAGGCGGCCGTCGCTCAGCTCGGCGTAGATGGCATCGTGCACGGCCGTGTTCCAGGCGACCACGGCGTCGAGGTGGCGATAGCCTTCCTTCGGCGGCTGCCAGGGGTTCAGCGGGCCGGCCAGGTTGCCGCGATCAACGACATGCATGCCGCGCTTGGTCAGGCGATCGGCCAGGTGGGCGACACGAAGGGCCTCGGGGCCCATGGAGCTGCCGCGGTGGCCGGCGCCGATATCGGTGGGGGCGCCCACGAGGGCGACCGAACGGGTGGTTGGGCTCATCGGGATGGACTCGGGATCAGGGATGTTCGGAAACAAGGGGACGGCCGTCGGCTCGCCACGCGTCGGCGCTGCCTTCCAGCAGGCGCACGTGGGTGTAGCCGAGGGACTCGAGGGTGGCGCGCGCCCGGGCGGCACGCTTGCCGGACTTGCAGTAGACGACCAGTTCGCGATCGCGCGGGACGGCCAGCACGCCATGGCGGGCGGCCACCTCGTCCACCGGCACGTTCAGGGCACCGGCCAGGTGCCCCTCGCGATACTCGGCGGAGGTGCGCACATCGAGGATCGTCGGCGCGTCGTGGGCGGCCATGCGGCTCGCCAGCGCCTCCCGGGAAAGGTCCTGCGCCCACGCGACGGCGGGAAGGAGCAACGACAGGACGAACGACATAGACACGCGGAAGCTGGTCATTCCGCAAGTTTACACTGGGGGATGGAACAGCCACGTTGCAGCGCGTCAGTGGCGCCAGCGTCGCGCCTTGTCGTTCCCCTCGGAAAATGGGGCACCATGGCGCCGTCACCTTCCGTGAAGCGCTGAAAATGATCCGACTGGATGACCTCCAGATCTTCGTGCAGACCGTCGACGCCGGCAGCTTCTCCGCCGCCGCCCGCCTGCTCGACTGCACGCCCGCCATGGCCAGCAGCGCCGTCATGCGCCTGGAAAAGGAGCTGGGCACCCGGCTGTTCGTCCGCTCCACCCGCAGCATGCGCCTGTCCGACGACGGCGAGCGCTACCTGCCCCACGCCCGCGCCACGCTCGACGCGCTGGCCGAAGGTGGCCGCACTCTCGCGGAGGCCAAAGGCGAGATCGCCGGCCCGCTACGGCTGTCGGTACCCTCCGACCTCGGCCGCAGCGTGCTGCTGGGCTGGCTGGATGAATTCCAGCAGGCCCATCCCGGCATCACCCTGCAACTGCACGTCAGCGACCGCGCCGCCGATCTCCTGCGCCATCCCATCGACGCCGCCGTACGCTACGGGCCGCCCCGCGATTCGCGCCTCGTCGCCCAGCCGCTGGCCCCGCTCAATCGCCGCGTCGCCTGCGCGTCGCCCGACTACCTCGCGCGCCATCCACGCCCCACGCATCCGGAGGACCTGCGCCAGCACAACTGCCTCTGCTTCGTCTGGGGCGATCTCGTGCTCGATCGCTGGGCCTTCGACCTGCCCAAGGGCCAGGTCACGGTGAAGGTCAAGGGCAACCGGATCAGCGACGATGGCGACGTGGTGCGTCGCTGGGCACTGGCCGGCAACGGCATCGCCTTCAAGTCGGCGCTCGACATCGCCGCCGACCTCGCCGCCGGACGCCTCGTGGACTTGTTCCCTGGCCAGGGCGAACTGGCACCAGTGAACCTGGTCAGCGCCCATCGTTCGCAGCTCACGCTGGCCCTGCAACGCCTGCGCGACTTCCTCCGGGAACGATTGGCGACCCTGGCACCCTAAGGCAGCTTCCGCGCTTTGAGCGAACCGGAGGTCATGCCGCCTGCGTCGTCGAACACCAGCGGATAGCCGGTGTCCGGCGCCATGAAGGACATCGCACCTGTCGGCACGAGCGGCGTACGCCCCAGGTCTTTCGAGTCGAGAAACCAACGATCACCGTCGTGTACGAGGGTCAACACGCGATCGCCTTCCCACGAGGGATCGTCGATCTCGTAACGCCCTACCCGCTTCGCCATGGCTGTCTCGTCCAGCGCGGCACGCGTGACGACACGCGGCTTCAGATCCGTCCATCCGTAGGCGGTCGCCACCGCCTTGGCGAATTCGTTCATCAGGTACTGGCCGTTGTCGCCATCGGTGAGAACCACCACGCCGTCGCCACTATCGGCGAACATCACGTACTTGCTCTTGAACCCGTCATTGCCGCCTTCGTGCATGAAACGGCGATGCGCTCCCTCGCCAGAGACGAAGATGCCCATGCCGTAGTTGCCAAGGCCTGGCGTCAACAGATCCTTCGCCGCCTTGCGTGACAGGAACGAGGGCTTGCCAAGATCGGCGTCGCGCAACGCGATCAACCAGCGCGCGAGATCCTCCGCCGTCGTCCACAGGCCGGCGGCCGCCAGTTCGGGATAGGTATGCGCATCGCCCGGCACGGCATCGCCGTTCGCGGCGTGTCCCACGGCGTGGGCCAGTCCGGCGGGCAACGGCTGCGCGAACGTGCTGTCGCGCATACCTGCCGGGCGCAGCACGTAACGTTGCATCAGGTCCGCGAACGGTGCCTTCGCGCAATGTGCCATCGCGACTTGCGCGATGGTGTAGCCGCCACCGGAATAATCGAACGTCGCTCCCGGTGTCGTGGCGATCGTCACCGCCGGCGTGTTCGATGGCGGCTGCCCCAGCACGACCTGCTCGGGTGTCGGCACCGGTTCACCGATCGCGTAGCCGGGAAATCCATGCACCGTCGCGCCCGCCGTGTGGTGAAGCAGGTTACGCAACGTGACCGGATGCGTCGCATCCTGCTTGCCCGCGGGCAAGCGCAACGGCGCGAGGCATCCATCCACGGGCGCATCCAGCTTCACGATGCCCTTGTCCGCGAGGATCGCCGCCAGGTTGCCAGCGAATCCCTTGCTCAACGAGGCCGCCTGGTAGCGCTCGTCGCCGGCCGGCATGCGCATCGTGCCATCGCTGCGATAGCGCGCGGACCATGTGATCCGCCCCTTCTCGATCACCGCCACCGACATCGTCGGCACATGGTAACGACGCATGCGCTCGTAGACATTCCAGTGCATCGGTGCGTCGCCTTCGATCTCGACACGCGGCCTAAGGCTGTTCTCCACGAGTTGGCGTTTCGTATCGTCGGCGCATGCGCTGGCGACGACGCCCAGCGATAGGCACACGAACCACCATCGTGTGCGACGTGCCATGGATACCGTGTCGATCGTCATGCCCTCTCCATCTTGTTTGCCCGCGTCTCGGTCGCTGTTGGATGGCGAATGGAGCGGAAACGTTTAAAGGATGACGTGGAAGCCACTGACACCGGGAAGCGCCCACCACCGACCCGAACCACGGGCTTGACCGGCTTCTAGTTGCCTATATTTTTTATAGGTTATAGACTTCCCATCAAACGAGCCAGGCCACATGGCCAAATCACCGATCGCGTCGTTTCGGATGTCCGACGCCGACGCGTTGCGACACCTTCGGATTTCCGGGTCAATTAGCCATGTATCACTTCATCGAATCCGGCCTTCCCCATATCTGGCTGCGCAACGGCTACACCATCGAGGATTCGGCGTACGGTCCCACCGTGTCGTTCGAGGATATCTTCGGCCTGCACCGGGCCATCGCCTACGCCCTGATCGACAAGAGCGGAACCTTGGCCGGGGAGGAAATCCGCTTCCTGCGCCTGCACATGGAGCTGTCCCAGGAATCGCTGGGCCAGCTGATCGGCATCGGCGTGCAATCGGTGGCGCTGTGGGAGAAGAACCGCAGCAGGATCACCCCTACCGCTGAGAAATTGCTGAGGATCATCGTGCGCGGCCACCTCAATGGCCACGCGACGATCCGGCGAGCCATCGATGCACTCAACCAGCTGGACGCCATGGCACACGAGGAAAAGCTGGTGTTCGAAACACAGGACGGCGGCTGGCACGTCGCCTGAATGGCGACGTGAAGGAATGTGTCAGCCGTCGACCTGGTACTGCTTCACTTCCTGCAACTGCGAACCCGACAGCACGTTGATCCGGCTCTTCACCTGCATGCGGTCGCCGTTGTGGCGACCCACGTCGCAGGCAAGGCGAATGAACTCGGCATCGAAACGCTGGGTCCGCTCGCGGTCGCGCAGTTCGTCCTGCACATCCCACATGCGCTCGTTGATCGTCTTGAGTTCGGCGCGCAACGGTTCCAGCTCGGCATGGGCGGCCAGCACCTGCGACCACAGCGGCATCAGGCGATCCAGTTCGATGCGGATGTTCGCGAGCTTCGCCGCATCGGCGATGCGCTCGGACTTGATCTGCAGGATGGTGAGCTTGTCGACCAGCTCGCCCACGGAAACGGGCGTGAGGATGTGGCCGTTGGGGAGGTGGGACGTCATCGGCGGTATCCGTTCGTGGCATGAAAAAGCCCGCGACAAGGCGGGCTGGCGTGTCGTGGCGCGATGCCCTGACAAGGTGTCTTGGTGCCGGCACCCGGATTCGAACTGGGGACCTACCGCTTACAAGGCGGTTGCTCTACCAACTGAGCTATGCCGGCGAAGGCGTGGAGTCTATCAGAAGCAGCCGGTGGTTCGTGCCGTGACGCCCGGTGTGCGGATGCTACGGCGGATGTCGGTGTTGCCCTCGTCCGGCACGACCACGTCGAGCCACCAGACGGGCGTGGTCTCCGTGCGCTCGCTCATGCGGGCCGGGAAGCCGGCGGCGACGACCTCGTCGCGACGCTTGCGGGCGTTCGACGGGTCGTGGAAAAGGCCCAGCGCCACCGAGTTCTGCATCTCGCCCTGGGCGCTGACCACGAAGTAATCCTTGATGCCCTTGGCCTCCAGGCGCTTCGCCTGCGCGATGGCCTGCTCGCGCGTGGACTGCGCCGGCAAGTAGACGCGCCAGCCGTGCGATTCGGTGGTCTGCTCCTGACGCTGGCGGCTACGCACGGTGCGAGAGGCCAGGGCGCTGCGTGCGCTGCGCAGGTCCACTTGGTTGTTGAACGGACCGACCGCGAGGCAGCGATAGCTACGGTGCGGGCTCGTCGGCGCCGTGGCGACCGGCGGAGGTGTCGGCTCGGGCTTCGGCGGTGCCGGGGCGGGAGCGGCGGGCGGCGTGATCTTGGCGAGAGCGGTCGTCGCGGCCGGCGCAGGCGTGGCTTTCGGTGCCGTGGAGGTGGCGGGAGCTGGCGTCGTCGTGGCTGCAGCGGGCGCTTCCGCCAGCAGCTTCAGCGCCGGTACGCCCTTGTCCGCCGGATCGACCGCGTGCGCCCCCGTATCGTCCAGCAGCAGCCAGGCCGCCACGGCGATATTGAGCGCGATCAGCAGGACGAACAGCAAACGCAGCAGCATGGGGGCCTTGAAGGTTCTCGGTTGGGCCTGCTCGCGTTCCCCTGTAAGAACCGGCAGCAGCCGGATTCTAGGGGATATCCGCCCCGTCGGGCTGCGCATCCGCCCACACGGCGAGGCCGCGCAGCACGGCATCCGGCACGATGGTCACCTCGCGTTCGAGCAGTGGCGCCAGGACATCGGCATCGCCGCCGCCCAGTGTCACCGTTGGCGCGCCACCGAGCAGCGGGGCCGAACGGTCGACGAAGCGATCGATCAGCGCCGCCGAGGCCTGCCAGCAACCCGATGCCAAGCCGTCCGCGGTGTTGTCGGCAAGATCGCGCACGGTGCCCGGACGCTCGGGGCGGACTTGCGCGGTGGCACCGAGGATCGACTGCTGCATCAGCACCGGACCCGGCGCGATCCAGCCACCGAGATGGCGACCGTCCGCATCCAGCGCATCGAGGGTGAGCGCGGTGCCGACACTGGCCAGCACGCAGGGCGCGCGACCGGCGGCGTAGGCATCCACCAAGGCAAGGAAGCGATCGACACCAAGGCGGTGCGGCTCGGCGTAGGCGTTGGTGACGCCGCAGGCCTGTGCCGGCGTGCGCACCCAGCGCGGCACGCGACCGAAGGCCTTTTCGGCGGCGACGGCCACGGCCGTCTCCCGCGCCGAGGTGGCGACGGACGCGCCGACGATGCGTTCGGGCGTGGGCCAGTCGGCCCAGAGCGTCGCCAGTTCGTGGGCGATGTCGGCTTCCCAGCCGAAAGCGCCGCGATGGGTGAATTCACCTTCGTGGAGCAACGCGAACTTGAGCCGGGTGTTGCCGAGGTCGAGCAGGAGGATCATGGGGCGCTCCGGCGCACGGACACTTCGGCGCTATCGACGGTGACCAGGCTGCCATCGGCGCGTCGCACGCGCAGGCCACCCCGTTCGTCCACGCCCTCGCCCACCGCCTCGTACTCGCCGCGCGGATCGAGGATGCGCAGCGGCTGCTGAAACAGCAGATCGCGGTCCGCGTAATCGGCCACGAAAGCCTTGAAGCCCTGACGCTCGAAGTCTTGCAGGCCTTCGCACAGCGAAGCGATGACGGCCGCCGCGACGGCATTGCGGTCGGGCGGTTGGCCGCCGGCCATGTCCGCCAGGTCGGTGACGGGCTGGCCCGCCCGCTCGTGCACGCTATCCGGCAGGCGGATGTTCACGCCCACGCCGATGATCGCCGCGCACGGGCCGGAGTATTCGCCCGACAGCTCGACGAGGATGCCGCAGAGCTTCGCGTTGCCGGCCAGCACGTCGTTCGGCCATTTCAGGCCGGCGGTGCGGATGCCCAGCTCGTCGAGCGCGCGGACGACCATCACACCGACGGCCAGCGACAATCCGGACAACGCCGCGAAGCCACTTTCGAAACGCTTGAGCACCGACAGATACAGATTCATGCCAGGCGGCGACAGCCAGGGCCGCCCGCGTCGGCCACGTCCGGCCGACTGGGTCTCGGCCAGCACGAAGGACAGGTCGTCCAGCACCGGATTGCGCCGGGCCAGTTCGCTGGAGGTGGAGTCGATGTCCCAGTGCACTTCCAGCATGCCCAGGCTGGCGCGCGCGGCGGGCGGCAGGGCCTCGCGGATGCGCTTGTCTTCCAGCAACTGGGTGGGCCAGGGCAGGCGATAGCCACCGCCCACCTTGGCCTCGATCGGCACGCCCTTCAGGCGCAGGGACTCGATCTGTTTCCAAACGGCCGCGCGGGTGACGCCGGCCTGGCGGGCCAGGGAGGCACCGGACACGGCGTCGCCGCCGGCAAGGGCTTCTAGAAGGTCGCGTGCAAGCATGGTGTGGCGCCGTCGGGACCGTCAGGCGGCCGCTGTCAGGGGTGTGGGGAACCGGGACATCCGCCGATTCTAGGGCAGCGGGGCGAAATCGCCCACCCGCGTCATCACGGCGTCATCCGACTCCCTTACGGCACTGGCACCTACGTGAAATTTCTGCGAGAATCGGTCGTCCCCCATTGCACCCGGGGATATTGCAGGGTTTACCGATGAACGCCAGACCGTACATCCTCGGATGTCTGTGCCTCGTCGGTGCCACCGGCACCGCCGCCGCTTCCGACATCGACCTGAGCACCCTGCTCTCGCTGGGTGGCGTCGTTTCGTCGTCGTCATCGTTCGAGGGCTCGGCACCCAGCGCCCCGCAGGCGCCGGGCCGCGATCCGTCGGGCGCCATGGATGCCGCCCCGACCCACCGTGCATCGACGAACACGGCCAGCCGCCCTGTCGCCCCTGTGCCGTCGCCGACGTCCACCGATATCGAGAACGGTCCGCACGACGGTCCCTCGCCGGTTCGCTCCTCGTCACCCAGCTGGCAATCGCTGCTGCCGGGCTCGATGCTCTGACGCGGTACGGCGATCGTTCGTGGGCCTGATCGATTCCCTGCTGGCGCGCTTCCGCGCGCCCGCGCCGCCCATCGACGACACCCTCTGGAAGCAAGCCGTTTCCCGCGTACCGCTGGTACGTGCGCTCGACGCGCCGCGTGCCCACTACCTGCGCCGCCTCGCCGCCGACTTCCTCCACACCAAGCGCTTCCATGCCATGGGCGACGCGGCGCTGGACGATTTCTGGCGGCTGGTCATCGCCATGCAGGCCAGCCTGCCTGCCCTGCCCCGTGGGCCGAAGGCGTTTCGCGGATGGACCAACGTCCTCGTCTACCCCGGTGAATTCAACGTGCGCCGCAGCCACTACGACGCCCATAGCGGCGTGGTCACGGACAGCGACGACACGCTGATTGGCGAAGCATGGGATCGCGGCCCGATGGTGCTGTCGCTGGCGGATGTCGCGCTCGACCTCGAAGCGCCCTGGGACGGCTACAACGTGGTCGTCCATGAGATGGCGCACAAGCTCGACATGCTGGCCGCACCGGCCAATGGCGTGCCGCCGCTGCCGTCATCGATCAACCGGCGCGAATGGATCGAAACGATGCAGACCGCGTTCGATCGGCTATCGAAGGCGGTGGATCGCAATCGGCATACGGCGATCGATCCCTATGCCGCCGAAGCGCCGGAAGAATTCTTCGCGGTGACCAGCGAGATGCATTTCTCGCAACCGGCCGAGCTGCGCCAGGCGGAGCCGAAAGTGGCGAAGCTGTTAGCTGACTTCTACGGCCCGCCCCCGATCCTGTAGGAGCGCGCTTGCGCGCGATCGCGCGCAAGCGCGCTCCTACAACGGCCACGTGTGCGTGACCGCGGCAATCAACCCGGCGGAATACTCACCCGGAATCGCGCACCGCCCAGTTCCTCCGAACGATCCACCTGCAACTCGCCCTGATACGCCTTGACGATGTCCTGCACGATGGACAGGCCGATGCCATGGCCCTGCACGCGCTCGTCGCCACGGACGCCGCGCTGGAGGATCTTCTCAATCTTCTCGTCGGGGATGCCGGGGCCGTCGTCCTCGACGATCAGCTCCAGGCCGTTACGCCCCTTGCCGCCGCCCGCGGAACGCGCCGTGAGCAATACCCGATGCGCGGCCCACTTGAAGGCGTTTTCCACGAGGTTGCCCATCAGCTCCAGCAGGTCGCCCTGCTCGCCGGGAAAGGCCACGCCGTCTTCCAGTTCGAACTCGCAGAGCACGTTCTTCGCGGCGTAGACTTTTTCCAGACTCTGCACGAGGTCTTCGGCATGACCGGCGATCGGCTCTTCCGCCGCGATGGTGCGGCGACCCGACGTAGCCGCGCGGGAAAGCTGGTACGCGACAATCTCGTCCATCTTGCGCACCTGGTC
The DNA here is from genome assembly GCF_009912395.1 of Luteibacter sp. Taxonomy (GTDB): domain Bacteria; phylum Pseudomonadota; class Gammaproteobacteria; order Xanthomonadales; family Rhodanobacteraceae; genus Luteibacter. The sequence goes on along the minus strand of NZ_WNDO01000005.1, from coordinate 98,105 downwards.
GAGGATGTCGCCACGCAACTGGCGCGCGTCGGCGCTGGTTTCCAGCTGCGAGCGGATCACCGCCAGCGGTGTCTTCAGGCTGTGCGCCAGGTCGGCGAGGGTGTCGCGATAACGCGAGCGCTGTTCGCGCTCGCTGTCGATGAAGGCATTGAGGCGACGGGTGAGCACCGTCAGCTCGACGGGATACGGCCCGTCGAGGTGGTCGCGCGAACCGCGCTCGATGTGGGCGAGGTCGCTCGACACGCGACGCAGCGGCAACAGGCTCCAGCGCAGCAGGAACAGCTGCAGCAGCATCAGCATCATGCCGAGCATCGCCAGCCACAGGAACTGCGTGCGCCGGTACGTCGCCACCTGCCGTTCAAACTGGTCTTCGGTCTGCGCCACCGCGAAGGTCAGCGGCACGCTGCGCCGTTCGGTACTGTCCAGCGACACGCCGTAGCTGAAGACGTAGAGCTTGCCGCTACGCGTCTCCACCGGCTCGAAGGCCGTCTCGCCGGGTGACAGCATGCGCACGAAATCGAAGTCGCGACCCAGCGCCGACGACGACTCCCAGCGGAACCCGTCGTTGCCCACGATGATCGCGTACAGGCCCGAACCCGGCCGCGAGAAGTCGGGGTTCGGCTGGCTGTCGGGCACGGTGACCTTGCCGGCGCGGGTGATGTCCGTGCCGGTGATGTACGCGATGGCGTAGTTGTGCAGGCGATCGTGCATCGCCGACAGCTCGGAGGCGTAGTTGGCCTTGTTCTGCGCCAGGCCGGTCAGGCCGAGGAACGCGGCCAGGGCGAAGCCAGTGGCGAGGGCCGCTCGGGCTGCCAGCGACAGGGGCCGGCGTTTGGTCGGTGAAGCAGTTTCCATGCCTCGGGGTCACCTCGCCGGTGGCACGACGCAAGATCGTGCCACCGGGGATCGGTCAGTCTTCGTCCGCTTCGTTGCGCGGGATGGCGAAACGGTAGCCACGGCCACGCACGGTTTCGATCGGCTTGAGCGCGCTTTCCGGGTCGAGCTTGCGACGCAGGCGGCCGATGAACACTTCCAGCACGTTCGAATCGCGGTCGAAGTCCTGCTGGTAGATGTGTTCGGTGAGGTCGGCCTTGGAGACCAGCTCGCCCGCATGCAGCATCAGGTACTCGAGCACCTTGTACTCATAGCTGGTGAGGTCCACCTGGCGACCTTCGACGGTGACCGTCTGGGCCGTGGTGTCCAGCTTGATCGGGCCGCAGGCCAGCACCGGCTTGGACCAGCCGCTGGCGCGACGGACCAGCGCGTTGATGCGCGCGAGCAGTTCCTCGACGTGGAACGGCTTCACCAGGTAGTCGTCGGCGCCGTGCTTCAGACCCTCTACCTTGTCCTGCCAGCTTCCGCGGGCGGTAAGAATGAGGATCGGGTAACGCTGGCCGCGCTCGCGCAGGGCCTTGACCAGATCCATGCCCGACAGCTTGGGCAGGCCGAGGTCGATGATCGCCAGGTCGAAGGGGACCTCGCCTCCCAGGTACAGGCCTTCCTCGCCATCCTGGGCGGCGTCGACAGCAAAACCGTCGCGCTTGAGACGCGCGGCGAGGGTCTCGCGCAGCGGGGCCTCGTCCTCAACGAGCAGGATACGCATCAATGTCTCTCCTTGTTGTCCCCGGCACCGATGTCCAGGGGCTTGGCGGTTTCAGTGCGGACTGGCACCACTTTCACGTGTCCGTCGAGGGTCAGTACCTTGACGCGATATTCGGTGATCCGGCCTCGCTCGACGAGCCGCGTATCCGCCGACAGCACCTTTCCCCCGGTTTCTTTCTGCACCTTGCTCACGGCCTGTTCCAGGGTCATGGGCGACTCCTGGGCCAGGGCGGCCAGTGGAGCGGCCAGGCAAAGTGCGGTGAAAAATAGCGGACGAAACGTGATTTTCATGTCGGGTGCGGGCAACGCGGGCATTCGGCAAGTGGGCCGATCATGCCGAGGCACTCCCCGCCCGAAGCTGAACGAAATCAGGCGGCCTGTCTGAACGGCGCCAGCGCGCTCTCGATGAGCGACCAATCCGCCCCCGGCAGGTGCGCGCCCTCGGACAGCAGTCGGCGGAAGCCGCGCGCGCCGGGCTCGCCCTGGTACAGGCCGAGAATGTGCCGGGTGATGTGCTTGAGCTGGGTACCCCGGGCCAGTTCGGCCTCTATATAAATACGCATGCGTTCGAGCACGTCGGCGCGCTCGGGCAGCGGGGTGCCCCACAGGTCGGCCTCGATACGGGCCAGCACGAAGGGATCGTGGTAGGCCGCGCGGCCCAGCATCACGCCATCCACGTGGGCCAGGTGCTCGCGCACCGCCTCCACGGTGGTGATGCCGCCGTTGATGACGATGGTGAGCTGGGGGAACTCGCGCTTGAGCCGGTAGACGCGCTCGTAGTCCAGCGGCGGAATCTCGCGGTTTTCCTTGGGGCTCAGGCCTTCCAGCCAGGCTTTGCGGGCGTGCACCACGAGGATGTCGACGCCGGCGGCCACCATGGTTTCGGTGAAGCGCTGGAGGTCGGCGTATTCGTCCTGGTCGTCCACGCCGATCCGGCATTTCACCGTCACGGGCACGTCCACCACCTCGGCCATGGCACGCACGCAGTCGCCGACCAGCGCCGGCTCGCGCATGAGGCAGGCACCGAACTTGCCGGACTGCACCCGGTCGGACGGACAGCCGACGTTGAGGTTGATTTCGTCGTAGCCCGCCCGGGCGCCCAGGATCGCGGCCTGGGCTAGTTCCACCGGGTCGCTGCCGCCGAGTTGCAGGGCGACCGGGTGTTCTTCGTGGCTGTGTTCCAGCAGGCGCACCTGGCCCCCGCGCACGAGGGCGGCGCTGGTCACCATCTCGGTATACAGACGGGCGTGCGGGGACAACAGCCGGTGGAAGTACCGGCAGTGGCGGTCCGTCCAGTCCATCATGGGGGCGACGGTGAGGCGGAAGTCGGAGGGGGCGGTAGGCTGCATTTGCCTATTTTAGCTGGTCTGGGGTGGCTCGCCTGCGGCATCGCTCGCGGCGCTCGGGCGTGGCGGGAGGAGCCGTCGGACCGCCGCCGGGGCGCGCCGGCTCCGCCGTCCCTCGGGAAAGGAGGGCCGCTGCGCGGCCCGTGTTTTATGGCTGCGCCCCTTCGGGCCCCGGCGGCGGCCCGACGGCTCTCCGTACGGTAAGGCAACCTTGTGGGAATCGCCGATGCGATCGGCGATGGGTGCTCGCGACCCCGTACACCTGTAGGAGCGCGCTTGCGCGCGATCCGCGAAACGGCAATCTGGCCCGCTGCCGCGGATCGCGCGCAAGCGCGCTCCTACCGTGTGATCAGCGGTGATCCATGCGCGTTCGTCGGCGGCTCACTGTGCATCCTTGAGCCTCTGTTCCGCCGCCGCCTTCAACTGCTGCCGCAAGGATTCATCCAACGACGAATCGGTTCTCAGCAATACCAACTCGCGCTCGGATGCCTCTCGCACCTTATCCGTCTGCCCCAGCGCGCGATACCCATCCGCGAGGCTGTCTTGTGCGTTGGCCGATGTGGGGTGCGACCAGGCGACGAGATCGAAAAGCACCAGGGCAATTTCGGGACGCTTCGCTTTTAATTCATCGTATGCCCGACTATTGAATGCATCCTGATCGATGCACCGGTCCAACGCCTCGTCCGCACAAGCCACCTGATACATCGACTTGATCGTCGTCGCCTTGCCTTGCTGCACCATGGCCACCACGTCCGAGGCGCCAGGAGGCACCGGCAAAGGACTCTCGTGACGAGACGATGCCACGGTCGAGGACGTCAAAAGATTCGCCAGTTGTGCAGCGGCCACAGGGTCTGCCTTGACATGCTCATCGAAGAACGCCAACACGATCCGGGCCGATAGCTCATAGCCTTGCCTGGCCGTCGCCCTGCTCCAGCCACTGCCGTTGTACTCGGCCTTGATAGGCAGGTGCATCGCATCGGCCGTCATGGAGAATGAGGTGAAATCGCTATGGTGCATCGCATTGAGTTGCACGTACGTGCGATCGGCATGACGCATTCCATTGATCGGCGCGAGATTTAGATCGGCCGATTGCATGCCTTGTCGCCGACGCAGGTCGAGCAAGGCATATCGGGATGCCTTCGCGTCGAATCCGTCAGCACCGGTCAGCGCGGATTCGTTGCCCTTGAATGCGTACGTACCATCCATCGCGACCACAGCCATGACATTGCGATGACGCTGCCCCAGCAGCGCGGCCTGCACAGCGCCGAGGCTATGACCTGCCACACCGATATGATCGCAATCGACGTCCTTGGCCTGGCAAAGTGTAGCGATGGCGACCTCGAGGTCCCGCACTCCGGCTTCCGTATTGGCATTAGTCCGCGCGGGCGACATCGCTTCGGCGTCGTGCCCCAGCAGGGATACGCTGGCGACGGCATAGCCGTGGCTGGCGAGGTATTCGGCGAGCACGACATTGACGTTGATATCTGCGCTCAGGCCGCCCGCCAGCAGCACCAGAGGGCGTCGCCCCGACGCAGGCCTGGCATCGAGATGGCCGGCCATCGACATGGCGCGGAGCTGTCTTGTAGCTTCGGGGGGAAACGGTTCGCCAACGCTGTCTCGATTGCGCAACAGCATTTCATGATTCAACGCGGAGAAGGCTTCCGGAGCGCTTTGCTCGACATAGTCTTCCAGGTGCATAGGCGGCGACGCTGTCGGGACCGCCGGGTACCAGAGGTTGATCTGGATGGGTCTGCCGTTCCGGTCTGGCGTGAAGGTGCCGTCCAGCGCACGGGTCTGAATCCAGGTTCGGCTTCGGTCGGCGACAAACATACGGCGAAAGCCGATTACCTCGTGACCGGGAGTCAATGTTCCCCACAGGATCGGCACGCTGGCCGGCCTACTACCGGCCACCGTCGTAGTACAGGTGAATCCCGCGAGAAAAACCGTTAACGCAGCGCGGCAGATCATCCCCATGACCTTCTCCCCGTGAATCGTTACCCTGCTGGCGGCGAAAGTCTTTCACGGCGCTGCCCCCCGTGGACGTGCCGGAAGTCGGTAGGACCAATGGCCTGCTTGAAGGGCTCCGACCTTCGTACCCTGATTGTAGGAGCGCGCTTGCGCGCGATCCGCGAAGCGGCAATCTGGCCCGCTGCCGCGGATCGCGCGCAAGCGCGCTCCTACAGATTAGGTATGCCAGCGGGAGAGGATCCAGAACGCGACTGCGCCGGATGTCGCCAGGCCCATGCCGGTCATCGCGCCGCGAAACAGCAGGAAGGTCGTGTCGTCCGACGGGTGAATCCATACCTGGATCATCAGGTGATCCATCGCCAGCAGCGCGACGAGGGCGCTTGCAAATGCCGCCACCGCGAATCCTCTCGCACCGCGTCGTGCCGCATTCATGCCGTGCTTCTGATCGACGAAGATCATCACGTTGACCACCATCAAACCAATCGCGATGGTGGCCTGAATCAGTTCGATGCCCATGCCGTATTCAACCCTCATGCGAGACGTCTCCGCGTTGCGGGCTATCGAACAGCACCTGCGTATGCGCGCGCTGCACGCAAATGCGGCCCACGGCCATCATCGCGGCGACACCGCCCAGGGCCAGCGACAGTTCGCGGTGATCTCCCTCGCCTTCGTCATCGCGCATCCATTCGGCCAGAAGGCTAGCCGTGCCTTGCGCATAGGCCAGCCATTCGCCCGCCTCGTTGAGTAGCGCGTCGGTAGAGGCGTCGTCGTCCTCCAGAATCCAGCGTTCGTTAGTGTCCTTCATCATGGGCTCCTTGCGTAGGTGCCGCACCTCTCGCCCAGGTGTGGCACGCCATGCGCGCATGGACGTGCCACGGGTAATGCAACGCCAAGTTGACGTTTTGAAACGCATCGCTCCGGGACGACAAGGGGCTCCGGCGTGTCCGTGAGCGGACGCCGGGCGGCTTGATATCGGAAGTAGTGCGGACTCAGAGCCCCGTGAACCGGCGCGCGGCAACACGCCGGGTACTTACGGCTTGAGAAAACTCACGGGGGCGGCCGAGGCCGCCGTTCGTCAACCGCGTTCGGGATAGGCCGGAACGGCCCGGGCACCGGAGGGTGGGCCACCGCGGGGAAGCGACGGGCGGGTGAGTACCGTAGAATGGTCGTTAGCCATTAGGTGGTCCTTTTCAGTGAAGGATGACTCGGTGGTTAGCGTGCCCTGGGGGAGTAGTGATCCCTCGGGGTATGCGCCCTCACCGCCTTGGAGCGAAGGCTGACTGCGACACAGAGAAAGCGACGACGCAGTCAGCGAGCACAAACTAGCAAAACAACCGAAGGTTGTCTGTAGGCGTCGCCCGCGTCATGAGACGTTTCCACATCGACAATGCATGGCGTAACCTGATCCGGCAGCTCAGTCCTTCACTCTCCGGCGCGGCTCTCGAGCCTGATATCTTCCTGCGCGTCGTCTTGGTAATGCACGAGGCCGCCGAAATCCGTATCGATCATGACGCCGGTGCCGAGATAGGCCCAGCCCTCCTCGCCCGGCAAGTAGCTAGCCTCATCCATGGAGGCGAGCACCACACCATGATATCGACCCGCGATCATCACCTTGTCACCAGCGAGTATCGATTTCCCGTCTGCATACGTCATGATGCACCTCGAAACTCGACAGGATCTCCAGACAGGCACTTCATCGCTGTTCCAGATTCCGTTTCCATTGCTTCGCCATATCACAATAGGTGCCACCACCATCCCGGGCAGCTCTACCGTCACGAAGCGCGGCCTCTAGTTCGGCAGGTATCGTCGATAAGTCCATGTGCGAGAGATAGTCGTCGATATGCTTCTGCCATCCTTCTCGGAGGGCTTCCGACTTTTCCGGCGTGTCGCCGGTCCACATGTATCCCTTGTCGTTGTACATGGCCGCGCCACCTAGCAGGTAGATAAGTTCCGCCAGGTTGTCATTCGGTTGGTCGTCCACCCAGTAGCTCCTTACCGGTATCGATGGCCGGAAGGATGCCACAGGCCATCGCGCAGTATGGCCGTGCGTCCTATTTATGCGGGCGAAGCGTGATCGCCATCGTGTGCTTCGGCACGCCGTTTGCGGCGGGTGTTGCCTTGAGGAACGCGAGGGCGGAAGCGTCGCGCTTCAGGTAAGCGTCCAGGAAGGCAAGACTGTACCGAGCGGCCCAGGCGTAGCCGTCGTTCGCGTCGTCAGGACCATAGTCCGCGACCTGGTCTTCCGCGAAGCGTTCGGGACTTTTCCTTCGCCGGAACATGGAGCTGAACTCGCCATGCGACATGCCGATCATGTTCACGGTGACGAGGTCGCCCTGCGTCCAGGCATTGAGAACGTTGGGGCCGACGAGGTTTTCCGCAGGACCGTCCTGGAAGCGCTCGATATCCTCAAGGTAGTTCGGGTATTCGGCGGTGAAGAAGATGAGCGGGATGGTCATGCGCTCGGGATGCACGTCGCCCGCTTTCTTCACCAGCCCGGGGAAGTAGCGCATGCTTCCGTCCAGCGCGACCAGGGCCTTGATGCGCGGATCGCGTGCGGCGGCGAACAGGCTCGATATCCCGCCCCAGCTCCAGCTCGCCACGGCGACGTGGGTCATATCCACGTCGGTGCGTGTTGCGGCATAGGTGATCAGGAAGGCGATGTCGCGGGCTTGCGTGTCGATGCCCGCTCGGTCGTCGGTCATGTCGCGGGTGGATGCGCCCATGGAGGGGCTCGCGATTACGACGTAGCCGTGGCTGGCGAGGTATTCGCACAGATCGGCGTTTTCCCACGATATGGACGAATCGCTGGGTGCGTAAATCACTACCGGGTACCGATGTTTGTCAGGACGCGCATCCTGCACCGCGTGCAGGGGCTCGTCGAACGAGGACTTCAGCTGCACGCGCCATTTGTTGCCGCGCTCATCCGGTGCGTCGAAGCGGACTTCCGTATCCGCCAATTTGGCGTAGTCGCCGACGGTCATCGGATGGCCTTCGCCGTCGTCGGAGGGATACCAGACCAGCGTCTGGATGGGCCGTGCGGACGGCGTCGATGCCTTGGCACCCTCCACGGGAAACGAACGGGAGCGATCGTACTGCTCGACCACCTTCAGCCCTACGGGGTGGGGACCCGGCTTCTCAAGAAAGCGGAACGAGGTCGTCTGCGCGACGACCGGAACGACAACACATGCTGCCAGTACCATCAGGCCACATCGCACCAGGGTCTTCATGAACCCTCCTTGGATCGCAGCTCGGACACTGAAGCCTAGGCAGGACGCGTCCGGACCGCACCTGCTGGAAGTCATCGATATCGGCAAACGCCATGGTTTTCGGCGGCGCCGTAACACCTCCTTCCGTTACCCCGGGGAGCTGGATCCTTGGTCGTAAAGGCCAGGCAATAGCGGATAGACGGCTCGTTCCACGCATGCAACGAACCTGCAACGAAGCGCGTCACGCCACGAGAAACTCCCGGTAACGCGCCGGCGATAGCGTTATGCGGCGCAGCACGAGGCCGGCGCGATCCGGCCGCTCCATGCGCTGGCAGTTAAGTATCGACGCTCGACATGGCCGCCACGCTTGTGTGGCGGGTCAGGCTCAGGCACGCGCGTGAAAAGGGGACGATCCGCGTTCGACGCTATCCGGATGGCTGGGGAAGCCACGCCGCCGGATCACCGACACCATCGTCGATTCGAATCGCATGCCAATGCTGGGACACAGGTTCATGGCGAGCGACTCATGACGCTCACAATCCGATCGAGGTATCCCATGAAGTCCAAGGAAATGACCTTCGCGCGCTGCGCGCTGCCCGTGCTGATGGCGGGCATCGCCCTGCCGGCGGTCGCCGCGTCCAACAACCATGCCTATGTCGCGAACCAGATCGACAACACGGTCTCCGTGATCGACACCACGAGCAACGCGGTGACCGCTACGGTGCACGTCGGCACGAGCCCGAGCGGCATCGCCGTCAGCCCGAATGGCGCCAACGTGTATGTCGCCAACGCCAACGACAATACCGTCTCCGTGATTGACGCGGCCTCCAACGCCGTCGTCGCGTCGGTGCCGGTCGACACCTTCCCCACCAGCGTCTCGGTCAGCACCAACAGCGCCGAGGTGTACGTGACCAACGCCAACGACAACACGGTTTCCGTGATCGATGCCGCGTCACGCACCGTCGCCGCCACCGTGCCGGTCGGCAGCGCGCCGTTCGGCATTGCTTCCAGCCCGCTGGGTCGCATCGTGTACACGGTCAACGCCGGCGACAATACCGTTTCCGTGATCGATACGAAGCGCCGCAAGGTCACTGCGACGCTGCCGGTCGGCAACACGCCGGTAAACGTGGGCGTCGGCCCGCTCGGCCTGCGCGTCTACGTGGTCAACAGCGGCGACAACACCATCTCGGTGCTCGACCTGCTCGACAGCAAGGTGAAGACGCTCACCGCCGGTACCGGCGCCGATGCCGTCACCACCAGCCCGATCGGCTTCCCGGTATACGTGTCCAACGGTGGCGACAATACGGTGTCAGTGCTCGACCCGTTCAAGAACACCTCGCTCGCCACGGTGGCCGTCGGCTCCGCTCCGGGTCCGATCGCGATCGATCGAAAGACCGCCCGCATCTATGTCACCAACAGCGGTTCGAACAGCGTTTCCGTGATCAACCCGCTCACCAACAAGGTGATTGCCACGGTTCCCGTCGGCGCGGGTCCGTCGGCGGTGGCGACCCAACCGCAGTGATGCGTTGATCGTCGTAGCAAAACGGGCGGCCATCCCTATGGGGTGGCCGTCTTTCCATGCGCATTCAGCGTCCCGGTATCGGCTAGGGACCGGAGCCGTAACGCGCGCGTCCGGGCCATCCCAGACCTGCCGCATGGACAAGCCGTAGCCGCATCGAGGTAGCATGAAGGATTCCCCGTGCCGGAGTGCCCCCCTTTGTCCTTCTCCGATCCCAAAGCCGTCGCCCGTTATGCCGAAGGCCCCGTACGACAGGTGCCCGGGTTCCTCGGTCTCCAGCAGATGACCACCCTGCTTCTTGCGGAGAAGGTTCCCGCGGACGGCCATGTGCTTGTCCTGGGTGCCGGCGGAGGCCTGGAACTGAAGGTCTTCGCGAACGCCCATGAAGGCTGGCGCTTCGTCGGTGTCGATCCCTCGGCTGAAATGCTGAAGCTCGCTGGCGACACCCTGGGACCGCTCGGCTCACGGGTCGAACTTGTCGAAGGCTATATCGACACGGCACCGGTGGGACCGTTCGACGGTGCGACCTGCCTGCTGACCCTGCATTTCCTTACCGCCGAGCAGCGCTTGCATACCCTGCGAGAGGTACGTCGACGCCTGAAGCCCGGCGCGCCGTTCGTCGTGGCCCATCACACCGTGCCCCGCGAGGAAGCGGCGAAGCAACGCTGGTTGTCGCGCTACGCGGCATTCGCAGCCGCTTCGGGTGTCCCCGAGGCGGATGCCAAGAACGCGGCGGCAGCCATCAGTGCGCGCTTGCCGCTGCTGTCCCCCGACGAAGAAGCCAGCCTGCTGGTCGAGGCTGGCTTCGAGGGTGTCGAACTGTTCTATGCCGGCTTCACGTTCCGAGGCTGGGTGGCCTACGCCCCGGCGTGATCCGGATCGGCAGCGGACTCAGGGCGTGGCGTGTTTCTTCAGCCACGCCTTGGCGTTCTCGTTGCACGACTGGACATCCCTACTCCCCTCGTTGATTTGGCATCACGACGCTCCACGCGCTTCAGCCATGCAGCGCGCTACGCGCCGCCTTCCTCAGCGCCTCGCCCAGCAGTTGCAGGGTGCCGGAGCGCACCGCCACATAATGCCAGTACAGCGGCACGTCGAACCAGCGATCGGGATCGACCAGGGCGACGCGGCCGTCCTTGAGCGCCGATTCGGCGAGTACGTCGGCCGCCAGGCACCACCCCAGTCCCAGCGCCGCCGCGTCGACGAAGCCGGTGGAGGTGGGCAGGTAGTGGATGGGCGGCGACAACTTCGCGCGCGTCACGCGGCGGATGAAACGCCATTGCAGTTCATCCTTGCGGCTGAACACCAGCAGCGGCGCGCGACCGAACGAGGCTGCGTTCAATCCATCGGCGAAGTAACGTTTCACGAAGGCAGGCGACGCAATGGCGTGATAACGCATACTGCCCAAGGGAAGCACGTTGCATCCCTGCAACGGCGATCGGTCCGCCGAGATCACGCCCAGCACCGTACCTTGCCTCAGGTGTTCGAGGGTGTAGTCCTGGTCGTCCACCCGCACATCGAATAGATAACCGTGACTATCGTGCAGCGCGGCGAGCGCCGGTAGGAACCAGGTGTGCAGCGAGTCGTCATTGACGGCGATGGTGATCGGCCGGGCGTGCGCGGACTTGGCTTCTTCCGGAAGGAAGTCGGCGATGGCCTCGGCTTCCAGCGTCTGCATGGGTCGCACGCGACGCAGCAGGCGTTCACCGGCGGACGTGGGCCGACATGGCGATTGGCGAACGACGAGCACCTGACCGAGGCGATCTTCCAGGGCCTTGAGACGCTGGGAGATGGCCGAGGGCGTCACCGAAAGGCGCCGGGCGGCGTTTTCGAAGCTGCCTTCTTCAAGAACGGCAGCAAAAGCGGCGAGCTGGGGATGGAGGAGATCCATGACGGACCCTCGCTACGGATTAGTTATTCTTAATATGGCGTAGAAAATTTAGTTTGGCTAATGAAAGCGCATTCGGCACCATGCCGCATCCGCTTCACAGGTTCCCCGTCATGTATTTCTCCGCCGCCGTCGCTGGCTTTTTCGCCAGCGCGGGTCTCATCATCGCCATCGGCGCACAGAACGCCTTCATCCTTCGCCAGGGCATCAAGCACCAGCACGTCACGCTGGTGGTCATCATGTGCGCGCTCAGCGATATCGCCCTCATCCTGCTGGGTGTCGCCGGTGTCGGTGCGCTGGTCCAGCAGTATCCGTCCGCCTTGCAGGTGCTTCGCTTCGGTGGTGCCGCCTTCCTGGGTGCCTATGGCCTCATGGCCGCGCGGCGCGCGATCAAGGGTTCAGGCGCGCTGACCGCCTCGGGCGAGGGCCACGAAAGCTGGCGCCGCGCCGCCCTCACCTGCCTGGCCTTCACCTTCCTCAATCCGCACGTGTACCTCGACACCATGGTGCTTCTGGGCAGCATCTCCACGCGCTACCAGGACGACCTGCGCTGGATCTTCGCTGCCGGCGCCTGCACGGCCAGCGTCGTGTGGTTTACCACGCTGGGCTACGGCGCGCGCATGATGCAGCCGGTGTTCCGGAATCCGCGCGCATGGCGCGTGCTCGACGGCTCCATCGCGGTCTTCATGCTGACGCTGTGCGGCCTGTTGCTGGCCCGGCCTTTGGGCTGAACATCAGGAATGCGGCGGCTCGATGTTCTGGCCGATACGCCAGAGCACGCCGGAAGGGTCGGTCAGCGTGAAATCGCGCATGCGCCAGGGTCGATCTTCCGGCGGTGCCGCACGTACGCCATACCGTGCGGCAAGTTCGCCTTCCTTCACCTGCCGCCACCATGCGTCCACGTCGGCCACCAGCAGATGCATCATGAAGTTCTCCGCCAGAGTCGGATCGTAGAAATCCTGTAACAGGAAACTGCATTCGCCGGCTTTCAGATAAGCCACGCCATCGAAGGACGACGCGACCGTGAATCCCAGGTCGGTGTAGAAGCGCTTCGACAGCTCGAAGTCCTTCGAAGGCACAAAGGCCTTGATCTCGATCGTTTCCAGTGTCATGGCGAGTCAGTCGGCCTTGCGTCGGGCGCGGCCCGAGGCGGCTTTCTTGGCGGCGTTGACCGATGCAGCCTCTTGCACTAGCGTCTTGAAGGCCTTTGTGTCGATCGCCTCGCCTTCGGCGATATCGATGGCGCGCCTTACGTTGCCGTCGAGGCTGCTATTGAATAGTTTCTTCGGGTCCTTCAGCGACGCGCCCTTAGCGAAGGTGAGTTTCACTTTCGCCTTGTACGATTCGCCGGTGCAAAGAATGCCGCCGTGAGACCATACTGGCGTCCCCATCCATTTCCATTCCTCGACCACGTCGGGCAGCGCGTCGTGGATGAGTTGGCGCACCTGCGCCAGCGTTTCGCCGCGCCAGTCGCCGAGATCGGCGATGCGTTGGTCGATCAGCGCCGACGCGTCGCCAGCGGCATTGGCCGTCTTCTTCGTCACCATGTTCGAGCACCTCCCCAGGTTGTCCGTGCAAGGCTAGCAAAGAAAGACGCCGGCCAGTGGCCGGCGCCTTTCTTTCAACACGAGGGACTTACCGACCCACAGGCATCGCTTGCTGCTGTTGCTGATCCTGCTGCTGCGCTTGCGACTGCTGCGCGGCCTGTGCCTGCTGCTGACGCTGGTCGGCCTGCGCCCACTGGGCCGAGGTCTGCTCCAGCGGCACGTTGGCCGTGGCGGTCGGCACATGGGTGCGCTGGTCGAAGAGCTGGTCGGTGCGACCGTTCGGGCGCTCCACGGCCCAGAGCGTGTTTCCGTCGGTGCTCAACGCCACCTGGTCGATCCGCTTCAGGCCATCCGCATGGGCGGACACCGCCACGGCCGCGGCCAGGTTGTCACTGCGGCCGTCCGGCGTCCTGCCGAGCTGGCGATCGAGTTCGTACACGCGTTCGCGCGCCTGTGTGTAGATGTCGTACCCCACATGGCCCGGCTGGTCGATGCGACCGGACAGGTTGGCGGGCTCCCGCGTCGGGTGCTCTTTTTCCTGGATCGCCGCCTTCATGGCGTGCAGCGTGGACGGGTCGGCGACGCCCGTCTGGTTGAGCTGGTGGTCTTTCTGGAAGGCCTTGATCGCGGCCTGTGTCGCCTGGCCATAGTCGCCGTCGGGCACGAGGGGCTTGCCGTTGTGCTCGTAGTCGAGCTTGCGCAGGTCGTTCTGCACCGCCACGACATCGGCCTTGATCTGCTCGAGCGACTTCGGGCCGGCCTTGCCGTCTACCGGCTGCATGCCGTGCGCCATCTGCAAACGCTCCAGCGCCTGTCCGGTATGCGCGTCGAAACGACCGTTCGCGGTGATGGGGTTTCCATCGACATCCGTGTAGCCCAGCCCGGCAAGATTGCGCTGCAGCCTGGCCACGTCCTTGCCTTCGCTGCCTTCCTTCAGCACGGCCAAATGACCGCCCGCGGAGTGCGCGTTGCCCTGCACATGCTCCCAGCCACCCAGCTTGGCGAGGCCCTTGAGCTGCGGGTCGTTGAGGATGGCCGGATTGTGGTGATGGTCTTCCAGGTATGTCTTCAGGCCGGTTTCGAGGAAGGTCTTGTCTTCCTGCGAGAGGTTCTTCTTGACCTCGTCGACACCTACGGCGTCCACGATGTTGGAAATACGCCGAAGCACGTCACGCGCGCCGTCGTCCTTCTGGCCGTATTGCGTCTCCAGCTTGTAGCGGATGAGGTCCTCCAGGCCGAGGTCGCCTTGCACGCCGATCGTCGCGCCATCCGATCGACCGGGCATCTTCATCGCCTTGTCGGCGGACGTATGGTCGATGAATTCCTTCAACCCGTTGTTGACGGCAGTGCCGTACTGGTTGGCCGTGTCGAGCACGATCAACTGGCCCACCGGGCTGTTCTTGAGGAACTCGCGATTGGCCGGGTTGCCGACGCCATCGACGATGGCGTTCATCGCCTTCACCTTGGCGTCTACCTTGGGCAGGTAGTCGTCGTTGATCTGCTGGATGCCTTCCTTCGAGGCCAACATGGCGTCGAGCTTGGGCTTCAGGTTGTCGTAGACGGCCTTGTCCGCGGCCGAGTACTGCGCAAAGGGCTTGTAGAGGTGATCCTTCACACTCTTCAGTTCCGCATCGCTGAGATAGCGATGTCCCTGCCCATCCTTCGCGCTGGTGGCGATGGATTCGAGCAGATCGCGACCGTGCTGGTTCGCACCCACGTCGTACTGGAACGGGCCGAAGCTCGGGCCGCTCGCGGCTTTCTGTGCATTGCTGATCTGGTAGGCACCCTCGCCGTTGGCGAGTTCGTTACGCATCATGGCGCGATGCGTGAAGTACTCCATGGTGCCCGGCGTGAGTGTGTCTCCGCCGGTGAACGTCGGTCCGCTCATGGTCTAACTCCTGGTTTCAAGGGCGGCCGCAGCCGCCATGCGTCGTCACTTACGTGGTGAGAGGCTCCCATGCCAGTCTTCCAGCTGCTGCGCACGCAGCGCCGTGCTTTCCATGCGGCACATCGACAAGGTGGCCGGGGCGTCGTTCGAGCCGAACCGGCCCGCGCGAGCCGCGCAATCCTTGTCGAAGAAGGCGAGCCAGGCGCGCTGCGCGTCCTGCGCGGCGTCGCGGGCGATCTTGTCGCTGGCGAGGTCGGCCATCACGGCCTTGTACGCCTTGTTGAGGCGCGCGTCCTGGAACGTGAATTCGGTATCCGCGCATTCGCCCTGGCTGGGCACCTGGCCCTGGGCGGCGGCCATGCAATCGTCGTAGCTCTTGCGGATGCCGAGGTAACGGGGCGATACGTAGGAAAGGCGCTCCACGCCGGGCATGATCGCGATGCCGTTGATGGTCTCCGATGCGCCTTTCGCGGGGGGAGTGGCGGCCACACTCGCATCGGTTACGCCAAGGCACAGCAGAACCGCGCACGCGGCAAGCCTGATCCGGATCATCTGTCCTTCCCCTCGCTCCATCGGAAAATATTGCGAGGATATCGTGGGCAGGTGATGAAAATGTTCACGGGCACGTTACCGGCATCACGGTTTCGGCCATTGGCCGAAAATCGCCATGTCGGTCACCAGAGTCCAGCCAGCAGCAGTCCCAGCATCGGAATCGATACGGCCAGACCAACGAACGCGCTACGCCATGGCGCCACGGCGAAACCTCGACCGGACAGCCACAAGGCCGCCATCAGGCAGGCCATGCCCGCAAGGATCGCCGATAGCCCCCGGTGATGGATGGCGTCGAGTTCGTCCTTCGATACCCACGGCGCAGGGTCGCCCATCTGGGACAGCGAGCCGTATATCGCAAGTAGCCAGCCGATGGCTCCCAGCAACAAGGCCAGGTTCGCGCAGCGACCTGCCGTCAGGACGAAAGGCTTTCGCGCCATTCAACGCTCCCAGTGAAAGACATCTTCCAGCGGCTTGCCGAACACTTCGGCGATACGAAACGCGCATTCGAGCGTGGGCGAGTATTTGCCGGCCTCGATCGCCGCGATGGTCTGTCGCGTCACGCCGACACGTTGCCCCAGGTCGGCCTGGGGCATCTCGCCCGCCAGGAAACGTAGCGTACGTATCTCGTTGGTGAGTTGCCGATCAGCCACGCCAGCCCCTGCGATACCCGAGGATGATCATGCCGTGGTGGACCACCTCGGACAGCGCGATGGAAAGCAACGCGGCATGGACGATACGCCAGCCACTCGCACTGAACGGCATGACGCATCCGACGAGGATCATGCAGGTCATCAACACGCCATAGGCGGCCGTGGACGACCGGCGTTCGATGAGCAGATCGCGCTCGTCGATGTTCTCGGCCCCGCGTTTGCCGAACAACCAGGTGCCCAGCGCGACGACGCCTAGAGCCGACAGGGCCACGGCCAGCGTGCCGATGCGGACTTGGGGTGACGGATCGCCATCCTGCGCCGCGACCACCATGAAGTAGATGGCGAAGATCACCACCAGCGAGCCCACCCATACCCAGGCGAAACGTTCTTTCGGCTGCATTCCCATCCCCTCCCGTGGCGATGGGATGCAATGTCAAACAAAATAGACCTCATGTCAAATATTTTTGACATGAGGTCTCGACCTGTCGCTCAAGGCAGGTAGTCGTTCGGCTCCACCAGGTGAAATCCCGGTGTCTCGCTCACGCACTGGCGCAGCAGATAGGCGTGGCCTGCGCCGTAGACCACCACGATGCGGTCACCCGGCTTCGCCAGCTGGATCAGGTGGGCGCAGATGGCGAGATTGCGGCGGTACCAGCCGGCCAACACGTCCACGCCCGGCTGCTCGTTCTTCGAACCGACGCGCAGGTAGTCCCGGTAGCCGGCTTGGTCCAGGGCAATGTAGGCGGGATCGTTGAGCTTGCGCAGGAAGGCGGACACGCCCTTTTCGTCGAGGATGCGTTGCTCGTCGGCCATGAGCGCCCGCATCTGTCGATCCTTCTGCTCGAGCATTCCGCCGAAGCCGTGGCTCTGGGCATAGGCCTTCCATTCGGCGTAGGGAAAATCACCGTCCTCGTTGATGCCATAGACACCCTTCGCGTTCACGAGCTTCGCCAGGCGGAATCCGATCTGGACCCGCTCACTGCGGGTAGGCGGCAGCGTGCCGTCGAGGTACTTGGGGTAACGCTGGTCCACCGCCTCCGCGGTCCACTCCAGCGCGATCCGGTCCGGCTTGAAGCGGGCGAGGGCCTTCGTCAGCGCCTCGATCTCGGTCTGCCGGCGTGGCGCCAGCATGTCGTCCACCTTCAGGTTGTAGACGTCGTGGCCCGGGTTATCCATATGGAACGAACCCAGGATCATCACCTCAACCGGCGCCGGCGACGTGTCCGCGAATGCCGCAGGTATCGCGCATGCCAGCGCCAGTCCCAGCATCCAGCGTCCCCGCTTCGTCCATCCCCTCTGCTTGCGCATTGCTCGTGCCCCTGTCGTCCGTTGGAAGTCCGGTAGGGATGCCGGCGAAGGGCCAGGGGTTTAGCCGCACCCGCCCTTGTATGCCAGAAGGCATGGGTGTCGACGACCCCGCGATAAATGACGGTGCTCATGGGCTCTTGCGGATGCAAGCTATCTGGACGAAGCTGCCGCCCCTGGATTTTTCCTTTTTCCCTGGCCCGACGACGATGCGCGCATGACTACCCGCCCCTGGCTCATCCACGTGCTCTGGTTCATCGGCGTACTCGTCAGTGGAGGCCTCGGCTATTACCTCGGCGGGCAGACCGTCGGCTCGGTACTTGGGCGCCTCTATATGCAGAACCGGCGCACTTTCCAGTTCTCGGACATCGCGATGACGGTGACGGCGCTGGAAAAATCCGATCCGGCCTTCTCGCGCCGCCGCGACATCGACCGGCTACGCTTTTCGCTACTGAACCTCGCCTACCAGGATGGCGAATGGAAGTGCACCGAGAACGATCGCCGCATCCTCGCGCGGGCGAAGACCTGGCTGGAAGCCAACCCCGACCAGCAGCTCGCGCCGGACAGCCCCGTGCTGGACGGCCTGAAGATCTGCGAGGCGCACTGAGCCTTCAGGCTTCTGCGCGGCGCCACTCCCACCAGGGATAGTGATATTCGCGGTCTTCCACCCGCCAGGCGCTGCCGCAGGTAGGGCAATGGCAGTGATGGACGTCGCCCCAACCACCGGCCTGCGTTCCAGTCTCGTCGATGACGAGGTTGCCGGCCTCGGCTTCCTTTGTCGGGTTGTAGAAAATGTCACTCTCGTAGAGCGCGCAGAGGCATCCCGCGCGATGGCGGACATGCTCAAGCTTGCGCAGGGCGCATTCCAGGTGAACGTTGTTGGATACCACGACGCCGCCCATGTTCACCTTGAGCGTGGCGGCGCGAATGCGATCGAGCTGGCCGACCAGCAGGTTCAGCTGCACCGGGTCGCGTAGCGTGCGAACACCCCAGGAGGCCGCCCAGATGCGATGGCTGTCGCCGGAGAGAAAGTCGTCGAGCAGGCCCATCGCCGCCTCGTGCGACGGGTCGGCATCGTGTTCCAGGCCAAGCGGCGCAGGCGTGGTGTCCGACCGGGCCGGTTTGCCGGCAGCATCCTTTTTCGCGGAGGGCGAGATCAAGGCCGAGGTGTACTTGTAGCCGATCGTCAGGGCGATGGCGATGACCGCGATCTCGGTGAAACTCATGCCAACGCTCCCGCCATGTCGTCCGCATAGTTTCGCAACATGACGTGACGTTCGCTATCGGGCTCTTCGAGGTCCATTTGCCTTTGCAGCCGGGACCGGATCGCTTCGGCCAACCGGCGTCGCTCGTCGGCGTCGAGCAGGGCATGCGCGGTGGAGACCACGTCGAAGCGATCCGCCGCCTTGAGCCCCTGCTTGCGCAGGATGTCGAGCGCGAACGGGGCACAGAGGAGCGCGTCCGACGAGATGGCCAGTGCCTCCTTGCGCGCCAGTCCCGAAACGCGATGCAGGCGCCATAGCTTCGCCACGCCCAGCACGATGCTGGCATACAGGGCGACGAGCCAGGCCAGCAGGATGAGTCCGTTCGCCTGCATCGCCGCGGGCATGGCCGCAAAGAGCATGGCGATCGCCAGTGTCCTCGGCACCATGGCGCGCATCGCGACCCGCCACGCGCGCAGACCACGCAAGGCGACGGCGACACCGGGCGGGACGCGGGTCGACCAGCGCAGGCGCAAGATCGCGCCGGTCGGGGAAAACAGCGGCGGCACATAGACGTGCCGGCCGCCGAGTTCGAAATCGGAACCGATCGAGAACGACCAGCGTCCGCCGCGTTCGTAGAACACCACCTCGTTGTGGAACAGCAGCAGCACGGCGTCGTAGAGATACATCCCTACGACACCGCACAGCAGCCACCACGCATGCTCCGCCATGGTCGTCTCAGCTGCGGCGGCTGAAGATGCGTCGGAAGAATCCGCCCAGCGCGGCCAGGCCGATCAGGATGAACTTCCACGCGACAAGGAAGAACTTGCCGATCACGGCGAACAGTCCCTTCTTCGCCGCCACGGCCGCCGCGCCACCCACGATGAGCGCGCCCAGGCCGTACTCGGCCACGCGGTCGCCCGTGCGGAAGTCGGCATAGGTCTGGCCTGGCTTGAAGGCGAAGCCGTCGGCCTTCTTCTTGAAATCCGCCACGGCAGCTTCGAGGTCTTCGGAGCCGGCCACCAGCAGCACGCGCATCACGCCGGTGCGGCCAAGCAGTCGCGTGTTGTAGTTGACGATGTCCTCCTTGGAGCCGTCCTCGCGACCGAGGATCGACCATGCCAGCGTCTTGAACTGCGTGTCGTAGACCGGGCTGTTCTTCCAGCCGACCACGTGGATCGCTTCCCAGCCGCGCTTGCGACGCTCTTCGTTCGCCTCTTCCGTGCCATCCTTGAAGGACTTCAGCAAGGCGTCGGCGTCGATCTTCTCGTCGTCCTTCACGTAGCCGGTATCGTCATAGGCGAAGTACGCCAGCCACGAACCGTCGCTGGGCGCGAACGTGTAGGTGGATTCATCGTCCGGCGGGTTGTGCAGCAGCTCTTCGAGCTTGCGCGTGCCGTCCGGGCCCAGGAAGGAATACCCCTTGGGCACCTCCAGCGTCGCATTGGCGCCGACGTCCACCTTGATCGGGCCGTCCTGCCACGGCAGCTTGCGGAAGGCGTCGCCCTCGTCCGCATGCGCCACGACGGCGCAGAGCGACAGCGCGAGCGCCATCGCCAGGTTCCTGAATGCGTTGATCATCGAATGCGGGTCCTCGTCATGCGCCGAGCGCAAGCGCGTTCAGGACGCGCCCCTCGCGCGCCCTGGTGTCCTTGTGGAATCGTGGAAGCCCCTGCCACGACAGGTAAAATTTTGCGATGCCGCGTCCCGAGCGTCAAGGCAAGTCGCCCCGACACCTGCACGGAAACCCCACACCCACTAGAATGCCGCCCCCCGCCCGGTCACACCTCGCAGCGTCCCATGCATATCGTCGTCAACGAAGAACTCAAGGCCTACATCGACCCGCTCACCGCGGACGAATACGAGGCGCTGGAGCGCAGCCTGC
This sequence comes from Luteibacter sp., assembly GCF_009912395.1. Classification (GTDB taxonomy): domain Bacteria; phylum Pseudomonadota; class Gammaproteobacteria; order Xanthomonadales; family Rhodanobacteraceae; genus Luteibacter. Next base: position 77,547 of record NZ_WNDO01000005.1, on the reverse strand, counting down.
TCACCGAAGGCTGCCGCGACGCGCTGGTGCTGTGGGGCGATACGCTGGTGGATGGACACAATCGCTACGGCATCTGCCGCAAGCACGATATCCCGTTCAAGACGGTGCAGAACGAGCGTTTCCAGTCCATCGACGACGTTCACCTGTGGATGATCGAACAGCATCTGGGCCGACGCAGCGTCTCCGATTTCCAGCGTGGCGTGCTGGCCCTGCGCAAGCGCGAGATCCTCGCCACGCGCCGTGCCACCGATGCCGTCGAACCCACCGCGAACGACGACGTGCCCTTCGACACCACCGGCGCGGAGCCCGCAAGGCCGAAGTCGCCCCGCGCGAACCCCACGGAAAGCCGCAAGGAAATCGCGCGCGAGGCCCGCATCAGCGCCAACCAGGTCGGCATGATCGAAAAGATCCGCAAGGAAGCCGCGCCGGAAGTGGTGGCTGCGGTGAAGTCGGGCTCGTTGTCGATCAGCGCGGCGGCCGCCGTCGCCAGCCTGCCGGAGGACGAGCAACGCGCTGCAGCCACGGCGGGCGACAGCGAACTCAAGCAGGCCGCCAAGCGCGTACGCGAGTCGCGCCGCAAGCCGCGCGAAAAGCCCACCGACGAGGTGAAGGCCCTGCGCGAGCAGGTCGAGGAACTGGAAGCGGAGAACCGCAACCTTCGCCGCGAAATCGAGACGCTCAAGGCCCGGCTCGGCGAAAGCTCGCCGGAAGACGCCGAAGAGATGCTGGCGGAGTAAGGTGTCAGGGGCGGCCGGGAACTTGGGCCGTCCTTCGGCGATCCAAGCCCGGTACACCGGACGCGCCTTCGAGCGTTCGAAGGCCTATCCGTGGAGCATCCCATGAAGTCGATCCTCGTCCTCGCCCTATTCGTCGCCACCACCGCCAGCGCCTGGGCCCAGGACGCCAAGCCCCTGAACCTCAAGCTGCCGCCGAACTACGTGCCGGCCCCAGCCTCGTCGACCGCCACGCCGGCCAACGGCACGACCGCCCAGCCCGCACCCGCCGGTTCGGACGCGCGCCCCGGTGAGAGCGTGGCCGTCACGCCATCGCGGCCGAAGGACCCACCCGGCACCTACTACGGCGACACGACCGGCCGCATGGCCAACGTCGTGGAAGCCGACGACCGGCCCCGCTGTGACGACGCCACGTACAACCAGCCGCAGGTACACGGCAGCGTCAGCACGGGCGTGGTCAGCGGAAGCCATGGCTTCGGCGGCAACTACCAGTCGGGCACGGTGAGCGTCAGCCAGGCCTTCGGCAGCTGCGACCACCCCACCGGCGGCGTCAGCATCTCCGTCGGCGGTGGCACCGGCCACTTCAACGGCGGCCGCATTCGCTGAATCAGGCGCCACGCGTCCGAAACACCGCCACCCGATCGGTGGCGGTCGTTCCATCCGCCTCAAGCCACGGCAGGCGCGCGAAGGTCCGGGTGCAGGGCCCCAGCGTGACGATGCGCAACGGACGCCGTGCAGCCGCCCGCTCCAGCATCGCCACCACCTCGGCCAACACGCGGCCAATGAACGGCGTGAACAGGTAGACCACGTCCACGTCGTCGAATGATGCCTCGCGTGCGTCCGCGTGGACGAAACGAACGCCCTCCAAGCCCAGCGCGTCGGCCGCCCGCATGGCGGCAGCCACGTAGGCCGGTTCGCGCTCCACGCCGGTCACGCGCGCGCCGGTAAGGATGTTCACCAGCATCGGCACGTGCCCCAGCCCCGAGCCCAGGTCGAGCACCGCATCGCCGGCGCCGATGCCGGCGCGACGGACGCAATCGACGATGTGGCGGGCTGGCGTCGGCTGGTAGAACACCATGTCCGGCGGCGGCACCGGATCGTCCGACACCGGGTCTTCCAGCGCCAGCACCCCAACGAGCAAGGCATCGAACGCGTCGTAGTGCTGTCCACGCGGCTCGTCGACGACCCGCCACGGCGCCAGCGCCACCTTTCCTCGGCCGGCCCTCACCTCATCGCGCAGACGCGCGAACAGCGCGTCGTCGAGCCTGGCGATGGTGTCCAGGATGCGCTGTGCCCGCGCCTCGACGGCAGGATCGTCCACCCCCACCAGCCACAGGTCGAGCCGGTCGGCGAGTTCCGCGCGCACGTCAAAGGCGTCAACGCGACGCCATCCGTCGTCCGCCTCGATATCTGCCAGCGCTTCCGACAGCGGCCCGCTCATGTGACCGCACGTGCATAGGCCGACGGTGGTTGGCCCACGTGCCGGCGGAACGCGGCCGCGAAGGCGCTGAGGCTGTCGTAACCCGCGTCCACGGCGACGTTCGACACCGGCACCCCAGCCGCCAGCCGCTCCTGCGCCCAACGCAGGCGCGCACGCTGTCGCCAGCGGGAGAAATCCATCCCGGTGTCGGCCTGGAAGTGACGCACGAAGCTGCGCGTGGACATCGTCGCCAGCGCCGCCCAGGCTTCCTGCGGACGACGGTCGGCGGGTTCGGCCAGCAGCGCGTCGCAGACGCGCCGCAGGCGGGGATCGCCCGGCATGGGCAAGGCCAGCGTGGAGCGCGGCAAGTCCGTTCATTCGTCCCAGCACGTGGCGGCCAGGCGTTCGCGCCGCACCGTCCATTCGCCTTCGCCGCCCCACTGGGCGATCCGCTCGACGAGGGTGAGGAACAACGGCGAGACCTCGGCGAGGAAAGTCTCGCCAGGCAGCTCGCGCCCTTCGCCGGGCAGCACGTAGAGGCTGAATCCGGTCAGCTCGCCATGCGAGTAGGCCGCATGCGCCACGCCGGGAGGAAGCCAGATGGCCTGCCCCGGCCCAATCAGCCAGCGGGCGGCTTGCGTGGCCACGCTCAGCAGGCCGCGCGTGGTGCCGAACACCTGTCCGTGGGGATGCGCGTGCATGCCGGTGTCGCGCATCTGCGGCACGACGCTCCACCACGCGCTCAGCCAGTGACCGCCCGCGGCATCGGGAAGCGTCATGAGCGGCGGGGGCGGATTGGCGTGCACGCGACGAAGTCTGGCGCGAACACGGGCGCGAGCCAAGCGTGCCCGCGTCACGCTATGTCCACCCCACCGGAGATTCCCCACCATGAAACCCCAGGACATCCTTCCCGACGACGTGAACAGCTTCGAGCTCGCCGGCGTCACCGTACGCAAGGGCACGATCGGTGCCTTCATCGTGAACGCGCGGGTGCTCACCGACCCGGCCAGCGACGCCGCCGCGCGCGCTGCTGCGCTGGAAGACGCGCTCGCGCTGGTGCCCGCGATGGAACAACTCGGCGTCTTCGAGGTCTTCCGGATCGCCGATACCGACCTCGCGGAGGTGGTGGCCGCATCGCGCGGCCGCTGAACTTCAGGGTTCGCGCCGCCGGAAACGGCGGCGCAGCCAGTGGCCGCGACCCGGGAAGGCGCGCTCCATCGGCACGCGTATCGTCACCACCGTGCCGCCCGCCAGGCGCGAGGTGATCGAGGGCACGGCGCCCATGGTGACCGCGCGCTCGCGAATACCTCGCAAGCCCCAGTGGCCATCGCGCCCTTCGCGCAACATCGTCTCGTCCATGCCGCGCCCATCATCGCAGACATGCAAGGCGAGATCGCGCCCCTCGACACCGAGCACCACGTCGATACGACTGGCGTCCGCATGCGCGACGGCGTTGTGCAGCGCTTCGCGGGCGATGCCATAGAGTTCGTCGCGCACGGCGTGATCCATACCCGAGGTATCGATGCGCGCATCGACGGCGATCGGCACCGTGTGTTCCTCCGCGTACGCGGAGGCCAGCTCGCGCAACGCGATCGTGAGGCCACGCGAATCCACCGCATGCGCGCGCAGTCCGCGAACGCGGTCGCGCGCCTCCACCAGTACGTCCTCCGCGCGATCCAGCGCCTGCTCCATCGCGTTGCGCAACACATCGCCTTCCGGCACGCGATTGGCGATGGCCTGGAAGCGCATGGACAGGCCCTGGATGCTTTGCAGCAAGGTGTCATGCAGGTCGCGGGCAATCCGTTCGCGTTCGGCGTGACGCTCTTGCAGGCGTTCGCGAAGGCTCGCCTTGATCCGCTGCACGCGTGCGAGGTAGGCGACGGCGAGCGCCGCCACGGCGGCGATAACGCACAACAGCGCGAACCACCACGCTTCGTAGAACGCTGGCGCGATGTCGATGGGCAGTTCGGCGCCCTGCTCGTTCCATACGCCATCCTCGTTGGCGGCCGTCACCCGGAACACGTAGTGTCCCGGCGGCGGATCGGTGTAGATCGCCTCGCGCTCCGTCCCTGCGTCACGCCAGCGCGTATCCAGCCCTTCCAGCCGGTAGCGGAAGCGCACGCGCTCGGGCATGCCCAGGCTTGTCGCGGTATAGGCGATGCGAAGACGCTCGGTGCGTGGCGGCAGGTGGACGGGCACCATCGTGGGCCAGGTGCCCATGTCGGTCGACACGGACTGGATATGCACCGGCGGCGGCAAGGTGTTGTGCGGCACGTCGGTGGGATCGATCGACACGATACCGCTGGTCGTCGCGAACCAGAGCCTGCCGTCGTCGGCGACGACGGCGCTGGGCAACGGCCGGAATTGCGACGGCGTACCGGGTAGGCCATCGAGCCAGTCGAACAGCTCCACGGGGGGGCGGTACGACGGCTCGCGGACCGCGCGACGCATGTCGGCGCCCGCGATGCGGCCCACGCCCTGTGCGCTGTTCAGCCAGATATCGCCGCGACCGTCCCGGACGATGCCGGTGATCCCGCGCAGCGGTTCGCTATCGGTATGCAGGTCGCGCACGTCCTGGCCGACCACCGCGGCAAGGCCCAGTTCGCCACCCAGCAACATGGCGCCATGGTCTTCCAGCATGGCGGTGACGTTGCCGATCGCCACGCCGTTGGCCGGGCCGAGCAGGCGATCGTGCGCCCCGTCGCGTACGAGCAGCGTGTTGCGCGCGAAGCCCATCCACAGGCGGTCCGCGCCGTCGCGGTGCAGGACCAGGGGCGATGGGTCGTTAGCCAGGGCAGGCAAGGTATCGAAGGTCCAGCGTCCACCGGTGTAGTGGTAAAGGCCGGGGCGGTTGATGGACAACCACACGCCGCCGTGCCCATCGCTCTCGATCGCCTGCACGCCGGTGTACTGCGGCGATGGCAGGTCGGCGAACGGCACCGGATCGGCGTCGGTGATCCGCCATACGCCTTCCGGTCCCGCCAGCCAGATGCCATCCGCATCGCGCGACGTGGCGGTGATCGCGCTGGTGAACGTGCTGGCTTGCAGGTGCGATGGCTCGATACGGGCCAGGGGCCGGTTCTTCGTGCCGGCCCAGATGCCATGCCCCTTCGCGGCGACGATCGCGAAATCCGAGGCGCCCGGTACCGTGGGTGCGGGCTCGAGGCGACTGACCCGAAACCGATCGAGACCACCCGTGCCGCCAATCCAGATGTTGCCCTCGCGATCCTGGATCACCGCATCCGCGGCATCCGACGACAGGCCATCGTGCTCGACGAAGCGTTGCGCCACGGTGCCGCTGGCATCGATGACCTGGCGAGGCAGGTCGCGCACGTAAGGCACGCGCCGGATCCCGTCACCGAGTGTCGGCATCCACAAGGCGCCGTCGCGATCGAACAGCAAGCCTGCCGACGACAGGCGCAGCACCGGTCCCATGTCGTCGGGGTTGCGATCGCCGGCCCAGGCCGGACGCACGCCGCCATCCGCTTCCGCCACCCAGATCGTGCCATCGGGTGCCTCGGCAATGCGATTGATCCGCCCGACATCCGTCGTGGCGACGATGAAATGCTGGCCGCCGTTGGGCAGCCACTCCAGCGCCCGTTCGGTGGCCACCCACAGGCGGCCCTCGCGATCCACGGCAAGGTTGCGGGCACGCGCGCCATGCAGGCCCATGACGGGGCTGACGGTATGCCAGCGGCCATGATCCAGTTGCACCAGGCCGCTGAACGTGGCGGCCCAGATACGCCCATCCGGCGTACCGGCGATGCCGTAGACCGTGGCGGTGGGCAGCCCCGACCCGGCGGCGTAGTGCGTCGCGCGTCCATCGGGCGCGACGTAGGAGATCACGCCATAGCGGAAGCCGATCCAGAGGCCACCCGATGGAGGGGCGTACAGCGTGGAAATGGCCGAGGCGAGAAAGTCGCTGCCATGCGGGCGGTAGCGCTCGAAGCGCACGCCGTCGAAGCGATACAGGCCGCTGAGGGTGCCCAGCCAGAGATAGCCGTCGGTCGACTGGGCCAGCGCCGTGACCTGCCCGGGTGCCCCTTCGCGCACCGTCCATGCCGTATGGAAGAACTGGTCGATAGTGCGCTCACGGCTGTCGGACGCCCACGCGGACACCAGCCAGCCCCACAATGCTAGCCCGACGATCCCTGACCTGGCCATCGCGCGCAGCAGGTGACGCATGTCCTTTCCCATACGGTGTGGCCCAACGATAACCCGCCGGACGCCCGGCGTCGCGGCTAAAAATGCTCAGCCGGCAAGGTCTATCCTGCGCAGGAACGCGAGCGTATCGGCCAGTACCCGTCCGGCGGCCGGCGATCGTTGCGGCGACGCCAGCACATGCGCCGCATGGTCGTAGGCGACCAGCACACGCTCTTGCGCTGGCGTGCCCAGCCACGCGAAGGCCTCGCGCATCGCGAGCACCGAGGTCAGCGTGTCGCGATCGCCCTCGCCGCCGTCCCACACGCCCATGAAGACAGGGCCGGCGATCCGGGCCAGGCGCTCGCGACGCATGCGCTCTTCGAACAAGTGGGCGATGGCTCGATAGCCATCGGTATGGATCATCGACGACCAGTAGCGCCGCTGGAAGTCGCTGCGCTCGCCCTGCGCCGGCACCGCGCCCTGGAGCGTGGTCGCCATGCGCAACTGGTCGGGATCGTGCACGCGGATACCCGGTGACCAGACGATGGTCGCGGCCACCGCGTCACCATGCGTTGCCGCCAGGTCGAGCGCGAGCGAGGCGCCCATCGAGGTGCCGACCAGCACCACGCGCTCGCCGAGCCGCAGGCCGATGGCCATCGCGGCCGCGGCATCGTTGCGCCAGCGCGCTGCCGTGATGCCCGCCATGGCCTGTGGATCGTCGCTGCCGTGGCCGTGCAGGCGGGCAAGGTAGAGGTGGGCGTCGCAGGCATCCGCGATGGCACGATGGGCCGGCGCGCCTTCCGCCTGGCTTGCCGTGAACCCATGCAGGTAGACGACGGCAAGGGGGCGGCGACGATGGGGCAAAGCGCCCTGGAAGACGACGCGGGCCTCGTTGTCGGGCTTGAGCGTGGCGACCTGTCGCTCGCCGGCATCGATAGCGGCGGCGAGGTCGTCCAGCCCGTTCAAGCGCCCGCACCCTCCGCCGAGCGCGTACGCATGGCTTGCAGGTCCGCGAAGCGATAGACCGAACGCGAGAGCGTATCCAGCTCCAGGTGGGCGGCATGCATGTCGCCGCCGGCGTCCACCAGCACCGACAGGTCATCGCAGACCCGCGAACCGCCCGGCAGACCAAGGTTGCCCAACACGTTGCGCAGGGAGTGAATGGCCTCGGAGGCGGCCGTGATGTCGTGGCAGAACATGGCGCTACGCAAGGCGTCGATGTGCGTGCCCGTGGCGCGCACGCACAGGTCGACGAAGCTGGCGAACTCCTCGTCGCTGGCCAGCACGCGCATTTCGTCCAGCGGCGAAGGTGCCTGGGCCTCGGCGGTGCGCACTTCGGGCACGGTCTGCCAGGCCCGCGCGGTGTCTTCCAGCCGGCGTTCCTCGGCGATCGACTCGATGACGTCCAGCAGGCGCTGGGCCGCGATGGGCTTGGTGAGGTAGGCCCGCGCGCCCGCCTTGAAGGCGATGCGCACGGCATCGTGGCTGGAGTCCGCACTGAGCATCACGATGGGCGGGACGACTTCCGTGCGCCGTGCGGCGTCGATGCGACCCAACACGTCCCAACCGGAACTGCCCGGCATGTGCAGATCCATGAAGATCAGGTCGAAATCCTGCGCGGCGAGGCAGGCCAGGGCCTCGTCGCCGCTGGCGCTGAACGTGGTCTGGTGGCCGGCGCGCTGGAGGATGCGGCCGACGATCTCGCGATTGGCCGCGTTGTCGTCCACGACGAGGCAACGCTGCGACGCGACGCGGCCCCGATGGTCGTCGAGCAGGTCCACCAGGGGCATGTCCGCCACACTGCGCGCGCCCTCGGCGGCGCGCGGCAGGGTGAAGCGCCAGGTGAACACGGTGCCGCCCAGCGGATTGTCGGCCACGTCGAGATGGCCCTGCATCTGCTCGGAGACGTTGCGCACGATGTAGAGGCCCAGGCCCACACCTTCCTGGCGTCGGCTCTCGCCCGCGCTGATCTGGTGGAACGGATCGAAGATGCGGGCCTTGTCCGCATCGGCGATGCCGATGCCGGTGTCGCTCACCGTGCAGGTGATGGTCGGATCGCGGCCCCCGATGCCTTCGCTGAGCTCGATCCGCACATCGACCGAACCGCCCGGCGGCGTGAACTTGACCGCGTTGGACGCCAGATTGGACAACACCTGTTCGATTCGCCCGGGATCGCCGCTGAACACGCCTTCCACCGACGCGTCGCGGGACAGCGTGAAGGCAAGGCGCTTCTCGGCCGCATGCGGACGGCAGACCGCGCCCACGGTCTCCAGCACCTCGTCGAAGCCGAACGGCTGGTGGCGCAGGTTGAACCGCCCGCCGGCGAACGAGGCAACATCCAGCACGGCGTTCACGCGATGCAGGAGGGCGTTGGCGTTGGACGCCAGCAGCGCGACCAAGCGGCGCTGATCGTCATTCATCACCGATGTGTCGATCAGCGACGCGGAATGGATCACCGTGCTGAGCGGCGTACGCATCTCGTGACTCATCATCGAGATGAAGCGATGCTGCGCCTCTCGCGAGGCGATCGCTTCGGACGACACCTCGCGCAGCGCATCCATCAGGCGATACAGCGTCATCGGTAGCACGACCACGAGGGCCAGGGCGTACAGCGCGTATGCCGGGCGCGACAGCCAATACCCATCGGGCGCGCTGATCGCCAGCACGGCCACCGAGGCGACGACGCTCGCAGCAAACGCCTTGCGGCTGTAGCGGACACCGACCGTGACCGAAAGGAAGGGCAGCACCGCGGTCAGGGTGATGACCAACATGAAGGCTGCCTTGAGCAGCACCCCGACGATGACGTAATTGGCCACCGAGCCGATGGCGTCCACGACCTGGCTGCGGCGCAATTGCGGCGCCGCGTGCATGCAGAGCATCCACAGGGTGGCCGTGAGGAACAGGCCGCCAGCGAGGGGGAACACCCTGTGGGCTTCCAGCGCCATGGGCTCCGGACCATGCAACCACGCCGCCGTCCACACCACGATGAAACCGAGGATCACGGCACGCATCAGCGAAACGCGATACTCGCGGAAGCTCGCCACGATACGGTCGATCCGCGGATTGCGCAGGCGTTCGGCGGCTTCGCTGAGCATCACCGGTTCGGCGCGCTTACCGCTACCGCCATCGATCTTCATGCCCGCCTGTTCCGCCCCCTACGCGATAATCGCCTAGTCTAGGGTCTTGACGTGCGCTGGCAAGCCCGGATTTCGCCAACATGGCGGCCATTTGGGCTAAGGCCCGGTTTCCCAATGGGATTCCCCGTCTCGTTCAGCATTGCGACGAGTCGTCGCAGTGTCTCCGTCCCTTATCGACGATCGCCGGATAGGTCCTACCCCTGCGGCCGACCTACCTGGACATGGCACGAGACTTGCCTCGATCCAAACCACGTCACAAAAACGCCACCTCGACGTGCTTCGTCGACATCCCGGGACAGCGCATCGGACGGTCTCTTTCAAGCCAGGCCATTTGCTGCGGCCGAGGCCATCAATAGCCGAAAATACCCATAGTTACGCGGTTTTCTGCTGCATCGCGACATCGACAACTTTCAATTGGACGTCCATATGGGGGCCTTCATCGAGGTCTGGACATCGCCCGAGTGCTCATGTAAATCGTTGGGGAGATCGATTTGGATCGAGGCAAATGGACAGGTGACGAACGACGGGGGACGGGGCTCGCCGCGGATGGCGAAGGGCCTTCGTCGCACGTCACCGCTTGCGTCTTTTTGTGGCACCGACATTCCTGGGGAGCACATGAACAAGCAGCGTCATACGCGGAGGAGCGCACTCGCGCTCGCCATCTGTACCTGTCTGGCCGGCGCAAGCGCCGTGCACGCACAGTCCACCACCGGTGGCCTCAATGGCAGCGTGCCTGCCGGGGACAACCAGAGCATCGTCATCGAGAGCGGCAGCGGCTTCCGCCGCGAGGTACCGGTCGATGCACGCGGCCGTTATGCGGTATCGCAGCTTCCGCTGGGCACCTACACCGTGAGCCTCGTCCGCGACGGCGCCACGGTGGATACCCGGAAGAACATCGACCTGCGCGTCGGCACGAGCACCGACGTGTCCTTCGCGGCCCCCGCCGCGAGCGCCGGCAACGCGACGAGCCTGACGGGCGTCACGGTCACGGGCACCGCGCTGCCCAGCATCGATGTCACCAGCGTCGACTCGCGCACCGTCATCACGTCGCAGCAGCTCGCCAAGCTGCCCCTGGGCCGCAGCGCCGAAGCGATCGCGCGACTGGCGCCTGGCGTGGTGAACAACGGCGCGAACTTCCAGAGCGACACCGGCCGCTCGGTGGCGAGCTTCGGCGGCGCGGCGGCGAATGAGAACGCCTACTACGTCAACGGCTTCAACACGACCGACCCACTCAACGCCCTGGGTGGCCTGCAGCTGCCCTACGGCGCGATCGACCAGCAGGAGGTCTACACCGGCGGCTACAGCGCCCAGTACGGCCGCTCCGACGGCGGCGTGATCAACCAGGTGGGCAAGCGCGGCAGCAACGAATGGCACTTCGGCGCACAGGTGCTCTGGGAGCCGGCCTTCGCTCGCTCGCATTACTCCGACCTGCATTACTACGCCACGCCGGGCTCCGCGCCCGCTGGCGATCTGTACCAGCCCAAGAGCGAAAACCGTCAGTGGACGACGACGGTCAGCGCATACGCAGGCGGCCCGTTGATCAAGGACAAGCTGTTCTTCTTCGTCGCGGGTGAGTTCGAAAAGGTGGGCCTGCGCAACGTCAACAGCGTGGGTTCCAATCCACCGGCATCCACCAACAACTACGAATCGCCCCGCTGGTACGGCAAGATCGACTGGAACATTACCGATAGCAACATCCTCGAACTGACCGGTGCCGGCGACAAACGCGAGGGCTCGGGGACACGATACAACTACGACTACGTCAATCGGTTGCGGACCGATCGGATCGGCGACGCCAATAACACCAAGACAGGCGGCAACCTCTACGTCGCCAAGTACACCGGCTACATCACCGATAACCTCACCATCAGTGCCATGTACGGCAAGATGGATTCGACGAACTACGACCAGGCCACCAACTACGATCCGACGCTGGCCCGTATCGACGATGCTCCCAAGCAGAATCCGGCGCTCAACGGCGGTCATTACATCAGCAACAACCAGGTGGGCAATATCAGTTCGCCAGGCCGGGGAAACACGTCCAACAACTTCCGCTTCGACGTGTCCTATGTCGCGGGTAACCACACGATTTCGGTAGGCATCGACAATGTCGTGTCCCGCGTCAAGGACTTCGGCGACATGAGCCCAGGCCCGGGTTACTCCTGGGATTACGGACACACGGATCATCCCGACCAGCCGATCTCCAAGGATGCCGGACGCAATTTCGTACCGGCGCCAGCTGACTTCCCGAACGGCCAGAACGGTTACTACGTCTACCGGCATGTGGTGGGCAACCGGGTCAACGTACGTTCGACCCAGCGCGCGCAGTACATCGAGGACAAATGGCAGCTCACCGATCAGTGGCTGCTCTCGATCGGCTTGCGCAACGACCAGTTCACCGACTACAACCAGTTTGGCAAGCCGTTCATCAAGCAGACCAAGCCCCAATGGGCGCCGCGCCTTGGTGCCTCATGGGACGTCAACGGTGACGGTTCGTTCAAGGTGTTCGCCAACGCCGGCCGCTATTACCTCGGTCTCCCGCTCAACCCTGCGACCGGCGCTGCGGCGGGCTACACCGACACCCAGCAGTACTACACATACTCAGGCATCGATGCCGCCACGGGCGCACCGACTGGACTCACCCAGATCAGCGGCCCGGTATCGGGCAACAACTCCTACGGTATCCCGCCGGATCCACGCACCGTGGCTGGCAAGAATCTCAAGGCGGAACACCAGGACGAGTTCATCCTCGGCTTCGACAAGTCGTTCGGCGATCACTGGGTATATGGCGCGAAGGCAACCCAGCGCATCCTGCGCAGCGTGATCGACGACTTCTGCGACGTGGGGCTGGTGACTGACAAGGCGACCGCCCTTGGGCATACCATCGGCAGCAGCAACAGCTGTTATCTCATCAACGGCGGTGCAGCCAACACCTTCACCCTCATCGATAACAACGGACAGGCCTTCTCCGTGCCATTGAGCCGCGAAGAAATGGGCTTCCCGGCCGTCAAGCGCAGGTATTACAGCCTCGAAGGATTCCTGGAACACACCTTCGACGGTGTCTGGTACGGCAAGATCGACTATGTTTTCTCACGCTCGTACGGTGACTCGGAAGGGCAGGCGCGTACCGATACGCGCCAGTCGGGCGCGGCCGGAAGCGTGGACTGGGACAACCGCTACGTCATGGATTACTCCAATGGCGTACTCGGTAACGACCACACACACCAGCTCAAGATGTACGGCTACTGGCAGTTCGCTCCGGAATGGCAACTCTCCGGCAACTTCCAGGCGATATCGGGCTCGCCGAAGGTCTGCCTCAGCTACTACGGCGAAGACCATAGCAACCCGGAGAGCTACGGAAGCACATACCACTTCTGCAATGGCCAACCTGCACCGCCAGGATCGCAGGGTCGCCTGCCCTGGACGTTCCAGCTCGACCTCGGGTTGACCTATCGCCCGAACTGGGCGGAACAGAAACTGGCGTTCTCGGCCAACGTGTTCAACGTGCTCAATCAGCAACGCGCCACGTACCGCTGGCCGTCGAGCGAGGACGCACCGCAAACACCGAATCCGATCTTCGGCGTCCCCATCTACGTGCAGACCCCTCGCTACGCGCGCCTGGCCGTCACTTACGACTTCTGACGTCCCGGCACGACCACCCCATCCCTGTGTGACTTGCGCCCCCTTACGACGCATCCGGCCCCTCCCCGGCCGAATGCGTCGAAGCCGGGCGCTCTTTTTTTCAGCGGTCCGACGAAACGGTCGGCACGCCGTCCTTCAGTTCGAAATGAAAGGCGTAGTCGAGGCTGAAGGGGACCGTATGACGCGTCTGGGTGATCTGGCCGTTGGGGCCTTCGTGATCCTGAACGATGGTCATCGGCGTATATGTCCAGCGCAACGCAGCCTCGCGGCAGGCGGCCAGAAACGCTTCATGATGGGCATCGCCTTGCGGATCGAGGTCACGCACTTCGGAGACCTTCCCGTCGCCATCGACGATCACCTTCGCACGGATCGTGGCTGGCGGTAGGTTCTCGGCGACCAGGCCCGGAGGATAGATCGGCGGGTTCCTGGACATGATCTGCGCGCCGAAACTGCTCTGGTTCGCTTCGATCTTGTACCTGCCTTCCGCGCCTGCCGGCAACGCCTCGTAGCTCACCTGCCCGTCCTTGGACGCCTCCGTTTTCGGAACGGGCGGCGTGTGGGCGCACGCGGTCAGCAGCAAACAGAAGGCCACAACGAACAAGCGGCCCATCAATGCGCTTCCCCGGAAGCGGCCACGACCTGCTCGATGTAGCCGAGGATCTTCTCGGCAGGGATATCGAAGACTCCGGCGTCACCGTTGTCGTAAGCCTGCCGCCAGACGGCGTAGCCGTCCTTCCAGGCTTCGTCGGCATCGGCTTCGCCGATCATCTCCACGACGCTTTCATTCAGCGCTGCGCGAGTCATGACCGCATGGTGCATCGCCGGCTGGAGCCCACCAGGTACCCGGTGGTTGCGGAGCTTCACGCCCAGGAGGGAGACATGGAAGATCTCGCCGTCTTCCGGCTCGATGTCGATCCGACGGATCATCAGTCGGGAGGCGTCCTCCCCGGGACGCGCGTGGTAGGTCCAGGCTTGGTTGAGGGCGTACTCGGGTCGGGGCATGCGGTCGCCGTCCTTGAAGTGGGTGTCAGCCGATCTTAGACCACCGCGAGACGCCACGTCCGGCCGCGGGACACGCCTGGTGGTATCCTTGGCGCTATCCGCCCGCGTCCCTACAGGGGGTGCGGCGCGACGCGCGAGGCAGCGCGGCCCACGGGCCGCTTCCCCAGCCGACCACGAGGCCAGCGCGTCGCGCGATGGCCCAACCCTTTTCGTATCCGAGGTTCAAGCAAACCATGGTGGCACTGGCGACCGAGCACGTCATCGACGTGCACCACTGGAACGACACGCTCTTCAGCTTCCGCACCACCCGCGATCCCGGCTTCCGCTTCGAGAGCGGCCACTTCGTCATGATCGGCCTGGAAGTCGACGGACGCCCACTCATGCGCGCCTATTCCATCGCCAGCGCGCATTACGAGGAGCACCTGGAGTTCTTCAGCATCAAGGTGCAGGACGGCCCGCTCACCTCGCGGTTGCAGCACCTCAAGCCCGGCGACCCGGTCATCGTCAGCCGCAAGCCTACCGGCACGCTGGTGCTCAACGACCTCAAGCCCGGCAAGCGTCTTTACCTGCTGGGCACCGGCACGGGCCTGGCGCCCTTCATGTCGATCATCCGCGATCCGGAAACCTACGAGCGCTTCGACACCATCGTGCTCGCCCACGGCGTGCGCCACGTCAACGACCTGGCCTACTCCGACTACATCGAGAACGAGCTGCCGAACCACGAGTACCTGGGCGACCTGGTGCGCGAGAAGCTCGTCTACTACCCGACGGTGACCCGCGAACCGTTCCGCAATCGTGGCCGCATCACCGATGCCATCGCCGACGGCGAGATGGCCCGCGCCACCGGCCTGCCGCAGATCAACCCGGCGGAAGACCGCGTGATGCTGTGCGGCAGCCCCTCGATGCTCGAGGACATCTGCGTGCTGCTCGATGGCGAAGGCTTCCAGGCCTCGCCGCGCACGCGTGAGCCGGGCGATTACGTGATCGAGCGAGCGTTCGTCGAGAAATGAGACTGTAGGAGCGCGCTTGCGCGCGATCGCGCGCAAGCGCGCTCCTACAGAAACCGCGTGTCAGCGGCGTATGCGGCCCTGCCCCTCGTTGTCCCAGTACCCGAATATCTTCCGCGCGATCAGCTTGTAAAGGCGCTTGCCCGTCGCGCGCCACAGGCGCGAATGCGGCGCGGGCTGCGCGAGGATGGCCTTTTGCCGCATCGAGAGCCTGTCGGCGATGTACGTGCGCTTGTGCTTGAGCAGGTGGCGGAGGTCTTCGCGCGCCAGCAGGCGAAACAGGGCGCCACGCCGGCCGCGCGTCCAGGCAATCTGGAAATCCACCAGGCCCGGGGAGCCGTCTTCGCGTACGAGCCAGTTGGGCTCCTTGGCGAGGTCGTTGTGCACGATGCCCCGGCGATGCAGCGTCGCGAGCAGGCGCAGGGCATCGCGGTAGTAGGCCGCATCGCGCGGCTGGCCCTGCTGCATGGGCAGGCCGGCCATGTAGCTGCGCTCCAGCACGCGTCCGTTCCAGGCCAGCAGGCGCGGCACGCCGTCGATGCCATCGAGACGGGCCAGGGCCCGCGCTTCGCGGGCCGCGGCACGTCGCGCGAAACCACGCGCCCACCAGCGGGCCGCGGCGATATCGCGGCGAATCACCACCTGGCCGTCGCGCTCCACGCGTTCGATCCGACCGAGTTCGTCGGCCTTGAGCAGGGTGACGGTTTCCGTCATCGCGTCGTACACGGTGTTCCTTCGTTTCGTTGACATCCTCTCCGCTGCGCGACGGCTACGCTAAGATGCCGACCTTGCAGGAAGATAAGTCGAAATGCTGGTGCGACACATCCTGTCGCTGGTCTTTGCCACCGCCGGGCTTGCCGCCTGCCGCGATGGTGCCGACCGGACGAACGGCGCTGATACGCCACCGTCCACCCGGACGAGTGTCGACAAGGATACCCAATCGAGCCATGAAGGCCTCTATACCGTGGAAGTGACGCTTCCCCAGTTGCCCGAGCGGGCCGCGCCCCTGCGCACGGCGATCGACCGGTACGTGGACGGACAAAAGCGCAGCTTCCTCGCCAGCCTCGACCAGCCCGGCGCGCACGAGCGTGCCCGCGAGCTGCCCTGGGACCTCAACCTGGACATCGCCGTCGCCTCGCGCACGGACCGCTTCATCAACGTGCAGGTGGACGGCTCGGCCTTCACCGGCGGCGCGCACCCGGCGCCTATCGTGGACAGCTTCACGTTCGACCTCGACGAGCAGCGCGTGGTGCACCTGCGCGATCTCTTCACCGACCCCGACGCCGCCGAGGGCGCCTTCGCCACCGAGGCCCGCCGCCAACTCATCGGCGCACTGGACGACGAGGACGAACCCCTGGCGTCGGACAGCCAGCAGATCGACCAGGGCACGACACCCGGCAAGGATCATTTCCGGGTCTTCAGCCTGCTGACAGGCCCCGACGACAAGGCCCACGGCGTCACGCTGATCTTCCCGCCCTACCAGGTGGCGGCCTATTCGGCCGGGCCGCAGGCGGTGGACGTGCCCAGTGACGCGTTTTCCGCGTACCTCAAGCCCGAGTACCGAGAGGCCTTCCGCTGATGGAGATCGCCCTCTACCTGCTCTCGGCGGTGTTGGTCATCGGCGGTGTCGCGGGTGCGATCCTGCCGGTCCTGCCGGGTATTCCCATGATCTTCGGGGGTATCTGGCTCGCCGCGGCGGTGGACGAATACCGGCACCTGGGCTGGGGCTGGCTGGTGGCGATCGGCGTCGCGGGCGCGATCGGCGTCGGCCTGGATTTCGTCTCGGCCTCGCTGGGCGCCAAGCGCATCGGCGCCAGTCCGCGCGCGCTGTGGGGCGCTGGCGCGGGGACGGTGGTGGGCATGTTCTTCGGCATCCCCGGCCTGCTCCTCGGCCCGTTCATCGGCGCGATGGTGGGCGAGCTGTGGTCCGGGCAAAGCGTCCTGCGCTCCGCCCACGTCGGCGTGAGCACCTGGATCGGCATGCTGCTGGGGATCATCGCCAAGGTCGTGATCTCCTTCCTCATGATCGGCATGGCCTGCGTGGCGCTGCTTTTCAGCTGATCCCCCGGAAGGACCATTGGCGGCAGCGTGCCGCTGGGGCTAGTCTCCCTGCGATTCCACCGGGGAGACCTCCATGTTCCGACGACTCACCCTTGCCGCCGCCGTGACCTTCGCGGTCGGCAGCCTTCACGCCGCGCCCGCGCAGCCGGCCTGGATCGCCCGCAGCAACGCTGACGCGCAGATACTGCTGGACATCACCGCGCGATTCAGCCCCGAATCGGCGACCGACATCGGCATCAAGGGTTACGACGAGAAGATCGCCGACCTCAGCGCCGACGCCGAAAAGCGCCAGCGTGCCGCGCTGGTCGACGCGAAGCAGAAGCTCTCCGCGCGCCTGGCCGAGGAAAAGGACCCCAACGTCCACCAGGACCTGCAGATTCTGATCAAGCAGATCGACGGCAACATCAAGGGGATCGACCTCAACGACAAGTATCTCCTGCCCTGGTTCGACGCCGGCCAGATCGTCTTCAGCGGCGAATTCTCCCTGCTGAATGCCGAGAGCACGCCGGAACAGAACAAGGCCGCGCTCGGCCGCCTGCAGTGCTACACCGGCATCACCCCGGGCTGCACCGCCCTGGTGGACCAGGCCCGCGCGCGTACCACCGCCGCCCTGGGCGACAAGGCGCTGCTGGGCCCGGTCAAAGCCGACGTGGAACAGAAGCTCGGCAACACGCAGCGCTATGTCGACGGTATCCGCAAGCTGTTCGCGGACAAGAAGGTCGCCGGCAGCGACGCTGCGATGGCCAAGCTCGACCAGCAGCTCAAGGACTACAATGCCTGGGTGAAGCAGACCGTACTGCCCCGCGCGCGCACCGACTTCCGCCTGCCGGAACCGCTCTACGCGTACAACCTGGAGCAGGTGGGCCTGGATATCTCGCCGCGTGACCTGATCGGCCGCGCGCAGCTCGAATTCATGGAGACCACCTACGCTCTGCAATCGCTCGCTCCCGTGGTGGCGAAGGCCGAAGGCCTGCCGGACGGCGACTACCGCGACGTGCTCAAGGCGTTGAAGAAGAAACAGCTGCCCAAGGACAAGGTCGAGCCGACCTACCACACGGTGATCGGCAAGATCGAGGACATCATCCGCAAGCAGCGCATCGTCGAGCTGCCCAAGCGCCAGCTCGCGATGCGCCTGGCCTCGGAAGCGGAGAACGCCCGCACGCCCGCGCCGCACATGGATCCGCCGCCCTTCATCAACAACACGGGGCAGCGCGGCACCTTCGTGCTGACCACGGGTAATCCGCCGGCCAACGGCGACACGTCGCAGATGTACGACGACTTCACCTTCGAGGCCGCGGCGTGGACGCTCACCGCGCACGAGGGACGCCCGGGCCACGAACTGCAATTCGCGGCGATGGTGGAGCAAGGCGTGTCGCTCACCCGCAGCCTGTTCGCCTTCAACAGCGTGAACGTCGAAGGCTGGGCGCTCTACGCCGAGACGGAAATGGTGCCGTACGAGCCGCCGGCCGGCCAGTTCATCGCCTTGCAGTTGCACCTGCTGCGCGCCGCCCGTGCCTTCCTCGACCCGATGCTCAACCTGGGCATGGTCACCCGCGAGCGAGCGCACGACATCCTCGTGCACGACGTCGGCCTGTCCGAGCCGATGGCCCGCCAG
Organism: Luteibacter sp.; assembly: GCF_009912395.1. Lineage (GTDB taxonomy): Bacteria > Pseudomonadota > Gammaproteobacteria > Xanthomonadales > Rhodanobacteraceae > Luteibacter. The sequence continues at coordinate 58,786 of NZ_WNDO01000005.1, read as the reverse complement.
GAACTGGATCGCTACACGTTGAACTCGCCGGGCCAGGCCACGTCGTACTTCTACGGGTACTCGCGCATCCTGCAGCTGCGCGCGGAAACCCAGACCAAGCTTGGCGACAAGTTCGACCGCAAGGCCTTCAACGATTTCCTGATCGCCCAGGGCCTGTTGCCGCCGGACCTGCTAGCCGAAGCGGTGCGCACACGCTTCATACCCGAGCAACAAAAGAAATGATCCTGTAGGAGCGCGCTTGCGCGCGATGGGGCTTGCGTCAGCCTGGCATCGCGCGCAAGCGCGCTCCTACAAAAAAAAGGGTTGCCGCGATCCATGGCGTTCGCGCCGTCGCCATGGAGCTCAATGCGACGGCGCGTCAGGAATGACGTAAAGCAAGATCGCCAGGTAATGCAGCACGCTGCCCGCCAGCACGAACAAATGCCAGATCGCGTGGCCGAACGGCAGCTTCTTCGCCACGTAGAACGGCACGCCCGCCGTATAGGCCACGCCACCGGCGAACAGCAGCACCAGGCCGCCGGTCTCCACGTTCTCGCGTAGCGGCTGGATCGCCACCACGGCGACCCAGCCCATCAGCACGTACATCACCACCGCCGCCTTGCGGTAGCGCTTGAGCATGCCCAGCTCCGCGGCGCTGCCGACGATGGCCAGCGTCCAGATCGTGCCGAACAGCCCCCAGCCCCATGCGCCGGGCAGCGCCAGCAAGGTGAACGGCGTATAGGTGCCCGCGATAAGCAGGAAGATGGCGATATGGTCGAGCGTGCGCAGCACGCGCTTGGGCATCTCGCCCGGGACCGAGTGATAGAGCGTCGAGGCGGTGTACAGCAGGATCAGGGTGCTGCCGAAGACCGAACTGGCGACCACCGTGCGGACATTCCCGTACATCGCCGAGAAGGCGACCAGCACGGCGAGTCCGGCGATGCTGAGCACCACGCCGATGCCGTGGATCACGCTGCTGGCGACTTCTTCGGCAAAGGGGTAGCGCGGCCGGGCGCTGTCGAGGGTCATGGAAGGTTCCAGCGGAGCGAAGAGGGAGTATCCGAGGGTACCGCAGGGGGCCGCTTGTCGAGAACCGCTCTCATCGGGCAATTTTTGCCTGTCGTCACGGAACGGCCATTGACCTTGCCTGTCTGGCGGTGTTCCATGCCGTCATGACCCTCGAACTGCTGCTGCATATCGCACGTCTCCCGCCCCAGGGCGCCGGCCTGCGCGCCGCATTGGCCATGGCCTCGCGCATCGGCGCACGGCTGGACGCCCTCCACGTGGTCGACCTGCCGGCGACGGCCTTCACCGTTCCCGAAGCGGTGCCGATGCAGTTGGACGCGGTGCGCCAGCGCACCACTGACGCCAAGGCGATCTCCGATGACTGGTCCGCCCTGGTCACCTCGCGTGGTCTCAAGGGCAACTGGCGCGTCGGCACGGGCGACACGGTGACGTTGCTGGCACACGCGTCCGCGGGCTACGACCTGGTGGTGATGGAGCGCTCGTCCACCATGCGTGGCGACGCGCCCGTAGGCTTCGGCGTGGTCTCGCGCACCGTGTTCGCGTCCAGCCGGGGCGTGCTGGTAGTGCCGGACAACGCGCCCGTCGACACTCTCGGCGAGCACGTGCTGGTGGCTTGGAGCGGCAGTCGCGAGTCCGCGCTCGCCGTACGCTCCGCCCTTCCCCTGATGCGCAAGGCCTCCCGTGTGACCGTCATCGACGGCAGCCGCGACGAAGACACCGGCACCTGCGCCCTGCCCGACACCGACATCTGTGGCTGGCTCGATACCCACGGGGTCAAGGCCGAGGTACGCCGCCTCGACGATGCGTCCCTGTCGTCGCCCGGCCCCGCCTTGCTCGACATCGCCCACCGGGAAGGCGCCGACCTCATCGTCATGGGCGCCTGGGGCCGCTCGCGCCTCTCCGAGATGGTGCTCGGCGGCACCACCCGCTACCTATTCATGCAGTCCGACGTGCCAATGCTCGTCGCCCATTGACGAACGAATGCGCGCTGTGGGAGCCGCTTCAGCGGCGATCCCGCGGCAGCGGGCCTACGGATAAGCCGAGGCCGTCATCGCAACATCGATTCGCCCCGCGAATCCTATTGCAAGATCCTGCGCACTGAGCCTAATCTGAAACCGGACCTGAACACGATCCCCGCCGGCCCCCACCCGGCCGTGTTCCCGACCGCGCATCACCTTCCCCTCACGTCGCAGGAGGTGGCTCATGTCGTTCGCTCGTCCGCAGTCCCTGGCCGGGGTTCACCCGGATACCGTCCGTATCGTCGCGATGAGCGCGGCGATCGCCCTCAACGCTGCCGCCCTGATCGCCGTGATGCGGCCCATGGTGGCGCATATCGAAACCGCCCCGCTGATCGCACCGGTGATCCGTCTCGTGGACCATCCGACGGAACCCAAGGTCGTGCCACCGCCGCCGATCGACCTCAAACCGGTGCCCGTCGTGCGCCATGACGTGGCACCGCCCGTGGTGACCAGGCCACAACCCGTAGCGCCGCCCCAGGCAACACCCACCGAGGAAGGCAGTGCGCCGATGACGCCCGCCCCAACGGCCGATGCCGCACCCACGACCCCGGCCGTGGTGTCGGCACCGGTGGAGGCCCACCTAGCTTATGTGTCGGCGCCCGCACCGGCCTACCCGAGGGCGGCGATCTCGCGGCGCATGGAAGGCACGGTGACCTTGCGGGTGCTTGTCGACGAGACGGGCAAGCCCGTGCAGGTCGAGATCGAAAAAAGCAGCGGGCACTCGATCCTGGACATCACCGCACGCGACCAGGTGCTCGCCGCGTGGCGCTTCCAGCCCGCCACGGCCGACGGCAAGGCGGTGCGCGCCTGGGCGCGCATCCCCGTGTCGTTCGATCTGAGACAACTCTGAAGCAAGGGCGCCGGCGTCAGCGCGACGCCGGCGTCACCACCACGTCCGGCTTGCGGGTGGCCCGGGCGATGCCCCACACCAGCAGCACCAGCAGGCCCACCGGTAACAGGATCGGCATCAGGGCCAGGGCGACCACCGGGGCGACCAGCAGCATCGCCACGCCGCCCACCAGGGCGCCAAGCAGGCTGCCGACCAGGCTGAACACGCCACCGACGATACCGAACACCAGTTTCAGCATCGCGCCGATCAGGGCGAAGACCAGCCAGAAACCGGCGGCGAGGACGACGAGCGAAGTGAGGACGATCATGGCGAAGCTCTCCGTTACGCAAGGCCGCCCGTGGGCGGTTCGTTCCTTGGATGCGGCCTTTCGCAAAAGAGTTTAAAGACGTTTTCGCGACCGGGGGTTACGAGTGTTTAACAGCCCCCATGCTCCACTTTCCCCCAGTCGATTTACGGGGCGGGCCCTTCCATGGGTAAACGTTCATCCATCATCACCAGCTTGCGCGACATCGCGTTCGACCTGTCGGACGGCGAACACCCGGACCTGGCCTCCATGGGGCGCGAGATCGGGCGCGAGCTGCACGCGCGCAACGGCGAGGTCCTGGCATCCCTGGGAGCGCTTCGCGAGCGTCGCCGCGGCTTCGAGCGCTGGATGCTGGCCGAGCGTTCCAAGCCACCCGTGAGCGTGCTGGTTATGGCGTGGCCACCGGATTACTCCACCCCCGTGCACGACCATGGCGGATTGTGGGGGCTCGAAGCCACCATTGCCGGCGCGCTCGAGGTCGAGTCGTTCGACAAGGGCGACGACGAGCACTCCCTGCGCAGCAGCGGCCGCACCTGGCTGGGTCCGGGCGACGCCACCTGGTTCGACGGTGCGGAAACCCATGCACATCGCTGCCGCAATCTGTCGCGGCACGACACGGCCCTCACGCTTCACGTGTATGGTGGCGATCTGGCACAGTACCTCGCGTATGAGCAGCCCGGTCCCTCCGGACACTGGATCGCACGACCGAGGCAGTCGATCATTGCGGGACGCCTGACGGCCTGACGGTCTCACGGCCCTCCACCCCACCCTACGGGCGAAGGACCAACACATGTTTCAGAAAGTCGCCATCATCGGCGGTGGCGCAGCAGCGGCGACGCTGGTGAGTGAATTACTGGAGCGGCGAACCCCCAAGCCGCTCCATCTCGACTGGTACGCCGGTCGACCCGACGCCGGTCGCGGCGTCGCCTATGGCACGCCGTCGGAGCGTCACCTGCTCAACGTACGTGCCGCTTCGATGGGCATGTTCGTCAGCAAACCTGGCGGTTTCCTCGAGTACGCGCAGTCGCTCGACCCGCACGTCAAGGGTTCCGATTTCCTGCCGCGCAAGTTGTACGGCGATTTCCTGCGATCGCGTGTCGAGCAGGCGATCGGAAACGCCCACACGTTCAAGCACCACATCAACGTCGTGCCGTTCACCGCCGATTCGCTGGTGCCTTCGAAGGAAGGCATCACCATCGGCTACGGCGACGAGTCCGCCCATGCGGACGCGGCCGTGCTCGCGATCGGTTCGCTGCCTCCGCGCCCGCTGCCGGGCGTGCAGGACGCGGCGATGGCCAGCGGTCGCTATGTCACCGATCCGTGGCCTTACCTGGCCTCGGCCTCCGAAGACGACAGGCCCTTGCGTGTCCTCGTGATCGGGCTGGGCCTCACCGCCGTCGATGTCCTGCTGGAGCTGTCGGCGAAGTGGCCCAATGCGCGATTCACCGCGCTATCGCGCCACGGCAAGCTGCCGGAACCGCACCTGGATTCACCGTCGGTACCCGGTGACGACGGCAGCGACCTTATCGAGGCGCTGCGCGACGATCCCAACGCACGCAACTGGTCGAAGCGCCTGCGCAAGGCGATGGGATTGGGTCGCTACGCGCACGGCGCCAACAGCGACGAAGAACGCGCCGTGGACTGGCGTACCGTCATCGACGGCATGCGTCCGCACACGCAGTCCTTGTGGGCCGACCTTCCCGTGGCCGAACGCGCCAGGTTTCTGCGCCATGCGCGCTGGGCGTGGGAACGTGCACGCCATCGTATGCCGCCGCAGGTCACCGACGCGGTGATCAAGCTCGAAAAGGCCGACCGCCTGAAGCGCCTGCGCGGTCGCATGCGCTCGGTGAGCCTCTCGCCTGACGGTGAACTCGCGGTGCTGCGCGCCCTGCCCGGCGGCAACGAAATCACCGAAACCTACGACATCGTCGTGCAGACCGTCGGCCTCAACACCGATACGCTGCGTACTAAGCATCCCCTGGTACGGCAGTTGATCGTCGACAATCTCGTGCTGCCCGATTCGCTGGGCCTTGGCCTGAAGGCGCAACGCGACGGTCACCTGCTCGATCACGATGGCAAGCCACGCGCGAACCTCTTCGCTATCGGCAGCCTGCTGCGCGGTGCGCTGTGGGAATCCACGGCCATCCCCGAGATCCGAAGGCAGGCGCAGTCGGTGGCGAACATGCTGGTGTCCAACAAGCCGGAAAAGGCGACGAAGTAGCGTCGTCGCCTTTCAGGTTTCTGTTTTCAAAGCAACGATAGCCCACCTATCGTCGTTCCAGCGAACGCTGGAACCCAGCGCGAGGCGAGCGGTTGTCGCGTCGCGGCCTCCTACGCAAAGGCCGATGCAGCGCCCTCGCCCTACTGGCGAACCGAGGCGCTGGGTTCCTGTTTTCACAGGAACGACGAGCTCGCGATCCGTCGTTCCAGCGAACGCTGGAACCCAGCGCGAGGCGAGCGGTTGTCGCGTCGCGGCCTCCTACGTGGAGCCGATCCAGCGCCCTCGCCCTACTGGCGAACCGAGGCGCTGGATTCCTGTTTTCACAGGAACGACGAGCTCGCGAACCGTCGTTCCAGCGAACGCTGGAACCCAGCGCGGGGCGATCGGCTATCGCGTCGAGGCTTCCTACGCACAAGCCGATGCGGTGCCCTCGCGGTGCTGGTGAACCGAGGCGCTGGGTTCCTGTTTTCACAGGAACGACGAGCTCGCGAACCGTCGTTCCAGCGAACGCTGGAACCCAGCGCGGGGCGATCGGCTATCGCGTCGCGGCCTCCTACGCAAAGGCCGATCCAGCGCCCTCGCCATGCTGGTGAACCGGGGCGCTGGGTTCCTGTTTTCACAGGAACGACGAGCGAGCGAACCGTCGTTCCAGCGAACGCTGGAACCCAGCGCGGGGCGATCGGTTGTCGCGTCGCGGCCTCCTACGCAAAGGCCGATCCAGCGCCCTCGCCATGCTGGTGAACCGGGGCGCTGGGTTCCTGTTTTCACAGGAACGACGAGCGAGCGAACCGTCGTTCCAGCGAACGCTGGAACCCAGCGCGGGGCGATCGGTTGTCGCGTCGCGGCCTCCTACGCAAAGGCCGATCCAGCGCCCTCGCCATGCTGGTGAACCGGGGCGCTGGGTTCCTGTTTTCACAGGAACGACGAGCGAGCGAACCGTCGTTCCAGCGAACGCTGGAACCCAGCGCGGGGCGATCGGTTGTCGCGTCGCGGCCTCCTACGTAGAGCCGATCCAGCGCCCTCGCCCTACTGGCGAACCGAGGCGCTGGGTTCCTGTTTTCACAGGAACGACGAGTGAGGCTGTCGCAGCCTTGCTCGTTTACGCCATATCAAACGCAACCGGCGGTGACAGCCGTCGTCGCCGCACGTCGCTCCAGCGCCACGCTCACAATCGTCGCCAGCAAGCCAGCCACTGTCACGGCGGCGCCCGCCAGGCTGACGACCGGCAGCGCGTAACCCGCGGCGATCACCGCACCGCCCAACCACGCACCACCGGCGTTACCGAGATTGAACGCCGCGATATTCAGCGTCGAGGCGAGGTTCGGCGCGTCGCCCGCCACATGCACCACGCGGGACTGCAACGGTGCCACCGTGGCGAATGCCGCGACGCCCCAGACGAAAACCGTGACGATCGACGCGACGGTCGAGTGCATCGTCCAGGCGAAGGCGGCCATGAGCACGGCCAGCACCACGAGGATGCCCATCAGCGACGGCATGAGTTTCCAGTCGGCCAGGCGGCCACCGAGCATGTTGCCGATGGTGGTGCCCAGACCGAACAGAACCAGCACGGCACCCGTCCACTGCGGGCTGATGTGCGACTGCTCCTGGAGGATCGGCGCGATATAGGTGAACACGGTGAACACACCACCGAAGCCCAGCACGGTCATCGCCAGCGCGATCAAGGCCTGCGGCTCGCGCAGCACCTTCAGTTCACGTGCCATGTCCGGCGCCTTGAGGTTCGGCAGGGCCGGGACGAAACGGACCACCGCCACCGCCGCGATCACACCGAGCAAGGTCACCGCCCAGAACGTGGAGCGCCAGCCAGCCCACTGGCCAAGGAAGGTACCGAACGGCACACCCAGCACATTGGCCAGGGTAAGGCCGGCGAACATCATCGCGATGGCGCGGGCGCGCTGGTTGGCGGGCACCAGGTGCGCCGCCACCACGGCGCCAATGCCGAAGAACGAACCATGACAGAACGCGGCCACGACACGAGCCGCCATCAGCACGTCGTAGCCGGGCGCTACGGCGCAGAGGAGATTGCCCAGGATGAACAGGCCCAACAGCAGCAACAGGGCGCGCTTACGTTCGAGCTTCGCGGTGAGGGCGGCCAGTACCGGCGCGCCGACCGCAACGCCCAGGGCGTAACCGGACACCAGCATGCCGGCGGAAGGGATGCTCACCTTCAGGTCGGCGGCCACCTCGGGCAACAGACCCATGATGACGAACTCGGTGGTGCCAATGGCGAAAGCGGCCACCGACAACGCCAGCAGGGGCAGACGGGACGACGGGGTATGCATAGGATAGGCTCGGAAGAAAGCGATGGTGTCCATTCTCCGGCCGGGCCAGGCATGCAAAAACTCCTCTACGCGACAAAGATTGTTGCCGCAAACTTGAAGATCGAAGGGGCCGCCCCGTGATCATCACCCTGATTGCCCTCACGGCCCTGGGCCTGCATGTCGCCGGCGTCTTCGCCGCCATGCACGCCGTGATGCACACCCGCACCGCGCAGGGCGCCTTCGCCTGGGTGCTCGGCCTCGTGCTGCTGCCCTACGTCACCCTCGTGCCCTACCTGTTCCTGGGCGCCAGCCATTTTGGCGGCTATGTCGACCTGCACCGCCAGCGCCAGGCGCGCTTCTTCATGCTCCACGAAGAAGCCGGCAAGACCCAGAATGCCCTGCTCCCCCATCCGCCCGCGGTCCAGGACGAGCGGTATGCGGCGATCGGCCGGATGCTGAAGACCGCCATGCACGGCGGCAACGCCCTCACCTTGCTGGTGGACGGCGACGAAGCCTTCGACGCGATGTTCGCCGCCATCGGCAAGGCCGAGCGTTACCTGCTCGTGCAGTTCTTCATCATCCACGACGACGGCCTTGGGCGCCGGCTGCGCGATGCCTTGCTCGAACGCGCGGCGGCCGGCGTCGAGGTCTGCGTGCTCTACGATGGCATCGGCAGCCACGCGTTGCCCGACAGCTATGTCGCCACGCTCCGCGACGGCGGTGTCCGCGTGCATCCCTTCGCGACGCGGCGCTGGCGCAACCGCTTCCAGCTCAACTTCCGCAACCATCGCAAGGTGCTGGTGGTGGATGGCACGCACGGTTTCGTCGGCGGCCTCAACGCCGGCGACGAATACCTCGGCGAGAAGCCGCCGCTGGCGCCCTGGCGCGATACCCACATGCGCATCGAAGGGCCGGCGGTGGCCGACCTGCAACGCGCGTTCGCGGAAGACTGGTACTGGGTGACTGGTGAGCGTCCTCCTTCGCAGCCTCCGCAGGAACGCTGCGGCCGCGCGAATACGATGATCGTCGCCACTGGTCCGGCTGACCGGCAGGAAAGCTGTTCGCTGTTCTTCACCACGGCCATCCATGCGGCGAAGAAGCGCGTGTGGATCACGACGCCCTACTTCGTGCCCGACCAGGCCGTGTTCGGCGCGCTGCGGCTGGCCGTGTTCCGTGGCGTGGACGTTCGCATCCTCATTCCCATCCGCCCCGACCACCGCACCGTCTTCATGGCCTCCACGCTGTACGCGCACGAGGCCACGCTCGCGGGTATCCGCATGTTCCGCTACCGACCCGGCTTCGTGCACCAGAAGGTCATGCTCATCGACGACGACACCGCAGTGGTGGGCAGCATGAACCTGGACAACCGCAGTTTCCGGCTGAATTTCGAGATCACCGCGTTGAATGTCGACGAGGGGTTCGCGGCCGATGTCGAGGCGATGCTGGAAAGGGATTTCGCGGAAAGCGACGAGGTGAATCCGAACGACTACCGGCGCCTGTCCTACTTCCGGCGCGTGTCGCTGCATGTCGCGCGGCTGTTCGACCCCGTGCTCTGACGCCTTGCGCAAACCCCGTTACTTCGCTCCACTGCGACAAGGTTTCGGAGATATCGCATGTTGCGCACCCTGTTCTTCCTCGGCGTCGCCGCCATGACCGCCCCCGCCTTCGCCGCGTCGGATCGCTTCGTCGAGCGCAGCGTGGACGTCCAGGGCCGCACCTATCGTTACCGCGTCTTCGTTCCCACGGTGTCGTCGAAGCATCCGGCCGTGGTGCTCTTCCTGCATGGCAGCGGCGAGCGCGGCGACGACAACACGAAGCAACTGGCCCAGGGCCTGCCGCCCTGGCTGGAGACGCATCCGGACTTTCCCGCCGTGGTGGTCATTCCGCAGGTGCCCGATGAGCAGGAATGGACCGATCCGGCGAACGCCGCGATGGCCATGGCCGCGCTGGAAAAAAGTGTCGAGGAATTCCACGGCGACCGCCACCGGCTCTATCTCACCGGTCTGTCCATGGGCGGTTACGGCTCCTGGCAGCTTGCCGTGGACCACCCGCACACCTTCGCGGCGGCAGCCATCATCTGCGGTGGCGTCACGGCACGCCTCAACGGTCGCGCCCTGTATGTCCACGGCGTGCCGGAAGGCGAGGATGCCTACGCCTGGACGGCGAAGAAGGTCGGCAAGCTACCGGTCTGGCTGTTCCATGGGGGCGACGACGACGTGGTGCCGACCGAGCAGTCCCGGCGGATGGACGCCGCGCTCACCGCGCGCCACGCCAAGGTGAAATACACCGAGTTCCCCGGCGTGAATCACGGCTCGTGGGACAAGGCTTATGCGACGCCCGACCTGTGGACCTGGATGTTCGCGCAGAAACGCTGATCCGGCCGGCTCGCTCAGGAGCCGCGCACGTGCCCCATCAGGCGCTTGAAACCGCCGGAGAACAGGGCCCAGCCGATGCAGACGCCGATCAGCGCGCCCACCAGCTCGAACAGCACGCGCAGGCCGATGGCGTCGGGATCGTGCACGGCGGCCAGCTTCAATCGCAGCAGCGTGGTGGACTGCATCGGCACCACGTTGAAGTAGAAGAGGTTCCACATGTCCTCGCCACCGGCAACGACCAGGGTGAGCACATAGGCGATGGAGAGCTCCTTGCCCGCACTCCAGCCACCGCTCTTGCCGAACAGGAAGCGCACCAGCAGGTAGATCACGATGCCGACGAGCAGGGCGATGCCGCCCGCTTCCAGGGCACCGTCGATGCCGTAGCCCATCCAGCTGCGATCGTATGGCATGCAACGCTCTCTTGAAGGTTCAGGAGCGCATTATGCCCGGGCGTCGGCCCGGGATTCGCGTTCAGGCTCGTCGCGGCCGAAACGCAGGTAGAGCGACAGGGACAGAGCCACCGCCGCCAGCGAGGCCATGCCCGCCAGCAGGAAGATCGCCGGATAGTCGAAACGGCCCGCAACCCAGCCACCCACCGGACCGGTAAGGCCCAGCGCCACGTCAAGGAAGACCGAATACGCGCCCAAAGCCGCGCCTCGGTTATGCATGCTCACCCGGCTGACGGCCTCCACGCCCAGGGCGGGGAAGATCAGCGCGAAGCCCGAGCCGGTCAGGGTGGCACCGGCCAGCGCCAGGTGCGGGGTGTCGCCCAGCCACAGCATGGCCAGGCCGACGCACTCCACCAGCAGCGAGGCGATGGCCACCCGGTAGCCGCCGAAGCGGCCGATGGTGTTGCCGAAGACCAGCCGCATGCCGATGAAACAGCCGCCGAACACGGACAGCGACAGCGCCGCGTCGGCCCAGCCACGGCTCGCGTAGTACAGCGCCACGAAAGTGGACAGCGAGCCGAAGCCGATCGAGCCAAGGGCAAGGCCCGCGCCGTAGGGCATCACGCGGGACAGCACGCTCTTGAACGGCAGGCGCTCGCCATGGCTTGGCGGCACGCGGGCCTTCCAGAACGCCAAGGGCAGCGCGACAAGGCCCAGCGCAAAGGTGAGGATGCCCAGCGAAATGAAACCGAAGTGGCCTGCCAATGTCACGCCCAGCGGCGCGCCCAGCGCGATACCGCCGTAGGTGGCGATGCCGTTCCAGGAGATCACCCGTGCGGTGTGCTCGCCGCCGATACCGCCGATGCCCCAGGTGATCGAGCCGGTGCTCACCCAGCTCTCGGCAAAGCCCAGACCGAGGCGGCTCATCAGCACGAGTGCCAACGACAGCACGGGCATGGTCGGCACGAGGGCTGCGAGGGCCAGGAACAGGCCCGAGAGTGCCAGCACGATCAATCCGGCGATGACGGTGCGTTTGGGTCCCATGGCGTCGGCCATGCGTCCCGCGTGCGGTCGGCTCAGCAGAGTCGCAAGATACTGCGCGCTGACCGCCAGGCCGGCGAGCACGGTGGCATAGCCCAGGTTCGCGTGTACGAAGCCCGGCAGCACCGCGAGGGGTATGCCGATGCTGAAGTAGCACACGAACGTGAAGACGACCGCGGAAAGGATGCGCGCGGTGACGGCGAATCGCCGTCCACGATGGGGAACGAGAGGGGGGAAGGACATGGCTACCTATTATAGGCGTCGTTGCTGCAGTGCGTCATCGTGTCGCATGAAGCTTTTTTCATGCGGACGGGGAAATCGCGCGCAAGCGCGCTCCTACATCAGGAGCGGGCTTGCGCGTGACGGTTCAGTCCAGCATCACCGGCTTGCCGCTCTGCAATGATTCGCGCATGGCGATGGCGATGCGGGTGGCTTCCACGGCGTCGTCCATCGTCATGTCGAACGGCGTGTCGTCGAGGACCGCATCCACGAAGTGCTTCGCCTGGGTCACGAAGGCCGGGGCGAAGCGCTCGTAGAACGACGGCACGACCGTGTTGCGTACGCCCGCCGCGTCGGAAATCTCGATCCGGTCCGCGCGCGGGTTACGCCCCACGCTCACCTTGCCGGCCGTGCCGGTGACGTCGGTATGCGTGTCGTGCCCGTGCGCCTGCGTGCGCGAGGCATGGAACATCGCCATGCGGCCGCCTTCGAACTCGACGATGGCGATACCGTTGTCGACATCGCCGATGTCCTTCAGCGGCGGATACATCGCGACGGTGCCGGTGGCATAGGCTTTTACCGCCTTCGGACGACCGAGCAACCAGCGCGCCAGGTCCACGTCGTGCACGCTGCAATCGAGGAAAATGCCACCGCTGGTCGGCGCGAACTTGAGGAACGCGCCGGAGGGGTCGGCAAGATCCGCCGTCTGCGAGTACACGAGGAAGGGATGGCCAATGCCGCCCGCGGCGATGTGCTTATACGCGTTGCGATAGCTCTCGTCGAAACGACGCACGAAGCCAACCATCGCGCGCTTGCTCGCCTTCGCCGCGTGGGCGGCGGCTCGGCGGCATTCGTCGAGATCGAGCGACAGCGGCTTTTCGCAGAACACGTGCTTGCCGGCGTCCAGCGCCTGTTCGATCTGCGCCGGGTGCAGCGACGTGGGTGTCACCAGGAACACGGCGTCGATGGACGGATCGGCGAGCATGCGCTCGTAGCTGTCGTGGATGGTCGCCACGCCCAGCGTGTCGCGCGCCCAGTCGCGTTCGCTTTCGACAGGACTGCACACGGCGACCAGTTCCGCCCGAGGCACCGCCCGGGCGAGGTTTTCGGCATAGCGCTGGCCAAGCCGGCCGAGGCCGGCGAGACCGATACGAAGGGTGGTCATGGGCGTGGCCTTTAGATGTTCACCTGCACGGCCTGGCCTTCGCGCCAGGAACGCGCGGCGGCTTCGGCCAATTCCAGCGCCTTGATGCCGTCGGCGATGGTCGTGCGCACCGGCGTGCCGGCGGCCAGCGCGTCGAAGAAATGCGCGATCTCCGCCGCATAGGCATCGCGGTAACGCTCAAGGAAAAAGTGCTCGGGCAGGTCGTGCGCGATGTTAGTGGCCGTATGCGCCACGACCTGGGTCGGCGTGACGTTGCCGGCCTGGAGCATGCCCTTGCTGCCGAGCACCTCGAAACGCTGGTCGTAGCCGTAGGCGGCGCGACGCGAGGTGTTGATCTGGCACAGCTTGCCGCTCTTGGTGCGGATGGTGACGGCGGTGGTGTCGATGTCGCCCGCACCTTCGATCGCCGGATCGGTCAGGCAGCTACCGGCCGCGTGCACGCTCACCGCCACGTCGCCGAGCACCCAGCGGAAGATGTCGAAGTCGTGGATCAGCATGTCCTTGAACACGCCACCCGAGCTCTTGATGTAATTCACCGGCGGCGCGCCCGGATCGCGGCTGGTCACCACCAGCACTTCCGGCGTGCCGATCTCACCGTCGTCCAGTCGCTTCTTCAGCGACGAGAACGTGGGATCGAAGCGACGCTGGAAGGCGATCATGCAGACCACGCCCGCCTTCTCCACCGCGGCCTGGCAGGCACGCGCGCGCTCCACGTCGAGGTCCACCGGCTTCTCGCAGAAGATCGCCTTGCCGGCGGCCGCCGCGCGCTGGATCAGGTCGGCATGCGTGTCGGTGCTGGAACCGATCACCACCGCGCCCACCGCCGGATCGTTCAGCGCCTCATCGACGCTGGCGACCTTCGCGCCGTGCTTCGCGGCCAATTCCTTCGCCGAGGGCTCGTGCACGTCCACCACGTAGCGCAGCTTCGCTTCGGGATGTCGGGCGACGTTGCCCGCATGGATCTTGCCGATGCGACCGGCACCGAAAACGGCAACTTCAATCATCGTATTCTCCTCGGGAAATCGTTTCTTCGACGGTCAGTTCAAGCTTGTAGGCCAGCGCGACGAACAGCGCCTGGCACAGGCACATCGTGCTGGTGAGGCCACGGAAAGCGAACGCGCTGCCCTCCTTCACCTTCAGCAACACATCCGAGTGGCGTGCCAGCGGGCCGAGATCGCTCTCGGTGATCGCCAGCACGTTCGCGCGATGCTGCTGCGCCACGCGCATCGCATAGAGGGTTTCCTTGCCGAACGGCGGAAAGCTGATGGCGATCAGCGCATCGCCCTTGCGGATGCTGCGCAGCTGCTCGCGGTACATGCCGCCCAGGCCGTCGACCAGGTGCACGCGTTTCTGCGTGTGCTGCAGGGCGTAGGCGATGTAGGTGGCGATGGCGAACGAGCGGCGCACGCCGACCACGTAGATGTTCTCGGCGGCGGCGAGCAGTTCCATCGCCTTCTGGAAACGCGGCTCGTCGAGTTCGTGGGCCAGTTCGTCCAGGCCCGCGCGGCTGGCGTCGATGAAGCGCGAGGCGATCTCCACGGCGGGCATCGCGCTGTCGCGGTCCTCGATCACCTTGCGGATTCGCTGCTGGTAGCTACGCGCCGGCGAGGCCTGGGCGGTCCAGGCGTTACGGAACACGGCCTGCATCTCGGTGAAGCCGGAATAGCCGAAGCGCTGGGCGAAGCGGACCACGGCCGAGGCGTGCACGCCGCAACCCTCCGCGATCTCACCCACCCTCTGGACCATGATGGAACTGCGGTGTTCCTCAAGGTACCGGGCGACACCCTGCAACTGGCGCGGCAGGGCCTCGAACTCCTCGGCGATGCGCTGCATGAGCGCGTCGGCTTCGCTGCGTTTGGCCATGAATGGCTCCGTGTCGGGGGACGGACGGCATTGAAGCACGCGATGGAACATTTTTTCCAATTATTTTTTTGCTGCAATGCAAGTTGCAACCGGCATTCCACGGAGCCATGCTCGGCCCGCTTTCGGCAAACAGCGGCCGCGAGGCCGTATCGCGTTCGACACCATCCCCGGCCGGGCTCCCGGCCACCTGTGGAGGCACTATGCGATCCAAACTGTTCCACGCCTCATTGGCGGCCGCCCTGGCCCTGGGCCTCGGTCTTTCCACCCCTTCCGCCCATGCCGCCCCCGGCGACCGCTACGTGCTGGTCTCCCACGCCGCCGACTCGGATTCCTGGTGGAACACCATCAAGAACGCGATCAAGCAGGCCGGCGAAGACTTCGGCGTGGCCGTCGACTACCGCGGCTCCGGCAACGGCGACCTGAGCGAAATGGCCCGCCAGCTGGAATCTGCGGCCGCCCGCAACTACCAGGGCGTGTCGTTCGACATCGCCAGCTTCGCGGTGCTGAAGGCGCCCGCCGCCAAGATCTCCGCCAAGGGCATCCCCATCGTCACCATCAACTCCGGCACGCGGGACGAGAGCAAGAAGCTCGGCGCGATCATGCATGTGGGCCAGGGCGAATACGACGCCGGCAAGGCGGCCGGTGACCGCGCCAAGGCCGCCGGCATCACCAGCTTCGTCTGCGTGAACCACTACGCCACCAACAACGCCTCGTTCGAGCGCTGCCAGGGCTTCGCCGACGCCATCGGCCTGAAGGACTGGCGCAAGACCTCGATGATCGACACGGGCATGGACCCGACGGTGGTCGCCAGCAAGCTCAGCGCCTACCTGCGCGCCAACCCGAAGACCCAGGCGATCCTCGCCCTGGGCCCGAACGCGGCGGAACCGGCCATCAAGGTCGTGCAAGACATGCACCTGGTCGGCAAGATCAACTTCGGCACCTTCGACCTGTCGCCAGCCATCATCGACGGCATCAAGTCCGGCACGATCCAGTACGCCATCGACCAGCAGCCCTATCTGCAGGGCTACATGGGCATCGCCGCCCTGGTGATCGCCCACGACCAGAAGACCAACGACCCGGCGAAGATCATCGCCGCGCTCAAGGCCAATCCGAAGTTCCAGGCCCGCCTCAAGCAGTACGACCTCAAGCCCATCTATACCGCCACCGGCGTCAGTTCGGGTCCCGCGTTCGTGACCAAGGACAACGTCGCCACCGTGGAGAAATACGCCGGCCAGTACCGCTGACCGTCGGGAGTCGAACATGAGCGCCATCAACGAGAGCGTCACGCAAATGATCCAGAGTCAGCGCGCGCAAGCGCCGCAAGCCACGAAACCCTCGGATGAGCGGGTCAGGAAGGTATCCCCCTGGCGCATCCTCCTGGAGAGACCCGAGCTGGGCTCGATCGCGGGCACCGTGCTCGTTTTCGTGTTCTTCGGCTTCACTGCCGGCGGCTCCGGCATGTTCGCCCTCGATGGCGTCATCAACTGGGCCCAGGTGGCAGGCTATCTCGGCATTCTCGCCGTAGGTGCCTGCCTGCTCATGATCGCCGGCGAATTCGATCTATCGATGGGTTCGATGATCGGATTCTCCGGCGTCCTGGTCGCCATTCCCCCCATGTACCTCGGCTGGCCCCTGTGGGCGGCGGTGATCTTTTCCTTCGTCGCCTCCATGGCGCTGGGCTGGCTCAACGGCTACCTCGTGGTCCGCACGAAGCTGCCGTCGTTCATCGTCACCCTCGCTTTCATGTTCATCCTGCGTGGCCTGACGCTGGTGCTGTCCACCGGCTTCGCCAACAGCACCATCGTCAGCGGCGTGGGCGACAAGTTCACCAGCGACCCGGTCATCAGCGCGTTGTTCTCCGGCACCACGATGCACTGGCTGTTCACTGCATTGGCCGGCATGAACCTGATCGACAAGCTGCCTAGCGGCGACCCGGTCGTGGGCGGCATTCCGAAGGTGCTGCTGTGGTGGGCCGCCATGGCCATCGTCGCCGGCTTCGTGCTTGCCCGTACGCGCTTCGGCAACTGGATCTACATGGTCGGCGGCGACTCCAACGCCGCCAAGAACGTCGGCGTACCCGTGCGTCGCGTGAAGATCTCCCTGTTCGTGCTCACCGCCTTCTGCGCCTGCCTGTTCGGCGTGCTGCAGGTGGCCGACGTGGGTTCGGCGGCGGCCGATCGCGGCCTGCAGAAGGAGTTCGAGGCCATCATCGCCGTGGTCATCGGCGGCACGCTGCTGACCGGCGGCTTCGGTTCGGTGATCGGCGCCTGCTTCGGCGCGCTCATCTTCGGCGTCGTGCAGATCGGCATCTCGTACACCAACATCGATTCGGACTGGTACCGCGTATTCCTCGGCGGCATGTTGCTGCTGGCGGTGCTGTTCAACCACTACATTCGCAGCCGCGCTGCGAGCAACAAGTGAGGACCGCCGCCATGGCCGACGAATACATCCTCGAACTGGACAACGTCAGCAAGTTCTTCGGCACGGTGATCGCCCTGCAAGGCGTCACCCTGCGCTTGAAGCGCGGCGAGGTCCATTGCCTGCTCGGCGACAACGGTGCAGGCAAGTCCACCCTCATCAAGACGCTCGCCGGCGTGCACCAGCCCAGCAGCGGCGAGTACCGCGTGGAAGGCCAGGCGGTTCGCTTCGGCTCACCGCGCGAAGCGCTCGATCGCGGCATCGCCACGGTCTACCAGGACCTTGCTTTGGTACCCCTGATGAGCGTGGCCCGCAATTTCTTCGCCGGTCGCGAGCCGCGTCGCAAGCTGTTCGGCGTGATCCCCGTGATCGACATGAACTACGCCAACGAGACGGCACGCGAGAAGCTGGCCGAGATGGGCATCTTCGTGCGCGACGCCGGCCAGGCCGTGGGCACCATGTCCGGCGGCGAACGGCAGTGCCTCGCCATCGCCCGCGCGATCCATTTCGGCGCCAAGGTGCTGATCCTCGACGAACCGACGGCCGCTCTTGGCGTCAAGCAGTCGTGCAACGTGCTCAAGCTGATCCACAAGGCCCGCGAGCGCGGCATCTCGGTGATCTTCATCACCCACAACGTACATCACGCCTATCCCATCGCCGACAGCTTCACGCTGCTCAACCGTGGCCAATCCATGGGCACCTTCGCCAAGAGCGACATCTCGAAGGAAGAAGTGCTCGACATGATGGCCGGCGGCACCGAGATCCAAAGCCTCGTCGACGAACTGGAAGGCCGCGCGGCCTGAACACGGAAACCACTCATGCGTAGCCCCCTGCCCCGTTCCTCCTCCCGTCCCATCGACGTGGCCTGCCTCGGCCGCCTCGCGGTGGACCTTTATGCCCAGCAGATCGGTGCGCGTCTCGAGGACGTCACCAGCTTCGCCAAGTACCTGGGCGGCTCATCGGCCAACGTAGCCTTCGGCACCGCGCGCCTCGGCCTGCGCTCGGCCATGCTGGCCCGCGTCGGCGACGACCACATGGGGCGATTCCTTACCGAGACACTGGCCGGCGAAGGTAGCGACACCAGCCAGATCCATGTCGATCCGGACCACCTCACCGCCCTGGCGATCCTGGGTATCAAGGATCGCGAGACCTTCCCCCTGCTGTTCTATCGCGAGAACTGCGCCGACATGGCGCTGACGCCCGACGATATCGACGAGGGTTTCCTTGCCGGTTGCCGTGCGCTCGCCATCACCGGCACGCATTTCTCGCAGCCCGGCGTGCATGCCGCCGCCAGCCGCGCGCTGGAACTGGCCCGCAAGCACGATGTCCGCACCGTGCTGGATATCGACTATCGCCCGGTCCTGTGGGGGCTCACCGGCCGTGCCGATGGCGAGCAACGCTTCATCGCCGGCGGCAGCGCCGACCTGATCGCGGCGTTGCGTGCGGTTCGTGCCGTCAGCGAGGCCACCCTCGTCGTAAAGCGCGGCCCGCTGGGATGCAGCATCGTCGACGGCCCCGTGCCCGCCGACATCGACGACGCCCCAACCTATCGCGGCAGCCGCGTCGACGTATTGAACGTGCTCGGCGCTGGCGACGCCTTTCTGTCGGGCTTCCTCGCCGGCTGGCTCGGCGGCGAATCGCTGGAACGCGCCTGCGCCTTCGCCAACGCCTGCGGCGCCATCGTCGTTTCCCGGCATGCCTGCGCACCGGCCATGCCGTGCCGCGACGAACTCGACGCCTTGCTCGCACGCGACGGTGCCATCCGCCGCCCGGACCTCGACGCCGAACTGTCCCACCTGCATCGCACCGCCATCGCTCGCAAGGTGTGGGACGAGCTGTACGTGTTCGCTTTCGATCACCGCACCCCGTTCTTCGAACTGGCGCGCGAGGTCGGCGGCGACGAAGCGCGCATCCCACGGCTGAAGGAACTACTGGTCCAGGTCATCGCCGATACCGAACAGGCCGGCAAGCTGCACGGCCACGTCGGCCTGCTCTCCGACGATCGCTACGGCCAGGACGCGCTCAACGCCGCCACGGGGCGTGGCTGGTGGATCGGTCGCCCGGTCGAGTTGCCCGGTTCCAACCCACTCGAATTCGAACGCGGTCGCTCGATCGGCAGCCAGCTCGTCAGCTGGCCGAAGGAACACGTCATCAAGTGCCTGGTCGCGTTCGATCCCGACGCACCGGCCATGCATCGCCTGGAACAGGAAACCCAGCTTCACGCCCTGTACGACGCGGCGAAGATCAGCGGCCACGAGTTGCTGCTCGAAGTCATTCCGCCGAACTGCCGTGACCAGGCGCATCGTGACGAGCTCACGCTGCGCTCGCTCAAGCGCATCTACAACATCGGCATCAAGCCCGACTGGTGGAAGCTGTGCCCGCTGGGTCGCGACACCTGGCAAGCCGTCGACGCGCTGATCGAGGAACGCGATCCCTACTGCCGTGGCGTCGTCCTGCTCGGCCTCAACGCGCCGGTGGAAACGCTGGCCGAAGGTTTCGTGGCCGCCGCCGGCAGCCGCACCTGCCGTGGCTTCGCCGTGGGCCGCACGCTGTTCAAGGAACCCGCTGGCGAATGGCTGGCCGGCCGCATCGACGATGCCACCTTCATCGCCCAGGCACGTGCCGCCTTCGAGCGGATGATCGAACTGTGGCGCCAGGGCCGGAAGACCTCGCATCCCGCACTGAAGGAAGGCGCCGCCGCATGAGTGCCACCGTCCGCCTCACCTGTGCCCAGGCCCTGGTGCGCTACCTCGCCGCGTTGCGCTGTCGCGACGCGGATGAGGAGAACGCCGTGCCGCTGTTCGGTGGCGTCTTCGCGATCTTCGGGCACGGCAACGTGGCCGGTCTCGGCGAAGCACTGCATGCGGCGCGCGACGAGCTGCCCACGTTCCGCGCACATAACGAACAGGCAATGGCCCATGCCGCTATCGCCTACGCCAAGACAAACATGCGTCACCGCATGATGGCGGTCACGACCTCCATCGGCCCCGGCGCCACCAACCTCGTCACCGCCGCCGCGCTCGCGCACGTCAACCGCCTGCCCGTGCTGCTGTTGCCGGGCGACATCTTCGTGTCGCGCGCGCCGGACCCCGTGCTTCAACAGCTGGAGGATTTCTCCGACGGCACCGTCTCGGTCAACGACTGCCTGCGACCGGTGTCGCGATACTTCGATCGCATCGTCCGACCGGAACAGTTGCTCACCGCCTTGCCGCGCGCCATCCGCGCGCTGACCGACGCCGCCGCCTGCGGCCCCGTGACGCTCGCCCTCCCGCAGGACGTGCAGACCGAGGCCTACGACTTCCCCGCGTCCTTCTTCGAACCGCGCGAAATCGTCTTCCGCGCGCCGATCCCCACCGACGACGAGCTGATGGCGGCCCTCGACGCCATCGAAGCCTCGGAGCGGCCGGTGATCGTCGCCGGCGGCGGCACCCTCTATGCCCGGGCCACGCCCGAACTGATCGCCTTCGCCGATCGCCACGGCGTGCCCGTCTGCGAGACGCAGGCCGGCAAGGGCGCGATGCCGTGGAACCATCCGCTGCAACTGGGCCCCGCCGGCGTCACCGGTTCCACCGCTGCCAACACGTTGCTTCGCGATGCCGACCTCGTGATCGCCGTCGGTACGCGCCTGCAGGATTTCACCACCGGTTCCAATGCGCTGTTCCGCCATGTGCCGATCCTCTCGGTCAACGTCAACGCCTTCGATTCGCTCAAGGGCGATGGCGTGGAGGTGGTCGGCGACGCGGCCGTGGTGCTCGACGACCTGAGCTTCGGCCTGGAGGGCTGGGCCGCACCGGAGACCTGGACCCAGCGTGCCCGCGACGCGGCACGCGAATGGGTCGACACCGTCACCCGCATCACCGGCGAGCGCAAGGCGCCTCCCGGACAGCTGCCTTACGACGGCGAGGTCATCGGCGCCGTACAGCGCTCGTCGCCGCTCTCCGCGCAGCGCGACATCGTGGTCTGCGCGGCCGGTACCTTGCCTGCCGAACTGGAAAAACTCTGGCGCACCGAGACGGCCGGCGGCTACCACATGGAATACGGCTACTCGTGCATGGGCTACGAGATCGCCGGTGGCCTCGGCGCGAAAATGGCCGCACCGGATCGCGAAGTGATCGTGATGGTCGGCGACGGCAGCTATCTCATGATGAATTCCGAAATCGCCACCTCGGTGATGCTGGATGCCAAGCTCATCGTCGTCGTCCTCGACAATCGCGGCTACGGTTGCATCAATCGTCTCCAGCAGGCCACCGGCAGCGCCCCGTTCAACAACATGTTCGATCACTGCGTGCAAGGCCGTCACGGCGCGCCGCATATCGACTTCGCCGCGCACGCCCGCGCCATGGGCGCCATCGCCGAGCACGTCGCGGACATCGCCGGCCTTGAAGCCGCCATGGAGCGCGCCCGGGCCGCGGACCGCACCTACCTCATCAGCATCGACACCGATCACACGCGCACCACCGCCGATGGCGGCGCCTGGTGGGAAGTGGCCGTGCCGGAAGTCTCCACGCGGGAATCGGTGCGCGACGCGCGTGCCGGCTACGAATCCGCCACCGTGGGCCGCAAGGCCAGGAACACGTCAGCATGAAGAACGATCCCATACGCATCGGCATCAATCCTATCTCCTGGAGCAACGACGACCTTCCGTCGCTGGGTGGTGAAACGCCGCTCTCCACCGCGCTCACCGAAGGTAAGGCCATCGGCTACGAAGGCTTCGAGCTGGGCAACAAGTTCCCGAAGGATCCCACCGAGCTGCGCGAGCTGATGGCCGGTTACGGCCTCGACGTGGTCTCGGGCTGGTACTCCGGTCGCGTCGCGGCGCGCAGCGCGAAGGAGGAATGCGAAGCCGTCGGCAAGCATCTTCGCCTGCTCGCGGAGAACGGTTGCAAGGTGATGGTTTACGGTGAAGTGGCCGATGCCATCCAGGGCGAAGCCGTACCGCTCTACAAGCGCCCCCGCTTCCGTACGGCCGCCGAGTGGAAGGCCTACGGTGACCGTCTCACCGAATTCGCGAAGTTCACGCTGTCGCACGGCGTACGCCTCGCGTATCACCATCACATGGGCGCCTATGTGGAATCGCCCGATGATGTTGATCGCCTGATGGAAAATACCGGCGACGATGTCGGCCTGCTGTTCGACAGCGGCCATACCTATTTCGGTGGCGGCGACCCGCTGACCGTGCTCGATCGTCATATCGAACGCATCTGCCACGTGCATTGCAAGGATGTCCGCCCGGGCGTCGTGCGAATCGCGCGCAATCGCCACTGGACGTTCCTGCAATCGGTGCTCAACGGTGCATTCACCGTACCGGGTGACGGCATCATCGACTTCGCCGCCATCATCGAACGCCTGAAGTCGCACGGCTACCGCGGCTGGCTGGTCGTCGAGGCCGAACAGGATCCCTCGGTCGCCCCGAGCTACGAGTTCGCCAACAAGGGCTATCGCACCCTGCGCTCGCTGCTCGACCGCGAAACGGTCCAGGAGGTCGCATAAGCCTGCTTGTCAAAGCGGCGGATCGTGGTGAAACCATCGTCACCGTCACGCCGGAGTCCGCTCACTGGAAGCACGTCGGCTTCGAGGCACGCCGCGTGCGTGCCGGCGAATCCACGACGGTGAGCCTGCCGGCCGACCGCGAGGGTTGCCTCGTCGTGCTCACGGGTACCGTCGACATCTCGGTGGACGGCCAGGACTTCAAGAACCTTGGCGGCCGGAGCAGCGTGTTCGACGATCGTTCGCCGCACGCCGTCTACGCACCGCCTTCTTCCGTGTACCGCATCCGCGCCTCCAGCGACGCCGAACTGGCGATCGCCAGCGCGCCCGCCACCGGCAAGCTGCCGGTGCGCCTGATCGATCCGGCCACGATGAAGCGCTCGGTGCGTGGTACGGGTGCCAACACGCGCTACGTCTGCGACATCCTTCCCGAGACGGAAGCCGCCGAGTCGCTGCTGGTGGTGGAGGTACTCACGCCTGCCGGCCATTCGTCCAGCTATCCGCCGCACAAGCACGATACCGACGCGCTACCGGAAGAGAGCGTGCTCGAGGAAACCTACTACCACCGCATCGATCCGCCGCAGGGCTTCGCCTTCCAGCGCGTCTACACCGACGAGCGCGACATCGACGAATCGATGGCCGTCGGCGATCACGACGTGGTCATGGTGCCGCGTGGCTACCACCCCGTGGTGATGCCGCACGGCTACCGCGGCTATTACCTCAACGTGATGGCCGGCCCGCGCCGCGAATGGCACTTCCGCAACGATCCCGCCCACGAATGGATGATCGCGCGCTGACGCGCGATCGGAGTACAGCGAACATGTCCGCCCAGCCGTCCAGCCAGTCCCTTCCCCGCATCGGTCATTTCATCGCCGGCAAGCCCTACGGCGGCGCGCCGATCGGTAGCGCCCCCGTCTACAACCCCGCCCACGGCCAAGTGGCCGCCGAGGTGGACCTCGCCTCCGTCGCCGATGTCGACGCCGCCGTGCGCGCCGCGCATGCCGCCTTCGGCACGTGGTCGCAGACCCCGCCCCTGCGCCGCGCGCGCGTGATGTTCCGCTTCAAGGAGCTGATCGAGCGCGACATGGATCGGCTCGCCCGGGTCATCGTCGCCGAGCATGGCAAGGTGCTCTCCGATGCCAAGGGCGAACTGGTGCGCGGTCTTGAGGTCGTCGAGTACGCCTGCGGCATCCCCGAACTGCTCAAGGGCGAGTACACCGAACAGATCTCCAACGGCATCGACGCGTGGACGATGCGCCAGGCGCTCGGCGTCTGCGCCGGCATCACCCCCTTCAACTTCCCAGCCATGGTGCCCATGTGGATGTTCCCCATGGCCATCGCCTGCGGCAACACGTTCGTGCTCAAGCCCTCCGAACGCGATCCCTCTCTAGCCCTTGAGCTGGCCCTGCTGCTCAAGGAAGCCGGCCTGCCGGACGGCGTGTTCAACGTGGTCAACGGCGATAAGACCGCCGTGGATGCCCTGCTCGACCATGACCTGGTGCGAGCGGTCAGCTTCGTGGGCTCCACGCCCATCGCCGAGTACATCTACGCGCGCGGTACCGCCCACGGCAAGCGCGTCCAGGCGCTGGGCGGCGCCAAGAACCACATGGTGATCATGCCGGACGCCGACCTCGACAAGGTCGCCGACGCGCTCATGGGTGCCGGCTACGGCGCGGCGGGTGAACGCTGCATGGCCATTTCCGTGGCCGTCGCCGTGGGCCAGGCCACCGCCGATGCCCTCGTGGCCAAGCTGAAGCCGCGCGTGGAAGCCCTGCGCATCGGCCAGGGCTTGGACGAAAGTATCGAGATGGGTCCGGTAGTCACCGGTGTCCACCGCGACCGCATCACCGGCTATATCGACGACGGCGTGGTCGCCGGCGCCGAGTTGGTGGTGGACGGGCGCGGCTACCAAGTACCGGGCTGCGAGCAAGGCTTCTTCGTAGGGGGAACCCTGTTCGACCGCGTTACTCCCGATATGCGCATATACAAAGAGGAGATATTCGGACCGGTACTGTGCGTCGTACGTGTGCCGGATTTCGCCAGCGCATTGAACCTGATCAACGAACATGAATATGGTAATGGCACGGCGATCTTCACGCGGGATGGACAAATCGCACGCGAATTCGGACACCGTGTACAAGTAGGCATGATCGGCATAAACATTCCCATTCCGGTGCCCATGGCATTCCACAGTTTCGGTGGATGGAAGAAGAGTCTCATGGGTGACCACCACGCCCACGGCCCGGAATCCGTGCGCTTCTACACAAAACAGAAGGCCATTACACAGCGTTGGCTGAACCACGATGAAAGCGCCGGCGCGGAATTCGCCATGCCGACGCATTAGTAAGACAAAACCCTTAGAATGCGCCGGTTGAACGCCGTGAAAATGTTGTGCGTTGCAACTTAAATAATCAAAACCCAATCACGAAAAAGCGTAATTTTGTCATTTCAGGGAGAAGGGTACATGCGCATTAATCTCAAACAACGGCCACTTGCCGG
The DNA here is from genome assembly GCF_009912395.1 of Luteibacter sp. Lineage (GTDB taxonomy): Bacteria > Pseudomonadota > Gammaproteobacteria > Xanthomonadales > Rhodanobacteraceae > Luteibacter. Next base: position 33,652 of record NZ_WNDO01000005.1, on the reverse strand, counting down.
GCTCATGGTCGCCTGCCTCGGTTTCGCCGCTTCCGCGGCCCATGCCGACGACCTTGCCAACAGCAAATACCTGTTCGGCGACTGGGGTGGCGAGCGCACCCGCCTCGCCGAGAAGGGCATCACGTTCGACTTCGGCTACGGTTTCGAGGCGGCACATAACTTCTCCGGTGGTGACAAGCACATCACCCGCTACACCGACCAATGGAAGTTCGGCAGCACCTTCGACCTGGACAAGCTCTGGGGTTGGCGCGGCGGCACCTTCAAGCTGATCATCACCGACCGTAACGGCCGCAACATCGGCGCCGACGCCAACATCGGCAACAACCAGCTGATCCAGGAAGTCTACGGCCGCGGCCAGACCTGGCATCTGACGATGTTCGCCCTGGAGCAGAAGTTCTTCAACGACCGCCTGACCTGGACGATCGGCCGCCTGCCGGTCGGCGAGAACATCGGCTCGTTCTCCTGCGACTTCCAGAACCTGACCTTCTGCGGCGCCCAGCCCGGCAACATCGTGGGCGATTACTGGGTCAACTGGCCGACCAGCCAGTGGGCCACCATCCTCAAGCTCGACACCACGAAGGACACCTTCGTGCAGATCGCGGCCTACCAGGTCAACCCGAACTACGTGAACGACCAGTGGGCCCGTCGCAACGGCTGGAAGCTCAACAACCCGGGCGGCACCACCGGTGCGCTGATCCCGCTGGAGTTCGGCTGGAAGCCCATGGTCAACGGCCTGCCGGGTTCGTACCGCGTCGGCGTCTGGTACAACACGTCCAAGGGCAACGACCTGTTCTACGACGTGAACCACCAGCCGATCGCCCTCACCGACGCCAAGCCGCTGCAGCATGACTCGCGCCAGGGCGCGTGGATCACCTTCCAGCAGCAGATCACCGGCGAAGCCGGCGGCAAGGGCGCCACGGTGTTCCTGAACATCACCTCGGCCGACCACTCGACCTCGCAGACCAACAACCAGATCGCGCTGGGCATGGAGTACAAGGGCATCTTCGATCGCCCGAACGACTTCATCGGCGTGGCGTTCGGCGGTTCGCATGCCAACGGCGAGTACGCCAAGCGCCAGCGCCTGTTCAACGCCGCCAACCCGGGCCAGGCGCAGATCGTGCAGAGTGGCTACGAGAAGGTGACCGAAGTGTTCTACAGCTGGTCGCCGATCCCCTCGATCGCCATCCGTCCCAACCTGCAGTACATTCAGGATCCGGGCGGCAGCAACAAGCGCGACAACGCGTTCATCCTGGGCCTGAAGACCAGCGTCGCGTTCTGATCCACAAGGCCCGGGGCATCCCCGGGCCTTTTCGTTGGATCACCCCTCGTTTTCCGCCGAGGCGGAGAGGTCGAAGGTGTCATCCCCTTCGTCCACCACCAGCCGCATCACGATGGGGCGGCAGCAGACCTGGCAGTCCTCGATGTAGGTCTGGCTGCCGGCGGAGGTGTCCACGGCGACCTCGATGGTCTCGCCGCAGTAGGGACAGGCAATATCGGTAAATTCGTACATGGCGCTATGCTACGCCGTTGCGGCATGACGGATACCTACTCCATGATCGAACTCATCGGCTTCGACGGCGACGACACTCTCTGGCACAGCCAGGAGTTCTACGATCGCGCCCAGGACGAGTTCGAGGCCATCCTCGGCAAGTACATCGACCTGGGCAGCCACGGCCTGCACGACAGCCTGCTCGCGACCGAGCGCGGCAACATCGCGCTGTTCGGCTACGGCGCCAAGGGCATGACCCTGTCGATGATCGAATCGGCCATCGAACTGACGGAGGGCCGCATCGAGGCCCGTGACATCCACCGCATCGTGCGCCTGGGCAAGGACGTGCTGGCCCACCCCGTGGACCTGCTACCCGGCATCCGCGACGCCGTGGAGACCGTGGCGAAGACCCACCGCGTGGTGCTCATCACCAAGGGCGACCTGTTCCACCAGGAAAACAAGGTCGCCCGCTGCGGCCTCGCCGACGTGTTCCACCGCATCGAGATCGTCTCCGAGAAGGACCCGGCCGCCTATGCGCGCCTGTTCCGGGAGTTCGACGTGCCGGCCGAGCGCTTCGCCATGGTCGGCAACTCGCTGAAATCCGACATCGCGCCGGTCGTGGAACTGGGCGGCTGGGGCGTATACATGCCTTATCACAGCACCTGGGCGCACGAAGTGGTGACCGGCTTCACGATGACCGAGCGCGTGGTGGAAGTGCGCGGCGCGGCGGGGATTCCGGAGGCCATCGCGCAGATGGGCTGAGGCCTCCGCCCCTCGCTCCACGTTTCTTTCGCGCCCCACCTACCACCCTGTCCCCGTACCGACGGAGGACACGCGTGGATCGACGGATCAAACTCGGCTGGCAGGTCGTCCGGACCACCGCCAAAGGCTTCAGCGACGACGAGCTGATGACCCGCGCGGCGGCGCTGGCGTTCTATTCCGCCCTTTCCTTCGCGCCGCTGCTCGTGCTGTTGCTCTGGGTGGTGGCGTCGCTGCGCCCGGAATGGCAGGCCCAACTCGTGGACAGCCTCAACGGCCTCGTGGGCCCGCGCGCCTCCGACGCCGTGAAGCTGTTGATCGCCAACGCCAAGGAGAAACCCAGCGTTGGCAGCATGGCCGGCGTGATCGGCCTGGGGGTCACCCTGATCGGCGCCTCGGCCGTGTTCGCCCAGCTCCAGGGGGCGCTGAACCGCGTGTGGAACCTGCAACCCAGGCCGGGCAACACCAGCCGGGCGATCCTGGGCTGGTTGCGCGCCCGCCTGCATGCGCTCGGCCTGCTCCTGTCCGTGGCCTTCCTGCTGGTCATTTCCTTCTCGGCGAGCGCCATGATCGCCGTCTTCGTCCGCGGCGGCACCACGGGCTGGCACGTGCTGGAGATGATCGTTTCGCTGGCCGTGTTCATCGTGGTCTTCGGCGCGATCTACAAGGTGCTTCCCGACGCCATCATCGAATGGCGCGATGCCGTGATCGGCGCCAGTCTCACGGCCCTGCTCTTCGTGGTGGGCAAGTTCGCGATCGGCATTTATCTGGAACGCAGCAATGTCGGCGGTCCGTATGGACCGGCCGGCGGCGTGGTGGTGCTGCTGGTCTGGGTCTATTACTCCGCGCTGATCCTGCTTTTAGGGGCCGAACTGACCGAAGCCGTGGCCGAGGCGCGTGGTACGCCGATCCGTCCGCGTCCCTACGCCATGTCCACCAAGGCGTCCGCTGTTGACCCGGCTGTCACGGCACCGGCGGTACTAGTGGAGGCCACCGAAAAGGAGGACACGCCATGAAGCTCCACCTCATCGCAGCCGCCGCGCTCACCCTCGCCGCAGGTACCGTCGCGACCGCTCCCGCCCAAGCCCAGGCCCGCCGCAGCCAGCATCAGGTCTGCCGCGACGTGCAGGTCAAGCAGATCAACTCGAAGGACGACAACCGCCTGATCGGTACCGGTGTCGGCGCCGTCGCGGGCGGACTGATGGGCAACCAGGTGGGCGGCGGCAAGGGCAAGACCCTGGCGACCGTGGCCGGTGCGGTAGGCGGCGGCTACGCGGGCAACCAGATCCAGAAGAACCACCAGGACAAGAACGCCACCTACACCACCAAGCGCGAATGCCACTGGGTGGACGATTGATGTAAGGCGAACGCGGGACGACCGGTCTTGATGGGAGGGGCGCGATGGCGCCCTTCCCTGCTCCCGGAGGTTGTATGAGCACCGATCCCGAGCGCCGTCGTTTCCTCGGCGTCCTGGCCGCCACGGCGGCCTTTTCCGTGTCCCTGCCGTTCCTGTTGCGCGGGACGCGTCCTGCCGTCGCCGCCGAGGCGCCGCCGCCGGCCACGCCCGGCGAGGTGACCCTCGACTGCTTCGCGCCGGATAAGAAGCCGCTGGGCGCCTGCAAGGAGCCGCGCGTCGTGCTGACGGACGCGCAGTGGCGGGCGAAGCTCGATCCGCGTGCCTATGTCGTCACCCGGCAAGAAGGCACCGAGCGGCCCTATTCCGGGCCTGGCTGGAATCGCCACGACAATGGCATCTATCGCTGCATCGGCTGCGACACGGCCTTGTTCGACTCGGCGACGAAGTTCGATTCGGGTACCGGGTGGCCGAGCTTCTGGCAGCCGATCTCGCGGCGGAACGTCGTGCAGAGTGATGACCGGAGCCTGGCGTTCGAGGATCGTACGGCGATCAGCTGTGCCCGGTGCAGCGCGCACCTGGGGCATGTCTTTGACGATGGACCCGATCCGACGGGGCTGCGTTACTGCATGAACGCGGTGGCGATGCGTTTCGTGCCGGTATCCGCCGCCTGACGCGTGGGATCGCGCGCAAGCGCGCTCCTACAGGTCAGCGGGGCTCTGCTTTTGTAGGAGCGCGCTTGCGCGCGATCACGCCAGCGCGCTCCTACGGGATCACCGCTCGATCGGTGTCAGCTTGAATTCCTTCGGCGGCGTTTCCTCCTTGAGGTAACGCACGAAGTAATCCCAGCGGCGACGGGTCATGTACTGCGTGGCCGCGCCGTAGCCGTGATGGGCGTTCGGGATCATCACCAGATCGAAGTCCTTGTTGGCCTTGATCAGCGCGTCCACCACCAGCAGCGACTCGTACGGCGGCACGTTATCGTCCGAGGTGCCGTGGGCGATCATCAGGTGGCCCTTGAGCCCGTCGACCCACTTCTGGTTGGCCTGGTCGTCGTAGTTCGACTTGCCGTCCTTGTCGGTAACCAGCAGGCCCTGCCACTTCTCGGCCCAGTCGTCTTCGTAGTTGCGGTTGTCGTGGTTGCCCGACTCGGAGATGCCCACCTTGAACACGTCGGCATAGCGGAACATCGCGGTGGCCGTGGCATTGCCGCCACCCGAATGGCCCCAGATACCGACGCGGTTGCCGTCGATCCAGGCGTTCTTCTGCACCAACTGCTTCACCGCCGCGACCTGGTCGGGCAGCGTGTTATCGCCGATGTTCTGGAAGTAGGCGTCATGGAAGGCCTTGGAACGCCACGGCGTACCCATGCCGTCCACCGCGACCACGACGAAGCCGAGCTCGGCCAACGCCTGGTTGTCGCCATGCGAGGGCACGAAGCTGCGCGTGCGCACCGAACCGGTCTGCGGACCCGGATAGATGTAGACGACCAGCGGATACTTCTTCGACGCGTCGAAGTTCGACGGCTTGAACATGTGGCCGTAGAGATCGGTCTTGCCGTCGCGCGCCTTCACGGTGAATGCGGTCGGCGGCACCCAACCGGCAGCCTTCAGGCGCGAGATATCGGCGCGTGCGACTTCCTTCACCGTCGCACCCGTGTCGCCGCGACGAACCAGGGCGACCGGCGGCGTATCGATGGTGGAGTACGAATCGAAGAAGTACGTACCGTCCTTCGACATCGAGACCGTATGGTCCGCGTTCTCCGGCGTGAGCAGCGTGAGGCCCTTGCCGTCGAAGCCCACCTTGTAGAACTGCTGGTAGTACGGATCGACGCCCTTCTCGCGGCCGACGCCACGGAACCAGATCGTCTTCGTCTTCGGATCGATGCGCAGCACCTCGGTGACGTTCCAGTCGCCGCTGGTGATCTGCTGTTCGAGCTTGCCGGTCTTCAGGCTGTACATATACAGGTGGCCCCAGTTGCTCCGTTCGGAGAACCAGATCACCTGGTCGGTCTCGGGCACGTACTGCCAATTGGCCATGCCGTTGCCGCTTTCGAAATAGGTCTTGGCCTTTTCCTCGAACACGGTGCGCACGGCGCCGGTTTCCGGATTCGCCACGCGGAACCACTCATGCGTATGGTCGCGCGAGGTCGACACGAAGGCAATGCTCTTGCCGTCGGCGGCCCAGCGCACGTCATCCCATACGCCCGGGCTGCACGAGATGTCGTCGCAGAGTGTGGAACGATGCTGATCGGCCGGCATCTTGAAGCGGACCATCTTCTTGGTCGGCACGTCGATCACGACGCGCTCAATCATCGTCACGTCCTTGTCGCCCGGCAGCGGGTACTTCCAGGTATCGACCTTCGGGTGGCCCACGTTGACGCTGACCAGCGTCATCTCGCCCGTTTTGCGCTGGTCCTGCTGGAAGGTCGCGATCTTCTTTGAATCCGGCGACCACACGAGGATGGCCTCGTCGGTGTGCTTCCAGCCGGCATTATCCGTGGCGTAGCCGAAATCCTTGACACCATCGGTGGTCAGGCGAGTCTCGGCACCGGTGGCGATATCGCGCACCCAGAGGTTCCAGTCGCGGATGAAGGCTTCGGACTTGCCGTCCGGCGACTTCAGGCCCGGCTCCTCGCCGTAGGGCTTGCCGTTCGGGTCCTTCTTCACCGCTGCCAGGTCGCACTTGTCGAGCAGCTTGTCGCAGACGTACTGCTTGCCACCGGAGGTCACGTCGAGGCCGTCGTCGGGACGCACTACGAAATCGCTCACCGGCAGCTTGCCGGCGTCCACCTTCTTGCCGGTGGCCGTGGCGAGGGCCTTGGCCAGCTTGTCGCGATCGAAGGCGTGGCTGGCCTGGCCCGTGGCGAGGTCCAGGCGCAGGTACTGGTCACCGTCTTTGTCGTGGTCGCGGTACCAGAGGTGACCGTCGTCGATCCACTTCACGCGCTGGACCGAGTGGTCGACCAGCGGCATCGTGTTGTTGGCCAGCATGCTGTCGGCGCGGCGATAGTCGTCGACGCTCACCGCCTGGGCGGAGGCGGCCCCGATCAGACCGAAGAAGATGGCACCAGCCAGCGCCGGATGATGTTTGGACATAGGAGGGATTCCCCGTGATGGCACGGCGGCACGGGTCGCGCCGCGAACCGGACGAGGCTAGCCCCCGGGGACCGCCCCGGCGTATGCCATTGGTCATGGTCCCGACCGGTCGCCCCCCACGCGGAACCGATGCGCCTGGCGCTCGACCATCTTCAGGGTCAGGGCGTCCGGAAGCAGCTTGAAGAGCACTTTGATCGCCGTATTGACCTTGCCGTTGACCAGCACGACCTTGCCGGCTTCCACCGCGTCCATGCCCTGCTTCGCCACCGTGGTGGCATCCATCCACAGATACCCGGGCATCTTGGAAACCATGTCACGCGAGCCGTTCACATCGTGGAATTCCGAATAGGTGAACCCTGGGCAGAGCCCCGTGACGTGAATCCCGCTGCCCTTGGTTTCCAGCGCCAGCGACTGCGAGAACTTGATGAGGAAGGCTTTTGAAGCCCCGTAGAGCGTATGCCCCGCTGAACCCGGGATATGCCCCGCCAGCGAGGCGACATTGACGATGCGGCCATAGCCGCGCGCCTTCATGCCTGGCAATAGCCGGTAGGCCAGTTCGACGGGCGCCGTCATCATCAGCTGGATGAACGCGGCATGCGCCGCCCAGGGCTGCTCGTCGAGGTATCCGGGCAAGCCGTAACCGGCGTTGTTGATCAGCACGTCGACATGCAGATGCTGCGCGTCGAGCGCGGCGACCAGCGCCTCGGGGCCGTCGACGCGCGACAGGTCGAGCGGCGCCACGATCGCTTCCACACCGTGGCGATCGCGCAATTCGGCGGCCAGGGATTCCAGCCGATCCGCGCGACGCGCCGTCAACACGAGATCGTGGCCGCGGCGCGCGAGTTCGCGTGCGAAAGCTTCGCCGATACCGGCGGAGGCGCCGGTCACCAGCGCGCGTCGATTGGATGCCATGGGTGCGTCTCCCTGCAATGAATCAGTCTCGAGTATGCACCGGACGAGCATGAACGAATGCACGTCCGTGGTGGAGGTGGCGACAGGGTCTTCACGATGCCGTGCCGCCCACGAACGCGATGCTGGCACCTCCCGCAACCCACGGAGATACGCCATGACCAGCACCGACCATGACATCAAGATCCTCAACGGCCTCATCGAGACCACGATCGACAGTGCCGAAGGTTACGGCGAGGCCGCCAAGGATGCGCACAACACGCGTTATGCCGCGTCGTTTCAGCAGCGCGCCGCCGAACGTCGCCAGGTGGCGACGCGTCTGCAGCAGCAGGTGAGCTCGCTCGGCGGCAAGCCCGAGGACGATGGCACCGTACTCGCGAAGGCCCATCGCATGTTCGTCGAACTGCGCGCGAAGATGGGCTCGAAGGACGATGTCGCCATCGTCGATGAAGTCGAGCGCGGCGAAGACCATATCAAGGCGAAGTACGAGGACGCGTTGAAGGATAACGACGTCACTGCCGGTACGCGTTCGTTGATCAACGAGGCGTACGTTTCAGTGAAAAGCGGGCATGATCAGATGCGTGATCTGAAGCATGCGCTGCATGGTTCGAAGTAAGACATAAAAAAGCGGAGGCCTTTGCCGGGCCTCCGCTTCTTTGCTTCGTTGGCTATCGCGCGCGAGCGCGCTCCTACTGGTGGAGCGCACTTTCGCGCGATGCGTTTATTTACCCTGGTCTTCCGCCATCAAGGCGTTGATCTTGTCCTTGTGCGCCTCGTAGAAGGCCACGTTCTTCTGGTTCACCTTCGACTGATCGACGTAGCCGGCCAGCTGCGGGTTGTTCTTGGCTTCCGAAGCGATGGCCGCGTTGGTCACCGCGAGATTGGCGAGCAGGAACTCGCGCGGGGTGAAGCCATTGGCCTTGATCAGGGGCCCGATGCGCGGATCGGAGTCGGTGATCTGCTTGGCGAGATCGTCGAGCGAGTGGATCTTCGAGAAGTCGGTCTGCGCGTTCTTCGGCTGGATGCCCTGCTTCTTGGCTTCCTGCGACACCTTCACGATGCGGTTGAACACATCGTCGTTCAGGTTGTAATTCTGGATGGCCTGCTTGTCGGCGGCGGGAATCTGCGCGGCCGGGTTGGCGGCCGGCGCGGCCTCCTGCTGGGCCTGCGGAGCCGGGGCGGCCTTCTGCGGCTGCGCGAAGGCGGCCGGGGCGAGCGAGGCGGTGGCCAGCAGCGCGGCGAGGATGTAGCGATGTTTCACGGGCTTCTCCTTGGGAGGTCGTGGCTGGACGGGTGGGCCAGCATAAGCGGCCAAATGTTACGTATGTGTGGGCGCGGTCAGAGAGTCTTCAGGAATCTTCGGCACGTTCCAGCCCATGGCGTTGTAGAGCTTGTAGCGAAGCACGCCGGTGTACTCATGGATGGCGAAATCCGCGAAGAAGATGTTTTCCGACGACGGCAGCCAATCGTAGCGGGCGGTGACGTAATCGCCACGCACCGGTTCGGCACGGATGCCGAAATGCGAGAAGTACAGCACGGAACGCTTCAGGTGCACGGCCGAGGAGACCAGCACCACCTTGTCCGCGCCGAAGCTCATCAGCAGCGGGCGAGTGAATTGCGCGTTCTGGAAGGTGTTCATGCTGTTGCCTTCCAGGACCAGGTCCGCGCGCGGCACGCCGAGGCGATCCAGCGTAATGGCGTAGGTCTCGGCTTCGGAGCGCCCCAGCTTCATGGCGTCACCGCCACTCACTTCCAGCTTGCACTCCGCGCCCGTGGCCTTGCACGAGCGATACAGCTCGGCGGCCCGCAGGATGCGGCCGTTGGCGTAGAGGCTCTGCTCCACGATGCCAGGACCACTGCGCACGGTACCCGCGCCCAGCAGGATGATGAAGTTGCGCTGCCCCCAGGTCGCCACATCGGGGGCGAAACCCGACTGCAGGTTACCCAGCAGCAGGCCGGTCAGCGGCCCGCAACCGGCAAAGAACAGCCAGGCCAGGGCCAGTACGATGAAGACCGGCCCCGAACGGCGGCGGCGACGCCACAGCAGCAGGAGACCGATGACGAGGAGCAGCAGAAAGAAGGGCAGGATCATGGGCGCGGAGCGTAGCAAACCCGAACGACCTGCGCGCAACCCCCTGGGGTGTACATTGCCCCGACCATCAGGGAATGGAACGGATACGTGGCGATCGACGAAGCCATCACCCCCGAACGCGACGAACGGCTAAGCGCCGAGCGCGCCTACGAGCTGTACTGGGCCGACCTGCTCGGCGCCGACGCGACCTTCCTCTGCGTGGGCCAGGGTTGCGAGGCGCACCTGATCTGCGCCTGCCTGGAAAAACCCGAGCAGAACCTGCGTATCCGCCCGTACTTCCGCTCGCGACGGCTGGAAGACCACGCGGCCACCTGCGAGGTAGTGCACGCGCGTGGCGGGGAGAAAGAAGAAAACAAACCCGACGTCTTCGAGGCCCAGCGACCGGCGGATCATTTCCGCGCCGCGCCTTCCGTGACCGCGCCTGCCAGCGTATCGCACGACGGGCTAGCCCCCCGTCGTACCAGCGGCGTCACCGGCACCGCGAAGCGCGCGAGCCATTACTACCGTCTCTCGTCGCTGGTGCAGAAGTTCCTCGAGCATCGCCGCGACGACGACCTCGACGAAGCCAGCGTGGAGATCGGTGGCGAAACCACCACCTACGCCGCGCTGTTTCGCAACGTCTACCGGCAGAAGGTCGCCGAGCTGACCGGCACGCGCGCCGTATGGTGGGGCAAGGCCTCCATTCGGGCGACGAAGGAAGGCGGCTACTTCCTCACCTTCTCGCGGCCCTTCCGCCACGACGACACCGAGCTACGCCCCACGATCACCCTCGCGGCGAAGGACATCGAGGCCTATGCCGTACGCAGGCTTCTCAAGGCCCGGCTCGACAAGTTGATCGACGAGGGTGGCCGCTGCGTCGTCTTTGCGTGGGCCAAGCCCTGGATGCCGACGAACGCCGAATCGGCCTTCGTGCGGTTCTACGTGAACAACCTCGACCATATCGACGTCCGCGGTACCGAGGTGCTCGACGAGCTGAAAAACACCTCGCGCGTCGCCCGCTGAGCGACGTAGCGTTGACGCGCGTCGGCGGACCATCGCGCCATGTCCCGCCGCAAACGCCTACGCCTTCCCTTCGTACGCCACCCGCGTGACGCATCGCATGATTTCGACGATGCCAGCTACGACGGCGGTATATCGGGCGGCCCGTACTTCCGGCACATCGTCCTCGCGGTGATCCTGGTAGTCGCCCTGGTCGCCATCGTGCGCTGCGTCACATAACGTTTTCGACCCCTACCCCATTCGGGGGTAGGGCGTAATCTTTGCGTGCGCAATGCTTCGATCCTCCCCCCGAGCGCCGAGAGGATCGGCCCGATGTACCGCATCGAAAACCCCCTTCCCCAAGCCACACCCCGCCCGGCCACCGTGATCGTCGACCTCGCCCAGCGCTCCGCCGCACTGGATCGTGGCGACCGCCCCGGTGCCGAAAACCTCCTCGAAAACCTTCGCGGCCGCGCCGCCCTGACCGAAATCGTGCTCGACGGCACGGCCGACGACCTGTTGCTGGTCTATCGCGCCGCGCGTCCCACGGACGGCGATGGCACGGGGGCGATCCTGTTCCGCCGGCATGCGGAGGGGCTGACCTGCACGCAAGGCCACCCCCCGGCCGTGCGGACCCTGGCCAGCATCCTCTTCGACAGCCTGCGCACCGACATGCCCAATACGCCGCTGGTCGCCCACGTCGCCCTCGCCCTGCGAGCCATCCTGCCGTGCGGCACTTCCGTGCCGGAGCCCAACGGCATCACCCGCGGCGGCCTCGCCGGCTGGCAGGAGCGCCGCGCGGTCGCGTTCATGGAAGAGCGGCTCGACCAGTCCTTCCCGGTCTCCGCCGTCGCGGAAGCCTGTGGCCTGTCGGTGAACCACTTTTCCCGCGCCTTCCGCCGCAGCATGGGCAAGCCACCGCATCGCTGGCTGCTTGATCGGCGCATCGAGCGCGCGCAGACCCTGCTGCGTTCCAGCGACATGACCCTGGCCGATGTCGCGCTGGCCTGCGGCTTCGCCGAGCAGAGCCATTTCACCCGAGTGTTCACCCGCACCGTGGGTATCCCGCCGGGCGCATGGCGGAGGTCGGCAAACTGATGGACGTCGAAGCCAAGGCCCCTGCGGCCCCCAACGCCGATCGTCCCGCCTTTGAACATGGCGACATCATGATCGAGCGCGACACGAGCCCTTCCGCCGCCCTGGCCCTGGGGCGCGACCTCATGCTGGCCGGCTCCCGCCTTCGCGACGCGGTGGGACGCCGCGCCCAGCGGGAGTTCGGCATCACGGCCCTGCAGGCCGAGATGCTCCTCCTGCTGGCCGGACGCCGGAGCATGATCTCCACGGAACTGGCCATGGCCTGCGGCGTCAACGCCAGCACGGTCACCCATGCCGTGGATGCCGGCATCGAACGGGGCCTGATGGGCCGCGAGCGCAACACCGCCGACCGGCGCCTGGTGGACATCGCGCTGACCACCCTGGGCAAGCGCATGGCCGACCGGGTCAGGACCCTGGTGGCCGAGGTGGCGGCGGATGCCCTGCGGGGCATGCTGCCGCCTGACCTGGCCCGCTTCGCGACCAGCCTGGCGCAGGTGGGGCGGAACCTGGAAAAGAGCTAAACAGGGAGGGCGATCCTCAGATCGCCCGGCGACCGAGGATGAGGTGCAGGCCGAACAGGGTGAAGATCGCCCCGGCCCCACCGTCGATCCAGCGCGCGGCGCGCACATAGCCCCGACGCATCGCCGGCAGGGCGAAGATGGCCGCCACCACACCGAACCACAGGGCGGTTTCCGCCGTGACCAGCGCCCACAAGCCCCAGCGCGCGGCCGGCTGCACGCCCTCGCCGAGGAAGGCCGAGAAGATCGAGGCGAAATAGATCGCGGCCTTCGGGTTGGCGAGGTTCGTCAACAGGCCGCGCAGCAGGGCGCGGCCCGGGCTGGAATCGTGGACGTCCACCACGGGAACGGCCGCGTCCGGCTTGGCCTTCCACGAGGCCCGCAGCATCTGGATGCCCATCCAGCACAGGTAGGCGCCACCGGCGATGGCGATGCCGCGTTCCAGCCAGGCCAGGCGATGCAGCAGCAATTGCAGACCCAGCAGGGCCAGTGCCGCCCAGACCGCCACGCCCAGGGCGATGCCGATCACCCCCGCGATCGCCTCGCGTCGCGAGCGGCTGGCGGCGAGCTGGGAGACGAAGAAGAAGTCCGGACCCGGGGTGATCAGGGCCACCAGCTGGACCAGGGCGATGGTGAGGAAAAGATTCATGAGGCCGGCCTGCTGCCTTGGGTGGGGATCGCCGATTAGGCGCCTTCGCCTGGCCCGACGCAAGGCGGTGGACACCGGCCTGCGCCGGTGCGACGAGCCGGTCGCCCCGGGTTGTCTCCGCTGATACGAAAGGCTTTTCCGCAGCGCGCCTTGCCCCCTGCGCCCACCTCCCGTAACCTCGCGTTTTTTAAAGCGGTCACGGGGCTACCCCCGGCCTTCGCAAGGGGTAAGTCACGATGCTGGGTCTCTTGGGCCACGTACTGTTTGGCCTGTTCGGTTTGGCGACGCTGATCGCCATCGCCTTCTGTTTTTCCAACAACAAGCGCGTGGTCGACTGGAAGCTCGTCGCCACGGGTGTTGGCCTGCAGATCGTCTTCGCGGCGATCGTGCTGAAGGTGCCCCTGGGCCGCGACGTCTTCGACACCATCGCCACGGGCTTCGTGCGCCTGCTCGACTACGTGGACGTGGGGTCGCGCTTCATCTTCGGCAGCCTGCTCGACAGCGAGAAGTTCGGCGTGATCTTCGCCGTGAAGGTGCTGCCCACCATCGTGTTCTTCGCCGCCCTCACCGGCGTGCTGTACCACCTGGGCGTGATGCAGCAGATCGTCAAGGGCATGGCGTGGGTCATCACCAAGGTGATGCGCGTGTCCGGCGCCGAGACCACCAGCGTCTGCGCCAGCGTGTTCATCGGCCAGACCGAGGCCCCGCTCACGATCAAGCCGTACATCGAGCGCATGACCCAGGCCGAGCTGATGACCGTCATGATCGGCGGCATGGCCCATATTGCCGGCTCGGTGATGGCCGCGTACGTCGCCATGCTCGGCGGCGACGATCCGGCACAGCGCATGTTCTTCGCCAAGCACCTGCTCACCGCGAGCGTCATGGCCGCCCCGGCTACCATGGTGCTGGCCAAGATCCTCGTGCCGGAAACCGAAGAGCCGCTGACCCGCGGCACGGTGCGCATGGAAGTCGAGAAGACCACCGCCAACGTCATCGACGCCGCCGCCGGTGGCGCGGGCGACGGCCTCAAGCTGGCGATGAACGTCGGCGCCATGCTGCTCGCCTTCATCGCCCTCATCGCACTGGTCAACGCGCCGGTGCAGTGGGTCGGCACGCTCGGCGGCGATCACAGCGTCAACGCCTGGCTGACGGCGCATGCCGGCCATCCGGTGGTGCTGAGCCTCGAAACCATTTTCGGCTGGGTCCTCGCGCCGGTCGCCTGGCTCATCGGCGTGCCCTGGCAGGACGCCACCCTGGTCGGCAGCTTCATCGGCCAGAAGGTCGTCATCAACGAATTCGTGGCGTATGCGGACCTCGCCCGTCACCTGCAGGACCTGCAGCCGGAAAGCCGCCTCATCGCCACCTATGCGCTGTGCGGCTTCGCCAACTTCTCGTCCATCGCGATCCAGCTCGGCGGCATCGGCGGCCTTGCCCCGAACCGTCGTGGCGATCTCGCCCGTCTCGGCCTGCGCGCCGTGCTGGGTGGCACCATCGCCACCTTCATGACGGCGACCATCGCCGGCGTGCTCGAACGCTTCTGATCGAATGCCCGCCGTCCGTCTCCTGGTCGTCGGCGGTTACCACGAGGAAGAGCGCTGGCGGGTGCCACGTCTTCCTCGTCCCGGCGAGCCGGTCACGGCCTCCGCCTTCGAACGCTCTCCCGGCGGCAAGGCCTGGCACCAGGCCGTCGCCGCCGCGCGGAGCGGTGTCGTCACCGGCCTGATCGCCGCTATCGGCGACGACGTGATCGATCCATCCGGCCTGCCCGGCCATACCGTCGCCCGCTGGCAGCTCGTGCCCGGCACACGCACGGGTCGGGCCACCGAGATCGGCGATGGCAAGGGCCCGACGCTTTCGGTGCTGTCGCACGGCGCCAACGATCATCTTTCCGCCGCCTTTGTGGCAAAGCAGAGCGATCTCTTCGCCGAGGCGCGTGTGTTGCTGGTTTCCGCGCAGACGCATATCGACACCGTGGCCGCCACGCTGGAACTGGCCGGCGAGCGACGCATGCTGCGCCTATTCGACCCGGGCCCGCTGCCGCCGGGGCTATCCGTTCGCGAATTCGCCAGCACCGATGTGCTGCTGCTGGATGTCTACGAGTTCGCCCATGCGTGCGGACACTTCCTCAACATCGACATCAGCGCGCAGGCCGTTACCGGCATGGGCGATACGACCATCAACGCGCTGGCTCGTCGTCTTTGCGCGGGTACCGTGGTGGTCTCGCTGGATCGCAGCTGTCTCGTCTCGCACGGTGCAGACCGTCGCGGCGACGATGCCGAGCTGTATCGCCTGCCGACCTGCGGCATGGGCGACCGCTTCAAGGGCGTGCTGGCGGCGAAGCTCGTCGACGCCGAACGATTCCGCGATGCCCTGACCGCCGCCTGCAACGTCTGAGCCGGTCCGCACCCACAAAAAAACCCCGCCGACCGCAGGTCGACGGGGTTTCCCTTCACCTCATCAGCCGTTCTTCTTCAGCCACGCATCCACGGCAGGCAGACGCTCCTTGCGCACCTGGTTGCGATAGCGGATGTTGGCGACCGCGCTTTCAGCCTCGCGACGCGACGTAGCCGCGATGTACTTCTGGGCGAAGGCCTCGATCTTCGGGATCGTCGCCAGGTCGAGCGAGTTGCGCGCCAGTCCGGGGTAGTAGCGCGACGATGAGGTGCCGTCGACGAAGGTATCCACCTTCTCCTTGTGCGCGGTGGCGAATTCGAAGGCCAGCTCCGGATGCCCGTTACCCACGCGGGAGATCATCGCAGCGCTATTGGTCGCACCCGGCTCGTCGGTGAGCGCCAGCTCCAGCGCACGCTTGGCCAGCGCATTGTCCTTCGGCGCGGCAAGTAGCGTGTACAGGCGATCCTTCACCAGCGGGGTCTTCTCCGCCTTGGCAGCGGCGTGCATCTTGTCCCAGGTGGCGGCATCGGCGTTATACGCGACCACGGCCAGAATCACCTTGCGCAATTCCGCAGGCATTTTGTCGGTTTCGTAGCGACGACGCGCTTCGGCAAGCACCTTCGGATCGCCCAGGCGGCCCAGCGACGCGATCAGGTCGGAACGCAGGATCGCCACCGGCGATGCCTCGCCGGCCTTCGGCTCCCAGCCCAGCTCGTCGAGCTTCGGCGAAAGGCGGCTCACGGCGTACTTACGCAACACGGCCTGCTGCTTTGCATCGCCGTCGTAGTAGGCGTCCAGCGAAGTGAAGTTGCCGGAGATTTCATCCCACAGCAACGGCGACGCGTCCAGCGGCGTCGCCTTGATCAGGTCGAGTACATTCGAGGTGGGCTGGACGCCAGCCATGCCCTGTGCCCAAGTGTCGGACACGAGGCCCAGCTGGTCGATCGGCTCGAGCTTGGTGAAGACGTCCTGCAAGGCCTTGAACTGCTCGGGCTTGTACGCGGTGCGGTAATACGCCGTCTGGCCCGCATTGACCAGCACCGGGCCGCAACCGGCGACGGTCAGCGAGCCTTGGCCGTCGAGCAGGGTCGAGGCCGGCGCGCCGCCGACGACCTTCGCGGTCACCGGCACGTGCCAGCGCAGCGGCGTCTTGTCCGGGCGATCGCGGGTGAACTCGCCCTGCGACAGCTTCAGCGTGGTGCTGCCGTTGGCGCAGGACACCGACTCCACGCGCACGAGCGGAATGCCCGGCTGGAGGGTGAAATCATGCGCGATGGTGCTGACCGACTTGCCGGCGGCCGTGTCGATCGCCTTCCACAGGTCGTCCGACACGGTGTTCGAATAGGCGTGGGCCTTGATGTAATCCTGCACGCCCTTGCGCCATGCGTCGGGACCGACGTAGGCCTCCAGCATGCGGATCACCGACTCGCCCTTGGAGTAGGTGATGCTGTCGAAGGCCTGGCTGGCCTGCTCCACCGTCGCCACGTGCTGCACGACCGGATGCGTCGTCGCGATGGAGTCCTGATTCATCGCCTGCTCGCGGATGCCGACGGCCTCGAGCTCCGTATGCCATTCCGGATGCAAGCGCTCCGTGGTGCGCGACGCCAGCCACGAGGCGAAGCCTTCGTTGAGCCACAGGTCGTCCCACCAGCGCATCGTCACAAGATCGCCGAACCACTGGTGGGCCATTTCGTGCGCGGCGGTGTTGAACACTTCCTGCTTGTCGGACGGCGTGGAGAACGACGGGTCGAGCAGCAACGCGTATTCGAAGGTGTAGATCGCGCCCCAGTTCTCCATCGCCGAGAAGAACTGGCTCTGGCCCGGCGACGCGATGTTGTCGAGCTTCGGCAGCGGATACGGCACGCCGAAGTACGCGTTGTATTCCTGCAACACGGCCTTGCCGCTGTCGAGGGTGAACTGCGCCTGCGAGATCTTGCCCTTCTGCGTGATCACGCCGATTTCCACGCCATCGGACATCGTGGTGGCACGCTCGAAATCACCCAGGCCGAAGAACACCAGGTAGGTCGACATCTTCGGCGTCGCGGCGAAGCTCACCTTCGTCAGGCCATTGCCGAGATCCTTCTTCGAGGCGGCCGGCATGTTGCTGACGGCCATCTGGCCCGAGGGCACCGTGGCATCCAGGGTGAACGTGGCCTTGTACGCCGGCTCGTCCCACGACGGGATGAAACGACGCGCGTCGGAGTTCTCGAACTGCGTGTAGAGCGCGCGCTTCTTGCCGTCGTGCTCGGTGTCGTAGTCAATCGCGAACAGGCCGTTGGCCTGCGTGCCGATCTTGCCCGTGTATTCCAGCGACAGGCGATAGGCGCCCGCCGGAATGGCATGGTCGAAGGTGAAGGTGGCGGTCTGGGCATCGGCGTCGACGGCTACCTTGGGCGCGGCGAACGTCGCCTTGCCCTTGGCCGGCGCGAGCGAGACCTTCCCGAAGGTCATCCCCAGCGCATTGAGGGTGATCGAGGTGGTGGGCTGGGCCACCGTGACATCGATCGACACCTTGCCGTCAAAGCTGAGCTTCTCGGCGTGCGGCACGATGGAGACGTCGTAATGCGTGGGCGTGACGCCGCGCGGCAACTGGGTCGTGGTCTGTTCGGCAGTGTCGGCTGCCGGTGCGGCGAACGCGACCGGAGACAGGCCGGCGAGCGCGACGGCAAGCGCGCGGACGAGAGGTTTACGCATGGAGGTGTCGCCCCTGGGGATAAGTGCCCCGATGGTCGCGCCGCCCGACGCCGGGCGAGAAGCGCCGGAAGTCATGGGTGACCTACGACCAGAACTTCCACCAGGGCCGTGGATCCAGCCGACGCATGGCCTTCAGGTGGCCGCGGGCGGCCGCCTTGCGATACCAGGCACGGGCCACCGAAAGATTTCGCGGCACGCCATCGCCGTTCTCGTGGAAGCGGCCCAACTCGTACTGGGCTTCGGGATAGCCCTGCGTGGCGGCCATGCGATACAGGCGTATCACTTCCTCGACGTTGCGCGGCACGCCGCGACCGCCATCGATCATCTGGGCCAGCAGGCATTGCGCGGCGACATGATCCCGCTCCGCCGCCAGGGCGAGCCAGCGCACGGCCTCCGGGTCGTTGCGGGCGACACCGTCACCCGTGGACAGTCGGCGGCCCAGATCGAACTGCCCTTCGGCATCCTGCGGTCCCAACCGTGACGCGCGCTCGGGCGACTGTACCGACGCGGGTTCGGCGTCGAGCGAGGCAAGACGCTGCGTGGCCTCATTGTCGCCTTGCGCGGCCGCCAACCCCAGCCAGTGCCGGGCCTGCTGCGGATCCACCGGCAAGCCGTCGCTGCCGTCCATGAACATGCGGCCGAGCGCGAACTGGGCGCTGGCGTTGCCCAGCTCCGCCGCCCGCCGATAGTGCAGCGCGCCAAGACGCGTGCTGCGCGCCACGCCAATGCCATCGCAATACATGTGCGCCACGCTGCACAGGGCGTCGCCGTAGCCACGCGCGTCCGGGTTTCCGCGCTCCACCGCCTTGCTGTAGAAGGCGAAAGCCAGTTCCGCGTCGCGGGGGACGCCACGGCCGAAGTAATGCGACACCCCCAGATTCACGCAGGCCTGGACGTGCCCCTGGTCGGCCGCGAGACCCCACCAGTGCAAGGCCTGTTCGCGGCTGGATTCCACGCCATGCCCTCGCGCATACATTGAACCCAGCGCGCACTGCGCTTCGGCGTACCCCGTATCCGCCGCCCGCCGATACCAGATCACCGCTTCGGCATGATCGCGGGGCACACCGAGCCCCTCGGCATAATGCGCCGCCAGCCGGCATTGCCCTTCCAGGTGGCCCTGTTCCGCCGCGCGGCGGAACCAGTGCGCCGAGCGCTGGCGATCCCGAGCCACCTGCTCACCGTCGAAATACGCCGTACCGACAAGGAACTGGGCTTCGATATCGCCCAGCTGCGCGTCACGCTCCATCCTGCCGAACGCCTGCAAGGCGTCCATCGTCTCGGCCAGTTGCCGTTCGACCGGGGGCATCGCTGTTTTCCCTTCAGACATCCCTATAGCCCCTGATGCGGCGTGTGCCGTGGCCGCATCATAGGGCCGGCCGCAGTGACTGGATATCGGCTTTTTAGGCAGGACGGCATTTTCAACGAAACGGCGAAAGTGATGACGCCCCGGGCCGGTTTTTCCCTTCCATGGCGAGGAGCACCATAGCCCTATTCCCTCAACGGACATCCGCCCATGAAAGCGATCGCCTACCTCCAGAACGGCCTGTCCATCGACGACCCGCAGAGTCTTGTCGATGTGGAACTCGCCCGCCCTGTCCCCGGCCCGCGCGACCTGCTGGTCGCTGTCCGCGCCGTTTCCGTCAACCCCGTCGACACCAAGGTGCGCAACGGCATGCCCACGAGCGAGCCCCGCGTGCTCGGCTACGACGCCGTGGGTCGCGTGGAAGCCGTCGGCAGCGAGGTCAGCCTGTTCAAGGTGGGTGACGAGGTGTTCTACGCCGGTTCGCTGATCCGTCCGGGCAGCAATGCCGAACTCCAGCTCGTGGACGAGCGCATCGTCGGCCACAAGCCGCGCTCGCTCGACGACGCGCACGCCGCTGCTCTGCCGCTGACCGCCATCACCGCGTGGGAACTGCTGTTCGACCGCTTCGGCATCGCCGAGAAGGGCGGCAAGGGTGAATCGCTGCTGCTGATCGGCGCGGGCGGCGGCGTAGGTTCGATCCTCGTGCAGCTGGCCCGCCAGCTCACGAACGTCACCGTCATCGGCACCGCGTCACGCGACGAGACGAAGCAGTGGATCGCGGCGCTGGGCGCCCATCACGTGATCGACCATGGCAAGCCGCTGGGCCCGCAGCTCGAAGCCCTCGGCATCGACGGTGTCGATTACGCCATCGGTCTGACCCACACCGACGCGTATTACGAACAGCTCGTCGAGATCATCCGCCCGCAAGGCAAGTTCGCCTTCATCGACGATCCGAAGACGCTCGATGGCATGAAGCTGAAGCGCAAGAGCATCTCGCTGCATACGGAATCGATGTTCACGCGTTCGACCTACCAGACACCCGATATGATCAAGCAGCACGAACTGCTCGAACGCATCGCGTCCCTGATCGACGACGGCACGCTGCGCACCACGCTGGGCGAACATTTCGGAAAGATCACCGCGGAAAACCTGCGACGCGCGCACAAGCTCATCGAAAGCCACACCGCGAAAGGCAAGATCGTGCTGGAAGGCTTCTGAGGAAGGCGGGTCAGGCCAGCATGCGTCCGACCCGCACCAGAAGGTCGTCGATCTCGAAGGGCTTGGTGATCATGTCCATGCCCTCGCCGAGAAAACGCGCTCGCTCCATGGCGTTCTCCGCGTAGCCGGTCATGAACAACACCGGCAACGTGGGGCGCCAGGCGCGTGCCACGTCGGCCAGTTCACGCCCGCTCATGCCAGGCATGCCGACATCGGTCAGCAACAGGTCGAAGGGCTCGTCGCCGCGAAGCAGGTGCAGAGCCTCTTCCGGCTCGGCCCTGGCGACGCATTCGTAGCCGCCCGCGGTGAGGATTTCCGCCGCCATCATGCGCAACGACGCGGTGTCCTCCACCAGCAGGATACGCTCGCCACGCCCGGTCTCGACACGCCGGCCCACCTTCGGAATGTCCTGCACGGCCTGCGTGCTGGCGGGAAGCAGCATGGACACGTCGGTCCCCTGCCCTGCGGTGCTCCGGATATGTGCCTGCCCACCGGACTGGCGCGCGAAACCGTAGATCATCGACAGGCCCAGGCCGGTGCCCTGGCCCAGGGGCTTGGTCGTGAAGAACGGCTCGAAGACCTTGCCGATCACATCGTCGGGAATGCCGGAGCCATTGTCGGATACGGTCAGCACCACATAGTCGCCATCGGTCAGCTCCGCGTCGCCACGGACACACACGGTCGCCGTACCTACCCGAATCGCACCGCCGGCAGGCATGGCGTCACGCGCGTTGATGACAAGGTTGATCACCGCGTTTTCGAACTGGTTGGGATCGACATTCGCAACGGCGGTGCCATCGGCCAGTTCGAGCACCAGTTCCATGTGCTCGCCGATCGTCCGACGCAGCATGTCTTCCAGCGAGCGCACGCGCTCGTTGAGATCGGTCGGTCGCGTGTCCAGCGGCTGCTGACGGGCAAAAGCCAGCAGGCGATGGGTCAACGCGGCCGCACGTCGTGCCGAACCCAGGGCCGCATCGGCAAGGCGCGGCACGCGGTCCGTATGGCCCGCATCGACCTGCCGGTTGATCAAGTCGATACCGGTGATGATGCTGGTCAGCAGATTGTTGAAATCGTGCGCGATGCCACCCGTGAGCTTGCCCAGGGCGTCCATCTTCTGCGCCTGCAACAACTGGGACTCCGTGCGCTCGCGCTCGGCGATCTCGATGGCGAGCTGTGTATTGGCGGTATCGATACGCTCGAGTTGGTCGCGTTCGCGACGCCGCTGATCCGTGACATCGTCCACAAACACCAGGCCTGCGCCAGGGCGATAGGGCGTGATGCGCCACTCCGCCTCGCGCAGCCCCATGGCGGAATGCATGGCCAGCACACCGCGCCATCGCTTCTGTGTATGCAGGGCATCGCGCATCCCGGCGATCATCGCGTCCTGTCCCTCCTGGAAACACGCCGGCAAGGACTCGTCGCATCCCTCGTCGCCGACCAGCCGACGAAAGGCGTCGTTGGCCTCCATGACTTTCAGGCTGCCATCCACGACCGCGATGGGCGCCGCGATATTGGTGAATATCTCGCGGAAGCGCGTCTCGGCGTCGCGCAAGGCATCTTCCGCCTTACGCACGCGAAGCAGCGTACCGATGGTCGCGAGCAGGACATCCGGGTCGACCGGATGGATGAGGTACGCGTCCGCTCCATTGTCGAGGCCCGTGATGAGGTCCCCCGTATCGATGGATGCCGCCGACACGTGGATCACGGGCAACAGCGCCGTCGTCGGCATGGCGCGCAAGCGCCGCACGACATCGAACCCGCTCATGTCGGGCAGGTTCACGTCGAGGATCACGGCGGCGACCTCGTTGGCCCCGAGCATGGCCAGGCCTTCCGAACCCGTACCCGCCTCAAGGGCGACGTAACCGTGATGCTCCACCGTTCGCCGCATGGCATAACGGGTGGCGACGTTGTCGTCGACGATCAGCAGCCGGTCACGCGTTTCCATCGGGCACCTCGGCCGGCAGCTTCAACGGCAACACCACGTGGAAGGTGGAACCTTCGCCCGGGACACTGATGACGCCCACTTCACCCCCCAGAAGATGAGCGAACTGTCGGCAGAGCGACAGCCCCAGGCCCGTGCCACGCACGCGCTTCTGCAAGGGCGAATCCACCTGGGTGAAATCCTCGAAGAGAATGCCCTGGAGATCGGGTGGAATGCCGATGCCCGTGTCCCGCACCGAGAACCGCACGCGATCGGCGGCTTCCAGTTCCGCAGAGACACGCACCTCGCCACGCGGCGTGAACTTGAGGGCGTTGGAAATGAAGTTGCGCAGGATCTGGGCAAGCTTCTTGTCGTCGGTATACAGCTTGGGCATGCCGCGCGGCTCCTCAAAGACGAGGTCTGCCTCGGTGCTGTCCACGATGGGCCGGAACATGCCGCGCAACGCGGCGAACAGATCCATCAACTCGAACCATGCCGGAGAGATGGTGATGCGCCCGGCCTCGATCTTCGCCAGGTCGAGCAGGTCGTCCACCATGTCGCTCAGTTCGCGCGCCGCGCCCGACACGAAGCCGACCTGCTTGTGCTGCTCCTCGTTGAGCGGGCCATCGAGTTCGTCCACGAGCAATCGCGTCATGCTGAGAATCGAGTCCAGTGGCGTGCGGAACTCGTGGCTCATGTACGACAGGAAGCGGCTTTTCAGCTCGGAGGCCTGCCGCAGCTGCTCCGCCTGGTTGTCCAGTTCGGCGTAGAGCGCCAGCACGCCCTGGTTGGTCTCGTCGAGTTCGGCACGCAGTGCCTCGTTCTCGGCGCGGAGACGGGCGATATCGTCGCTGTCGTTCATGCGCGTCCCTCCAGGGCGATGGCGAAGACCGTGACATCGTCACGGCCGCGACTGAAGTCACGATACAACAGCG
This sequence comes from Luteibacter sp., assembly GCF_009912395.1. Taxonomy (GTDB): domain Bacteria; phylum Pseudomonadota; class Gammaproteobacteria; order Xanthomonadales; family Rhodanobacteraceae; genus Luteibacter. The sequence goes on along the minus strand of NZ_WNDO01000005.1, from coordinate 10,246 downwards.
CGGTGATCACGGCCGGATGGCGTGTCAGCAACCCGGGGTAGTCACGCAGGCTCCAGCGCGATTGCAGGCCGTCGCTGTGCATCAGCAGGAGCTTGCCACCGGCTTCCGGGAAATCGAACGCCTGCGCACGACGGGTCGGCCCGCCCACGATACCTGGATGCGACGCGAGGCCCCGCGAACCTTCGAAGCTTTGCAGGCTTGCGGAGACGTTGCCGATACCGGTGAAACGCAGGCGATCGGCCTGCGCGTCGTAGCGCGCCAACGCGACCGCGCCACCGCGCGTGGACGACATCGCCGCGCCGAGGCGCCCCATGGTCTCGACCGGCTCGTCGCATGGCGCTTCCATGAAGGCCATCGCGCAGGCGGATGCCGCTTCGTGGGCGGCGGGCCCGTGCCCCAGGCCGTCCACCACCAGGGCAGCCGCGCCCTGCGCGCAGAGGGCGAACGCCCAGCCGTCGCCACACACGGGTTCATCGGCCAGCAATTGCTGGGTGGCGCCGAAGCGCACGTCCGCGCGCGGGAAAGCGCGCGGGTATAGGCGCGTCATCACCACCGCACCCCGCGCGTCGGCATACATGTCCATGACCTGGGCCTGGCGCTGGATGGCGCCGAGACCTTCGCCCCGGGAACCTGCCGTGGAGTAACCGTCAGGTAGGCACTCCGCCAGCACGAATCCCGGACCACGGTCGAGCGAGGTCACCTCCACGCCTTGCGTGCCGTGGCCCGGCACGATCGCGATGTGGATTTCGCCCCCGCGCGCATGACGCAGCACATTGCTGGCCAGCTCGGTGGCGACCAGGGCGACGCGCCCCGCGTCGCCCTCGTCAAAGCCGATCTGCTGGGCGACCTGTTGCGCCACGCGTCGCGCATGGCCGATCTGGGTGGCATCCTCGACCGGGACGTTGCGGGTCAGGCCACCGGTAAAGGTCAGTTCCATTTACAGATCGTCACCCGCGTACCCACGCCCGGTGCGCTCTCCAGGGAAAATTCGTCGACCAGGCGACGCGTTCCGGTGAGGCCAAGACCGAGGCCGTTGCCCGAGGTCCAGCCATCCGTCATCGCGAGCTTGACGTCGGCGATGCCGGGGCCTTCGTCGCGAAAGACAAGACGCAGGCCCTTGCGGCTGCCCTCTTCGACCACTTCCCAATCCATATCGCCACCACCGCCGTAGATCACGGTGTTGCGTGCCAGCTCACTGGCGGCAGTGACCAGCTTGGTCTGGTCGACCAGGCGCAAGCCGCACTCCACGGCAAGCTTGCGCGCGACCTGTCGCGCGAGCACGACGTCCTGCTCGGAACGCACGGGTTGCGAGCCGGTACGCTCGGGCCTCATTGCGCGTCCAACCGTTCGCGCAGCCGTTCCATGCCACGCTCGACGTTGAGCGCCGTGCTGACGCCAGGCAGGTAGAGGCCCAGTTCGACGAGCGTGATCGCTACCGCAGGCTGCATGCCCACGACCACCGTCTCGGCGTCCATCACCTTCGACAGGCCGGAGATGGTGTTGATCATGCGGCCGATGAAGGAATCGACCATGTCCAGCGCGGAGATATCGATGAGCACACCACGCGCGGAGGTCCGGCTGATACGTTCGGCCAGGTCATCCTGCAGGGTCAGCGCCAGCTGGTCGTGCATGTCGACCTGGATGGTGACGAGCAGGAACTCGCCCATGCGCAGGATAGGGATGCGTTCCATGGCGTCAGCTCGCCTTGCCGACCTGGTACCCCGAGCGCTTCAGCGCCAGGGCGAGCGCATCGGCGAGATTGGCCTTGGTGACGATGCCTTGCAGGTCCAGACCCAGGTGCACGATGGTCTGCGCGATCTGCGGACGGACGCCGCTGATGATCGCATCGGCACCCATCAAGCGGATGGCGGTAACCGTCTTCAGCAGGTGCTGCGCGACCAGCGTGTCCACCGTCGGCACGCCGGTGATATCGATGATGGCGATCTCCGAACCCGTGTCCACGATGCGCTGCAGCAGGGACTCCATCACCACCTGGGTACGCTGCGAATCGAGCGTGCCGATCATCGGCAAGGCGAGGACGCCATCCCACAACTTCACCACCGGGGTGGACAGCTCCAGCAGTTCTTCCTGCTGACGGGCGATGACTTCCTCGCGCGATTTCTGGAAGGTGCGAATAGTGTGCATGCCGAGCGTATCCAGCATCTCGGAGATGGCCCACAACTGGTTCGCCAGCTCCGCCGGATCGGTCGCGTACTCTTTCTGGAGCAGATCGAACAGCGGGCGTTTCAGCGAGAAGATGAAGTGCGCCGTATGCGCCGAATCGAAGCCTTGCAGCGCGCGGCTGCGTGACAGCTTTTCAAGGAAGGCACGCGTCTCGCTCCATTCGTTGCTCGCCACGCTGCCGGTGTCGCCCGTCGCCGAACCCGCGACCAGCAGGCGGAGGAACTCACGCGTCTGTCCTTCGAATTCGGAATGGCCGATGCGCGTATCGCGCGAGGCGCCGCTGGCCTCAAGGTTGACCGACCAGCTCGCCAGCAGCTGGGACTCGTTGGAGCGAATGGCGTCGATGGTGCGCTGGCTGAGTGTGGACATGGTCATCCCCTGGAAAATGGCTATGATGCGTGCAGCCGTGAAGCAATGGAATAGTGTAAATGACAGCCATTCGCGTTGACATCGCCTTCACGCAGAACGCTATATTTGCTCGCGGTTAACCGTGCCACCCTGTTCCGGATGCCCATGAATTCACATCCTGCCCTCGTCGTGCTGCTCGTCGAAGATGACGACACCATCCGTGAACTCACCGCGATGCTGCTGGAAGGCGAAGGCCATATCGTGCACGCCGCACGCGACGGCGACCACGCCGAGCGCTGACTGGGAGAGGGTAACAAGGCCGACGTCCTGTTCACTGATGTGCGCATGCCTGGCAAGCTGACCGGCCAGGAACTGGCCCTTCGCCATGCCCACATGCCGGTGCTGGTGACCTCGGGGGAAACCCGCGAGCAGCATCCGTGGCTGACCCACGGCATGCGCTACCTGGCCAAGCCCTACGATCGGAAAGCGCTGCTCGCCGCGCTACGGGAAGTGACGGAACACGCGACGTCCGCGTGATACCCGCCAGTCGTCGACGCCTGGCGTAGCCGACGCCACGCAGGCTCAGCCCCGGTCGACGACCCAGGCAATCTTTCCATCCGCGAAGCCGAACTCGGACGTCCCCTGCATCTCGATCACGGTGCCACCGCGCGGGCCGTCCGGGATGTCTTCCGCGATCTCGCCGTGGAAATCGATGGTCGCGACGATCGCGCCTTCACGATTTTCAAGCGATACGACCTGTTGCTCGCGCGCGGCGAACAGCTGCGCGCCGACGCGCGCCAGCTTTTCGAAATCCGCCTTGCCATGTGTCGCCACAGCTAGCTGATCGCCCACGTGGTGCTCGAAGCGCACGTCGTCGGACAGCGTGGCGAGCATGCCCTCGATGTCGAAGCCGTTATAGGCGGCGACATAGGCGTCGATCAGCGTCTTCTTGTCGTCATCGGTCACGGGAAAGCTCCGGGAATTCGGTATCGGCGTGCCGCTCGCGAAGAAAGTCGATGAAGACCCGCAGCTTCCTCGGCATGTGCACGCGACTCGGATAGTACAGGTGGAACGCGCCGAAGGACGGCCAGTAGTCGCGCATCACCGGGACCAGACGCCCGCTACGGAAATCATCGCGCACTAGCGGCTCGAAATGCTGGCCGATACCGACGCCGGCACGTACCGCATCGATCATCAGATTGCCGTCGTTGGTGATCAGGGCGGGCGTGGGCTCCACATCGATATAGCGCCCGTCTTCCTGGTAATCTCAGCGAATCACGCTGCGGCCTGCATCCAGCCGCATGCAGGCGCAGCGATGGTCCAGCAGTTCGGCCGGCGTCCGAGGAAGACCGTGCCTGGCCACATAGGCCGGCGAGGCGAACGTGGCGATCCGGTCCGCCCGGCCGATGGGAACCGCCACCATGTCGGCGGCCAGGCTCTCGCCAAGACGGAACCCCGCATCGAAGCCGTGCTCCACCAGGTCGACGAAGCGATTGTCACAGCACAGCTCTACGACGATATCCGGATACCTCGCAGCGAATTCGCCCAGGTAGGGCAGCACGACGAGGCGGGCGACCACTTCCGGTAGGTTGATCCGCAGCAGGCCTGACGGCGCCTCGCGCGACTCGTCCACGCCATCGATGGCGCGATCGATCGCGGCCAGGCCCGGCTGGGCCTCCTCCAGGAATCGCCGGCCGATCTCGGTGACGCCCACCTTGCGCGTGGTGCGATCTAGAAGGCGAACGCCCAGCCGACGCTCCAGCATACGGATGGTCTGCGACAGGGCCGAGGGCGACACCCCCAGCTCGGCGGCCGCACGGGTGAAGCTGGCATGGTGGGCCACGCGGGCGAACACGGCGATGGCAGGGAGCAGATCGGCGGGCACGGTGGCACCCATCGTGAAGAATGACTTCAAAGGGTATGCCCGCTGACCGCGTTTATCTAGGACAAATCCGGCCCTATCGTGAAGCAAGTCTTCCGAAGGAACCCTCCCCATGAGCCTGCAACTCGACGATTACCTCACCCTCGGCCGTTCCGGCCTACGTGTCAGCCCGGTGTCGCTGGGCACGATGACCTTCGGCGACGACTGGGGCTGGGGTTCGCCCGAGGCGGAGGCCCGAGCCATCCTCGACGCCTACATGGAGCGCGGCGGTAACTTCATCGACACCGCCAACTTCTATACCGGCGGCACCTCGGAAACCCTGCTGGGCAAGTTCCTCACCGGCCGCCGCGACCGCGCGGTGATCGCCACCAAGTACACGCTCAACACCGAGCCCGGCAACGTCAACGCCGGCGGCAACCACCGGCGCAACATGGTTCGCGCCGTGGAGGCCAGCCTGCGTCGACTCGGCACCGACTACATCGACCTCTATTACCTGCACGTCTGGGACCACCTGACGCCGGTGGACGAGATCATGCGCGGCTTCGACGACTTGGTGCGCGCGGGCAAGATCGTCTACGTCGGCATCTCCGACGCACCGGCCTGGCAGGTGGCGCGCATGCAGACCCTCGCTGACCTGCGCGGCTGGGCGCCTCTGGTCGCCCTGCAGATCGAGCACAGCCTGGTGGAGCGCTCGGTGGAGCACGACCTGCTGCCGATGGCCCACGAACTGGGCCTTGGCGTGCTGGCCTGGTCGCCACTGGCCAGCGGCGTGCTGAGCGGCAAGTACAGCCGCGCGGACATTGCCGCCCTGCAAGGCAAGCCCATGTTCGATGGCACCCGGGCCGCCGTTGCCGCCGCAATGGGCTCGTTGAGCGAGCGCAACCTCGACATCGTGGACACCCTGAAGGCGGTGGCCGAGGACGTAGGCCACACCCCGGCCCAGACCGCCATCGCATGGCTGCTCGATCGACAGGCCCCCCGGGTCATCCCCATTCTGGGCGCCCGCACGGCGGCCCAGTTCACCGAGAACCTCGGCGCCCTGGAGATCACCTTCAACGACGATCAGCGCCGTCGGCTGGAGGCGGCGAGCGCCATCGCCCCCATCTTCCCGGGCCGGTTCCTGCCCCGCGTGCGTGACCAGGTACTGGGCGGGGCGCGCGTCGTCCGCCCGGCCTGACCTCGTAAGCTTTTTCCGACGCCCGGCGATACTTTCGTCTCTTGCCGCCGATACGAAGCCCCCGTATGGTCCGGGGCTTCGTATGTCTTGCGAGCCGTCGCCCATGTCCCATCCGCAGGAATCCGCGCCCGAGCATCTCCAGCGCAGCCTTTCCAACCGCCACCTGCAACTCATCGCCATCGGCGGCGCCATCGGCACCGGCCTGTTCATGGGCTCGGGCAAGACGATCAGCCTGGCAGGCCCCTCGATCCTCTTCGTCTACCTCATCATCGGCGTGATGCTGTTCTTCGTGATGCGGGCGATGGGCGAGCTGCTGCTCTCCAACCTCCAGTACAAGTCGTTCATCGACTTCTCCACCGACCTGCTCGGCCCCTGGGCCGGCTTCTTCTGCGGCTGGACCTACTGGTTCTGCTGGATCATCACCGCCATCGCGGACGTGATCGCCATCGCGTCCTATGCGCAGTTCTGGTTCCCCGGGCTGGCACCGTGGATACCCGCCGTGCTCTGCGTGCTCCTGCTGCTGACGCTGAACCTCACCACGGTGAAGCTGTTCGGCGAACTGGAATTCTGGTTCGCCCTGATCAAGATCGTGGCGATCTGCGCGCTCATCGTCACCGGCTTTGGCATGATTGCCTGGCACTTCCACTCGCCGGACGGCCACGAAGCCTCACTCACCAACCTGTGGAGCGACGGCGGTTTCTTCCCCAAGGGCATCGGCGGCTTCTTCGCCGGCTTCCAGATCGCGGTATTCGCCTTCGTCGGCATCGAACTGGTCGGCACCACCGCCGCCGAGACTGCCAACCCGGAGCGCAACCTGCCCAAGGCGATCAACTCGATCCCCGTGCGCATCATCCTGTTCTACGTGCTGTCGCTGATCGTCATCATGTCGGTGATGCCGTGGCGCGAAGTGCTGCCGGGCAAGAGCCCCTTCGTGGAGCTGTTCGTGCTCGCTGGCATCCCCGCCGCCGCCAGCCTGATCAACTTCGTGGTGCTCACCTCGGCCACGTCGTCGGCCAACAGCGGCATCTTCTCCACCAGCCGCATGATGTACGGCCTAGCGGACGAGGACCACGCGCCCAAGGCGTTCAAGAAGCTGTCGCGTGCCGCGGTGCCCTCCAATGGCCTGCTGTTCTCGTGCATCTGCCTGTTCGGCGGCGCGATGCTGGTATACCTCATTCCGAACCTGGTCACGGCCTTCACCCTGGTGACCACGCTCTCGGCCATCCTCTTCATGTTCGTCTGGTCGCTGATCCTGTTCGCGTATATCGCGTATCGGAAGAAGCGCCCGGAACTGCATGCCGTGTCGGCGTACAAGATGCCCGGTGGCGTCGTGATGTGCTGGGTGTGCCTGGCCTTCTTCGCCTTCGTGCTGGTGCTGCTCACCCTGGAAAGCGACACCCGCCAGGCGCTGATCGCCAGCCCCGTCTGGTTCGCCATCCTGGGCGTGAGCTACCTGCTGCGCCGTCGCAAGGCCTGATCAGCGATCACCATCCTATGTAGGAGCGCGCTTGCGCGCGATGGGGGTTACCGCAAGCACCCATCGCGCGCAAGCGCGCTCCTACAGACATCTATCGGGTCCAGGCCCTCACCGCCGCGATGAACGCGTCGGGGTCGTCGGGCGACAGCAACCACTTGCGACCGGATGCCAGCGTCAGCACCACGCCGTGATCGCGGTTGCGCGCATACACGCGCACCGCGCCCAGCCGACGCGACCAGTACATCCCATGCACGGCAAAAAAGCCGCCATTGCCGAACGTCCTGACCAGGCCGCGGAACGCCGCCGGATCGCTCTCGATGGTCGCCCCGCGCAACTCGGCGGACACCCGCCCCACCTGGCGACGCACCACGAGCTGCCCATCGCCAACGTCGTAGCGCAGGGGCGACATCGCATAGGCGATCGACAGGATCACGAGCAACAGGCCGGCCAGCGGCACGCTGAAGGTGCCGTTGGGCCGCGAGGCCATGACGGCCACGACGATGATCGCGAAAACAACCGTCAGGAGCCCCGTCCAGCGGACGGCCGTACTCATGCTGGTCTGGAATACCTTCATCGCACGAACCTCAGGGCGCCTTGACCGGGATCGGCGAGGAGTACAGGAACTTCCCCGCCGCCACCTCAATATAAGCCGAGGCGACCGGCTCCAGCTTGCCCTGCTTCAAGCGCCAGGCGGAGACCAGCCAGTCTTCGTTCGCACGCCAGCCGACATGACCGTGGCCGATCATGCCCAGCAGCGTCTCGCCACGGAAGGCGATGGGGAAGAACGTCGCCTCGCTGGCATAGCCGGTCATGCGATAGCCGGCGATGTTCTGGCCGAACATCGGCAGGTCGGCAAACCCATTGTCGGAACCCTTCGGGGCGATGCCGCCCGGGGCCGTCGCCGCTGCCACGGCGGCCGTATAGGTCGCCTTGTCCATGCCCTTGTCGAGCTTGTCGATGGTGCCCGGCTGCGGACGTGCCGCGTAACGCGTGGCGTATTGCAGGGCAAGCTTGCCGAAATCGGCGCACGGCATTTCCTTCGGGCCGCAGATCGCGCCGGACAGCGACAGCGTGCGGTCGAAGCGCGACACCAGTTCCACCGCCGGACCGAACGACGCCCCCTTCCACTGGCTCGCCGCCAGCACCACTTCCGACAAGTTGCCGTCGTCCATGCGCAGGGCGACGATGTCGTTGCCCACGCGGGCGAGCGCGTGCGTGGTCATGCAGTCCTCGCCCCAGACCGGCGGCATGTCGACCGCCGCGGCCTTCTTGCCATCGAGCCGGTACGGCGCTTCCGACACGCAGTGGGCCGTGCCGCCGATCGAATAGGCCGAACCGATGGGCGAACCTTCCAGCACGCGGTTGGTGACGTTGCCATTGTCGAAACTGATCTCGCCGCGCAACGTCGCATCGGGCTGGAAGGGCAGCGACTTGGCGTCCTTGATTTCCACGTCCTTCGCCAGCGTGATCACATGACGGGCGGCAAGCGCCTGGACCAGATCGGAGGCACCGCCGGTATCCGGTAGCGCCTTCTGCACGACATCGAGCGGACCACCCGGCTTCTGGCCGATATGGCTCAGGATGTCGATACGACGCTGGTACAAATCCGCCAGCATCTTCGGAAACTCGTCGACGGGCGTGCCGGACTGGAAGGTCCAAGTGGTGTCGTCACGCTCGGCCAGCCAGTGGCGCTGATCGAGCCGGATCGCCTCGGCCAGTTCCGGATGCGCCTTGATCGCATCCTGGTACACCTTACCCAGCTCCGCATCCAGCGTCGACAGTTTCGGCGTGGCACACACCAGCTTCTCCGCCGCGCTCGACGCCTTGGCGCAATCGAACCCCGCCGCGTTCGCCATGCCCGGCAACAGAAGCACCCACGCCAACCCAACCAAACCCTTCATCCACCCACTCCTCATCCGCCAACGAACCACCACGGCCCGCCCTCGCTCGGGACGCATTAGACATGGGTTGGGGTTGGGAAACCATGACGAAACCTGCTGCGCACTTTCAGTCGTTAAACTGGCAGTGGGACTCTACAGGGATGACAACATGATGATTGATGACGCCGCTCCGTTATCTTTTACGGAGTTGAACAACCGTATCGATGCTCTGCCTGATTTTGATAAAGCTCGCCGCCCTTCTCCGAAATCGGCAAAGCGCTGGCTCATTGGAGGATTCATTGCGGCGGCGCTTGGCATGACTGTGGGCCACATCGACATCCCTCCCATTGCGAAGCTGATCACCGTCTATCTTGCGCTGGCCCTTGAGCTCACCGGATTCGCGGTTCATCTATGGATGATCCGACGTGAGATGTTTGATTTCTCACCCTCCCGAACGTTTGCAGAACAGCTCGATTTCGATTTCCCGAACTACAACTCGTTGATGCGTTACCTCATATCGCAGCCGACAGATCTATTGAAGCTTCACGCCAATATGTCTCGCTATCGTCGGGAACGTATGGGAATGAAGGCCCCGTTCCTTTACGGGAGTGCGCAACTACTTGGCATTCTCCCTTTTACCCTGGCAGTGGCCTACCAGGTGAAAGTAACGCTCGCCAATCGGAACATAGGAATCATTGATGGCGTAATCGTTTTCGTCATCTTTACGCTCTACGTCGCCAGTTGGACGTCGGTAGTTACCAAGTTCAAGCTTGATGCAATGGATATGCTGCTGCAGGAGGCCGTCCGACTCCAAATGGAAGAAGTCGCTACCAATGCCTCCGAGGATTCTCTGCCCAAATTCGGCCACAGCCCCCAAACCCCGGTCGCGCCCCTCCGATAACCCGCTATAGTCGATTGATCCATCCGGCCGGCCGAGGGGGCGGGCGTCAGGATCGGGACAGGGGAAAGCCATGGAAGTCTGCACGGACGCCCACGGGCGTCACAGGATCCAGCTCGCGCCGGAGCCCGCTCGATGAGCGGCTTCCAGCCCGTTCGATTTCGCCAGGACGACGCGCTCACCCGGGTGTCATGGCAGGAATTCGAACGACTCGTCGCCGAACACTTCCGCCAGCAAGGCTACGAGGTCGAGCACACCGGCACCGGAAAAGGCTGATCTTGCCCCCGTTTCACGGACACCCCTATAAGCGATTAACTATCGCAATAGGAGGTGGACGATGACCAAGAGCAAGGCAGGCAGAAAGGGGCAGGAGTTCAGCCTGGAGTTCAGGCAGCAGGCA
>NZ_WNDO01000049.1 GCF_009912395.1 Luteibacter sp. | reverse complement strand
TGCGCTGCGAAAACGTGCCTTCGAGTAGCAAAAATGGCTCGCGGCACCCTCCAAGTTCGAACGATCGCAAACTTGCAATCAGGGGCACGAAGCAGCAACTTCTGTCGGCCAGTACTTCAGCAGCCTGTTAGAGCGCAGACATCACGCAGAGATGGTCGCGCTGACCTGGGGACCAGCGCGGCTGCTCCATGCTGCGGCTCGTGGCGCACGTTGATTTGCGCCGCCGCCGCGTCGTTGGATGTCGCACGCGGGGCCTTCTTGTTGATGTCGGGTTGGCGGCACGGTAGCGCTAGGCTATACAACAGGATCTCCCTGCGTACAGACGAAGAACTCTGGCTCGCGCGCTCTATAGCGTCGCGGGTGCAGGCCCGCCAGCCCCATTTCGGCGGCGCAGTGCAACCGATCACATGCGGACCACTGGCTCGTACACGAGAGAAGCGACAACATCGCGCTGTCTGGGCATGTGTGAAGAGCACAAGGCGGGCGGCGCGCTAGGATCGGCCTCATCCGGGAAGCTGGGATGCTTCCGTATCAGCCCGAGGGCCCCATGAGTTCCGAACCCGTCGCCCGGCCGCGCAGCGGCCCCCGCAATCCCGTGCGAAAGCACGCCCAGGAGCGTTTCGACGCGTTGCTCGACGCGACGGAGCAGGTGCTGGCTGACAATCAGAACGAAGAGATCAGCCTGGCGCAGATTGCCGACATCGCTGGCGTGCCGCTGGCCTCGGTGTATCACTTCTTCCCCAACCGAAACGCGGCCTTCGTCGCCTTGGCCCAGCGCTTTCATGCCGAGCTGTGGCGCCTGGCCGCGCAGCCGCATGACCCGATGCCACAGACCTGGCAGGAGATGGTGGAGCGCAACCAGCGGCGCTCATCCTCCTACTTGAACGCACACCCGGCTGCCTTGCGCCTGTTCATGGGAGCGGGTGTGAGCGTGCAGGTACGCAACCTCGACATGCACGGCAACACGGTGCTCACGCGCATGCGCGTGGACCAGTTCGTACGCTATTTCGAGACGCCCCGCATCCCTGATTTCGAGAAACGCCTCGCCGTTGCGCTTGCGATTTCCGACGGCGTCTGGGCGCTGTCGTACAGCGCCCACGGGCGCATCACCGACGAGTACATCACCGAGTCGGTGCGTGCGGCCGTTGTCTACCTGCGCTGTTTCATGCCCGAGGTGCTGGAGCCTCGACGTTGAAAGGCTGGGGTCCCCGGGCCTAGTTCGGGCATGCGGGTTTTCCGCGTTCTTAGTCGAATAATCTTTAAATAGTATTCGTCTTGGCATTGTCCTTGCGTCAGTGCCGAAATCTCCCGTGTACCTCTCCAGAGTGCGCGAGATGGGTGCGTAATTCCGCTGCAGCGCACCATTTTAACGTGAAGCCTCTGAGCCCCAAATTTTTGTTGAAGTCGAATGTTCTATCAATTAATATCGATTAAGACGAGCCGCCAAGCGGCGTGTCGCAGCGAAGACATCGACATCAACCCCATCAAAGGACGGCTTCCATGTGGACGAATACCCAGGACAAGGCGCTTCAAGCGCGTGCGCAGCGCGTCATGCCAGGCGGCATGTACGGCCATGAATCCACGCGGCTGCTGCCGGCGGACTTCCCCCAGTTTTTTCAGCGCGCGCAAGGCACGCGGCTATGGGACGTGGACGGCAACGAGTACATCGACTACATGTGTGCCTTCGGCCCCAACCTGTTGGGCTACGGTCACGAGGCGGTCGAGGCAGCCGCACGTGCGCAGGCGCATCGCGGCGACACGATGACGGGCCCAAGTGACGCGATGGTGCGCCTGGCCGAGCTGTTCGTCGACACAGTGAGCCATGCGGACTGGGCGATGTTCTGCAAGAACGGCACCGACGCTACGGCCATGGCGCTGGTGTGCGCGCGGGCTCATCGCCAGCGCCGCAAGGTGCTTCTGGCTCAGGGCGCCTATCACGGCGCCGCGCCGTGGTGCATGCCGCAGGCCGCGGGAAGCACGCCCGAAGATCGCGCGCACATCATCCCGTTCCGCTACAACGATCTGGACAGCCTGGCGGCGGCTGTCGAACTCGCCGACAACGATCTTGCAGGCATCTTCGCCACGCCATTTCGCCATGAAGCCTTCAGCGACCAATACCTGCCGGGCGCCGACTATGCGCGTGCCGTGCGGCGGGTGTGCGACGAACGCGATGCGCTGCTGGTCGTGGACGACGTGCGCGCGGGCTTTCGCATGGCGCGTGACTGCAGTTGGTCCGCGACACCGACTACCTCGAACGCATCATGGACACGGGTCAGCTGCTGCGTGATGGGCTGCATGCGCAAGCTGCCAGCCACGGTTTCGCGTTGCGTCAGACCGGCCCCATGCAGATGCCCCAGATCTTTTTCGAGGACGACGCCGATATGCGCGTTGGGTATGCATGGACCGCGGCTGCCGTACGCCGCGGGGTTTATCTGCATCCATACCACAACATGTTCATCAATGCGGCGCTCACGCCCGAGGACGTAGCCCGCACGCTCGAGCGTACCGACGACGCCTTTGTCGAGTTGCGCCACAGCCGTGCCGCGCTGCCGCCGCAAAACGATGCGCGCGTGATGGAGCGCCTGCGTCGCGCCGCGCTCGCAACCGAGCCCGCCTGAGACCCGCTTTCCCCAAAGACCTTCGACCCATCCCTCATCGCTCCTGGAGATTCGCATGAAACGCAGAGATGTCCTCAAGGCCGGCGCCGCCGGTGCATTGATGCCGGGCTTCGCCATCGGCCAACAGGCCAAGGTGATCAAGTTCGTCCCGCAGGCCGACCTCGCGCTGCTCGACCTGGTGCAGACCACGGGCTTGGTCACGCGCAATCACGCGATGATGGTGTTCGACACGCTCTACGGCATGGACAACCAGTTCCAGCCGCAGCCGCAGATGGTTGCCGGGCATCAGGTCAGCGATGACGGCAAGACCTGGACGCTCACGCTGCGCGACAAGCTCGCGTTCCATGATGGCACTCCAGTGCTCGCACGCGATGCGGTTGCTAGCATCGAGCGCTGGGCCAAGGTCGACGTGCTGGGGCAGCTGATGCGCGCGCAGCTCGACGAGCTCAGCGCGCCGAGCGACAAGGCCCTGCGTTTTCGCTTCAAGAAGCCGTTTCCCTTGCTACCGCTCGCACTGAGCAAGACCAGCGGCATGTGTCCGATCATGCCGGTGCGTTTGGCCGCCACCGAGCCGTCAGTGCAGGTGACGGAGATGGTGGGCAGCGGGCCCTTTCGCTTCGTGCCCGGCGAACGGGTGCCGGGGTCGCGCGTGGTGTATCAGAAGTTCGCGGGCTACGTCCCTCGTGAGGGGGCACCAGCCTTCACCTCGGGCGCCAAGATCGCCTATGTCGATCGCGTGGAGTGGCACACCATCCCCGACGCCGCCACGGCCGCTGCAGCGTTGCAGTCCGGAGAGGTGGATTGGTGGGAGCAGCCCATCCCGGACCTGATCCCGGTGTTGCGTGGCCACAAGGACATCAACGTGCAGGTCCACGACAAGGCCGGCTCGATGGCGATGATTCGCTTCAATCAGCTCAACGCGCCCTTCGACAAACCCGCGGTACGCCGCGCGCTGCTTGCGGGCATCACGCAGTCGGACTACATGATGGCCGCGATGGGCGAGGACAAGCTGCGCTGGCGCGACAACGTGGGCTTCTTCCTGCCGGGCACGCCCTACGCCAACGACGGTGGCATGGCATCTCTCACGAGCGCGAGGAGCCTCGAAAAGGTCAAGAAGGACCTCGCCGCCGCGGGTTACAAGGGCGAGAAAGTGGTGATGCTGGTGCCGACCGACTTCGCGGTGCTCAACGCGATGAGCGAAGTGGCAGGTGATTACTTCAAGCGCGTGGGCATCAACCTCGACTACCAGTCGCTCGACTGGGGCACGGTGCTGCAGCGCCTGGCTTCCAAGCAGCCGATCGACAAGGGCGGCTGGAACCTGTTTTGTAACTTCGTGCCGGGCATCATCACTACCAGCCCTCCCTTGCACACCTACATGCGCGGCGTCGGGGCCAAGGGCACATTCGGCTGGCCCGAAAGCGCCAAGCACGAGGCGCTACTCGATGCTTTCTTCGGCGCCGCCGCACTCCCGGAGCAGCAGCGCTTGGCCCGCGAGATGCAGCTACAGGCCTTCCAGGATGTGCCCTACATCCCGACGGGGCTGATGCTGCAGCCGGCCGCGTACCGCAAGAGCCTGAGCGGCATGCTTGACGGCTCGCCGCTGTTCCACAACATCAAGAAGGCCTGATCCGCGGCGATCGCGATCCTCCCTTGCCTTCACGAAAGCGGCCCGTCCATGCTCACCACAGACGCATCCCAGGCGCGTTACCTCATCGATCCCACGCGGCTGGACCTGGCACGCGAGTTCCGCCGCGTGCCCCGCGGGCATTACAGCCTGGAGCTGCAGCAGGTGCTCTACCGGATGCGCTGGTCCGGGGTGGGGCAGCGACACGTGCTGCTCATGCTGGAGCCGGGTCGACGCTGGATGCTGGCGCAACTGCCGGCGCGGCGCGGCGAGCCGCTGAAGACCTTCCCTGAACAGGTGTTCACGAGCATCGCGGATGCGGAGTGGACGGTGTTTTGCCTGCGCTGGGAATTGCTCACCGGCGAATCGATCTCGAACCTGAACCTCGACTGAGGCCCCCATGCTGAATACCGTTGCCGTCATCGGCTATGCCGCGCCGATCGAAGTCGCCTGCGGCTCGACCGTTGAATTCAAGCTCAGCAGCGCCACGCTCAGCTCGGCGCGCGCGCAAATTGTGAAGATCCGCTGCGGCGATCCGGATCCATCGGGACCCGGCGTGCAGCTGATTGCGATGCCTTCGCCGCTGGACGGTGAGGTCGCGCTCACCCATCAACCAATCCATGCCGGCTCCTGTGGATTGGTCGACGATGCACCGGCGTTGCGCGCACTGGACTCTTTCAGCATCGGCTGCTGGGTCTGGCCGACCTTGCTCGATGCTGGCGCGCAGACCGTGGTGGCGCGTTGGCGCGAGGACACGCAGGAGGGCTGGCGGCTGGGCCTCGATGCGCAGGGCCGCGCGAGCTTCACCGTCGCAGTCGCGGGCCACACTTGCTCGGCGACCGCTTCTCGCGCGCTGCTCGAACGGGAGTGGGCGTTCATCGGAGCAAGCTATGACTCGACCAGCGGCCAGTTGGAGGTATTCCAGCGCAGTCTCGATGTTCTTGGTGGGCGAGATCGCAGTGCCTCGGACAAAGGCTCGGCGCCGCGTCACGCCGCCTGGCCCGCTGGCTTGCCGCTGAGCTTTGCGGCGCACCTGCGCGATGACGGCACGCTGCATCTGACGGCAGCGCATTTCAATGGAAAGATCGACCGTCCACGGCTGCATGCCGGCGTACATTCTCTCGAGGCCCTGCGCGCCAGCGCCGCCGCGCTGCGGCCCGTGCGCGGTGACACCGACCTCGTCGCGGCATGGGACTTCTCGGAGGCCATCGGCAGCGACCGCTTTGTAGACCGTGGTCCTCACGGCTTGCATGGCGTGCTGCGCAACGCACCCACGCGCGCCGTGACCGGTGCCAATTGGAGCGCACGCACACCGCACTGGACCGAGGCGACCGAGGAGTACGGGGCCATCCATTTCCACAACGACGACATCGACGATTGCCGTTGGAATACCGATCTGTCCCTGGACATTCCGACGGACTGGCCCAGCGGCTTCTACTCCCTGCGGCTGAGCGCCACAGACACCGACGGCCAGCCGGCCGAGAGTCACGTGCCATTCTTCATCGGCGCGCAGCCCGGGCAGGCGCGCGCGCGCCTGGCCTTCGTGGCTTCGACTGCCACCTTCCTCGCCTATTCGAACAGCGCGATCCGTCTCGACTTGCAGCCCACCGAAGCGATGCTCGAACAATTGCTTGTACTGGGCCCCGACGACGCCTACCTGCAGGAGCACCGCGAGCTCGGACTGTCGACCTACGACACACATTCCGACGGCAGCGGTTGGTGCTATGCCAGCGCCGCGCGGCCGATCCTGAACATGCGCCCCCATGGCGGTGGCTACTACCAGATGGACACCCGCGTGATCGACTGGCTCGACAGTACGGGCATTTCTTACGACGTCATCACCGACTCGGACATTCACCGTCACGGTGCGCAGTTGCTTGCGGACTATGGCTGCGTCCTCACCGGCTGCCATCCGGAGTACTACACACAGCAGATGCTCGATGCTTTCGAGACTTATCAGGCCGGCGGCGGCCGGCACGTCTATCTCGGCGGGAACGGCTTCTACTGGCGCACGGCCTTCCATCCGACGAAGCCCGGTCGCATCGAGATCCGACGCGGGCTCACTGGAACACGCACCTGGGAGGGCGAGCCTGGCGAGAACGGTTTGTCGAGCACCGGCGAACCCAGCGGCCTGTGGCGCAGCAACGGACGTCCGCCGCAGCGCCTGGTGGGCGTGGGTTTCGATGCCCAGGTGTTCGACCGCGGCTGCGCCTACAGGAGGCTACCTGACAGCCTCGATCCGCGCGTTGCCTTCATCTTCGAGGGCGTGGGCGAGCAGGAGGTCATCGGCGACTTCGGCCTGCGCGGTGGCGCCGGTGGCCATGAGATTGATCGCGTCGACACGCGCCTGGGCTCGCCACCGCACCTTCTGCGCGTGGCCACGGCCGACGACTTCGGCTCGGGTGGGCTTGCCACGCCCGAGGAGTTCGGCGTGAGCCACCGCGGTCTGGGTGGCGATCAGAACAACCAGATCCGTGCCGATATGACTTTCTTCCCGACCGCGCGCGGCGGTGCTGTATTCACCACCGGGTCCATTGCCTGGGGCATGGCACTTGCGCACCGGGGGTACGACAACAACGTGAGCCGCATCACCGCCAACGTGCTGCGCCGGTTCATCGACCCGGCACCGTTCACGGGCTTCGGCGCCAGCGACGAGGAGGCGTACTGATGTTTGCGTCCATGCACGGCCGCACGGCCATCGTCACCGGAGCAAGCAGAGGCATCGGCCGCGGTATCGCGGCTCGTTTTGCCGCGGCTGGCATGCTGGTGCTCGTGGTGGCACGGCGGCTGGAAGACGCGCAGCGCACCGCGCAGGAGATCGGTGGCACGGCCTCGGGCTTTGCCGCCGACATCACCGACCCCAAGGCCACACGCGCCATGGCCGCGGAAGCTCTCGCGCGCTACGGTGCCATTGACGTGCTGTGCGCCAACGCCGGCATCTTTCCGCGCGCTCGCATCGACGAGATGACGGCGGACGGCTTCGACGCGATGACCAGCGTCAATCTCAAGGGCACCTTTCTATCGGTGCAGGCGTGCCTCGACGCGATGAAGGCGCGGCACGATGGCCGCATCGTCATCGTCGGCTCGATCACCGGCACGACCGGCGGCTATCCAGGCTATGCGCACTACGCAGCCAGCAAGGCTGGCCAACTCGGCTTCATGCGTTGTGCTGCGATCGAGCTCGCGCCCTGGGGAATCACGGTGAATGCGGTTCTGCCCGGCAATGTGCGCACTGAGGAGCAACCCGCGCACAAGAGTGAATATCAGCGCAAGAAGCTCGTGATGAGCCCGCTTGGCCGCCTCGCGGGGGTGGAGGACATCGCCAACGGCGCGCTGTTCCTGGCGAGCCGTGAGGCAGGCGCGATCACCGGGCAGACGCTGATCGTCGACGCAGGGCAGTCGCTGCCCTAGTCGCCTTCGGCGGTCGAAGAAGCTATGGCCGCGGCCGCGAGGGACTGAGCGCCATGTTCGCTTACATCCTTCGCCGCGCAGGAACCACGCTGCCCGTGATGGCCATGGTTGCTTTCTTCATCTTCAGTCTGCTGTACCTGGCACCGGGCGACCCGGCCGCCATGATCGCGGGTGACCAGGCCACTCCCGAGGACCTCGCGCGAATTCGGGAGAGCCTCGGCCTGTCGCGTCCCTTCCTTGCGCAGTTCGCCGACTGGTCGTGGCGCGTGCTGCACTTCGATCTCGGCAAGTCGATCTTCACCGGCACGCCGGTGACCGCGCTGATCGGCCAGCGCATGGAGGCCACCGTCTCCTTGCTCGTGATGACGCTGATCACTGCCGTGCTGATCGCGGTCCCGTTGGGCGTGATCGCCGCCTGGAAGGCAGGCAGCCTGTTCGATCGAGCCATCATGGCTTTCGCCGTATTCGGCTTCTCGGTCCCCGTGTTCGCCGTCGGCTACATGCTGGCCTGGGTGTTCGCGCTGCAGATGCAGTGGCTGCCGGTGCAGGGCTACGTGCCGCTATCAGAAGGTGCATGGCCCTGGCTGCAGCGGCTGTTGCTGCCGGCCTTGACGATGAGCTTCGGCTATGTTGCGCTGATCGCACGCATCACCCGAACCACCATGCTGGAGGTACTGCAGCAAGACTACGTGCGTACCGCGCGGGCCAAGGGACTCGCGAGCCGTGGCGTACTGTTCGTGCATGCGCTGAAAAATGCCTCGGTGCCGATCGTCACCGTTATCGGGCTGGGCATTGCCATGTTGATTGGCGGTGCGGTGGTTACCGAAAGCGTCTTCGCCATTCCGGGCATTGGTCGGCTCACGGTGGACGCCATCCTGCGACGCGACTACCCCGTCATCCAGGGGGTGGTACTGATGTTCAGCTTTGTCTACATGCTGATCAACCTGTTGATCGACGTCTCGTACACCTTGCTAGATCCGAGGATTCGGTATTGAACTCCCTTCACATTCCCATGGAAGTGCGCGCGATGCCCGTGCCTGCGTCCGAGGCTGCTAAGCAGCCCGAACTGCTGCCGCCGGTAAAGGTGCGTCGCGGCTGGATTGGCTTCGTCCGCCGCCATCCCACGATCGCCATCGGCGGGGGCCTGCTGTTGGTCCTGGTGCTGATCGGACTCTTTGCCCCCTGGCTCGGCACTGTGGACCCGAGCGCGATCGCGCCGGCGCGGCGCACGCGTGCACCGTCTGCCGAATTTTGGTTCGGCACCGACATGCTCGGTCGCGACGTCTACTCGCGTGTGCTTCTGGGTACACGGGTTTCGCTTGTCGTGGGGTTTTCGGTGGCCTGCATTGCCACCGCGATCGGGCTCGCGATCGGTCTGCTGTCGGGTTTCGTGCGCTGGGCGGACGGTCCGGTCATGCGCGCAATGGATGCGCTCATGTCGATTCCCCCGATTCTTTTGGCCATCGCGCTGATGGCGCTCACGCGTGGCAGCATCGGCAATGTGATCATCGCCATCACCATCGCGGAAATCCCGCGCGTGGCGCGGCTGGTGCGCGGCGTGGTGCTCTCACTGCGCGAGCAGGCTTACGTGGACGCGGCCATCACTACAGGTACGCCAACGCTGCGAATCATCCGACGCCACATCCTGCCCAACACGATCGCGCCAATGATGGTGCAGGCCACCTACATCTGCGCCAGCGCGATGATCATCGAGGCCATGTTGTCGTTCATCGGCGCAGGCATTCCACCCTCGACGCCCTCGTGGGGCAACATCATGGCCGAGGGCAGGGCACTGTGGCAGGTGAAGCCTTACATCGTCTTCATCCCGGCCGTGTTCCTGTCGGCCACGGTGCTGGCCATCAATTTGCTGGGCGACGGGTTGCGCGATGCGCTGGACCCGCGCGTGGCCAAGGGGATCTGAGATGGCACTGCTTGAAGTCGAGAACCTGCGCGTCCACTTTCGTACGCCCGACGGCATCAACCGCGCCGTCGATGGTCTGTCGTTTCACGTGAACGAAGGCGAGACGCTGGCGATCGTGGGCGAGTCAGGATGCGGCAAGTCCGTCACCTCGATGTCATTGCTGCGCCTGTTGCCCGAGCCGCCAGCCAAGATCGCGGGGCGCATCCGTTTCCAGCAGCGCGACCTGTTGGCGCTCGACGACGCCGCGCTGCGCGCGGTGCGCGGCAACGAGATCTCCATGATTTTCCAGGAGCCGATGACGAGCCTGAACCCGGTGCTGACGGTGGGCTTCCAGATCGCCGAGACGTTGCGCCTGCATCAGAAGCTCGACAAGCGCGCGGCCGCGAGGCGTGCCGTCGAGATGCTGCAGCTGGTGGGAATTCCGGCCCCCGAGCGCCGTCTGCATGAGTATCCGCACCAGTTGTCAGGCGGGATGCGGCAGCGCGTGATGATCGCGATGGCGCTCGCCTGCAATCCGAAGCTGCTGATTGCCGATGAGCCGACAACCGCACTGGACGTCACCATTCAGGCGCAGATCCTGGATCTGATGGCCGAGCTCAAGCATCGTACCGGCGCGGCCATCGTGCTGATCACGCACGATCTTGGTGTGGTCGCCGACGTGGCCGAGCGCGTGATGGTGATGTATGCCGGCCGCAAGGTCGAGGAGGCGCCGGTCGCGGAGTTGCTCGCGCGCCCACGGCATCCCTACACGCGCGGCCTGCTCGCGGCGATTCCGCGGCCTGGAGCGTCGCAGCATGGCCAGCGTTCGCGGCTGGCCGAGATTCCGGGCATGGTTCCGAGTCTGAAGCAGCGCATCGACGGCTGCCTGTTTGCTGGCCGTTGTGCCCAGGCGACCGAGCTGTGCCATCGGGCGATGCCCGCGCTTGAAGCCAAGTCCAGCGGCCATTTCGCGGCCTGCCATCACGCGCCCGCCGAGACGAATCCCATGGAGCTTGTCGCATGAGCCATCTTCTCGAAGTCAAGGACTTGAAGAAGCACTTTCCGCTCAAGCGCAGCTGGCTTGGTCAGGCGACGGGAAAGGTGCATGCGGTGGATGGCGTCTCGTTCCATGTGGAGCGTGGCGAGACTCTGTCGCTGGTGGGTGAGTCAGGATGCGGAAAATCGACCGTCGGTCGATCGGTGCTGCGCCTGTTCGACCTCACCGCAGGCGAAGTGCGACTGGACGGACAGCGCATCGACAACCTGTCCGCTCGGCAATTGCGGCCGATGCGGCAGAAGTTGCAAGTTGTGTTCCAAGACCCGTTCGCCAGCCTCAACCCGCGCATGACCGTCGCGCAGGTGCTGGCCGAGCCCATCGAAAACTTCGAGCCTCATCTGTCTGAGCAAGCGCAACGCGCCCGCGTGGAGCGATTGCTGGACCTCGTGCGGCTGCCGCGCGCCGCTATCCTCATGAGTTCTCGGGCGGCCAGCGCCAGCGCATCTGCATCGCGCGCGCATTGGCTTCGAATCCCCAGCTCATGATCTGCGATGAAGCGGTCTCGGCGCTCGATGTGTCAGTGAAGGCGCAGATCGTCAACCTGCTGCAGGACTTGCAGGCCGAGCTCGGCTTAGCGCTGCTGTTCATCAGCCACGACCTGGGTATCGTCGAACACATGACGCACCGCGTGGCAGTGATGTACCTCGGCCGTATCGTTGAGCAAGGCACTGCGTGCAATCTGTTCGCCGCGCCTCGCCATCCTTACACACAGGCATTGCTGTCGGCTGCGCCTGGTCAAGCCAAGGGCCATCGGCGCATCGTGCTCAAGGGTGACGTGCCGAGCCCGGTGAACCCGCCTGCTGGCTGCCATTTCCATACCCGCTGTCGTCATGCATTCGACCGCTGTCGCAGCGAGGCGCCAGTGCTGGAGGACAAGGGTGGTGGGCACCAGGCA
Organism: Luteibacter sp.; assembly: GCF_009912395.1. Taxonomy (GTDB): domain Bacteria; phylum Pseudomonadota; class Gammaproteobacteria; order Xanthomonadales; family Rhodanobacteraceae; genus Luteibacter. The sequence continues at coordinate 3,236 of NZ_WNDO01000049.1, read as the reverse complement.
GCGTGTCATCTCCAGAACCTCCCTGATTGAAGATCCACCTCGCGAGAGCCCCACGAGAGCAATAGAGACAACCCCCGCCCCTTTCCCCATGATCGTCCAAACCTCTTCCGATTCCGAAAACTCTTCCACGGCTGCCGCACAAGTCGCTGAGTGGCTCGAAGCCCTGGCCGACACACTATCCCAGCAAAAGCTGGAGGCGCTGGATGGCTTGTTCGAGCCCGACTGCTTCTGGCGCGACTTCCTTGCGTTCACTTGGAACATCAAGACGGTCGAGGGCGTGGCTTCGGTACGAGAGATGCTCTCGCACGTGCTACCGCGGATGGACGGCTCGATCGCCTGGGCGCTTGATCGCGCAAGTGTGCAGTGCGAAGGCGAGGTCGTGAGTGCATGGTTCCGTTTCGAGACTGCAGTGGGACGAGGCCAGGGGCACCTGCGACTGCGCGCCGGCCAATGCTGGACCTTCTTTACCGCCTTGCGCGAACTCAAGGGTTTCGAGGAACGCAAGGGGCGTCGGCGTCCGTTGGGAACCTCCCACCACTACGGGCCGGGGCGCACGACTTGGCTGGAGGAGCGCGAGCGCGAAGCGGCGGCACTTGGCCGTACCGAGCAGCCCTATTGCGTCATCGTTGGCGGCGGGCAAGGCGGCATCGCGCTGGCGGCGCGACTGCGTCGCCTGGATGTGCCTACCCTTGTGATCGAGCGCAATGCAAAGGCAGGGGATTCCTGGCGCCAGCGCTACAAGTCGTTGTGCCTGCACGATCCTGTGTGGTACGACCATCTTCCCTACCTGCCCTTTCCCGAGGACTGGCCAGTATTCACGCCCAAGGACAAGCTCGGGGACTGGCTCGAAGCGTACACCCGCATCATGGAGATCAATTACTGGTCGTCCACGAGTTGCGAGAGCGCCTGCTATGACGAAGCCGCGCAAGAGTGGGTGGTCAGGGTGCAGCGCGAGGGTGAGGCGATCGTGTTGCGGCCCAAGCAACTGGTCTTCGCGCTTGGCGTCTCAGGCTATCCGAGCACGCCGGTCATCGAAGGACACGAGACCTTCACAGGCACGCAATCCCACTCGAGTGCCTACGAAGGCGGCGAAGCCTGGCGCGGGAAGCGCTGCGTGGTGCTCGGTTCGAACAATTCGGCCCACGACATTTGCGCGGATCTGTGGGAGCACGGCGCGCAGGTCACGATGCTCCAGCGTTCGTCGACGCTCATCGTCAAGTCCGACACCTTGATGCAACGCGTGATCGGCAAGCTCTACTCCGAGGACGCGCTCGAGCGTGGCATCGATGCGGAGCGTGCTGACTTGATCCAGGCTTCCACGCCGCTGAAGCTCTCGGCGCAGATGAATGTACCGATCTACGAAGAGATCGCCGAGGCGGATGCTGAGTTCTATGCGCGGTTGCGCGATGCTGGCTTCATGCTCGACTTCGGGGAGGATGGTTCAGGCTTGCACACAAAGTACCTGCGCCGTGGATCTGGGTACTACATCGATGTCGGTGCCTCGGAACTTGTAGCCGAGGGCAAGATTGGCTTGCGCAGCGGCGTGGGCATCGCACGCATCGAGGCCGACCGCGTGGTGCTGACCAGCGGGGAGACGTTGGAGGCTGACCTGCTGGTGTATGCCACCGGGTACGGCTCGATGAATGCGTGGGTGGCGGACATCGTGTCTCCAGAGGTGGCCGATCGGGTGGGCAAGTGCTGGGGAGTGGGCTCTGACACCGCCCGAGATCCAGGCCCTTGGGAGGGTGAGTTGAGAAACATGTGGAAGCCGACCTGCCAGACGGCGCTGTGGTTCCACGGTGGCAATCTCAGCCAGTCGCGCCACTACTCGCTCTACCTTGCGCTGCAGTTGAAGGCGCGAATGGAAGGGATCGTTACGCCGGTATGGGGCATGGAGCCGGTCCGGCACCTTCGGTAGCGTCGTTGGGTATGACGAGGCCGCGTGTGACGTCGGAAACAGACCAGGCGCTGTGGCCGATACATCCTCGTGTCGTCTTGTGATGTAGAAAGTGCTTGCTGGTGAGGGGCGAGACCCATCTGCCAAATCCTTCGTCCGGCGCTGGCACTCGATCGTCACCGTCGATGAGTTTTCGATCGTCAGGCGCCTGACGGACCGGTTGGCTTCCTGCCATCGATGCCTGCCAGCTCGCACTCTGGGCACATGCTCTCACAAGTGCTGTCGATCGCTCTTGCGCATGAGCGCCGGACTCGGCAGCCCGCCCGCCCCATCCGCCGTTGCTGTGTAGACGGGCAGGTAGCGGCCCCCCGGCTACTGACGGGCGGTGGATTGGGCGTGTGCATCCTCTATCTGGAGGAGCTCAAATTCCAGGCTCGCGATAGCGATCCAATCTGTAGTCGCTTAATATTCCCAGGCAAGTGGCGTGTGCTCGCACGCTCCGTGCACGAATGCAAAAGGAGACCACGATGGCTCGATTCGACGAGGATCTCTACGCTGCCTGGGCTGCGTCCGAGGCCACCCTCTACAACACGTTGCGCGAGCTCGGCCCCGGTGCCCTGCCGAACGCCCTCAACGAGTTGGCTGAGCTCAAGCTCGAGGCGAACCGAAGGTTCATGGACTTGTGGACTGCTGGTGCCGCACCTCCTTCCACGGCAGGTGTCGCAGCTTCCAGATAGTCCTCTCGCGTGGAGATTGGCGCCAGCAAGGTACGCGCGGCCGCTGATCGCCGACGGACGAGGCCTATCCGGGCTGAGGGTCTTCCGCCTCGAACACGAAGTGACGCATACCTCTGCTCAGCGGGGAGGCGGTTGGTGCGCGGGCGAGGGCGTGATCAAGTCGCGCCGCAGGCTCCAGATGCATGCGCCCAACTTGAGCAGGCGCTCTACCTTTCGGTCATAGGTATCCCAGGCCGGATTCTCCTCTGCAATGAGCTGCGCGATGAACTCGAACGCATCGGAAGGGTTGAGGGCGAGGCCCTCTCTCGCCATTTCCATCGAGGTGGCCAGGACATCAGTCTTTTTCATTACCTGCATAACGTGGCGCACCACGGGGGTGGATTCACCCCCCCTCGCACGATGACGCCAGAAACGTGAAAAAAGTCCTGAAAAATCGGTGTTTGTGCATTCCGGCGTAGCAGCGAAAACACTCTAGCAGGCTGCTGAAGTACTGGCCGACAGAAGTTGCTGCTTCGTGCCCCTGATTGCAAGTTTGCGATCGTTCGAACTTGGAGGGTGCCGCGAGCCATTTTTGCTACTCGAAGGCACGTTTTCGCAGCGCA
>NZ_WNDO01000048.1 GCF_009912395.1 Luteibacter sp. | reverse complement strand
ACGCACGGCGGGCGTGGTGCGGGCGTTCCTGTGCAGGGCGATCAGCATGCTTGGACCTCCGGAGGTGATTGCAGTGACTCTATCAATCCTCGCATCACCGCTCGGGCCATGAAGAGTGGATAGCGATTCTCGCTTATGCAATCATCCGGGATGCGACAACTACATGGACACGCCCTACAGTCAAACCAGCTATACGGCCGAGTTTATTGAGAACCAGCAGGCCAAGACCTTGGCTGATGTATTGAGCATGGACCCGTCGGCCACAGTGGCGAGCCCTGGGTCAGGAGGTGTATTTATTGCAAACACATTCATGATGCGTGGCTTCGGCATTGGGCCACGAACCGGTAGCGCAGAAGGGGCGGTGCAGATAAATGGCATGTATGGCCTCGCCCCCAACTACCTCAACCAGATCGACTACGCCGAGCGGGTTGAAGTACTGAAAGGCCCAGCGCGCTGCTCAACGGAATCTCACCTTCGGGCGATTCGGGCGGGACCCTGAACATCGTCACCAAGCGCGCGCCCGACAAGCCCATTGCTCGACTGACCTTCGACTATGCGACGGACTCGCAGTTCGGGACAGCGGTGGACATGGGCCGCCGTTTTGGCGAGACAGGCGAATGGGGCGTTCGCTTCAATGGCCGCTACCAGAACGGTGAAACGCCAAGGGATGGCAATTCACGGCGCACCTCGCTTGCTGCGCTTGCATTGGACTATCGTGGCCGCGATTTACGGGTTGCCTTGGATCTCATTTCGCAGTCGTACCACGACAACCGCGCTCCCACAAAATATTATCTCGCAAATTACCAAGGTACCGCCGTTCCAAGCGCCCCAGATTTAAAAATCAATGCAACAGACCCTTCGGCATGGTCGACCGAAAAAATGGATTCTGTCCAAGTGACTACTGAATATGACATCAGCAGCAATTGGCAGATTTTTGCGGGCGCAGGACAGAGCCGAATTGCGTACGACTCCATTGATCCATATGAACCGCTTGTCGATAACATCGGCACAACAAAGCGGTCTTTTACAAGCTACCACGCACCGGCAAAGAAGGAAAGCTATCGCGCAGGTATTCGTGGTCAACTCGAGACTGGGCCGGTTTTGCACAAGATGGTGTTCAGTGCTGACTGGTATCGAAACAAAATCTCGACCCTCTATGCGCCGGCGCTAGGTGTTGTGCCCGATGGAAACATCTACCTGCCCGCTGTTCCCCTTGCCCTCCAGTTTGGACAGATGCAAGAGAACTCGACAGCGGCCAGTAGTTTCAGAAGCATAGTATTAGCGGACACTTTATCTACGTTGAATGATCGTGTTTAATTGACCGTGGGCTTGCGTCATCAGGAGGTTAAATCAGCAAATATACCCTATGGGGTTGCCTCATACAGCCGCACCGCCACGACACCCAGTGTTGCGCTGTTGCTCAAACCAGCGGACAACATCTCTGTCTACGGGAGTTATATCCAGGGACTAGCGCAAGGCGATACGGCGCCGTTGTTAACCACCAATCCAAATATTCTGAATCCAGGAGAAGTGCTACCACCTTACAAAACGCGCCAGAAAGAGATTGGCATTAAATACGATGGCGGCGGCTTCGGGGCTACAGTTGCCCTTTTCAGCATAGAGAGACCGAGTGCCGCTGTTGGCCCCGACAATTATTTCCGCGTCCATGGCCAGCAGCACAATCAGGGTCTGGAAATGAGTCTGTTCGGCGAGCCCATGCATGGATTGCGCCTGCTGGGCGGGCTGACTTACATTGACGCCCGTTTGCGAAAAACCCCTGATGGTGTCAATGAAGGCAATCCCGCCACCGGTGTGCCCAATTACCTGGCCAAACTGAATGTGGAATGGGATGTGCCGGGCGTACCGGGCCTGACGTTGACGGGTCGGGTCACACGCATGAGCAAGCAATACGTCAATCCGACCAATACGTTGTCGATTCCGGGCTATACCCTGTGGGACGCGGGGGCGCGTTACGCTATGAAGGTTGGCGGCAAGGATGTGACGCTGCGCGCCAGCGTGGCCAACCTCACCAACAAAGCCTACTGGGCATCTGCCAGCTATCTTTCTCCGGGGGTATATCTAGGAGCACCTCGGACAGTGCTGCTGTCCGCCAGCATGGATTTCTGACGGCAGCGCGACATGAGGTCGAGCACGCTGCGCCAGTGGATCTGGGTGCACAAGTGGAGCAGCCTCGTGTCGATGCTGTTTCTGCTCATGCTGTGCATCACGGGTCTGCCGCTGATCTTCGGGCACGAGATCGAGGACTGGCTCGATCCGCATCCGTCCGAGGCGGGTGTCGCACCGGGCACGCCCGCGCCCACGCTGGGGAGCATCGTTCAGAAGGCGCTGGCGGCGCGGCCAGCAGGCCATGTCGCCGTCTCTCTGTTTTTCCCGGAGGACGAGCCGCATGCGCTGAGCGTCACCACAGCCGAGACCGCCAGAAAGCCGGATCGGGGGGAGTGGCCGGGCCTGTATTTCCAGTCCTTCGACCAGCGCACGGGAGAGGTGCTGAAGGCGCAAGGGCCGGATACCGGATTCATGTCCGTCATGTTCCGCCTGCACTTCGACATGTATGCCGGGCTGCCCGGCACGCTGTTCCTGGGCGCGATGGGGCTGCTGCTGGTGGTGGCGGTGGTCTCGGGGGTGGTGGTCTATACGCCTTTCATGCGCAAGCTGGATTTCGCCACCGTGCGGGTGGCGCGCGGGCCGCGCGTGCTGTGGATCGACCTGCACAACCTGCTGGGGATCGTCACCGTGGCCTGGGTGGTCGTGGTGGGCGGCACGGGCGTGATCAATACCTTGAACGAGCCCTTGTTCGCGCAATGGAGGGCCACGGCTGCGGCTGAAGTGCTGATGCCTTACAGGAACGTGCCGCCGGTGACGCAGCGGGCTTCGATGGATGCCGTCATGGCATCGGCCCGAGCGGCCGCGCCGAATCGGGAGGTGTACTTCATGCAGTTTCCCGGCACGCCCAATGCAGGCGCGCACCATTTCGTGGCTTTTACCCGGGGCACGACGCCCTTGACGAAGCGGATGCCGCGCATGGCCCTGATCGACGCGCAGACGGGCAAGCTGTCCGCCATGCCGGACATGCCGTGGTACCTGAAGGCGCTGTTCCTTTCCCAGCCGCTGCACTTCGGCGACTACGGCGGCCTGCCGCTGAAGATCATCTGGGCGCTGCTGACGCTCATCACCATCGTGGTGCTGGGCAGCGGCATCTAACTGTGGCTGCGCAAGCCTGCGGGCGCGCAGGCCAAGGCGCGCGAGCCGAAAGGGGCTATCGCATGACGCGCCCGGCGGCCCGTTCGCTGTGGATGATCTTTCGCTGGCCGCTGCTGATCGGCGTGGTCAGCATCGTGGGCCTCGTCTCGGCGCTGGTGGGCGACGGCGTTTGGGATGCGTCGTCGTGGGCCGCGCTGGGCCTTCCGGCGCTGGGGTTCGGCGCGTGGTGCCTGCGGCCTTCCATGCGGGCGCGGGAGGGGCGGCGGTAGCGCCGGGCGTGGATGCGACCGAGCGCCGCCGACCTTTCGCAGCGCCACGCGATGGGCGCTGATTCCTTGCTCCAGCGCCTACGGGTCGCGGGCATACGCCTGAGTGTGGCGCGCATCGGGGTGATGCAGGTGCTGCAAGCCGCCGAGCCGCAGCCCTTGGGAGTGGAAGATGTGTACCGACGCATGGGCCAACGTGGCACCCGCGCCAGCCTGGGCACGGTGTACCGGGCCATGAATGAACTGGAAGCGCACGGCCTGCTGCTGCGCGAGTGGAGCCATCACCGCAAGGCGCTGTACCGCATCAAGCCGGCCGGCTTCGACGGGCACCTGCTGCGGCTGGTGTGCCGCGATTGCGAGCGCAGCGTGGCTGTCACCGACGCGGCGCTGCTGGCCGAACTGGAGCGGCAGGCGCGCGCGCAGGGGCTGGCGCTGGCCGGCTCGGCGGTGACGATCGCGTGCGAGTGCCAGCGCTGCGGTGCGGCAGGCGATGAGGACGCTCGGGCGCCCGCCCCGTGTCCCTGCCCTCTGGCCAGAAGGAGGGCGTGGCCCGTGGCCGCCAACAGCGGATGACATAGCAGCACATCACATCAGCGGAGGCAACATGCAGTTCAGACACTTGCGATACTTCCCAAGCGCGCCCGAAGAGCGAGACAGAAGGGCCTGCCCGGTACTTGCTGCGAGGCCGGCATGATCGAATTGCGCCATCTCCGCTACTTCCGCGCCGTGGCCGAGGAGCAGCACTTCCACCGCGCGGCCGAGCGCATTCCGATGGATCTGTCGGCGCTGTCGCGCGCGGTGCGCGAACTGGAGGACTACGTGGGCGTGGAACTGCTGGTGCGCTCGCCGGCCGGCACGCGCATCACGCCCGCGGGCGCCCGGATGCTCGAAGAAGTGCGCGGCGTCTTCGATGCCATCGAGCAGGCCACGCGGGGGGCGCGCGAGGTGGACGGGCGCGAGCGTCTGCCGCTGCGCATCGGCATCGCCGATGGCCTGATCCAGCCCATGCTCTCACAGTGCCTGGCCCTGTGGCGCGAGAGAGTGCCCGAGATCGGGCTGGAACTGATCGAACTGCGCACGCTGCTGATGGCCGAGGCGCTGCGGCGCGAAGAAATCGATGTGGGTTTCACCTTCGGCCTCTGCGTGGCCGAGGGCCTGGTGCAGGAGCCGGCGTGGTCGTACAGCCTGCTGGTGCTGATGCGCGCAGGACACGCGCTGGCGGGCCGGCCGACACTGGCCCTGTCCGACGTGATTGACCAGCCGCTGATCGTTTGCGACCCGGCCTACAAGCCCGGCGTGCACCACCAGGTGGACCGGCTGCTGCGCAAAGAGGCGGACGGCGCCGAACTCACCATCGCGGGCAATGCGGGCAGCCTCGCCAGCTTCATGACGCAGATCGGCGCGGGCTATGGCGTCGGCCTGGTGGACGTCGGGCACATGCAGTCGATGGCGCGCCCCGACCTGGCGATGGTTCCGCTGGCCGACCCGGAGGCAGAACTGGTCACCCACATGCTGTGGAAGCCACCGCGGGACGGCCAGCCGCTGCACGCCTCGGTGCGGCGCTTCGTCGAGCACGTGCGGGCCATGCGCGACGCATCCGCCACCGCCGCGCCGTAGTGCGCGCCGCGCCAGGGCGCTGGCGCATCGGCCTTGGACGCGGGATGCGTTCCTGGCGATCCTTCTTTCCTGAGACACGCTGCCTTCGCCGTGCATGGCGGGCGGCTGCGAACGGCCTTGCATCGCATGGCCTGCGCTGCGCTACGCCTGCATGGGTGTGCCGCGCGGGCACTTGATTCCAGACTTGCCCGAGCGGCGCCGCGTGGGCGCTTGCGTACCTGGAATGACTGCGAAAGGAGGTGTTCATGTCCCAAGGTGCCCACACCGGCATCCTCTACGGCCAGATCGGGGCCGTGGCCGGGGTGGCCCTGGGCGGCGTGTGGGCCGCCACGCAATGGACTGCGCAGGCGCTAGGCCACCAGCCGCGCCTGGGGCCGGCGTGGTTCGACCTGGGCGGCCTGCCGGTGTACGAGCCCTGGAAGCTGTTCGAGTGGTGGTACTGGTACGACGCCTATGCGCCGCAGGTGTTCGTGCGCGGCGGCGCCATCGCGGCGGGCAGCGGACTGCTTGCCACGGGCGTGGCCATCGGCATGGCGGTGTGGCGCTCACGGCTGGCGCGGCGCGTCACGACCTACGGCTCGGCCCGCTGGGCCGAACCCGAGGAGATCGAGAAGGCGGGCCTCGCCGGCGATGCCGGGGTCTTCCTGGGCCGGCTGGATCGCCAGTTGCGCCGCCGGCTGCCCAGGTACCTGCGCCATGACGGCCCGGAGCACGTGCTGGCCTTCGCACCCACACGGTCCGGCAAGGGCGTGGGCCTCGTGGTGCCCACGCTGCTCACCTGGCCCGGCTCGGCCGTGATCCACGACATCAAGGGCGAGAACTGGGCGCTGACCGCCGGCTGGCGTGCGCGCTTCTCGCACTGCCTGCTGTTCAACCCGACCGATGCGAAATCGGCCGCGTACAACCCGCTGCTCGAAGTCCGGCGCGGCGCGCACGAGGTGCGCGACGTGCAGAACATCGCCGACATCCTGGTGAACCCGGAAGGTGCGCTGGAGCGGCGCAACCATTGGGAGAAGACCAGCCACGCGCTGCTGGTGGGCGCGATCCTGCACGTGCTTTACGCGGGCGAGGACAAGACGCTGCGCGGCGTGGCGAACTTCCTCAGTGATCCGGCGTGTCCTTTCGAGGCGACGCTGCACCGGATGATGAGCACGCCGCACCTGGGCGATACACCGCACCCGGTGGTCGCCTCCGCTGCGCGCGAGGTGCTCAACAAGTCGGACAACGAGCGCTCCGGCGTGCTGTCCACCGCCATGAGCTTCCTGGGCCTGTACCGCGACCCCACGGTGGCGGAAGTCACTTCGCGCTGCGACTGGCGCATCGCCGATCTCATCTCCGCCGGGCACCCGGTCTCGCTGTACCTAGTCGTCCCGCCTTCGGACATCTCGCGCACGAAGCCGCTGATCCGGCTCATCCTCAACCAGATCGGCCGGCGCCTGACCGAATCCCTGGACGGCTCCGATGGCATCGAGCGCCGCCACAGGCTGCTGCTGATGCTCGACGAGTTCCCGGCGCTGGGCCGGCTGAACTTCTTCGAGTCGGCGCTGGCCTTCATGGCGGGCTACGGCCTGCGCGCCTTCCTGATCGCGCAGAGCCTGAACCAGATCGACAAGGCCTACGGCCCGAACCACTCGATCCTGGACAACTGCCATGTGCGCATCGCGTTCGCGACCAATGACGAACGCACGGCCAAGCGCATTTCCGATTCGCTGGGCACAGCCACGGAGCTTCGCGCGCAGCGCAACTACGCGGGCCACCGGCTGGCGCCGTGGCTGGGCCACCTGATGGTGTCGCGTCAGGAGACGGCGCGGCCGCTGCTCACGCCCGGCGAAGTGATGCAGATGCCGCCCGACGACGCGGTGGTGATGGTCTCGGGCCATCCGCCGATCCGGGCGAAGAAGCTGCGGTACTACCAGGACGGGAATTTTACGCGGCGCGTGCTGGCGCCGCCTGTGCTGGTCGCTGGTGCCTACGTGGATCGGCCCGCCGGCCGCCTGGACGACTGGAGCGGCCTGGCCGTTCCGGTGCCGGTGGCTGGTATCGAGAACACCGATGCGGCTGGCTTGGCGGACGAAGGCGGCCACCAACTTAAGCCTGAACTGGAGGTGGCGCAGATGCCCGCGTACATGCCCGACGACGGCGACCTGATCCTGCTGGACGACGAGCGCGACGACGACGCGCCGCTGCTGCCGCGCGATCTCGATCGCCAGCTCATGCGCACCGCCCGGCTGGCCGCGCTGGACCCTGACGACGGGATCGCGCTATGAGCCTCAACCATCGCCGTTCTCGCCTGAACATCTTCATCGAGCCCGAGCACGCGAAGCATTTGGAGGACTTCGCGGCGCACCGGGGCGCCTCGAAGTCCTCGGTGATCGCGGCGGCGCTGGCGTCCTTCCTCTCGCCCGACGCGATGGATCAGCGCGAGGCGGCGATGGCCAGGCGCCTGGACCGCCTGTCGCGTCAGTGCGACCGGCTGGAGCGCGACCAGGCCATCCTGATCGAGGCGGTGGCGCTGTACGTGCGCCACTACCTGACCCTGGCGCTGCCGGTGCCCGAGCAGCAGCAGGAGGCGGTGCGCGCCCACGGCCGCGCGCGCTACGCGCAGTTCATCGAACAGCTCGCCCGCCACATCCAGCGCGGGCGCAGCCTGGTGCGCGAGGTTCACGAAGAGATCGGGCCAGCCTTCTCGGCGCCACAGGAAGGCGAGCCCCCCGGCTCCGATGAAGGAGGCGCGCCATGAAGCGTATCGACCCACCGCAGGACCATGCCGAGGGGGATGACAACAAAGGCTCCAAGCGCCGCATCCGCATGCTGCGCACCGCGATGGGGCCGGAGATTGCAGCCGCCCTGGAAGACCCTGAAATCGTGGAGGTGCTGCTGAACCCGGACGGCTCCCTGTGGGTGGACCGGCTGGGCACGGGCCGTGCGCCCACGAGCCACAAGCTGCCGGCACCGGTCGCGGAACGGATCATCCGGCTGGTGGCGGCGCATGTGCGCGCCGAGGTGCATCCGGGTGCGCCGCTGCTCTCGGCCGAACTGCCCGAGACGGGCGAGCGCTTCATGGGCGTGCTGCCGCCGATCACGCGGGCACCTTCGTTCGCGATCCGCAAGCGGGCGCTGCGCATCATGACCCTGGCCGACTATGTAGCCGACGGGATCATGAGTGAGGCGCAGGCGGCGTTCCTGCGCGCCGCCGTGCGCGAGCGCCTGAACATCGTCGTGGCCGGCGGCACCAGCACCGGCAAGACGACGCTGGCGAATGCGCTGCTCGACGAGATCGCCCACACGCACGACCGCGTGCTGATCCTCGAAGACACGGTGGAGTTGCAGTGCCGCAGCGACGACCACGTGGGCATGCGCACGGAGCCCGGCGTCAGTTCCATGGCCGACCTGGTGCGCGCCACGCTGCGGCTGCGGCCGGACCGCATCGTGGTCGGGGAGGTTCGCGGCGCCGAAGCCCTGGATCTGCTCAAGGCCTGGGGCACCGGGCATCCGGGCGGCATCGCCACGGTCCACGCCGGCACGGCCCGGGGCGCGCTGGTGCGCCTCGAACAGCTCGTGCAGGAGGTCAGCGTCACAGTGCCGCGCGCGCTGATCGCCGAGGCCGTGAACGTCATCGTGCTGATCGCCGGGCGTGGCCGCGCCCGCCACGTGCGCGAGATCGCGCGCGTCATCGGTTTCGATTCACACGGCTACCAGCTCGACACCGCCCTTGCGCCGGGTTTTCCGGCCATCCCGTCTTCACCAATTTTTCAACCCCCGTCATCCACCACAGGAGATTCGACATGACGATTCCGCGTATTTCCGTCAAACCGCGCCTGCCTTCGGCGGCTTTGGCGCTGCTGCTCGCCTTCGCCGCGCCCGCGCACGCGGCCGGCTCCAGCATGCCCTGGGAAGCGCCGCTGCAATCCATCCTCGAATCCATCCAGGGGCCGGTGGCGCGCATCGTGGTGGTGATCATCATCATCGCCACCGGCCTGGCGCTGGCCTTCGGCGACACCAGCGGGGGCTTCCGCAAGCTGATCCAGATCGTCTTCGGCCTGTCGATCGCGTTCGCGGCTTCCAGCTTCTTCCTGTCGTTCTTCAGCTTCTCGGGCGGGGCGATGCTGGCATGACGGCCACCACCGATGACCTTGGATTCGAGGTGCCGCTGCATCGCTCGCTCACCGAGCCGATCCTGCTGGGCGGCGCGCCGCGCACCGTGGCGATCGCCCACGGCACGCTGGCCGCCGCGGTCGGGCTGGGCCCGCAACTGTGGATTCCGGGCGTGGTGCTCTGGATCGTCGGCCATTCGCTGGCGGTGTGGGGTGCGCGCGTCGATCCGCAGTTCATGGCGGTGTTCTCGCGGCACATCAAGCACCGCCCGCTGCTGGATGTGTGAGGGGATGCCATGCTGAACCTAGCCGAATACCGCCAGCGCCCGGCGCTGCTGGCCGACTGGCTGCCCTGGGCCGGACTGGTGGCGCCGGGTGTCGTCCTGAACAAGGACGGCAGTTTCCAGCGCACGGCCCGGTTTCGCGGGCCGGACCTGGACAGCGCCACGCAGGGCGAGTTGATCGCCACGTCGGCGCGCTTAAACAACGCGCTGCGCCGGCTGGGTTCCGGCTGGGCCTTGTTCGTGGAGGCCGAGCGCCGCGCCGCCGCCGATTACCCGCACTCCGAGTTCCCAGAGCCGCTGTCGTGGCTGGTGGATGAGAAACGTCGTGCGGCCTTCGAGGATTCGGACCAGCACTTCGAGAGCGGCTACCACCTGACGCTGGTGTATCTGCCGCCCGAGGAGTCGCGCGCCCGCGCAGCGGGAATGCTGTACGAGAACCGGCCCACCGAAGGCGTGGACTGGCGCGGCCGGCTCGATGCCTTCGTCGCAGAAACCGATCGCGTCTTCGACCTGCTCGACGGCGTGATGCCGGAAATCGCCTGGCTGGACGACAGCCAGATGCTGACCTACCTGCACACGACCATTTCGACGCGGCGCTACCACGTTGGCGTGCCCGAGGTGCCGTTCCACATCGACGCGCTGCTGACCGACTGCGCGCTGGTCGGGGGCCGGGCACCCGTGCTGGGCGACCAGCACCTGCGCGTGGCTTCGGTGCGTGGGTTTCCGACCTCGACCTGGCCGGAAATTCTGGACGACCTCAACCGCCTGGGCTTCGCGTACCGCTGGTCAACCCGTTTCCTCTGCCTGGACAAGGCCGAGGCCGAGAAGGAACTGGTGCGGCTGCGCCGCCAGTGGTTCGCCAAGCGCAAGAACGTGGTGGCGCTGCTGCGCGAAACCATCTTCCAGCAGGAGACGCCGCTGGTGGACACGGACGCCAGCAACAAGGCCGCCGACGCGGACGCGGCCTTGCAGGAGTTGGGCAGCGACCAGGTGGCCTTCGGCTATCTCACCGCAACGGTGTCGGTGCTCGACGCCGACCCGGCCGTGGCCGACGAGAAACTGCGGATGGTGGAGCGCGTGATCCAGGGGCGCGGGTTCGTGACGATCCCCGAGACCTTGAATGCGGTGGATGCGTGGCTTTCGTCGATCCCCGGCAACGCCTATGCGAATGTCCGACAGCCGATCGTCTCGACCCTCAACCTCGCCCACATGATGCCGGTGTCGGCCGTGTGGGCCGGCCAGGAGCGCAATGCGCACCTCGACGGCCCGCCGCTGATCGTCACGCGCACCGATGGCGCGACGCCGTTCCGGCTGGTCACGCACATCGGCGACGTGGGCAACACGCTGGTGGTCGGCCCCATCGGCATGGGCAAGTCGGTGCTGCTGGCGACGATGGCGATGCAGTTCCGCCGCTACCCCGGCTCGCGCCTCTTTGCGTTCGACATGGGCCGCTCGATCCGCGCCACCATCCTGGGCCTGGGCGGCGAGCACTACGACCTGGGTCCGGACGGGAACATGGCCTTCCAGCCGCTGGCGCGCATCGACCGGGAGGGCTGGCGCACCTGGGCGGCCGAGTGGATTGAGGGCCGGCTGGTGCAGGAGGGTGTCGCTGTCGGGCCGCCGGAGCGCGAGGCTGTATGGACGGCCCTGGGGAGCCTGGCCGGCGCGCCCCTGGAGCAGCGGACGATGACCGGGCTTTCCGTTCTCTTGCAGTCCAACGCGCTGCGCCAGGCCCTCGCGCCGTATGTGCTGGGCGGCGCGCACGGCAAGTTGCTGGACGCGGACCACGACCGGCTCGGAACCGCCGACATCCAGGCCTTCGAGATGGAGGAACTTATGGCGAGCAAGGCGGCCGTGATGGCCGTGCTGCGCTACCTGTTCGCGCGCTTCGAGGAACGGCTGGACGGCGCGCCGACGCTGCTGATCCTCGACGAGTCCTGGCTGTTCCTCGACGACCCGCTGTTCGCGGCGCGCATCCGGCAGTGGCTCAAAACCTTGAGGAAGAAAAACGCCTCGATCGTCTTCGCCACGCAGAGCCTGGCCGACGTGAAGGACTCGGCCATCGCGCCGGCCATCATCGAAAGCTGCGCCAGCCGAATCTTCCTGCCGAACCCGCAGGCGGCCGAGCCGCAGATTCGCACGATCTACGAAGGGTTCGGTCTCAACCGGCGGCAGATCGAGATCGTCGCCACCGCGCAGCCCAAGCGCGACTACTACTACCAATCCCGTCTCGGCAACCGCGTGTTCGACCTCGACCTGGGGCCGGCCACGCTGGCCTTTGCCGGTGCATCCACGCCACAGGCCCAGCAGGACATCGACTGCGTGCTGCGCGAGGCCGGCGTGCCCGGCTTCGCAGGCGCCTGGCTGCGCGATCGCGGCCTCTCCTGGGCGGCCGACCTGCTGTCCACGTTTCCCGCGCCTTCCTTGCCTTCCCAACCACAGGAGAAATCACCATGAAGTCTCGTACCCCCAAGCTCGCCGCCGTGGCCTTGGCCGGCGCGCTCGCCTTCTGCGCCGCGCAGCCGGCAGCGGCGTTTGTCTTCATCGACCCCGCGAATCTGATTCAAAACACGCTTACCGCTCTCCAGACGCTGGAGCAGATCTACAACCAGATCAAGCAGTTGCAGAACGAGGCCCGGATGCTGGAGAACCAAGCGCGCAACCTGACCAGCCTGCCGTCCAGCGTGGTGAACCGGCTGCGCGTCAACCTCGCGACGACCCAGCGCCTGATCGACCAGGCCAAGGGGCTGGCCTACGACGTGGCGACGATGGACCGGGAATTCGCCCGTCTGTATCCCGAGCAGTACGCGGCCACCGTCAGCGGCGATCAGATGTACCGCGACACGCAGGAGCGCTGGAAGAACACGCTCAACGGGTTGCAGACCGCCATGCGGATGCAGGCCCAGGCGTCGAAGAACCTCAACGATGACGAGGGCGTGCTGACCGATCTGGTGAGCCAGAGCCAGTCCGCCGTGGGCGCGCTTCAGGCCATGCAGGCGACCAATCAGCTTCTGGCCTTGCAGGCCAAGCAGTCGATCCAGGCGCAGCGGCTCCAGCTCACGCAGGACCGCGCCGTGGCGCTGGAGCAGGCGCGCCAGGCAGCGGTGCAGGAGCGCGCGCGGGAGGTGCGCCGGCGCTTCATGGGCAGCGGCACGCCGTATACGCCCCATGCGGTGAATTTCTATGGCAACCCGTGAGGCCGCCATGAACAGGATCTTTATCGTCTCTGCCGTCCTGTTGCTGGCTGCCTGCGGGAAGCCCGACCCCTCCAAAACCATCGAATCGGTCGAATCGCTGGTGGCGAACCCCGAGCGGCTGCGCGAGTTGCGAGCAGCCTGCAAGGCCGATCACGCCAAGATCGGCGATGCGCAGTGCAACGCGGTGGCCGAGGCCACGCGGCGGCGTTTCTTCGGCTCGGGCGGGCCCAAGTACACGCCGCCCGCATCGCCGCCGGGCGGCTTCTGGCAGGAGGATGCGCCCAAGGCGGCCTCTCCTGCGCCTCCAGCGCCGGCCACGCCGAAGGACTCCCCATGAACGATGTGGCGGTCATCGACCGCTTCCTCGACACGTTCTCGCGCTACATCGATTCGGGGTTCGGGCTGCTCAATGGCGAAGTGGCGTTCCTGACCGCCACGCTGGTGGCGATCGACATGACGCTGGCGGGCCTGTTCTGGGCGATGGGCCATGCCTCGGGGCAAGGCGACGACGTGATGGCGCGCCTGATCAAGAAGGTGCTCTACGTGGCCGCCTTCGCCTACATCATCGGCAACTTCAACCGGCTGGCGGGCATCGTCTTCAACTCGTTTGCCGGGCTGGGGTTGACCGCTTCCGGCTCCGGCCTGTCGCAGGCGCAGTTGCTGCAGCCGGGCCAGTTGGCCAAGGTCGGCATCGCCGCCGGCCAGCCGATCATGGCGCAGATCGGGGACATGACGGGCTTCCCCGAGGTGTTCGCGCACCTGGACACGATCGTGGTGCTGTTTCTGGCCTGGCTGGTGCTGATCGTGTGCTTCTTCGTGCTGGCGGTGCAGCTCTTTGTCACGCTGATCGAGTTCAAGCTGACCACGCTCGCCGGCTTCGTGCTGGTGCCGTTCGCGCTGTGGAACAAGACCAGCTTCCTCGCCGAGAAGGTGCTGGGCAATGTGGTGTCCTCGGGCATCAAGGTGCTGGTGCTGGCGGTGATCGTGGGCATTGGCTCGACGCTGTTCAGCGAGTTCACGGTGCCGCCCGGCGCCGATCCCTCGATCGACCATGCGCTGGTGATCATGCTGGCCTCGCTTGCCATGCTGGGGCTGGGGATCTTCGGGCCGGGGATCGCGACCGGGCTGGTGTCCGGGGCGCCGCAGCTTGGCGCCGGTGCGGCAGCGGGCACGGCCGTGGGCGCGGCGGGCCTGGCTGTGGCCGGTGGCGCGGCCGTCGCGGGCGCGGGTTCAGCCGTTGCGGCGGGTGCGCGCATGGCGCCGGGCGCCGCGCGCGCGGCCATTGGCGGCGGCGCCGCCGCAGCCCGATCAGCCTCGACCCTGGCCAGCGGGGCGAAGGCCGCCTATCAGGCCGGCGCGGCCGCATCGGCTGGCGGTCCGGTCCGCACCGCGGGCGCAGGCATTGCCAACGTGGCGAGGACCGGTGCCCGGGCGGCGGCGCAGCACGTAGCTGCGGGCACCCAGGCCATGAAGGACCGCGTGACGGGCTTCGTGTCCGAGGCGGCGGCACCTGCTGGCGCGTCCGTCCCGGGCGCTGTGGCGGCCAGTGCCGGCGCGGCGCCCGCCACTTCGGAACCTGCCTGGGCGCAGCGCATGCGCAGGCGCCAGCACGTGGCGCATGCGGCCACCACCACCGCCCACGTACTGCGTTCGGGCGACCACGGCGGCAGCGGCTCGGGGCCGAGCCTGCGCGACCCCTCGTCCTGATGTCACAGATTCACAAGGAGACGCCATGCGATTCAAACGTCCTCTGGTGCGCTACGGCGACACGCCGCAGCCTGCCACTCCGTATCACGCTGCTGCCCAGGTGTGGGACGAGCGCATCGGCTCGGCCCGCGTGCAGGCGAAGAACTGATCTTGCCCCCGTTTCACGGACACCCCTATAAGCGATTAACTATCGCAATAGGAGGTGGACGATGACCAAGAGCAAGGCAGGCAGAAAGGGGCAGGAGTTCAGCCTGGAGTTCAGGCAGCAGGCACTGTTGCGAGCGGCCACAGAAGGGGTAACCACGGTGGCTCGTGATCTGGGGTTGCAGCCTGCCCAGCTGTACAGTTGGCGCGCCCAGGCGCGGCGGCACGACCAGGACGATCAGGCACAACGCTTGGAGTTGGCCGAACATGCACGGCTCAAACG
>NZ_WNDO01000047.1 GCF_009912395.1 Luteibacter sp. | reverse complement strand
GCGCGAGCACCGCGCCCTGTTGGAGCAATACGCTTTGATCGCCAGCATGAGTGCCAGAGGCAACTGCTACGACAACGCAGCAATGGAGAGTTGGAACCACAGTCTGAAGGTCGAGGCCATCCATGGTGAACACCTCGCCACACGGGAGCAGGCCAAGGCTCATGTGTTTGACTACATTGAGGTTGACTACAATCGGATCCGGCTGCACTCGACCCTGGGCTACCTCAGCCCAGAGCAGTACAAGCTGGCCAATGTCGCTTAGATAGGTGTCCGTAAATCAGGGGCAAGATCATCTGCTATTCGTCTTCATACATGAGTCACAGGTAAAGCCCGTCGCGATTCGGGGCAAGCCCATGGACCATGCCTTCATTAGGACAGGTGGGTCCACTAGAAAAGCTTCTCGCCCAGAGATCGGAAATTTGATGCTTCACAGCCGCACCCCCCGATGGGAGGAGCTGTCTGCATCGGTCTATTTGAGCGACGAGGAAATACTGACAAAGCTGGACTCGACTGGAGTCATCCGTCTACTCGAGCGCAAGCAAACCCCTGGTGGTCCAGGGGAGATGCTTTCGTTTCTTGAAGATCAGGGGTTGATCGCACGAGATCCAAGAGGCGGAGGATCCGTGACGAACCTAGGCGCCATATCCGCCGCTCACCACCTCGATGAATTCGGCGACATCTCGCGCAAAGCGATGCGCGTTATCGTCTATGACGGAACCACTCGTGTGAAGGCTGTTCGCGAGCAGGTCGGCCAAAAAGGATATGCGATTAGCTTTGAGGGGCTCATGGGCTATGTGACTGGCCAGTTGCCACAGAGCGAGGTAATCGACAAGGCCTTTCGTCGAAAAATGCCAATGTATCCGGAGATTGCGCTTAGAGAAATTATTGCCAATGCGCTTATTCATCAGGATTTTTCGGTTTCCGGAGCAGGTCCAAAGGTAGAGATCTTTTCAGATCGCATCGAGGTCTCGAACCCTGGCGGCTTACTTCCCTCAAAGAGAATCGAGCGCTTGCTATCGACCTCATCTGAGTCGCGGAATGAGAAGCTAGCAAAGGCCTTCCGGCTGTATCACATTTGCGAAGAGCGTGGGTCGGGCTTATATCGCGCGGGAGTAGAAATCGAGATGTATGGCCTTCCTCCGATTCGATTCGATGCTGAGCAGAACTCTTTCAAGGTCACGCTATACGCACCGCGTCAATTTGCGCAGATGACGGTAAATGAACGACTCCAAGCCTGCTACCAGCATGCCGTGATCCACTGCGTCGCCGGAAGTTTTATGACGAACAAGTCGTTGAGGGAGCGCCTTCGAATGCCTGAGGGAAGGCGATCGATGGTATCGGTCCTTATTCAGCAAGCGATGGACGCTGGCCTGATCAAGCCAGCCGACCCAGAGAATCGATCAAAGAAATTCATGCAGTACCTGCCCTATTGGGCTTGAGAATGATCGATTGATCATGGCCTCGACAGCGGACCGTTGATTCGCTCCCATTCGGCGACGCGTTCCCGATTGCACACAGTGCAGCCACCCGATCGAACGATGCGAGATCCGGCGCGCATGTGCGTGCCGTAGGAGGTCTGGTGTTTCTCACACCAGAGGCGCTTGTCGGTGATGGCGGGCTTGTTGCTGCGGGAGGGATATCGCTGGCGCATGGGCCTGATGTTGCCCGTCACCTGTCGCAGATCTTGCGACGAATCGGCCGCCCGCGAGGTGAGGGCGGCGACACGAATTGCGGACCAACTATCGAATTGCGGACCAACGCGAAGTTCAAAAAAACGCGTAAATCTTTGGTGCCGGAAGTGGGACTCGAACCCACACGCTTTTAAGGGCGGCGGATTTTGAGTCCGCTGCGTCTACCGATTCCGCCATTCCGGCACGGGACGCGCATTATGCGTGATTCAGTGGACGCGGTCGAGGCCTAGCTGACGTTCGGTGCGCTGGTACCAGTCGTCGCCTTCGGGATTGAACACGGCGCACTGGGTCATGCGACCCGAGTAGATGTGCAGGCTGACCGCCACGGCGTCGCTGCTGGGGTTGCGGATGGTGTGGTATTCGTGCGGCGGGATCAGGCTGCCGGCGGAGCCGGGGCCGGCCTGGATGGAGCCGACGGGGCGGAAATGGTAGCGCTGGGCCTCGTGGCCGAGCTTTTCGTACTGGACGATCTCGAGCGCGCCGTTCCAGACGCCCTCGACGCACCACATGCCGCTGTGATCGTGGATCAGGGTGCCCTGGCCGGGGCCCCAGGTCATCGCCACGACGCTGTAGCCGTGATCGTCGCTGCGGTAAAGCTCACGCCGGGCGTAGTGGTCGCCGGCGGTTTCGAAGACGCAGGCCGGAAGCTCGACTTCCTTTGAGCGGATCAGCTCGCAGAGCTTGGTACGCAAGGTATCGGTGATCTGGGGGACGGTGGGCTGGGCGACGGAGGCGTCGATGGCCTCGATCAGCTTGCGACAGCCGGGAAATTCGACCGTGATCATGGGAACGGACCTCTTGAGACGGGGCCGCGCGGGGGGCGTGCGGGACGGGGGGATGATAGCAGGGTGGGGTCGTGGGCGCCCTTTGGGGCCACAGGCCATCGCGCGCAAGCGCGCTCCTACAACAGCCCCCTGTGGGAGCGCGCTTGCGCGCGATGCTCTACGAAAGCGAGCCCAAAAAGCCGCCGATCGCCCGGCTGTAGTTCTCGATATCCACCAGGAACGCGTCATGTCCCTGCGGCGAATCGAGCGCTACGAACTCCACCTGGGCGCCTGCGGCTTCGAGGCCCTTGGCGATGGTTTCCTGTTGCTCGAGGGGGAACAGGATGTCGGTGCTCACGCCGATCACCAGGGCCCGCTCGACGGCGATGCGGCCCAGGCCGCGCATCACGTCGCCGTCGCCGTACTCGGACACGTCGAACCAGTCGCTGGCACGCGAAAGGTAGAGGTAGCTGTTTGGGTCGAACTGGCGGTTGAAGCGGCGGGCGTGGCCCTCGAGGTAAGACTCCACCTGGAATTCGAAGCCGAACGGCTCGTTCTCCTCGCGCTGCTCCGGATCGAGGCGGATGCGCGCGAAGCGGCCGTTCCATTCCATCGCCGAGCGATAGGTGATGACGCCGAGCTTGCGAGCGATGCTCATGCCGTGTTCCGGCCATTGCTCGCCGTCGTAGCGTCCCTCGTTCCACTGCGGATCGAGGCGGATCGCCTCGCGTTGCAGCGAGCGGATGGCGATGGCGAACGGCTGCGCCTGCGGTGCCGTGTCGACGCTGATGTGCGTCCGCGCGGAACCGGGATGCAGGATCATGTACGCCAGCGCGCTCATGCCGCCCATCGAGCAGCCGACCAGGCATTCCAGCTGCGCGATGCCCAGTCCCGTCACCACTTCGTGCGCGGCATTGGCGACGTCTTCCAGCGACAGCTCGGGAAAGCCGAGGCGATACGGCTCGCCGGTGGCAGGATCGATCGATGCGGGGCAGGTGGAGCCCTTGTCGCTGCCGAGCGAGTTGACGCAGATGACGTGATGCCGATCCGTGTCGAAGGCGCGTCCCGGACCGATCATCTCCTCCCACCAGCCCGGCGACGGATCGACGGCGTTGGATGCGGCATGCGCGCTGGGCGACAGGCCGGTGAGGATAAGGATCGCGTTGTCCTTCGCGTCGTTCAACGCGCCCCAGGTCTCGAAGGCCACCCGTGCGCCATGCAGCTCGCCACCGCGTTTCATGCGGAACGGTGAGGACAGATCGTGGTATCGGCGTGCGTCGCCCATGGAATCGCTCGTTGCGTCAAAGCATGAAGCGTAACCGGTCGTGCACGTATCCGTCTTGCCCGCCGCGGCGTCTGTCAGTCCCAGTGTCCCTGGGTGAAAAGCCTGACCAGGTTATGCGGCGCGCCGTCGCCGAAAAGCCTGTCCAGCAAGGTCACCGCTTCAGCCGCGGCGGCCTGGCTGCGAACGAACATCGTCGTTTCGTAGGCGGCGAGCGCCGCCTCGATATCGCAGGGATGAGCGGCGATCGCCTCGCCCAGTTCCGCGCCGTCCAGCATGGCGAGGTTTGCGCCCTCGCCGGAGGGCGGCATCAGGTGCGCGGCGTCGCCCAGCAGCGTCACGCCGGCCGTGCGATCCCAGCGGTGATCGACGGGCAGGGTATGCTGGATTCGCAGCACGGGAGGCGTGTCGCCGTCGGTGATGAGCGCCCGCAAGGCCGGCGCCCAGTCGGCGAATTCGGCGGCGACCACGTCGATGGCGGCCTGCGGCTCCGCTGTGTCGATGCGGGCGATCCAGGTTTCCGGCCGCTTCAGAGCGACGTAGGTGTGAAGCACGCCGTCCGGTTCGCGGTGGGCCAGGATGCCCTTGCCGGGGGCCAGGGCATACATCGCGCCGCCACCCACGGCATGCGCGCTCGCGGCGTGGCGGGTGTCAGCATCGTACAGCCAGGTCTCGACGAACGATGTTCCGGTATAGGCCGGCGTGGCGTCGGAAACGAGCGAGCGCACCTTCGACCAGGCGCCATCCGCACCCACGACGAGATCGGCGGCCACCGTCGAGCCGTCGGCGAAACGTAGCGTGTGCCGTCCATCGCCCAGCGAGGCGACCTCGATGAGCTTCATGCCCCAGCGCATGGCGCCGGCAGGAAGCGACTCCAACAGGATCCGTCGCAGTTCGCCTCGCGGCACTTCGGGTCGGTTGCCCGTGCCGTCGTCGGGCTGGTCGAGCAGCACCTGCCCATCCTTGTCGAGCGTGCGCGCCGCCTGGCCTCCCGCATGGACGATGGACAGGAAGGCGGCGGTCAGGCCCGCGGAGGCCAACGCGGGCTGGCCTGTGTCGTGGTGGATGTCGAGCATGCCGCCCTGGCCTCGTGCGGCCGCCGAGGGCTCCGCCTCGTAGACGGTCGCCGCAATGCCATGGACATGGAGGACGCGTGCCAGCAGCAGGCCGCCGAGGCCCGCGCCGACGATGGCGATGGAAGAGGTCATCGGAATGCTCGGTATGGAATGGTGTTCCACAAAGATTGGAACGCCATTCCATTCGTGTCAAGATGGGCCATGGTCAGGAAATCAGGTGGAACCCCGCGCCGGGAGGCGTCCCTCTCCCGCGAGCGCATCGTCGACGCGTCGATCAAACTGCTGGACGCCAGCGGGGAGGCCGGGCTGACCTTTCGTGCGCTGTCGGAGCGTCTCGCCACGGGGCCGGGCGCCATCTACTGGCACGTCGCTGACAAGATCGACCTGATGACCGCCGCCTGCGATGCCATCGTCGAGCGGACGATGGCTGACATCGTGCCGGGCACGGATCCACGGGGTGCGATCCGTGCCGTCGCTCTGGGCATCTTCGACGCGATGGCCGCGCATCCATGGATCGGTTCGGCGTTGACGATGGCGCCAGGCCAGTTGCCGGCGGTGCGCATCCTGGAGCGTCTAGGTCAGTCCGTCGTCGCGCTCGGTGTGCCGGAGGAACGGCAATGGGCGACGGTGTCGGCCTTGTTGAGCTACATCCTCGGCGTGGGCGGCCAGAACGCGGCCAACATGCAGTTCGCCCGCGCGAAGGATATCCATCGGCAAGCCTTCCTGGCGGAAGTGGCGGCGACGTGGTCGGCGCTGGACGCGGACGCGTTTCCGTTCACGCGTGCCATCGCCGAGCGTATGAGTACGCACGACGATCGCGAGGATTTCCTGACCGGCATCGACCTGATCCTTGCCGGGATCACCTCACCATAGGAGTGCTTGGTGGGAGCGGATCGTATCCGCGATGGGTGCTTGCGAGGATGTTGGGTCTCGCTTCGCAGGCATCGCCGACACGGTCGGCTCCCACCCCTTCGGTAGGGGCGGCATCGAGTCTACGGGTGAGCGGCGGCGCGTTCGTCCGCCAGCGCGATCTGTTTCGCCACGGCGCGTGCCACGTTGGAATCCGGGTCGAGCAGCGGCTGGAGTTTCTTCCAGGTGGCCGAGGCTTCCGCGTAGCGTTCCTGCTGGAAGTCGCTGATGCCCAGCAGCCACAAGGCGCGCTGGTTTTGCGGGTCGATCGCCAGCGCGGCGTCGAGCAGTTCGCGCGAGCGTCCTTCGAGGCGATGGTCGTCGCGTACCAGTGAATCCGCTTCCGCCCAGCCCACCATGGCCGTGGCATTCCTGGCGTCGGCCTTGAGCGCGCCGTCGTAGGCATCACGGGCGTCGGTTGGGCGCTTGAGCATCGTGTAGGTCTGGCCCAGCATCAGCCACGAGGAGACATCGTCGGGATGCGCCTTGAGCTGCTCGTGCAGGCTGGCGAGGGCCTGGTCGATGGTCAGCTCTTTCGCCGGTTCGACACCGGCGAGCGTCTTTGGCGTGCCGACCAGCGCATAGATGCCCACGCTGGCCAGCGGCACGGCCAGCGCGACGACGACGGCGAGAGCGAACACGCCACGCGAACGCCCCTGCTTGCGGCCGTGGCGCACGAGCGGGACGAGGAGCAAGGCGAGGGCGGCGGCCAGCATGGCCGCGGCGATGAGATAGAACGCGACGGTCACCAGTCGTCCCCGTTGTCGGATGGCGCGTTGGCCAGATCGGTTTGCGTGCGCGCACGACGGCGCACCTGTACGAAGACCACGCCGCCGCCGATGACGAGAAGCGCGAGCGGGCCGAACCAGAGCAGCCACGTGGAAGGCCGCACCGGCGGCTTGTAGAGCACGAAATCGGAGTAGCGGTCGACGAGATATCCCTTGATCTCGTCGTCGCTCTTGCCCGCCTGCATCATCTCGAAGATCTGCCGGCGCAGGTCGTGCGCGATGGGCGCATTGGAGTCGGCCAGCGTTTCGTTCTGGCACATCGGGCAACGCAGTTCGGTGCTGAGCTTCTGGAAGCGCAGTTCTTCCGCATGGTCGCGGAAGGGGAGGGGTTGGATGGCCTGGGCTATCGACAGGATGGGCCAGAGCAGGAGGATGAGGAGCAGCGCGAGGAGCGGTCGCGCGCAAGGCGCGCTCTTACACGATTCGCGGCCACCCTGTAGGAGCGCGCCTTGCGCGCGACCGAAGCCGCGCATCACGACCGCTCCTTCGCCAGCGCTGCGAGCGCGGGACGGATCTCGCCGTCGATCACCTCGGGCGTGATCGGACCGACGTGCTTGTAGCGGATCACGCCACGCGCGTCGATGAGGAAGGTTTCCGGCGCGCCGTAGACACCGAAGTCGATGCCGGCGCGGCCGTCGCGATCGGTGACAATCGTGTCGAACGGATTGCCATGCTCGCGCAGCCACGCGATCGCTTCCTGCGGATCGTCCTTGTAGTTCATGCCGACCAGGGGCAGGCCGAGCTGCTTCATTTCGCCCAGCAGTTGCGGGTGCTCGTGCACGCACTCGATGCACCAGCTGGCGAAGACGTTGAGAAAATAGGGCCGGCCCATCAGCGAGGCCTTGTCCACCGTATGGCCGGGGTCGGCCAGCGTGGGCAGGGCGAACGCGGGGGCGGGCTTGTCGATCAGCGGCGAGACGATCTCGTGCTGGTCGTGTTGCGTGTTCCACCAGATGCCGAAGCCGAACAGGCCGACCAGCACCAGAAAGGCGATCAACGGAATCAGCCGGCTCATGCGACGGACTCCTTCGCGACCGCGGCGGCCGGTGCCTTCTTCGCACGGAAGCGACGCTCCCCGGCGGCGAGGAAGCCACCCAGCATCATGAACAGGCCACCCAGCCAGATCCAGCGCACAAAGGGCTTGTGATACAGGCGCACGGCCCAGGCACCTTCGGCGTGCGCGGCGTCCATCGGCTCGCCCAGCGCGACGTAGATGTCGCGGAACAGGCCAGGGTCGATCGAGGATTCGCTCTGCACCTGTCCACGCGAATAGGTGCGCTTCTGCGGATGCAGCGTGGCGATCGTGTCGCCGTCGCGAAGCACCACGACCACGCCTTCGTCGGCCTGCCAGTTGGGGCCTGCGGTTTCACGGACGCCTTCGAAGCGGAACTGGAGGCGACCCACGGTTTCCGTCTGGCCCGGCGCGAGGCGCACGTCGCGTTCGGTGCTGAGCGATTCGGAGAGCATCACGCCGATCAGGAAGATCGCGATGCCGGCATGGGCGACCAGCATGCCGGCCATTTCGGCGGGATAGCGACGACCGGCCGGCATCTCGCGCCAGCGCTTCACCACGTAGGCCAGCGTGCCCGCACCCACCCAGACGGCGCCGGCCACACCTGCGATGGCGCGCAGCTTGCCGTCGACGAACCACATCGCCGCGATGGCACAGACGATGGCGGCGACGCCGGCACGCAGCGCCATGGCGGTGAGGTGGCGACCTTCCGCGTGCCCCCAGCGCAGGTACGGCCCGAACGGCAGTAGCAACACGGCAGGTGCCATCAGCAGCACGAACAGGAAGCCGAAGTACGGCGGCCCCACGGAGACACGGCCGAGGTTGAAGGCGTCGCCGATCAGCGGGAACAGCGTGCCGAGCAGGACCATGGCCGCCGCCGTGGTGAACAGCAGGTTGGCGACCATGATGCCGGTCTCGCGCGAGAGCGCGGCGAACGGCTTGCCGGTGGCGACCTTCGGCGCACGGATGGCGTAGAGCAACAGCGAGCCACCGATCACGACGATGAGGAAACCCAGGATGTACAGGCCGCGACGCGGATCGGAGGCGAAGGCGTGCACTGAGGTCAGCACACCGGATCGCACGAGGAAGGTGCCCAGCAGCGACAGCGAGAAGGCGAACAGCGAGAGCAGCACCGTCCACGCAGGCAGCGAGCCGCGCTTCTCGGTGACCGCCTGTGCGTGGATCAGCGCGACGCCGACCAGCCACGGCATGAAGGAGGCGTTTTCCACCGGGTCCCAGAACCACCAGCCGCCCCAGCCCAATTCCGCGTAGGCCCACCAGCTGCCGGCGACGATGCCCATGGTGAGGAAGGCCCAGGCGATATTCGTCCACGGACGCGCCCAGCGCACCCAGGCCTGTTCCAGTTCACCGCCCAGCAGGGCCGCGATGGAGAAGGCGAAAGCCACCGAGAAACCCACGTAGCCCATGTAGAGCACCGGTGGGTGGAAGGTCATGCCCGGGTCCTGCAACACGGGGTTGAGGTCGCCACCGTCCGCCGGCATCGGCAGCTCGCGCAGGAAGGGGTTGGAGGTGAACAGGATGAAGGCGAGGAAGCCCACGCCGATCAGGCCCAGCACGCCGAGCACACGGGAGACGAAGGGTTCGGGCAGGTGCCGGCTGAAGGCGGCCAGCGCCAGCGACCAGACGTTGAGGATGAACACCCACAGCAGCATCGAGCCTTCGTGCGCGCCCCAGACCGCCGTGATGCGGTAGTACCAGGGCAGTGCGAGGTTGGAGTTGTCGGCGACGTAGGCCACCGAGAAATCGAAGGCGAGGAAGGCGTGGATCAGGATCGCCATCGCGCCGAACACGAACACGGCCTGTCCGGCGGCGGCGGGGCGGGCCACCGCCATCAGCGCGCCGTTGCCGCGCCAGGCGCCCACGATGGGCAGCACGCCCTGCGCGAGCGCCAGCAGCAGCGCCAGGATCAGCGCGAACTGACCGAGTTCGGGGATCACTTCGCCGCGTCCTTGTCCGCCGGGGCCTCGATGTGGCGCTTGTCGTGGGCCTTGGCCATGGCGTCCTTCAGTTCCTTGGGCATGTAGTTCTCGTCGTGCTTGGCGAGCACTTCGCTTGCGATGAAGCGGCCGTCGGCCATGCGGCCGGTGGCGATCACGGACTGGTTGTCGCGGAACAGGTCGGGAAGGATGCCGGTGTACTCCACGGGCATCGCGCCGCCGTCGTCGACGACGATGAAGCTCACCTTGAGGCTGTCGGCCGCGCGCTGGATGGACCCGGACTTGACCATGCCGCCGAGGCGGAAGGTGGGGTACTGCGTGGCCTGGCCTTCCTGCACCTGGCTGGGCGTGAACAGGTAGCTCATGTTCCGCTGCAACGCGAACACGGTGAGGCTCACCGCCACGGTAGTGGCGGCGACAATGGAAATGACGATGGAGAGACGGCGCTTACGGGTGGGATTCATTGCTTGGAGGGGTTCCGGGCCGGCGGCGGTTTTCCTGGCGCACGAGCCGCGCGCGGAGATCGCGCAGGTTGCGGCGGCGCCGGGCGACGGGCGCCAGCGAATCGATAAGGAGGACGATGAAGAAGACCGCGAAGGCGGTCCAGACGTAGAAGCCGTAGTGGCCCATGGCCAGCGATTCGCTCATGCGCGCTCCTGCGTGCCGAGGGCGAGGTCGCGCACCCAGGCCTTGCCGCTTTCGGCGGCGATGAGGTCGGCCCGCACGCGGGCGAACAAGCTGGCCACGTAGTAGCACTTCGTGGCGACCATCATGAGCAGCAATGGCCAGATCATGCTCGAATCCATATGCGACGGACCGAGCAGGCGGATGGTGGCGCCCTGGTGGAGGGTGTTCCACCAGTTCACCGAGAAATGCACGATCGGCACGTTCACCGCGCCGATCAGGGCCAGGAAGGACGCGGTGCGCGCGCCCTGGCGGCGATCCTCGAAGGCGTGGTACAGGCCGATCACGCCGAGGTAGATGAAGAGCAGCACCAGCTCGGAGGTGAGCCGGGCGTCCCAGGTCCACCAGGTGCCCCACATGGGTTTGCCCCAGAGCGAGCCGGTAACCAGGGTGATGAGGGTAAACGCGGCGCCGATCGGCGCGGATTCCATCGCCACCGTTTCGGCCAGCTTGATGCGCCAGACCAGGCCGATGAAGGCCGAGACCGTCATCACCCCGTAGATGAAGAGGCTCATCCAGGCGCTGGGCACGTGGATGAAGATGATCCGGTAGGCATCGCCCTGCTGGTAGTCGGCGGGGGCGAGAAAGAGGCCGCCGTAGAGCGCGACGGCGCCGAGCACGAGCGCGAGACCGAGCGCCCACGGGCGCACCGCGCCTGCGAAGCGATAGAACGTCTGCGGTGAACTCAGCCGGTGCAGCCAGAGCGGGACCCAGTTAGCCATCGACCCTCGTCGTTGTTCGTGCCTTCACGTATGTCCCATTCGGGACGCGTGGGGTTGCGTCAGGTGTCCATCGCGATGCGTAGTGCGGCGGCGCAGGCGAGGGGTCCGAGGACCACCGCCATCGCCAGGCCTGCGCCCAGCCACGCCATCGGCGCGGCCCAGGGCAGGCCCTGTTGCGCGGCGGATACGGCCCCCGCCGCGAATATCACCACCGGCACGCACAAAGGCAACAGCATGAGCGCCAGAAGCATACCAGAGCGTCTTGCGCCGCCCGCCAGCGCCACCAGCACCGCGCCGAGCAGGCTGAGCAGCGGCGTGGACAGCAGCAGGGCGAGCACCAGCACGGGCATGGCGCTTGCCGGAAAACGCAGCATCGACGCGAGCATCGGCGCCACCACGATCAGCGGCAGGGCGGCGGTGATCCAGTGGGCGAGGATCTTCATGCCGACCAGCAGGGCCAACGGCTGCGGTGCCAGCATCAGTTGCTCCATCGAGCCGTCCTCGATGTCGCCGCGGAACAGGCCATCCAGCGACAGCAGGATCGACAGCAGCACGGTGACGAAGACCACGCCCGACGCAATGCGCGCCAGCAGCGCGGGATCGGGGCCGATGGCGAACGGGAACAGCGTGCCGACGATCAGCGCGTAGAGCACCGGCATGGCGATGTCGCCCCGGCGCCGCCAGGCGAGGAGCAGGTCGCGGTGCAACAGGGCGGCGCAGGCGGAGGACGTGCTGCCTGGCCTCACGCGTGCAACCGGATGCGGCGCAGCGTGTCGCCGGCGAAGGTCACGGCGCCGTGGCTGGTCACCAGCGCCGCGCCGCCGCGGGCGGCGTGCAGGGCGAGCAGGCGATTGACCAGGGCGATGCCCTCGCGGTCGAGGTTCGCATAGGGTTCGTCGAGCAGCCAGACGGTCGCGGGAAGCATCAACAGCCGGGCGAGTGCCGCGCGTTTCTTCTGGCCGGCGGAAAGCCTGCGCACGGGTTCGTCTTCGTAACCGGCCAGGCCCACCTCGGCAAGCACGGACATCAGGGTGACATCGTCGCGACGACCGTACAGCGCCACGGCGAGGTCGAGGTTCTCGCGCGCGGACAGGTCGGTCTTCAGGCCAAGGTGATGACCGAGGAAGACCAGGCTTCCGGCACCGCCGCCGATACGAAGCTCGCCCTCGCTGGCGCGAAGCATGCCGGTGAGTACGCGCATCAGGGTCGTCTTGCCACTGCCGTTGTTGCCTTCGACCAGTGCGATTTCACCCGCGCGCAATTCGAAGTCGATGGGCCCGAACACGGGCTCCTCCTGGCGGAGGAAGCCAAGGGCGCGAGCTTCGAGGAGAGGTGTGTCGGCGACGGTCATCGGCCGATTGTTGCGGGAGGCGTGCGACGTTGTCCATGCCGCGACACTCGATGTCTCGATATCGTGATCTATGCCGCCACATCTGTAGGAGCGCGCTTGCGCGCGATGGGGCTTGCGGCGCCCCCCATCGCGCGCAAGCGCGCTCCTACAAGAGCGGGGGGAGCGTGGCTTGCAGGGTGCGAACCGCCGCGTCGAGATCCACCGTCGCCACGCTCTCGTGTCCGCGGAGCAACTGTTCCACTAGCACGTCCTGCGCCTTGCCGCGTTCCAATGCGTACGCGTACGGCAGGTGGGTGAACGTGACCATGCGGTAGCGCGGCAGGTAGTGCGTGGGCGAGCGCTGGGCGAGCAGGGTGCCGAGTTCGCGCATCCGCAGGAAGTGCGGGTCGGCAACCTTGTCGCGCATCTCGATGTAGTTTTCCAGCGCCATGCGGGCGATGGCGTCGGCATTCGGCTTGCGGCGCGATTCGAATTCGGCGAACACCGCCGCGCTGTCGTCCGGCGTGGCGGCGAACAGCTCGGCCAGTTCCGCCGCGTCCTCGAAGCCACAGTTCATGCCCTGGCCATGGAACGGCACGATGGCGTGGGCTGCGTCGCCGATCAGCAGGGCACGGCCGCCGATGTGCCAGCGGTCGAGATAGAGCGTGGCGAGCGAACCCACCGGATGCTCCGCCCAGTCGGCGGCGAAGTCCGGCATCAGGGCGAGCGCGTCGGGGAATTCGGTGCGGAAGAACGCCTCGGCGGCACCGGCGCCCGCGATGGTGCGGAAGCTCGGGTGCTCGCCATCGTTCGGCAGGAACAGGGTGACGGTGAAGCTGCCTTCGCGATTCGGCAGGGCGATGCACATGTAATGGCCGCGCGGCCAGATGTGCAGCGCATTGCGCTCGATCGCGAAGGGCTGGGAGGGATCCTTGCCGGGCGGAATCTCCAGTTCCTTGTAGCCGTGGCCCAGTTCCTCCACGCGCTCGCCCAGCGGCGTGTGCCGGTGCATGGCGGCGCGCAGGGCGGAGCCGGCGCCGTCGGCGCCAATGATCACCGGGGCATCCACCGTGCGCTCGTTGCCGTCGGCATCGCGCAGGATGAGGGTGCCGGCGTCGAGATCGGCGCCCGCGAGGCCCTGGTCGAAGTGGATGGTGGCGCCCGCCGCCTCGGCGGCATCGAGCATCAAGGTGTTGAGGCCGCCCCGGGACACCGACCAGATCACCTCGGAATCGTCCACGCCGTAGCGTTGCAGGCCGCTGTGGCCGGCCGGGTCGTGGACCATCCTGCCGCGCATCATCACGGCCAGGGCCAGCACCTGGTCGGCGAGACCGGTGGCGCGCAAGGCATGCAGGCCGCGTTCGGCAAGGGCAAGGTTGATCGAGCGGCCGCCCTGGAAGCCCGCGCTGCGCGGGTCCGGACGCTTCTCGTAGACGGTGACGCGAAAACCGCGCTGGGTCAGCAGGGTGGCGACCAGGGCGCCGACGAGGCCGGCGCCGACCACGGCGATGTCGTTACGGGGCATGGGCTGCCTTGTCCGGGACGCGATATTGCGGGGCAGCGCATCGTGCGCCGCAGCGCCGCCGGGATCAAGTGTCCACGGCGGCGTCGGAGGTCAGCTGGGCTTCTTGGTCGTGCGGGTGTGCGTCGGGGCCGGGCGGACGGGTTCGCTCGGACGGCCGGTGGCGGCGTCCAGGAAACCACGCTGCATCGACTTCCACACGTCGAGATTGCGCTCGGTCATCTCGTTGAGCATCGACCAGGGGGTCTGGCCCATGAGGTTGTTGAGCTGGTTGCGGAACTGCTGCTGCTGGTCGAGGAAGACCTGCAGGCTGCGCTCCAGGTAGGGCCCCATGAAGCCCTGCAGCGAGTCGCCGTAGAAGCGGATGATGTGCGAGAGCAACTGGCTGGACAGCATCGGCTGCCCGTGTTCCTCGTGCTCCGCGATGATCTGCAGCAAGACCGAACGGGTGAGGTCGTCGCCCGACTTGGCGTCGCGGACCTCGAAAGTTTCCCCGTCGAGGACCAGCTGGCGCACTTCCTCCAGCGTGATGTAGCTCGAGATCTCCGTGTCGTAAAGACGACGGTTCGGATACTTCTTAATGATTCGTAGGGTTTGTGCCATGCGGCGAAAGCTACCACGAGGTATTGCGACGCACCAGTTACGACAAGTCATGGTATTGCCTTGTCGTTTTCACAAACCACATTTAGATCGATTCAATTAATGAGGATTTAATGTGCGCCCGCACCACCCGCGTTGCCG
Organism: Luteibacter sp.; assembly: GCF_009912395.1. Lineage (GTDB taxonomy): Bacteria > Pseudomonadota > Gammaproteobacteria > Xanthomonadales > Rhodanobacteraceae > Luteibacter. The sequence goes on along the minus strand of NZ_WNDO01000047.1, from coordinate 1,384 downwards.
AACGGCGGCTTCGCGAACCAGAGGATCGGGATCAGCGCGAGGAACAGGATCGCGCAGCCCCAGAACACGTCGTTCACCGCCAGGGTCAGCGCCTCGCGGTTGAGCACCTGGTCGACCACGGCCAGCGACGGCTTGCCCTGGATGCCGATCATGGACAGCTTCTGCGTGTAGGCCGTGGCAGCCGGCGAGGCCTGGGTCACGTACTCGGTCAGCGAGGCGTGGTGGAACTCGCCGCGGTGCTGCCACAGCGTGACGGTGATGGCCGTGGACACGCTCGAGGCCAGCGTGCGGCAGAAGTTGGCCAGGCCCGAGGCGCCCGCGATCTGGTCTGGCCGGAGCCCTGACAGGAAGATCTGGTTGAGTGGGATGAAGAAGCAGGCGATGGCGATGCCCATGATGAAGCGGGGCAGCACCAGCGACGCGTACGAGGCGCTGCTGTTGAACGTGGCGAACCAGAACGAGGTGAAGGCGAACACCAGGAAGGCGAAGGTCACCACCGCACGCAGTTCCAGGCGCTGGATGTTGCGACCGATGAACGGCGAGACGATGAAGGCGAGGATGCCCACTGGCGCCGTCGCCAGGCCCGCCCAGGTCGCGGTGTAGCCCAGCGTGGTCTGCAACCACAGCGGGAACACCACGTTGATGCCGAAGAAGGCGAGCATGCCCAGCGACAGCGCCGTGACGCCCACGGCGAAGTTGCGTCGGCCGAACAGCGACAGGTCCACCACCGGATGCTTCGCCGTCAGCTCCCAGACCACCAGGAACACGAGCGCCACCACGGCGATCAGGCCCAGGGTGAGGATCATCGGCGAGGCGAACCAGTCGTGGTCGTTGCCGTTGTCCAGCATGAACTGCAACGAGCCCACGCCCACCACCAGCAACAGCAGGCCCACCGAATCGATCGGCGCGCGCACCGTTTTCGTCTCGCGCTGGCGAAGGATCGACCAGGTGATCTTGCCCCCGTTTCACGGACACCCCTATAAGCGATTAACTATCGCAATAGGAGGTGGACGATGACCAAGAGCAAGGCAGGCAGAAAGGGGCAGGAGTTCAGCCTGGAGTTCAGGCAGCAGGCACTGTTGCGAGCGGCCACAGAAGGGGTACCCACGGTGGCTCGTGATCTGGGGTTGCAGCCTGCCCAGCTGTACAGTTGGCGCGCCCAGGCGCGGCGGCACGACCAGGACGATCAGGCACAACGCTTGGAGTTGGCCGAACATGCACGGCTCAAACGTGAAGTGGCGCGTCTGGAGGAGGAGAACGCTTTCCTAAAAAAAGCGGCGGCGTACTTCGCCAAACAGCCCAAGTGAAGTACGCAACGATGAAAGCGCACGAAGGCACATTCAGGGTGCGTCTGATGTGCCGAGTGCTGTCGGTGTCTCCAAGC
>NZ_WNDO01000046.1 GCF_009912395.1 Luteibacter sp. | reverse complement strand
GAGCACCGCGCCCTGTTGGAGCAATACGCTTTGATCGCCAGCATGAGTGCCAGAGGCAACTGCTACGACAACGCAGCAATGGAGAGTTGGAACCACAGTCTGAAGGTCGAGGCCATCCATGGTGAACACCTCGCCACACGGGAGCAGGCCAAGGCTCATGTGTTTGACTACATTGAGGTTGACTACAATCGGATCCGGCTGCACTCGACCCTGGGCTACCTCAGCCCAGAGCAGTACGAGCTGGCCAATGTCGCTTAGATAGGTGTCCGTAAATCAGGGGCAAGATCATAAATCCGAGAGCGAAGAGCAAAAAAAGCAACTCGAGCGCATGCGTCTTTAATAATTCCCATACAGTTGGCTCGTCGGCAATAGAGATGGATCCCTGACCACCACTAAAGTAAACCGTTGGGGCGTCGGTAAAATATAGTGTGTAGCGCTCAGACCAAGCAGTTACCTTTACCTTCTCTCCAACCGAAAGTGCGCCTATCTCGAATACGGGGCCCTTTGTATCCGTCAAGGTACTGCCGTCTTCTCTCTCAATGACGCCTAGCGAAGCCCCCGGAATTCTAATCGCAACGCTGGCCAGTTCTACGCCACCGGTATTCGATACGCTTGCATCCCAGTAATTGCTCGGAGCGCTCAGGGAAGAATCCATTCGCGGATCGATCAACCGATTCCGAAGGGCCAGACCAACGTCGTTTGCAATTACATGCAGGTCAAGATCATTCACCTTTATATGCGAGGCCTGCAGCGCCGGACCAATAAGCGCCTCAATACTCTCGCTTTTCACCGCGGCGACTACTGCATCATGGAACTGCGAATATCGAGGGGGTAGAACGAAGTGACCGCGCTCGATGTCCGCATGAAGCCCGGGCGCTGGGGCGCTGCACGTAGTAATAAGCGTCACAACTCCGACGACTGCTGAAATAACGACAGCGACTTTACCAATCAAAGCCCAAAATGTGCCTTCCCCTGACGCAGCGCTCATATCGATCCGCTATCCATTCGCATAATCAGTAAATTCGACCCATCCAAATAGCTTATGCTGCTGAACAATTTGGCGGAGAGAGTGGGATTCGAACCCACGGCAGGCTTGCACCTACGGCAGTTTTCAAGACTGCTGCCTTAAACCACTCGGCCATCTCTCCGTATTTTTCGCACGCCGGCCATTGCAGCCGTGCGTGGTGTCGCGTCCCGCGCCGGGGGTGCCGGCGCGGGGATTGTACCTGAACGCTTACGCGATGGCTTCGATGCCGCCCATCAGGGGGCGCAGGGCCTCGGGGATTTCGATGCTGCCGTCTTCGCGCTGGAAGTTTTCCATCACGGCCACCAGGGTGCGGCCCACAGCCAGGCCGGAGCCGTTGAGGGTGTGGACCAGTTCCGGCTTGCCGGTGGCGGGGTTGCGCCAGCGGGCCTGCATGCGGCGGGCCTGGAAGTCGCCGCAGTTGGAGCAGCTGCTGATCTCGCGGTAGGTGTTCTGGCTGGGCAGCCACACTTCGAGGTCGTAGGTCTTCACCGCCGCAAAGCCCATGTCGCCCGTGCACAGCAGCACCTTGCGGTACGGCAGGCCCAGGGCCTGGAGCACGGCTTCGGCGTGGCCGACCATTTCTTCCAGCTGCTGGAAGCTGGTGTCCGGGGTGGCGATCTGCACCATCTCGACCTTCTCGAACTGGTGCTGGCGGATCATGCCGCGGGTGTCGCGGCCGTAGCTGCCCGCTTCCGCGCGGAAGCACATCGAGTGGGCGGTGAAGCGCATGGGCAGCGCGTCAGCCTCGACGATGCTCTCGCGCACGAGGTTGGTCAGGGCCACCTCGGCGGTCGGGATGAGGTAGCGGCTGGCGTCACCCACGTGGGTGTGGAAGAGGTCTTCCTCGAACTTGGGCAGCTGACCGGTGCCCTGCATGGCATCCGGGTTCACGATCAGCGGCACGTTGTGCTCGAGGTAGCCGTGCTTGGTGGTTTGCAGGTTGAGCATGAACTGGGCGAGCGCGCGGTGCAGGTGCGCGAGCTGGCCGCGCAGCACGGTGAAGCGGGCGCCGCTCAGCTTGGAGCCGGCCTCGGCGTCGAGCCAGCCGTGGCGGATGCCGAGGTCCACGTGGTCCTTCACCTCGAAGGCGAAGCTGCGGGGCTGGCCCCAGCGGAGGATTTCCTGGTTCTCCGACTCGTCCTTGCCGGCCGGGACGGACTCGTCCGGGATGTTCGGGATGCCCTGGGCGATCTCGGTCAGCGTGGCCTGCACCTCGGCGAGGGCGTGCTCGTTGGCCTTCAGCTTGTCGCCGATGCCGGCCACCTCGGCCATCAGCGGGGCGACGTCCTCGCCCTTGGCCTTGGCCTGGCCGATGGCCTTGGAACGGGTGTTGCGCAGGTTCTGCAGCTCCTGCGTCTCGGTGGAAAGCGCCTTGCGCTCGGATTCCAGGCGCTCGATCGTAGCTACGTCGAGGTCGAATTTCCGGGCGGTGCGAAGGCGCTCGGCCGTTTCGGCGAGTTTGCCGCGCAGGAGGGCGGGATCCAGCATGGGTCGGGTTCCATTTGATTCGACCCTGGATTATCGCAAATTCGGTCCCCGGGAGAGCATCCGGTCGAGATTTTCGAAGATTGTGCGCCATCCCTGCTCGACCGCCTCGCGGGCGGGCTCGGCTACCTCGTGGTTGAGGGTGAGGTGGCAGCCGCCGTTGACGTCGACGATGCCGATGCGGACCTGCACGGCGTCCTTGTCGTAGTGCGGCACCTGGAAGGTAAATTCCAGCACCGTGGGCGGGGCGATTTCCCAGTAGGTGCCGGTGTGGAGGATGTCGCCCTCGGCGCGGCGCTCCACGATGCGGAAGCTGCCGCCGATGCGCGGGTCGATGGCCACTTCGAGCATGCGGCCTTCCGGGGTGGCGAAGAGCCATTGCCCGGCGGTGTCCTGGTCGAGCCAGGCGGCGTGGACGACCTTCGCGGGGTGGGCGAAGTGGTACGTGACGGTGACGCGGGGCATGGGGACGTCCTCACGTGGGATGTCCGGACGGTCGCGCGGAGCGCGACATGATGCAAGCGTCAGGTTTTCTTTTTGCGGGAGAGCCACCAACCGCTCACCGCGCCGGCGAACGCCCAGCCGAAGGCCTGTTCGATGAGGTAGCCGAAGGTGAAGGCGGCCGGGAAGCGGTACCAGTTCCAGAACGGGACGCTGAGCGATAGCCAGGCGATGACGCCTATGGCCAGGCCCAACGTCACGCCACGTGGGACGCTGGCTCCGTAGCGGAACAGCACCAGGGTGAAGATGAGGACGCCGAGGGTGTCGGAGAGCCATTGGCCGGCGAGCTGCGGACCCATGGCCATCGGGTCACGGCCTTCGGGGGCGTAGACGATGAAAGCGTAGGGGTTGCTGCGGGTTTTGGCCGAAAACGTGGCGAGGGCCTCTTTGTCCGCATGCATCGACGGGTCGAAATGCGGGAGGACGTAAATGCCCTGCTCCGCCGGCAGGCCCTGTTTCAGGGCGGCGATGACGGGGTCTTCAGCGAGCGGTGCGCGCATGGACATCTCGCCGAGCGGGAGGACCATGTGGGCGAAGGCGCCCCAGAGGAAAAGCGCGAGTCCGCCGATGAGGGTGGCGATGGCGATGCGCATGGGCCGTACTCCTCATCCGGGGCGATGGGTCGAGGGTATGGCGATGGATGGTTTGGGGGTATTGGACTTTTGGCAGGGGCGCGCTTGCGCGCGATGGGGCTTGTCGCGAGCACCCATCGCGCGCAAGCGCGCTCCTACAAGGGAACGCAAACGATGATTATTTTTTGCGGGCTTCGGCGCGGGCGGCGCGGAGGGTCGTGAGCTTTTCGCGGAGTTTGAGTTCGAGGCCGCGGTCGACGGGGTCGTAGAACACCGTGCCGACGAGTTCGTCGGGGAGGCATTGCTGGTCGAGGGCGATGCCGCCTTCGGCGTCGTGGTCGTACTGGTAGCCGGTGCCGTAGCCGAGGTTTTTCATCATCTTCGTCGGCGCGTTGCGCAGGTGCATGGGCACTTCGAGCGTGCCCATCTCCTTTACGACGGCCTTGGCACGGTTGTATGCCATATATGCCGCGTTGCTCTTGGGCGCCACGGCGAGCCAGATCGCCAGCTGCGCGAGGCCGAGTTCGCCTTCGGGGCTGCCGAGGCGTTCGAAGGTGTCCCAGGCATCGAGCGCCATGCGCCAGGCGCGCGGCTCGGCGAGGCCGACATCCTCCACCGCCATGCGGGTGAGACGACGTGCGAGGTAGAGCGGATCGCAGCCGCCGTCGAGCATGCGCGTGAGCCAGTACACGGCGGCGTCCGGGTCGGACGAGCGCACGGATTTGTGCAAGGCCGAGATCTGGTCGTAGAACTGCTCACCGCTCTTATCGAAACGTCGCGTGCGGTCGGCGAGTACCTGTTCCAGCGTGGCCTGGTCGATGCGACCGCCGTCGGCAAGCTCGGAGGCGATTTCCAGCAGCGTGAGCGCGCGGCGCACGTCGCCGTCGGCGGCGCTGGCGATGAGCTTGAGCGTGGCGTCGTCCACGTCGAGGCCGAGCTCGCCCAGGCCTCGCTCGCTGTCGTCGAGCGCGCGGCGCAGCGCAGCCACGATGGCGTCGACGTTGACCGCGTCCAGCACGTGCACGCGGCAGCGCGAGAGCAACGCGGAGTTGAGTTCGAACGAGGGGTTTTCGGTAGTGGCACCCACGAACAGGATCACGCCCCGTTCAATGTACGGCAGGAAGGCGTCCTGCTGGGCCTTGTTGAAGCGGTGCACCTCGTCCACGAAGAGCACGGTGCGGCGGCCCTGCGCGAAGTTGCCTTCAGCCTCGGCGAGCGCCTTGCGCACGTCGGGCAGGCCGCTCATCACGGCGGAGATGGCGCGGAAATCGGCATCGGCGTAGCGCGCCACCAGCAAGGCTAGCGTGGTCTTGCCGCAGCCCGGCGGCCCCCAGAGGATCATGGAATGCACGCGACCGGCTTCCAGCGCGCGGCGCAGCGGTTTGTCCTCGCCCACCACGCGCGCCTGGCCCACCACCTCGTCGAGGGAGCGGGGGCGCATGCGTTCGGCCAGGGGCTTCAGCGCTTCGGGTTCGGCGAACAGACCGGGGGACTGGGAAAACATGGGGCTCGTTACGTTCGGTGAACGCGCATTATCGCGCGTTCACCGTGCACGGTGCCTCAATGCTCGCCTGAATCGGACGGCGGCGGCTTGCGCAGCAGGCTGGTGGCCATGCCGATGACCACGGCGGCGCCCAGCAGCAGCACGATCCAGAGCAGCGGGCGGGTCCAGTCGAACGGGGCCGCCGGGGTGTCGAGGGCGCCCTTGCCTTCCAGTTCCTCGCCTGGGCCGACGGTGACCGGTACCGGCCGCCAGTTGGCCCCACCCGACGTGCGTAGGGCGGCGATGGCGTCGGCGATGGGCCAGTTGGGGCGACGCTCGGTGCGGCTGCCCACCAACAGGCGGTACGGGCCCTTGCCCTCGGGCAGGAAGACGAAACGATCCGGGCGCCAGCCCACCGCAAGCTTGGGCGCTTCGCGCAACGGCGTCCCGGAATGTACGCGCAGGTGCTGGCGACGGGCGACCGGTACTTCCAACGGATGGTCGGCGGCCTGGCCCGGCGTGAGCACGATGGTACCCAGCGATTCACCGCTCATGGGCCCCTGCACCGCCGTGATGTCGAGGCGGGCGACGTTGTCGCCACCGCCCAGGCTCGCGCGCACGCGGCTCACCGGCAGCGCGGCCGGCAGGTCGTAGTCGTAGTCGACGCCCTGCCCGCTCGTCTTGCTGTCGGACGCCGACACCTCACTCCATTGCAGCGCAGCTTCATCCTGCGCGGAGGCATCTTCCACCGTGCCGGACAACGTCACCGACGAACCACCGTTCGCATCCCATGGCGCGTCGCCCTTGGTGACATTCACTCGGTAGTAGCGCATGGGCGCGCCGCTGAGCTTCACCACGCGCGCGTCGACGGCACCCTCGCCATGACCCAGTGTTACGAGAGAGGCACCGCGAGCGACGGGGGTCCAGTCCTGGAGGTCGGCGCTGGCGTCGACATCCACGGTGAGGCTCACGTCGTGTCCCGACGCCGGGAATTCGAGGCGCTCGGGCGACACCCGCGAACGCGCGTCGAACAGCCATTGCGTCGGCGTACCGGGCACGGTGGGCGCGCCGGAGTCGATCACGATGTCGCCGTTGGTGTTGCGCTGGATGCGCGGGCCGGCGACGCCGACCGCCGTCTGCGGCACCGCGCGCAGGGCCGTGTCGAGGGTCACCGGATGCGACGTCGGCGCCGCGGCCTGGTATGGGCCCATGGCGACAGGACGGTTTTCCGAATCCACCACGATGATGTCGGCGAGGCCGGCATCGACGCTGGCCCAGGCATAGGCGTCGCGCGGCAACTCCAGCAAGTAGGCATTGGCGCCTGCGGGCGCATCGAGCGTATAGGCCCAGGCGTATTTCGGCGCGTCGGCCGCCATGGCGACGGTGGTCGTCAGGCCGAACAGGAAGGAGGCGATACGCCACTCACGACGCATGAGGAGGCTCCGGAGAAGGAGGAACGACCTGGCGCGGCGGTGCCGGCGCGAGGTAACCGATGACGGTGCACAGCAGGCCGTAGGCCATGAAGGAACCGATGCCGAAAAGATTGCCCAGATGACCGCGATCGACCAGCAGCAGCTTGGCGAGCACCAGGCCCATGATGCAGGCACCGGCCATCCACAGCATGCGCTGGCCGCGACGCGAACCCAGCACCCAGGCCAGCACGCCGATCACGCTCCACACCACGGTGAGCGATAGCTGCGCGAGGCTGGAACCGAGCATCGAGCCGTCCCACGGCACACCGCCCAGGTGATGCACGGCGCGCAACGTGACGCTGGTGGCGAAGGCGAAGAAGCACACCGCGAACACCACCGGCCGTGCCGCCCTTACGCCTTCCGGAAGCACGCTATCGGACATGGCGCGAAAACCCAGCGCGAGCACGGCGATCAACAGCAGGTCCACCGGATTGATGACCGGCACGAAGGGCAACGGACGCGAGCTGCCGTCGACGCCAAGCAACCCCAGGCCGATCAGCGTGGTACCGAACAGCAGCAGCGCGCCGAGCGCAGGACGGATATCGCCCGCGTGCGCCGACAGCGGCGCCACAAGCACACGCGGCCACCAGAGCATCAGCGTCATGAGCAGCAGCGTCGGCACGACGAGGGCGGCGGTGGTCCAGCCACTGCCTACGGCGGTATTGAAGCGCAACGCCAGCGTGGTGGCGAACCACGCCACGGCCAGCCAACGCAGCCACCAGGTGACGTTCGCCGCGACGGCGGCAACGCGGTGCTGGCCGATGGCGCGCATCGCGAACCAGCCACTCACGGCGGTGAGGGCCATGGCGAGCAGCGCATAGCCGGCCAGCGGCTGCACGCCACGCTCGTAGCTCCATTGCAGCAGCGGAATGAAGGCGATGAACGAGGCCGGCACGATGAAGGCCAGCACCAGGCCGAGGTCGAGCTTGCGTGCGCGGCGGCAGGCTTCGGCCACCGGCCACGCGGTAACGCCGATCACAGCCATCCAGCAGGCGATGGTGTGGTCGTCGCCAAAGACGAAGGTGTCGATCTCACGACCCGCGCCGATGAGCCACCAGAGCAGCGCCCAGAGAGCGAGCCCGATGCGCGCGATGCTGGACACGCCCTGTGAGCGACCGTGGTGGTCGAACTGCCAGACGCCAGCGACGGCACCGATCACCAACAGCAACGCACCGATGGCCTGCGCGTTGAGGATCGCCACGTCGTTGTAGTGGTTGTGGAACGCCGCCGCGACGGCCCATGCAGCGGCCGCGAGCAGTTGCAGGAACACGCCGGCCCAGCGCGGCAGGCGGCGCGACTGGCGGAAGCCCAGCCAGATGAGGCCGGCGCCTTCGATGGCGAACACGCTAGCCGTCACCGCCGCGCTCAAGGCCAGCGGCACGGCGATGGTGGCGAAGGCCACGGCCAGCACGGCCCAGGTTTCGCGCAGCAGCCCCATGCCCTCGCGCTTGCGGATGGCGAAGGCGATGGCGACGTAGATCGCCGCCGCCACCAGCGCGGAGATGGCCAGCGGAACGGGTTCCCAGTCGAGCAGCGCGGCCTGCAGGAACAGGCTCGCGATGGGGTTGCCGAACATCAGGCAGCCATCGAGGATCGCCTTGCTTCGGTCGGGCGAGCGCAGCACGTGCAGCCAGGGCACCGCGAGGTAAAGCAGGAAGAACAGGATCAGGAACGGCTCGGTGCTGTTGAACAGGCCCGGGTCGTAACGCAGCGCACCCCACGCCGTACCCACGCCGAAGGTGGCCACGAAGCCCAGCACGTTGAGCACGCGCCACGAGCGCTTCCACGCGATGCCGAGGATCGCGATGTTGAGCACCGCGTAATAGGAGAACAACGCGACGTGGTTGCCCTGCCCGCTCGAGGCGATGATCGGCGCGGCGAAACCGGCGATGAGGCCGAGTACGGCGAGCGCGAGCGCATCCTGCAACACGGCAAGCAGGCAGAGCCCGGCAACGAAGACCACCAGCAGGCCGAACGCCGGGATGGAACCGATCAGCCCATACAAACGGTACGCGGCGAACACGGTCATCACCAGCACGCCGAGCGCGCCGCCCTGCAACGACAACGCGAAGGAGCGGCGCTTCTCGCGCTGCATCCAGCCGAAAGCGACACCGCCGATGGCGAACAGGGCCACCAGCGCGAGACGCACGGACATGGGCACGCGTAGCAGGCCGATGTCGGAGGCGTACTTGAGGAAGGCGGCGATGCCGGCGAACAGCACGAGCATGCCGACCTTCACCGGCACGTTGCCTTCGGTGAACCAGCGCTTGGCGGCGGCGGCTGCGCGTTCGATGCCGGTCGGGCCGGTGTGGACGGGTGGACGGTAGGTCTCGGCGCTCTCGCCCGGCATCGGGGGCGGAACGCGGCGGATCGGTACACTGACCGTCGGTATGGGCGTCGGTGCGGGCGCGGAAACGGCGGCGACCGGTTCGCTGACGGGGAGCGGTGGCTGCACCGCGGGCGTGGGCTGCGGGCGGGACTCCGGCGAGTTAGACGCGGACTCCGTGACCGGGCGCCAGTCCATACTGTCGTCGCGGCGCTCGGACGCCTCGGTCGGTTTCGGGGTGACGGCGGCGAGGCGCCGCATGGCCTCGGCGAGGTCGCGGCTGAGTTCGGAGGTGCGTGCCCAAAGCAGGCCGATGGCGAAGCCGGCGACGGCACCCGCGAATCCCTGCCCTACGAGTCCGCCGACGATCGCGCCGACGATGGCCCAAACCACATACATGCCCTTGCCCCTCCACATCCGATGTTCGGGGCGGAGTCTGGCATGAAACCGTCATATTTGGTCAGGCCTACCCCGCAAACCGTGACCGCCGCCTTGTAGGAGCGCGCCTTGCGCGCGATGCCTCAGGGTGGATAGGGCGAATGAAGCCTTGGCCGGCTGGCGCCGGATCGCGCGCAAGCGCGCTCCTACAGGGGAATCAGTGGATGGGCTGGGTCTGGATGACCGGGGCGTCGCCGATCACATCGGTGCCCTGCGGGGGTACGAAGCTGAAGGTGTCGGCGGCCACGGCGCCGTTCTTCTGCCAGCCGGCGAACTGGATGCTCGTGGTGTTGCCGAGCTGGTCCTTGAACTTCATCTGCGCAAGGCCGTTGGCGTCGAAGCCCAGGTCGGCGTGGTCGAACTGCGGATCCTTGCTGGTGGAGGTGAGGCGCAGCCATTGCAAGCCGTCGTGCTCGCCCTGCTCCGCCACCTTGAAGCCCTTGTCCAGTTGCGAGAGGTCGGTGAGCACGGTGAGCGGGCTCTGTGCTTCTTCGCTGCTCTGCTTGCGTACCGTGACCTGCTCCAGGTCGGGGTCGTACAGCCACACGCGGCTACCGTCGGCGACGATGGTCTGCTTGTAGGGCGCCAGCGTTTCCCAGCGGAACTGGCGCGGTGCCTGCAAGGCCAGCGTGCCGGTGCTGGTCTTGCCCGCGTCGCCATTGGCGTTGCTCAGGGTCTGGCTGAAACGCCCGGTGAGCGAGTGCAGCCCCTTGGCGAAGGCGTCGAGGCGCTCGCGCGCCGGACCGGCGGCGAAGGTCGGCAGGCTCAGGAGGGACAGCGTCGCGGCAAGCAGCAGGCTTTTCATGGCGTGGGTTCCGTAAGTGGCGGCGCGATTGTCAGCGATCGGACTCGAACAGCGACTTAAGCATGTCGATGGCCTCGGTGGGCGAGATCTCGCCCGCTTCCATCTTTTCGCTGATGTCGGCGATGGCCTTGCCGTCGCGGTGCCAGAACGGCGCCTCGCGGGTGGCGACGTGGACCGGGCGGGCCTCCTGGCCCATGACGACGATCTCGGCAACCTCGGCCTGTTCGGCGAAGATCACTTCCAGCGCGTCGTCCACCTCGGCCGTGTGGCCGCTGGCGTATTCGCGCACCAGAGTGCAAGCGCGGCCGTCGTCGGCGCGCAGTTCCAGCCCGGGAATGGAGGGGTTCAACTCGAAGATGCTCTGCACCTCGTCCAGCACCTCGTCGGTGGGCACGAGGTCGCCGGTGACGAGCAGTCCCCAGGGGCGCTGGCGCAGCGTCCCCGGCTTGATGGGAGTCATGGGGTGTTAGTCCTTCGGAGGCGGCGGCGCGAGCACTTCACGGTTGCCGTTGTGCTGCGGCGCGCTGACGATGCCGTCCTGCTCCATCTGCTCGACGAGGCGGGCGGCGCGGTTGTAGCCGATGCGCAGATGGCGTTGCACGCCGGAGATGGACGCGCGGCGCGTCTCGGTGACCACGCGCACGGCGCGGTCGTAGAGCGCGTTGTCGCTGTCGGCATCGCCGTCGGCGTCCTGCGGGAGGCCGGATTCGTTGATGATCTTGCCGTCGGCGGTGGACTGGACTTCCTCCAGCACGCCGTCGATGTAGTTCGGTTCGCCCTGCGCGCGCAGCCATTCCACCACGTTGTGCACCTCGTGGTCGTCCACGAAGGCGCCGTGCACGCGCTCGGGCGTGGCGGTGCCCGGCGGCAGGTAGAGCATGTCGCCGTGGCCCAGCAGCGCCTCGGCGCCGGACTGGTCGAGGATGGTGCGCGAGTCGATCTTCGACGACACCTGGAAGGCGATGCGCGTCGGAATGTTGGCCTTGATGAGGCCAGTGATCACGTCGACCGACGGACGCTGGGTGGCGAGGATCAGGTGCACGCCGGCCGCACGGGCCTTCTGCGCCAGGCGAGCGATGAGCTCTTCGACCTTCTTGCCGACGATCATCATCATGTCGGCGAATTCGTCGATGATGATGACGATGTGCGGCAGCGGTTCGAGCGGTTCGGCAACCATGCCCGGCATGTCCGGATTGGCGCGGAACAGCGGGTCGAGCAGCGGCTGGCCGTTGTTCTCGGCCTCGCGGACCTTCTTGTTGAAACCGCCCAGGTTACGCACGCCGACGGCGGCCATGAGCTTGTAGCGGCGCTCCATCTCGGCCACGCACCAGCGCAGGGCGTTGGCGGCTTCCTTCATGTCGGTGACCACGGGCGCCAGCAGGTGCGGGATCTTGTCGTAGACCGACAGCTCCAGCATCTTCGGGTCGATCATGATCATGCGCACGTCTTTCGGGCTGCTCTTGTAGAGCAGGCTCAGCACCATGGCGTTGACCGCCACGGACTTGCCCGAACCGGTGGTGCCCGCCACCAGCAGGTGGGGCATCTTGGCCAGGTCGGCCACCACGGCCTTGCCGCCGATGTCCTTGCCCAGGGCCAGCGCCAGCGGCGACTTCACCTGGTCGTAGCGCTCGGACTTGAGGATTTCCGAGAGGTAGACGATCTGCTTCTTGGTGTTCGGGATTTCCAGGCCGATGACGTTCTTGCCTGGAATGACGTCGACCACGCGCACGCTCACCACGGACAGGCCGCGGGCGATGTCCTTGTCGAGGCTGGAGACCTGGCTGCCGCGCACACCGGCGGCGGGCTCCAGCTCGAAGCGGGTGATGACCGGGCCCGGATAGACGCCGGCGACGCGCGCCTCGACCTTGAAGTCGCGCAGCTTGAGTTCGACCTGGCGCGAGAGGACTTCGAGGGTTTCCTCGGAATACCCCGGGCCCTGCGGGGGGGCCTCGTCCAACAACGACAGCGGCGGCAGTTCGCCGTCCATCGACGCGCCGGTGAACAGCGGAATCTGGTTTTCGCGGACAGCGCGCTCACTCTTGGTCACCACGGGGGTGGCCGGCGCCTCGATGCGAACGGGCTCGCGCTTCGCCTGCTTGACCGCCTCGGCCTTTTTCACCACCTCGCGCTCGGCACGGGCGGAGCGGGCGGCCATCACCTCGGGCGCCTGGCGCACCTTGCCACCGAACCAGCCGCCGATGCGCACCACCAGCTCGCCGGTGGAATCCATCAGCTTGAACCAGGACAGGCCCGTGGCCAGGGTGACCGCGATGAGGCAGATCGCCAGCAGCAGGAGGGGCGCGCCCTTGTCGCCGAAGGCGCGATGCAGGCCGTTGCCGACCCATTTGCCGACGATGCCGCCCGGCCCTTCGGGCAGCACCGGCATATCGACGTTCAGGTAAATGAGCGCCGGGCCGGTAATGAAGAAGAAGACGAAGCCGATCAGCCGCAGCGACGGCTCCCACGGCTGCACGTTGCGCTCGCCACGGTGGCGGATCACCTGGATACCCAGGGCCAGCAGCAACAACGGGAAGCAGTACGAGACCAGGCCGAAGATGTAGCGCAGCAGGTTGGCGATGTTGGCGCCCACGGCGCCGCCGAAGTTGGTGGCACGCTCGGCCACGCCCATATGGCCCCAGCTGGGGTCCTGGTCGTTGTAGCTGAGCAGGCAGACCAGCAGGTAGAGGGCGAGCGGCAGCAAAAGGAGCGCTCCAGCTTCGCGCAGCCGGCGCTTGAGCTCTTCGCTCAATCCTTCGCGTTGGGCCTTGACCTGAGCCTTGGCCTGTTTTTTGACGACTTTCGCGCTACGCGCCACGTACTAACGACCTCAATCTGACGGTTCGCGGCATCATGCCACGGCCGGGTGGCTCCGGGGGTGGCCGGGCACCGGTATCATGGAGCGGATGTCTTGAATCGCACCTCGGTGTTCCCCATTCTTCCGGGCCTGAACACGAGTCACCTCCCCCCGGGGAGGCCCGCGGTACGAGGCAAAGCCATACGCCGCAGTAAACCCAAGGATTATACATGAGCACCCCCAAGCACAGCCGCCTGCTGATCCTCGGCTCCGGCCCCGCCGGCTACACCGCCGCCGTCTACGCCGCGCGCGCCAACCTCAAGCCGACGATGGTCACCGGCCTGCAGCAGGGTGGCCAGCTGATGACCACCACCGAGGTGGACAACTGGCCGGGTGACGAGAAGGGCGTGCAGGGTCCGGAGTTGATGCGCCGCATGGCCGAGCACGCCGAGCGCTTCGAAACCGAAATGGTGTTCGACCACATCCACAGCGTGGACCTGAAGAACCGTCCGTTCCGCCTGAAGGGTGACAGCGGCGAGTACACCGCCGACGCGATCATCGTCACCACCGGCGCCACCGCCAAGTACTTGGGCATCGCCTCGGAAGAGAAGTTCAAGGGCCGCGGCGTGTCCGCCTGCGCCACCTGCGACGGTTTCTTCTTCCGCGAGCAGGACGTGGTGGTGGTCGGCGGCGGCAACACCGCCGTGGAAGAGGCGCTGTACCTGTCGAACATCGCCCGCAAGGTCTACCTCGTGCACCGCCGCGACAAGCTGCGCGCCGAGAAGATCATGCAGGACAAGCTGATGGAGAAGGCCGCGGCCGGCAAGATCGAACTGGTGTGGAACCACCAGATCGACGAAGTGCTGGGCGACGACTCCGGCGTGAACGGCGTGCGCGTGAAGGACGTCAACACCGGCGCCAAGCGCGATATCGAGGTGCAGGGCTTCTTCGTCGCCATCGGCCACACGCCGAACACCGGCATCTTCGAAGGCCAACTCGACATGAAGGATGGCTACATCCAGATCAAGTCGGGCCTGAACGGCATGGCCACCGCCACCTCGGTGGAGGGCGTGTTCGCGGCCGGTGACGTGGCCGACCACGTGTACCGCCAAGCCATCACCTCAGCGGGCTTCGGCTGCATGGCGGCGCTCGACGCCGAGCGCTGGCTCGACCAGCAAATGCCGGTCAATCCGTGATCTGAAGGCCCCGCGCGAGTTCCGCGCGGGGCCGCTCCGGCATGAACGGGCTCTGTTTCCTCGACAGCCTCGCCGGCATCGCGCCATCCGACTGGGACGCCCTCGTCCCGGACGGCAATCCCTTCGTGTCCCACGCTTTTCTCTCCGGCCTGGAAAGCACGGGGTGCCTGCGCGAGGAGTACGGCTGGCGTCCGCGCCATCTCGCCCTGTTCCAGGATGGCCAGTTGCTTGCCGCCGCACCGACCTACCTCAAGGGCAATTCGCACGGCGAATTCGTCTTCGACTGGGGCTGGGCTGCCGCCTGGGAGCGCGCTGGCGGCGACTACTACCCCAAGCTGCTTGTCGCCTCGCCCTATTCGCCCGTGCCCGGGCCTCGCCTGTTGGTGCGTGAGGGCGACGAGGCGCCAGCACTACGCAGGCGTCTCGCCGAGGCGTTGGTGGATGAGGCGGACCGGCTGGGCTTGTCATCGGTGCATGCGAATTTCCTCGCCGACGCCGATCTCGACGCCTTCGACGCGCGCTGGCTGGTCCGCGCCGATTACCAGTTTCACTGGCACAACCGGGGCTATACCGATTTCGACGACTTCCTCGCCGCGCTGACGGGAAAGAAGCGCAAGAACATCCGCCAGGAGCGCGCCCACGCGCATGCGGCGGGCCTGACGCTGGAAATGCGCGGAGGCGATGAGCTTTCCGATGCCGAGTGGCGGCAGATCCATGCGCTCTACGAACTGACCTTCGACATGAAGGGCAACCACCCTGCCCTCACCGCCCGCTTCTTCCGTCATCTTGGCCATGCACTGGGGCCGAACGTACAGGTGGCCATGGCCCGTGACGGCGACGACATCGTCGCCATGGCGCTGTTTGTTCGCAGCCGCGACGTGCTCTATGGGCGCTATTGGGGAGCGAGCGTCGAGGTGTCGGGGCTGCATTTCGAGCTTTGCTATTACCGCGGCATCGACTACGCGATCCGCGAGGGCATTGCCCGTTTCGAGCCCGGCGCACAGGGCGAGCACAAGCTGGCCCGGGGCTTTCTGCCGTCGATCACCCATTCCCGGCATTACATCGCGCATGATGGCTTCCGTCGCGCGGTGGCCGACGCCCTCGTCCAGGAGACCGCGCACCGCGAGGCCTATCGCGACGAACTCATGACCCATTCGCCCTACGCGGACCGATGATTCGCCTTCCGCAACTGCATCCTTCGCGCCCGGCGCTGTTTCCGATACCCGAGAGCGCGCTTGCCGAGCCCAATGGCCTGCTGGCCTGGGGAGGCGACTTGTCGCCCGAGCGGCTGCTCGCCGCGTATTCGCAAGGGGTATTTCCCTGGTTCAACGAGGACGAGCCGATCCTGTGGTGGTCGCCCGATCCCCGCTGCGTATTCCGCACCGATGAGCTGCATGTCAGCCGTAGCCTGCGCAAGTTGCTGGCGAAGACGAACTGGCGGCTGACGGCGGACACCTCGTTCAATCGTGTCGTGGAAGCCTGCGCGGCACCGCGCAACGGCCAGCCGGGGACGTGGATCGGTGCGGACATGAAAGCGGCCTATGAGGAACTGCACCGGCTGGGCCATGCGCACAGCATCGAGGTATGGGACCGGGGTTCGCTGGTGGGTGGCATCTATGGCGTGGCCGTGGGGCGACTGTTCTGTGGGGAGTCGATGTTCTCCCTTCGTAGCGGTGGTTCGAAGGTCGCGCTGGCAGGCCTTTGCCAGTTGCTGCATGGATGGGGCTTCCCCCTGCTGGATGCGCAGGTGACCAATCCGCACCTGCTGAGCATGGGAGCGATGGAGATCCCGCGCCGCGAATTCGTTGCGCAAGCCCGACGCCTCTCGGCCATGCCAGGCATCGAGGGCTCATGGATCCGCCACCAAGTGCCCCTCCCCCTGTAGGAGCGCGCTTGCGCGCGATGGGTGCTCGCGTCGAGGCGACAACCCGGCGATATCGCGAACCGGATCGCGCGCAAGCGCGCTCCTACAACAGCGGGCAGGGCTTTAGCGGGAACGGTGGCCGCTCATTTCCGCTCCGGCGTTTCTCGGCAACAGCGCGCAGACAGGTGCCGCGATCAGCGAAAGGCCGGTCACCACCAGGAAGGCGACGCTGAAGTCGTTGAGTTCGGCATGCGTGCGGCCATGCACCACTACCGAGACATGCAACGCCGCGGCGGCCACGCAGATGCCGATCGACAGCATCAGCTGCTGGAACGTGGTGTAGAAGCTGGTGGCGCTGGAGAAGCGCTCACTGGGTACATCGGCGTAGGCCACCGTGTTGTACGCGCTGAACTGCAGCGACTGGAAGAAGCCGCCCAGCAGCAGGATCGTGTAGATCGTCCACAGTGGCCAGTCAGGGCGGAACGCCGCGCACAAGGCAATGCAGATCATCGACAGGATGCTGTTCCAGATCAGCGTTGCGCGGAATCCCCACATACGCAGCACCGGCGAGGTCGTGGCCTTCATCAGCATCGCGCCCAGCGCGGAAACAAAGGTGACGACACCGCTGTGCGCCGCCGACATGCCGAAACCCAGCTGCATCATCAGCGGCAACAGGAACGGCACGGCACCGGCCGTGATGCGCGTAAGCGAGCCGGCGTACACGGACAGCCGGAAGGTGGTGAAGCGCATCAGCGACAGATCGAGGATGGGATGCTCGGTGCGCCGCGAATGCAGCACATAAAGCACACCGACCGCGACGCCAAGGATCATGAGCCCCCACGACCAGAACACGCCATCGACGCCACGGCTCGCCATTTCCAGGCCGAACACCAGGCACGACAGCGACACGCCGGACAGCACGAAGCCCAGGCGATCGAAGGGCACCTTCACCGCCATGCGGACATCTGGCACGTATTTGGTGGCGAGCCAGATGCCCGCCAGGCCGATCGGCACGTTGATGTAGAAGATCCAGCGCCAGGAGATCCAGGTGACGATGAAGCCACCCAGCGGAGGCCCCACCACCGGGCCGATGAGCGCCGGCACCAGCAGCCAGGACATGGCGCTGACCAGTTCCGACTTCGGCACCGATCGCAACAGCACCAGACGCCCTACCGGCACCATCATCGCGCCACCGATGCCTTGCAGCAGTCGCGATATGACCAGCAGCGGCAGATTGCCGGAAATGCCACAAAGGATGGAGCCGATGGTGAACAGCGCGATCGCCGCACGGAAGACATTGCGCGAACCGTAGCGATCAGCGATGACGCCACTGGCCGGAATGAATACGGCCAAGCTCAACATGTAGGACGTGAGCGCCACGCTCATGTGCAGCGGCGAGACATCGAACGACTGGGCCATCGCCGGCAATGCCGTGGCGAGGATGGTGCCGTCCAACTGCTCCATGAACATCGCGCTGGCGATGATCAGGGCAACGGTGCGGAATCCAGGAGCGGTGGTCATCCCAATGGGCGAAGCGTGAGGTGCGTGTATTTTGCGCTTCGCGAGCGTCTACGTCGAGGCAGGATCGCTCGGCGGCCGCAGTGTTCGTTCACTTCGGAACACGCGCTCTTCACCCGAGATGGGATCGATGAAGCGCAATTCACGCGCCAGCAAGCGCAATGGATCGTCGAAGCCATCGATTCCCTCGCGCAGCACGGGGTAATACGGGTCGCCCACGATAGGCGCGCCGAGTCCCGCCATATGCACGCGCAACTGGTGCTTCCGTCCGGTCACGGGGAGAAGCCGATACAACCAGGCCTGCGCGCCACGCTCAATGACATCGATGCGAGTGAACGCGTTGGCGTCGCCGTCCACCTCGCGCATGCGGAAGAAGGGTTCGCCGCGCTCGATACGGCTCGCCCACTCCAGCGGGAACGCGACATCGGGCAACGGCCTCGCGATGGCTTCGTACACCTTGGCGATCCGGCGTTCGCGAAACAGACGCGTATAGGCATCCCGGCTGGAGGGGCGCGCCGAGAACACCACGAGGCCGGCCGTGCCGCTGTCGAGGCGATGCAAGGCCACCAGGTCGGGGTTGCCGAGCCGACGAGCCAGGCGGACCGACAGGGTTTCCTCCACATGGCGCCCCGCCGGCATCACCGGAAGAAAATGCGGTTTGTCGGCCACGACGATGTCGTCGTCGGCATGGACGATGGTTTCTTCGAAGGGGATACGCGGCTCGTTCGTCACTTCGCGGCGATAGGTAAGCAGCCGGCCACCCGGATAGGCGGCGTCCGCGGCGACCGCCTCGCCATCCACCCTCACCATGCCGCGATCAAGGCGATCCACCCAGACGGGCGCGGGGATCGCGGGGAAGCGCTCGACCAGGAAACCGAGCAGCGTGTCCCACGGACCGGAAGGCAATACAAGCTTGCTGACAGGCTGAAAGTGCATAGCTCGCATTGTAGGGGGCGGGCATATACTTGCCCCAACGCCACGCCCCGAGGACGTCCATCGTGATCGGCCGTTTCATAAGGAAGTTGCTCGGTCTGAACAGGTCGTCCCCGCTTCCCATGCCGGCACGACGCCCCGTTACCGTCATCGCGGCATCCGATATCGTGCCGCCTGCCGGCGCGCTGTCCGCCGACGAGATCGACGATCGCTTCCACCGACTCCTGCTGGGCCTGCCCGCTCCGCGCTCTTCCGCCCTGTCGGCCGAGGAGCAGATGGTGTTGCACCGGGTTCGCGACGCCTTCGGTGGCGAGCGCATCGAGGTCGCCGCGCTGCCCCGCGTGCCGGCCGTGGTGCCGATCATGATGCGTGCGCTGCAGGTGGATCGTTCCGATATGATCTTGCCCCTGATTTACGGACACCTATCTAAGCGACATTGGCCAGCTCGTACTGCTCTGGGCTGAGGTAGCCCAGGGTCGAGTGCAGCCGGATCCGATTGTAGTCAACCTCAATGTAGTCAAACACATGAGCCTTGGCCTGCTCCCGTGTGGCGAGGTGTTCACCATGGATGGCCTCGACCTTCAGACTGTGGTTCCAACTCTCCATTGCTGCGTTGTCGTAGCAGTTGCCTCTGGCACTCATGCTGGCGATCAAAGCGTATTGCTCCAACAGGGCGCGGTGCTCGCGCGAGCAGTATTGGCTACCACGGTCA
>NZ_WNDO01000045.1 GCF_009912395.1 Luteibacter sp. | reverse complement strand
AAGGTCGATTCGCTCGCCAGGTAGACGCCTTCGTCGGCCAGCGCCGGCACGATTCGCGCGGGCGGCATACCGGCAAAGCGCGGTTCGTTGGCGACCGCGAGCACGGCCTGACGCTCCTGCTCGGTCAACGCGTGCGCTGGCTCGGGATGAACAGCCTGCGGTCGACGATCGCCCGTTTGCAGCCCATCCTGGGCCTTCCAACGTTGCAGGGTCCGTACGTCAATGCCGGCGGTCTCGCAAGCCAGACGCAGGCGCGCACCAGCCTCATGAGCCGCTTCTATGTTTCGGGCAGTCATCTGGCGATCTTCCAGTCCGATCATGCGTCCTCGCCCTTGGGGAAGATCGCCTCGAGTTTTTTTGACAGCACCAGCAACGCTGTCGTCTCGGCGAGCGCTTTGTCCTTGCGTCGAACCTCCCGTTCGAGCTCCTTGATCCGGCGGCGATCCGCTTTCGTTTGCTGCGGCGTGGCGCGCACGTCTTCCGGGTCTGCCAGCGCCTGCGTGGCCGCTTCCCGCCATGCGGCAAGCTCCTGCGGATACACGCCGTTCTCGCGACACCAGGCGTTGCGCGATGCCTCGTCCAGCGCGGCGGTGGTGAGCACCGCGTCCAGTCGCGATGCCGCTGTCCAGCCCCGCTCGCGGGCGGGGCTGGACAGCGACTCACTGCGCCACCGCTCCAGCGTCCTTACGCTCACACGTGTTTCCTGCGCGACATCTTCAACTGGCGCGCTCTCCGGCGGCAACAACCTTGCAACCACCTTGTCCTTGAATGCCTGTCTGTACTTTGCCACTTCTCGTCCTCATAGCACCCCCGGATTTCCAGATCCTATCCGGGCGACAACTATTCTGACGCGGTGGGTCGGGATATGTTTTCACGACATGCATCGACATGCCGAAAACGTTCCTCGCATCGTTGCGCTGTTCGCCTGCATTGAACTTATCGCGCGGCAAGCCGACGAAGCTTCGAAACGACGGGCGCGATCGCAAAAAATTGTAACGAATGCGAACGTCGCGTCATCCGTCAGGCGGCGTCTTACGTAGAGGAAAGAGGGGAAAACGCATCCGGTGCAGGAGACGATTCGATGCAACAGGAGAGGATGCGTGCGTCGCGTTGCAAACTTCGGGGAAGACATTGTATGGCAGCAAAAATACGCAGTCCAAGCGGGGTTTTTCTGAGTGCCCGGCGACAACGTTCCGACTGAAGTTTGTTCGTGAAAAAAAAAGAAAATGGGTTTAGGATGAAATTGAACGGTCCTGCTTCGACGTGACCCTTGCGAATGCAAGATCGTCTTCAGACACAGGCGAGGAGGTAGCATGGATATTTACAGCAGCTTCGCGAACCGCTTCGAGAAAACTCGGGAGGAAGAGCTCTCGCTCGAGGAGTATCTCGCGCTCTGCAAGAACGATCCGCAGGCGTACGCCACGGCAGGCGAACGCATGTTGGCAGCCATCGGGGAACCGGAGCAGGTCGATACGCGAAACGATCCGCGCATGTCGCGAATCTTCGCCAACAAGGTCATCAAGGTCTATCCCGCATTTCGTGAGTTCTACGGAATGGAAGAGGTGATCGAGCAGGTGGTGGCGTACTTCCGTCACTCCGCGCAAGGCCTCGAGGAGAAGAAGCAGATTCTCTATCTGCTCGGCCCGGTGGGCGGCGGCAAGTCGTCGATCGCCGAGCGTCTGAAGCAGCTGGCCGAACGCGTGCCGTTCTATGCGATCAAGGGTTCGCCCGTCAACGAATCGCCGCTCGGGCTGTTCGACTACGACGAAGACGGCCCGATTCTCGAAGAGCAATACGGCATTCCGCGCCGCTATATGAAGGGCATCCTGAGCCCGTGGGCCGTCAAGCGGCTGCACGAGTACAACGGCGATATCCGTCAGTTCCGCGTGGTGCGACGCTACCCGTCGGTACTGCGCCAGATCGGTATCGCGAAGACGGAGCCGGGCGACGAGAACAATCAGGACATCTCATCGCTGGTCGGCAAGGTCGACATCCGCAAGCTCGAGCAGTTCGCGCAGGACGATGCCGACGCCTACAGCTACTCGGGCGGCCTCTGTCTCGCCAACCAGGGCCTGCTGGAATTCGTCGAAATGTTCAAGGCGCCGATCAAGGTGCTGCACCCGTTGTTGACGGCCACTCAGGAAGGCAACTTCAAGGGCACCGAAGGGTTCGGCGCGATTCCGTTCGACGGCGTGATCCTCGCGCACTCGAACGAGTCGGAATGGAAGGCCTTCCGCAACAACAAGAACAACGAAGCCTTGCTCGACCGGATCTTCGTCGTGAAGGTGCCGTACTGCCTGCGCGTGTCCGAGGAAATCAAGATCTACGAGAAGCTGATCCGCAATTCCTCGCTGGCCGAAGCGGTGTGCGCGCCCGGCACGCTGAAGATGATGGCGCAGTTTGCCGCGCTCACGCGTCTGCACGAGCCGGAAAACTCCAGCCTGTTCTCGAAGATGCAGGTGTACGACGGCGAGAACCTGAAGGACACCGATCCGAAGGCGAAGTCGTATCAGGAGTACCGCGACTACGCTGGCGTCGACGAGGGCATGACGGGGGTCTCGACGCGCTTCGCGTTCAAGATCATGTCGCGCGTGTTCAACTTCGACACCTCGGAAGTGGCGGCCAATCCGGTGCACCTGATGTACGTGCTCGAACAGCAGATCGAACGCGAGCAGTTCCCGCCCGAAACCGAGCAGAAGTATCTGTCGTTCGTGAAGGATCTGCTGGCCTCGCGGTATGCGGAATTCATCGGCAAGGAGATCCAGACGGCCTACCTCGAGTCGTATTCGGAGTATGGCCAGAACATCTTCGATCGCTATGTCACGTACGCGGATTTCTGGATTCAGGATCAGGAGTTCCGCGATCACGACACCGGCGAGAGCTTCGACCGCGCGGCGCTGAACGCCGAGCTGGAGAAGATCGAGAAGCCGGCGGGCATCAGCAATCCGAAGGATTACCGCAACGAGATCGTGAACTTCGTGTTGCGGGCGCGTGCGGCCAACGGCGGCAAGAACCCCGCGTGGGTCATCTACGAAAAGCTGCGCGTGGTGATCGAGAAGAAGATGTTCTCGAACACCGAGGAACTGCTGCCGGTGATCTCGTTCAATGCCAAGGGTTCGGCCGAGGAGCAACGCAAGCACGAGGACTTCGTGAACCGGATGGTCGCCAAGGGCTACACGCCGAAGCAGGTACGGCTCCTGTGCGACTGGTATCTGCGCGTGCGCAAGTCCTCATGATCCGCACGCTGCACCGCCCTCGCGGTCGCGCCGCGCCGGGCACCCTGAGTGGCGCGCCGCACGGCGGATAGTGCGGCACGTCCCGGCGTATCGACTTTCGAGCGGGAGACCGGGAGTGCTTCATCAAATCATCGACCGCAGGCTTGCCGGCAAGAACAAGAGCATTGCTAACCGCGAACGCTTTCTGCGTCGCGTCAAGAACTACATTCGTCGCGCGGTGTCGGACGCCGTGCGCGACCGTAGCATCAAGGACATCAACACCACCAAGAGCATCACGATTCCGCGCAAGGACATCGCGGAGCCGGCGTTTCGTCACGCGCCCGGCGGCCGTCGCGAGATGGTCCATCCGGGTAACGCCGATTACGTTCGCGGCGACAAGATCGCGCGTCCTCAGGGCGGTTCGGGCGGCGGCAGCCAGGCCAGCAACGAGGGAGAAGGTCAGGACGACTTCGTATTCGAGCTGAGCCGAGACGAGTTCATGCAGTATTTCTTCGAGGATCTCGAGCTGCCGCGGCTCGTCAAGACGCACCTGCTGACCGTGCCGAGCTGGAAGAGCGCACGCGCCGGCTGGGCCGCGGAAGGCACGCCGAACAACATCGACGTGGTGAGCTCGCTGCGCAGCGCGCTCGGGCGGCGCATCGCGCTCGGCTCGCCGCTCGCACGCGAGCTGCGCGATCTGGAGGCCGAACTCGAAACGATGAAGGACGATCCGGCCGACCGGCGCGTCGAGATCGCCGCGCTCGAGGAGCAGATCCATCAGCTGCGCGGGCGCATCTGGCGAATCCCGTTCATCGATCCGTTCGACCTGCGCTACGTGAACCGCGTGAAGCAGCCGCAGCCGTCGAGCCAGGCCGTGATGTTCTGCCTGATGGACGTATCCGGCTCGATGGACGAGCAGCGCAAGGATCTCTCGAAGCGCTTCTTCATCCTGCTGTACCTGTTCCTGAAGCGGAACTACGAGCGCATCGAGGTGGTGTTCATCCGCCATCACACGCGTGCCGAGGAGGTGGACGAGGACACGTTCTTCCACTCGACGGAAAGCGGCGGCACGGTGGTGTCGAGCGCGCTGGAGCTGATGCGCAAGGTGATGGACGAGCGCTATTCGCCGACCGAGTGGAACATCTACGGCGCGCAGGCGTCCGACGGCGACAACTGGACCGACGATTCGCCGAAGTGCCGCAAGATCCTGGAAGCCGACATCCTGACCAAGGCCCGCTATTTCGCCTACATCCAGGTCGCGCCCGAGGAGCAGAACCTCTGGCTCGAATATGCGCAGCTTGCGCTGTCGCAGCCGCACATGGCGATGAAGAAGGTGGAATCGGTCGCGGACATCTATCCGGTGTTCCGCGAACTGTTCGAAAAGCATGTGGAAGCCTGACGCCTTATGACGACACGCGAACCGGACAACGACACGCGCGGCTCCCCGTCGCGCGGCGAGGGGGGCGACGCCCCCGCGAACCGGGCCGACGCGCGCGCGCTGCATGCCGCGTCGCCACGCCCCGCTTCGCCCGAGAACGGGCACAAGGAGGCGCGCATGAATGCCGCCGATCGCACGCCGCTGCCCTGTCCGTCGGACTGGACCTTCGAGTTGATCGGGGAATACGACACGCACATCGCGCAGGTGGCCGAGCAGTACGAACTCGACATCTATCCGATCCAGCTCGAGCTGATCAGCGCCGAGCAGATGATGGACGCCTACGCGTCGGTCGGTATGCCCGTCAACTACCGGCACTGGTCGTTCGGCAAGCACTTCCTGTCGACCGAGAAGAGCTACCGTCGCGGGCAGATGGGCCTCGCCTACGAAATCGTCATCAACTCGAACCCCTGCATCGCCTACCTGATGGAGGAGAACACGCTGACGATGCAGGCGCTCGTGATCGCGCACGCCGCGTACGGGCACAACTCGTTCTTCAAGGGCAACTACCTGTTCCGCCTGTGGACCGACGCGCACGCGATCATCGATTACCTCGTCTACGCGAAGAACTACGTGGCCGAATGCGAGGAGCGGCACGGCATCGATCGCGTGGAGGAACTGCTCGATTCGTGCCACGCGCTGATGAATTACGGCGTCGACCGCTACAAGCGCCCGCAGAAGCCGTCGCTGTCGAAGGAAGCGGCGCTGCGGCGCGAGCGCGAGGCCTATCTGCAGTCGCAGGTCAACGAGCTGTGGCGCACGCTGCCGGGCCACAAGCCGGAAGCGGTCGACGAGGAGGGGGAGGGCCGCTATCCGCCCGAGCCGCAGGAAAACCTGCTGTATTTCGCCGAGAAGAATGCGCCGCTGCTGGAGCCGTGGGAGCGCGAGGTGATCCGGATCGTCCGCAAGGTCGGCCAGTATTTCTATCCGCAGCGGCAGACGCAGGTCATGAACGAAGGCTGGGCCACGTTCTGGCATTACACGCTGCTGAACACGATGTATCAGCAGGGCAAGCTGACCGACGGCTTCATGATGGAGTTCCTCCATTCGCACAGCAACGTGATCTATCAGCCGCCCGTCACGAAGCAGTACTACAGCGGGATCAACCCGTATGCGCTCGGTTTTTCGATGATGAGCGACATCCGGCGCATCTGCGAGAACCCGACCGACGAGGATCGCCGCTGGTTCCCGCAACTGGCCGGCACGCCGTGGCTACCCGCGCTGCATTACGCGATGCGCAACTTCAAGGACGAGAGCTTCATCGCGCAGTATCTGTCGCCGCACCTGATCCGCGAGATGCGGCTGTTCTCGGTGCTCGACGACGACATGCGCGATTCGCTCGAAGTGTCGGCGATTCACGACGACAGCGGCTATCAGTACGTGCGGCAGGCGCTGTCGCGGCAGTACGACATCCATCACCGCGAGCCGAACATCCAGGTGTGGGCCGTCAACACGCGCGGCGACCGCAGTCTCACGCTGCGTCACTTCATGACCGACAACCGCCACCTGTCGAGCGACAGCGACGAAGTGCTCAAGCACATGGCGCGGCTCTGGCAGTTCGACGTGTTCCTGGAGAGCGTCGACGAATCGGGCACCGTGCGCAAGCGCTACGAGTGCCGCGCCAAGCCGCCCGAGGGGGCGCGTCTGAGCGGTTGAGGTCCGGCAGGTCGGCGCGCGGCCGGCAACGCATGCAGCGTTGCCGGCCGCGCCGTTTTGGGGCTGGCGACGGCACATGCGCCATCAGGGCGAGCCCGGAAGGCAATAAACCTTTCAGGCTCTCTTGAAATTTGAGTGGGGGAAAAGGGCCGCCGGGGTACGAAAACCTACGTCGCAAAACGGTATCTTCCCACCCCTAGCCCCGCCCCAAGGCGGGGAAGTCCTCGCCGCCGGACGGGCTCGGGGGCCAGGCGGCGCAAGGCTTTGCCTGGCCCGAGGCCTCAAGCGTGCTCGTAGATTTCTCCGCATCAAGGGTTCGCTGCGCCGGGCTTCGCCCGCCCTTGACCCGGAAAAATCCACCCACTCGAAATTCAAGAGAGGCACCTTTCATTTCGATAGAATTGCCGCGCGGTGCGCTACCCGCACGCTGCCCGCGCAACCCGGGCCCGAAAGCCGGAACGACCGATCCGCCGCCCGGCATCCCAGCCGACATAACAGGAAACACCCTCTCATGACCGACCTCCACGCCCAGGCCGAGATCGGACCCGCACGACACTCGCCGTCGCGTGCTCGCGATCGTCGGCGCGTCTTCGGGCAATCTCGTCGAGTGGTTCGACTTCTACGTCTATTCGTTCTGTTCGCTGTACTTCGCGCACGCGTTCTTTCCGAGCGGCAACCCCACCACGCAGTTGTTGAACACGACCGGCGTGTTCTCGGTCGGCTTCCTGATGCGACCGATCGGAGGCTGGCTGTTCGGTCGCATCGCCGACCGGCGCGGCCGGCGCAGCGCGATGATGATCTCCGTGCTGATGATGTGCGGCGGCTCGCTGGTGATCGCCGCGGTGCCGACCTACGAGCAGATCGGCGCGCTCGCGCCGATCGTGCTGCTGCTGGCGCGGCTGTTCCAGGGCTTGTCGGTGGGCGGCGAGTACGGCACCAGCGCGACCTACATGAGCGAGGTCGCGCTGAAGGGGCGGCGCGGCTTCTTCGCGTCGTTCCAGGACGTGACGCTGATCGGCGGCCAGCTCTGCGCGCTGCTCGTGCTCGTGCTCCTGCAGCAGTTGCTGAGCACCGAGGACCTGCGCGCCTGGGGCTGGCGCATTCCGTTCGTGGTGGGCGCCTGCGCCGCGCTGATCTCGCTCTGGCTGCGCAAGTCGCTCGACGAAACCTCCACCAGCGCATCGCGTCAGGCGCGCGGCGCGGGCACCATGCGCGGCGTGCTGAAGTATCACGGCCGCGCGTTCTTCACGGTAGTGGGCTTCACCGCCGGCGGCTCGCTGATCTTCTACACGTTCACCACGTACATGCAGAAGTACCTCGTCAACACGAGCGGCATGAACGCCAAGACGGCCAGCAACGTGATGACGGCCGCGCTGCTCGTCTACATTCTGCTGCAACCGGTGTTCGGCGCGCTGTCGGGCCGGATCGGCCGGCGCACCTCGATGCTGTTCTTCGGCGCGTTGTCGGTGATCGGCACGGTGCCGCTGATGCATGCGATCGCCAACACGTCGAGCCCGGTGACGGCGTTCGTGCTGGTCACGATCGCGCTGGCCATCGTCAGCTTCTACACGTCGATCAGCGGCTTGATCAAGGCGGAGATGTTCCCGCCCGAGGTGCGCGCGATGGGCGTGGGGCTGTCGTATGCGGTGGCCAACGCGGTGTTCGGCGGGTCGGTCGAATACGTGGCGCTGTGGTTCAAGCAGGCCGGCACCGAATCGGCGTTCTACTGGTACGTGACGGTGCTGTGCGCGATCTCGCTGGCCGTGTCGTTCTTCATGCGCGAGCCGGCCAAGGAAGGCTATCTGCGCAACGAACCCTGAGCGAGGCGGCGACGCGCGGCGCGCCATGTTCTTAGCGGCGCGCGCGATAACGTTATCGGAAATGCTTGGTTGTCGACACGAAGCGGGCCGCTTAATCTGAACCCGTAGTTCGTGTGACCCCTCCTTGACTGGGATTTGCGCCCGCCTTCACGGCGGGCTTTTTTCGGTGCGCCGAGCATGCGCAACAGCTTGGGGGTGCGAGTCCCCTGCCCAACCTGATGGTGGTGAAGGGCTAGCCAAACGCAAGGGCGTCGTCGTGAGGCGGGGTCTGAAGGAAGCGTGTAGCAAACACGACCTGACGAACAGAAATCAGATATGAGGCCTGCCCGGGCGGACGAGCGAGCCGATGATCGCGAAGTCCATAGCCATCAAGGTCCGGGGTGGTAGATCTGGCAGGCGTGTGGCGAAGGCGGTTGAGCTTACCTCGGGAGGCCTGTGCGGTGTGCTGTAATCAGGACCGAACGGTTCGCAAGGGCCGTTGACCATCGTGCAGGAGTCAGCAGCGGGCATAGTACAGCGGCAACGCTGGAAGGCCCAAACGGAGAGGAGCGGCGAGTAAGCCGGAGAACTCGACATGGGAGCGCAGCAGAAAACGCAACGCGTCCTTGGCGACGGACCTATGGAGGCGAACCCCGAACCTGAAAGCCCGTCGGCTTGTGACCGACTGATGGAGGAAGTCTTCGAGCGGGGAAACCTGCGACAGGCGTTGAAACGCGTGAAGGCGAACAAGGGCGCGCCGGGCGTGGACGGCAGACGGTTCAGGCACTACCGGCGTACCTGCGTGAGCATTGGCCGTCGATAAGGGACACGCTGCTCAACAGCACGTACAAGCCCCAACCGGTGAGACGGGTCAGATACCCAAGCCTGATGGCGGTGGCGTGCGCAAGCTCGGCATTCCTTCTGCGCTTGATCGATTTGTCCAGCAGGCGGTCTTGCAGGTGTTGCAAAGGCAGTGGGACCCGACGTTCTCGGAATGCCAGTTACGGCTTCCGCCCGGGACGCTCGGCGCATCAGGCAGTGGAGCGCGCGCAAGGCTACATTCAGGCGGGACATCGCTGGGTTGTAGACTTGGACCTCGAACAATTCTTCGATCGCGTGAGCCACGATATTCTGATGAGCCGGGTGGCAAAACGGGTCAGCGACAAACGGATATTGAAGCTGATCCGTCCCTTCCTGACGGCGGGCGTACTGGAGAACGGGCTGGTTGGTGCAACGGACGAGGGTACGCCCCAGGGCGGTGTCCCCTATCACCGTTGTTATCCAATCTGATGCTCGACGATCTCGACCGGGCACTTGAGCGACGCAGGTTGCGTTTCGTGAGGTACGCCGACGATTGTAACGTCTACGTACGCAGCGAACGCGCGGGTCAGCGGGTGATGGCGGGGCTGAAAGCCTTCCTCACCGACAAGCTCAAGTTGAAGGTCAACGAGGCGAAGAGCGCGGTGGCCGAACCTCACACGCGGAAGTTTCTCGGATTCACCTTCCTTACCCGTGGACACGTCAAACGGCGCATCGCGCCCAAGGCACTTCTTCGGTTCAAGGAACGAATCCGGGAGCTAACGCAACGCACACGAGGGATCAGCATCGAACAGTTGATGGAGCGGCTGAAACGCTATCTTACAGGGTGGCGCGGTTACTTCGGCTTTTGCGAGACGCCCAGTACGCTACAGCGGCTGGATGAGTGGGTGCGCCGCCGTATTCGCTGCGTGTTCTGGAAACAGTGGGGGACTAGCCCCAACCGCTTCAGGGAACTGACAGCACGCGGTGTCGACCGGAATCTGGCCGCCCAAACGGTCGGCTCCCCACACGATGCATGGCGGCTGAGCAACAGTCCCGCTCTGCAACGCGCGCTCACCAATCGCTATCTCGGCTCCCTCGGTCTTCCATCGTTACGCACATAGCCGGTCAACCGATCTGAACCGCCGTGTACGGACCCGTACGCACGGTGGTGTGGGAGGGGTCGGGCCGCGAGGCCTGCCCCTATCCCGATTTTACGTTCGGCATCGGCTGGCAACACGACGCCCCCCCAAGCACGGTTTTTTTATGGCATGGCAAATGGTATTATTTGGATTGATGCCATGACCGGCGCTCGATACCATGCCACGACTTTCCGGCGGTTCATGGTATTGAATTGAAATCGCACAAACCGTTGAGTTACAAGGGCTAGAGAGGCGAAACGAGCGGACTTTCCGAACATGGTATTGCGAACCTGAAAAGAACGGAGACCATGCTGACCGATACCAAGTTGCGGAACCTCAAGCCGCAGGACAAGCTGTACAAAGTGAACGACCGCGACGGTCTCTATGGGGCCGTCACGCCTGCCGGGGCGATCTCGTTCCGCTACAACTACTCGATCAACGGCAGGCAGGAGACCATCACCTTCGGGCGCTACGGCGTCGGGGGCATCACCCTGTCGGAAGCCCGCGAGCAGTTGGGCGAGGCCAAGAAGATGATCGCCGCCGGGAAGTCCCCGGCCAAGGAGAAGGCACGGGACAAAGCCCGCGTGAAGGATGCCGAGACGTTCGGTGCCTGGGTGGACAAGTGGCTGCGCGGCTACCAGATGGCCGACTCCACCCGCGGACATGCGGCGCTCGGTCTATGAGCGCGAGTTGAAGCCCAAGTTCGGCAACCAGAAGCTTGCCGAGATCACCCACGAAGACCTGCGCACCTTGACCGATGCCATCGTGGAGCGCGGCGCACCGGCCACGGCGGTGCACGTGCGCGCGGTGGTCATGCAGGTGTTCCGGTGGGCGATTGAGCGCGGCCAGAAGGTCGAGAACCAGGCGGAAATGGTCAGGCCGACCACCATTGCCAAGTTCGAGCCGCGTGACGGGGCGCTGACACCCGACGAGATCGCGCTGATGTACCAGTACATGGAGCGCATCGGCACGACGCCATCCATCCGGGCGGCGGCCAAGTTGCTGCTGCTGACGATGGTGCGCAAGAGCGAACTGACGAACGCGATGTGGGGAGAGGTGAATTTCACCGAGGCGGTTTGGACGATCCCGAAGGAGCGGATGAAGCGGCGCAACCCGCACAACAACGTCTATTTGTCCAGGCAGGCGCTGGGCATCTTCATCGCCCTGAAAACCTTCGCGGGTGGTTCGGATTACGTGCTGCCGTCGCGGTAAGACTCAGACACGCCCATGAGCAGCGCGAGACGCTGAATCAGGTGCTGACGCTGACCTACAGGTGACCTACAGGCTGGCGCAGAAGGAAGGCAAGGCGCTGGCGAAGTTCGGGCCGCACGATCTGCGCCGAACGGCCAGCACCTTGTTGCATGAAGCCGGGTACAACACCGACTGGATTGAGAAGTGCCTCGCCCACGAACAGAAGGGCGTCAGGGCGGTGTACAACAAGGCCGAGTACCGGGAGCAGCGCACGGCCATGTTGCAGGATTGGGCGGACATGATTGACGAGTGGGCGCTCAAGCGGCCACGGCCATCGGCATGAAACCGGGGCGCGTGGCCTGAGTGCCCGACGACTTGCGGGCCTCAATCCACGCCTCGACCTCTTCCAAGTCCCAGGCCACGTTCCGGCTGGTGAGCGCGATGCGGCGCGGGAACTCCCCCCGCTGCTCCATGTTGAAGATGGTGCGCTCCGACAGCGGGATCATCGAGAGCAGTCTCTTGCGGTTGATCAGTGTTTTCGTGGTCATGCTGCTTTCCTCCGTTCGTGAATTGCGTAGTTAGCTTCAACCAACAGCCGCGCCATTGGCGGGCAGACGCTGTTGCCGCACATCCGCACCTGTGCCGTTTTCGTCAGCGGCTTGCCGTTGGCACGCTTGTCGATTCGATAGTTGGCCGGGAAGCCCTGTGCCGCGTAAAGCTCGTGCGGCTGGAGCATTCGCATGCCGATGTCCGTGATGACGTAGGGTTCCCCGCCAATCTGCACCGTCACCAGCCCGAAGCGGTCGCGGGTTGGGATGGTGTGCATCGGGGCGGACAGTTCAACCCGTCGCGTTCGTTGCCGTAGTATATACTTCACCAGCAGCGCGGCGACCGCTGCGAAGTGCCCGCCCTTGACCTGGGCGCACTGCGTGCGCATCGGCTCGGTGACACCCATGTTTCGCTGATTCGATGCGTTGGCATGCTCGGTCAGGAACACGCTGACAAGTGAATGGTGATCGACCGACGTGACGGTGCTGATGGGCTTGCCCAAGTCGGTACCGATCACGCCGCCGTAGTGCTTTGCCAAGAATGCCGACACCAATGCATGCCGGTTTTTTCCGTCGTCTGTGTCTTGATCGGGTTCCTCAAGGGATGACCCACGGGCCTCGCCCTGGTCAGTCTTGTGCCCGTAGTAGATGGAAACGATGGGCACGCACAGCGCCGCACCATTTCCACCGGCCAGAACAGTCTGCAACGGGTTGCGCATGCTTCGGACGCCGCTACCCCATCGCTTCACACCAGAAGGCGATTCCTCGCCATGCGCCAAGCTGACGATGAACGGCTCCTGTGCCTCGATCACGTACTTCACAATCCCGCGAGCGATCCGGCGCAGCGTGGCATCGGCGAGGGGGCGGTCGCGTTCAAAAATGCTCGGTGTGGGGAGCGTCCAATCGATGCACTCGGCGGCAGTTCGCCACGGCTTCAAGCCTCGCGCCTTGGTTTCGGCACGCTTCGGGTCGCCGTGGGCGGCAGCAGGCCATTCAATCGGCAGGCCGTCACGACGCGCAACCAGAAACAGTCGCTTGCGAATCGTCGGCGCCCCATAGTCGCAGGCCCGCAGTTCCTTCCATTCGACCTTGTAGCCAAGGTTGCGCAGGCTTTCGACCCACTTCTGGAAGGTTTCACCTTTGCGGTTCGGGCATGGCTTTTGATCGGCACCAAGCGGCCCCCAGGTCTGGAATTCCGCCTCTCTTGAATTTCGAGTGGGTGGATTTTTCCGGGTCAAGGGCGGGCGAAGCCCGGCGCAGCGAACCCTTGATGCGGAGAAATCTACCGCACGCTTGAGGGCTCGGGCCAGGCAAAGCCTTGCGCCGCCTGGCCCACGAGCCAGTCCGGCGGCGAGGACTTCCCCGCCTTGGGGCGGGGCTAGGGGCGGGAAGATACCGTTTTGCGACGTAGGTTTTCGTACCCCGGCGGCCCTTTTCACCCACTCAAATTTCAAGAGAGCCGGCATTCCTCGACGTTTTCGAGGCAGATCACGCGGGGGGCACGGCCTTCGCCCACTTGACCACCACCCATGCGAGGCTGCGGATTTTCTTGCTGACCGGCTTGCCGCCCTTGGCCTTGCTGAAATGCTTGCAATCTGGCGAAGCCCACAGCAAACCGACCGGGCGGCCATGCGTCACTGCGACCGGATCGACCTCTAAACATCCGAGCAGTAGTGCATGGTCTGCGGGTGGTTCGCCTGGTGCAGGCTGATCGCTTCCGGGTCGTGGTTGATGGC
Source organism: Luteibacter sp. (assembly GCF_009912395.1). Classification (GTDB taxonomy): domain Bacteria; phylum Pseudomonadota; class Gammaproteobacteria; order Xanthomonadales; family Rhodanobacteraceae; genus Luteibacter. The sequence continues at coordinate 5,854 of NZ_WNDO01000045.1, read as the reverse complement.
CACGTCCACGGCGCGACCGATGGCCTGCCCGATGCCGGTTGATGCGCCACCACCGCCCGCGAACAGATCCACGACCAGTTCGGAGTGCAGGGGCAGGATGAATTGAGGTGTCAGCATGCGACCACCTCCTCGGCGATGACGATCTCTATGCCGACGCGGTGGGCGACGTGCATTTCAAGGCGGGCACCGGCTGACTGCTGCCAGCCGTCCAGCAGCGCCAGCGCGTCGCAGTCGAGCAGAGCTTTCAGGTCGTTGCGCATGCACTCGTGCCAGCCGGTGTCCGGCTCCGGGTTCAAGTCGGCGGGATTGACCACCTCGAAACCGAGCGCCAGCAGGCGTGCGGCCTCGGCATTGAAGGCCGGGAAGTTCACAGTTCGGGCAGGCCGGTCATGGGGCCGCTGAGATAGATGCGCTTCATGCTGTGGCACCTTTCAGCTTGAGCACCTGCTCGACCTCGCTGGCCGTCAGCGGGCGAATCCAAATGACGCCCAGGCGCTCGTTCGAGAACATGGCCCGGATGCGGGCGGCGAGGATGGTGGGCGGGAAAATCCACCAGTACTCGCCCTTGATGGGGCACATCAAAATCTTCATGCTACCACCCCGCGCAGTGCCTTGACGAGGTACGGATCAACGTCCGGCTGGTTGAGCAGCCAGCGTTTGTAATCCGACGGCACGTCTTTGATCGCCGTGCCCTTGTGCTTGCCGAACGTCATCACCTTGGGGATGCGTGCCTGCTCCGACCGCTGCCACAACTCTTCCCACGTCGTCGCCTGGGTGATGTCGCCCATCTTGGTTAGCAGGTAGTCGAGCACGATGCGGCAGTTCATCACGTCGTGCTTGGCCGAGTGAGCGCGTTGCAGCAGGCTGCGGGCGCTGTCGCGCTCGAACAGGTAGAGCATGGCCGACTGGGTGTGCGAATCCACGTCGGGAAACAGCGACCGGGAAAGCGCCAGCGTGCAGATACGCTTGACGGGCGGTTCGCCGATCACCTTCCAGTCGTAGTCCACGTTGTGGCCGATGATGTACTCGGTGCCCGGCGGAAGGCTGAACTCGGACGCGGGCGGGCTGTCTGTCAGTTCCTCGTCAAGGATGTGGTGCGTCGCCAGTGCGCCGAGTTCGATGGCCTTGCCGGGGTTGTAGCGTTGCTCGAACTCGTCCATCACGGCCAGCGTGAAGGGGTCATTGACCTCAACCCATGCCGCCTCGATGATTGCCGGTTCGTTGATGCCGGTGGTCTCGGTGTCGAAAATCAGGGCTTTCATGCCGCTTCCTTGAGTTGGGCCACGACACCGTTTTCAAGCCAGTGGGCGGCGATGGTTTGGGGCAAGGTCGGGGGCAGCGCCTTGAGCGTGCCGAAGATCAGGGCGGTGTTGATCTCGCCGTCCTGGGCGAGGATGTCCAGCCACGCGATCAGGTCTTCGCGGCCTTTCAGGTCGAGCACGTCGAGGCGGTCGAGCACCAGCACCTTGATCTTGGAGAGGTGGGTAATGGGCCTCTGCCAGCATCGCGTCGGCACGCCACTTCTCGGACTCCGACAGGAGGGCGTAGGGGCGGCCACCGGCCAGAACCTGCATGTCTCGCGTCACGGTTACGTCTGCCCATTCCGAGATTTCGGCGGCGTCGGTCAGTGGCTCATTCAGCGGGGTCAGCGCCTCGGCCAGCATTTCGCCGGGGATCCCGTCCGGTGCCAGCGCGTCGGCGATGGCGATCCACGCCAGCACCGATTCGTGCGCGGCCAGCGCCTTCGTGGCGCGCTCGTCGGCTTGCTTGGCCTGCCGTTCTGCGTCTTGCTGCCCGGTCAGCTTTGCGGTGATGTCGCTGCGCTCGGCTTTGAGGTCGTCCAGATGCTTGCGGGCGGCATGGATCTCGGCTTCGTCCGGGGCGCTGCCGACGGCGGCTTCCAGTTCGGCGATGGCCTTGGCGGCTGCGTCGGCTTCGGCCAGATCGCGCTTGTCGTTGGCGACCGCGCTTTGCAGCAGGTGCAAGGCTTTTTCGTACTCGGGCAGCCGGGCAAGATCGTCCTCTGTGCCCTTTGCCAGCGGTGCAGCATGCACCAGCACGCCATCCTTGAGCACGAGCATGGTGCCGCAGTCGGGGCACGGCAGCGCGTTCTGCGAGTGTGCCGAGCCTTTCAGCACCGAGACCTTGGCCTCCCACTCCTTGAGTTCGGCCTCGTCCCGCACCAGCTTGTCGGCGACGCGGGCGTGTACCGGCTGGCTTTCTCGCGCAGGTCGGCCAGCCGCTGCGCGGCTTCGGCGTGGCGCTTGTGGTCGGCCTGCAATGCGCCCATGCGCTGATTGGCGGCGGCCAGCCCTGCGTCGGTCGCGGCGAGACGCTGTTGCAGATCGGCCAGCGCACCGGCATCGAACGCGGGCTTTTCAGCAGCCCACGATGCGGCCTTCTTGTCGCCGTAGGTCTCGCCGGTGATGGTGCGCCACGCGGGCTTTCTCGTCGCGGGCCTTGGCCTGGGCTTCCTTGTGGGCAGCGTCAAAGCCGGAGCGCAGCATCGGCATGATGGACTCGACCTTCTGGTCGTTGCAGCCCTTCGCCTGCATGCGCTTCTTGACCTCGGCACCACCGGCAGACAGCCCCATGAGGCCGAACAGGAAGGCGCGGCGCTCGTTCGGCTCCAGCTTGGCGAACCGCTGCGCATCCAGCACGTAGGGCAGCGCCGTCGGCGGCACGTACTCGGTCAGCGGCGTGGTCTTGCCATCGGGCGGGGTGACGAAGGCGCGGACGGTGCCGTCGATCTCGACTTCGGCGAAGCCAGATTCAGCACCCTCGGTGATCAGTTGGCCGTAGTCCTTTTTCAGGCCGACGCGCACCGCTTCGCCGGTGAGCGCCATGCGGATGGCTTCTTGCAGGCTGGACTTGCCCGCGCCGTTCTTGCCCGCGAACAGCGTCACGGGTTTGGTCAGTTGGACTTCCACGGCGCGAGCACCGAGGAAGTTCTGAACGCTCAGGCCGGTGAGTTTCATGCTGCCTCCCCGCCCAGGTCGTCGCCGTCATCGCCGTGCGTCTGCCACCATTCGGTGTTGTTCTCTTGCTGCCATGCCTTCCAGCCGACGATCCACTGGATGCACAACTCGCCCTTCATCACCGGGCAGGCGTCTTGCTGCTTGCCCTCGCTGGCGGCCTGATAGCCATCGTCGCGGGCCTGCTGCAATTCGGAGTCGAGCGGCTTGTGCTCGATGGCGATCACTTCTGCGTCGATCACGTTGCCGTCTTCGCCACCGGTGCCTTCCATGCCCTTGCCGTCGCCGTTCGGGTCGTACTCGTGACCCAAGTCCATCGCACGCTGATCGGACTCGCCCTTGATTTCATCCATGCCGCCGGTGTGCTGTGCGGGGTTGGCGACCACCACCAGCACGGCCTTGCCGCTGGCTTCGTAGAGTTCGTGCAGGTTGGGGGCGGAACTGCCGAATTTGACGACGGCCTTCACGCCGTCCTTGATGGTGATTTGGTCGAGGTCACCGGCCACGACGGTGCGGCCCTCGCTGGCAATCAAGTGCACGGCCATCTTGACGTTGGTTTCCACACGATTGCGCAGGCGGTCGATTACGTCGTCTTGCTTGGCCTTGGACAGCTTTGCCCATACGGAGGGCAGCATCTTCATTTCGAGCACCAAGGCTGACAGCAGGTCTTTGCCCACCGTCGCGGAGGTCATGTTCAAGATGGCCTTCACGTTTTCGTTGTGGTTGTCGGTTGTCATGGTGTTGGTTCCTTTTCAGTCGTCGTTGGCTATGCGTTCGAGGGTGGTCTGTTGGGCTTCGCTGATGTACATGCGCCGCCCGAACTGGTCGTATCGGGGCTTCATGTCCGCCACGAACGACTCTTCCCAATCGTTCGCGGCATTCATGCGGGCGCTCTCAAGCAGTCCCTCGAACTCCTTTTCGTCGTAGAGGTCTTGAACGCGCTCGCTCACGGGCACTCCATGCCGCCGGTGAAGGCACGCTCACGGCGGGTGTGGGTTTGCGTGGTCTGCTGGCCGTTGGCCTCTGCCAATTCGCGGGCTTGGATTTCGGCCAGTTCCTCGGCGGTCGGCTGCCAGCCCTGATCGACGCCGCCTTGCTGCTGCGCTTCGGGTGCCGCAGTGGCCGTGCCCTTGATCTCGCCGGTTTCTTGATCGACGGCCTGGGCTTGCGCGGGGGCAGGAGTCGCCGCAGGTTGCTCGGGTCGGACGACCTCGGCGGTGCGAACTTCGCGGGCGGTGCTGCGCATCGTTTCGGTGGTGACGCTGGCGACCGAACCGTCGGGGTTCACGTCGATGATGTCGTGCACCTCTTCGGCGGACTGCAAGCCCATCAGCAGTTCGGGGGCGTAGAGCTTGCCGAAGAAGCTGGCTGTGCGGTAACGCAGCATCACTTCGGGCATGGTCTGCCATTTGCTGCCGCTCTTGCCGTACCAGCCTTCCTTGACGGCCATTTCGACGGACACCTTGGGGCTGTCGATGCGTGCGCCGGGTTCCTTCTCGATTGCCCAGGCGACGCATTCGAGGTTCTGCACGGTGGCCTTGTGCTTGGAGGTGACGCGCTGGCGATCCACCCACTTGGTCACTTCGTACTCGACCTCCTTGGGGCCGAGGTCTTTCAGGTCGAAGCGCAGGGGCGAGAAGCGCCCGCAGCCGTTGATGGCGGCGATGATCCACTGCGACGACCACGAGGGGCGGCCTTCCACGATGTAGAGGTTTTGCATCACCATCAGCGGGTCAGCGCCCATGCGCTGCGCCATGTTCAACGACACGACGCAGTTGGCGAGGGCGTTGGGGTTGTCGCCCTTCTTTTCGTCCCAGGGGCGGTAGGCCGCAGGCACGAGGGTGGAACTGGACAGCAGCTTGGCGGCACGCTGCATCAGCGCGAAGGACTGTTCGTTGCGGAAGCCCATGCTGACGATGGCGTGCTGCTCTTGCTGCGGTTGCTGGCGCATGTTGGCGAGCGTGGTTTGTTGCGCGGGGGCGTTCATGGTTGGGGACTCCTTATTTACGGAACTTGCAGGTGGGGAAAGCGGCGCAGTAACGCTCGTGGCACATCATCGATTTGGGGTTGCCCCAAAACGTGCCCGCGTGAATGATCTTGGCGGCGTACTCGAGGATGCCGGGCGACTCGCCGTCGCCCAGGAGCACGGCGCGCGCTACGGCGATCTCGCCGATGCCGACGCGCTGCGATGCGGGCGTCGTGGCCGTGTTCATGCCGATGATTTGCGCCGGTGCGTTGATGGGCACACCGCTGGCGTGTTCGGCCAGCAGTTCATAGACGCCCATCTTGGTAGGAGTGCCCGGCGGTCTTGACGTTGCCATCGGAGCCGACGGCGGCCTTGCCGGTTTTCAGGTCGCAGATCGCCAAGCCTTCGGAGGTCTCGCGCACCCGGTCGGTGGTGCCGGTGAGGATCAGGCCGAGGTCGCTGATTTCGAGGCGTTCGCACTGAATCTCGACCGCCTTGTAGTTCTCCTGCGGGGCGATGATCTGGCAGTACTTGGTGTGCAGCGATAGCGCGATCTTCTCGGCGTCCTGCGGCGTGTCGTCCTCCAACACCACGTCCTCGTCAGGGCGGCGGATGGTGTCCACGACGGCGGCAGCGGCTTCGTCAATGGTGATGCCGGTGCCGTCGATCTTGGACTGGTCGTACACGGCGGTGCTGGGGCGGTGTCCCAAACGTAGTTGAAGGTTGAAGGCGGCGGTTCCCGTAGGAATCCGAGAGAATCGGGTTTCCAGGACCAACCTCCCGAACAGGAGAACCGCCGAAATGAAGCCTACCAAGAAACCGAACCGTCGTGCTGATGCTGAGTGTCGTGTTGTTGGTAAACAAGAGCACGAAGCGCTGCGCGCGGGCCTTGCCGAGCAAGCCCAGTTGCTGC
>NZ_WNDO01000044.1 GCF_009912395.1 Luteibacter sp. | reverse complement strand
CTTTCATACCGGCTTCGGCTTCCTTGAGTACGCCAATAATTTGCTCTTCGGTAAATCGTTTCTTCATGCTGCCTCCGTATGGGGCAGACTCTACATCATTGCCGTACTAATCTAGGGGAGCAGGTCAGCAGCACCTGGATATCCAAAACCTCAAGGGGAAGCTGGATGAGCAACACCGCGACAACGTCAAGCAGCAGAGCGAGGCCGCGGCACAGCTTTTGAAAGCGACTGCCACGCTCGATCGCATCCTCAAGGCGTTCCCGGAAGAAGACCCGGAAGGGCACTGCCGCTACCACCAGGAGGTGATCGACGAGATCAAGGAACGCAAGAAGCTCTGGGTGGAAATCCGAGCGCACATTTTGAAGGGAAGCACCTGGGCCTTGCTGGTTGGGCTCGTTTGGGGGTTGTGGACTCTCCTGAAATTCAACGTTACGAGGTAGATATGCTGAGCAACCTTTTCAAGAAATTGAGCAACCTTTTCAAGAAATTCAAGCCGCGCTTCGCCGCGGTCCTCGACAAGTCGGCGCTGTTCCTGATCCTGCCTGCCCTGGCCATCGTGGCGTGCATCGACATGCCACGCACGATCTCGGTGGTCACCTGGATGCTGTTCGCGGCCATCCTGGTGGGGTTCTGCATCCAGATCAGCCGAGCGGCGTGGTCCCCGATCAACCTCGTGGCCTTGATCGACAAGGCCAGCCAGGATCCGCGCGCGGCCGCCACCGTTGTGGCCGCAGTGATCCATTTCGTTGGCCTCCTGGTTGTGGCCCTGGTGCTATGGACGCGGCCGTAGTCCTGCCTAAGCTGGCGCTGGTCTACCTGCCGCTGCTCCTGCAGACCCAGCAGCAGGTCTGGCCCGACGCGCCCACTCCGTCCGCGCTGGCTGGCCAGATCGAGCAGGAGTCGTGCATCACGCTCAAGCACCCGAAGTGCTGGAACCCGGAGGCCGAGCTCAAGACGGATCGCGAGTATGGGTTCGGCTTCCCGCAGATCACACGCGCAACGCGGCCGGACGGCTCCGTACGTTTCGACAAGTTCGCTGAGCTGACCGCCAAGTATCCGAGCCTCAAGGGGTGGATGTGGGCGGATCGCTTCAACCCGCGCATGCAGATGACGGCCATCGTCGAGATGGACCACAGCATCTATTCGCGCGTGGATGCCGCAACGGTGCGCGATCGCTGGGCCATGACGCAGTCAGCGTACAACGGTGGCGAGGCCGGCCTGGCTCAGGACATCTGGCAGTGCAAGCTGAAGCCAGGCTGCGACCCGCGCCGCTGGTTCGGGCACGTCGAGTTCACCAGCAACAAAAGCCGGACGAAGTGGCACGGCTACGGCAAGAGCGCTTTCGAGATCAACCGGGAATACCCCCGCAACATCGAGCAGCGCCGGCAGAAATACATCACCTACATGGAGAAGCCATGAGCTGGAAGGAAGCCCTCATCCTCACCATTGCCGGCGCAGTACTGGCGGCCGCCGGCGCCGCAGGTGGTTGGATCGTCCAGGGTTGGCGCAAAGACGCTGAAATCGCGGACGCCAAGCGGCAGCAGGCCGACTCGCGCACCAAGGCGGCCGAGACCGCCCTGAATGACCTGGTCGCTGCTGGCAAGAAAGTCGGCGAAGCAGCCGCCGGCCTGGTGGGCGACAAGAACACCCTGACCACGGCCATGGCGGCCATTTCGAAGGATCTGAAAAATGCTCAAAAGCAAAACCCTCTGCCTGTGGATTGCCGTCCTGATGCTGGCCGGCTGCGCAGCCTCCAATCCGCCGTCGCAGCAACCAACAACGCAGTATCCGGTGCTGGACAGCAGCCTGGCGCAGCCCTGCCCGGAGCTGTCGGTACCGGCGGGCCTTGACTTCGACGCTTGGCAGACCTGGGTGCAGGACGTCGTGCTGGTGGCGTATGGCGATTGTGGCGCGCGCCATCGGCGTACGGTCCAGGCCTGGCCGAAAGCGCCTGCCGCTGCGGGCAAGTAGCGACGGCCGTCTGGTCGGAAAAGCAGGCGGCTGCGCACGTCGCTGGCGCAATACAGTGGTGGCAAGTATCCATTCTCCGAAAGGAACCATTTCATGACCGTTTCCAATTCCGCCTACCTGAAAGGCCACTTCGACGCCAGCCGGGCGATTGGCGCCAAGGTAATCGCCAGCGACTTCGCCGTGGAGTTCAAGGGCTTCGAGAACATGTGGCTGCTGTGCAAGCAGTTCCCGTGGCCTATCACCTCGTCGCAGGGCGAAATCGAGGTGCCGGGGCCGCTGGGCGTGGTGGTCTATCAGCCTCAACAGATCAAGGTGGCGCACCAGGGCCAACTGTCGTTGCTGGAGACCGTCGCCGGCAGCGTCGATCAGATGCTGGTCAACATGATCGCGAGTGGCGGCGTGTTCGACGGCACCGTGTATGAAGGCACGCCGCAGAAGTACTTGCGCAAGAAGTCGTTCGTGGACGCCTTCATGCAGATGGACGATCCGGATCGCGACTGGGAAAACCGCAGCCAGGTGCTCCAGTTCAGCGGTACCATCTTCTACCACTACTTCGGCGATACCCAAGCCGGCAACTCGGCCGACTACCGCTGATGTCCAGCATCAAGGAACTCGTCGAGACCTTCGACCAGAAGGAGCGTCCGGTAGGCACCCTGCTGGACGCAGAGACGCTGACCGCGCAGTTGGTGGCGGCCACGCGGTTCTACGCGGGCTTTGCCGTCATCATGGCGCGCGCCAGCGATTCCACCGTCAAGATCGACGAGGACCTGGAGCTCAGCGATTCAGAGTACGCGCTGATCCGCCCGCTCTTCCTGCTCTACGTGGAGCGCGAGACCGCCCTGCAGATCGAAGCGTCCCGGGCCATGGGCGTCGACACGTTCGGCCGAAGCGCGGCCGAGGTCGCCGCCGATATCACCCAGGCCGAAGACGCCATGCCCCGCAAGGCCTTCTTCCAGCCCATCGTTACGGTGTAGTCGTGATCCTGACCTTCGCCGATGGCAAGCAGATTCGCGGCGACCTGATCAAGTCGGCGATCCTGCGCTCCGACCTTTCCCCCGTTCCGCTGACGCTCGAGGCCGAGTTCCGCGGCGGCGACGACGGCATGGAGAAGAAGCTGGCCGAGGGACAGATCATCCTGGCAAATGGTGGCGATGCGCTGCGCATCATCCAGTCGGAGGCGGTCCCCACTCCGACCGTGCAGGGCGACCGCATGATCTCTGGCCTGCGGGTGACAGCGCTCCTGGACGCCTGCGCGGATGCCGCCTACGTGCGCCAGCGCGCCATCATCAAGGAAAACGCGTCGCTCGCGGGCATCTACAGGGCGGCCGGCGCCACGGTGAAGAGCGTGACGTCGGACTTCGCCGTGCCGCGCTTCTACTGCCTGGCGGGCGATACCCCCACGTTTTCCATCGCGCGGATCCTGCAGGAGGCCGGCGGTGCCGTGCGCTGGAAGAGCGGCCGGTTGCAGTTTCTGCGGCTGGCGGACATCTTCGCCCAGGCGCCGGTCATGACCTTGCCCGACAACACCTCGGAGAATGTGACCAGCGGCTTCCTCGAGCGCCACGCGGTGCCGTGGTTCTTCTCGATCGACCCGAGCGGCGCGCTGATCTACGGCAATCGGGACAAGGCACGCGCCGTCGGCTTCGCGCCGTTCCAGGATGAGCAGCGCTTGCGGAACATGAGCCGCTGCCTGGTTCTCCGGAAGGTCACGCGCGCCGGGTTCTCGGGGCAGGTCGCCGCCGGCGACCTGGTCGCTTACACAGGGGGCGCAAAGCTGGGCGTCATCACCGCCGCGCACGTCTTCGAGAGCGGCACCGACGACGGCGGCAGCCAGAATTCATACACCCGGCTGTGGGTGGGGAGCTTGGAAGGATGAGCCAGGACTATGGCTTCTGGCCAGGCAGGTACCCGGCGATCGTCCGGACCGTCAGCGACGAGGCCCGCCAGGTGCGCGTCGAGATCCCGGGCGTCACGGACGGCGGCGACGTCCTGCCGCTGGCCGAGATTGAATATCCGATCGGCGACAAGTCGCGGGCCGGGGCAAACAGCACTGAGATCGAGATGAAGGATGGCGACACCGTCTGGGTGGCCTTCATCGGTGGTGACCCACGGTACCCGATCATCACCGGCTACCGGAACCCCCAGGCGGGAAATTCGACCGGCTGGCGCCGCTGGCACCATGCCAACATGGAATTGCTCGTCGACCAGCTCCTGAACCTCATCGCCGGCGGCGACGTCGTTATCAAGTCCGCTACCCACGTCACGGTCCAAGCGCCGTCGGCCACGGTCCAGGCCGCTGAATCGACGGTCACCGGAAATCTAACGGTGAAGGGCAAGATCACCGGCGAGGGCGGCATGCAGGTGTCGGGCGGGGCGGGAGTCTCCGTCGAGGGCGATTTCAGCGCCAAGGGGAACATCGCTGTGGACGGCAACGTCAGCGCTACCGGCACGATCATGGACGCCGGCGGCAACAGCAACCACCACACACATTGAACAGGTCCAGTATGAAGAACCTACTTTTCACCTTCGCCGACCTCTCGGCCAAGTCCACCGCCGCCAAGCAGGTGGTGCGCTACTTCGCGCGCGCCGGCGCCAACGTGGTCCAGCAGGACATTCCCAGCGCCGTCAAGCGCTCCTCCGGGGTGACCTACCGCGAGATGGACTTGACCTTCGCCGATTCGCAGCAGGTCACGCTGCGCATCAAGCAGACCGGCGACATCTTCCAGGTGCTGCTGAACGGCAAAGCCTTGCCCATCAAGGACCAGGAGGACCATGTCAAGGCGATCGCTGAGATCGTCCAGGCCATGGACTCAGGCCGCAGTCGGTACCAGAAGCTGCTGGCCGCCGCAAAGGTGCGCCCGCCGGCCGGCATCCGCACCGCCGCCCCGCGCATGGAGCAGGCGCTGACGGTCAAGCGCGATGCCCTGAAGGCCGCGATCGAGAACGTGCACGAGCAGATCTCGGCGCTGGCGCCGGCGGCCGCGGCATAAAGGATCCTGCCATGCTCATCCTCACCATCTTGCTTTCCCTCGTCCTGGCCAGCCTCGATCTCTTCCTCTCGTGGGTGCTGGCCCCGGTTTTGGTGAACTGGTGGGCGCCGCTCGTCGCTGTGCCCACCGCCTATAGCGACCGCGGGGTCGCGAAGACCGGGTGGAAGCTCCCGTGGTGGCTGACCTGGTTCGACACCTTCGACGCCGATCTCGACCAGGGCGTGCGCGACGGGTCCATCAGTGGGCGGTCCACATATTGGAACCGGGTCAAGTGGCTCTATCGGAACCCGGGCTACGGCTTCAGCTACTGGGCGCTGGGGGTCGAGTTCGCGCCGGCCAATTGGCGTGTGCTGCAGGCCGACGACAAGGGATTCCTTGCGGTTGGGAACGGGCTCTTCAGTGTCCACATCAAGGACTTCTACGGCATCCAGTTGAAGTTCGGGTGGAAGGCGTGGAACTGCTATGACCTGGCCGCCAAGGTCTGGTCGGCGCAGCCGTGGGGGCCGGTGTGGCGCCTTCCTTTTGTGATTTCGATCTCCCGCGCATAGCCCCCGGCCCGCGTCCACGCGCGGAAAACTCGGCGATTGCTCGCTCATGCGGGGCATACCATGCTCCCATGAGCGATTCCACCTTCCTCCACATCGAGTCCGCCGCTCACGATGGCGCCTTCGGGAACAACACGTTGCCCGAGCCCACCGAGGCGCAATGCGTCGCTGGCAACTACAAGGTCGGCCGCGCCACGCTGCACGGCCTGCCGCTGGCCATCGAGCAGCCGCGCGGCACCTACCGGGCCGGCACGGATCCTTCCGGCAAGCGGTGGACCAACCGCATGGCGGCCCACTACGGCTACATCAGCGGCACCGTGGGCAACGACGGCGATTGCGTGGATTGCTTCATCGGCCCCTATCCCCGGAGTGAGCTGGCCTTCGTCATCAACCAAAACGTGGGCGGGAAGTTCGACGAGCACAAAGTGATGCTCGGCTTCCCGGACGAGGACACTGCCCGCCAGGCATACCTGGCGAGCTACGACAGGAATTGGCCAGGGCTGGCCAGCATGGTGCCGATCTCCCTTTCCCAACTGAAATGGTGGCTCAAGCGCGGGGATATGGCCCGCCCCGTGCGCGCCGACGACTTACCCTACGAAGGACTGGAAAACATGAACCGAAAAATCCAATGGGACGCTGATGCCCAACCCGTGAACCTCACCCTGGACCGTGTGCTGTACGACGTGCGCTGTGCTGATGGGGCCGACGGCCTGCTCTTCGACTCCGTCTCGGCGCAGGACATCCTGGAGGATTCGGAAGGCACGCTCACCCTGGACGCCCTGGTCAGCCCCTTTGCGCGCCTCGGACGTCGCATGGAGATGCTGCGCGCCGTGATGGAGCGCGCCGGTGGCGACCTCAAGCCCCTGTCGGTGCAGATCACCGACCCCTTCAAGCTGCGCGGCGTGGCCAATGTCGCCGCCATCTTCGAACTGTCCGACGGCCAGACCGTCAGCATCTATTTCCATAACCCGGACGTGAACCCCACCAAGATCGCCCCGGGCGACGAGGTGATTTCCTGGAAGTGGCTGCTGAACAAGAAGGACATCACCATCGTGGTGGCGCCGGAGCGAGGCCAGGACCTGAACTTGCGCGAGGTCGCGCGCCGCATCATGCGCCTGGCTGCGAAGAACAGCGCCGGCTTCGCGCGTGTGAACGCCGCGCGCGCCCAGCGGATGCAGTCGATTCAGGCCCTGAATCAGGAGATCGCCGGCCTGGAGGCGGATCTCGCGGCCGCGCAGCACCAGCTGGAGGTGGCCAAGGTGGCGGCTGAAGCATCCGCTGCGGCACCCGTGGCCCCCGACGCCGGCGATGATGCTGCAGCCGCCGCGGCCGCAGCAGCGGCGGCAGCTTTGGCCGCCGCCCCAGCGCCCACTGCTCTGCCGGCGTTCCAGGTCGGGCAAGGCGTGCGCTTCGATGGCGGGCCGTATGCAGGGCAGGGCGGCGTGATTGAAAGCATCGATGCGGCGACCGGCAGCATGGTGGTGCGACATCCCGCCGGTACCGCGTTCTCTGTCGCGCCAGCCGACATGAAGGACTGGGGCGTGGCTGTGACAGAGGAGCAGGTTCCCTTCCACAAGCTGAGCGCGGAGCAGCAGCGTGCGCTGATGGCGGCCGAGAAGGCGGCCATCCCGGATGAAACGGTGGACGAGTTCCTGGCGGCCTGGAGCAAATTGACGGACGACTACGTGGCGGTGGGTTATCGCGTCACCGGTTCGATCGTCGCCGGCGGGCCGGAGGCCTTCCAGATGAACGCCGGGAAGCTCGAGGTGGCCACCGCCGACGGCATGGGGGTCTCGGACGCTTCCCCGGAGCAGGCGGCCGAGGTGCGTGACGCCGTGCGCGGCGGGCAGATCCAGGTGGTCTTGCAAAAGCGCTGGCGCACCGGCGTCGATTCCTCCACGCCCATCAAGATCCTGCACCCCGCGACCGGGAAGTACTCGGCCTTCCAGGGCGTCTTCGAGTTGCCCGCGGCGCCGGCCGCCGCTGACTTCGACCCGACCACGCCGGAGAACTATGCGCAGGTGCGCTCCGACGAGGCGCTGCAGGTGCAATACCAGGACGTCCTGGACAGCTTCTTCCAGGGCCGCATCGCGGGCGTGCGCGACGCCTTGCGCGCGCTGGGATGGGACGGGCGCAGCCCCGAGGATGCGCGGCTCTACAAGGGCGACGCGGAACTCCAACCAGCCTTCATCCAAGTGGGTGCCGGCAAGAACGTGGTTGGATGGTCCATGAACGAGCTCGTCGACGATCTGACGATGAGCCCCGAGCAATACGCGGCGCAGGTCGGCGGCGCTGCGGAAGCAGAGGTCGTTCGCCGCGCCGAAGCGGCGGCTGCCGCGGCGGCAGCGCAGCAGGCGGCGATCGATGCCTACAGCCAGTCCTATGGCGCCGCCGCAGCCGATCTCAATGCGGCAGTGGCCACGGTGGACGTGGCGGCGGTCGGCACCCAGGAGGCCGCGACGGCGGCCATGACGACACTCACCGAAGCGCTGCAGCGGGCTGGCCAGATCATCGGTAACGCCACCAGCGGCCTCGAGGCAGTAGGGCTGAGCGTGGCCGACGAGCGTTTGGCCGGTGTCCCGTCGAGCGAAGGCTTTGCGCAGTGGGGCGCGGCACAGGCCATGTACCAACAGGTCTATGAGGCTGCCATGAAGGCCGGCCAAGCGGCAGCGCCGGCCAGCGCCGCACCGATTGAGCCGGCCGGCGGAGCCGCGCCGGAAGAACCCGCAGGCGAGGATCCGGAGGCCACTGCCGCCGCTGCAGCCGCCGCGGCGGCAGCGCAGATCGAGGCGCAGAAGGCTGCCGACCGCGAGCTGTTCCAATCGGTGATCGACGGAACCGTCGCTGACGTCCTCGCGCCGGAGCTGGCCGACTCACTGGAGGCAGCATACGGACGCAACCAAGATGACGCCGAGCTGGTGGTGCTCTTCGAACAGGCGGTCGCCGCCTACCAGAACGCCATGCTGGCCGCCACTGCGGCAGTAGCCTGAGAAAGGAATTGATGATGGAACAGATCGAAAACGTCCAATTGCCATCCTCGTGGATGGGCTTCAAGGTCGTGGACCAGGCCGTCGTCGACGCGCAGGCCGCCGCGGTGCTTCCCAGTGCCCAGTCGCTGGCCGGCCGGGTGCATCTCGTCCTGCAGAAGGACGACGGAAGCCAGTACCTGGTCGCGGCGGCCGTCGTGGCGGTGACCTTTACCTTCCAAAAGATGAAGTACTCGCTCGCGGTGGCGATCGCGCCGCAGCCACGCGAGGGCGTGACCCTGTACGCGGTGATCGACGACGTGCCATCGGAGCAGGTCGTTGCGCTGGCCGACGGTGCCGCCGCGCTGGATTCAGTGGGGGAGGATGCGGCTCCGAGCCTGCAGTTCGCGGCGCCGGCCCGTATTGCGTTCGACTCGGCGATCGGCGAAGGCGGCGTCTTGGCGCGCCTGAAGCTGGTCGGCGAGTTGGCCCGCATCAAGGTGGGCCTGAAGAACGCCGGGGACGGCCCGGCCGGCGCGCTGGCGCGCCTGAAGTTGATCGCGCGCGCCAACCAGGTGCGCCAGGAGCTTGGCGCCGCCGCGCAAGATCAACCTCCGGCGCCGGCGGCCGTGGAGCCGGCTGATGAGCCGGTCGTCGGCGAGGATGGCCAGGCGGTGGCCGCGCCCGCCGAGGACGAGCCGGAGACGCAGCCTATCTCCGACGATCCCAACAGCCCGCACTACCGCTACCGCGACACCGGCTACATCGCCAACAGCCGCAAGGAACAGGCGGCGAGCCTGATCGCGGTGGCCAGGAAGAGCGGCACGCGCTTGCGCGCTTCCGACATCGACTTCGATGCGATTGAGCAGAACCCGCGCCTGGCAAAGGACACGATCATCAAGGCCAATCTTTTCGGGAAGACCGACTGGGACGCGCTGCAGGCAGCCGGCATGGACCCCGCGGCCGGCTTCCTCATCGACAAGATCTACTCGAGCATCGCGGCCGAGCCGGCTGCCGACAATCCCGCTGCCCGCCGGGACTATGCGATCGGCCTCGAATCGATCCGCGATCGCCTGCAGGACGTGAAGAGCGTGAAGGATGTGCTGGCGGCGCTCGGCGAGATCCGGGATGAGCTCGACGGGGCGACGCTGCAGCCTGATGAGGCTGAGCAGTATGAGCTGCTGTCCGAGCAGATCATGGACCTGGTCGAACAGCGCGGCCAGCTCGACAACTCCAGCAGTGCGACCTACGAAGCGGCACAAGGCGCGAGCAGCGATGCGTCCGCCCTCGAGCACCAAATCGGCCAACGGAAGCGGCGCGGCTGGGACGTCAGCGCCGACCTGCAACAGAGCTTGATCGCTGCCAAGGCCCGTGCGGATGCGCTGTGGTCCGAGTTCGGCGAGATCCGGGCACGGGTCAACCCGCAGATCGAGGCGCTGCGCAGCCAGGTGAGCGATCTGATCAATCAGCGCGATGCGGTGAAGAAGGCCGCAGTGGTGCGTAACTTGGTTCAGAATCAGACCACACGGTCGTGGCTCACCTTCGGCGAACGTTTCTTTAAACTGGTTCACTACCGCAACTTCAAGGGATCCGAGACGTTCGCTGGCCACGTCACCAACGCGTCGGCCGGCCGGGTGACGGACTGGTCCTGGGCTGACAAGGAGCGGCCGGCGCAGCCGAAAGCGGCCACCAAACAGGAGGTGAATTTCCAGCTCCGTGTGGCTGATACGTTCGAACGCCGCGGCGGCGCGCCGGTGACGGCGACGTCCACGCAGGCCTTGAAGGACATGCTGGGACTGCGCGACGTGCAGTCGGGCAACTGGGTACTGAAGGACCCGAACAGCGCGAAATTCCACGTCGAGCAGACCGCCATGGCCATGTCGGACCTATCCGACCTGCTGGAGATCGACGTTGCGGCCCTCGGCCTCGGTGGCCGGCTCGGGCTCGCCTTCGGCGCGCGCGGCACCGGCGGCAAGAATGCCGCACGGGCGCACTACGAGCCGGTGCACCGGGTGGTCAACCTGACCAAGATGGGCGGCGGCGGCTGCCTCGGCCACGAGATGTTCCACGCGGTCGACAACATGCTGCCCGAGCTCGTCAAGCAGGAGGCGGCCGGGAAAAAGAACGATTTCGCCAGCATCAATCCGGATCTCCTGCCGGCGGGCCCTATCCAGGACGCAATGCGCAATCTGCGGTCGGTAATGATCGACGGGCCGCACCGCCTGCCGCAGCAGATCGTCTTCACCGACCGAGAGATCCGCCTGGCGCACGCAAACATCGACGCGCCGCGCAACGCGATCGCGCGCGCGATCAAGGATGCCGGCACCGCCGAGGCCGCGGTGCTGGCGGTCGATGGATACTTTGGCACGGGGAAGCCCCTGAACAAGAACGCCAAGACCTGGCGCATCCTGGCGGCTGCGTTCTATGCGCAACCTGGTGAGACAGGGGCGGTGCTGAAGACCGGCCGCGCCGTCTCGTCCTTCATGAAAGAGGCCGTGCTGCTGGATGGTGGCAGCGGCGACAAGTACTGGTCCACCCCCGACGAATTGGCGGCGCGCGGCTTCCAAGCGTGGATCGAGGACAAGATGGCCAGCCTGGACCGCCGCAACGACTACCTCAGCATCTTCGCCGACAACAAGTTTCACGTCGATCCGCTCTTCGGCATCGAATGGAAGCCGTACCCCGAGGGCGAGGAGCGTCAGCGGATCAACGCGGCGTTCGAGCAATTGTTCGCGGCGATCCGTGAGGCCAAGGTGTTCGAGCAGGCCACCGCCAACAAGCCCCTCCTGGACTCCATTTTCGGGGCCGGTAGCAATGATGACGTGGTAGCAACACCCGCCGCCGCGTAGGGCGGAAAACCCGCCATATCTGGCATCTGGGGGCAGCCTACCATCTCCGCATGGCTGCCTCCTCCAATACCCCCATGAAAAAAGACCCTGGCATGTTGGCCCGGTTTGGCACGAGCGCGCGCCGTTGGGCCTCCTCGTTCATCACGCCGGCGCAGCAGATCAACCAGACTGACGCCTTCCTCTTCGGCAGCGGCACCACCACCGTGGCCTCCCTGCTCGGGTCTGGCCGGCGCGGCGCGCGCACCCGCCAGGCGATTTACGAGAAATGGTCGACGATGGAGGGTGACCCGATCATTTCGGCGTCGCTCAAGTTGTCCACCACCTCCGCGCTGGGCGGGCACGAAACCACCGGCGACACGGTGTTCATCGAGAAGACCGCCAAGGCCAAGGTGGACAAGCGCCTGGCCAAGATCGTTGACGAGATCGCCGCCGACGTGGCGCCCTTGCTGAACAAGGTGGCCTACCCGATGGGCTACACCGGCGCCGGCTTCGGGGACGCATACGCGCGCATCTATACAGCAGGCTCGCGCGGGCTGGTGGACCTCCACGTCGATGAGCTACTGCGGCCGCCCATGGTGCAGCCGTTCGAGCGCGGCAGTCGCACCGTGGGCTACGCGGTCTTCACGGGCGATAAGAACTTCGAGCGCATGGACGTCTCGCAGATCGCCCGCCTGAAGATGCCGCGTACGCAGTGGGTGCCGCAGTACGGCGTGGTCGAAAAGTCGATGCGCCAGGCCATCACCGAGGACGACATCGATAACCTGGAGATCCTTCCCAGCATGGCCGGCGGCTCGCTGCTGTACAGCGCCGAGGAGCCCTACGACAACCTGAGCGCGTCGCTGCTGGGCCTGGTCGGGCAGCGCTGGATGGACTCGATCGACGAACAGATGATCGGGGTGAACCTCGACGGCATGACGATCGAGCAGCAGGGGCGCTTCATGGAGTCGGTGGTGAGCATGTTCCAGCGGTCGAAGGCCTACGCGGAGCAGGCGGTGAAGACGGGGCGCCCGGTGATGGAGCGCATCCGCCACGTTTTGCCGTTCTTCAACGAAAAGCAAATGACCTCGGTCGGGCCGGCAAACGGCGGCCAGTCTGGCCGCGCCGCCACCATCAGCATCGAGGACATCATGCTGCATGCGCGCCTGCTCTCGGGCGCGCTCGGCACCGACCTGTCGATGCTGGGCTTCGCCGACCAGCTGTCAGGCGGGCTGGGGGACGGCGGCTTCTTCCGCGTGTCCGCCCAGGCGGCCGAGAATTCGCGCGGCATTCGCATGTCGCTGGCCGAATGCTTCAACAGCATCATCGATATTCACACGATGCGCCGCTACGGGATCATCTTCAGCGAGCGCGAGCGGCCGTGGGTGATCAACTTTTACGGCTCCATCTCGGCGCTTGAAGCGGAAAAGCAGCGCACGCGCGCCGACGCCATGAATGCCGGCCTGATCCTGGTCCAGGGCATCCAGCAGATGAAGGATCTTGGCGCCACGAAGCCCATGATGGTGCAGTTCCTGTCCAAGACCATGGCCCTGGACGAGGAGGACGCGAAGTTGTTCTCCAACATTGTCGACCAGAGGCCGAGCGAGGACGGCGCCGGCGGCCAGGGAGGGTTCCATGGCGGACAGCCGCGCCTCGGTGGCCCGGATGAGGAGACGATGGACGGCGTTGATGACGGGCCGCTGGGGCCTGTCTTCACCGAATATCGGAACGATCCCGAAGGCGCGATCGAGCGCCTGATGCAGGTAAAGACCGGCGACGCCCGGGCCGTATGGACCCGTGAAGGCCTCGGCAGCATCGACCTGATCTACGGCAACAGTAAAGGAGGCCTGGCGCACATTGCCGCCAAGCATCCGCAGATGCTGGCCAAGCTGCCGCTGCTCCTGAAGCGCGGCCAGATCGTGCGCAAGCCGGGCGCCAAAAAGGTGTTCATCGTCGGCCAGGGCAATCCGCCAGGCGTGGCTGTTGTTGCGCTGGACTGGTACGGCGCCGGGAAGACGTGGGTGGTGACGAGCTATGAGGATATGCGAGGGGAGTTCACCGGCAGCCTCAAGAGGATCGACACTGAAGCACTTGACTCCGTTGCGGTGGAAGTTCTCGCAATGGACCGGCGAACGCTGGAAAGTGTAGTCCAGGCCGACGACGATAGCAATCAGGGCGCGGGCTGACAGGATGTCTCTCTACAACAATATCGCCGAAAGCCTCTCGCAGGGCGGCCTGACCGGGGCCGTCAAGAGCGGGCTCGACTCGACGCTGGGCGGGGTTGCCTCGGCGGCAACTGATGCTCTCGGCGGCAGCAAGCTGGCGCAAACGGCCGTGAACATGGGCAAGAGCATGGCCAGCAATGCAGCCATGAACCTGGTCAACAAGTATGTGCCGCTGACCGCGCAGCGCGCGATCAACACCGGCGCCGGCGCGGTCGGCGACCTGCTGCGCGGGGATTGGGATGCTGCAGGCCTGCGCGTCCTGGATTCGGGCCTGCTCAACGACCTGCTGCCAGGCATGGGCGGCGTGGCATCGCAGACGCGCTACTGGGGCTCGGCCACGCCGCTCTTCGGCGGCATCAGCCCCAGCGAGGCCAAGCGCATCTATGACGAGATGCGTGGCCAGGCCCTGGCCAAGAAGAACCTCTGGCTCCTGGAGGTCTCCAGCCGGCTCGGCGGCGACGCGTCGCAGCGCTTCAACTTGTTCGCCACCGAGGTCGAGTACGAGCCTTTCAATCTGACCGGGGACAAGCGGCGCGTCGGCGGCGTCATGGTCGACACGGTCCAGGGCGGTGAGGCGGTCGAGCTGCGGCTGACCACCTTGGATGACAAGGTCGGCAGCCTCAAACGCTGGTTCGCCGCGCACCACGGCGCCGCCTCGGCACGCGACGGAACCGTCGGCGTGCCGGACACCTACGCAGTCACGATCAAGGTGGTGCACGCCTTCATTACCCGCGATAGCAGCCGCGGCGGCTACGAGGACATTGGCCTGTTCCGCACGGGGAATATGGCGTTGAGCCTGTCCCGCCGCGAGGATGGCTTGCAGGAGCTGCAGATGACGTTCTCGCAGCTCGATACCTTCATGAGGCCGTAATGGCAAAAATCAAACACGACGCGGACGGGTTCCTGACAGGGGAAGCCGTCGATATGGGCCGCATTCAGGCCGTGTGGGACGAGATGCACGACGATCTGCGGGAGATCCGCAGGGTCCTGACGCAACACGGCGTGGTTGGTCGCGGCGTGGCGCCGGCGATCGCGCGCAGGGTTGGCGCCGGCGATGGTGCCGCGCCGGCCAGCGACGAATCCTTTGCTGCCATGCGAGCTACCCAGCAAGCGATCCGCCGGGCGGCTGCCAAGCCCGCGGTGCGCGACGCGCGCGGTCGCTTCGTCGGCGCCAACAAGAACGATGCGCCGAAATCCCCGGGCGCCGGCGGCGGATCGGGTGGCGGGGGCGGCGGAGAGGGTAGCGAGGAAGGGCGCATGCGCGCGTTCGCCGATCGCCTGGTGGGCGCCGTCAAGGAATCTGGCTCGGGGATAGAAGAGGCCGACCCGGCCGTCAAGGCCTTCAACGAGGTAGCGCGGCCGCTGGCGCGCGGCTACGAGATGATCGGCGGCGGCAAGGAAAAGCGGCAGGAAGGGCTCCTGCGCAGGATCTACAGCACATTGACGGGGTTCCGCAAGGAAGAGACCGGCTTCAGTAAGGCCACGAACAAGACCCTGAAGAGTATCGACGGCAAGGCGCCCACGGCGCCAGGTGGCGCGGCCAGCAACGGGATGTTTGGCGGCTTGATGTCGAAGCTGCCAAGCGTCGGGGGCCTGATCTCTGGTGCCGGCGGCAGCCTTTTGAGCATGGGGAAAGGACTGGCCGGCGCCGGGAAAGGTCTGCTGCGCCGTGTGCCGCTGCTGGGTACCCTGCTGGCCGGCGCCAGCGCCGTATCGGACATCTTCAGCACGGAGACCGACGACAGCTTGACGCGCCGCGAAAAGGACGGGCGCGACGGCAAGGCAGCAGGTGGCTTTGCAGGGAGCGTCGGTGGGATGCTGGTGGGCGCGAAGCTTGGCGCCGCTGTGGGAACGCTGGCGGGTCCGATCGGGACCGCGATCGGCGGGGTGGTTGGAGGAGCGGCCGGCATGTTCTTCGGTGAAAAGGCCGGCGACATCATGGGCGAGACGATTGGCGGCTGGGTGTCGGATCTGCGCGAAGCTGACATCCCGGGCAAGATAACGGCGGCATGGGATACCACCACCGACTACATGAAAAAGGGATGGGGCGGCGCGCTTGACCGTCTCTCGGAGGGCTGGGCCGGTCTTCAGAAAGCGGGCAAAAACGTCGCCAACTGGGCGGAGGGGAAGCTCGACTCGGCCAACAGTTTCGTGCGTGATGCGACGGGCGTAGATGTTAAGGCCGGGCTTACCAACGCCAAGGCCCAGGTGGTCGAACTAGGCGGCCAGGCTATCGAGGGGGTAAAGGCCGGAGCGCAGTGGACGGCGGAGAACACGGCCGTCGGTCGCGGTGCGTCGAAGGTGGTTTCCGGAGCGCGGACAGCGGGAGACTGGATTTTGGGTCAAACCAGCAAGCTGTTTGAATCAGGAAAGGGCGGCGCAGGCACCGTGTCCAGTGGAAAGGGCGATTTGGGTGGCGCATCTTATGGCACCTATCAGCTGTCGTCCTCGCAGGGCACCCTGCAGAATTTCCTGAAGTCGAGCAAGTATGGTGACCAGTTCGCTGGCCTGAAGCCGGGCAGTCCCGAATTCAACGCGAAATGGAAGGAGGTCGCTGCAGCCGACCCCTCCTTCGCCGGCGCCCAGCATGATTTCATTAAATCGACGCACTACGATCCTGCGCTGGCTGGCCTGAAAGACGGCGGCATCGACCTATCTGGACGCGGTGCTGCCGTCCAGGATGCTCTGTGGTCCACGTCGGTGCAGTTCGGCGCCGGCAATAGCAAGAAGGGCGCGGTTTCGATGTTCCAGAAGGCACTGGCCGGCAAGGATCTCTCGAGTTTGTCCGATGAGGACATCGTGTCAGCCGTGCAGGACTACAAAATTGCGAACAACGATAAGTTGTTCGCGAGTTCGTCCCAAGCCGTGCGCGCCGGCACGGCCGGGCGCGCAAAGTCCGAGAAAGAGCGTTTGCTGGCTCTGGCCGCTTCTGGCGATGGCCCGCCGGCGGTGGCGGCAGCTCCGCAAGCGCCGGTAGGTGTGGCTGCTCCAGCCGTGCCTGCCGTGGCAAGCACGAACGTTCCCTCCGTCTCGGTTGCGCCTGTCGTCCCAGCCGTTGCCGAGGCTCCGTCAGTCGCGGTGCCCCTGGCGTCGAACGCCAGCGATCGCCCCGTTCAGGTCGCGGTGAAAGCGCCCGATGCCGGACAAGATCTTCGTGAGCGAGGCATCGCGCACGTCGCGACGGGCGGCTTGAGCGGATAGGACGGAAAACCGCCCAATTCCAGCAGTTGCCAGGCCCATAGCATGATGGGCATGGCAACGATCACCGGCAAACAACTCTCCGACATGATCCGCCACTGGCTCGACACGCCGGTGGAGGCTTACCTCGGCTCGGACTACGGGCAGGACGCCAAGGCGCTCCTGCAGCGCGCGCTGTCGGATGGCGACGCCGAGGCCTTCCTGCAGAAGATGCAGCGAGACATCCCGCTGCTGAAGGCATTGCCCGCTGGCGCGCTGAATATCTACGCGTTGCCGTCGGGTGAAGACCGGAAGGACCTCTTCATCGAGGTAGCCGGCGAAGTGATCCAGGTGGGGGCGTGACATGCTGACGAAAGCCGATTTCCAACAGCGCGCGCTCGCCTCGATCAACAAATACCCGACGATCGCCCTGCGGTACCAGGCGGGCGATCCTCAGGTCATCCAGCATATTGATGCGATGGCCACCATGCTGGCCATGTATTCGGCTCAGTTGGAGACCGCCCAGGCGGAGCCGTTCGAGAAGACCCGTGACTCTACGGTGCTGGCCGACGCGGCCATGCGCGGCATCATCCGGAAGGGTTCGTCTGGTCGGGTTCGTATACTGGCCAAGAACGGCAATGCCACCGCCTTCCAGGTGGAGACCGGCCGCACGATCATCGATTCGTCTGGCCTGGCCTACCGGGCCGAGACCGCGGCAAACGTCCCGGCCGGCGGCACCGCAACGTTCGAGGCGGTTCAGGTCTACACCACCACCATCACCCACACGGTCGCCGGCAGCGAGGCGTTCTACGCGATCCCGATCCCCGCGGCCGATGACGATGCCTACCTGTGCGGCATCGCCGTGAGCGACACCAACGGGGAATACCTCTACCGAAATCGCTACGTGAACACGGCGGTGGGGGAGCGCGTGTTCCATGTCGAGGTTGACGATCGCCAGCAGACCTATGTGCGCTTCGGCGTGGATGGCATCGTAGGGGTGCAGCCGATGGACGGCACCGCGATCACGGTGGAGGTGTCCTACACCGCAGGCGTGATCAGCCCGGCCTATGGGAGCCCCTTTGCGTTCGAATACATCGGCTCCCCTGCGGAGGCGTCCGTCGACCTGAAGATGGACGCGCTGCTGCAGGCGGGCGAGAACCCCATGGGCATGTCGGTCCTGCGCGACCTGGCCCGCTACCCCTCGATCTACGACGACAACGCCGTGTTCCTGGGCGAGTTCGACTACCTGGTCCGCCGGCAATTCCCGTCGCTGCAGTTCCTGTCCGTCTGGAACGAGTCGATGGAGGAGCAGGTGCGCGGCGCCTCCGAAGACAACATCAACGCGATTTTCGTTGCCTGCGTCTCCAGCGGTGGCGGCGAGGCGATCGCCGACGAGGAAGATCCGGATCACCCGGTTGCGCCGACCAAGATCGTAGAGGAGGATTTGACCGCGACGCAGCGCGCGATCCGAACTGCAATCCAGGCGGCCGACGACAGCTATCGCGTCTATTTCTATTCGACCGTGCGCCAGAAAATCCCAATGGCCGTCAGCGCGAAGGTCTCGACGGCCTACGTTGCATCGGACGTGCAGGGGAAGATCGAAGAGGCCTCCCTGAGCGAGTTCGGGAAGGATGCGCCCGCTTCGAAGCGCGGGCTCAATCAGCCGCTGTACACCCGCGTCTACGAGCTGCTGAAAGAGAAGGTCCCGGAACTGAATTCTGAGAAGGCTGACCTGACGGTGACGATCGGGGAACCGAGTGCCGACGGCGTGCGCCCGGAGCTCTGGCGCTACGTCGACACGACGAGCCTGACGGTCACCGTGAAGACCGTGAGCACCGTGGCCACGTCGTGGGGAGGGTAGGGCGTGGCGCGCGACTTCTCCAATGCGCAGCTCCCAAACCTGGCGCCGCTGGCCGCCAGCTTTGCGGAGAACGACGTCGAGGACGAGCTGAAGCAACTCCTGCTGGAGATCTTCGGCGATGCCCTGGCGGAGGACTCGTTCGATGCGAACGTTCTGGGTGCTGCGCACCTCGGGTCGTTCGACCTGGTCAAGCAGGTGATCAACACCGACGGCCTGGTCCTGCTCCCCGGCGATCGCGAGGAGGCAGCCACGCGCTACCTCTACCGCGCCTGGAAGTCCGGGAACAACCAGGGGCGGGGCCTGCACTTTCTGCGGACCTACCTGCAGATGCTGTTCCCTGGCATTGGCGAGGCGGTGCAGCTGTGGCACCGAAAGGGGCAGCCTTACCCGACAGCGCTCCTCGAGGCCGAAGCCGAGAACACCTACCTGACGAGCCGCGTCCGGATCAACGTCAGCGGCTTCCCAGATGCGGATTCCGACCAGCGGATCCTGAATTGCATCGTGCAGGTGGTGCCGGCGCGCTTCGTCATCGACCTGCGCTACACCGCCACCAGCGCCATCAATCCGTTGCGCATCGCCTCGGTCGGGACGCTCATGCAGCGCCTGAACAGCCAGGGCGAGCTCGACAACACCCTGAACATCAATTCGACCGTCTCGCTGAAGACAGCCTCATTCGGCACGCCTGCGCGCCTGTTTAGAACCTTTGGAGATGCATCTTGAGCACTCAACTGATCATGAAAATCACCGCGGCCGGCTACAACGCGCTCGCGAACCAAGAAAATACCGGCCTGCAGCTGGACCTCACGCATTTCCAGTTCGGATCGGGTAATCGCACGCCGGACGGGTCGGAGCTGGCGCTGATCACCCCGCAGCAGGCATCGGCCATCACCGACGGCCAGAAGCTGCCCGTCAACGGCAAGCTTCAACTGCGCATGTCCGCACTGTTCGAGGGAGTCTCCTCCTACCCGATCTCCGAAATTGGCATCTGGGCCGGCGTGCCGGGCGCGGCCGGGTCGGTCCTGTTCGCCTACTGGTCGCAGCCCAATGGCAAGGTGGCCGAGATGTCCGTGGGGGTGGATTTCTTCTACACCCACGACATGCCGGTCGAGGCGGCCGTCGGCGCCGCGCTGAATATCATCATCGACCCCAGCGCCAGCACTGCGGTGGCCCTCATGACGTCCCACACGCAAGCTGCGGACCCGCATGCGCAGTACTGGAACGACGCCCGCGGCGGCGCCAAGATCCAGACTGCGATCCAGGCCCTGATCGGCGGCGCTCCAGGGGCGCTCGACACGTTGAAGGAGTTGGCCGACGCGATCGGCGACGATGCCAACTTCGCAGCCACCGTCATGCAGCAGCTCGCGGCACGGCCGGCGATCTACTCCATCTCCGCGCTGCCCAACGCGGACAAGGGGCCGATCATCGTCGGCGAGGTCGCCGAGGTCTGGCGCTGGTCGGCTTCTGCATATTTCAACGGCTTGATCTTGCCCCTGATTTACGGACACCTATCTAAGCGACATTGGCCAGCTCGTACTGCTCTGGGCTGAGGTAGCCCAGGGTCGAGTGCAGCCGGATCCGATTGTAGTCAACCTCAATGTAGTCAAA
>NZ_WNDO01000043.1 GCF_009912395.1 Luteibacter sp. | reverse complement strand
TGCGCTGCGAAAACGTGCCTTCGAGTAGCAAAAATGGCTCGCGGCACCCTCCAAGTTCGAACGATCGCAAACTTGCAATCAGGGGCACGAAGCAGCAACTTCTGTCGGCCAGTACTTCAGCAGCCTGCTAACGCGCCCAGTAGTCGCTCACGCCGAGCACCGCGCCGTTGCGGTCGACGGTGCAGATCGCGCGGCGGCCATCGCTGCCGCTCGTGAGCTCCACCTCGTAGACACCGCTGTCGACGCGGCGCGAGCCGCCGAGCACGATGGTCTGCCAGGGCCGCGCGAAGTGGACCGAGCCGGCCTGCACGCAGCCCATGTTCGAGATCGCCGGGGCCGTGCCGGCGCGGCCGGGCGGCGGCGCGCCGTAGGTGCCCGGCGGGCGGCTGTAGGGGGTTTCGCAGCCCGCGAGCAGCACGGCGATGCCGGCGCAGGCGACGAGCCAGCCACGCGGGCGACGATGGGTCTGGTGATTCATGCCTCGACTCCTCTTGAACGGTTGCTCCGACCTCGGCCATTGTGCGGGCTGGGGCCTGGCCGTGGAACCATGCCGAGGATCGCCGCCGCGCGTGGCACCCTGAAGACTCAGGCCCGGTCCGGGGCCGTCAGCTTCGCGAGCAGGCCGTCGACGCCGCGCTCGATCAGGTCGAAGGCCTCGACGAAGGCCTGCCGGTCGCCGTACCAGGGGTCGGGCACGTCGCCCGAGAGCCCGTCGGCGAAGTCGGTCAGCAGATGGATCCTGTGCGCCGTGCCCGCGGGCGCGAGACGGCGCAAGGCCGCGCAGTGCTGGCCGGTCATGCCGACGATGGTGTCGAAGCGCTCGAAGTCCGAGGCCCGCACCTGCCGCGCGCGATGCGCGGGCATCTCGATGCCGCGCCGCCGCGCCTCGGCCACCGAACGCGGATCGGGCGGATTGCCGCGCTCCTCGTCGGAGATCGCGGCGCTGTCGACCTCGAGCTGCGCGGCGCGGGCCTTGTGGGCGAGCAGGGCGTGGGCGGTGGGGGAGCGGCAGATGTTGCCGGTGCAGACGAACAAAACTGCGAATTTCTTCAATTGCGACAATGAGTTAGGTTGATTTTTGGGGTCCCAAACGCCCCTGCATTTTCGGACATTCGATCCCATATAAATCAACAACTTACCGCGCACTTTCTACCGCATCATTCCGCCGTCATCGCGTCGGCGGTGCGCTCACAGGTGGTGCCGGCGGCGCCCCGTTCGTCAGCAATGCGCGCCAGCTCTCCCGCTCGAACGTCAGCCCGTCCGAACAGGTCGGCAAGCAGATCGAGGGGGTCGGCGGCTGCCGGGCTTCCTTCGGCAGTGCTGGACGTCTGGCCGGCTCGGATGGCAGCACGGTAGGCGGCGACTTCGTCGCGCAACTGGCGCTCAGCAGCGCCAGCACGACCAGCGGCATCACGCGCCGCAGCAACTTGGGCTTGTCCATCTCGGGTCACTCCATCGACGCGATCGCGCCAGGTCTGTTCTTGGGTTCTGGCTGCACGCTCAGCCAGCCGGCCGGCCTCGGCCACGCTCGCGCGGTAGTCGGCCAGTTCGCGCTGGGCGGTGGCCGCATCGGATCGGGCGCCGGCAGCGCGCGTGCGCTCGATGCCGGCCACGCCCAGGGCCGCTACGAGCCCCAGGCCCAGCAGCCACAGCAGCGGCGTCTTCAGGTCAGGCAGCCCGATCACGGCAGCCCCAGGAATGCGCGCACGGCGCGGTGGTGCCCTTCCCATTCGGCGCGCAGCTGGGCACGCTTGGCGGGGGTGCCGCGGGTGTAGGCGCCCGGTCGCCAGGCGCGCAGGTAGAGCTGCCACGCCGCTTCGGTGTCCGTCACGCGCGGCAGTGCGCCGGGCTCGGTCCACAGCAGCAAGCGAGCGAACACGGCGCCGAGCATGTCATCGGCTTGCATGGCGACCCACACCGCCATGGACGAAGCTTCGATGCCGCGCTCAGCACAGAACCGCTGCGCCAGGTCTGCGCTCGAGCGGTGCGTCAGCACGCCCGTGATGCCTCCGGCCCGCTCGAACTGCCAGAACGACACGGCGGGCCCGTCTTCCTTGCCGCTGCTCGTGACCTGGCGACGATGTTTGAGCAAAGACTCCTTGAGGGAGATGGTCAGCATCTCCACATAGGCCTCCGAGCTGGTCATCTTCGGCGGAAGCCAGGCGAGCGCCGGCCTGACGGCCGAGGCCATCACTTCTTCGAGCGTCATGATCAGCCCCTCTTGTCCGCATTCGAGCCCGGCACGCGCTTCCAGTGCTTCCAGAAAACCGCGCACACGTAGAAGGCCAGTGCGGCCGAGACGAACAGGCCCCCCTCCGAGATCCAGCCTTGTTTGATGATCCGGCACCCCGTGCCGATGGCGCCCATGGCGATGGCCACCAGACCGACGCGCTCGGTGACGGTGTCCTCGATGCGCCGAGAGAACACCGCGAACGTGGCGCCGGCCGCAGTGATGAACCAGCACACGACCGAAGCAGCCGCGTGCAACGTGATGAAGATGCCTTCCATGTCAGACCCCCGCCCGTTTCTTGAACCAGTCGACAACGATCTGCCACAGCGTGCCGACGGGCGTGGTCTGAATCCACTCCCAGACGCGCGAGGCGATAGCCATGCCGAACAGGCCCATCAAGAAGCCGCCGAAGCCCTCAGGAATTCCCACGCGCGACGAAACGTAGGGGGCGACGTAGTAGCTCAGAAGGGCGCCGCAGAAGGCGGTGCTGATTCGCTGGGGCCAGGTGCCTTGCAGGAAGCGCATGGACACGAGTGCGCCAGCGACACCCGCGGCCTTCACCAGCAAGGCGTCGAAATCGATATTGGTCATGCCGTCCTTTCAGGCAAAAGAAAACCCGCCGAGGCGGGTTGCTGGTGAGCCGACAACGTCGGCTATGGGCTGGTTGCTCATACGAACAGGGTCGGGTCAGCAGCCCGCCGAGCCATGACACGATTCCAATCGGCATCCAGCGCATAGGCCGGGTCTCGCGCCGAGCGCGCCAGGTTCTCGATCATGGCGCGATAGAGTTTCCACTTCGACCCCGTCCCCGCATTCCCAGGATTTCCGAAGAAGCCGCAGGGTCCGAAACGGAACGCAGTGCCCGTGAGGGTTTCAGCGTTGTCTGCCCCGACAACACCGGCAACCACCTCGCGGCGACCAGCGGTATTGCGCAGCATCATCCCTGTGCCGGCGTCGTTGCGCCAATACGCCAAGAGCGTGAAAACTCCGCGGTCGGCGTCCGTCAGACTCAGGCCGAGCGACGAGATCGCGTTGATGGCCGTCTGCCGGGAGAAGGTCAGCGACTTGGTTGACGATGTACTCTGCCGCAGCATCAGCAAATCCGGGGCGTCGTGGTAGGCGTGTGCCCCGTTTGCCGATTGCATCATCGTATGGATGATCCCCGCCGACGTGTTCCAGTCTCCGACTGCTGGCGTCTTGATGTACATCGCGACGAGGAAGCGCTGCACCTTTCCACCATAAGCGGTCACGATGTCGTTGACGGCATCGGCAGGCGTGGCAATGTAGTTTCCAACCGCGTTGAGCGAAGCAGTCGGAGAAAAGTCAAAGCCCTTGCCGGCATAGAGAATGCGGTTCGGCGCGTCCACAGACGCCGCGCCATTGACTCCACGCATGGCGACGTCATAGATCGGCTGGCCGTTCACAGGATTCGCGCCAGGCTGGCGCCCAGCGATGGGGCCGCCCGGGTAGGAATACTCAAAGCCAGCATCGAATAGAAAGCGCGCCCCATCGTTCGGCGAATCAGCAACGAAGCGATCTTTCTTTGCCGGTCCCAGGTGATTGACAGGGTCAGCGTTGGTTCGCATGTAGATCCATCGACTCATCACATTCCTTTCATTTGAAGATGGTGCGCAGCCATCCCGCCGCGAGCGCGGGTTGGGCCTCGGTCAGGTTCGGATGCGTCAGGTCGGACATCCACCAGGATCGATTGGGATTCGCGTAGGCGTAGGCCGCGCCGAAGTTCGCAGGATCGCCGACGTCCCACTGCAGATCGACGAATCCATGGCGCCCCTGCAGTGCCGCGAGGCGCGCTGCCTCCGCGTAGCTAGTCATCGGGTAGGGGTTGGTGGTGCGGTTGTTTTCGGGCGGCATCAGCTGAAGAAAGAGACCGCAACGCCCGAGCACATTCAAATGATGCGCGCCCTCCGAGATGCCGCTATGGAAGAGGTCCAGACCATCGATCAGCAGATCAAGAGCCAAGGCGGCTGACCCGCCCTGTCGAGTGCGCCCCGATCACGAGAAGAAGCGCTATCAAGCAGAAGGCGTGAGCGCTGTCCCGCAGTGCTTGCACTTCCGAGCGTCTTTTCGCACGAGCTCCCGACACTCTGGACACCGCACATGCGTCTTCGAGGTGATGATTTGCCCCGCCTCGTCTCTCCCTGCTGCTGCCACGCCTACCCTCGGGAACGCCAAGACAAGAACGCCGCACACCACCGGAGAGAACACGAGGGAAAGCACAAACCATCCGAAGCCCGTGCGGCCCTTGCTGCTAGCGATCAAGCCGACTACGAACGCCAGGACGATCCAGCCAAAGAAGATTTCCATAGCAGCCTGCAGAATGCTGTGAGGGCAAGATGCTACATCGGACTTCTTACTTAAACACGGCAGATAGCGCCCGAAACGAGACCGGCATGAACGCCGGGTGCCGTGGGTCAGCCTGGACCACCAGCTCATCCGCTCGCTCGGAATCACGGTAGACACGCTGGGCAATGACCGTTGCCGGCATAGGGGTCGGCGTGGTGATGTCCATCAGTTCAGCCAGGTTCGCCCCGCGCCGTGTTAGGTCCGCGACCACCGCCGTCCTCAGGGCGCGCAGCGCTTCGAACGACGCATCCTCTCCCTGGTCGCCAGCGATCAAGATTTCTGCATCCAGCAGGTCTGTTAGCTTCGCCCGTAGCGCTGCTGCATCGTCGAAGGATGACGGCTGGTAGCTGCTCGACGCACGGCACAACGCCACCAGCGACGTGCGCCGGAACAGATCACCGCACCCAGACTGCATGGTCGTCATCGCCGCGCCAACCGCCGACACGGGAGTCGGGGTGCTCGGGTAGAAGTCCGCAAGCTCACTCAACATGTGCACCGCGTCCGCCGGGTCGCTCGTCGCGGCCAAGAGCATGGAGGCCACCTCCTGCGCCGCCGCTGCAAAGTCGCTGATGTCACTCAAGATGCGATCTCCTCGGCGGCGCTCGCGAGAGATTCGACAGCGCTGGCGACACGCGAGCGGGCCATGGTTCCGGCAGCGATCAGCGACGGGACGGTCCGAGCACCTGCCAAGCTGGCGTTCAGGTTGGTGAAGCCCCTCGTTCGCCCGGCGAAATACCGGCCGTTCGAGCCAGGGAGTGAGTTGACCATCTTCATGAGGTTCGTCGCGCCGTTCACGAGGGTGGACGCAGTGCCAGACCAGGCACTTGCCGTGCTGACGGCCATGCCAACTACTGCCGAACCCTGCGCGAGAGCACCGGAGACAGCACTTGAAAAATCCCCCGCGATAGCGGAGTCCGCAGCATCGGCCAGGGAGAGAACATCGGCCCCGGTGTCCAACTCCACCGACGGAAAGCTTCGCTCCCCCTCCTCGACGAAGGCGAATGCGATCTCGAACATACGCCCGTCGTCCCACCGCTCCTCCATCGAGGAATCGAGCAGTGAGACATTCAGTTCGCCCAGCGTCGGGTGAACAAGGGTCTTCTTGCCGGGCGACTCGCATGCCGCGATCAACTGCTCACGCTGCGCTATGACATCACGAGCGCCGCCATAGCGGGCGTTCTCAACCAAGAAGCCAGAGATCGAGATGCGGCGAGCGGCCCGCCCGAGGTCTTCCACCCACACTCGATCCTTGAACGGGTACTCGTGCACCGCGTTGCGCCGGCCCACGCGGATCTGTCCGCCGAACACGCCGAACGGCACCCCGCCGAATGAGGCCGGCTGCAAGCGGCTGCGCCATCCCGCGTCGAAGGCCGATCCGTTCAGTCCGTTGCTCGCGAAGATCCCCGAGAGGTTCGATGCAACGCCGATCTTGTCGAGGATGCTCATTGGCAGCCGATCATTGCTCCGTGACGGAGAAGCCTTCCCACTTGACCTCAATCGTGGCGTCGTCCGCCTTGGAGGTTTGGGTTTCGACGGTCCACATGTTCCGGCCGACGATGGTCTTGCCGTTCGCCAGTTCCGCGACCACGGTCACGTCGGTCATCTGGTTCAGGCTGGCGACGCTGAGGCCGCCTGCGTCTCGCAGGGTTGCCGCGATGTGGGGTGCATTGGGCGTTTCCTTGTAGCCGTGCACCCCGTCCTGCCCTTTCAGCGTCTCGCGCGAGACCATCGAGGGGCTGTACTCGAAATCTCCGCTGACCATGACGGTGATACCGTCCACGGAGACATAGGCCGTCCCGGCCAGGCGGTTGGTGTCGTTTGCCATGTTGGCTCCTCAGGAAAGTCGGAACTGGGCCAACAGCGCGAAGATGCGCAGTTGGGCAATCAAAGTGCCGGGCCACAGAACGTCGACGCGATTCGGGTTCTGGGCGTTCTGTTGGACGATCAGGTTCTGGGCGAACAGGTCGGCTCGCTGCACCAGGCCGGCGTACTCCAGTTCCTGATACGCGGCAATCTGGTCCATCTTGATGATGTTGGGCGTCACGACTGCCAATCCGGCGGCGAAGCGCGTACCGTCGGCCGCCAACTTCATCCGCGCGAACTTGCTGGTCACCCGCGTGCGCAGGAACCGCAGCACGAACATCAGCGTGAACATGGTCTCCACCTCCAGATAGCTGTTGTCGGGCTGGCCGAAGCTGTTCTTCTGGTAGGTGGTGATCGCGTTCTCGATAGACACGGTGCCATCGTCGGCCACCATGAAGGTGGAGATTCCGTCATACAGCAGCGTGTTGCGGTCGGTGAGCGGGAATCGGGACTGCAACGGAGGCGGCAGGATGCCCAGCAGCGCCAGGGTCTGTACCGGCCGGCCGGGATCGGCGCGAACGCTGACGGCCACCTGGGCGGCGAACGCAGATGCCCACAGCCAACTCGGCGTGGGGCTGTCGTTGAAACCCATGACCGACGCGTGCTGGTCGTTGCGACCGGTGCCGAAAGTGGTCAACGCGCCCACCGTTCCCCGATACGCCGCGAACACGTGCCCATACAACTGGCTCGACCAACTCCACCGCCCCACCTGATCGCCAAGGAGTGCCTTGAGCGCGTCCAGGCTGGTGGTATCGGTGTAGGGGCACACGATGAAGTCGAACGGCTTGTCGAGGAGGTTCTGCAGGCCAGCAGTAAGGCTCGGCGCTGTGGCGCCACTCGCCATCGGCGTGATGGTGTACGTCATACCCGTGGGGGCAGCCTCGCCGCCAGCCGAGCCCTGGTAGTTCACCCGCAGGTCGATGTCGTTGCCGCAAGGCCCCTTGTTGATCGCCGTGAAGGTGACCGTGTTGGTGGCCGCAACCGCCGTCACAGGAAGATTCGGCGTCGCGGTGGCCGCAGCAGCTATCGTCGAGGCGATTTGCGCCGTCGTCTGTGTGGACAGGACTGGGATGGCGACACGCACGCCTGCGATGTACAGGTAGAGCGTACCGTTCACCGTAGGCACCGCCGTTACCGCGAGCGTCCCCGTGGCAGCGACGGCGGCAGGATCATCGGTCAGCGGCAGATACCACACCTCGCCGAAGTTGTCGTTCTCACGGTACTTCGCGGTCATGAGATGCAGCATCGAGCCGGGTCCACCGACTTGTGCGGCATCGGCAACCCCTTGCGAGATCACCGGAATGTTCGCCACACCGGTTCCAGCCGCAGTCTTCTGGCCGATGATCAGCGCCCGCTGGTTCAGCGTCGCGGTGTTGGCCTTCGAGGGGTCCACTTCCGCATAGAAGAGGGGCACTCGGATGTTGGCCGGTAGATTCGCAAAGGGAATCGTCATGGTTGCTCCTGAAATGAAAAAGCCCGCGCTCGGCGGGCTGCTCGAAAGGTGACTGGGTGCTCAGCGAGGGGTGACGGGGGCGTCTGGCTTGATGGCTTTTTCCGCCTTCGGCACCGGAGCGGCCGGTGGTTCAGCTTCCACCACATCCCCATCACGCAGGCGGCGATGCCAGTAGTCAGAACTGGGCACATCGCGGCCTTCGTCAGGGAGGAGGTCTTTCAGATCAGGGTCGCGGATCTTCATGCCGGGGGCGGCTTTCACGTACATGGATGGCTCCTATTGCGGAAGTTGAATGTCGAGCGCGCCCTCATCCCGGCCGTCCGGGCCTGATGTGCGCGGCGCGGGTTGCACTGCATCGGGAAACGGAGAGTTCGGATACGTACCCTCGGCATCGAAAGGCTGTGCCATATCCAGATGGACGCCCATGCTTTCGAGCGGCACGATGGGCGGCGACGGCGGCGGCCATGGCGACTCCGGCGGCTGGATCAGGGTTGGGTCGAAGGTCTCGAACATCTCCCCCACCAAGGTCATGCGAAAGCCCGCGAGATGCGGCCCGCCCTCGGAGGTGATCTCCACGTCGGTCTGCACACTCGTGAAGCGCTGGACCGTCCGAGTGACCCAGTAGTCCATGAGCACCGCGTTCTCCACTGCGAAGGCGAGCGCTTCTATGGCATCCAACGCATCCTCCGGCGTCGAACGGGAGACCTGACCCTGAATGACGACGCTTGATCCGGTGACGAACGTCGCCTGGCCCGTGGTGTTCGGAGACTTCTGCTCCGTCGGCGTGTTGACAAGCAGCGCAGGCAGCTTCTCCGAAGGGGTCGGCCACACGCCAGGCGATGCAATCGTCTTCACGCCAGCGGATGCCTTCAGCGGCTGCAACGCGCCCAAGACAGCCAGGCGGAGCATGCGCCGCGCCAGCATGGGCTGAGCCAACGGATTCGGCCCGCTCATAACGAAGGACGATTCAACAGTAGCTTGGCGGCGCCGTGGCCGTCAAGCTGCGTCTCGCGGATGATGAATGTGACGCCAGTACGCACCACCTGCAGTTGGTCATCCTGCAGCGGCACCCGCGGGAACGCGCTGAGTCGGATCCCAAGCACCGGTGTCTCCGTCGTGACCGCCATCCCCCCGGCCAGGTCCACCTCACGGTAGGCCTCGTCGAAGATGCCCTCGGTGGGGTACGACGCGCCGCCCTCCGGGAGGTAGATGACCGGCTCAGCGAAGACCCCGTGCACCGGGCCCAGCACCAGCGCGTCCCAATCGATCATCAGGCGCCTGCCTTGCCCGACAGCAGGACTTCGGGGCGGGTGCAGAGGTACAGCGGATAGCTGTAGGCCTCCATCTTCCACCACATGCGGCGATCCCGATCGGGGATCGGCAGCACGTACACCGGAGCGCCAGGCTGGTTGATGAACTCGGCCGACTCGCCGGGCGCCAACACCTCTTGGAAGATGCCGGGCGCGTTCACCGGGAAGAACTTCACCTTGTCATCGGGGATCTTCACCGAGCTGTTGTCGTCCGAACCGCGGTAGTTGACCCAGGTCACACCATCGAACTCGACCGCGTTAAACGCATCGCCGAACGTGTCGTCGCGCAGCCGGCGCGCATCCTCGAAGTTCACGAACGTTCGGATGACGTCTGGGTGGTTGACGAATGCGTCATAGAACGTGTCACCGCACAGCGCCATGACCGAAGTCGTCTGAGTGAACGCACCTTGCGCCTTGCGGGCCATGGTGCGCTTGATGCCGTTGATGATCGGGCGCAGGCTGTTGGCCGTGCCTGCAGCCAAGTTGAAGGCGACCTCAGCAGCCTGCGTGATCTGGAACTCATCGAACCAGTTGTACAGGACGCTGCCGTCCTTCGGGTCGAGCACCATGCCCTGCACAGCCGCGAGGCGCAGGTATTCCTTGGTGTATTCGACGTTCGCGAGCAAGCCGGTCGGACCAGCGAGGCGACGCGCGACCTCACGCTCCAGTTGCATCGGGACTGTCACGATCTGGCCCGTCGGGCCCTCCGGAAACTCGCGGATGTTCTGGAGTTCGTAGGTGTGGATCGTGTCGTCGTGCATCAGCCGCGGCACGTCGAAGTAGCGCATCTTGCGCTTCTCGGTCGTGCGTTGCGTGCCCTCAGCACCGCGCTGGCTGAACCCGATGAGCTTCAGCACACCGGTACGCTCTTCAACCGACACCGCCGTGGTGCGGATGGGATTCGGGTCGAAGATGTTGAGGCGACCGAGCGCGCCCGGCTGGTACGGGTTGCGCTGAACGCCCTGGGTGAGGGTCAGCGCGCTGAATGCGTCGCCATTGAAGATGTCGATGATTTCGGCTGGCATAGCAGTTCCTTCTGGAAAACAAAAGCCGCCCGAAGGCGGCCTCAAAGGTTGGTGGGATGGATCAGCGGCCGATGATGCCGAGGCCCGCGAGGGTGGCAAGGCCGGTAGTGATGGCGCCGGCATTGAACGACGCATCCCAGATCAGTTCGCTCGCATTGACTTCGCAGTCACGGCGAACCACAAGGCAGGGCTTGTCGGCTGCGGTCGCGTCCTTCGTCCCGAAGAGGATTCCGGCAGGCACCTGCGACCCGTCGCTGGCGGTGCTGACGCAGGTGATGTACTTGCCCGACGCAGTGATCTTGCCGACGATGGTTCCGGCGAGGACCTTCGCACCAGCGATCAGCACGCCCTGGTCGACGTGGCGGTGCCCGTTGGGCTGCGAGACGAGAAAGCCGCCGTCGTGCCATTGCTCGACGAGAGGGGTAACGGTGGGGTTAGCCATGGTTCAATTCCTTTGTGGCAATGAGTTGATGATCAGCGGCGACCAACCTTGGCAGCAGACTGCAGATGTTGATCCCATCGCGCAGCGGTGGCCTGTTGGGGCGTCGGCTTGGCGCCGCCGTCGGCGCCGACCTGCGGATTGCGTGCGGCACGCCCCACATACCCAGCAGCCGCAGGGGCCGGCGTGCTCTCCAGCAGCGCAATCGCCTCGCGACGCGGCATGCGGCCCTTGAACGCCAGGTTGGCAGCAAGCACAGGGTTACGAGCGGCCGCGGGCGATGCGAAGATTGCTGCGCAACGGCTCTGCTCGCGGCGGCGAGCCTGCGCAGACGCCGAATTTCCGCGCATTTCCTCGTCCTTGTCTTCGTCGTCCCCTTCGGCCTTGGCGCCCTTCTCTTCGTCGTCCTTTTTCTCGGGTTGATCGCCTTCGGCCTTGGCATCATCCTCTTCGCCCTCGGCGGACTTGTCGTCGTCTTCGTCTTCCTCTTCAGCCTTGGCCTTCGCGTCCTTCTTTTCCTCGTCATCTCCCTCGGCGGCCTTGGATGCCTTGCCGCGGCCGATGCCGCCCAAGTGCGCGAACGAGAAGGCGTTCGCCACCGCTTTTTGCAGACTCATGTCATTTCCTCTGGTGGTGGTGGTTCAGCCCAGCTCGGCGAGCAGGACTCGGAAGGCCTCGTCCGGCGCCATGACGGCATCGGCGAGGCCCGCATCGACGCCAGCGGCGCCCATGTAGGTTGCGGCCTGGGTGGCCTTGATCTTGGATGCGGCGATGCCGCGATTGCGGGCCACCGTCTCGACGAACAGTTCGCCGAGTTCATCGATGTCGGCCTGGAACCGGGACGCAGCCTCTTTCGACAACGGGTTGTACGGGTTGCCGTCGGCCTTGCGATCGCCGTACTGGAAGATTCGCACCTCCACGCCGGCGCCCTTGAGGGCCTTCGAGTACTCCGCATGCATGCTGATGACGCCGATGGAGCCGACGCCGCCAGTGCGCGGCACGATGATCGAATCGCACGCGCTGGCGATGGCGTAGCAGGCGCTGTAGGCCATGTCGTCGCAGATCGCGGTGATCGGCTTGTCGCCCCGCGCCTCGTAGATCGCATCTACGAGGTCGAAGCAGCCGGAGACCTCGCCACCCGGGGAGTTGCAGTCCAGCACCACCGCGCGCGCGCTGTCGTCGTTGAGCGCCATCATCAGGTTGTGCCGGATCGCGTTGTAGCCCAGCATGCCCGAATAGGGCCGCAAGCTGCTGCTCTTGTGAACCAGGGTCCCGCACACGGGAACCACGGCGACCCCACTCAGGACCTCGTAGCCGCGCTCATCGGCAGGTTCACTGAAATCGTCGTCCTCGCCATACCAGTCGCCCATCTTCGCGCCATCGCCCCCCTGGATCGTCACGCTGGTGATGTCGAGGCGCCCGGCGAGGGCCCGGGCAATCACTTTGCCCTTCGTGGGGTGGATTGCCAGCGGCACGCCGAAGATGCGCGCGGCGGAAAAGGGATAGGGTTTCATGGTTGCTGGGCCTTCGATTCGCTGTCGTCCTTGAAGAAGTCGCCGGTCCCTTGGATGGCGGCCCATTTCGGCGGCGGCAGGCCGCGCTCTTCGTAGGCTTTCTGTTCGATGGCCCGTTGGTCCGCGACCTCTTCCCAATCGACACCCTGCTCCGCCCCTTCGCTCTCCAAGGTCGCCAGCCCCGCCTCCATGCGTAGGACGCTGCCAGCCGGCTCCTTGACGGGATCGATCCAGCCGCGGGCGGGGCCGAGCCAACGGCAACGCGCGTAGGCGGTGGCGGCCTCGACGAAGCCAGGTGCTCCGGCAGGCAGTGGCAATTCCCCGTTCTCCATCGCTTCGCGCAGCCAGAGCGCATAGACCGGCGTCGCGAAATTCGTAGTGAACTCCACCCGCCGGCGCATCAGCGTCTTCCAACTCTCCATGAGTGCGGCACGCGCGCTGCTGTAGTTCGTGCGCGACCAGTCCTGCGTGATCTGCTCGCGCGAGAGTCCTGTGGCAGCCGAGTACAGCCCAAGCATCTCGTGGGCGAAGTCGGCAAAGCCAGAGTGCGGGTGCGGGCTGGCGACCGAGGAAATCGTTTCGCCAGGCGCGAGGGTGGGGACCTTGATCCCGTTGAAGTACGCCGGCCGCTCCTGCGCCCATTCGGCGCGTATCTGCTGGTAGGCGTTGAGCTCCTGAATGGCGCCGTCATCAGCGCCAAGCGCCTCCTGCACCAGTGCGGGGTCATATGGACTCGTCACATAGGTGCCCAACGCGGCCGCCAGGGACGCCTGCTGAAGCTCCAAGCCGTAGTAGCGCGCCAGCATCTTGGCGTGCGACAAAATCGGCGTGAAGGCACTCAGGCCGCGGTGCTGGCCGGCGCGGTCTCGGTCGAAGTCGTGGATCACGCGCGTGAACCCGTCCTCATCCTCGAACGGCACCCGCTCCCATGTATTCGCCTCGACCGACAGATACCAGTCGTTCTGCTGGGCGCGTCGGATGTGCGCCGCGACCCGCTCTCCGGTCTCTTCATCGATCTCGATGCCGCCGCGCATATTCTTCGTGTCAGGCCCC
Organism: Luteibacter sp.; assembly: GCF_009912395.1. Classification (GTDB taxonomy): domain Bacteria; phylum Pseudomonadota; class Gammaproteobacteria; order Xanthomonadales; family Rhodanobacteraceae; genus Luteibacter. Next base: position 10,049 of record NZ_WNDO01000043.1, on the reverse strand, counting down.
TGCATCGGGTTGCCCAGGCGGTCCGGATCGACCAGCCGGAAGCAGGTCGCATAGTCAGCCCCGCCGTAACCCACACGTTCAGGCATCCAGTACGCCAGCGCCAGCCCTTCACCATCGATCAGCTTGTGGCGCATGGCGAGGCGGAACTGCTGCCCCATGGTCAAAGCCCGCTCCACGTCGTTCCAGCGACCCAGGCTTTCCGAATAGCCGCGCCACAAGGCCTCTGCTGCGCGCTGAAATTCCATGGCCCACATCGCATCGAAAGCCCCGCCGAACCGCGCCTTCAACGCCCGATAGTCCGGCGATGCGGAGAGACGCAAATGCGTCCCGACAACGTTGTCGAGAATGCGAGTGACGCCGCCTGTGGACCATCCATCGTTTCGCACCTGATCGCGCGTTCGCGCCACCATGCGGTCTCGGAAGGGGTTGATCTCCGAGTCGGGAGATCGAATCCACGGCTGCCAGTTGCCCATCTCCTGGCTGGCTAGATTCGAGGCCTCGTAGGCGAATTGCGAGCCGCTGGGCATGCTGAAGAAGCCAGGCGCAGCATCGGCGCGGGTGCGCTGGGGCATGCTCAACGGCTTGCCGTTCGCATCGAGGATTCGAATGGGTTGGCTCATGTCAGAACACCGGCCGCATCGGTGCACGGCGATTGATGCACTGCCCGGTCAAACCATCGATCTGCGTCTGCAGCGAAAGGATGGCCTGCGTGAGATCGGCAATGTTGGCCTGGGTGTAGGTCACCGTCCGAGCGCCATCGCCCTGCGTATAGGAGGCTGAGGCAACCTTCCCGCCGGCCATCAGGTCCAGGTATGCCTGCTGCAAGGCTGCCAGACGTGCCTGAAGGACCTCGACGCTGATGCCGTCGAGGATGCTGGTGCGGCGCATCTTCATGCGATCCGGCGCAGCAGGTCTGCCGGCTTCATCTTGGCGACGTGGCTGGCGAGATCGAAACGGACTCCTTCGGCGACGATGGCGCGCATCGCGTCCATGGACACCGATAGACGCACATCGCCCTTCTCGATGATCACTTCGCCCTTGAACTCATCGTCATGGTGGAAGGTGACGTGTCCGATCTTGCGGGAAATCATCATGATCAATCCTTCATGCGAGCCTGGAGATCAGGCTCTTCTTTGCGGCCGGTCTAGCCGATAGGGCTGCCGCCCCCTCAGGTGATGGATCAACGCTCTCAAGCGGAACGGATATGGCATCCCTCCCAGCCTCGGGTGGCGCCGGCAGCACGATCTCAGCGCGCCGATTTAGCTGCAGCCCGAAGTGCAGCAGACCGCACAGTGCCGCGTAGGCATACACCCGGCAGTCGGCCGCTTCGTTGGCCTTGCCGCTCGGGGTCTCCCAGATGCGCACCTTGCGGCGCCCGATGTCCTTCAGCGTCAGCCGGTCGGCCGTCAGCTGCTGGAAGTAGCCGATATCCCGATCCGCGGGGAAGTGCATGTAGCCCGGCGCTGCCTGGTCTGGCGCCGGAGCAGGAAGCAACAGGCGCGTGCGGATCGTGTCTCGCGCAGCGTTGCCTCCGATGACCACAGGACGGAAGCTGGCCTTCGTGCGCCGGTTCGGCTTCTTCGTGGGCCATACGGGATTACGCTGCCCATCGCGCTCCGACGCACCTTTGATCGCCCAAACCCGACGCCCCAGTCTCGCCTTCGCAAAGCTGTAGACCGCCTGCGTGTGGTGGCCGCCAGAGTCGATGCATGCGGCCATCACCTCGAACGTCCGGCCGTCAGCGCGGCGCCATAGCCGCTTCAGGTATGCATCGAGCTGCGCCTGGGTGGCAGGGTCGGAGAACTCGCCGTCGATCACGTGGTAGTCGATCGACCAGCTCTCCTCATCCTTACCCCACCCCACCAGTTCGAGTTCGATGCGGAAGTCCTGCACGTCGATGCCCAGCGTGAGCAAAGCGACGCCATGCGGCACTTCGGCCTCGAACACCTCACGTCGAGAGAGCAGCGTGTCAACCGCCAGCGCCTTGCTGGCGAGGGGCCGATGAGGGAGGCCGAGTTGGGTGTTCCACCACGTCAGTTCACGGTCGACATCGCCCTTGGCATCCAGCCACTTGGCGGCAATGTCGCTCGGCTTGTCCTTCTGCCAGGGGCTGAAGAGCTTCGACGCCTGGAAACCAGCGTGCTCGTTGTCCACGCCCCACTTGCCGCAGATGGAGCAGCGGGCTCGATACACCGCGTATCGTCCCTCGCTCTGATCCTCCCACCAGTCCCATACGGCCACAGTCGCGGCGGCGCTATCACCCAACTCCGTCCAGAGCGAGCCATAGGCATCGAGCGGCACATGCCGCACGCTGCAGCAGTCGAATGGCTTGGTTTGATGCCACCGCGCCGTCTTCAGCGCATGCAGTCGGTCACCCTCTGACCAGGCAGTCCCGCACGACTCGCAGACGATTCGCGCCGTCTTCGGAAGATGCTCGAGCACCTGGCCCTTGTCGTCCCGGCGCTTGTCCCAGTCCACATGCTTGAAGAAGTCCGGGAACATTCGGTGCCCGCAGTGCGGGCAGGCGATGGACGCCTTGCGCTGGTCGCTGGCGATATAGCTCGCCGAGATCCGGCTTTCATCCTCAATCGTCGGCGAGCAGGCCCGCACGGACAGCCAGTTGACACCGAACGTCGCGGTCCGCTCTTCGGCCAACGCGATGGGGTCGCCCTCTCGCGTGACCGGGTACTTGTCCACCTCGTCGGCCAGCAGCACCCGAATGGGCCGCCGCGCCAGGTTGTCAGGACTGCCGGCGCCGGCCAGCGCGAGGAAACCGCCGGGGAACGCCTTGAACAGCAGCGTCTCGTCGCTGTTCCGGGTCTTCGTCACCCCCACCAACTCCCGCAACACAGGCGTAGCTCGAAGCAGCGGTGAAATGCGCTCCTTGCTGAACTGCTCGGCTGCATCCTCTTTCGGCTGAAGCAGCAGCATGGGACACGGGTCGAGGTGAGCAAAGTACCCGAACACGTTCTCGAGCAGAGCCGTCTTCAGCAACTGCGTGCTCACCATGGTAGTGATCACATGGACGCCCGGCTCCATCACCGCCAGCATCGGACCGCGGGCGATCTCCACCGTCGAGGTTGACCAGTTACCCGAGGTACTGCCGGCCTCCTTCGCCAGCTTGCGATACCTGTCAGCCCAGGCCGGGACGCTGATGCGTGGCGGCGGCGTCCATCCGCGGCGCAGTGCGCGGCGTACCCGCTCGACCTTATCGCTTGACAAACTCACCCTCGGGCTCCCCGAGGTCGGCAATCTGCTTGTGGACATGCGGGGTCAGCGCCTCCGTCACCTTGTCCGCCTCGATGCCCAATGTGGCGGCCAGCATCGGCCCGATCCGCGCGGGGAAGTTCAACCATGCATCCCGCGCTTGGCGCGCGCCCTCGAACAGGACCTGCTCGGCCAGTTGGACCGCAATAAGCGACCCGTCTTTTTGCTCGTACTCCAGCTTGTTCAGCAGCGCCAGGTAGTTCTCCTTGACGCGCCGGGCCTCTTCGAAGTCCATGTCCGCGCCGGTCAGCGCAATGATCTTGGCGGCGGCGACGGTCGGAGAATCCCCCTCCTCCACTGTTAACCGCTCGGTGTTAACCGCCGCTCGGTTAACAGGCTGGTTAACTGCTCGCGCCCTCTTGATCGGAGGCTGCTTGCGGTACTTCGCCAGCATCTCGTCAGATGCCTCTACGTCTACGTTTTCCCCAATGAAAACGATCCAGCCGCGCTCCTTCCATTTCGTCACCGCCGGCTTCGAAACTCCGTGCCGGCGAGCAAATTCAGTGAGCGAGCAAGCCGTCATGTGTTAACCAAATTTCAACCCCCAGCGCTGGGAAAACATCGCGGCGCGCAATGCCCGCGTTGCACCGTATTAGGGGAAGGACCCGTGATTTTTTTACAACACAGCGCCCTCGCCCAACCTGGGTGCATGCCGTGCCCGCGGGCCGCCTCCGGGCCATCAACGGGCTGTGGCGATGGCGCGACCAAGCGCCTTGCCCATCACTCGGTTGAAGTTCGAGCGCACCAACCGCTCCGCCCTAGACCTGTAGTCCAGGTGCTGCTTGATGGGGTGGGCGTCTGCGAAGCGGATCAGCAGCTTCAACGATGACGGCTTGCCTTTTGCAGGCTTGGTGCGCTGCCACACTCCGCGGATCTCTACGCCGTCCTTGCCCTTGATGCCACCGATGAAGGTGTTGCCCTTCGCCTTGAGCTGAGCCAGTTTGCTCTTGTTGAGGTTGCCGTACTGGTTGAGAGGCGTGCCCACCGGCTTCAGCAGCGCCTTGCTGTTGAGCTTGTTCTTTCCGCCCTCTTCGTAGGGCTGAAGATAGGCTGCGGCGATGTCCTGAACGAACACCACCGATTGCAAGTTGTCCTTGCGCGCGCCCTTTACCTTGACCGACTTCACCGTGAATGGTGTGGGCCGGTCAAAGACCGAGGCCATTGCCTGCTGCTCACCCCTCTGGACGATTCGGGCCAATTCCGTCAGCCCCTGAGCCGTGGCAAAGGGCATCTGCTTGTACGCTAGCGCAGAGAGCTTGCGCTCCATCTGCTTCACGTTGGCGTGAACGTTGATGTCGAACATCAGCGCACCACGCGCACCCGAATGGCCTTCAGCAGCACGCGGGCCAGCTTTTCAGGGTCGGGCTCGGCGCTCATGAGAGCGGCGACCAGCGTCAACGTCGCGACATACCATCTGAACCACCACGCAACCGCGATCTCGACGGTGATGGCTCGAGTCTTCATGTGCGGCGGCTTCTGGTGGGCCGGACACGCCGCCGGCATCCCCGGGAGACTGGGGTGTGTAGCCGGCGGCGGACACGGGGCAGAGGGTTATGGTTCACCCAACTGCTGGAGCTCGAGCAACCCAGCGGAAGGCAGCAAGAAGGGAACGCTGCTTGCCGGGACGAAAGCACTCGAAGGGATGAATTCGGAAGCCCGGCGATCGGGGCAGCGGCTGGCGCTTGGTCCTGTGGGCCAGACCTGGCCCGGCGCTGGCTTTCAAGCAGGCGCTTCGACATCTTCCAGCCGGCTGTCACCGAAAGTGGTTGCGATGGTGGGATTCGAACCCACGGCGACACGGCTCAGGCGAGGTTGCAGGCCTCTCGCCGAATCGCTACCTGCGTACCAATAGACCACTCTGGCACATCGCGAAAAAGGAAAAGCCGCCTCAGTGGGCGGCTTGTTTTGGACGTACCTCTGCCGTCCGAGGCGGATACTATTTCAAAAACTCATGCCATGCAAGCGCATCAATCGCGAGGAAAGTGCGTGTTGATCCACCCGCTCGCCGCCCCGAACCCACGCTGGACAAAAGAGCCACGGGTGATCTCAGTGATGAACACCGTGTCGCCGTTCAGCAGCACGCGATCGAACGAAAGATTCCACGGCTTGATGTTGGTGGCAAAGACGAAGCCAATGCCACCCGGCACGGGGAACTGCTTGAAATCACCCCCCGAAGCCTCGCGGATCACGTCCACGATCTTCGCGTGTTCGTAGGTAGGCTTTGGCAAGCCGAAGACAGCAAAAAAGCAAGGGACTTCTTCCATCACATCCCTCCCGCCGCGAGAAGGCGGCGCGTTAGGATGTTACGCGCCTCGAGCACGACTATCGCCCGCTCCATCTGGTCTTTCGGCAGCCGCGGGCTATCCCACACCGAAGCTCCCAACGCGAGGTTCTTGGCGAGGCAGTAGATGGCGCTGCGGTAGGCGCCATTCCGGCCACCCGGGTTGGGCTCGTCGGGCATCTCACTCACCTGAAAGTCGACGGCCTCCATCAGCCGGCCATTGAGCTCGGCGTCGAAGGCATCGGAGGTGGTGTCGAAGGTCCGCGAGGCCTTGACGTTGCGAAACATCGGATCGGCGCCGCACACCGGCACGGGACTGAACCCCATCTGCCAGCGGTGCCAGCGCTTCAGGAGATCGTCCAGCGCGGCGGCGCACTCGTCGAACTCCTCGTCCAGGTCCAGCACGGAGATCGGCGCCGGCTTGGGACGTGGCTGCGCGCTCGCGCGAATGCGCTGCGCTCGAAGATGCGCGCGCCTCGCCCGCCAGGCATCGATCATGCTTGCGGCGAATTCCATGGGTCCTCCTTCTCGTCGGCATAGAAATCCACCACTGCAAAGGCTTCGACAGTGATGGTGGTTCGGTCTTGGTTGGAGACAAAGGCGGTCGCCGGCCGCATTGGCTGCAGTTCGATGCGGCTGGCGGGATGGCCCCAGCCTTGATCGAAGACGGCGCGCACGGCTTCGTGCTGGTCGCGGCTCATCCCTGCGGCTCCTCGGGGCCCATGGGGCGCAGGCCGGGCCAGAGCGACGCGCTGTCCTCGGGTTTCGAACGAGCGCGGATTTCCTCAGCGCACAAGGCGGCACCATCTGAGATTCCCTCGGTGTGCGGGTTGTACATGCAAGCCTTGTCGATGGGCTCGCTGCGTCCCTTGTAGAGCCGCCAGTGCTCTGTGGCCATTGCGTCGCACGACTGCGCGCACTTTTCCCTTTCGTGTTGCACGCCCGCCTGGAAAGCTGCCTGCCAGATGTCCCAGGAGATCTGCGCTCGCCCCGACGCGCGGGCCTCGTTGGCCCACAACTCGTATTTCTCCCGCATGGCAGTCATACCATCACCTCATCCCGGCTCGGGGCCGGCAGGCGCTGCAGGGTCTCGTCTACGGCGTCGTCGCCTGGGTCGCGGATGGGGCGTAGCCACTGATCGCCGATGGGACCGCCATTGACTATCACCATGCGACCCATCGGGTTCTCGCCCACCAGGCGCCCCTCAACAGCCCAAAATTCGCCATGCGACGCTGCTAAAAATGAGATGCCGTCCAGCACCATCTCTTCGCCGCGAGCGAGCAGCCGAATGCAGCGAACGATCCTGTCGCGATTGGGCGACGTGGATGGCCCGATGATCCGAGCCAAATCTCCTGGCTTGCAGTTCAAAGCGCACCTCCTTCGGCGATGGGTTGAATCTCGACGGTCATGAATCCCTTGCCGAGCGGGGCCGGCGCTTGGGCGTAGACCCAATCGATCGACTTGTCAGCGTCGTCTCGGCCGAGCCACCCAGCGACGGCATCGCGCGGAGCCTTCAGACTGCCCTGCAGGTTGTCGCCGTCGAGCCCCTTGCCGGCCATGCAGCGGGTCAGGATTACGCGGACGGGGCCGGCCGGCGCTTGCTGCTTGCGAAGCGACCAACCCACCACGCTCTTCTCGTTCTTCACGCGGCGTGCACGCGCGAAGTGGTGCTCGCGGAGGTTCATGCCGGGGCCCAGTTTTAGGTTGATGGTGAAAATCACAGGCGTCCTCCCCTTTCTTCGTAGCATTCGTCCCAGTAGCGACGGGCGCGTGTTCCCGGCGCATAAGGACAGTCATCGTTTCGCGTGGAACATTGATCGGCGGTCGCCCAAGCCTCGGCTTTGATTAGCGCCATCCTCTCCTCGGTCAGGGGCACATCAGCCATTGAGGCCAGATCGCGCAGCCACTCGCTCATAGCATGAGTCCCACGAACAGCGAACCGACCGGGCGATGTGCAACGGGATGCCCAGCGCGGTACTTGCTGACGATCGTCCGGCTGTAGCCGAGGCGAGCCCCGACGGCGAGCCCCGTCTCAGGCGAAAGCAGGATCTCCTGAACGTGCTCCGGCTTCACCGTGGTGCGCGCAAGTGCGATGCGTCGATTCGCAAGAATGCGCGCCAGTTGTCCCTTGTGCTTGCCGGTCTTCGCCGTGAACCGACCCCACTCCGTGCCTGTACCGCATCGCGCGTGCGAAGGGTTGACGCACTGCTCGTTGCGGCAGGTGTTGTAAACGATCAGGCCATCTTTCACGCCCTTGCCTTGCGCCATCTGCCAGGTCGCCCGGCGCCCGGTCTGCGCCTCCATAACCGGGTCCATGGCCTGCACGAGGGCGGCGATGATCTTGGCCCTCGGCCTGGGCGACTTGAACGCGACGGCCAGCGCAGCATTCAGGCGCTGCTCGGTGGCGTACAGATCCGGCGCGTAGATGCGAGGGATGTCGCTCGACCGCGCACCCGTCCAGACCCAGCAGCCGGTGATTTCCTCTATTTCGCATCGCGCGCGGACTTCATCCAGCGTTCTCATGCTTCCTCCGTGTAATGCCGACTCGGCGGCTTCTTGAAAACGAGTGGCTCCGTGGATTCGCCCCACGCCTGCACGTCGCCTTCGAAGTTCAGCGCAAAGTCACCCGTCCGGCCCTGCCGGTTCTTGGGGACGTCACAGCACAGCAGGCGGCTGCCGTCGGGACGTTTGGTGTTATTACTGAGCAACATCACCACGTCGGCGTCCTCTTCGATGGCGCCGGATTCCTTCAAGTCACTGAGCTGCGGCCGTCCGCTCGTGCGCTTCTCGACTTCCCGGCTCAACTGACTCAGCAGCAAGATGGTGATGCCGAGCTGCTTCGACAGGCTCTTGGTGCCGCGGCTGATTTCTTCGATCTCGTGGTGACGGTTGTCGGCCGACCTGCTCGAGGAGCACAGCTGGAGATAGTCGACCACCAGCAGCTTGATGTCGCTCTGCCGCTTGAGCATGCGCGCCTTCGCGGCGATGTCCATGAGGCTCAGCGCCGGCTGATCGTCGAAGTGCAGCGGCATGGTGCGCATGGCCTCCACGGCATCCGTGACGCGCGCCCATTCGTGGTCCTGCAGCTTGCCGGTGATCAGGCGACCGAGGTCCACGCGCCCGACGTTGGCAATCGCGCGCTGCAGCAGTTCCTCCTTGGTCATCTCCTGCGACAGGAAAGCCGAGGCGTGGCCATCACGGCCAAGGTTGATGCAGAGCTGCTCGGCCAAGGAAGACTTGCCGATCGAAGGCCGCGCGGCCAGAACGATCTGCTTGCCTGGCATCAGGCCACCGCCGAGCATGCGGTCCAACGTGGGAATGCGTGTTGGGATACCTGGATCGACGCGCCCCTCGGACAGGTCGCTCAGCCGATCCAGGAAGCTGACCACCATGTCCTGCACCGGGACCGGCATGCTGCGGCGCCGGTGCACCTGCAGCTCCTGCAGCCTGGCTTGGGCCTTGTCCAGGCGCTCCACCACCGGGCTGCCGGCCGTGACGGCGATCTCGCGAACATCGTCGGCCGCGGCCACCAGGCCACGCATCAGCGAGCGCTCGGCAACGATCTCGGCGTGACGGCGCACGGCGTGCACGCTGCTGACCGACTGGGCGATCTCGTTCAGGCTCGACAGGTCGATCCCGTCGCCCTGGCCGGCCGTCTGCAGGTGCTCGTGCACGGTGATGATGTCCACGGGCTTGCAGGCCAGCACCATCGCGCCGATGGCGCTGAAGATGCGCCGGTGCTGGTCCGAAAAAAACTGCTCGGCTGCCAGCACGTCGCCGACCCGATCCCAGCAGCCAGCGTCCAGCATCAGGGCACCGAGCACGCCAGTCTCAGCCTCGGCCGACCAGGGGATCGCATCCCCGGGTAGTTCACGCGGGTGCATGCTCTGCCTCCCGTGCCTTCGCCATGCGCGCGTCGAGGACCTGCCGCTGTTGCAGACCATTGGGCGACCACGTCGCCTCGCCCGCCTCGCTCACGTACCACAGGCCGTACCAACGATCCTTGACGCTGTTGGCGAAGGCGGCGGCCCAGTCCACGTACTTCTTTGGCTTGACCTTCGAATTCGGGTCGACAATGTGCCGGTCTTTGAACACGAGCCAGGCCACCTGGCGCATCTCGTCGGTGATGCCGGCGTCCTCGCAGTAGGTCCGGATCGGATGATCAGCCGGCACCGGCCTGCGGTCTTCCGCTCGACAGATGTCGAGGTATGATCTTGCCCCTGATTTACGGACACCTATCTAAGCGACATTGGCCAGCTCGTACTGCTCTGGGCTGAGGTAGCCCAGGGTCGAGTGCAGCCGGATCCGATTGTAGTCAACCTCAATGTAGTCAAACACATGAGCCTTGGCCTGCTCCCGTGTGGCGAGGTGTTCACCATGGATGGCCTCGACCTTCAGACTGTGGTTCCAACTCTCCATTGCTGCGTTGTCGTAGCAGTTGCCTCTGGCACTCATGCTGGCGATCAAAGCGTATTGCTCCAACAGGGCGCGGTGCTCGCGC
>NZ_WNDO01000042.1 GCF_009912395.1 Luteibacter sp. | reverse complement strand
GAGCACCGCGCCCTGTTGGAGCAATACGCTTTGATCGCCAGCATGAGTGCCAGAGGCAACTGCTACGACAACGCAGCAATGGAGAGTTGGAACCACAGTCTGAAGGTCGAGGCCATCCATGGTGAACACCTCGCCACACGGGAGCAGGCCAAGGCTCATGTGTTTGACTACATTGAGGTTGACTACAATCGGATCCGGCTGCACTCGACCCTGGGCTACCTCAGCCCAGAGCAGTACGAGCTGGCCAATGTCGCTTAGATAGGTGTCCGTAAATCAGGGGCAAGATCAGTTCGTCCAACTGGCCAGCGGCCGGGTGCTCAGTGTCGCCGGGTTGTTTTCCAGCACCAGCGTGTGGTGCGGGCTGCCGAAGCGGCGATCCATCATCCGGTCGAGGTATTCGACCTCATTGCGAAAGACATCCTCCGAGCCGTCGCCGCCAAAGGCGATGGCGTAGATGTTCGGCTTGCCCGCCGTGCGTGGCGCCAGGGCGGCAATCGCCTTGCGGACCATGTCCGGCTGCGCCGTGAACACCTGCTCCGGCGTCGGCGCATCGCTGGGCCAGTCGCCATTGTCGACATCCAGGGCCGGTTCGTCGGTGCTCGACGACGGCGCGGGTGCCGATTCCGCAGGAGCTGGTGCGGCCGCGTGGACGACGGGCTCTGGCTGCGTAGTGACCGGCTTCGGGCCGTAGTGGAGAACGCCGATCGTGATCAGCACGCCGGCCGCGAAAGCGGCCAGGACGTAGAGCGGCGTTCGCTGGCGAGGGTCAAGGTGTGATGGCATGGAAATCGGTGACGGCGTGGTGGCCGGCGTCCACCATGGGTAGCGGCGGACGGACGAGGTGCGTGGTGTGCATGCCGACGGCGCGCGCGGCGTCCAGCTCTTCCTTGATGTCGGAGAGGAACAGGATCTGGGCGGCCGGCAGGCCAATGGCTTCGGCGATGCGGCGATAGGACGCCTCTTCGCGCTTGTGGCCGGTCTGGGTATCGAAGTAACCGGAGAACAATGGGGTCAGGTCGCCGCTTTCGCTGAAGCCGAACATGAGCTTCTGCGCCGGTACCGAGCCGGACGAATAGACATAGAGCTTCAGGCCCTGGTCGTGCCACGCCTTTAGGCGCCCGGCGACTTCTGGGTACATATGCGAGGCATAGGCCTTCGACTCGTAGCCTTCACGCCAGATCATGCCCTGCAGGGCCTTCAGCGGCGTGGCCTTACGGTCTTCGTCGATCCAGCGGATCAGCAGGTCGATGATCTCGGTGCGCGAGGCTTCGACGATACCCGCTTCCTTGGCCGCCTCATGCAGCCAACCCTGGACTTCCGGATCGTCGGCGTGGGTCTCTACGAAAGCCGGCAGGTGCTGGCGGGCGTAGGGGAAGAGGACGTCCTTGACGAAGTCGATCGAGCTGGTGGTGCCTTCGATGTCGGTGAGGACGGCGCGGATATCGGTCATGCGGTGAAAGCCTGCGGGTCGGGGAAGACCCGCAGGATAGCCGAGGGGCTGCCGATTACGAAGCGTTGGCGGCCGACGGATGCGGAGCCATGCGCGGGAAGCGCTCGGCGATGTCGGAGCCGGTGAAATTGGCCACCCAGCCCTCGACATTGGTGAAGAGGCGGATAGCCACGAAGTACGGGGACTCGCTCATGTCGAACCAGTGCGTGGTGTTGTCCGGCACGCCGATCAGGTCGCCCTTTTCGCAGAGCACCTCGTAGACCTTGCCCTGGATGTGCAGGGTGAACTGGCCCGCGCCGGCGACGAAGAAGCGGACTTCGTCCTCGCTGTGCGAATGCTCGTTCAGGAACTTCTGCCGGAACGCGGCACGATCCGGGTGGTCGGGCTTGAGGCTGATGACGTCGACGGTCGTGTAGCCATTTTCCGCCATGAGGCGGTCGATGTCGGCGCGATAGGCGGCGATCACTTCGTCCTGGCTGGCGCCCGGGACGATCGGCTGGTTGGCTTCCCACTGTTCGAAGCGCACGCCGACCTTCTTGAGCTGGTCGGAAATGGCTGCGTGCTCGGTGAATTCCGAGCATTCGTGGCTATTGTTATCGTTATAGATGCGCAGGCGGCTCATGGGGAAAGTCTCCGCAGGTCGAGTTCACAGCCCAGCAGGAATTCCAGGGCCTCGAGGTGTCGGCGGGTTTCGGGCATGTCACGGCCCCAGGTGTAAATGCCGTGTCCGTTGATGAGGTAGGCGTACAGCGGCTTGCCTGAGTCGATCCATGCATCCACCTGGGCCTCGAGCTCAGGCATATGCTGGGTGTTGGGGAAAACAGGGATGTCCAACACGCTTTCGTGCGTGGTGTATCCGGATATTGCCTTCTGCAGTTCCCAGCCCTCTAGCCGGATCACGCCCTCTTTGGCGAAAAGCCGCGATGACACGCTTTGCGTACGCGAATGTGTATGCAGTACCACATTCGCCTCGGGAAAGCGCTTGTAAACCTGTGTGTGAAGTCCGGTTTCGGCCGACGGGCGCGAATCGCTGCCGACGGCCTTGCCGTCCATGTCCACCACCATGATGTCGTCGCGACCGAGGCGACCCTTGTCGCGGCCAGAAATGGTGATCGCCGCCAGGTCGTCGTTCAGACGCATGGAGAAGTTGCTGCTGGTGGCGGGTGTCCAGCCGAAGGCAGCCAGTTCGCGCGCGGCATCCGCGATGGCGTCGGCGCGCTGGGCCAGCAGGGCGGGATCGATGTGGGACAAGGTCTTCGACATGGTATTTGGACGTCTAAACAAGGTTGTCAGCATATCACGCCGCCCATGACCGCCCGGTGTTAATGCGAACCACTCCGCTTTTGCCGAACGCGTAGGATGCGGGGCCGGTACCGGCGGGGATGGGAGCCGGCGAATTTTCGATGGAGGTTCTTGCTGTATGTCGCATCACGATTCGAACAATGAGGGGCGTCGTCGTTTCCTCAAGGTAGCCGCCGGCGGCGTGGCTGCTGCCACTGTGCTTGGCGCGCTCCCGCGCCTCGCGGTCGCCCAGGACCTGCCGCACCTGTCGCCGTCCGATCCCACGGCCTTGGCCCTGAAGTATGTCGAGGATGCCTCCAAGGGGCAGGGCCGCAAGACGCCGAAAGATTTCTGCGCAGACTGCAGTTTTTACCAGGGTAAAAACGCCGCCGCCTGGGGCCCGTGTCAGCTGTTCCCGGGCAAGGCCGTGGCCGCCAAGGGATGGTGCGTTTCGCACACGCACCTCGCCTGATTTCGATCCGGGTAAAAACACGAAGGCCAGCCCCAGGGGCTGGCCTTTCTTTTGGGACGATCAAAATGCAGCCCAAGCGCGCCAGGCCGAGGAGCTGACCCGCCTGACGCGCCGGGCGGCAATCCGGGGCCCACTGCCAAGTGATTTACCCTCGGAACCGGGATCATACTCCCCTCGAAGCGTGACCGGCCAATGGCAGTTAAACGGCAGCCTTAAATTTATTGATTTTGTTTAAAAATCAATAAATTGACAGACATTTCCAGAAAATTAACGAAATGTCTGTCACGTCTCGGAAACAGGGCTCAACCCTGCTTGCGAAGGCGGCTGTGACGATAGCTATAGGCGAAATACACGATCACGCCGACGACGGTCCACACACCCATCAAGGCCCAGTTGCGCACGCCCATCGAGTAGAGCAGGAAGATGCAGCTGAGCACGCCGAGCGTGCACATGATCGGCGCGAACGGCACACGGAACGAGCGCGGCACGTCCGGTGCGGTGCGACGAAGGATCAACACGCCGATGCACACTGCGCAGAACGCGACGAGCGTGCCCATGGACGTGAGGTCGCCGAGCAGGTTGAGCGGGAACACGGCAGCGAGCAACGCGATGCCGAGGCCGGTGATGACCGTGTTGATGTGCGGTGTGCGGTACTTCGGGTGGATCGTGGTGAACACTTTCGGCATCAGGCCGTCGCGACCCATGATCATGAAGATGCGCGGCTGCGCGATGATCATCACCAGCACCACCGACGACAGGCCGATCAGCGCGCCGACTTCCACGATGCCGCGCAGCCAGCTCAGTTCCGGATGGTTGCGGATGGCGGTGACCACGGGTTCGGCGGTATCGAGTTCGGAAAACGGCACCAGGCCGGTGAGCACCGCCGCCATGGCGATGTAGAGCACCGTGCAGATGCCCAGCGAAGCGAGCGTGCCGATGGGCATGTCGCGCTGGGGATTCTTGGACTCCTGCGCCGCGGTGGAGGTGGCCTCGAAGCCGATGTAGGCGAAGAACACCATAGACGCGCCACGCAGGATGCCGGGCCAGCCGTACTTGTCGCCGCCCTGGTTCTCCGGGATGAACGGGTGCCAGTGCGACGTGTCGATGTGGCTGGCGCCGACGACGATCACGACGATGATCAGTGCCGTCTTCAGCAGCACCATGGCCATGTTGAGGCCGGCGGACTCGCGGATGCCCACGTAGCAGAGCCAGGTCAGCGCGAGCGTAATGCCCACGGCGGGCAGATTGAACAACGCACCCGTGGTGACCAGGTGCCCATCCACGAAATCCAGCGGCGCGTTGGTGAGCGCCGGAGGAATATGGATGCCAATGTGGTCGAGCAGGCTGACGAAGTAGCCTGTCCAACTGACGGCCACCGCCGAGGCGGATACGCCGTACTCCAGGATCAGGTTCCAGCCGATGAACCACGCGGCGCCTTCGCCGAGGGTGGCGTAGGCATAGGAATAAGCACTGCCCGACACCGGGATGAGCGACGCGAACTCGGCGTAGCACAGCGCGGTGAACACACTGCAGATGGCCGCGATGACGAAGGACAGGATGATCGCCGGACCGGCGTGTTCCGCGGCCGCGACGCCCGTGATGACGAAGATGCCGCCGCCGATCACCGCACCGATGCCCAGGGCGGTCAGGCCCCACGGACCGAGGGTGCGTCGCAGCGCAGGGCCGTGCGCGTCGTCGGGTTCGGCTTGGGGGGATTTCTTGGCGAGCAGCTGTTCGAGCATGGACGACCCGGATGAAGTGAAGCGGAAAGGATACCGTCAAACGTGAGGGGCCGGCGGAAGTCCGCCGGCCCCGGATGGAGATGCGCCTTAGCCGAGCGACTTGCGCAGCTTGCTGTGCGCGTAGCCGTAGCCGAAGTAGATGAGCTGGCCGATCACGATCCAGCCGACCATCAGGCGCCAATGTTCCTCGAACGCCTGCCAGAACAGGTAGACGCAGGCGAGAGCACCGATGACGCAGATGGGCCACACGAAGGGCACGCGGAAGCTGCGCTTCAGGTCGGGGCGGGTGTAGCGAAGGATCAGCACGCCGAGGCAGACCGTGGCGAAGGCCAGCAGGGTGCCCATGGAGACCAGTTCGCCCAGCACGCTCACCGGAAACAGGCCAGCCATGGCGGCGGCGGCGACGCCGACGATCACCGAGCCGATGTACGGCGTGCGGAAGCGCGGGTGCACCTTGGCCATCACCGGCGGCAGCAGGCCGTCACGGGCCATGGAGAAGAAGATGCGCGGCAGGCCCATCAGCATGACCAGGATCACCGACGACAGGCCGGTGATGGCGCCGAGCACCACGATGGTCTTCAGCCACGACAGCTGCGGGTACAAGCCCAGCGCGGTCGCCACCGGCTCCGGCGTATTCAGCATGCGGAACGGGGGCGATGCCGGTGAGGACGAGCGCCACGGCGATATAGAGGACGGTGCAGATCGCCAGCGAACCGAGGATGCCGATGGGCATGTCGCGCTGGGGGTTCTTGGCCTCGCCGGCGGCGGTCGACACGGCGTCGAAGCCCACGTAGGAGAAGAACACGATGGTGGCGGCGCGGAAGATGCCGCTCCAGCCGAACACGCCTTCACCTTCCTGCGGCGGGATGAACGGATGCCAGTTCTCGGGGTTCACCAGGCGGACGGCGAACGCCAGGAACAGCAGGATCACGGTGACCTTGATCACCACGATGATCGAGTTGACGAAGGCGGACTGCGTGATGCCGACGTAGCACAGGCCGGACAGCGCGGCGATGATGATCACGGCGGGCAGGTTGATCAGTGTGCCGGTGGCCTGGATGTGGCCGTTGACGAACTGGAACGGCGCCGACGACAGCGTGGCGGGCAGGGTGATGTCGCTGCCGACCGCCTGGCTGATGAGGCCGAGGAATTCGTTGAGGTAGCCCGACCAACCTGCCGCGACGGTGGCGGCGGCGAACAGGTATTCGAGCACCAGGTTCCAGCCGACGAACCAGGCGACGTACTCACCCAGGGTGGCGTAAGAATAAGAGTAGGCGCTACCGGACACCGGCAGCATGGCGGCGAATTCCGCGTAACAAAGGCCCGCCAGGGCACAGGCGAACGCGGCGATGACGAAACTGATGACCAGGGCGGGACCGGCATGCAGCGCGGCGGCCTGGCCGGTGATGACGAAGATACCGGCACCGATCACGGCGCCGATGCCGAGAAGGATGAGGTGACGCGCGGTCAGTACGCGCTTGAGTTCGCCTCCGTGCGCCCCCGTATCGATGTGTTCGCCAGCGTCTACATGCGGCGCGGCCTCGATCGGATGCGTCGCGAAAAGGTGTTTCAGCATGTGTCTCCCCTACAGCCGGAATGTAGCTTTTTTTGTTGGGACCGCCGCGTCATGCACGGAGGATGCGCCGCTGCCCCATAGCGCCGCACGGCACCATAGCCCAGCGGGCCTTGGCGGTACAAGCTGCATTGCGAGGCATACCAATGCCTTGCACGAGGGGTGGCGGGCGTCGACCATGACTTGCGGCGGTTGTGCATGGGTGGTCGATGTTGTTCAGAAGACCATGTTCACGGCGGCCTGCGGCGCTACGTAATCGGTAACGTTTCGCCCGGCGACAGTGAACTGGACGCCGGCGATGAGTCCGACGTTGGCATTGAAGTGGTATTCCACGGCGGGTGCGAGGCTGATGGCGTGTCCGGAGGCCAGGCGGTGGTCGATGCTGCCGCCACGGGCATCGACACCACGCACGTGGATGGCGCCATTGTGATTCCAGATGGCTTCGCCGACGAGCACCCAGCGGGAATCGAGCGCGTATTCCGCCGCGAAGGTGGCGCTCCAGGATTGTCCCGGCGTCGCGTAGCCGCGAAGACCTGCGTCGGTACCGTAGACGCTGGCGTCGCGCACGCGGATGCGATCGGGCCGCGGACTCCAGGCGACCTGGCTACGCCAACGTAGCGCACGACCGTCTTCGAGCCAGTGCAGGCGTTGCGCACCGACGGCAAGCGTGGTGCGCGCTGCGCCGCTGCCGGTTGCATTAAGTGGATTGGCGTCGAGCTGGTGGTATTTCCCCGTGGTGAAGTTCCTGGCCACGGCAACGGCCAGTACAGTGCCGCCGCCATCGTCGTCGGGTGCGAGCAGTCGTTGTTGCAGGCGCACACCGGTGTCGCCAAGGCGGAGACCATCGGTATGTCGGCCGCCGCCCGACGTGCGCGCGGCGGTGGGCGTGACCTGGATGCCAAAGCTGTCGGTGATGCCGTACGACATGGGCACCGCGATCTGCCACTGGCGGAACTGCGGGCTCGCTACGTGGCGTCCGCCGGTGTTGTCGTAGTCGCCGCGGCTGTTCGAGTGGATGAGATAGGGCTCGATATTGAACAGGCCGCTCGGCAGGGTGTTGACGGCCGGTGTGACCAGGGGGCCGGTGAAACGAGCCGTGCCGGTGGATTGCGCAGGAGCCGATGCGACGGCGAATGCGAGAGCGCCCACCGGCAGGGCGCGAGTGAAAATGGAGTGCGGCATTCGCGATTCCTTGCGTGGTGTAGCGGGGCTGCGAGTGGGTGCGACGCGCTGTATGGCGTGTCGGAATCCATCCTAGGCAGCCGCTCTCCGCGAGGACATCGGACTAGTCTGAAAAAAACGTGCGATTATTGTGGGCTGGATTTCAGCGATACCTGCCATGATGTCAGTCCCTGCGCTTGCCGATGCCTTCCGCCACTACGCCGCCACCTGGCCGCACGAGCCGGAGGTACAACGGTTCACCGACTGGCTGGCGATCATGGATCGGCCGTTCCATCGCGAGACGCTCGAAGGGCATTTCACCGGCTCGGCTTGGCTGGTGAGCGCGGATGGCGAGCGCGTGCTGCTGATGCACCATCGCAAGCTGGGGCGCTGGCTACAGCCCGGCGGCCATGCCGATGGCGACGCGGATCTGGCCGGCGTTGCCCTGCGCGAGGCGGAGGAAGAGACGGGCTTGCGTGACCTTGCGGTCGTGCCGGGCATCTTCGATCTCGACGCGCACCGCATTCCGGCACGCGGGCACGAGCCCGAGCACTGGCACTTCGACGTTCGCTATGTCGTCGTGGCGCGTGGATCCGAGGATTTCGCGATCAACGAGGAATCGCTGGCCATGGCGTGGCGCCCCGTTAGCGAACTGGCGATAGATGCGACGGCGGAAACATCGCTGCGCCGCATGGCGGGGAAGTGGCTGGCGTCCCGAAAGGGTTGACGCCAGCCGGAGGGTTTCAGGCGTACTTGGCCGGCGCGGGATGCACCGTGCCGCACTGCTTGCAGGTGCGCGCGTCGAGCGAGCGATAGAACCGCTCGAATACCGGCGGGAAATCCCGCTCGATGCTTTCCAGCTCGAAGTACGCCTCGAACAGCTTCGTGTTGCAGTTCTCGCAGAACCACATCAGGCCGTCGCGCTCGCCGGCGACGCGACGACGCTCGACCACGAGACCGATTGAGTCGGGCATGCGTTGCGGCGAATGCGGCACGCGTGGGGGCAGGTAGAAGATTTCGCCCGCACGGATGGGGATGTCTCGGGCGTTGCCGTCGTCCTGGACCTTGAGGACCATCTCGCCTTCGAGCTGGTAGAAGAATTCCGGACCTTCGTCGTGGTGGTAGTCGGTACGCGCGTTGGGGCCGCCGACGATCATGATGATGAAGTCGCCATCGACGATGCACTTGTTGCCCACGGGCGGCTTCAGCAGGTCGCGGTGGTCTTCGATCCAGCGCTTGAGGTCCAGGGGCGGCAGCAGGCTCATGCGGACGGCGTCCTTTGGGAATCCGGCGATGATACTCCCGGGGCACGCGTCGCGACCGGGCGATCCTGTAGGCGATCGGAACGACGGTGTGCAAGGTACTTCCGGCGCGCCCCCGCGTGTCGTACAACGGTCGTTCCTTTCCAGGATGGACCGTCCCCGATGGCGTCGTGGTACCACGCCAGGTTTCCCGAGCCCGCTGCCCGCCCGCCGCCGCAAGGCAAGCGGGAGGCGGCCGTGGTCGTCGTGGGTGGCGGTTTTGCGGGACTGAACACCGTGCTCGGGCTGGCCGCAAGAGGTGTCCGCGACGTGGTGCTGCTGGAAAGCCAATCCATCGGCTTCGGCGCATCCGGGCGGAACGGCGGTTTCGTGTTCGCCGGTTACTCGCTGGGCGAGAAAGCCTTGCTGGATCGATTGGGCGACGCGCGCGCCCGAGCCCTCTACGCGCGCACGGTGGACGCCGTGAACCTCATTCGCGAGCGTATCGCCACGCTGAATATTGCATGCGACGCCGTCGACGCGGGCGTGGTCTGGGCGAACTGGTTCCGCGACGCCGCGGTGCTGCGCGATCGCCAGCGTCTGCTGGCGGAGCACTATGGCGCAGATTGGCAGTGGATTCCCGCGGACGCGATGAGCGAGTTCGTCCACAGTCGCCGATACCACGACGGACTCTACGAGCGGAACGCGCTGCATATCGATCCGCTGGCTTATGCACGTGGCCTGGCTCGGGTGGCGGAGGCCGCCGGGGTGACCATCCACGAGCGGTCGCGGGTACGCATGCTGGAGCGCCGCGGTCCGCGCTGGGTATTGCGCGTGGGCGATGCGGAGATCGAGACGCCGCAGGTGGTGCTGGCGTGCGGCGGGTATCTCGCCGGTCTCGACCGCCGCATCGACCGCGCCGTGCTGCCGATCGCCACCTATGTCATGGTCACCGAGCCACTGGGCGATCAGCTGAAGGAATGCCTGAGGACGCGCGCAGCCATCTACGACACGCGATTCGCCTTCGACTACTACCGCCCGTTGCAGGACACGCGCCTGCTCTGGGGCGGCCGCATTTCTGTCCGCGACCGCTCGGCCCACGCCGTGCAGCGCCTGCTGATGCGGGATCTGACGCGCGTGTTTCCCTCGTTGAAGGGTGTGCGGGTCGAACACGCGTGGTCGGGGCTGATGAGTTACGCCCGTCACGAGATGCCGCAGGTCGGCACGCATGGCAATGGGCTTTGGTACGCCCAGGCGTTCGGCGGTCACGGACTTGCTCCGACCTGTGCCGCCGGCGAGGCGCTGGCCGACGCGATCGCCGCAGGCGAATCCCGCCTCGACGCCTATGCGGATTTCGGGCTCGAACCCGTGCATCGACCCTTTGGTTACCTTGCCGCCCAAGGCACTTACTGGAAGTACGAGTTCGCGGACTGGATGAAGTCGCGGATGGAGGGGTAGGGCGACTACCGGGCTCGACCCAGCCAGACAACGACGCCTTGCGCGTTCAGCCGGATGTCGATCTTCAGCAGTTTGGCGATATCGTCGGTGGATAGCGTCACGCCGTGCCTGGTGGCGCGGCCGACATAGAGGTCGCGAAAATCCGCCGCGATGCGTGCTTCCCTGTCCGGGTCGCCGGCATGTCGCCAAGCGATCGCGACCATCGCGTCGATCTGTTCGTGCAGATCGTTCGCGAGGCGCGGCACATCCTCGACGCGCCCGTAATGCGTGAGGTACATCGCTTCAGGTTTGTAACGCAGCATGCGGTCGATGGAGGCATGCGCCTCGTCGGGATCGAACTGCACGGGCGATGTCGTGGGGATGATGAACGGGCCGTTTGCCGTATCCAGTTCCCGATAGGAAATGCCGAAGACGTCACCGGTAAAGAACGCGTTCGCCCGCTCGTCGTGGATGGCGATGTGGTGCTTGGCGTGTCCCGGTGCGTCCAGGCAGAGCAGGGCGCGCCCGGCGAGGTCGATAACGAAGCCGTCCGTCGCTTCGACGACGCGTTC
Organism: Luteibacter sp.; assembly: GCF_009912395.1. Lineage (GTDB taxonomy): Bacteria > Pseudomonadota > Gammaproteobacteria > Xanthomonadales > Rhodanobacteraceae > Luteibacter. The sequence goes on along the minus strand of NZ_WNDO01000042.1, from coordinate 18,846 downwards.
CTCGGGCACGGGGACAATATCGCCGTAATCGCGGCGTATCGCCGCCTCGCCGTACACGGCGGTCGCACCGGCGATCAGGATGGACGGATCGATCATGTGTCGCGCGCCGCGCGGGTGTACCGCGAGCTTCGCATGAGGCAGGTGGCGCATGAGTTCGCCCGCGCCACCTGCATGATCCAGATGGACATGGGTGAGGATCACCCAGTCGATGTCGCTAGGCCGGAGGCCGGCGGTGTGGATGGCGTCGAGGAGGTGCGGCACGGAATGCGAGGTGCCGCTATCGATAAAGGCGCCCCGTCCGTGTTCGACGACGAGGTAGGCCGCATCGAAGGAAGGCCGGCCAAAGCCGGTATCGATGGTATGAATGCCGTGCATGTGTCCGAGAGTACATGTAGGAGCGCGCTGGCGCGCGATCACGCGCCAGCGCGCCCCCACAGCGACATCAAAGCGCTTCGAACACGCCCGCCGCACCCATGCCGGTGCCGATGCACATCGTCACCATGCCGTACTTCTGCTTGCGACGACGGAGGCCATGGATCAGCGTGGCGGCGCGAATCGCACCCGTGGCGCCGAGCGGGTGGCCGAGGGCGATGGCGCCGCCCAGCGGATTCACCTTGCTCGGGTCGAGGCCGAGGTCACGGATGACCGCGAGGGCCTGGGCCGCGAAGGCTTCGTTGAGCTCGATCCAGTCGAGCTGGTCCTGGCGGATGCCGGTCTGCTTGAGCGCCTTGGGGATGGCTTCCTTCGGGCCGATACCCATGATGTCCGGCGCGACGCCGGCGACCGAGAAGCCCACGAAACGGGCGATCGGGGTCAGGCCGTAGTCCTTGATGGCCTTTTCGCTGGCGAGCAGCAGCGCGCCAGCGCCATCGGACATCTGCGAGGAGTTGCCGGCCGTGACCGAGCCGCCGAACTGGCCGTTGCGGAACACCGGACGCAGCTTGCCGAGTACTTCCAGCGAGGTGTCGGCGCGCGGGCCTTCGTCGATGGAGATGATGCGGCGGTCTTCCTTCACCGTGCGGTTCTTGAGATCCGGGTAGCGGTCGTCGAGCTGGAACGGGGTGATCTCGTCCTTGAACTCGCCAGCCTGGATCGCGGCCAGGGCACGCTGGTGCGACTGCAGGGCGAAGGCGTCCTGGTCTTCGCGGCTGACCTTCCAGCGCTCGGCCACCTTCTCGACGGTGATGCCCATGCCGAAGGCGATGGCGCGGTTTTCGTCATTCTCGAAGATGGCCGGGTTCATGGCCACCTTGTGGCCCATCATCGGCACCATGCTCATCGTCTCGGTGCCGCCGGCCAGCATCAGGTCCGCTTCGCCCAGGCGGATGCGGTCGGCGGCCATGGCGATGGCCTGCACGCCGGAGGAGCAGAAACGGTTGATGGTGACGCCCGGCACCTGCTCGGGCAGGCCGGCCAGCAGCACGCCGATGCGCGCCACGTTCATGCCTTGCTCGGCTTCCGGCATGGCGCAGCCGATGATGGCGTCGCCGATGACAGCCGGATCGATGCCCGGGGCCTGTTCCATCACGGCGCGGATGACGTGGGCGAGCAGGTCGTCGGGACGGGTGTTGCGGAACACGCCGCGCGGCGCCTTGCCTACCGGGGTGCGGGTGGCGGCGACGATGTAGGCGTCTTGCACTTGCTTGCTCATGGAGGTGATTCCTTTAAGTGGGCAGGTCGGTTGCGTAGGAGCGCGTGGTGCGTCAGTTACGCAGCGGCTTGCCCGTCGTCATCGTGTGGGCGATGCGGGCCTGGGTCTTTTCGGTCTGCGCCAGTTCGACGAAGTGCTTGCGCTCGAGGGCGAGCAGCCATTCCTCGTCGACCGGCGAACCGCGCTCGATCCGGCCGCCCGAGAGCGTGTCGGCGATGCGGCTGGCGATCTCGATGTCGTGCGCCGAGGCGAAGTAGCCCTCGGCGAGGTTTGCCAGTGAGGCCTTGAACGTGGCCGTGCTGGTGTCGCCCGCGGCCGGGATCGCGCGCGCCGGCAGCGGCGGACGGTAGCCGGACTCGGCCATCGCCACGGCCTGGGCCTTGGCCACGTGCAGCAGTTCGTAGGCGTTGAAGACCACGATGTCGTCCTTGCGCAGCAGGCCGAGGGTCTTGGCCTCGAGCGCGCTGGCGGACACCTTCGCCATGGCGACGGTTTCGAAGACCTTCTTGAGGTATTCGAACGGGTCTTCCGGATTGGCCTGCGCCGCGCGCACGGCCAGTTCCTTCAGGCCGCCACCAGCCGGAAGCAGGCCTACGCCAGCCTCGACGAGGCCGATGTAGCTCTCCAGTGCCGCAACGGTGCGGGCCGAATGCATCTGGAACTCGCAGCCGCCGCCCAGGGCGAGGCCGCGCACGGCAGCGATCACCGGCACCAGCGAGTACTTGATGCGCATGCTGGTGGCCTGGAAGTTCGCGACCATGGCCTCGAACTCGGCGAGCTTGCCAGCCTGGAGCAGGCCCAGCGCACCCTTGAGGTCGGCACCGGCCGAGAACGGCTCGGACGGCTGCCACAGCACGACGCCGCGGAACTGCTGCTCGGCGAGGCCGATGGCGTGCTGGATGCCGTCGAGCACATGGTCGTTGACCGTGTGCATCTTGGTCTTGAAGGAGATGACGCCGATGCCGTCGCCCGAGGTCCACAGGCGCACGCCATCATTTTCCCAGACGGTGGCGCCCTGGTCGAACTTCTCGCCGAGGATCGGATCCGGGAAGGCCTGGCGCTGGTAGACCGGGTGCGAGGAGCGCGGCTTCTCGGCGTTGGCGCTGGCGGAGTACGAGCCCGCCTTGCCGTGCACGCCGTTGCGGCCATCGGTGACCCAGGCCGGCAGCGGGGCGCTGCTCATGGTCTTGCCTGCGGCGATGTCTTCGGCGATCCAGCCGGCCACCTGCTGCCAGCCGGCCGACTGCCAGATCTCGAAGGGGCCAAGCTTCCAGCCGTAACCCCAGCGGATGGCGAAGTCGACGTCACGCGCCGTCTCGGCGATGTCGGCCAGATGGTAGGCGGTGTAATGGAAGAGATCGCGGAACACGGCCCAGAGGAACTGCGCCTGCGGGTCGGACGAGGCACGCAGCTTCGCGAACTTCTCGGACGGATCCTTGATGGCGAGGATGGCGGCGACCTCGTCGGAGGCCTTGCCTTCGGACGGGCGGTAGTCCTGCTTGGCCAGGTCGAGGACCACGATGTCCTTGCCCGCCTTGCGGTAGAAGCCGGCGCCGACCTTCTGGCCGATCGCGCCCTTCTCGATGAGGCCCTTCAGCCACACCGGCGGCTGGAAGTAGCTGTGCCAGGGATCGTCCGGCAGGGTGTCGCCCATGGTCTTGACCACGTGGGCGAGGGTGTCCAGGCCCACGACGTCGGCCGTGCGGAAGGTGGCGCTCTTCGGACGGCCGATGGCCGGGCCGGTGAGGGCGTCGACGGTGTCGAAACCCAGGCCGAACTTCTCGGTGTGGAACATGGTGGACAGCATCGAGAACACGCCGATGCGGTTGCCGATGAAGTTCGGGGTGTCCTTGGCGAACACCACGCCCTTGCCCAGGGTGGTGGTGAGGAAAGCCTCAAGACCCTCGAGCACGGTGGTGTCGGTGAGGCGGGTCGGGATCAGTTCGACCAGGTGCATGTAGCGCGGCGGGTTGAAGAAATGCACGCCCGTGAAGCGGTGGCGCATCTCTTCCGGCAGCGCCTCGGCGAGGCCGTTGATCGAAAGGCCCGAGGTGTTGCTGGCCAGCACGGCGGTCTTTGACACGTGCGGGGCGATCTTCGTGTAGAGATCGAGTTTCCAGTCCATCCGTTCGGCGATGGCCTCGATCACGAGGTCCACGTCGGCGAGCTGGGCGAGGTCGTCCTCGTAGTTCGCCGGAATGATCGCCGCGCCCAGCGACTTCTCGGCCAGCGGGGCCGGGGAGAGCTTGGCGAGGTTGGCGATGGCCTTGAGGGCGATGCCGCTCTTGGGGCCTTCCTTGGCGGGAAGGTCGAACAGCACGGTTTCCACGTTGGCGTTCGTCAGGTGCGCGGCAATCTGCGCGCCCATGACGCCGGCGCCGAGTACCGCGGCCTTGCGAATGCGTAACGGTGTTGCGGTCATGGTGTTCTCCGGAGGGTGCTTTAAGGATCGTCCCCGGTCAGCGGCTGGCCGAGGAGTTCGAAGCGGATGGGTTGCGCATGCCGGCGGCGGCAAAGCGGATGAGGTGGTCGGCCGCGGCCTCGCGGTGGTCGCGTTCGGCCACGTCGCTCTTGCGCTGGATCACGCCGAAGTCGGCCATGGCGTAGGTCAGCGCGCCGGTGACGATGTCGAGACGCCAGTAGATTTCTTCGCGGGCCAGGTTCGGCAGCAGGCGCGAGAACTCGTTGGCGAACTGGCGCAGGACATGACCATAGTTATCGGACAGGAAGCGGCGCAGGGTCTCGTTGTGTTCCGCATAGGCTCGGGCCAGCACGCGGACGAAGGCCGCGCCGCCCCCATCGCTGCGGGACAGGTCGAGAGCGGGGCGGATGTACGCGTCGAGGACATCCTCGAGGGTGGTGCCGGATTCGCCCGCGATGCGGTTCAGGGCGGCCATGCGGCGGCTGTTCAGTTCATCCAGCCGGCGCCGGAACACCTCTTCGATCAACTTGTCCTTGGAGCCGAAGTGGTAGTTGACGGCGGCCAGGTTGACCCTGGCGGCGGCCGTGACCTGGCGGAGCGAGGCCCCGGCGAAGCCATGGGTGGCGAACAGGGCCTCGGCGGCGCCCAGGATCCGCTCCTTCGTGCTGCGCTCGCGGGAGGCGTAGGGGGCGCTCGTCATGTCGGCGGACTCCGAGGGAGGGTGGTTTGAATCAAACGATTGTTTGAGAATACGCCCGGCTGCTCGCAAGGGTCAATCTGCGTCTGCACATACCTGCAAACGCCTTGCGAATCAGCTAGAATCTGCCAAGATTTCGTGAGCTAAGTCAGTCATTCCTGACGGCTTTGGCTCCAAACTTTCACCGGGCGTCGCCAGGCGCCCCGGTAGCCTTTTACTTACTCGTCCACTTTCCCCGGAGCAACCGTATGGCGCTGGAGCGCACCCTTTCGATCATCAAGCCCGACGCCGTCAAGAAGAACGTCATCGGTGAAATCGTCGCCCGCTTCGAGAAGGCCGGCCTCAAGATCGTTGCCCAGCGCATGCAGCAGCTGAGCCGCGCCGAAGCCGAAGGCTTCTACGCCGTCCACAGGGAGCGTCCGTTCTTCGGCGCCCTGGTCGACTTCATGATCTCCGGCCCGGTCGTCATCCAGGTGCTGGAAGGCGAGGGCGCGATCCTCAAGAACCGCGACCTCATGGGCGCCACCAACCCGAAGGACGCCGCGCCGGGTACGATCCGCGCCGACTTCGCCGATTCGATCGACGCCAACGCCGTCCACGGCTCCGATGCCGCCGAGACCGCCGCGGTCGAGATCGCCTACTTCTTCCGTTCCACGGAAGTCGTTTCGCACTGAGAACTGCCGTGAATACGCCTGCCGACAAGGTCAACCTGCTCGATTTCGATCGCCAGGGGCTGCGCGATTTCTTCGCCAGCCTGGGTGAGAAGCCCTATCGCGCCGACCAGGTCATGAAGTGGATCTACCACCGCCTGGAAAGCGATTTCGGCAAGATGACCGACGTCGGCAAGGCCCTTCGCGAGAAGCTCGACGCCAGCTGCTATGTCGGGCCGCCGTCCACCGTGTTCGAAAAGGGCGCGGTCGACGGTACCCACAAGTGGCTGCTCGGGATGGATGGCGGCAACGCCATCGAAACCGTGTACATCCCGGAGCCCACCCGCGGCACGCTCTGCGTGTCCTCGCAGGTGGGCTGCGCCCTGAACTGCCAGTTCTGCTCCACGGCGACCCAGGGCTTTTCCCGCAACCTTTCCACGGCCGAGATCATCGGTCAGATGTGGGTGGCGGCCAAATACCTCGGCAACGTGACTCACCAAAAGCGCCGCATCACCAACGTGGTGATGATGGGCATGGGCGAGCCGCTGCTGAACTTCGACAACGTGGTGAAGGCCATGAGCCTGATGCGCGACGACCTGGGCTTCGGCCTGGCGAGCAAGCGCGTCACCCTGTCCACGGCGGGCCTGGTGCCCATGATCGATCGCCTCTCGGCCGAGAGCGACGTCTCGCTGGCGGTCTCCCTGCATGCCGCCAACGACGAGCTGCGCACGGAGCTGGTGCCGCTGAACAAGCGCTACCCGCTGGCCGAGCTGATGGGCGCCTGCGAGCGCTACATCCGCCGCGCGCCGCGCACTTCGATCACGTTCGAATACACCCTCATGAAGGGCGTGAACGACCGCCCCGAGCATGCGCGCCAGCTGGTCAAGTTCATGCGCCGCCTGCCGGGTGCCAACAAGGTCAACCTCATTCCGTTCAACCCGTTCCCGGGCGCCCGTTTCGAGCGTTCGAGCCCGGATGACATCCGTGCCTTCCAGACGCAGCTGCTCAACGCCGGCGTGCTGACCATGCTGCGCCGTACCCGTGGCGACGACATCGACGCCGCCTGCGGCCAGTTGAAGGGGCAGGTGGTGGACCGTACCCGCCGTCAGGCGGAATTCCGCAAGAAGCTCGAAGAGGGAGTCGTGAATGCGGCTTGAGCGGTGGGGGCTGCTGGTGGGGCTGGTCCTGGCGTGCGCCGGTTGCACCGGTGACGGTAGCGGCCTGCGCCCGTCGACGGCCGCAGACAACCGGGCCAAGGGCGCCGAGGTCCACACCGAGCTGGGCCAGCGCTACATGCAGAATGGCGACCTCCAGGGCGCCATGGAGAAACTGGAGAAAGCCCTCCAGTTCGATCCCAAGTACGTTCCCGCCCATACCGTGATCGCCGTGCTCTACGAGCGCATCAACGACCCGGTCAACGCCGAATTGCATTACCGCAAGGCCATCGAGTACGACCCGAAGAAGGGCTCGGTCAACAACAACCTCGCCGTGTTTCTGTGCAAGCAGAACCGTGGGGCCGAGGCCAAGCCGTTCTTCGACAGGGCCTTGGCCGACCCGTTCTACGAAACGCCTGACCTCGCCCTGTCCAATGCCGGCACCTGCCAGATGCAGTCCGGAGACTACGATTCGGCCGAGGGATACTTCCGGAAAGCGCTCGAACGCAATCCGGGTAACGCGGATGCCCTGTATCAGATGGCCCGTGTGTTGTACCTTAAGAACGATGCATTCAGGGCTCGTGCCTTCCTGCAGCGCTACGAAGCGCTCGGAGGCCCAAGTCCGGAAGCGCTGAAGCTCGGTCATGACATCGAGCTCCGTCTGGGCAACGGGGAGGGTGCCCAGGAATACGCCAAACGCTTGCGTGAAACGTTCCCGGATTCGGAACCCGCGCATGCACTCGAAGCCACCGCACGTCAATGACCTCAGTTTCTTCGAACCAGCCCGGGCGTGACGGAAGCGAACAGGACCTGTTCGCCGGCATCGAGCCATCTATTTCCAAGGAGGACGCCATGGAGCCGCAGAGTCTCACCAATGGCGAAGACAACGGCCGCGTGTTGATCGACCACGTCCATGAGGGCGGCTTCGGCGCCCGGCTTCGCGCCGCCCGCGAAGCTCGTGGCTACTCGATCGAGGCCTGTGGCCAGGCCCTGCGCCTGCCGACCCGTCTGCTCCGGCAGCTTGAGGCCGGCGATTACGCGGGCATCGATTACCAGGTCTACCTTGCCGGCTACATCGGCAAGTACGGCCGCCACGTGGGCGTGGACGAAGAAGCGATCCAGGCCGAGGTCGCCCGCCTGGCACCCCGTCAGCCCGAACTGGTCGTCACCGGCGGCGTCTCCCATTCCCGCTATCTCCTCGAGCGCTACGTCACGGCCGCCACCTACGTGGTGCTGACGGCAGTCATCGTCGTGCCGATGGTGTGGCTGGGTGTGCGCGGCACGCTGGATCGCGACATGCCTCGCCTTGCGCCCCTGGATGCCACGCCCGTGGCCCAGCAGGACGCCCCGGCGCCGGCCTCCACCTCGGCGCTCGCCGGTGCCGTGGCTGCCGCCGTCAAGCCTGCGGCGGCACCCGAAACGCATCCGGAAGAGCAGCAGCCGGTCCTCGCTTCCATGGCGATGTTCCCGCCGCTCGACCGTTCCAACAAGGCGCCGCTCGCCAGTGCCGCCACGCCCGCGCCGCCTGCGCAGGCCAACGGTCAGGGCGCGCATAGCCTCACCCTGGATCTCCCGTCCGCCAGCTGGGTCGAGGTCACCTCGGCCGACGGCTCGCGCCTGGAGTACGGGATTCTCCCGGCCGGCACGCAGAAGTCCTACCGCAGCGACAGCCCGCTGGACGTCCGCATCGGCAATGCGCAGGGCGCTCAGGTCAGTGTCGACGGCGAGCCGGTGCAGCTCGACAGCTTCCGTCGCGCCAACGTGGCCCGCTTCCACGTCGACATCCGCGACGGCAAGGCGTCTCCGGTCGCCAACTGACTGATGTGCGCCTGAAGGCGCGGCCTTGCGGCTGCGCCGTCTGCGCGTACTTTTCAGGTATCCTTGCCTATTGATCCGCGCCGCCGTCCCCGATGGCTGGCGCGGGCTCGTTCCCTCCTAGGTATGCTGCGCTGGAGCGCAGTGGGTGATTGCATGGCATTCGACGTATACGACGACTACGAACAGGGCGAACGCGTCCAGCAGTGGCTGCGCAAGAACGGCGTCAGCATCGCGGTAGGCGTGGCCCTTGGCCTGGTCCTGATTTTCGGCTGGCAGCAGTGGAAGTCGCATCGCGCCGGTCACGAGCAGGCCGCCGCCTCGGAGTATTCGGCCCTCCAGGCCGCCGTGGCTCAGAACCGTGCCACTGATATCGACATGCGCACCGAGACCCTCATGAAGGACTACTCGGACACCGCATGGTCGGTCTTCGCCGCCGGTGAGCGCGCCCAGCGCAACGTCATGGCCGGCCAGCTCGACAAGGCCGCCGGTGACATCGAATGGGCCAAGGCCCATGCCTCCGACGACACCCTCAAGACACTCGCATCGCTGCGCGACGCGCAGCTGAAGTTTGCCCAGGGCAAGGCGCAGGACACCCTGGCGGCGCTCGACGCCATGTCGGGCAAGGCGTTTGTTTCCGTGGCCGAGGAACTCCGCGGCGACGCGCTGGTCAAGCTGGGACGCCAGGACGACGCACGCAAGGCCTACCAGGCGGCGATCGCCGCCATGGGCGACAGCGCACCGCAACGCGGTGTGGTTCAAACCAAACTCGATGATCTGGCTGTGGCCGGGAAGCAGGGTGCATGAAACGTTTTTGGGCAATCGCGTTGACTTCGTCGCTGGTCGCTATGGCCGGCTGCCACTCGTTCAAGAAGGAAAACGTCGAACCGCCGACCCCGCTCGACAAGAAGTTCGAGCCCACCGTGAAGGTGGAGCGCCTGTGGAAGTCCAGCGTCGGTGACGGCGCGGGCGAATCCGGAGTGCGTATGCGCCCGGCCGTGGCCGATGGCGTGGTCTATGCCTCCAGCGTCGACGGCAAGCTTGCCGCGTTCGATGCCAATACGGGCAAGACCCTGTGGTCCAAGAGCATCCGCCAGCACGGCTGGTTCGGCTGGGGTGACTCCAAGCGCGAAGACGCCCGCTTCTCGGGTGGCCCGGGCGTGGGTGGCGACCTCCTGGCCGTAGGTACCCTCGATGGTCACGTCTACGCGATGAACGCGAAAGACGGCGAGCGTCGCTGGGCTGCCGAAGTGTCCTCCGAAGTCATCACCACGCCGGTCGTGATCGGCGATCTCGTGGTCGTCCGCTGCAACGACGGCCGCATCTACGGCCTCGACGCCAGCAATGGCGAGCGCCGCTGGGTGTATGACCAGGCCCAGGTGCCCAACCTCACGCTGCGCGGCAACGGTCGCCTGCTGGTGGCCAACGGCGTGATCTTCAGCGGCACCGACGCCGGCAAGCTCCTGGCGATCCGCCTCGACAACGGCGAGAAGCTTTGGGAACAGACCCTCGCCACCGGCGAAGGTCGTACCGAAATCGACCGCCTGAACGACGCCGACGGCGCCATCGTGCTCGACGGCACCACGCTCTACGGCGCCGCCTACCACGGTCAGCTGACGGCGGTGGATGGTCCCAGCGGTCGCCCGCTGTGGAACCACGCTTTCTCCACCTATACCTCGCTCGATGTGCATGGCAACGCCGTTTACGGCGTGGACGACCAGTCCCAGGTGTTCGCCTTCGACAAGACGAACGGCGCCAGCATCTGGAAGCAGGACGGCCTGAAGTATCGCTGGCTCACGGCTCCGGCCACCCAGAACGACTACCTCGTGGTAGCCGACCTCGACGGTCACATCCACTGGATCAATGGTGCGGACGGCAAGATCGTCGGCCGTGAGCGCCTGTCGAAGAAGGCCATTCGCGCCCAGCCCGTGGTTTCGGGCGACACCGTGTACGTCGAGGACGTGGCAGGCCATGTTGGCGCCTACCGCATCACCTCGCACTGATTTTTTTAAGGATTAATGCTTTTCCATGTTACCCGTCATCGCCCTGGTCGGCCGTCCCAACGTCGGTAAGTCGACCCTCTTCAATGCGCTGACGCGTAGCAGGGACGCCCTCGTCGCCGATATGCCCGGTGTTACCCGCGACAGGCACTACGGTGTCTGTCACCTCGGTCCGCGACCCTTCGTGGTCGTGGATACGGGCGGCCTCTCCGGCAGCGACGAGGGCATCGAAGGCCTCACCGCCCAGCAGGTTCGCCTGGCGATCGCCGAGGCGAACGTGCTGGTCTTCGTGGGCGATGCCCGCGACGGCGTGTTGCCTCTCGATGCTTCGATCCTCAGCGAGCTGCGTCGCAGCGGCAAGCCGATCATCGTCGTGGTCAACAAGACCGACGGCGTGGACGAGCCCACCGCGCTCGGCGAGTTCGCCACGTTTGGCGTGGCCGACACGATCCCGACATCCGCGGCGCACAGCCGTGGCGTGGACACCATCGTCGCCAAGGTCATGCCGTATCTTCCTGAAGAGGAAGAAGAGCAGCTTTCCGAGGAAGAGCAGGGCATTCGCGTGGCCATCGTGGGCCGCCCGAATGCCGGCAAGTCCACCCTGATCAATCGCCTGCTCGGCGAGGATCGCCTGATCGTCTCCGATCTGGCGGGCACCACCCGCGATCCCATTCGTGTCTCCCTGGAGCGCGATGGCCGTCGCTATACCCTGATCGATACCGCCGGCGTCCGTCGTCGTGCGCGCGTCGAGGAGGCGGTGGAGAAGTTCAGCGTCATCAAGACCTTGCAGAGCATTTCTGCGGCGCAGGTCACGGTCATCATGATTGATGCCCGCGAGAACCTCGCCGACCAGGATCTCACCCTCATCGGTCACGTGATCGAGGAAGGTCGTGGTCTCGTCATTGCCGTCAACAAGTGGGACGGCATGGACAGCTACCAGCGCGAGCAGACGCAGAAGGCGCTTGAGCGCCGCCTGCAGTTCGCCGACTGGGCCAAGACGGTGTTCATTTCCGCGCTGCACGGCTCCGGCCTGCGCGAACTGATGAAGGCCGTGATCCGCGCGCATGCCGCCGCGACGAAGGAACTGGTCTCGTCCGAGCTGACCCGCACGCTGGAGCAGGCCTACGAGTCGTACCAGCCGCCGCTGGTCCGTGGTCATGCGCCGAAGCTGCGTTTCGCGCATCCGGGCGGCACCAATCCGCCGACCATCGTGATCCACGGCACTCGCACCAAGCACATTGCGCCGGCCTACCGGCGCTACCTGGAAGGCTTCTTCCGCAAGCGCTTCCGTCTCGAAGGCACGCCCATCCGCATCGCCTTCAAGGACGGTGATAACCCGTTCGCGGGGCGTCGCAACGTCTTGACGGACAGCCAGCAGCGCAAGCGCCAGCGCATGATTCGCAACGCGAAGCGGCGCGAGAAGTAACGCCTCGTTTCGCGTGGAGGTTCCACGCATGTCCGAAGGTCTCGATCGCGAACGCTGGTTGTCCGACCTGCGTTCACGCATCCCCGAAATCGACGCCGACGAGGCGTTGGCTCGCCAGCGGGCAGGGGCCTTGTTGATCGACGTCCGCGAGGACAACGAGCGCGCCTCGGGTTCGCCCACGGGGGCTCTGGGCCTGTCGCGCGGATTCCTCGAACTGCGGATCGAGCAGGCCGCGCCTGATCGATCCCAGGACATCCTCATGCTATGTGGCAGTGGCCAGCGCTCCCTCCTGGCCGCCGAGGCCTTGCAGCGCATGGGCTACGGCAGGGTGTCCTCCGTGGCCGGCGGCATGGGTGCCTGGAAGACCGCAGGCCTGCCCGTCAGCGCGGGCGCGCTGGATGCCGATGCCGCGGAACGCTACTCCCGCCAGGTGCTCCTGCCGCAGGTCGGCGAAGCCGGGCAGGCCAGGCTCGCCCAGGCGCGTATGGTCGTGCTGGGTGCCGGTGGTCTCGGCTCGCCCGCCTTGCTGTATCTCGCGGCCGCGGGCGTGGGGCATATCACCCTGATCGACGATGACCGGGTCGAGCGCTCCAACCTGCATCGGCAGGTCGTTCATGGCGATGCGCGCGTGGGCATGGACAAGGCGGAATCCGCCCGCATGACCATGACGGCGCTGAATCCGCGCATCCAGGTCACGACCGTGATCGATCGCTTGCGTGCCGACAATGTCGAGGACCTGATCCGCGGCCATGATGTCGTCATCGACGGCGCTGACAACTTCGCCACGCGCTATCTGCTGGCGGCCGCCACGCGTCGCCTTGGCGTGCCCATGGTCTATGCGGCGATCGAGCGATTCACGGGGCAAGTGAGTGTGTTCGATCCGCGTCGCGACGACTCGCCGTGCTATCGCTGCCTCTTTCCCGAGCCGCCGTCGGCGGCGGACGCACCAAACTGCGCCGAGGCGGGTGTGCTGGGCGTACTGCCCGGCACGCTGGGTCTCGTGCAGGCCACCGAGGCCATCAAGCTCGTGCTCGGTATCGGTCAGCCCCTGGTGGGGCGCCTGCTGATGTACGACGCCCTGGGCATGCGCTTCCGCGAACTCTCCCTGCGTCGGGATCCGGGCTGCCCGGGGTGTGGCCCGGGCGCCCGCTTCGAGGGTTACGTGGATCTCGAAAGGATGTGTTCGGCCGCAGGCTGAAGATCGCCCGGGACCACCGAGTACATCGCGGCGTCCACAGCGTTTGTATTGATTTTCAGTCGGTTGCGTAACAAACCTTCGAAAGTACCTCCGATGCGCTTGGCGGCCTTGCGGCTGGGCCAGTTGTCGTGGGCGGCCACGATTTCGATGCGCGTCAGTCCGGCGCTGCCGAAGGCGAAGGCGAGGGCGAGCTTGCCGGCCCGTGTGACGTTGCCCCTGCCTCGGGCCGAGACGCGCAGCCAGTAGCCGAGATTGGCGAAGCCATGCTCGCGATTGCGCTGGTTCAGGCCCATGCCGCCGAGGATGCGGCCGCTGTGCTCGTCGAGGATCACCATTTCATACCCGTCGCCCATGACCCATGCCGCCTTGCACTGGCGGATCCAGTCGGCGGCGGTGGCCGTGTCGTACTCGGGCGTGGCCCAGGGGATCCAGCGGCCGGCCGAGGTGGAGGATTCGCGGATGGCGTCGGCGAGCGCATCGGCGTCCTCGTCGCGGTAGGCGCGCAGACGAACCACGCCGTCCGTGAGGTCCTGGGGATAGGGGGCGATATCGATGGTCATCCGCCGAGTATGCTCCGGACAAGATATTACCGGCGACGCATGTTCATGCCGCTATCGCGGATTCTCGCCAAATCACGGATAATCCACCGTTTTTCGCAGGGCGACCCTCCATGACCGCACGTATCCTCGACGGCAAGCGCATCGCCCAGGAACTCCTCGAACACATCGGTTGCCGCGTCGCCAAGCGTGTCGCCGACGGCCGCCGCAAGCCGGGCCTGGCCGTGGTGCTCGTGGGCGAGGACTCCGCCTCGGCGGTGTATGTCCGCAACAAGCGTAAGGCCTGCCAGCAGGTCGGCTTCGAATCCTTCGGCTACGACCTGCCGGCGGAAACCTCGCAGGAAGAGCTGTTCGCGCTGATCGACAACCTCAATGCCGATCCGGCCGTCCACGGCATCCTCGTGCAGTCGCCGCTGCCGGACCATATCGACGAAGACGCGCTGGTCGATCGCATCGACGCCCGCAAGGACGTCGACGGCTTCCAGGCCGTGAACGTCGGCCGCCTCGCGCTACGCCGATTCGGCCTGCGCCCCTGCACGCCGAAGGGCGTGATGACGCTGCTCGGCCACACCGACAGCCCGGTGCGCGGTCGCCATGCGGTGATTGTGGGCGTGTCCAATCACGTGGGCCGCCCGCTTGCGCTTGAACTACTTATTGCAGGTTGTACAGTGACTTGCTGCCATAAGTTCACGCAGGATCTTAAGGGCTTCGTCGGCCAGGCCGACATCCTCGTCGTGGCCGCCGGCAAGCCGGGCCTGGTCAAGGGTGAGTGGGTAAAGCCCGGCGCCGTGGTCATCGACGTGGGCATCAACCGCCTCGACGACGGCCGCCTCGTCGGTGACGTCGAGTTCCAGCCCGCCGCCGAGCGCGCCTCCTGGATCACCCCCGTCCCCGGTGGCGTGGGCCCAATGACGGTCGCCACCCTGATGGAAAACACCCTGGAAGCCGCCGAGGCCCTGGAAGCCTGACGCGCCGCTGTAGGAGCGCGCTCGCGCGCGACTCCGCGGCAGCGGACCCGATGGTCGTTGCCTAGGCTGTTCTTGTAGGAGCGCGCTTGCGCGCGATCCCGCGGCAGCGGGCCAGACTGCCGCCACCACGGGATCGCGCGCAAGCGCGCTCCTACAAGAAGCAAATCCCGCTTCACCGTAATCAGATCACCTGTTACAATGGCGTGATTTACTCGCGGGACTAATGCTATGCGCATCCTTGCCGAGGCACTCACTTACGACGACGTGTTTCTGGTTCCCGGCCACTCCACGGTTCTGCCGCGCGATGTGGATACCTCAACGCGGTTCACTCGCGGTCTCCGCCTGAACATCCCCATCGTGTCCGCCGCCATGGACACGGTCACCGAAGCCCGCCTCGCCATCACCATGGCCCAGAACGGCGGCATCGGCATCATCCACAAGAACATGACGCTCGAACAGCAGGCCGCCGAAGTGCGCCTGGTCAAGAAGTTCGAAGCCGGCGTCATCCGCAACCCCATCACCGTCGGTCCCGACACTTCCATCGGCGAAGTGCTTCAGTTGACCCGCGCGCACAATATCTCCGGCGTTCCGGTGGTCGACGGCGGCAAGCTCGTTGGCATCGTGACCGGTCGCGACATGCGCTTCGAGCGCAAGCATGACGACCCGGTCCGCAACATCATGACCCGCGAAGATCGCTTGATCACGGTGAAGGAGGGCGCTTCGCACGACGAAGTGCTGCAGCTCCTACATAAGAACCGTATCGAGAAGGTGCTGGTCGTCAACGACAGCTTCGCGCTGCGTGGCCTCATCACGGTCAAGGACATCCAGAAGGCCAGCGACAACCCCTACGCCGCCAAGGACCACCTCGAGCGCCTCGTGGTCGGCGCCGCCGTGGGTGTGGGTGGCGACACCGAGCAGCGCGTCGAAGCGCTGGTCGAGGCTGGCGTGGACGTCCTCGTGGTCGACACCGCCCATGGTCACTCGCAGGGCGTGATCGATCGCGCCGCCTGGGTGAAGAAGCGCTACCCGAACGTGCAGGTCATCGCCGGCAACATCGTCACGGGCGAAGCCGCCCGCGCGCTGCTCGACGCCGGTGTCGACGCTGTCAAGGTCGGCGTGGGCCCGGGTTCCATCTGCACCACCCGTATCGTCACCGGTATCGGCGTGCCGCAGATCACCTCCATCGACCTGGTCGCCACGGCGCTCAAGGGCGAGATCCCGCTCATCGCCGACGGCGGCATCCGCTACTCGGGCGACATCCCGAAGGCGCTGGCCGCCGGTGCGTCCTCCGTCATGCTGGGCTCCATGTTTGCCGGCACCGAGGAGTCCCCGGGCGAGGTCGAGCTGTTCCAGGGCCGCTCCTACAAGAGCTACCGCGGCATGGGCTCCATTGGTGCCATGCAGCTCGGCTCCAAGGATCGCTACTTCCAGGACGAGGCCGACGCCGACAAGCTGGTGCCGGAAGGCATCGAAGGTCGCGTGCCGTACCGTGGCCAGCTGCGCAACATCATCCATCAGCTGATGGGTGGCCTGCGTGCTTCCATGGGTTACATGGGTACCGCCAACATCGGCGAGATCCACGAGAAGGCCCAGTTCGTGAAGGTGACCGGCGCCGGCGTGCTCGAAGCGCACCCGCACGACATCCAGATCACCAAGGAAGCACCGAACTACCGCCTGGATTGATGCCCCCGGGCATGCACTCCAGGTAACCCAGGACGCCCGCGCCAAGTGGGCGTTCTGCTTTTTGAACGGCTGACGCGCCACGCGCGAAGCCATCCGAATTCTCCATGCAGGCCGCCACGATGACCGACATCCACAGCGACAAGATTCTTATCCTCGACTTCGGCTCGCAGTACACGCAGCTGATCGCTCGCCGCGTGCGCGAGATCGGCGTCTATTGCGAAGTGTGGGCCTGGGATCACGCGCCCGAGGACATCCGCGGCTTCGCCCCGCGCGGCGTCATCCTTTCCGGCGGCCCCGAGTCGGTCACCGAAGACAACTCCCCGCGCGCCCCGCAGGTGGTGTTCGAGCTGGGCGTGCCCGTGCTCGGCATCTGCTACGGCATGCAGACCATGGCCGAGCAGCTCGGCGGCAAGGTCGAATCCGGCCACCACCGCGAGTTCGGTCCGGCGACCGTCAGCTTCGCCAGCTGCGGCCTGTTCGACGAAGTGCTGAAGGACGGCGAATCGCTCGGCGTGTGGATGTCGCACGGCGACCGCGTCGTGACCCTGCCGCAAGGCTTCCGCTCCACGGCCTCCACGCCCAGCCTGCCGCTGGCCGCCATGGCCGACGACGAGCGCCGCTTCTATGGCCTGCAGTTCCACCCGGAAGTCACCCACACCACGCGCGGCCTGGAAATCCTCCGTCGCTTCGTTGTCGACCTGTGCGGCTCGGCCACCCTCTGGGACGCCGCCCACATCATCGAAGACGCCGTCGTTCGCATCCGCGAACAGGTCGGTAGCGACCGCGTGCTGCTCGGCCTGAGCGGCGGCGTGGACTCCTCCGTCGTGGCGGCTCTGCTCGAGAAGGCTATCGGCGACCAGCTCACCTGCGTCTTCGTCGACACCGGCCTGCTGCGCTACCAGGAAGGCGACCAAGTCATGGCCACCATGGCCGAGCACATGGGCGTCAACGTCATCCGCGTGGACGCCAAGCAGCGCTACTTCGACGAACTGGCCGGCGTGGAAGACCCCGAAGCCAAGCGCAAAATCATCGGCCGCCTGTTCGTCGAGATCTTTGACGAAGAATCCGCCAAGCTCGAAGGCGTGAAGTGGCTGGCCCAGGGCACGATCTACCCCGACGTCATCGAGTCCGCCGGCAGCAAGACCGGCAAGGCCCACGTCATCAAGAGCCACCACAACGTCGGCGGCCTGCCGGAGCACATGAAGCTCAAGCTGGTCGAACCCCTGCGCGAACTGTTCAAGGATGAAGTCCGCCGCATCGGCGTCGAACTGGGTCTGCCGCGCGAGATGGTCTACCGCCACCCGTTCCCGGGCCCGGGCCTGGGTGTGCGTGTACTTGGTGAAGTGAAGGCCGAATACGTCGATATTCTTCAGCGTGCGGATGCCATCTTCATCGAAGAGCTTCGCGCGCATGGTCTCTATGATCGCGTGAGCCAGGCCTTTGCCGTGTTCCTTCCGGTTCGCTCGGTCGGCGTCGTTGGCGACGGTCGTGCCTATGAGTGGGTGATTGCGCTGCGTGCCGTGGAGACGATCGATTTCATGACGGCGCATTGGGCGCATCTGCCGTACGACTTCCTCGACAGGTGCTCGACGCGGATCATCAATGAGCTGCGAGGGATTTCGCGAGTGGTTTATGACATCTCGGGGAAGCCGCCGGCTACGATTGAGTGGGAGTGAAATCAGGTCCTTCGGGGACTATCGCTGGCTAGTGGAACAGGTTGGCGTTGAAACTGGCGGTGAGAACTGAGGGCCGGATTAAGACCGTCTCGTTCACTATCCAGGCCAAGACTGTCTTTGACGGTAAAGGTTTTATCGAGAAAGCTTGTTTTATGCGGTTTTCCCGGCATCAGTCGGTCTCCTGGCCGTGACGGTATCGCCAACCGGTACCGTCACCTCCTGCTACGACTACCGTCTCAATGGATGCTGCGAAACTCCACCACTGGCCGCTACGGACCTGCCGGTACTTGCCCGTAAAGAAGCGGATCGACGCTAAAGAGGCCGCCGCTCCAGGCAAGCCCCCTGCGTTGGAGGAGCACAGCGAGAAGCGCCGCACTACTTTCGGCGAGATGATCGCGAAGTGGCTGACAGGCGCTCGGATGGTCTTGCCCGTGATCGAGGGCGGCACGCACGCCCTGATATGGTCGCGCAACAAGCCGCAATAGACGGATTAACTGCCTGATTTTGTGTCCGCCCACTCCGGGTGGCCTAAAGCCCGGGCCACGCACCACCATCGATTTAATCTTGCCCCTGATTTACGGACACCTATCTAAGCGACATTGGCCAGCTCGTACTGCTCTGGGCTGAGGTAGCCCAGGGTCGAGTGCAGCCGGATCCGATTGTAGTCAACCTCAATGTAGTCAAACACATGAGCCTTGGCCTGCTCCCGTGTGGCGAGGTGTTCACCATGGATGGCCTCGACCTTCAGACTGTGGTTCCAACTCTCCATTGCTGCGTTGTCGTAGCAGTTGCCTCTAGCACTCATGCTGGCGATCAAAGCGTATTGCTCCAACAGGGCGCGGTGCTCGCGCGAGCAGTATTGGCTACCACGGTCAGTATGCACGATCACTCCCCGAGGCCGATTGCGAGCAAACAGCGCCATGCGCAGCGCGTCGCAAACCAGCGTAGC
>NZ_WNDO01000041.1 GCF_009912395.1 Luteibacter sp. | reverse complement strand
GAGCACCGCGCCCTGTTGGAGCAATACGCTTTGATCGCCAGCATGAGTGCCAGAGGCAACTGCTACGACAACGCAGCAATGGAGAGTTGGAACCACAGTCTGAAGGTCGAGGCCATCCATGGTGAACACCTCGCCACACGGGAGCAGGCCAAGGCTCATGTGTTTGACTACATTGAGGTTGACTACAATCGGATCCGGCTGCACTCGACCCTGGGCTACCTCAGCCCAGAGCAGTACGAGCTGGCCAATGTCGCTTAGATAGGTGTCCGTAAATCAGGGGCAAGATCAATGCGGTCCATGGTCGAGCGAATCGTCGTCGAGGCCATGCGCTGCACGCCGGCATAGCCGTTGTCGAGCATGGCCGACCAGCGCGATTCCATGTGGTGACTAGCGTCTTCCGGGCGCATGTCGCCACGTTCAATCAGACGTTGCTCTTCCACGTCACGCTCATGTGCCGCCATGAGTAGCTTGCGTGGCGTCCAGGCATTCGGGTCGATGTTATAGTCACCGAACGTCTCATCGTGCACTTTCATGACTTGGCGAGCGGGTAGATTCAAAGAGAATTCTGAATAATCAGCGCTTGCAGCCCATGCTAGGCGTTTTTCAAGGTCGTGTTGCATGAGTCGAGCACCAAATTGATCCCACTGGTGCTCGCTCATGACTATGTCGCTATGTTCCATGGCGTAGTTCTTTGCATAAGAATTTGCTGTGGCACCGGGCATGTTGTCGTTACGCACGACACCTAGTGCAAGAAGGCTGTATCCATCATTGCTTGGGAGCTGAGCCAAATAGTTCCAGTAAAGCTCCCGGTTTTTCTCTCTAGCGTATTGCTGGAGGATTTGAATATCTTTATCTGATAGACCCTTGGGTGCGTTCGGCATTTACTTGACCTCCGAGCTTTCAAGCAGGCTGCGAACGCGCGCTTCTATTCGCTCCCAATCGTGCATCATGATTCTTAGGTAGTGCGCGTAAACAATGACGCTGTACTTGGTCACTATGAATTTGTGAGTGCAAGATGAGCGGAAATCGCCTGCTTTATCTACGATGCGATTCTGCTCGATGGCTGCGCCATCGGGCATTCGGTGGGATTCACAAATGATGACGGTCGAAGGTAAATCGTCGTCCGTCATGCGGATGAACCAGTCCCTATGGACATCCGGATCGGTGGCCTTTGTTAGCTCGCCATACAAATTCTTGTAATAGAGTTCGATCAGGTTAAAGTCGGCGTAATACGGCGTTAGATCGTATACGGGTGCGCCTTTGATCCGGAGATGTAAATTATCGTCGGGGTTATTCCATCGCTCCGGATCGTCTGATGGGAAAGGTTCGATGGATTTGCGCAAAATTATCCCGTGGTTACTGTCTGAGTGAGGCCCCAGATACTGAATGTCGAGAGCGATACTCGAAATAAATGTTTCATTGTTGTCGTGGTAATCCTGGCCTTGCGGCAACGGCTCGAGCGAAGGCCACTGCACGTTCAGTCCGACGCCGATGCCGATGCCGACCAGATCCTGTCCTGTCTGCCATTCGTAGAGATTTCTCGGCAAGCGGAATCGGTGGGGCCCAAGACAGGCGTCGACATACTGAACAGAGCCCACGTTGTGCTGGCTATTGCACCCTTTGATGGATGTGTCGGAAGTCGTTCCTTTCCCATCGACAGCTTCGGAGGTCGGCGTGGAGCAGGCGGCTAGCAAGGACGTGAGCAAACTCACCAAGGGCTTGGGAAAAGGCATGGCGTCTCCGGTTTCTTGGACAGGCAGGGTGATGGCCTGATGACGGACGGAAGGTAGGCGTGCGGTGTAGGGACGGAACCATGGCCCTGTGATGACCAATTGCTGGTCGTCGGGCAGATCGCGAAGGTCACCGGCACGAGCGGGGTGCCCTATGCCACGTCCTTTGGGATCATGGACTTGTACGTACGTTTGGAGCAGGTCTTCGCCTTCCTGGGCACAGGTATCGTTCGTGGCCTTTTGCATGACCAGGCAAGGGAAGTGCGATAGCAGCTTGCCGGTGTCGCGACCATAGATAGACCGAAGCGTGGCAAGCCGCTGCGTTGTGGCGGCGCACGGCAGATCGCCGTCCAGCAGGATGGGCATTCGGCCAAAGGTGTCCAGTCGATCGATGAGCAGTCGTCGATGGGGCGCGCCGTGCGTCGCATGCCGCCACCAGGCGATAAAAGTGTCGACCAGGTGGCTTGCCTCGCTACGCCGTTCGGGCGGCAGTTCGATGAAGACGACGGTCCTGTGCGGATCACGTCCGGAGATGTCGTCGCCGCGCGTCGCCGCGTCCACCGACGCATGGCCGAACAGTGCGAGCGGTACGCGCAAGGCGTCGCAGACAAGCCGAAACGCTACATCGTCCAGCGACTGCCAGGGGCGTAGCGCCTCGCGCGTGCGTTTCGAGAGGGCTTCCGTTTCGGCCAGAGCGTCGAGGTACGCCCGACACTGATCGGTGCCTAGAGGTTCGGTCAGGCGATGGAGGTCGCCTGGTGCGGGCGGGATGACTTCGCCGTTGGCGCGGAGAACATCGTCCACGACCTGGACGAGGGCGACGAAGGCCTGTCGAGCGTGGCTAGCTAGGAGGCGGCTGGATGGGTCGTTTGCGGGATACCAGCGTTCGGCAAGGCTATCCAGCACGGGCATGCGCAGCCCCTCCCGTGTCCACGCGGCGCTAAAGGGGTTCCAGCGATGCCCTCGGCCGAAGGGTGCTAGGTGGACGATGTCTCTTCTTTGGATCGCCGGGGCGCATGAGGCTACGACGTCGGGCGTACCGACCAGCAGCCACGGCCCCACGGACTGTTCTAGCGTAGGCAGCAAGGTGCCGAGGACCGCGCGCTCCGGCCGCGACGTCGCCACCAGTACGGACATGTCGGTGGCGATGTTCCGCGTAAGCACCACGCCATGCCGCGATGCCGAGGCGATCGCCTTGAGTGGTTCGAATCGAGGCGGTCGTGGCTCAGGCAGGCGACGACGCAACGCCCTCAGGGCGACGACGGCGATGACCGAAGGCATGCCGATGCCGAGGCCTCCGGCCAAGTAGATGCGCCATGCATAAGGCGCGTAGGCGGCCTGGTCGGGTACCTGGACGTAGTCCCGCCAGCGGGTCCAGGTGACGGGATGCCCGGTCAGTCCGAGAAGTACGCCGGTGAAGTAACCCGATAGATACGGTGCGATGCCGATGATCAACAAGAGCGCGATCGCGCTTGCTGGAATGAGAATGTTCCACTGCCTCAAGTGAGGCTCCCTCGTCACGAATGAAGAGGTTCCCGAGCTTAGGCATATTGCTGACCATGCCTATAGGAGGCGTCTGAAAATTCGCCGGAATTTTTCCTAGACGAAAGCGACGTCAACCGTCTTCCTGGCCCACAATTGACAACGTAACGAAAGCTTCATAATCTCGATTTGGAACGATTCAAATCGTTCGCTCAGGGATACGTGGTCGTGGCGCGGGGAGCGCATGGCCATTCCATACGATAAGCGGTCCCGCCATCGCGTTCATCGCGTTGGACGAGGCGCCTCGGCCTGTGGGTCGTGGACGATAACCGCAGGTTTCACGACCCGAACCGGGCAGCGCTCCGGGTCGCGCTGATTCATTTCATTCAATCGTTCGGCTGGGGTATGAACGCCGATGCGCCGGGCAGGTGCGCGTGGGCTCCGTAGTGTCTTCCGCATCGACGCGAAAGCGGCGACGGGAGCGCTTGTCCTGAAAATGATTCAGCGATAGGGGTGTCACGAATGAAACTGAAGACCTTGAGCCTGGTGGTGGCGTCGCTACTGCTGGCTCCGACGGCTCACGCTTTGCAGGTAGCTACCGGCGACGCGGCGGCCAATGCACCGAAGGATGCATCACCCGACCAACGGCCAGTCAAGATCAAGGGAAAGGCGACGGGTGAGGATGCAGCCCATGTGACAAAAATGCAGGCGGTCACCGTGACCGGATCACTCATTCCACGGGCACAGATCGAAGGGCCGTCACCGTCGGTCACCATCACGGCGAAGGATATTGAGCAAAAGGGTTTCGGCAGCACCTTCGACGCGCTGAGGGCGTTGCCGATCGCCAACGGTTCGGTCCAGGACGGCCAGTTCACCGGCGGCTACACGCCGGGCGCAAAGACCGTGAGCCTCCTGGGCCTTCCTCCGGAATACACGCTGACCCTGCTCAACGGCCGGCCGATGGCGAGCTATCCCCTGGCTTACAACGGCGGCACCAACATCACCGACATCGCCAATATTCCCGTCGGCCTTATCGATCACATCGACGTGCTCACGGGTGGACAGTCGTCGGTGTATGGCTCATCGGCCATCGCCGGCGTGGTCAATATCGTGCTGAAGGATCATATCGAAGGCACGCATCTCAATTTCCGCATGGGCGGGTATTCCGATGGCGGCGGCGAGAACCAGCGCCTTCAGTTGAACAGCGGCACCCGGTGGGGCGACCTGGATATTTCCGGCGGCATCCAGTTTGAGAAGCAGACGCCCATCTGGGCCTATCAGCGCGATTACATCGATTCGTACTACGACGACCCGACAGGGAAGGGCGCCGTGCCGTCGCGGACCTTCCTGCGCCAGGAACTCGGCGACAACAAGCATTATGTGGACCCGGGGGCAGCCACCTGCAACAGCCTGTCCTACCTGTACGGCAATACTACGGCTTATAGCTATCGCAGTGGAGCGGGCCTCGGTCATTACTGCGGCACGCCGAACAACGTCAGCTATACGACACTGAGCAACAAGGAAACCGATATCAACGGCGCAATGTTCCTGCGCTACCACCTCACGCCGGAAACCCAGCTTTACTCAGATATTCTCTATAGCTACAGCAATCCGACGTACTCCGGCGGAAGCCCGTCCTGGAACCAGACCTTCTATAACCAGACCAGCGGACACTACGAAACCTGGCAGAGGATTTTCGGCCCCGAGGAAGTGGGGCTGGATGCGAAGGACCAGCATGTCTTCACGCACAGCTACAACTTCACCGTGGGCGGCAAGGGGCCTCTGTTCGACACCGGCTTCGACTACGACATCTACTTCAACCGCTCGCAGACGAGCCTCGTGCGCAAGTCGACTGATTTCCTGGCGAAGAACGGCGTCGACGACTACTACCTGGGGCCGCAACTTGGCACCGATGCCAGCGGTTACCCCATCTTCGCGCCGAATCTCGACCGCCTGTACGTGCCGATCGACCGTGCGTTGTACAACAGCTTCAGCGCCCTGAATCGCGCAGCGTCGCAATCCTGGAACCAGAGCTTCTCGGTGACGCTGACCAATCCCAGCCTGTTCGCGTTGCCGGCCGGCGACGTGGGCATGGCCGTGATCGCGCAGCGTGGCCACGAGCACTTCCAGAACCGCTCCGCCAGTGAACTGGCCGACGAAGGTTTCTTTCGTGGGCAGACCGGCTCCACGGTCGCCAAGGGTAGCCGCGATTCGACGGCCTTCGGTACCGAGTTCCAGATACCCTTGCTGGAGCGACTGACCGCCAACGTCTCCGGTCGATGGGACCGGTACAACTACGCGGGCGAAGGTAACGGCAAGCTGACCTACAAGCTGGGCCTGGAATACCGCCCGCTCGACACCCTGCTATTGCGTGGCAGTTACGCCACGGCGTTCCGCGCACCGAACATGTTCAACCTGTTCTCCGCCCACTCCAGCGGCTATACCACCAATACCGACTACTACCAGTGCCGGCTGGCCGGCTTCAGCTCGAACAGTTACAACGATTGCCCGCAGTCCGGTCTTGCCGTGCTATCCACGTCCAGCGGCAACACCAAGCTGAAGGACATCACCGCGAAGTCGTTTACCTATGGCTTCGTCTGGTCCACCGCGGACAACGCGTTGAGCTGGTCGGTGGACTACAACGCCGTGCTGATCAAGAACGAAGTGCGCACGCTGGGCACCGATGAAATCCTGACGACGGAAGCCAACTGTCGACTGGGTGTCTCGGAGAATGGCCAGACCCCCTTCGATATCAATTCACCGACCTGCCAGGAGGTGCTCGGTGAAGTGAGCCGTCGTCCGGCGACGGACCCCATCTCGCCGAACGCGGTGCTCGGTGTCTCGACCTATCCCATCAACGTGGCGAGCGAGCGCCAGACCGGTATCCAGTCCCAGGTGGATTATCGCTGGCGGGCAGGGCGTTTCGGCGACTTCGTGCTGGGCGTGAGCTACTACGACGCGCTTACCCATACGGACAAGGAGAAGGAAGGCGACCCGACGCAGGATTACCTGTGTTGCGCGAACTCCAACGAGTTCAAGAGCCGCGTCAGCGGCAACCTCACCTGGAGCCTTGGCTCCTGGAGCAGCACGATCTACGGCCAGCGCGACGGCCACATGTGGAACCACACCGGTACCGCGAAGAATCTGCCGCCGTGGATCCGCTGGAACGGTTCGACGACGTATCGCTTCAATCCCATGGCCTCGATCACCTTCTCGGCGAACAACATCTTCAACAAGCGTCCGCCGAAAGACATCACCAACGGCGACTGGCCGTACTTCGACGTCACCAACTACAACGCCCTCGGGCGCGAGCTGTGGGTGCAGATGAACCTGGACTTCGGTATCTGATCCACCGCCTGGCGGTAAGCATCCGGTTATCGAACCTGGCATAGACTCGCGCCGGGTTCGATAACCACAAAGGAGTGCGCCGTGCCCCGGAATATCTTGCGATGGAAGGCCGCCATGCTGGCGGTTGCGTTGTTTCCGCTGGCGGTGCTGGCTGAGGACGATCCACCGGCGCCCCAGGTCACGGGCAACGGCGGACACATGCTGCGCTTCAGTTCCACCCAGGTGACCGTGCCGCAGACAGCGCAGGAACGGCAGGCCTTCGAGCAATCGCGCGATCACGACTGTGCTTCTACCGACCCGGGCAAGGTGCTGGCCGCCGCAGCGGCGGTGCTGACACAGCAGGGCTATGCCTCCGTCGAGATCGATCCGGAGTTTCACCTGATTGACGCCCGGCATGACGAGACCCTGGTCAGCATGCGCCGGGAAATCTTCCGGGGCGTGGCTAAGTCGCGTGGACTGCCGCTACCGGCCAAGCCGGATCACCAGAGCACCGAGGCCTTCGTGGCCGTCGAGGCGGAGGGGCATGGGGTGAAAGTGCGTACGCGCTTTCGTGTGACCGTCTGGGACAGCAAGGGCGATGCCCGTACCTCGATCGTCAGCGATCCGCAGGTGTATCGGGACTTCTATGCCGGGATCGACAAGCGCCTGGCGGGGGCCTGAAAACAAAAAGGGAGGCGCATTGCGCCTCCCACCCTCAATGTATAATAGCCGCCCGGGCTTGCAGCAAGATTCGGCACGAGGACTAGACTCGCGGCCCTGTCGATGGGACAGCAAAACACGGGGCGGCCAGGGCGATGCACGACGAAGAGTGGATTCCCGTTACACCCCAGAACTGCGCCGCGCTCGCCGGGCCGTTCTATCACGGAACCCGCGCGGAGCTGTCGGTCGGCGATCTGCTGACTGCCGGGTTCCGGTCCAATTACGACGACCGCGTCGTCATGAACCATATCTATTTCACGAGCCTGTCGAAGGGTGCGGGTCTTGCGGCTGAGATGGCGCGTGGCGATGGCAGGCCGCGTGTCTACGTCGTGGTGCCGACCGGTGCGTTCGAAGACGATCCGAATGTCACCAACCAGAAGTTCAAGGGCAATCCGACGCGGTCGTATCGAAGCGTCTATTCCCTGGAGATCGTCGGGGAGCTGGAGAGCTGGGAGCCTTACGATCCGGAGTTCATCCGCCAGTTGCGACGTCGTGTCGAAGAGGGACTGGGTGAAATCATCAATTAGGGAGGGAGGCTGGCTCATTCATTTACGCGCAAGCCATCGGCCAGTAGTGTCGGCAGCTTCCGAGAAGGGGGTGCATGCCCATGTTTGTCCGAAAGTTTTTGCTGGTTCTTTGCTGCCTGCCGGCTCTCGCCCTGGCACATCATGACGATAAGGGTGACAAGGGGCTGCGCGACGCCACGGTGTTGATCGTGCGTCATGCGGAGAAGGCGAGCGACGGTAATGGGCTCAGCGCGCAGGGTGAGCAGCGCGCTGCGGCGTATGCCAGCTATTTCGATCCATGGCGGACGGACGGCGAGAGTCTGTTGCCACAGCGCCTGATCGCCACGCGCGATAGCAAGGAAAGCGCGCGCCCGCGCCTGACGCTTACCCCGTTGTCGCAGCGCCTGGGTCTGCCGATCGAGCAACCGTATGCCGACGACCAGGTCGACGATCTCGCCAAGGCGCTACGCTGGGACAATCACGCCAACGTGGTATTGATCGCATGGCATCACGGGCACATCGACAAGCTGATTGACGCGCTGGGCGGCAAGGCCAAGACCATCACCGGCCGCAAGTCGTGGCCAGAGGATGTCTACAACTGGGTAGTGGAGCTGCACTTCGATCACCATGGCGACCTGGATGCGTCGCGTAGCCGCATGGTGGTGGAGCATCTGCTTCCAGGCGACGGCTGCTGAGGTCACTGATGTAATGACGTAGCGATCGGTGGGCGTGCGCAGCCGATCGCTATATCATTAGGGTCCGGTCGTCGGTTTACTGTTTCGTCGTGCCTTCCAGGGATTCCCAGAATGCGCGATCCTCCATACCCAGCGCGTAGACGGATGCACCGCTCAGGCCGTACTTCGGTACGAGTGCCATCTTGGCTTGCAGGCTTCGCGCATTCTCGTACCAGACGACGTGATCCTGTCCGTTGGTGGCGTAATGGAAATGCGGCGACGACGATGCGTCGTCCCATTCGGGTGACGCGTTGGAGCTGGCGAGAAGGGGTGCGATGGCCTTCCATGAAATTTGTGCGTTGGCACTGGGGTTGGCCAGGTTCCAATCGTAGCCATAAGCGGGGATGCCGAGGCTCACCTTGCCGGCGGGAACCACCGACGTGGCGTACTGCACCGCGCTTTCCATCCAGTCCAGTCCGGCGACAGGCCCGGCATCGCTCCACGAACCGTTCTCGTCATAGGTCATCAACTGGATGATGTCGGCTTGTTGGCCAAGCGCTGCCAGGTCGAACGCGCCCGTCCAGTCGCTGGACGGGTCGTCCTGGGTCATCGCCGGGATCGAAACCACCACGCTGTAGTTTTTGGCATGCATGGCCTGCGCCACCGTGGTGACGAAGGCGGTGTAGGCGCGGCGATCCTTGCGGGCCACCGATTCGAAATCGATGTTCAGGCCGGTGTAGTTGCCGGCGGCGAGCTTCTGGAGGCTGCTGGCGATGAAGTTGTTCGTCGCCGAGGACGAGGCGATCACCGAATGGGCGAGCGCTCCGTCGAAGTCGCTACCCGCGAAATTCGAGACCACCGCATAGCTCTTTATGCCCAGGCCGCTCGCGTATCGCAGGTCGTCCAGGGGCACGTCACCCGTGAGTTTGCCCGTGCTCCGCACGGCGAACGAATCGGTCGCGAGGCCGTTGAAGTAGGCGTTTCGGTCGTGCAGCGCCTTCGAGGACGGGCCGCCGTCCTGCTCGTAATAGGCGATGTAGCTTACGGGCGTCGCCGAAGGTGCGCCGCTGGCGGCGGTGGCCGTGAAAGACGCCAGAAGCGCGAGGGGCAGCAGCGTTTGCGCACGCGTCAGGGCGCAACCGGATATACGGTTCATGATGCTATCTCCGAGGGTGGGTGCAGGGGAGGGCGATCGCCGACGACGCGGTGTCGCGAAAACGCGGGCAACAAAAAAGCCTCGGACGCAGATGCGGTCCGAGGCTTCGTGTCTGGAATGATTGGTGGAGCGGAGGAGGATCGAACTCCCGACCTTCGCATTGCGAACGCGACGCTCTCCCAGCTGAGCTACCGCCCCACGAGCCGATGATCATATCAGCGATCTTTCCGGCTGCCAACAGCCTGGCGGAGCAAGGCCTGGTGTGCTTCCGAGCCGTCCACGGGGAGCAGCGTGCGTCGCGCGATCATCCATCGACCGTCGTGTCGTTCCAGCTCCCAGCGGTTCACGACGGTGCGGTGGATGCGGTAACCCGAGGACACGCCGTGATTGGGAAGCTCGCGACGCGGGCCTTCCGCATCCAGGTGAATGATCAACAGGTACGAGGTCACCACGGCCGTGTCGCCACGCACGTCGATCAGCGGCAGGCCGCCGACATGGGCAAGACCACCGTGGATCGCGGCGTGGTGCTCCGGTCGCTCGATAAAGGCGGCAATCGCCTCCGAACCGCTCGCGCCGTCGAGTTGGGCCCCACGGTCAAACACACTGTCCTGCGTGTAGACCGAACGCGTGTAATCCGACGAGCCGGTGTCTGCGCTGGGCGGGTGGGAGGCGATGAGTTCGAGGATGGCGAATTTGTCCTCGACGGCCTTGAGTCGGCGTTCCAGGTCACTCGGTGGTGTCGTCGACATAAGCCTTGCCCTTCGATAGATGGGCAAATCTACTAGTAGGTAGGCATGACCCGCAACCGCAGCGTTTCGAGCCGTGACGCAGTTGGCGTTTTGCCTAGGGGAGGCTCTGGCGCAGATCCTTGGAAAGAAACACCCGCGAGGTGCCCTCTGGGTCGCAAGGTACCTCGCCGAAAACCGTCCAGCCATGGCGCTGGTAGAACGCCGGGGCCTGGAACGAGATGGTGTAAAGCACGGCAGAGCGGCAGCCGCGTCGGCGGCCTTCGGCTTCCGCTTCAGCGAGCAGGCGGCTGCCGATGCCCTGGCCTCTCAGGGTCTCGGGCAGGTGGAACAGGTCGATGAACAGCATGCCCAGCGAGGTGCGGCCGGTGAGACCGCCGAGGATGTCGCCCGTCGCTTTGTCTTTGGCCAGCACCGCCAGTGGTGTTCGGTCCGCGATCCCGCTCGCCATGATGTTGAAGGCATCCAGCGCCTCGGAGATGTCTGCGACGACATCGGCAGAAGGCCGGTCGGTCACGACGATATCGATCGATGAAGACATGCGAATGGCTCGAACCATGAGGTCTCGCGAGGATATCGCAGTGATAGCGCATGACGACGAAACGCATGCGTGGCGTCATCCGGGATGCACCCGGTCTTGACGATATCCGGCGCATGGTCGCCCGGATGCATCCAGCCGAGGTCAGCCATGGTCAGCAAATCCAAGCCAGCGCCGGCGAAAAACGCCAGCACGTCGAAGAAAGCTCCGGAAACACGCGGAAACGGCGACGAACTTCATCAGCAAGCGGGAGGAAGCCATCCCGCGCTCACCACCAACGAAGGCGGCATCGTCAGCGACAACCAGAACTCGCTGAAGGTGGGGGAGCGGGGCCCCGTGTTGCTGGAAGATTTCGTGCTGCGTGAAAAGATCACGCATTTCGATCATGAGCGGATTCCCGAGCGCATCGTCCATGCACGTGGTTCGGCGGCTCACGGTTATTTCGAACTGACCAAATCGCTGAAGAAGCACACGACGGCACGCATCCTGACGGAGGTCGGTGAGAAGACGCCGGTCTTCGTGCGCTTCTCGACCGTGGCCGGTGGAGCCGGTTCGGTCGATACGCCGCGCGATGTGCGTGGCTTCGCGGTCAAGTTCTACACGAAGGAAGGCAACTGGGACCTAGTCGGCAACAACATTCCGGTGTTCTTTATCCAGGATGCCATGAAGTTTCCCGACCTCGTGCATGCGGTGAAGATGGAGCCCGATCGCGGCTTCCCGCAGGCGGCGACGGCGCACGATACGTTCTGGGACTTCATCTCCCTGTCGCCCGAGTCCATCCACATGATCATGTGGGCCATGTCGGATCGTACGATCCCGCGTTCGCTGCGGATGATGGAAGGCTTCGGCGTGCATTCATTCCGTCTCGTAGACGCGGATGGCAAGAGCACCTTCGTCAAGTTCCACTGGCGGCCGAAGTTGGGATTGCAGTCCACGGTATGGGACGAGGCCGTCAAGCTGGCAGGCGCCGATCCGGATTTCCATCGCCGCGACCTTTTCGAGGCGATCCAGGGCGGCCAGCATCCGGAGTGGGAGCTGGGTGTCCAGCTTTTCACCGAGGAAGACGCGGCGGCCTTTCCCTTCGACCACCTAGATGCCACGAAGCTCATCCCCGAGGAATTGGTACCGGTGAAGATCGTGGGTCGGATGGTGTTGGATCGCTGGCCCGATAATTTCTTCGCCGAGACCGAGCAGGTGGCGTTTTGCCCGTCGCATATCGTGCCTGGCATTGACTTCAGCAATGACCCCCTGTTGCAGGGTCGGCTTTTCTCCTACCTGGATACCCAGCTTTCGCGGCTGGGCTCGCCCAACTTCGCGCAACTGCCGATCAACGCGCCGAAGTGTCCGTTCGCGAACCAGCAGCGTGACGGCCATATGCAGCACCATGTTCCCAAGGGGCGCGTGGCCTACGAGCCCAGTTCGTTGCAGGGCGATTCGCCCCGCGAGGATACGCGGCGCGGACTTCGCTCGTTTCCGGCACAGGAGCAGGGGCAACGCGGTCGCATCAGGGCGGAAAGCTTCGCCGATCACTACAGCCAGGCGCGGCTTTTCTTCCGCAGCCAAACGCCATTCGAACAAGCCCATATGGCGTCGGCGCTGGTGTTCGAACTGTCCAAGGTCGAGACGCCACATGTGCGGGAGGCCATGGTGGGGCATTTTCGCCATGTCGACGAGACGCTGGCCCGACGCGTGGCGGATGGGCTGGCCCTGGACACGTTGCCACCGGCACCGCCGGCCAATGCGCCGGTCATCGACATGCCGCCATCTCCCGCCTTGCAGATCATCGGCAAGATGAAGCGAACGCTTGAGGGGCGCACGGTCGGTATTCTCATCGATGACGGGTCCGATGGCGCCGCCATCGCGAAGGTTAGAAAGGCCGTGGAATCCGCCGGCGCCGTGGTCAAGATCGTGGCGCCCAAACTGGGCGGCGCAAAGCTTGCGGACGGCAAGAGGCTGGCGGCCAATGGCCAGCTTGCCGGCACGCCCTCGGTCAACTTCGACGCCGTGGCCGTGGTGCTTTCGTCCGAGGCGGCGGCGAAGTTGAAGAGCGAGTCCGCCGCGATCGACTTCCTACGTGACGCGTTCGGGCACCTGAAGGCGATAGCGTTGGACGAAGGCGGTCGCCAGCTTTTCGATACAGCCGGTCTGGTGGCGGACGATGGCGTCTTCGGTACGAAGAGCGTAGACGCGTTCGTCAACGGTGCGAAGACGCGATACTTCGCTCGCGAAGCCAAGGTCCGGATGCTGGCTTAGGGCACGGGGCCCCGGGCGTTCATGGTCGCCCGGGGCGCAGGACAAAAGCCACTTGCACGGATCGGTGCGTTTCGAGTGCTATGTGACAGCCGACGGCGATGCCACTCGGCATCATTGCTCCCTTTTCGCCTCATCTCGCACGGGGAACACCATGACTCGATTTCCACGTTTTCTTTCGCTATGCGCCTGCATTGGCATCACTGCCGGATCGCTCACCATCAGCCCGCAGGCGAATGCCATGAATGCCCAGGAACAGGCCGCATTTCAGCCCCTGCAACGTTTTCTCGATGGCCTCGCCAAATACGATCCCGCATTGATGCGCGAACAGGCCCTGCCGAGCTTCCATGCCACCTTGATGCGCGATGGCAAGCCGCAGGTGCTGGACCTGGACGGATTCCTTGCGCGCCTGCCCAAGGCGAGCCCGACGAAGCTCCTGGAAAAAACGGGTACGCCGTCGATCCATCTCGACGACAACGTCGGCGTGATCTGGGTGCCTTACGTGTTCTATGTCGACGACAAGCCGACTCATTGCGGCAGCAACGTGGTGACCGTGGTGCAGGTCGACAAGCGTTGGCTCATCGCCTCGGTGGCGGATACGGCGCGCAAGGATTGCTCGACGCCGTGACGATGGTCAGGCGGCCCGCCAGCATCGGGCGGTTTCGCGGGGCAGGTAGTCGGCGGCCAGGTGTTTCAGCCTGCGCCGCTTGAACGGCGAGCCGACGAGAAGGTAGTTGGAGCCATCGGTGAGGTTGCATAGCGCGACCACAGGACGGCCACCGTCTTCCAATTCGCACCATGCCATGACCCGGTCGCCGTTCTGGACGAACAGGCGATCGGGCCAGCGCAGCACCATGGTCAAGGGCGTCGCCTCGTCTTCGAGGTCGATCGACACCTCGTTGAAGTATTGCGTGGAAGTACTTTCCATGGGGCCATCGCCGAGCAGGCTCGCGCCGCCGCTGACCTCGCTGCCGACTGTGCGATCGCGTACACGGGCGATCGTGCCTTCGACCCGGATGTAGACGGGCTTCATGCCTTGGTCGTCCGCCGATAGGTGCGGTAGGCCGCGAGGCGCCCGGGCCTCAGCATGGATGCGATGATGAAGACGCCGACGATCGAGAACACGCCGCCGATCAGGGTCGCTACCGCCACGACCAGGGCTACCGGTAGCGCCAAAAGGAAGCCGACGCCGGCCAAACCATCCATCCATGCCAGCCCATGACGGCAGAGCGCACCCAGGACGGCTGTCGCCAGGATCAGCAGCACGAAGATGCCGGACGTCCGATAAGGATTGGTCGGCGAAAGCGCGAGGTCGCTGTCGTGGACGCGTAGCCAGTAAAGCCCGTGACGTCCGCGGGTGACGACGGGTGCCATCGTCACGCGGATGGGCGGCGTTGCATGGCGTAGTGTCGCGCTGGCTTGTTTGGCATCGGCGAAATCGCCTGCCTTACAGAAATACCAACGACCGTCGATACGCAGGCGATAGAGGCGATGCGATTCGCCCGAACGGCCACGTATCAGGTTGCCCTGGATGCTCTCCAGCGTAGCTTCCGTGGTCGTGGGGGCGGTGCCCATGCTTGCGTTCTTGCGTCGCGTCCGGTCAGCCGGGAAGTAGTGACGAGAGTCGGTCGAACAGCACGCCACGGCGCCAGCCGTCGAGCGCGTCGGGCCACTGGCCGCCACCCATCACGTATTCCTCGAGCGACTTGCGCGAGCAGAGCAGGCCAGCCGGCAGGTCGAGTTCGGTGGCGACCTGGTCGACGACGGTGCGCATCTCGTTGATGGCGCGCTTGGCATCGCCCACCGGGTGACCGACGACCGGCGCGGTTTCTTCGACCTCGATGGCCTCGATTGGGCGCAGCAGCACTTGGTAAAGCTCCTCGCGCTGCTGGGAGCGAAGCGCGCGGGTGCCGCGCGTACGCTCCTCGACCGCCGCGAGCGAGGTCGGCAGGCGATCGGTGAGTTCCAGTGCGTGGCTGTCTTCGAGCAGCCACGAACGGGGCTTGTCGAGGGTGCGCGCGGTGACTTCGCGCCAGCGCAGCACACGGCGCAGCAGGGCCTGCTTCTCCGGTGCCCACTCGGCGGCCGGCTTGTAACCACGCTGCGGCTGCGGATCGCCTTCGCGCTGGCTGGCGCGGCGCTTCATGCGGGCGCAGTCCTCGGCATGCCATTGCGCGCGATCGCGGGCGGCGAGGCGCTCGGCAAGGATCGCATGCACCGGATGCAGATGGACCACGTCGAGCGTGGCGTAGAGCTTTTGCGATTCGGTGAGCGGCCGCTGCAGCCAATCGCTGCGCGTTTCGCCCTTGTCCAGTTCGTCGCCGACCAGTTCCTTCACGAGTGCGCGATAGCTGATGCCCAGGCCCATGCCCACGAAGGCGGCGGCGATCTGGGTGTCGAACAGCGTGTGCGGGCCTTCGGGAAGGAAGGGCGACAGGGCTTCCAGATCCTCGCCGGCGCTGTGCATCACGGTGACCGTAGGCTGCGTCGCGAAGGCCTGGGTGAGGGCGCCGTTGAGCGGGAACGCGAGAGGATCGATCAGCGCGTAGCGGCCGTCGTGAGCGAGCTGGAGCAGGGCGAGTTGCGGATAGAAGGTGTTGCGCCGCATGAACTCGGTGTCGAGGCCGACGACGGCGTGGGGCGCGATGGGCGCGAGCCAGTCGGTCAGCGCGTCGGCGCTGTCGATCCAGGGTGCGGCGGGAGCGAGGTCGCTCGAAGACATGCATGCATCCTTAATGGTGCGAGGGACGCGCACGTCGCGAGGTTGCCCTGTCGCGCGCGATTCCCTATGGTGACGGCGCACGATAGCAGGCCCACGCGGAACAGCCCACCATGCCGAATACCGAGACCGTCCGCCGACAGCGCGCCATTGGCGGCGCTCTTGGTGTCGCCGTGCTCGCTTTCGCGTTGTTCTATCACTTTTTTCCGCAGCTGCTGCACGTCCAGCCCAGCCAGAACACGCCACGCTCGCCCTTGCGCGGGCAGGCCACCACCATGGGTTTCGACCAGCGCCCCCAGGCCGCGGCACCGGCCATGACCTCGGAGCTGGATGCCGGTCCGCCGATCATGCTGGCGCCCGCGTCGGTCATCGCCGCACGCAAGCGCGAGAAATCCAACGAGATTCCGCTGCCGGCCCAGAAGACCCCCGATTCGCCCGAGCTGACCGCGCTGCTGGACCGCGCCGACAAGGCGCTCGCGGCCGATCGCCTGGTGGGAGGCAAGGACAGCGCCGCCGCGCTGTTCGCCGCCGCCCTCAAGGAAAAGGAAGACAGCCAGCGGGCCCGCACGGGTCTCGATGAGGTCAAGGCGCGGCTCGCTGCCGAGATCGAACAGGACATCGTGCTCGGCGACGCCGATGCCACCCGCGATTCGCTGGGTGCACTCAAGGCGCTGCCGGACAGCGCTGGGGATGTCGGTCCGCTGCAGCAAAAGCTCGCCGTGCTCGACAAGGTGCGTCCGCTGCTGGGCAACGCCGCCACGCAGTTGCAGGACGGCAAGGCCAGCCAGCCGCGCGGCGACAGCGCGCTCGACACCTATCGCCAGGTGCTCCAGCTCGATCCGGAGAACGCGGTGGCCGTCCAGGGTATCGGGCAGGTGCAGCGCGTCGTCCTCGACAAGGCTCTCGCGGCCGTCGCCCAGAACGATTTCAGCGGCGCCGACGCCGCACTGGCCGAGGCTGCCACCATCGAGCCCGAGTCGCAGGCGCTGCAGGACACACGAGGCCGCATCGAGGGCATGCGCCGGCAGAGCGCCAGCGGCGTGCTGGCCCAGGCCCGTTCGGCGCTGGATTCGGGCAACCTCGAGCTGGCCCAGCAGCTGGCGACCAAGGCCCAGCAGGTGAGCCCCGACGTGGCCGGCATCGACGACTTCAACGAACGCCTGACCAACGCCCGGGTCTATTCCAGCTACAAGCCCGGCCAGGTCTTCCTCGACCGCTTCGTGGACACCAATGGCCAGGCACCGGCCATGGTGGTGGTGCCGACGGGCAAGTTCCTGATGGGGTCGCCCGATGGCGAACGTGGCCACGACGCCAACGAATCCCCGTTGCACGAGGTGGAGGTCGACAAGGGCTTCGCGATGGGACGCAGTTCGGTCACCATCGGCCAGTTCCGCGACTTCGTGCGCGCCAGCGGTTACGTGCCGCAGTCGCAATCCCTCCAGGGCGGCAGCGTCTACGACGAGGCCAGCGGTGGCCTGCGCGACGACAGCGCCGCGACCTGGCAGGACGATTACGCCGGCAAGCCCGGTCAGGACCGCCTGCCGGTGGTGAACGTTTCCTGGAATGATGCCAAGGCCTATGCCGACTGGCTCTCGCAGCGCACGGGCAAGAAATACCGCCTCGCCAGCGAGGCGGAGTTCGAATACGCGCTGCGCGGCGGCACCACTACGCGTTACTGGTGGGGCGACGGCACGCCCACCTCGAAGGTGGAAAACCTCACGGGCGGCAACGACCGCTCGGCCTCGGGACGCCGCTGGAGCAACGCCTTCAACGGCTACAAGGATGGCTACTGGGGCCCCGCGCCGGTCATGAGCTTCACGCCCAACGCCTTTGGCCTCTACGACATGGGCGGCAACGTCTCCGAGTGGGTCGCCGACTGCTGGCACGACAACTACATCCGCGCACCGCGCACCGCCGAGGCCTGGGTGAATCCAGGCTGCAACCGCCGGGTGATCCGTGGTGGCTCGTGGGGCAGCGCGCCGGACATGGTCCGCTCGGCTTACCGCCAGGGCGCGGGAGCCGATATCCGCAGCGCGCGCGTGGGCTTCCGCGTGGTCCGCGAACTGCAATGATCGGCTTTCGGCGAAGCTTGCCGAATCCGCCCAGGATTCGGCTTGACGCCGCGAGCGCAAGCGGAACAATCGGAAGGGTCCATTTCGCATGCGGGGCAAGCGCATGGCCACATCGATCATCGTTGGGTACCGTCCCTTCCCGGGACGCACGGATCTGGTCATCTCCATTCTGCTGGAGGTCTACGAAGCCTTGCAGCAGGCCGGGCTCATCACCGCCCGACGCCCCTGGATCATGCGGGGCGCCGACGGCGACGTGGTCGCCGCCTTCGAGATGACCGACGAATACTCGTTCGAGGCCTCCGAGCGGATCCGCGAAATCAGCGCCCTGCGGGCCCGCTTGATGGGCGTAGCCGAACGGGTGCCGTTGTCCTCGCTGAGCGAGACATCGCGGCCCATCGCCGAGTTCGAGACCAGTACGGGCTTCCCGGCCGCGACCGCCACGTAATAAGCCGTCATGCGTTAGGCTTATGGACTTTACAGTCCATAACGGTGGCGCATGGCCCGGCCTCGCGAATTCGACAGGGACACCGCCTTGCGGCGCGCGATCGAGACGTTCGCCGCGCATGGTTTCGAAGGCACGTCCACGCCGATGCTGCTCGATGCGATGAAGATCGGGCGGCAGAGCCTATACGACACCTTCGGCGATAAGCGAGCCCTCTACCTTGAGGCGCTGACCCGGTATTCAGAGGACAGCACGGCGTCGACGATTTCTCGGCTGTTCGTTGCCGCGACGGTGCGCGACGGCCTGCGCGAAGCGTTGCACGGCTTCATCGACGAGGCCATGGCCGATCCGGCGCGTTCCTGCCTGGGCGTGCACTCCATAGCGGAGTTCGGCACCTCGGCGGAGGATGTGAATGCCGTCAACGCTGCGATATCGGGGAAGATCCTTCGCGCCTTCGAATCGCGTCTGCGCGAGGGCATCGCGGAGGGGAGCGTGCGTCCCGACACCGATCCGGCGGTGGGAGCGACGTACCTGCTGGCCACGCTGGCAGGACTGAAGGTGGCGGCGCGGGGTGGCTCCACGGCGAACGAACTGTTCGCCATCGCGAATCTTGCCCTGCGCGCCCTTGTTATGGAATGATCAGTCCATAAATTGAGTTTCGAGATGAACGGAAGTAAAGGCATCAGTCCTTCTTCCGTTTTTTCGGATCAAATATTGGACTAATCAATCAATAATGAGGTGAGTTATGGGTACGTTGCAGGGCAAGCAGGCCTTCGTCACTGGCGGTTCCCGTGGTATCGGCGCGGCCATCGTCCGCAAGCTGGCGGAGCAGGGCGCGGAAGTCACCTTCACTTACGCCAGTTCCACCGAAGTGGCGGAGCGTCTGGCCGACGAGTTGCGCCAGGGTGGCGGCAAGGCCACCGCGATCCGCGTGGACAGTGCGGAGGCCGCCCTGCTGGTGGCGGCGATCGATGACGCGGCAGCGAAACACGGTCGTCTCGATATCCTGGTGAACAACGCCGGCGTGATCGCGAAGGACGGTCCGGACGACCTGGGGCTGGACACCTACGACCGCCTGTTCGCGATCAATGTCAGGGCGGTCTATGCCGCCGCGCGGGCGGCAACGCGGCACATGAAACCCGGCGCGAGCATCGTCAATGTCGGCAGCGTCGTGGCAGATCGCTCCGGCTTTCCCGGCGCAACCCTCTACAGCGCCAGCAAGGGCGCGGTGCAATCCATGACCCGGGGCCTGGCCCGCGATCTCGGTCCGCTGGGCATCACCGTCAACAACGTGCAGCCAGGGCCGATCGGTACCGACATGAATCCGGAGGAGGCCCGCGAGATGCTGAGCGGCCTGATCGCGCAGGGACGAATCGGCGAGAGCGCCGAGGTGGCTTCCGTCGTGGCCTTCCTGGCGGGCCCCGAAGCACGCTTCGTGCACAGCGCGAGCCTCACCGTGGACGGTGGCTATCTCGCCTGAGTGGGCGCTCAGCGGGCCAGTTGGCGGATACCCAGCGCCACGATGATGGAGCCGCAGACGCGGTCCACCCAGGCCTTGTGGCGGCGATAGCGGGCGGCGACGCGTGGCGTGGCGAACAGCACGGCCACCAGTCCGTACCAGGTGGTCGCCACGACGCCGACGGTGCCGAGCATGCCCAGGAAGGTCGGCATGGATACATGCGGTGGCGCCGCGGCGGCGAACACGGCCGCGAAGAACGCCATGGACTTCGGGTTGACCAGATTCGTGGCGACGCCTTCGCGAATTGCACGGCGCATGCCGCCGGTCCGCGAGGTCTCGGGGGCGGCGGCTTGTGCGCCGGCCTTGACGATCAGGCGGCCGCCGAACCAGATCAGGTAGCCGGCACCGGCCAGCTTCACCGCGAGGGCGATCCACGGGAACGTGGCGAAGACGATGCCCACGCCCATGATCGCGCAACTGGCCCAGAACAGGTTCACCAGCACGATGCCCACTACGGTGCCCAGCGCCTCGTGCACGGTGGTGGACGCGGCCTTGTGCGCGACGGCCACGAAGTTGGGGCCGGGCACGACCACGCCGACCACGTAGACGGAAAAGACGACGGCGATGGCGTGGACGTCGAACATGGCGATGGCATGCGGGGGAGGGGAGGTTTGAGTATAAGGCCGCCCGCTGGACGCAGTCGCGTCACGAATGGAATCGATCGCGCCATGTATTGGACCGTGCCTGCGGGTGCGCCGAGAATGACGTATCGCCACCCAGGAACGTTTCTGATGTCGTTGATCGATCACCTCGACCATCTCGTGCTCACCTGCGTCGACCCCGACGCCACGGTGCGTTTCTACACCGATGTGCTCGGCATGACCCTGGAGACGTTCCGGGGCGATCGCATCGCGTTCCGCTTCGGCGAGCAGAAGATCAACCTGCACGTGAAGGGCAAGGAATTCGAACCCAAGGCCCACCTGCCGGTGCCGGGCGCGCTCGACCTGTGCTTCATGGCGGCCGTGCCGCTGGTCGAGGTCATCGCGCATCTGGAGGCGAAAGGCTGGCCGATCGTCGAAGGTCCCGTGGAGCGTACCGGCGCCACCCGTCCCATCCGCTCGGTCTACGTCCGCGATCCGGACCTCAACCTCATCGAGATATCCGAGCCGATCGGTTGACGTTGGGGCGCCCGGGCCCACGGATATCTCACCCAATGAGATAGGTCGGTGGTATCTTGAATTCCGTCCCGCTAATCAAGATGGCCGCCCATGCCCCCCTCCGACCACGGTGGATCCCGCCCTGGCGCCGGCCGTCCCGCCGGTGAGCCGAGCCAGCGCATCCGCGTGCCGGAGAGCCAGGTGCCGGCCGTTCTGGCCTACCTGGACGCCTACCGCAAGCCGCCGGCCCTGGAAGAACCGCGGCCGGTTTCCCTTGACCCATCCACGGTCGCGCTGACCGCCTTCACCAGCCGCGTGCCGGCGGGCGTGCCCGGTGTGGCCGACGCGCACGCCGACGAGGCGGTGGACCTCAACACTCACTTGGTGTTGCCGGGTCACGAGCCCAGCACATTCATCATCCGCGTGTCCGGCTGGTCGATGATCGGCGCGGGCATCTTCGACAACGACGAGGTTATCGTCGATCGCGCGCTCAAGCCGCGGCAGGGCGACATCGTCGTGGCGATCGTCAACGGCGAGCTGTCGATCAAGCGTCTTGGCACCCTCGATGGCCAGGTGGCACTGCTGCCGGAGAACGCGCACTTCAAGCCCATCGTGTTCCGCGAAGGCGAGACCCTGGAGATCTGGGGTGTCGTTACCCGCTGCCTGCGCGCCTTGCGCTGAGCGGTCATGGGCAACGTCGTTGCGCTCCGTTCGCTGATCGAAGGCCGGCAGGTCTGGCAGGGCACCGCCACGCCGTCGCCGGATGGCGACGAGCCGACCGGCTGGGCGTCGCTCGATGCGATCCTGCCCGCCGGTGGCTGGCCTGCCGCGGCCATGACGGAGATCCTGCTGCCGGTGGATGGCGTGGGCGAACTGCAACTGCTGCTGCCCACGCTCGCGCGACACACGCAGGCGGGGCGCACCGTGGTGGTGGTCGCGCCGCCGTACATTCCCTATGTGGCGGGGTGGGAAGCGCGCGGCGTGCGCATGTCGCAGGTGGACATCATCGACGCCGACACGCGCGACGCGTTGTGGGCCACGGAGCAATGCTTGCGCTCGGGCAGTTGCGCGGCGGTGCTGGCGTGGCCGGTGCAGGCCGATGACCGCGCCTTGCGTCGCCTGCAGGTGGCGGCGGACACGGGCAAGGCGCTGGCCTTCGCCTTCCGCGACCGTCGCCATCTCGTGCAGGCGTCGCCCGCCGCGCTACGCCTCGAACTATTGCCGGGTGCCGCGCCGCAGGTGCGCGTGCACAAATGCCGTGGGGGCAACGCACCCGCGTTTCCCGTGCCGTTGCCCGTCGGCTGGGCGTGAGGCGATCCGATGCTCTGGGCCTGTGTATTGCTGCCGCGACTGGCGCTGGACGATGTCCTTCGTCGACGTCCGCCCTCCGACGAACCGCTGGTGCTGGTGGGCGGGCCGGCCAATGCGCGCATCGTGGTCGCCGCCAATCGTTTCGCGCAGGCGGCTGGCATTTACCGGGGGCAACGGCTTTCGGCGGCGCAGGCCTTGCTCAACCATTTCGATACGGTGGAATACGACCCGGCCGCGACTGCTCGCGCGCACCGTTTTCTGGCTGCCTGGGCTTACGGGTATAGCTCCGACGTAGCCTTGCTGCCGCATGCGGTGGTGCTCGAAGTCAGCAAGAGCCGCAACCTGTTCGGCCCGTGGTGCGACTTCGAGACGACGTTGCGCGAAGGTCTGGTCGAGCAGGGTTTCCATCATCGCGTCGCGCTGGCGCCAAACGCCCACGCCGCGCATGTGCTCGCAGGTGTGCGCGACGGTCTCGCGGTCACCACGACGGATGAATTGCGCCGCACGCTCGCGCCCATTCCGGTGCAGCGGGCGCGCCTCCCGGGCGGTGTCGCCGACGCGCTGGCCTCCATGGGCGTGCGCACGCTCGGCCAGCTCATGCAGTTGCCGCGCGCGGGTGTGCAGCGCCGTTTCGGCGCGGGGCTTATCGACCATCTCGACGAGCTCACCGGTGATGCGCCGGCGCAACTGGAAAGCTTCCGGCCGCCGGACAGCCTCGACCTGCGCATGGAGTGGTCGCACGAGGTCGAGCATTCGGGAGCGCTGGTCTTTCCGTTGCGCCGCCTCACGGGCGACTTGGCGGCTTATCTGGCAGGCCGCGACGGCGGCGTACAGCGTTTCGTCGTGGAACTGGAACATCGCACCGGTGAGCCCACGCGCATGCCGATCGGCCTGCTTGCCGCCGAACGCGATGCGCGCCTGCTGTTCGACTGTGCGCGCGAACGCCTGGAGCGGCAGGCGCTGCCGTCGTCCGTGGTGGCGATGCGCCTGGTCGCCAGCGAATTGCCACCCTTCGTGCCGGCCGGTCGCGACTTGTTCGACACGCGGCCAGCCAACGCGATGCCGCTCGACCAGTTGCGCGGACGCTTGCTCGCGCGACTTGGTGAGAAGGCGATCTACCGTCTCGGTCGCACCGTCGATCCCCGTCCCGAACATGCGCAGGCGAGGGAGCCCACGGCCGTCGTTCCCGTGCCGGAGCCCTCACCACGTCCGACCTGGCTGCTCGACAAGCCCGTGCCGTTGTACGGCGAGACGCTCACGATCCTCGCCGGCCCGGAGCGCCTGGAAACCGGGTGGTGGGACAGCGGCGACATGCGTCGTGACTACTACGTCGCGCGCACCGCGCAAGGCCAGCGCGCCTGGGTGTATCGCGCGCCGGATGCGCCGGGTCGATGGATGCTGCATGGGTGGTTCGCATGAAGGCCTATGCGGAGCTGCATTGCCTGTCCAACTTCTCGTTCCAGCGCGGGGCGTCGAGTGCGCAGGAGTTGTTCGAGCGTGCGAAGGAGTGCGGTTACACGGCGCTGGCCATCACCGACGAATGCTCGCTCGCAGGCATCGTGCGTGCTCGCCAGGCATCGGAAGCCACGGGTATCAAACTCATCGTGGGCGCGGAATTCCAACTGGTCGACGGGCCGCGTTTCGTGCTGCTGTGCGAAACCATCGAGGGTTACACCGCGCTGTGCTCGTTGATTACGCGGGGGCGGCGTGCGGCGGAGAAGGGCGAATACCGCCTGTTCCGCGACGACCTGCGCGATGGCGTGCCGGGCACGCTGGCGCTCTGGTTGCCCGGTACGGAGCCTGATCGCGAACATGGCGCCTGGTTGCGTGCGCTATTCGGTGAGCGTCTCTGGCTGGCGGTGGAGCTGCATCGCGGACCCGATGACGCACGCCGACTGCGCGACCTGGAAGCCATGGGTTCCTCGCTGGGCATCCGTACGGTCGCCGCCGGCGATGTCCACATGCACGTACGAACGCGCCGCGCCTTGCAGGACGTACTCACGGCGATTCGCCATCACAAGACCGTGGCCGAGGCGGGGGCGCTGCTGTTCCGCAATGG
Source organism: Luteibacter sp. (assembly GCF_009912395.1). Taxonomy (GTDB): domain Bacteria; phylum Pseudomonadota; class Gammaproteobacteria; order Xanthomonadales; family Rhodanobacteraceae; genus Luteibacter. The sequence continues at coordinate 8,219 of NZ_WNDO01000041.1, read as the reverse complement.
CGAACGTCACTTGCGCACGCGCGATGCGCTTGCGGCGATCTATCCGGCGCACCTGATGGAGGAAAGCCTGCGCCTTGCGGAGCGCTGCCAGTTCGATCTTGGCGAACTGAAATACAGCTATCCGGCCGAACTGGTGCCGCAGGGGCACACGCCTACCAGTTGGCTCCGGCACCTGACGGAAGAGGGGATGCGGCGACGCTGGCCCGATGGCGTCACGGCGAAAGTGCGGGCGCAGATCGAGAACGAGCTGAAGCTCGTGGAAGACCTGAAATACGAGTCGTATTTCCTCACCGTCGAGGAAATCGTCCGCTTCGCCAGGGGGCGGGACATCCTCTGTCAGGGGCGCGGATCCGCCGCCAATTCGGCGGTCTGCTTCGCCCTGGGCGTGACGGCGGTGGACCCGGCGAACTTCGACTTGCTGACCGAGCGCTTCATCTCGCGCGAGCGCAAGGAGCCGCCGGACATCGACATCGACTTCGAGCACGAACGACGCGAAGAAGTCATCCAGCACATCTACGAAAAATACGGCCGCGAGCGTGCGGCGCTGGCCGCCACCGTGATCAGCTATCGCGGCAAGAGCGCGGTGCGCGACGTGGCCCGCGTGATGGGCCTGCCGTCGGACCAAGTGGACCTGCTGGCGAAGGTCTGTTCGTGGTGGGATGGCGAAAGCCACCTCGACGAACTGCTGCGCGAACGCGGTTTCGATCCGGAAAGCCCCCTGATCCGGACGGTGATCTTGCTGACCGCGGAGCTGCTGGATTTTCCCCGGCACCTTTCCCAGCACGTCGGCGGCTTCGTCATTTGCGATCAGCCGCTGTCGAAACTGGTGCCCGTGGAAAACGCGGCGATGCCGGATCGTACGATCATCCAGTGGGACAAGGACGATCTCGACGCGATGGGCCTGCTCAAGGTCGATTGCCTCGCGCTGGGCATGCTGACCTGCATACGCAAATGTCTCGACCTACTTCGCGCGCACGATCGTCACGATCTGACGCTGGCGACCATTCCGCCGGAAGACAAGGCCACGTACCGGATGATCCAGAAGGCCGACACCATCGGCGTCTTCCAGATCGAAAGCCGCGCGCAGATGGCGATGCTGCCGCGTTTGCGCCCGAAGGAGTTCTACGACCTGGTGATCCAGGTGGCGATCGTGCGCCCCGGACCCATCCAGGGCGACATGGTGCACCCCTATCTGCGCCGTCGTCGGGGCGAGGAAGCGGTGGACTATCCAGCGGACGCCGAAGCGTTGCGCTCGGTCTTCGCCAAGACGCTCGGCGTGCCCCTGTTCCAGGAGCAGGTCATGAAACTGGCGATCCAAGCGGCGGATTACACACCCGACGAAGCCGACAACCTCCGTCGCTGCATGGCCGCATGGAAGCGCCATGGTGGCCTGGAACCGCACCGCATCCGCATCACCGAAGGCCTGCTCAAGCTCGGTTGCACCGAAGCGTTCGCCGCGCGCCTATTCGAACAGATCAAGGGCTTCGGCTCGTACGGCTTCCCGGAAAGCCATGCCGCGAGTTTCGCCTTGCTCGTCTACGCCAGTTCGTGGCTCAAGTGCCATGAACCGGCGAGCTTCGCCTGCGCGCTGCTCAACGCCCAACCGATGGGCTTCTACCAGCCCAGCCAGATCGTGCAGGACGCGCAACGCCATGGCGTGACCGTGCGCGCGGTGGACGTGCGCCACAGCGACTGGGACAACACGCTGGAAGCCGATCCCGCGTCGAAGGGTGGGCTGGCGCTTCGGTTGGGGCTGCGCCAGGTGCGTGGTTGCCGCGAGGACGCGGCACGACGGCTTTCGGCGGCGCGCGCGCAGCGACCCTTCATGGACATGACCGACCTCTGCGGTCGCGCGGGGCTGGATCGCCATCATCAGGAAGCGCTCGCCGAAGCAGGTGCGTTGCGCGGACTGGCCGGCCATCGTCATCGTGCCCGCTGGGCCATGGCCGGCATCGAGCCGCAATTGCCGTTGTTCGGCAACACCAGTCCGGAAGAGGCGCCGGTCGCCTTGCCGCCACCGTCGCAGGCCGAGGACACGCTGGCCGACTATGCGCGGGTAGGGCTCACACTGGGGCCGCATCCCATCCGTCAGGTGCGCAGCCGCCTGCGCGCGGCGGGGTGCACGGACTCACGCCAGCTGCGCGGCGTACCCCATGGCGCCCGCGTGCGCGCCGCCGGCCTCGTCACCCAGCGGCAACGCCCGCAGACCGCCAGCGGCGTCACCTTCATCACGCTGGAAGACGAGCACGGGCCGGTGAACGTGGTGGTCTGGCGCCAGGTCGCCGAGCGCCAGCGGCGGATCTACCTGGAAGCCCGCCTGCTCGCCGTGGAAGGGCAGTGGCAGCAGATGGACGGTGTCTGCCACCTCGTCGCCCATCGGCTTATCGACCTGACCGGCATGCTGGCGACGCTGGATACGAGGTCGCGGGACTTCCACTAAGATAATTACCCGGGTGATATTGACGAGGATATTTTACCCGGGCATTATTTGCCTCCATCGCCGCGCGACGCGGCGCTTTCGCATCCGAATGGAGGACGACGCGACATGACCACCCCGTATCTCGAACCCACCCAGGAAGCCGGCCGCGCCTTCATCATGCGAGGCCTGCAAGGCGGCATCGTGATGCTCAACCTGCTGCGCTTCCGAGAGACGGCCGATTACGCGGCGTATCCCGAGCTTGCCCCCGATGCGCCTATCAGCGGTGCCGAGGCCTTCGATCGCTACATCCAGCACACCTTGCCGTTCCTGCATGCGAGCGGCGGTGATCTTCTGTTCCTCGGTGCGGGTGGCGATATGTTGATTGGGCCGCCCGGCGAACGTTGGGACCTGGTCATGCTGGTGCAGCAGGAGAGCGTCGAATCGTTCCTGGCCTTCGCTGGTAACCAGGCCTATCTCGCGGGCATGGGGCACCGCGCAGCGGCCCTCGAAGACTCGCGACTGCTGCCCATGACCGCCACCGGACATGCCGTGGCGACGAAGGAGATGAGCTCGTGAGCCGCATGGAGACGAATGGCATCGCCGTGGATTACGACAGCTTCGGCGACAGCCACGACGAGGCCATCCTGCTGGTTTCCGGGCTTGGTGCGCAGCGGATTCGCTGGACCGATGCGTTCTGCACGGCGCTCGCGACGCACGGGTTTCGCGTCATCCGTTTTGACAATCGCGACACCGGGCTTTCGACGCATCTGTCGGATCATCCCGTGCCGGACTTCGCCGCGCTGGCGGCCGCTGCCGCCGCGGGAAAGCGCCTCGAGGTGCCCTACACCCTGCACGACATGGCGGCCGATGCGATCGGGCTGCTCGATGCCTTGTCGATCGACAAGGTACACGTGGTCGGCCGATCCATGGGCGGCATGATCGCCCAGTTGATGGCGAGCACGTATCCCGAGCGGGTGCTGTCGTTGACCTCGATCATGTCGAGCACGGGCAATCCAGCCCTGCCGCAGGCGGCACCCGATGTGATGGCCTTGCTGATGAAGCCGGCGCCACGTCCCGCGGATGACGAAGCCGGCTTCCTTGCGCACAGCGTCGCTTTCGCGAAGCGCATTGCCGGGTCGGCGCATCCGTTCGACGAGGACGCGCATCGCGGTATCGTGCGGGAAGAGGTCCGCCGCGCCCACGACCCGGCCGGCTTCGCGCGGCAGATCGCGGCGATCGCGGCCACGGGCGACCTGCGCGTACGCAACGCGACGATTCGCGCGCCGACCCTGGTCATCCATGGCGAGGACGATGCGCTGATCCCACCCGCGTGTGGCGAAGACACCGCCGCATCCATCGAGGGTGCCCACCTCAAGCGCGTGGCAGGCATGGGACACGACCTTCCCGCATCGCTGCATGCGGATGTGATCGACGCCATCGTCCGGCTCGCGCGACGCGGTCGCGTGGATGACAAGGCGGAGGATTTTGCGTAGCGTGCCCGGCCTTGGGACGATAGCCTGCGATGGCCTGACTTAGGACACGAACGACGCCATGCCGACAAGGATTCCGGAGGTCACGAAAGGCCTCCTCGTGGGAGCGTTATTGCTGCTGGGCGGTTGCGGAAACTGCAACCTGCTGTCGTCGGGTAATTCGTTCGGTTGCAAAGCCGGCCTGGCCGCAGGTGTCGTGGTGCTGGCGCCCGTCGCGCTGGCCTCTAACGCCATGGATGCCCATCGCGATCGCGCGCGCGAAGCCGACAACCTCAAGCTGCTGAAGCAAGGCGATCCGCTGATGACGGCACGCTGCGTCATACGCTGCGACCTGCCCGACAAGCTCGACAAGGCCACCGACATGGCGCTCTATCGCGGCAGCGTCGACAAGGTGATCGCCTGGTGGGGCGACCATCCGCTACCCACGCAGAAGCCGGTGTTGATGGTCGCCTTCCTACGCAAGGCGGCGCCGTTGATGGACAGCGATCCCGCGCAGGCGGAACGCTGGCTGCGCAAGGCCGCCGCTTTGTCGGTGGACCCGGAAACCGGCGCGTCGCTGTCCTCCACCGAGTTCGCCGCGAACACGTGGTCGATGGGCTCGTATACGGACGCCGTGCAGGACATCCAATCTGCACTTATGGCTCTGCGCTACAAGGGCATCCCCGGAAGGGCGGCAGACCAGGGGGCGCTGACGGAACGCTGTCAGGCCATCGCCGCATGGCCGCCGACGTGGCTGGCGGAGCCGCGGGAAAAGGTCGCCGCCCGCAATGCTTTGCAGACCGCTTGCCGCTCGGCCTATTCGCGTCAGTTCCACACCTATCGCCTCGACGACGATCGCCCGGTGGTCGAGGGCATCCTCGACCCCATCGATCCCGTGCCTCCTCAGTGACCGCTGTCGGGCGCCCGGGCGATCACCTTGATCTCGAAGCGGAAGCCGTAGAGCCAGGTGACGCCCACGGCGGTCAGCGTGGGGTGGGGCGCTTCGCCCCAGTACTCGGGCACGATCTCCCAGATCGTCTGGAACGTGGCTTCCGGATCGACCATGAATACGGTGACATCCACGACGTCCGCGAACGAGCCACCGGCGGCCGCCAGGATCGCGTTGAGGTTGTCGAAGGCGCGACGCACCTGCGCCTTCAGGTCCGGCTCGGGTGAGCCGTCTTCCAGGCTGCCCACCTGACCGGAGACGAAGAGGAAACCGTTCGAACGCACGGCAGGGGAGTAGCGGTTACGCTCGTAGAGCGCCTGGCGACCGACGGGAAAGACGACATCACGGGTTTGCATCGGAAATCCTTCATGGGGCCGGAACCAGTGCGGTGCCGGCGACGAAGGAAATCTAGGCACCCCCGCCCGTCGGATAAACGGGCAACACTGTCCAGCACCGTTTGTAGAATGCGAACAATCGAAGGCGCCCGGAGGCCGGATGGATCGTTTCGACGCAATGCAGGCCTTCGTCCGCGTGGTGGAGACAGGCAGCTTCACGCGTGCGGCGGAAACCCTGCACATGAGCAAGACCACCGTGACCCAGCTCGTCCAGCAGTTGGAGGCGCGCCTGCGCGTGAAGCTGCTGAACCGGACCACACGCAAGGTCAACGTCACCGCCGACGGTGCCGTGTACTACGAGCGTGCGGTCCGCCTGCTGGCCGACATGGACGATGCGGAGACCAGCCTTTCCACCGCATCGGCATCGCCGCGCGGGCGCCTGCGCGTGGACGTGCCGAGCCCCTGGGCGCGTCTCGTCCTCATTCCGTCGTTGCCGGCCTTCCATGAGCGCTACCCCGAGATCCAACTCGACCTCGGCGTCAGCGACCGCATGGTCGACCTGATCGACGAACGCGTGGATTGCGTCGTGCGTGGCGGCGAGCTCGTCGACCAGTCGCTCGCGGCACGACGACTGCGCGACCTGACATTGGGTGTGTTCGCTTCGCCCACGTACCTCGCACGGGCCGGCGCGCCGACGCATCCCTTGGAGCTGGAAGACAGCTATCACCGCATCGTCGGCTTCCGCTGGGCGCGTACCGGCAAGGCGCTTCCCTATGCCATGCATCGTGGCGACGAGCGCATCGAGGTCCACGGGCGGCATGTGTTGTCCGTGGACGACGGCAATGCCTACCTCGAAGCGGGCCTCGTCGGCATGGGCATCCTCTGGCTGCCGACGTACATGGTGCAGCCATCCGTGGCGCGTGGCGAGCTGGTGCCCCTTTTCGAGGACTGGCGCCTCGACACGATGCCCATGTACGTGGCCTACCGACCGAACCGGCACGTCGGCACGAAACTGCGCGCCTTCATCGACTGGGTGTCTGCACTGGACGCGGATTCGCCCTGAGGCGCGCACTGACGCCCCCGAATCGACCGAGCAGGGTAGGGCAGTCGCGCTCCCTGAGACGCCCCGCGCCGATCATGTCCGCCTGTCTAAGGAGGACATATGCAGGACACGATCTACTTCGTCCAGGGCTTCCGTTCCGTCGGCGCTCAGCGCAAGCGCTTCACCGCGTTGCCGGGCTTCGCCTGCGGTACCGCCGACCAGGCGCGCCATCGCGTCGAGACCCTGGGCGCGACCTGCGACGGCGTCATCGCCTGGTGTCAGCAGGCGGACATTGCGACAGGTGAGTACGGCAAGCCGGTGGTGTTGCAGCGCCTGGGGCAGGTGCCGGAACTGGTGTGGCGGTAAAGCGCTATATCGAGCGGCAAGCGTAGCCCGCTTCAGTCACGCTTTCCCGTTGCTCCGCGTTCAAGCACATAAGTGCCCGTCGTCTTGCCATTGAATGCGGTCTCGCCGCCATAGCTCAGCCCAAGGTTCTCCGCCACACGGATCGATGCCCGATTGCCGTCATCGATGAGTGCATGAACCCGGGATTCCCGGCGGACATCGAACACGTAATCAAGGACCGCGCGTGCAGCCTCGCCAGCGATACCTTGACCCCAGAACGCCTTGTAGGTGTTCCAGCCGATCTCGAGCGTGGGATCGCCATCGCGATAGAACGCGCCCACGTTGCCGACAAGCTCGCCGGTATCCCGCTTCTCGATGGCCCACCATCCGGCACCACCCAGCACCCAGAGTCCGGCATGCGAGCCGAACACCCGCCACGCCGTCTTGCGGTCGGAGAGGTTGAGATGCTGCATGGACTCCGGATCGGCGAGATGGGCGGCGAAGGCCTCGAAATCGTCGGGTCGATACTCGCGCAGCACGAAGCGCTCGGTTTGCAAGCGCGGAACGGTCACGGTGAAATTCGACGGCATAGCGGCCTGCTCCCCGGTTAACCCGGGAAGGATAGCCGAACAACGCCGGCATCGCGGATCAGGCCTGGGCCTGTCCGCCATCGACGAACAGTTCGCGGCCGTTGACGAAGCTCGCCCTGACGTCCCTTGGCGAAATGTTGCTTGGGCGGCCCACGCAGCTCTACCCCGACGATGCCGATACCGAGGCGCTCCTGTCGTTGTTGCTCGCAGGGCATGACGTAGCGGAACTGCCGGAGTTCATGGCAGGTGAGTACCTGCGCGACGGCTCGCTCGTGCCACTGCTGGCGGACAGGGCACAGCCGGGCGGAGGCCTCTATTTCGTCAGTCCGACGACACGCAATCGTCCTGCTAAAGTCGAGGCCGTGGCAAGCTATCTTGCCGAGACGCTGGGTAATCCCCCTGGGCAATGGCCTTCCTGATGGCGATTTGCGCACGAAATGACCGCACAGCGTTTCCAGGGGGCTGACAGAATACAAAAGGAGGTGGCCATGACATTCACGATAGAACCCATCGGCTATGTTCGAGGCGGAAGAACTAGCCCGACTGACGACGACTGGGGAAGCAGTCGAGTCACGATCGAATTGGACGCGGCGCAGGTCGAAGTCGATGCGCTGGCAGGGCTTGACGCGTTTAGTCACGCCGAGATCATTTTCCTATTCGACCGGGTGCCCGAAGAGAAGATCGAGCGAGGCGCACGTCATCCCAGGGGGCGCGAAGATTGGCCGTTGACGGGAATTCTCGCCCAACGTGGCAAGAACCGCCCCAATAGGCTTGGCGTGACCATCTGTCGTGTGTTGAAGGTCGACGGCTTCCGGCTGCACGTCGAGGGCCTCGACGCGATCGACGGAACGCCGGTGATCGATATCAAGCCGGTTATGCGCGAATTTCTGCCTCGTGAAGAGGTGATCTTGCCCCTGATTTACGGACACCTATCTAAGCGACATTGGCCAGCTCGTACTGCTCTGGGCTGAGGTAGCCCAGGGTCGAGTGCAGCCGGATCCGATTGTAGTCAACCTCAATGTAGTCAAACACATGAGCCTTGGCCTGCTCCCGTGTGGCGAGGTGTTCAC
>NZ_WNDO01000040.1 GCF_009912395.1 Luteibacter sp. | reverse complement strand
CTGCGGCCCGCGCTTCTTACCGCTTACGAGCGATGGATGTTTGCCGACACGTGACATGAAACAGCAAACAACGCGAGCACGGTAGCAAATTACGTGTGTGCTTGCCTATGGAAGGATTCTCAAAAGTTACCTCACCGTCGTTCCTGCGCACGCAGGAACCCAGCGCCTCGGTTTACCAGTAACACGACGACGCTGCATCGGCTTTTACGTAGGTAACGTACTCGCGACAATCCATCGCATCGCGCTGGGTTCCAGCGTTCGCTGGAACGACGTGAGGGGAAGTGTAGGTTGCCTCGCTCTTTCCACATGTCGCCTCACCCTGCACGCCCCGGGCGGGTTGGCCCTTGGGGCCGCCTGAGCAGAGGGCCGCGCAACGTACGGATATCCAAACCACGGCAACGGCCCGCTCCGAAGAACTGCGCCGAAGGCCCCAAGGGCCAACCCGCCCGGGGCTCAACGCAACCTCCGAGCGCAAGGCGGCGCACGCCGCTCAACACACGAGTCGCACAGCGACTAACCGCATAAAGAGACCTGCCGCAGTGAGGGCCGCGGCAGGTCTCAGGGGCTTACTGCAACCCGTCAGCCATCGCCTTGAGCAGCGTGCCGTTGGCATCGTCGCCGCTGAAGTCCCACGAGAAGGCGCCGCCGAACGACTGCGACTTCACGTAGCCCATCTTGCGCTGGATGTTCGCCGGATCGTCGACGCTCCACCAGGTGGTGCCGTTGTAGATCCAGTGCGCACCGGCCGCCGTGTCGTCGTAGCCGGGGTAGTTCAGCGCCTTGAGCACCTTCCAGTCTTCGATGCCCGCTTCGTAGCGACCGGGTGCGGCCGTACCGGACTGGTAGAGGCCGTTGTTGGTCGATGCCACGTTGGTCCAGCCACGGCCGTAGAAGCCGATGCCGAGGTTGAGCTTCGAAGCCGGCACGCCGGCGGCGCGGAAGGCCTGCATGGCGTCGTTGGTGTTGTACTTCTTCGTGTCGCCAGTCGACGGATCGTTCGGTGCGGCATAAAGCGCCGAATGATGGTTCGTCGTCGGATCCCACGCGCCGTGGAAGTCGTACGTCATGACGTTGATGTAGTCGAGGTACTGTGCGTACTGCGCCGGCTGGGTGACGCGGATCTTGTCCACGCCGGCACCGGCCGCGATGGTCAGCAGCAGACCCGGACGCACCGCGTCGAGCTGGCGACGGAACTCGGCGAGCAGGGCCGTGAAGTTCGCCGTGTCTTCCGGACCACCGCACTGCAGACCGCAGGCTGCCGGGTATTCCCAATCGATGTCGATACCGTCGAACACGCCGGCCGCGGCGGCCGTACCACCGGCACCGTCGGTCACCGGCAGGTTGCCCTTGATGTAGGCGTCGACGCAGGACGCGACGAAGGCCTGGCGGTTTTCAGGACGTGCCGCATGTGCAAAGCCGCGCGACCAGGTCCAGCCGCCGAGCGAGATCAGCACCTTCAGGCCGGGATGCTTGGCCTTGAGCTGCTTGAGCTGGTTCCAGTTGCCGCGCAGCGGCTGGTCCCAGGTATCGGCCGTGCCGCTGACGCTGTCGCCCGCACCGAACGACTTGGTGTAGTCGGCAAAGGCGTCACCACCGACACCGGTGTTCGGATCGGACGGCTGGATCACGCCCACTTCGCAACGATCGTTGCGGACGTTGCCGAAGGCGTAGTTGATGTGCGTCAGGCGCGCGGCGGAACCGCTCGTCTCGATATTCTTCACCGTGTAGCCGCGGTCGTAGATGCCCCACTGCGTGAAGTAGCCGATGACACGATAGTTTCCACCGCTACCACCCGCCGTGGTCTTCACGACGACGGAGGTCGACTGTGCGGAAGCGTTGCCCGCGTTGTCGCGCGCACGCACCGTGTAGGTATATGAGGTGTTGGCCGCGAGGCCGGTGTCGGTGTAGGCGTTCGAGGTCGGCGATCCGACGAGTACGCCGTTGCGATACACGTCGTAGCCCGCCACGCCTGAACCGCCGGCGTTGTCGGTGGACGCGCCCCAATTGAGCGACACGCTATTGGACGACGGCGTACCGGCCAGGCCGCCCGGTACCGACGGTGGCGTGGTGTCCGGTGTGCCGGCCGATACCGTGATGTTCACGGCGGCCGAGGTCGTCGAGGCACCGGCATTGTCGGTGGCGACGGCGGTCAGCGCGTAGCTGCCGGCGGGCACGTTGTTCCAGGTGACCGACCACGGCGCGGCGGTCTTGCTGCCGACCGACGTGGCGCCGCGGAAGAATTCCACCTTGGCGACCGTGCCGTCGCTGTCGGCGGCGTTGGCGGTCAGCGTGATGTTGGCGCCGGCGGTGAAGGTCGCACCGTTCGCGGGTGCGGTGAGGGCGGCCGTCGGCGGCTGGTTGCCACCGCCACCGCTACACGTGCCGAGATCCTGGTACCAGCCGCAGCTGGGACAGTAGTCGGGCGCGGTGTTCCAGATCTGCGAGCTGGCCTGATAGAGATGGCCCTTGTAGGTCATCTTGTCGCCAGCGTTGTAGATCGTGGCCGCGTTCCATGCCGATACGCCGGAACAGGTGGCGGATTGTGCATGGGCTGAGGTGGCCAGCCACGCGAGCGGCAAGGCACAGGAGAGGATCAAGTGTCGCAACGTGACACGCATTGGGAAACTCCGTGACAGGGTCGTAGTGCGCCCGGCCGCAGCCAGGCATCGTGACGGGAGCCGCTTCACCACGTATCGATGTCTCTCGCGCACGGGCCCGATTCCACGGGCTTTCCGCGCACGCGTTTCCCCAACTAAACGCACCTGTCTCCGGCCCTACCCGGAACATCGGACGAGATGCATGGCACCATGGCAGATCGCCACGGCTCCCTGTATCGACGACGCCCCGCATGCGAGTCGTGCCGACGATCGGACGGTGCGTCAACGCCGACAACGTTGTCAATGGCGATCGACGCGAGTGAGAAACCGTTCTCGTTTCGAGCGGGTTTCAACCCGGGCAATCACCAAGGAACGCAACTCGCATCAAGAATTTTCTTAAAAGATAGTGAGCAATGGCGACGGCGGCCACACCGTTAGATGCCGAAATTGCAGATAGATGCCGAGGTTGGTCACCGACACAGTACCGCAGCGACGGGGAGGCTAAGCGCCTTCTCCTTTTCTACCTCGTCATCGGCCACTGAAAACTCGGAATATGGAATCTCCGCGGCGATCGTTTCCCCAGGCTTCACGACGATTTTGCAATTTCCAACGCAATAGCCAAGATTCCTTTGCTTCACGGGATGAACCTTTCCATCGATCGTCAAGGTAACCGCATAACCGCTGGACGGATCGCCGAGTTGATCCAAGGCGCCTATATGATTTGGCCAATCCCCATCATCGATACACCACTTGGACGACGAATCATTGGTTAGCTTTACACCAATGATCCTGCTCTTCTTATCGTCGGTCATCCTGACGAGAGAGCCGACGTTCCTGTCCTTCAGCGGAAGACGTGCCGTGCAGGATACGAGAAGTAGCGTCGCAACCACGGTGACCGCAACGCGAATCATTGGGAAAGGTCCGTCAAGTGATCCGGATTGATGAGCGCTTTCGCGGAATCTTCCGCAGTAAGACGCTGATAGTAGAAACCGCCGTCCGCATACTTGTATGCCTTACGGCCGTCGATGCGCTGATCGGTGAGGCCAACGGTATGCAAAGATTCGTGTCCTGCTGCCCACTCCAGCATTCCGGACCCTCTATAGGACGCATGCGCGGTGTTGATATAGATATTGTGTCCACCCACCTCGGCACCAGCCAGATCACCGGGTCCCAAGCCCAGGCCTTGCCATTCGCTCGCCGTACTTGCATTCGCCATGAGCCCCGAACCGGGTCCGGCATCTAAAGCACCTGCGGCCTGCGTCATCCAGGCAGCCGTGCCTGCCAGGTTATCGGCGGTCGCGCTGCCTTGGCCCATGATGGACTCGAAAGCGTTGACCGTCGCCTTGTCGGACGAACTCAGTTTTTCACCGAGCGCCATCTTTTCAGCCACGGAATACAACTTGCCAGCGGTCTTATGATGACGCTGGGAGACGCGCTCCTGAGCTTTTTTGAACCGCTTCCACGTTTCATCCGTCCAACCCGTTCCGCGTTCGTAGTTTCCCGACGGATCAATACGGTTGATCGGATTGTTCGATACGTACGCGTAAGGGTTCATGCCACTGAGTGAACCCGGCATGGCTTTCACCGCATCCGTTGAAAGAAATCGACCGATCGTAGGGTCGTAGTAGCGCGCCTGCATGTAGATCGTCGTTTCGTCGTCATGGACATGGGACGTATATCCGGGTCCCTCTACACCGCCCATGGCGACCTGCCCGAACGGACGATAGTCGATGGTGGATTTCACATTCCCCTGCTCATCGGCCGTGGCCAGGACGTTGCCCTGAGGATCGCAGTAGTAGTAGGTTACCGTACCGGCCATCGCTGGAACGCTCGCAAGCAGTGCCCAGCACGAAAGCCAGCGATATGGGCGCGCCAGCGAATCCCGAAGTACCTTGCCTCGTGCCATCCGTCACCTCGGCTCTCATCACATCATGTGGAGGGGCATCGCGGATGCCTTGGGCACAAGACAGGGTGCCGCCATCGTGGCAGCACACATCGCATCGCTCGAAAAGTCCCCCGTCGATCCGTGACCGACGGCATGGAGACTAGGCAATTTCTTGCGAAGACGTCAAGGGACAATCAGGCGGCCCTGCCGCCTGTCACCCTGTCCCTACCTTCCAGGTCCTGCCAGGTATGGACGTCGATCCAGCCAGCCTCCGCCAGAATCGTCCGCACCGAATCGCCTTGACGCCAGCCATGCTCCATCAACAGCCATCCACCTTCAACGACATGCGTCCCCGCCAGAGTCGCCAACCGGCGTATGTCGTCAAGACCATCGATGCCCGAAGCCAGGGCGCTCATCGGTTCGAACCGCAGATCACCCTGGGAAAGATGTTCATCCGTCGACTCGATGTACGGCGGATTGCTGGCGATCACCGCATAGCGTTCGCCAATGACGGGTGCCAGCCAGTCACCCAGTCGGAAGTCGACGCGTTCCAGCCCTAGCGTCCGTGCGTTCCGCACGGCCACCTCGAGCGCTCCGGCGCTCACATCGACCGCAACCACCTCGGCATCAGGACGTTCCTTTGCGATGGCCAGCGCGATGGCTCCCGAACCCGTGCCGAGGTCCAGCACTCGCCCCCCAGTGGGGAGATGCGCCAAAGCCAACTCAACCAGCAGCTCGGTTTCCGGGCGAGGAATGAGGGTGGCTGGAGATACCTCCAGAGACAACGACCAGAAGTCTCGGCGCCCAGTGATATAGGCCACGGGCTCGCCGTCTGCCCGCCGCGCCACCAAGGCATCGAAGCGCTCGTTGTCCTGACCGCCGATCTCGTCATCGGCATGGGCGAAGAACCACGCACGATTCACGCCCAGCACATGGGCCAGCAGGAGTTCGGCTTCGAGACGTTCGCCGAGCATTTCGGCCGAATTTCGAAGAATCGTGCGTACATTGGTCATGAACGTATTCTAAGGGCAGGCCTACAATTAGCGTATGCGCTTTCTCGCCCTCCTCTTCGCCTGCGCCTGCCTCACGGGCCTAGCCGGTTGCCGTGCCACGTTCCTTGGCGCGGTGAACGCTATTCAGCCCTCCGAAGGGGTCATCGCCCACCGGGATATCGTGTTCGACACCGAGCACGGCATCGCGTTGGACGTGTACTCCCCGGAGCACGTCGTGGGCGCGCCGGTCGTCGTGTACTTCTATGGTGGCGACTGGCAACGGGGCCGCCGCCAGTGGTATCGCTGGGTCGGCGAGGCGCTGGCTCGCCAGGGCGTGGTCGCCATGATCGCCGACTACCGGCCGTGGCCCACCGTCCGCATGGACGGCTTCCTGATGGATGGCGCGCATGCCGTGGCCTGGGCACGCCAGCATGCGGTGGACTACGGTGGCGATCCGACGCATCTCTTCGTGATGGGCCATTCGTCCGGCGGGCATATCGCCGCGATGCTCGCCACCGACAAACGCTGGCTCGCGCAGGTGGGCATGAAGCCGCGCGATCTTGCGGGATTAATTGGCGTCGCGGGTGCGTTCGACTTCATCCCCTTCGACGAACCCGCCTACGCGGATATGTTCGGCGCTACGCCCGAGGAACAGGCGCGTTCGCAACCGATCAACTTCGTTGACGGTGACGAGCCGCCTGCCCTGCTGCTGCAAGGCGAAGCCGATACCGTGGTCTATCCGATCGAAGCGATCTCGCTTGAGGGGCGCTATCGGCAGATGGGCGAACCTGTCGAGCTGAAGCTTTACCCGGGCCTGGGGCACGAAAAGCTCGTGTTCGCCCTCGGGCCCCTGCATCGCATCGCGCCGGTGATGGACGACGTGATGCACTTCATCCATGCCCGCGTGGCTCAGTATCCGCGGCCTTCCTTGTTGCCGCCTCGCGCTGCGTCCAGCACTTCCGGATAGGGATAGTTGAGTCCAAGAAGCTGGCGGATATCTGGGCTGGCCTGCTTCACGAACGCCGCAGGAAGCGCGGCCGGCAGGTCTTCCATCGGTTTGACGAACTTGGGCAGGTACTGGGTGATGATCGCCGAGCGGTCGATGCGACTCCGATTCGGCATCGCGCAATGCCAGACCGCGCCAAAGAACACCACCGTGTCGCCCGCTTCGCCGAGCATCCGTTCGCAGCGGTCGAAGAAACCGTCGCCTTCGTCGGGATAACGCAGCTCGCGTTGTGTGCCGGGCACGAAGGCCGTGGCACCGGTTTCGGCGGTGAACGGATCGAGCATGATCGTCACCTGCGCGTTCAGGGGAAACGAGGCGTTGATTCGCACCGGATGCGTTTCGGGTGAGTGGTAATCCCAATAGGGATAGTCGATGTGCGGCTCCTGGCCCGGGCCACCGGGCAGGATGCGGTTGGCGGCGATCGAGCCCATGATGAACTCGGTGCCGAGGAAGGCCCGCATGACCGTCATGATCGCCGGATGCGCGGCCATCCGGGAAAACACATCGCCTTTCGCGAGCAGGTTCCAGACCCGGCGTTGCAGGTTGATCCGCCCTGCCTTTTCCGCATCGCCCT
The DNA here is from genome assembly GCF_009912395.1 of Luteibacter sp. Lineage (GTDB taxonomy): Bacteria > Pseudomonadota > Gammaproteobacteria > Xanthomonadales > Rhodanobacteraceae > Luteibacter. Next base: position 28,454 of record NZ_WNDO01000040.1, on the reverse strand, counting down.
GGAAATGCGTGACCTTCGCGCCACCCATGTCGTCATCGGATTCGGCCATGACGATGCGTCGTGCCTCGGCGATCTCGGCGGCCGTGAACAAGTCGCGCAGAATCACCGCCCCCGCGCCTTCCAGCAGTTCGGTCACGATGGCGTCGGTGTCCAAGTCCGCTTCGGTGAAGACGCGCAACGGGAAGGCGGGGCGTAGCGATGGGGCGGAAGCGCTCATGACGGACTCCTGCCGCGTCTGGCGGCCTGTGGTGGACGTGTCGAGCATCACGCTAGGCCTTTTTGCAAGCGCTTGCAAACCGCAGTGCAGCATGCGTAGAGTCGACACCATTCCACCTCCACCAATAGGGATACCTCGCGATGGGCGTTGTGCGGATAGGGCTGATCGGCGCGGGCTACATGGGCAAGGCGCATACCGTGGCGTTCCAGGCCGTCGGGGCGATCTTCGAACCCACGCTGCTGCCGGTGTGCGAGATGTTGGCGACGTCCACCGCCGAAGGCGCAGCGGAACATGCGCGACGCTGGGGCTGGCGGCGCTCCACCGGCGACTGGCGCCAGCTGGTGGACGATCCGGCGGTGGATGCCGTGGTGATCGCCACGCCACCACGAACGCACAAGGACATGGTGATGGCCTGCGTGGCCGCCGGGAAACCGGTGTTCTGCGAGAAGCCCCTCGGTGCCAGCGCGGATGAATCCCTCGCGATGACCGAGGCTATCGAGCGTGCCGGCCTGGCCAACATGACCGGCTTCAACTACATCCGCACCCCGGCCAGCCAGCTCGCGCGGCAGATCATCGCCTCGGGCGAGATCGGCGAAGTGATCCAGGTCACCGCGGAACACGTCGAGGATTACCTACACGATCCCACCCTGCCCGCTTCCTGGCGCACGCGCATCGCCACCGGCACGGAGGCGGGTGCGCTGGGCGATGTCGCGACGCATATCGTCAACGCCTGCCTGCGCCTCGTCGGGCCCATCGAGAGCCTCGTGGCGGATACGCGTATCGCCCAGGCGACGCGTCCCGGCCCGCACGGCCCCGAGGCCGTGGAAAACGACGACCTGGGGCAGATGCTGTTGCGATTCGCCAACGGCGCCAGCGGTAGCGTCAGCTTCAGTCGCATGGCGGCCGGCAGGAAGATGGGCTACACCTATCGCATCACCGGCACGCGTGGGGCGATCGCTTTCGACCAGGAAGACCAGAACGCGCTATGGCTGTACGACGCGTCGCGCGAGCCGTCGCGGCGGGGATTCCAGAAGCTGCTGATGGGGCCTGCGCATCCGGACTACCTCGCTTTCAACCAAGGCGTGGGCCACGGCACCGGCTACAACGAGCAGATCGTGATCGAGGCGCGCGACTTCCTGCAGGCAATCGCCACGGGCGAGTCGGTGTGGCCGACCTTTCGCGACGGCTACGAAGTGGACCGGGTGATCGCGGCGGCCCTGGTCTCGGCGAGCGAACGCCGCTGGGTCGACGTCTGACGCCTCAAGCCGGTTTGCGCAGGCTGTCGCGCCAGACCAGTTCGCACGGAAAGAGGCGGCTACGCGGCGTGGCCGTGTCGTCGCCGGTCCAGGCGACGATACGCTCGATCGCGTGCAGCACCATCGCGCGGATGGGTTGGCGCACGGTCGTGAGCGAATAGGACGCCCAGGACGCCAGCGGCATGTCGTCGAAGCCGACAACGGCGATATCGTCGGGCACCGTCACGCCACGCTCGCGACAGGCATCGATCGCACCCAGCGCCAGCACGTCATCGGCGCAGAACACCGCGTCGATCGGCTTGCCTTCGTCCAGCAGGCCGAGCATCGCCTTGCGTCCGTGTTCGTGCGTGTAGTCGCCCGCATGGATGCTGCGAGTGAGCGCATTGCCCACGGCCCGAGCGAAACCGTCGCCACGGTCGATCGTGGAGGCGTCGTGCGCGGAGCCACCGATGAAGGCCAAGCGCTTGCGTCCACAGGCGAGCATCGCCTCGCCAACCAGGCTGCCGCCAGCGACGTTATCCACCGTCGCCACCGGCACCGGTGACGAACGCCCCGCCCGACCGAACACGTGCAACACCGGCATGCCTGCTTCCTTGCACGACGCCGCGAAGCCATCCGGCGGTGCCGAGGTGGCGATCAACACCGCGTCCACGCTGTACTGCCGGAGCATGTCCAGCGCGGCGCGGCCGTCCTCGTCTTCGCCCAGGTTCGCCAGCAGCGGACGCAGGCCACGCGCCTGCAACTCGCGGGTGAACAGGTCGAACACTTCCATGAAGGCGGGATTGGCGAAATGGTTGGACACCAGCCCGATCAGAGCCGTGCGCCCGGTCATGAGGCTGCGCGCCAGCTGGTTCGGGCGGTAGCCGAGTTCGTCGGCGGCCGCGGTGACGCGTTGGCGTGTCCGCTCGGACACGCTGGCCCCTTCGGTGAAGGTGCGGGAAACGGCCGAGATCGACACGCCGGCTCGTTCGGCGACGTCTTTTGCGGTGATGCGGGAAGAGGATGCGCGCGTGGACATGAGCGGAAATATAGCCCAGATAGAGTTCCGCTCCCGCCAGCGGCGGCGAACGCGCCATCACCGCACCTACACAAAAACGGCAAAAGATCGACGACCGTACACACACTGAAAAACATCATCCATGCGCATTCGCGGCCCGCCGATCGAAACGATTGACTTTCCTCCCGATTCGTTTTTAGAACCGCCGACGGAGGGCCCTGTCCCTTCGCGCGCCCAGGGGTCGATGGTCTTGCCGGTTGGCATGCCGTCTTCAAGTACTTCGCCACTCGCACGTCCAGACCGTGCGGCGCGTTCTTCCTTGCAACTGTCACTTACAGATAGAGGGCGGAACCATGGAGAAGTACAACGACGTGAACAGCCTGTGGCGCAACGAAGCCGGTAGCGACAACCCGGCCGGCCCGCTCTACGCCGCTGGTGCGTTCGCCGAGTCCGAGATCGCCAACGAGGCGATCCCGACCACCGTCGGCGGTTGTGGTACGGCCTGTACGGGCTCGCGTACCCGCTTCTGCTGCTGATCGCATGGCGTCCGTCACGGACGCCGGCGATTTCGATGTGTCGTTGGGCTGCCTGCTTCGCCCCGCCGTGGGTGGGCTGGCAGCCCAACTCGACACGATCGCCGGCCTGACCGATCGCGAACGCGGCGTGATCCTGGCCGCCGTGGACGAATCCCTGCATGCCGTGCTGCATGCGAGGCTAGCGCGCCTGCTGGTGCTGGAGCTGCACGAAGCCCGCAAGACGGGACGCCTGCATGCGGACACCAGCGAAGGGCGCTGGCACGAATTCCTGGCCATGTCGTCCACCGATACGTTCTGGGACGACCTGCGCCTCCATTACCCGACCCTCGCCTCGCGCGTCGGCCGCCTGGTCGAGCAACGCTGCGACGCGGCGCTATCGTTCGCGCGGCACTGGGCCGCCGATCGCCCGACCTTGTCGCCCCTGCTCGACGGTCGCGAACCGGGTGAGCTTTGGCAGCTCTCGTTCGGTGCCGGTGACAGCCACCGCGGTGGAAAAACCGTGGCGCTGCTGCATTGCGAAGGCGGCCGCCTGGTCTACAAGCCGCGCCCGATGGCCGTCGATGCCGCGCTGGCGGGTTTTCTCGCCCAGTTGCGTCCCGTGCATACCGAAGCGCTGGTGATGCGCCTGCCCCACTCCCTCGGCTTCGCCGAGCATGGCTGGAGCGCGCACGTCACGCATCGCCACGCGGAAAGCGACGACGAACTCCACGCGTTCTATCGCGGCATCGGCCAGTGGCTGGCCGTCATGCGATTGCTCGGCGGCACCGACCTGCATGCCGAGAACCTGATCGCGCACGGATCGCATCCCTACGTCATCGATTGCGAAACCCTGTTCACCCCACGTCGTACGCCACGCCCCTCCGGATTCGGCGCGGCGGTGGATCGCGCGGGGCAAACGGTGGATGGCACCGTCCTCAGCATCGGTATGCTGCCCGGTCGCGGCATGGGCCTGGGTTGGCGCGGCGTGGACATGTCCGCGCTAGGCGCGCTGCCCGGCCAGCAACCGGCGCTCGCGCAGCTGGACCTGATCGAGGCCGGCACCGACCGCGTACGCATAGGTACACGCATGGTCGCCGTGGAAGCCGCGGCGCAGAACCATCCCTGTCCCGAACCGGTGCTGTCGCGCTTCTGGCCCGATGTGCTGGCCGGCTTCGATTCGCTTACGGAAACCCTGCAAGCGCTTGACGCCGCCGGTGCGCTGCGTCCGATCCTCGGCAGTTTCGAACCCTGCCGCATCCGCGTCGTCACCCGCGCCACCGAGGTCTACGCGGAGCTGGGGCGCATGCTTTGGCACCCTGTCTCGTTGCACGACGAGGACGCGGCGCGCGAACGCGCCCGCGCCCTGCTCGAACGAATGGCAGGCAATGTCGCCACCGCACCGGGGTCGCCCACGGTCATCGCCGCCGAGATCGACGAACTGCTGGAAGGCGACATTCCGCTGTTCGAAACCACACCGGCGTACGGACGCCTGGATGGTCCGCGCGGCACGCGCTGGGGCAAGGTCGGCAACCTTGTCGACGAGGCCCTGCTGCATTGGCGGCATGCCGACTTCACCCTCGAACGCAACATCATCCACGCCGCGCTCGTCAGCGCGTACATCAACGAAGGCTGGGTGCCCGAAGAGACCTCGCTATGGCCCGAGCGCCCACGCCTGGGCGACCTGGATGCACGTCGTCGCCGCATCGCCGCCGACGTCCTGCGCGGCATCGTGGGCAGCGCCATCCTCGGCGAGGACGGCAGCATCGCCTGGATCGCCCCGGTGTTCGATCCCACGTTCGGCTGGGCCGTGCGTCCGCTGGGGCACGACGTCTACGGGGGCATCGCCGGCATCGCGCTGCTCGTCGCAGGTTATCGCCGCGAGATGCTGGCCGGACGCGCCGACCCCGTCACCGGGCTCGACGGCGTGCTCGCCGCCACGCTGCGCACGATGGATCTCGCGGAAGCGAAATGGGCTGCGCAACGCGCGGACGCCATCCGCATTCGTCCTCCGCAGGCCGGCGGTTACTTCGGCATCGGCTCGCTGATCTGGGTGCGCCTGCGCCTGCACGCGTGGGGCATCGATCCGCAAGGCGTGACCCATGCGATGGCGCTGGCCGACACGCTGCCCGACGCCGTCGCCGCCGACGACATGCCCGATGTGCTTTCCGGCACGGCTGGCGCGATTCCGGCCTTGCTGATGCTCCACCGCGCCAGCGGCGATGCCCGTTACCTGTCGATGGCTCGGGACTTCGCACGTATCCTCGGCGAGAAGGCCACCCGCGAGGGAGGCCGCGCATGGTGGCCCCATACCCAGTGGCCCGACGGCATCGGTGGTTTCGCCCACGGCACGACGGGTATCGGTTGGGCGTTGCGCCAGCTGAATCGTGTGGATGCCGATGCGGATCGCGAAATGCTCGAGCGCGAAGCGTTCGCCTTCGACGACGCGTTGTACGACGAGGCACTGGCCGGCTGGAAGGATCTTCGCCTGCTGCCCGGCGCGCCGACGGCGGCCGCCTGGTGCCATGGCGCCGTCGGTATCGCATTGTCACGTGCCGACGAGGACGGCGACGACGCGAAGCGACGCCTTCGCCGCGCGGCCCATGCCACCGCCACCCTCGGACTGGGCTGGAATCACTCCGTCTGCCATGGCGACGGTTCTGCCTGGGAGCTGCTGGACCTCGCCATCCGCGAAGGCGTGGCGCCGGGCGATCTCACCCGTGAATCGCTACTGGCCCACTGGCTCACCTCGATGGAAGACCACGGACCGGTATGCGGCATCGTGCGCGACGCGTTCGCGCCCGGCCTGATGTCCGGCCTGGGTGGCATCGCCTGGCAGTTGCTGCGTGCCGGCGAAGGCCACGAGCTGCCTTCCATCCTCACCATGGAAGACGGGGTGTGAGCGCGTCGGCCGACGACGCCCGACTGCACACACCACACTGGCGCATCGAGGACACGCCAGCGGACACCGGCGGCGCGATGGCGACCTTGCGTCGCCTGTCGATGTCGGTGCGCCCGGTGCTTTCGATCCTGCGACGGGCGGCGCCATGGTCGGCGGCCACGGTACTCGTGTCCCAGCTGGGCTCCGGCATCGCGACAGCCGGATCGCTGGTGCTGGCGGCCGACATCCTGAGGCGCTTGATCGAGGGACGTTTCACTCTCGATGTCATCGTGGCGCTTGCCCCGCCCCTTCTCGTCCTCGCCGTGGTGCAGGCGGTTCGCGTGGCACTCGACGCGGTGACCGCGCGTGCGCGCGCACGGCTGTCACCGAAGGTGCATCGACTGGCGGAGGAACAGTTGCTGGCCGCGGGACTCGACGTGCAGTTGTCGGCCTTCGACGATCCGGACTTCTACGACCAACTGCATCGAGCGAAGGAGCGCGGCATCCTGCACCTGGAAACTGCCACGGCCTCCGTCGTGGACCTGCTCTCTTCACTGGTTTCCGTCGGTGGCGCCACCCTCGCGCTGGCCGTGCTGCATCCTTTCCTGCCTGTGTTGATGCTGCTCGCCCTTTGGCCGGAGGCATGGGCGACGCTACGGGCGGCGAGCCTGCAATACGCGGCGATGGCCACCACCATCACCCTCACGCGGCAGGCACGACTCATCGGCGACCTCGCCATGGAGCGCGACGCGGCGGCGGAGCTTCGCGTCACCCAGGCACGCGATCATGTGACGAAAGAATTCGGGCAGGCCACGGCGGCACTCGAAGCGCACCTCGTGCAGCAGGGGCTCGCGGAGGCCCGCGCGGCGACATGGGGCCATGTATTCGCCGGTTTGGGCCAATGGGCTTCTTACATCGCGCTCGCGGCGATGCTGCATGCGGGATGGATCGGCCTCGCCGTCGCCGGTACGGCGATCATGGCGATGCGCAGCGCGGCGATGTCCGTGCAGCGGCTTGTCGTCGTCGCGCGGGAACTGTTCGAGAAAGGCCTCTACATCAGCGATTACCGCGGCTTCCTCGATACCGCTGGGCGACGTCGCAACCGCTCGGCAAGCGCGTCGGGCGAAGCACCTGCCTCGCCCGGCGACATCGCGGTCGAGCGGGTGACGTTCCGTTATGCGGGCGCGCCGAGCAACGCGCTGGACGATGTGAGCCTGCGCATCGCAAGGGGCGAAAGCATCGCCCTGGTCGGCGAGAACGGCTCGGGGAAAACCACTCTCGCCAAACTTATCGCCGGGCTCTATGAGCCCGAGCGGGGTTGTGTGCGTTGGGACGGCCTCAACCTGCGCGAGTTGTCGGCCGCGTCGATCGCCGACCGTGTCGCCATGGTCTTGCAGGAACCGCTGCGCTGGCCGCGCAGCGCGCGGGAAAACGTCAGGCTCGGTCGCCATACGCGTGTGGACGACCATGACGAGGCCTTGCTAGCGGCGGCACGCGAGGCCGGAGCGGATGAGGTCGTCGCGCGACTGGAACGGGGATGGGAAACCTTGCTGTCGCGGCAGTTCCACGGCGGACAGGAACTCTCCGGCGGACAATGGCAGCGCATGGCGATCGCTCGTGGACTGTATCGCGACGCGCGGCTGGTGATCTGGGACGAACCCACGTCCTCGCTGGATGCGAAGGCCGAATTCGCCGTGTACGAATCGCTGCGCCGGATGGCCCGGGATCGCACCGTGGTGCTGATCACGCATCGACTGGCAAGCATCCGCCATGCCGATCGCATCTGCTTCATGGAGCGCGGTCGCATCGTCGAGAAAGGCACCCACGACCAGTTGCTGGCGTTGGGCGGACGCTACGCGGAGATGTTCACGCTACAGGCCAGACTCATGTAGGAGCGCGCTTGCGCGCGATGGGAGTTGCGATAACCCCCATCGCGCGCAAGCGCGCTCCTACAGATTTGGCCACCCCGATTATGGGGCGGACCGTTCGATCAGCGCAGGAGCGTAGCGGCAACATGACGTACGCGATACTTGCGCGACATATCATGTTAGCGGAGACAATTTTCAGCAGTCCGGACTTTTTTTCGATCATGCATTGAACAGGGAGTTAACATGACGTCGAAGTTGTTACCGAGCATTGCCGTCGCACTTGGCTTGAGCGTGAGCGGCATCGCCATGGGTGATACGCCGCATCAGGGCGCGAATGATGAAGCCGGCATTCGCAAAGTGATCGACCAGTTCCAACAGGCGCTAAAGGACAAGAACAAGGATCATTTGCTCGCGTTGTTTATCGACGAGAATGCCCCGGTCATCGCATCGGCCAGTGATAAGACAATGGCCCGCGTGAGGCAGAAAAAAGCCGATGCCGCAAAAATCCTGCGCAAGACCAGTGGAAAGTTTGCCAACGAAATCGCGGAAGACACCTCATCCGGCGAAGAGCAGTTCAGCCATGTAAAGATCGACGCCGATAGCGATGTCGCAGCGGTGTCCTTCGACTTCACGTTTCTGAGCGACGGCAAACCCATGAACGTCGGCAAGGAAGCTTGGGTCCTCGTGAGAAGCGAGAGTGGTTGGAAGATCACCTCCATCGTTTACTCGATGAATTTCCCCGAAAGCAAGTAGATGGATGCGGCCGGGTTCGAGGAAGGCACCCACGACGCGTTGCTGGCATTGGGCGGATGCTACGCGGAGATGTTCACGCTAGAGGCCAGACGCCTGTAGGAGCGCGCTTGCGCGCGATGGGGGTTGCGATAATCCCCATCGCGCGCAAGCGCGCCCCTACAGGTTTGGCCACCCCGGTGACAGGGTGGCCCGTTCGATCAGCGCAGGATCGCCTTCGGGTCCTGCTTGGCCTTCAGCGCCGTGCAGAGCAGGATCGATTCGCTGGTCTGGGCCAGGCCACGCTCGGCGCCCGTGATCTTCGCCGCGCGATCCTTGAAGAACGCGTTCAGGCGATCCGCCTCGGCCTTCGAGCAACCGCCACCACCGGCCAGACCCGGCAGCTGACCGCCAGCAAAGCTGCCGGTGCGCTGCACGATCTTGTCGTAGTTGGCGAGGAACCAGGTCCACAGCTCGTTACGCGACGCCTCGGACGAACGGGCGCCACGCAGCACCATCGCCATCTCGCCGACCTTCACGTCCTTGCCCAGCGCGAAATCGCGGGCCTTGTTCGCCAAGGCCGGATCCTTCGCGTCGGCCAGGGCGCTGAGCATCGCGTTGCGCTTGGCCGGGTCGGAGGTCTTCGGGATCTCGGCGATCAGCGCGTCGACTGCGGGCGCACCATGCTCCTGCACCGACACGGCGAGCGCGTCGCCCAGCAGGTCCGGATCGGCGGTGTCGAGGTCGAGGTGGCCGTCCTTCATCTTCAGCGCGGCATCGCCCTGCTTGAGCAGTTCGGCACGTACTTCCGGTACGGCGATCTGGTCGTCGCTGAGGAAGCCGGCCAGCGCATTGCGGGTCAGCGTGTCGTTGTCCGGCTCGCCGGCCTTCTTGCGATAGCCCAGTTCCTTGAGCTTCGGCAGGTACGCGTCGGTGGCCCACTTGCGCAGGCGCTCGCGCTGCGCGTCGGTGGTCGCCTCGTTGGAGAGAATCCAGCCGAAGGTCAGCAAAGGCGCCGTGAACACTTCGCGCGTCTTCGACGCGGTCAGCGGCTTGTACGCGGCGAGCACGTCGCCCGCATCGAGGTCGCCGTGCTGGAAGCCCGCACGAACGGCGTCCGCATAGGCCAGCTGCTCGGCGTCGCTGAGCGAACCGACCACCTTGGCGAGCGCGGCGAGATCCGCCTTGCTCTGCGCGAAGCGGTAGTAACCGCGACCGTCAGCGTTAGGCAGCACCCAGGCGTTCTTCGCGGCGTCCTCAAGCACCATCGAACCGGTGGCCTTGTCGAACAGTTCGCACTTCACCTTGTTACCGCCACCGTTGGTCGCATAGCGCACGCACATCGGCACGCCCCACACGCGGTTCGTGTCGCCCGTGCTGCCCAGCGGCAGGTAGCGGTTCTGCGCCAGGTGCAGCACCGTCTTGCCGCCTTCGCTCTTCAGCTCGGTGGTGACGTACGGCACGCCGGACTGGTCGAGGAAGCTGTTGAACGCCTTCTTGAACGCATCGCCCTGACCAGCCGCCTCGGCGATCGAATCGACCAGGTCGTCAGCGGTGGCGTTGGCGAACTTGTGCTTCTGGATGTAGGCGCGCATGCCCTTCTGGAACACCGGTTCGGAGACATAGCCTTCGAACATGCCCAGCACCGCGGCGCCCTTCTGGTAGGTGATGCCGTCGAAAGCGGTCTCGATGTCGCCATTGCCGGTGATCGGCTGGCGGATCTTGCGGGCGCTGACCAGGCTGTCGTTGCCCATCGCGCCTTGCGCACCGCGCACACGGTCGAGGTCGGCGCGGTATTCCGGGTGCACCTTCTGCGTAACCTTCTGCTGCATCCAGGTCGCGAAGGCTTCGTTGAGCCAGAGGTCGTCCCACCAGGCCATCGTCACGGTGTCGCCGGTCCACTGGTGGGCCAGCTCGTGCGCGTTGACGTTGAACGAGCCGCGCACGTACTGCGCCGCCGAATCCGGATCGATCAGCAGCAGCCAGTCGCGGAAGGTGACCAGGCCGGCGTTTTCCATCGCGCCAGCGCTGAAATCCGGCGCGGCGAGCAGGTCGAGCTTGTCGAACGGATAGCCGAAGCCGTAGTAGTCCTCGAGCGTGTGAATGATCGAGTTCGTCTCACCCAGCACGTGCTGCATGCGATGGCCTTCACCCTTCGCAGCGATGCCGCGCAACGGCGTCGCGGTGGCGCGGTACTGAGTCGGGCTGATGTCCGGCCCCTTGACCACGTCCCACGGACCCACCGCGAAGGCGACGAGATAGGTCGGCAGCGGCTTGGTGGTGGAGAAGGTCAGCGTCTTCCAGCCCGCACCGGCTTTTTCTTCCTTGATCTGCGCGGTGTTGGCCACGCCCTGGTCGTCGGCGGGGATGGTCAGGCTGATGTCGTACGGCGTCTTGAACGACGGCTCGTCGAAACCCGGGAACGCGTAGCGCGCGGACACCGGCTCCATCTGCGTCATCGCATAGGGAATGCCCTCGTGCGAGACCTTGTAGAGGCCCTGGAGCTGCTTGTTGAGGGGGGCGGTGAATTCCAGCGCCAGGGTGATTTCACCCTCGAGCTTCGCACCGAGTTCGACACGGGCTACGCCTTCCTGTTCGGCGGCCACGGTGTATTTGCCCACGTGCTTCTTGCCCGCGGCGTCGGTGACGGTGACCTTGGAAACCTTGAGATCCTTGCCGTGCAGCCAGACGAAATCCGACGGCTGGGTCAGCTTGACCTTGATCGCGGTGGTGCCGGAGTAGTTTTCCTGCTTCGGGTCCACCTTGAACGAAAGCCGGTAGCTTTCGGGCTGGGCCCAGGTGGGCAGGTGGCCGAGGGGCGGCGCGTCGGCGGCGAAGGCGGCACCGCAGCTGGCGGCAAGCGCGGTCAGGAGGAGAGGGCGTACGAGACGACGCATGGCAGGAAAATCCCCTTTTGGATAATCCCGCCATCGTGCGAACAGGGGTGACCTTCGACACAGTGCCAGAAGGCACCCCTGTCATGCGGCGGCGCGTCAGGATCAACCCGCCGCGTCGGCCTGCTCGAGCACCACGGCCACGCCGTGGATCACCGAAGCGATGCGCACCGCGCTCTGGATGGCCTGAACGGAGATACCGCCGTCGCGCAGCACCTTGTCGTGCGAATCGATGCACATGCCGCAACCGTTCACGGCCGACACCGCCAGCGACACCAGCTCGAAGTCGTTCTTCGCGTCGCCCTTGTAGGCGCCGATGACATTCATACGCAGCTTGGCCGGGATGGAGGCGTATTCCGGGTGGCTGACCAGGTGCTGGAAGCGGTAGTAGATGTTATTCATGCCCATGATCGCGGCCGAACCCTTGGCGGCGGTGACCTGCTCGGCCGTGGCGTTCTCTTCGGCGAACACCGCGAGGGCTTCGGTCAGCGGCTTGTAGCGGGCGGCGATGGCCGAACCTAGCGCGACCATGGCGATCTGCGCCTTGTTGAGGCCCGGGGCACCGGCTTCGCTCAACACGGAGTCGAGGTTGAGCTTGAGGTCCTTGGCGTATTCGGGAAGCTTGCTACGAAGATCGGCGACGCTCATGGATGCACCTTCTTGATCGAATGGGAGATGGGAAAGGGGCGCGGAATGGCTCGGAGCGAAGGCCCCGGTTCACGCGGAAATGATGAGAGGTGTCGCTAGAGGGTTGTAGGAGCGTGCTTGCACGCGATGGGTGCTTGCGCGACCCCGATCGCGCGCAAGCGCGCTCCTACAGAGTGCCCGCGCCGCGCGGGGGAGGGAGGGAGGGATGCGGCGCGGGACGTCGAGCGTTGAAGGCTTAGGCGACCTTCAGGGTGTCGTCGCCGGCCTTCCAGTTGCAGGCGCACAGTTCGTCGGTCTGCAGGGCGTCGAGGACGCGCAGCACTTCGTCCGGGTTACGGCCGACCGAACCGGCGGTGACGTAGGCGAACTGGATTTCGCCGTTCGGATCGACCAGGAAGGTCGCGCGCTGGGCGACGCCGTCGTTGGTCAGGATGCCCAGAGCCGAGGTCAGCTCCTTCTTGATGTCCGCCAGCATCGGGAACTTGAGGTCCTTCAGGTCGGCGTGGTCCATGCGCCAGGCGCGGTGGACGAACTCGCTGTCGGTCGAGGCGGCCAGCACCTGGCAGTCACGGTCGGCAAACTGCTCGTTCAGGTCGCTGAAGCCCTTGATTTCGGTCGGGCACACGAAGGTGAAGTCCTTCGGGTAGAAGAAGACGAGCTTCCACTTGCCCTCGTAGGACTTGTCCGAAATGGTGGTGAAGGCGTCTTCGATCTTGTTGGCCAGCGGGCCGCCGTCGACAGCCAGCAGGTTGAATTCGGGGAACTTATCGCCAATGGTCAGCATGGATCGACTCTCCGTTGAGGGTTTTGGGTGAACTCTTTGCGCGTTTGGTTACGCGACTGAATCCTAAGGTTAGCGAGGCGCGTCGCATATCTCAAATCGATTGTAGGCATCAATGTGATAGGCTTTGACTATCACGAACCCCTAGAGCCGCCGCATGAACCTTCGGGACCTCCAGTACCTCGTCGCCCTGGCCGAATATCGCCATTTCGGCCGCGCCGCCGAGGCCAGCTTCGTCAGCCAGCCCACCCTTTCGACGCAGATCCGCAAGCTCGAGGACGAGCTTGGCGTGGCCTTGGTCGAACGTACGCCCCGAAAAGTCCTTCTTACGGAAACGGGCCGTGAAATCGCCCGCCGGGCCCGTGGCGTGCTGTCGCAGATCGACGAAATCAAATCCATCGCCCAGCGCACCCGCGACCCCGAGTCCGGCACGATCCGCCTCGGCATCTTCCCCACCCTGGGGCCGTACCTGCTGCCCCATGTGATTCCCCGCCTGCGCGAGCGCTTTCCGCGTCTGGAGCTGCTGCTGCGCGAGGAAAAGACCGAACAGGTACTGCACATGCTGCGCGAAGGCACCCTGGACGCGGGCATCCTCGCCCTGCCAGTCCATGACGAATCGCTGCATACGGAATTCCTGTTCGAAGAACCCTTCGTGCTGGCCGTGCCCGGCGGCCACGCACTGGCCGGACGCCGCTGCATGCGCATGGATGACCTCGCCGAGCAGAACCTGCTGCTCCTGGAGGACGGCCACTGCCTGCGCGATCAGGCCCTCGAGGTCTGCCACCTCTCCGGTGCAGGCGAGAAGACCGGCTTCCGCGCGACCAGCCTGGAAACCCTCCGGCAAATGGTCTCGGCCAACGTGGGCATCACGCTGCTGCCGGCCCTGGCGGTGAAGCCGCCCGTGGCGCAGTCGCCCAACGTCAGCCTGATCGAGTTCGCCGCACCGGCCCCGAGCCGACGCATCGCCATGCTCTGGCGCAAGAGTTCCGCCATGACGCCGTTCTTCGAGGCCCTGGCCGAAGTCATCCGCGACATCCCCGAGGAGCTGTTCGCCACCGGTGACTGTCAACCTTAGGCCGGCTCAACCGTTGCGTTCTCATCCCTCCGACGGTTTCCGCCGCATGCGCCTATGGCTCGCCCCGCTGCTCCTGTTGTGCGCATGGGCCGGCTTTGCCTGCTGGTCGCATGGAGGCGCCGCGAGGGCCAAGGGCGTGGTCGCGGCCCAGGCCCCGTTCCAGCACGATCTGGTGGACGCCTCGCCGATCGCGATGGCCGGCTTCACGCTGCAACCGCGGGCCACCTTCGACATGGATGCGCGGCTGCTGTCGCGCGAGGACTACCAGTTCGACGACCTGGCCCCGATCTCGCCCACGGATTTCGCCCTGGGCTGGGGCCGCATGTCGGATAACGCGGTGTTGCACCGCATCCGCATCTCGCAGTCCAACCGTCTCTACTACTGGTACTCCGGGCATTCGGACGAACCGCCGATCCCGCGCAAGGAAATCGAAAACTCCAGCGCCAACATGCACATGGTGCCGGCCAACGCGGACATCGCCGCCCGGATGCGCGATATCCGCCCGGGTGACGTCGTCCACGTGAAAGGCATGCTGGTCGACGTGCGCCGTGCCGACGGCTGGCGCCTTACCACGTCGCTGGTTCGTGACGACGACGGCCCCGCCGGCTGCGAGATCGTCCTCGTCCAGGCGCTGGATCAGTAAGCCACCAGCGCGTGCAGGGGCGCGGGCCCCAGCCAACGCTCACGGCCCTTCAGCGCGGCCAGCTCGATCACGACGCTGGCACCCGCCACCTCGGCACCAAACTGCTCGACCAGGCGACGCCCCGCGTCCAGCGTGCCGCCCGTGGCCAGCACGTCGTCCACGATGATGACCCGCTCTCCCTTCGACAGCGTGTGCTGGCCGATTTCCAGGCGGTCCTTGCCGTACTCCAGGCCGTAGTCGACGCCCACCACCGGCGGCGGCAGCTTGCCCTTCTTGCGCAGGGCGACGAAGCCCGCGCCAAGCGCCCGCGCCATGGCGGCGCCGAAGATGAAGCCACGGGATTCGATACCGCATACCGCGCCGATGCCCTGGTCGCGCCACGGCGCGCACAGCTGGTCGATGCACTGGTCGAACGCCTGGGCGTTGGCCAGCAGCGGGGTGATGTCCTTGAACAGGACGCCCGGGCACGGGAAGTCCGGCACGTCGCGGACGAGGTCGAAAATGGACGGCATGGAAAATCCTGGGGAAACGAAGGGGAACGGATCAGGCGGGAATGGTAACCGCGTCCAGATCGTCGTCGGCCGCCAGGGCGGCCCGGGCCTCGGCCAGTTGGGCATCGAGGGCACGCACGATGTCGTCGGCCTCGTCGGAGGCCGAATCCGGGACCATCACCGCGATGAAGTCGCGGGCCGGCAGCTGGCCGACCGCCCCGGTGAGGAATTCGCCGGCGATGAAGGCCGGGATACCGGCGTGCTCGAGCGCATCCTTCACCAGGTGGGCGTCGATCAGGGTCTCAGCGTGGTAGGCGGTCCGCATGGAGCCAAGCTAACCCGGTCGCCGGCCGTCCGGCAAGCGCCGACATCGCAAGAAAGGTAAACTCGGACGTTTGCCGCGACCCCACTTCCGAGTCCTTCGAGATGTCGACCGATACGCCCGTCCTGCAGCAGCACTTCATCCGCCAGATCGTCCGCGACGACCTGGCCTCCGGCAAGCACGCCAAGATCCACACGCGCTTCCCGCCGGAGCCGAACGGCTACCTGCACCTGGGTCATGCCAAGTCGATCTGCGTGAACTTCGGCCTAGCCAGCGAATCGGCCGGCACCTGCAACCTGCGCTTCGACGACACCAACCCATCGAAGGAAGACGTCGAGTACGTCGACGCCATCCAGCGTGACGTGAAGTGGCTGGGCTTCGAGTGGTCCGAACTGCGCCACGCCTCCGACTACTTCGAGGTGTTCTATCGCTCGGCGCTGAAGCTGATCCGCCTGGGCGTGGCCTACGTGGACGACCTCTCGGCCGAGGAAGTGCGCGAGTACCGCGGCACGCTGACCGAGCCCGGCCGCAACTCCCCCTACCGCGACCGCTCCGTCGAGGAAAACCTCGACCTCTTCCAGCGCATGCGCGCCGGCGAATTCGCCGACGGCAGCAAGACCCTGCGCGCGAAGATCGACATGGCCTCGGGCAACATCAACCTGCGCGACCCGGCCCTGTACCGCGTGCGCAAGGTGCACCACCAGAACACCGGCGACGCGTGGCCCATCTACCCGATGTACGACTTCGCGCATTCGCTCTCGGACGCGCTCGAAGGCATCACGCATTCGCTGTGCACGCTGGAATTCGAAGACCACCGTCCGCTTTACGACTGGTGCGTCGACCAGGTCGACCTCGCCAACGATCGCGACCTGTGGCAGCCGCTGGTCGATGCCGGCCTGCCCACCGTGCCGAGCAAGCCGCACCAGATCGAATTTTCCCGCGGCAACCTCAACTACACGGTGATGAGCAAGCGCAAGCTCATCACGCTGGTCACCGAAAACCTCGTGGACGGCTGGGACGACCCGCGCATGCCGACCATCGCCGGCGTGCGTCGTCGCGGCTTCACCCCGGCAGGCATCCGCCTGTTCTGGGAGCGCATCGGCGTCAGCAAGCAGAACAGCATCATCGACATGGGCGTGCTCGAAGGCTGCGTGCGCGAAGACCTCGACGGCAGCGCGCCGCGCCGTCTCGCCGTGATCGACCCGGTGAAGCTTGTCCTCACCAACCTCGCCGACGACCATCGCGAAACGCTGGTGTTCCCGAACCACCCGAAGGATGAATCCTTCGGTACGCGTGAGGTACCGTTCTCGCGCGAGCTGTGGATCGAGCGCGACGACTTCGCCGAAGTGCCTCCGAAGGGCTTCCATCGTCTGAAGCCCGAAGGCGAAGTGCGCCTTCGCGGCGTCGGCATCGTGCGTTGCGACGAAGTGGTGAAGAACGACGCCGGCGACATCGTCGAGCTGCGTTGCTCGCTCGATCCGGAAACGCGCACCGGCATGCCGGGCGCCGACCGCAAGGTGAAGGGCACCATCCACTGGGTAAGCGCCCGTGACGCCGTGCCGGCCACGGTGCGTCTGTACGACCGCCTGTTCGACGTCACCGATCCGGACGACGACACCGACGGCAAGACCTACAAGGATCACCTGAACCCGGAATCGCGCCGTGTCGTCCACGGCTATGTCGAACCGGCCGCCGCGGGTGCCTCACGCGAAGACCGCATGCAGTTCGAGCGCCTGGGCTATTTCGTGGCCGACATGCACGACCACACGCAGGACGCACCGGTGTTCAACCGCGTGGTGACTCTTCGCGACTCGTGGGCCAAGCAGTCGTGACGTAAAAAGCGGAAAGCGGCGGGAATCACCCCACCGCTTTCCGCTCGATGCATCTCATGCGGCGTCGGACAACGACCGTGCCGAGAGGGGAAGACCGAAAATACGGTCGAACGCCCAAGTGAAGACAAAGCTGTAGATAAAGAAGAACGTGATCGATCCGATGTTCAGCACGAACGCCGTCGGAAGCGATACGTCCAGCCACCAGGCCTGGAAAGGCACGGCCATGAGCAGCATGCCACCCTGGAATCCCGTGGCATGGGCGACCCGTCGAGCCGCGCTGCGTCCCCGGGTAGCCTGGCGTGATTCCCATGCCTCGAACAAGGTGTTGAAAATCAGGCTCCAGGTGATGGCCATCGTCGACATCGCCACCGCACAGATCATCGCCCTTGGGGTGCCTTGGTCCGACACCGAGGAAAACAACACGGTGAGGAAGACGACGGCGATGAACTCGTATAGGCCGGTGTAGACGGCCTTTCGTTTGAAGCCTTGCACGGGGAAGGTCCTGCTGGGGAATGAGCCCACTATTCTTCAGAAAACGCGTAACATAAAGTCGGCTACTTTGAGTTTTTCTCATAGATCATGGCGTTGTCGAGCGAAAGCGTTTCGGTCTTCCTGACGGTTCTCGACCGCGGCTCGTTCTCTGCGGCGGCCCGGGCCCTGGGGCGCGTGCCCTCGGCCGTCAGCCTTACGATTTCCCAACTGGAAACGGACCTCGGTGTCGCGCTTTTCGACCGGTCCGGGCGCGAACCCCAGCCCACCGACGCGGCCCGCGCCCTCGAACCTCGTGCCAGGCACATCGCCAGCCAGCTCCGGCAAATGGAAGCGGACGCCCTTTCCCTGCACCGCGGCCTGGAGCGACGCCTGACGATCGCGGTCGCCCCCGAGCTGGTATCCGCCCCCTGGGCCGCCCCATTGGCCGTCCTGGCCAACGAGTTCCCGTCGCTCGAGGTGGACGTCACATCGGCCCCCCAGCGAGACGCCCTGCGCCTGCTTCATGAGGGCCACGTGGACCTCGCCCTGGTCTTCCAGCGCGAACATCGGGACGAACGCGAAGGATTCGAACAAGTCGCCAGCGACGTCATGATGGCGGTTGTCGCCGCGACGTTCCGCCATCCGGGGCAGAAGCACCATGGCCTTCGCCTGGAAGACCTCCTGGACCTGCGCCAGATCGTCATGACTGGACGAAACAGTACGCACACCGATTCGCGCCTGATTCTCTCGCGTAACGTGTGGCACACGGACAATCAGTTCACCACGCTGCGCCTGGTCCAGGCCGGGCTCGGCTGGGCGCTCCTGCCGCGCGCGCTGGCCCAGCCGCTGATCGAGTCCGATGAGCTTCGAGCCCTCGACTTCGACAACACGGGCAATCAGCTGCATCTGCTGGTAGACATCGTCTGGTCACGCGAGCGGCCGCTCGGCCTCGCTGCGCGCCGACTGATCCAGTTGATGAAGCATGACGACGCGGTGCACGCGGCCTCGTCCCCCGCACAAAAGCCCATCACCTGATATACCGCCGGAAGGCCGATGCCGCGGCCCGGCGGTTCTGCGCTAGGCTGTCTTCCACGTTGCCAGGATGGCCGGTGACAGGGGAAGGCTATGCGTGACGTACCCGCTTCGTGGCTGGAAAAAGTGTGGCGCCGCACGTCCCTCGTGCAGCGCCTGACTTGCGTGGCGCTCGTGCCCACCGCCATCAGCGCGGTCCTGCTGGTGACCCTGCTCACCCGCCACCAGATGGACACCCTGCGCGACATGGGGCGCGCCACGGCCGACGCCATCGCCCAGCAGGCCGCCAGCGTCTCCGGCGAAGCGCTGCGCGATGGCCAGCGTCGGGATCTGGGCCGCATCGCCCAGTCCATCGTGCAACTGCCCCAGGTCTCGCGGGTGCGTATCAGCGCCCCCGACGGGGAGATCCTCGTCGATCGGGTGAACGGTTCGGTCGACGACGATGAAAGCCTCACCGTGTCGCGCGACGTGCTCGACCCGGAAGGCCATCGGGTGGTCGGTACGGTGTCGGTGGATGTCAGCGTGGAAGACGCCGTGACGGCGCAACGCGCCAGCGTGCACAACGCCCTGCTCTGGCTGGGCATGAGCCTGCTGCTTGCGGCGATGATCGGCTGGTCCACCGCGCGCTGGCTCAGCGCGCCTCTGCGCAACCTCGCCATCGCGGTGCGCCAGCTCGGCCTGGGCGACCGTACCGTGGTGGTCCCGGTAACCGACGACACCGAGATCGGCGACCTCCAGCGCGGCTTCAACGGTGCGGCATCGAAGCTGCTGCACGCCCAGATCGGCATGGAGCGCGAGATCGCCCACGCCACGGAAGAACTGGCCCGCAAGAATGCGGCCCTCGAAGCGGCCAGCGTGGCGAAGGCCCGTTTCCTCGCGGCCGCCTCCCACGATCTGCGCCAGCCTCTGTATGCCTTGACCCTGTTCTCGTCCGGCCTCGCCGTGGACGAATACGACCCGGTACGGCTCAACCGCATCGCCCACATCCAGGAATGCGTCGAGGCTCTCGACCACCTGTTCAGCGAACTGCTCGACCTATCCCGGCTGGAAACCGGCGCCATGCCGCCGATGCAACGGGACGTACCGCTGGACGAGGTCTTCGAGGAGGTCAGCGTGAACTTCCGGATGGTCGCCGAGCAGCACGACCTGCGCCTCGTCGTCCGCACCACCGATCTGTGGGTGCGTACCGATCGCACGATGCTGGCGCGCATCCTGAACAACCTGGTGAGCAACGCGCTGCGGTACACCCGCTGCGGTGGCGTGCTGGTCGGCGCGCGCCGCTGCCTCGACGGCACGGTGCGCGTGGATGTCTGGGACACGGGACCGGGCATCAGCCGGGAACACCTCCAGCACATCTTCGATGAGTTCTACCGCGTGGAAAACGGCACCGAGACCGGTCGCCTCGAAGGCACCCGGCGTGGCCTGGGCCTCGGCCTGTCCACCGTGCAGAAACTGGCCGACCTGCTGGGAACGCGGGCCATCGTCCGTTCGCGACCGGGCCGGGGAAGCGTCTTCTCGATCGTGCTACCCGAAGTCCAGGCCGGTGTCGCCGAGTCACCCGCCCCGACGCTAGCCCAGCCGATGCCCCGCCAGGACATCACAGGCATGCGGGTACTCGTGATCGACGACGAGCCCAGCATCCTCGCCGGCATCAGCTACCTGCTGGGAAGCTGGGGCTGCGAGGTGGTGACCGCTGAAGACGCGCAGCAGGCCATGGAAGCCGTGCACCTGTGGATGCAGCCCCCGGACATCGTGATATCAGACCTGAGGCTGCGCGAAGGCACGGGCCTGGACGTGATCGCCCTGCTCGATCGCTACTACCGGCGTCGTCCCGGCGATCCACCGCCGTTCGCGCGTGTGCTCATCACCGGGGAGACGCGCAGCGATTTCCTGCGAAACGTCGACCCGGCAACCACACAGGTGCTTTACAAGCCCGTTTCCCCGGACCGCCTGCACGATGTAATGGTTTCCGCCTGGTCTGTCCATCGGGCTGCCGTCTGAGCCGGATGGCTGGCTTGCCCAAGTGCCAAGGGAAGGCTATGTTGCCCGTTACGGGGTAGCCTGCGGCAGTGTGGGCGGAGGGACTGGCATGCGCATTCTGATCGCGGACGATCATCGCCTCATCATCGAGGGCGTGAAGCTCAAGCTTCGCGAACTGGGCGACGACGTCCACTTCATCGAAGCCGAATCCGTGGAGCAGCTGCGCGCCCGCCTGGCGGCGGCGCCGCTTCCCGATCTCGCGCTGATCGACATGGCCATGCCGGGAGCCGAAGACACCGCGCATATCCAGGAAGCCATCGAGACATTGCGCGAGGCCGACGACGAAACGGGCATAAGCCGCACGCGTCCCGTCGTGGTGCTGTCTGGCACCGAAGACTCCCAGGCAATCCGCCATGTCCTCGACCTCGGTGTGAAAGGCTACATCCCCAAGTCGTCACCACCGGATGTCATCCTCAATGCCGTCCGCCTCGTGATGGGGGGCGGCATCTATGTGCCTCCCGAGGCGATGAAGCCGGCCAGCCCGTCCAGCACCGCACCCAGTTTCCCGTTGAACGGCAACGGCCATGGCAACGGCAACCTGCCGACCAGGGAGCGCCTGGCGACGGTACTCACCGACCGCCAGATGGACGTGCTGAAGCTGCTGGCGAAGGGCAAGCCGAACAAGCGCATCGCGACCGACCTCGGCATCAGCGAGGGCACCGTCAAGATCCACCTGGCAGCGATCTTCCGTGCGCTGCATGTACGCAATCGTCTCGAGGCGCTGGTGGCGGCACAACACCTGGGCGACTGACGAGATCGTCTTACCGCGAAGGGGAGCGGCACAATCCGGGCAGGGGCGGACGCGATGCGACACGGCATGGCGAAACGACGTATGCGTGCATGGGGTTTCGCGCTGCTGGTCTGCGCGATGTGTCTATGCGCGAGAGCCGCGCAGGACGACGATCCCGCGGCCCCACTCACCTTCGGCATCCTTCCGATCGGCGGCCCCGCCGAATCGCTGGAAGCATGGCGCCCCATGCTGGACGACCTGCGACGCGCCCTGCAACGTCCCGTCCGCGCCGTCTCCGTCACCACCTATGAAGGCATCGCACAGGCGATCAGCGAGCAACGGGTGGATATCGCTTTTCTCTCCGGGCGACTCGCGCTGGATGCCGTGACCCGCCAGAACATGCAGGTGATCGCGCGACTGACGCGCGGCGACGGCTCTCGGGGATACACCGCCGTGCTGCTCGTCGCCGCCGATTCGAGTATCCGCAACGTCGAGCAGATGCTGTCGCAACGTGGCCGGTGGCGCTTCGCCCGTGGCGAGGCATTATCCGTTTCCGGTTACCTCGTTCCCGAGACGCAGTTGTTCGCGCCACGCGGTCTGGATTCCGACACGTTCTTCGCGAGCGTGCATGTCGATAACCACCAGAACAACGCGCTGGCCGTGGCCAACGGCGAAGTCGACGTGGCGACCAACAACAGCGCCGACCTGGAACGCTTCCGGCAGCGTTTTCCCGAGCAATACGCACGACTGCGCATCCTCTGGCGATCCTCGCTCATCCCGCACGCAGTGATCGTGGTGCGCAACGACCTTCCGCCTTCCCTGCGCTCGCGCATCGCCACCTTTATCACCGGCTACGCCAAGGGCAAGGACGCCACACGCGAAGCATCGAACCTTCGCCTTATCCACGACATCAGCGGCTTCGCCGCGACGGACAATGCGGAGCTGATCCCCTTCGCCGATATCGAATACAGCCTGGAAAAACGCCGAGCCACGTCTACGCAGTGGGTCAGCGAAGCCGCACGGGAATCCCGACTGAAGAAGATCGATACCGACCATGTCGCCGTGGTCAACCGACTGCGCGGACACCCCTAGGCATGCCCTATGCCTTTCGGTCTATGGCCCATGACCTAGGCCGGCCGGTTACGTCCCCTTGACTATCGCGCTTCGCCCCGGCCTTTCATAGATTCGTCATGAGACCCCGCGTCCCAAGGGCCGCATCATGATCGCGTCGCTTTCCTTTCATGGCACGACCGCGTCGCCCCATCGGCAGATCGTCCGCAAGGGACTGATGCCGATGATGCTGATCGCCCTCGCCCTGGTCGCGAGCCTTCTCATCCTCCACGGCCAGGCGCTCTCCGCCGAAGCACGCAACATCGCTCGTATACAAGCCATCCGCATCGCGGCTGCGCTGCCGCGCGGAGCGAGCAACGACGTGCTGCGTGTCGCGATGGCGCAGGCGCTGGCACGCAGCGTGCCGACCGGTCGCGCCGTGTTGCGGCAGGACGATGGCGGGATGGTCGTCGTGGACAGCGAGCGCCATCTTTCACCGCGATACACGCTCACCGTCCGACTCAACACGCCGGCCGGCGAGCTGGAGACCATCTCCGACGCGACCTCGCTACATGAAAGACGCCTGGCCGCCGCGTTCATGGGCCTATGGCTGGTCGCCGGCATCCTCTATGTCTTTTTCCTGTGCTCGCGCATGGCCGAGAACGAAAGCGCCGACGCGTTGCGTGGTCCGCGACTGCGTGTCGAACATGCGTTGCATCGTCGTCCGTCGGCCACGCGCCATACCGCCGACGGCGAGGCGGCCGCCCTCGAACGATTGCTCGTGGACCTGGACGATATCCGCGAGCGCCACGAGACCGCGATGGGTCAGGCCATGCGCCTGCGCCTTCACGACATCGCGCGACAGACCCGCTTCATCGAGCAACTGGGCGACCATTTTCGCCAGCCGTTGCATGCGCTGTCGCTATTCGTCGCCGGCATGCAGCCGGGCGACGACCTTCGCCAGCGCGGTGTGCAGGCGCAGATGCGCAGCAACCTGACACGGCTGGGCGAATTGCTCGACGGCCTGCTCGACCTCGCCCGCTTTGATGCGGGGGCCATCGAACCCGAGCCCGTGCCCCTGCTCGCCGCCGAACTGTTCGTGCGCCAGCGTACGGCCACCGCCGGCGACGCGGGACGCCTGGGCGTGAGCATCCACTGGCGTGGCGGCCGCACCGCGCTGCACGGTGATCCCGCGCTGCTCGGCGAATTGCTCCATCGCCTGCTGATCAGCGCCATCGCCAGCACGCCGCATGGCCGCGTCCTCGTCGCCATTCGGCGCCGCGGCGACGATGTCCGCCTCGAAGTGCGGGACAACGGCATGGGCTTCGATCCGGACCAGCAGGCCCGGATCTTCGACGGCCTCGCCCGTCTTCCCGGGCATCCGGGGCTCGGACTGGGCCTCGCCGTCGCTCGCCGCATCGCCGATACGCTAGGCGGGCGCATCGGTGTCCGCTCGTTTCCCGGCCGCGGCACCCTCTACTGGGTAAGCTTGCCCGGCGCAGCCGGCGGCACGCCCCATGCGCCCGTTTCGGTGAAACGCTTCACGGCACTTTGAGCCGCCCCTGTCCGCCGGCCCCATACAGGCGTATCGTGGCGGCGATCCACACGGGATCGATCGAGGATGTGGTCGTGACGAGCGTCAACTGGACGGAAACGGCGCCCATGGTGGCGTTCGTGGCAACCTTCGCGGCCGCCATCGGCCTGCCGGTTCCGGCCATGCCCACCCTGATCCTCGTCGGCAGTGGCCTCGCCACGTCGCACTCGCCGCTGCTCGTCGCCTCGACCTTCATCGGCGCCCTGGCCGGCGCCTTCGCCGGCGACGCCGCCTGGTTTCTTACCGGCCGCCGGTTCGGCTACCGCGTGCTCGACGGCCTCTGCCGCATCTCGCTCTCGCCCGATACCTGCGTGCGACGGGCCAGTGGCTTTTTCGAAAAACGGGGCGTGAAGCTGCTTCTGATCTCGCGCTTCGTCCCCGGGCTGTCGCTGGTCGCCATCCCCATCGCCGGCGCAGGCGATACCCGCTTCTCGCGCTTCACCCTCTACGACCTGCTCGGCGCCGCCCTGTGGATCGCCGTCGGCCTGTTCACCGGCCTGGTGTTCTACCAGCAGATCGACGCCGTGCTCGCCCTGCTGCGGGAGTTTGGCGTGGGTCTCGCCGCGCTGGCCGCCGTGGGCCTGCTGCTGTGGATCGGCTTCCGCTTCTTCCGGCGCCAGTTGCTCATCATGAGCTTTCGCCGCGCCCGGATCTCGGTGGACGAGTTGGTCCTGCTGCTGGCGAACGATCCCGGCGCCCTGATCGTGGATGTCCGCTCGACCTCCAGTCGCCGCGACGATCCGTACGTGATCCCCGGCTCGCACCTGTTCGACTTCGCCTCGGCGGACAGCTCCCTGGCCACCCTGCCCCGGCACACCTCGGTGGTGATCTACTGCTCGTGCCCCAACGAGGCCTCCGCCGCCAAGGTCGCCGAACGCCTCGCGAAACTGGGCTTCTCGGACGTCCACCCCCTCACCGGCGGCCTGGACGCCTGGCGGGCATCGGGCCGCGACGTGCAGGCCATCGTCGCCTCCACCTGAACAACACGCCCCTGCGACTTGTGCCCCCCTTCCCCGCCGACTAAACTACGCGGCTTCTCGCGTATGGGTCGTTAGCTCAGTCGGTAGAGCAGCGGACTTTTAATCCGTAGGTCGACGGTTCGAGTCCGTCACGACCCACCAGTTAAATCAACTGGTTACCATTCGCCAATGCTAGAAATTGCCCTTGATCCGTAAAAAGAGCCGTAAATATCGGCATTGACATCGGTCATGTCGGAGGTACTTTTCTATGGGGGTAGGCGCCCATCTGGTGCGCACCCAGCACGCCCATCAACGAGTCCAATGAGGCCGTGGCCTCGATCAGGCCCGGGACGGCCCCGTGTCGTCGCCTGTAATCAGCGGGCAAGCTGGTGTGCCAAGCCTAGCCGCCGACAGCGCTGGGATAATCCGATGACATTTTGTAGGGGAAAACCTACAGACGGATCAGAGGCCTTCCTGCACGATGTCGCGCCGCATGCTGCGGCTCACCAGAGATAACTCATGAAGTACATTTTACTTGGCCTGCTGGCACTCGCCGGCCTGTCCGGGACGAGCGGCGCGCGAGCGCAAGTTGCTCCATCGACAGCTATCGTTTCCAGCCTGACCAACCAGTGCTGGGATGTGGTTGACTATTCGAAGGACGACGGTGCCATCATCCAGCTTTACCCCTGCACCGGAACGTCAAATCAATCGTGGGCATTTCAGGTGTACGCCTTCAACGCCGAAGCTCCGATGGCGCGAATCGTTAACGTCAACTCGGGTATGTGTGCGGCCGTCGAGAGCAGCAATCCGGCCAGCGGTGCCATAGGACTCCGCCAGCATCCGTGCAATACGAACGATCCGCTTCAGCAGTTTACGATTGAAGCCCCCCTGCGAAGCGTCACGTTCGGAACCAATACTTTTCCGATCCCGCTTGTGGCCCGCCACATCGTCAGCGTAGCCACTCACTGGTGCATGAAGGCCGACGCCACCTTCTACCGCCCCTTCGAAGCAAGTGGCTGCGGCGAAACGGGCGATCAGTCCACGCGGTGGAGGATGGTGGGCATCTGATAGGACGGATCGAAGGTCCCGAAGCTGGTAAGGCCGAGTAGCGACGTCATTCGCCAAGCGGCTCGATTAGTTCGGGGCCTTTGTTCTTCGGGTAACCAACGGCCTTCTGCACGCACATGCGCGCCGGATCTCGCATCGCTCGATTGGTGGGTGCACCGTCTGCAACCGCGAACGCGTCGAGGAATGGGAGCGCATGAACGGACCGCTGTCGCCGACTAAAGCGGGGTAGGCTCGACCGGCGCTAAATCCTGCCTATGGTAGGTTCCTCGATCTCCTCGCCTTCCTTCGACAGCCATGGCGCTACATTGGTGACTCGAATTCAGCGAGGACGAACATGTCGACCGAAGAAGAATCGATCGCCGCAAAATTCGCCGTATGGTGCCTCCGCTGCGAGCGGGCGTATAGCGCTCGTGAATTCCGCAAAGTGGATGGCGTTCGCCTGTGCCCTTATCCGGATTGCGACGGCGACGCCGCTCTAGACCAATGGGACTGGGCACGGATTCGGCACGAGAACCCTATCTATCCTGCGTCACCCTTAAGGGGGCATTTCTACCCGCTGCATGCCCGTCGTCGCTGACAGGTAAGCGAACACCTAGTCGTCAAGCGCACATTCCCAACGGGTGTCCATCCAGCCGACAGGTCTGTTAGCGTGCCATTCGATGTTACGCGCAAGCGCATCGCTGATGGGGTCATCTCGAAGGAGACCGATCAATGTTTGACCATCGACACCGGCAACAAGCTGTCCAAGGATGCGCCAAGACGACACGCCACTTCGTTGATACTCAAACACCAGATGCCGGAGATTAGCTCGCCTGCGCGTCTGGCCGATCGAGTGAATCATTTGTAGTTCGGCGCTCAACGAGGGCTGGCCGCCGAAATGGTGCGTTGATCTAGCGCAGCGCGCGCTTCGATAGCCTTCGTCTCAGCAACAATCAGCGCCTCCTTTTGAGTGCGTGCTGGCGTGGGGCTAATCCAAGCTTCGACGACATCTCCGGCCTCATCGAAGATTTCGAACGAGCCCACGTAACCACCCATCCTATGTGATGTGACTGCGTAGCCGCAGGTGTAACGCGTGTCCGTCATGATGCAAACTCCAGCATTCAGGTTGGCTACGGTAGGGCATGCGACGCTAACGTCCGGTCAACGCGAGCAGAGAAGCCCGTTGCTAAGGGCAATCTCCCGCAGGTTAACAAGGGCGGGAATATTGGCTTCCAGGCGCCAAGTGTGTCACCGTGGGGGCAGAGAACGGTCTCGGCCATACTGCGCCGCCTCCCACGGGGAATACGCCCTGGCCTCTAATCGGCTCCCCACCGGATATCTCACATGCATACCCTACCAAAGCCCATGCGGCTCGTCTTTTCGTGCACCGATCGATCAGGCGCCCCAGTTAAAGTCGCCGTCACTGCAACTCGAGATGGCGAATCGCGCCCTTGGGTGTGGCATGCCGTCTTCCCAGGCACGGGCGAACCGCCTGCTGAGATGCTCGGCTCGTCCATTCATTTTGGAGAGATCGAGTCGGATATCTGTGCAAGAGTGAAGCGCCTCAAATCGCTCAGCGGCGTATTGATGAAAGGTGAGCTGAGCGCGTTGTAAGAACTGATTTCAAAAAAATCCTGAAGCTTATGAATCAGGATTCATCAGATTTTAGTCTGCGACGCTAGTCTGTCCGTTCGTCCAAGGGAGCCTTTAGATCGGTACGAAAGATTCGCCATTTTCCGTCCTCTCCCTCGATATTCACAAAGGCTACCTGACCACACTGAACCGACTCCCTTGCTCTATCGGTGGCGAAGCCAATAGCTCGAACGCGAACTGAAAAGCTGCAAATCCGCCCCTCATGCAGAAGCGTCCAGTAGCCCTCATCGTTCGGCAGTAGTGGTATATCGAATAAGACCATCGTCGCACCCTCACGAGTGCGATTTTCGAAAAGTCCACTGTCAAGATTCCATGAAGCCGCCGTAGAAGATTAGTGGAGGCCATTTTTTTCCCCTAATAATCGACGACGACGATCCTACTAGCCACTGGGCCGCCATCCTTTGCAACCTCTATCTACCCCGGGATAGACGGGCATGCCTTTATTGCGTCTGATCTTGCCCCCGTTTCACGGACACCCCTATAAGCGATTAACTATCGCAATAGGAGGTGGACGATGACCAAGAGCAAGGCAGGCAGAAAGGGGCAGGAGTTCAGCCTGGAGTTCAGGCAGCAGGCACTGTTGCGAGCGGCCACAGAAGGGGTAACCACGGTGGCTCGTGATCTGGGGTTGCAGCCTGCCCAGCTGTACAGTTGGCGCGCCCAGGCGCGGCGGCACGACCAGGACGATCAGGCACAACGCTTGGAGTTGGCCGAACATGCACGGCTCAAACG